>NZ_LT607750.1:3835000-5035000 GCF_900090235.1 Micromonospora echinaurantiaca | reverse complement strand
GGCCGAGGTGGGCTTCGACGGCGCGACCAGCGCCGTGCTGGAGCACAGCAAGCGGCCGCCGCGCTCCGGCGGCGCCAAGATCACCGACGAGGGCGAGGGCGGCGTCAAGCTGGTCGAGTTCCTCGCCACCGAGAAGTTCGTGTGAGGGGTCCGGACATGTCTGAGGTTCTCGTCGTCGTCGAAGCCACCCGGGAATTCGGCGTCAAGAAGGTCACCCTGGAGATGCTCACCCTCGCCCGCGAGCTGGGCACGCCCAGCGCGGTGGTGCTCGGCGGCGCCAGCGCGGCCGAGGCGCTGAGCGCCAAGCTGGGCGAGTACGGCGCGGCGAAGATCTACGCCGCGGAGAGCGAGGAGATCGACGGCTACCTGGTGGCGCCCAAGGCCACCGTGCTGGCCGAGCTGGTCAAGCGGGTCGAGCCCGCGGCCGTGCTGCTCGCCTCCTCCCAGGAGGGCAAGGAGATCGCCGCCCGGCTGGCGGTCAAGCTGGACAACGGCATCCTGACCGACGTGGTCGCGCTGGACGCCGACGGCACCGCCACCCAGGTGGCCTTCGCCGGCTCCACCATCGTGAAGTCCAAGGTCACCCGCGGCCTGCCGCTGGTCACCCTGCGGCCGAACTCGGTCAACCCGGTGCCGGCCGCCGCCACCCCGGCGGTCGAGCAGCTCACCGTCACCGTGGCCGACACCGACAAGCTGGCCAAGGTGGTGGACCGGGTCGCCGAGCAGAAGGGCTCGCGTCCCGAGCTGACCGAGGCGTCCGTGGTCGTCTCCGGTGGCCGCGGCGTCGGCAACGCCGACAACTTCAAGCTGGTCGAGGAGCTGGCCGACCTGCTCGGCGGCGCGGTCGGCGCGTCCCGGGCGGCGGTGGACTCCGGCTTCTACCCGCACCAGTTCCAGGTGGGCCAGACCGGCAAGACCGTCTCCCCGCAGCTCTACATCGCGCTGGGCATCTCCGGCGCGATCCAGCACCGGGCCGGCATGCAGACCTCGAAGACCATCGTCGCGGTCAACAAGGACGGCGAGGCGCCGATCTTCGAGCTGGCCGACTTCGGCGTGGTGGGCGACCTGTTCAAGGTGGTCCCGCAGGCCGCGGAGGAGATCCGCAAGCGCAAGTGAGCTGAGGCTCGACCGAGGAAAGGCCGGAACCGCGCCGCGGTTCCGGCCTTTCCGCGTTCGGTCCCGGCCTTTCGCGTTCGGTCCCGGCCTTTCGCGTTCGGTCCCGGCCTTTCGCGTTCGGTCCCGGCCTTCCGCGTTCCCGGGAACCACCCGCGGCGTACCCGGAACTGGGACCATCGGGGGAGCACCCCCGCGCACCCCCGCCCGCCGATGGACGAAGGAGCGCGACATGCCCGCCCCCAGGCCCGAGGGTGACCACCACGCCCTGGCCGCGCACGAGGTCGTGCTGCTGCTCGGGACGGACGTCGAACACGGGCTGACGGAGGCGGACGCGGCCGACCGGCTCCGCCGGTTCGGGCCGAACCTGCTGCCCCGGGCCACCCAGGGCGGGGTGTTCCGGCGGCTGCTGCGGCAGTTCCACAACCCGCTCATCTACGTGCTGATCGGCGCCGGCGTGGTCACCCTGCTGCTCGCCGAGTACGTCGACTCCGCCGTGATCTTCGGGGTGGTGGTGGTCAACGCGGTGGTCGGCTTCCTGCAGGAGTCCCGGGCCGAGGCGGCCCTCGACGCGTTGCGGGCGATGGTGCGTACCGAGGCGCGGCTGGTGCGCGGCGGGCGCCAGCGGCGGGTGCCCTCCACCGAGGTGGTCCCCGGTGACCTGGTGCTGGTCGAGGCCGGTGAGAAGGTCCCCGCCGACCTGCGGCTGGTGCACGCCGCCGAGCTGCGCGCGGACGAGTCGGCGCTGACCGGCGAGTCACTGCCGGTCCGCAAGGACGAGCTGGTCGTACCGGCCGAGACGCCGGTGGCCGACCGCCGCAACCTGCTCTACTCCGGCACCCTGCTCACCGGCGGCTCGGCGGCCGGCGTCGTGGTGGCCACCGGGGCGGAGACCGAGCTGGGCCGGATCCACCGGCTGGTCGGCGGCGCGCGGGTGCTGGACACCCCGCTGACCGTGCAGCTGGCCCGGTTCAGCCGGCTGCTCACCGTGGCGATCCTGGTGCTGGCCGCGGTGACCTTCGGCATCGGCCTGCTGCGCGGCCAGGACGCCGGCCAGACCTTCACCGCCGCGGTCGCGCTGGCCGTGGGCGCGATCCCGGAGGGGCTGCCCGCCGCGGTGACCATCACGCTGGCCATCGGGGTGTCCCGGATGGCCCGCCGGCGGGCCGTGGTCCGGCGCCTGCCGGCCGTGGAGACGCTCGGCAGCACGACGGTGATCTGCACCGACAAGACCGGCACGCTGACCGAGAACCAGATGACGGTCCAGCTGCTCTGGACGCCGCAGGGCCGCTACGAGGTCACCGGTGCCGGCTACACCCCGACGGGTGAGATCCGGGACGCCGACGGCGGCCCGGCCCCGACCGGGGTGGGGGCGTTGCGCTGGTCGCTGCTGGCCGGGGTGGCGTGCAACGACGCCCGGCTGGACGAGCAGGACGGCCGCTGGGCGGTGCTGGGCGACCCCACCGAGGGGGCCATGCTGGTGGTGGGCGCCAAGGTGGGGCTGAGCCGGCACCGGGTCGCCGAGGAACTGCCCCGGCTGGCGGCCGTCCCGTTCACCTCCGAGCGGCAGTACATGGCCACCCTGCACGACCGGCGCGAGGACGGCCGGGTGGTGCTGGTCAAGGGGGCGGTCGAGCGGGTGGTCGAGTGGTCCGCCGCGGCGCTGCGCGAGGACGGCTCGACCGGCCCGCTCGACGTCGAGGCCGTGCTGGCCGCCGCGCACGAGCTGGCCGCCGACGGGCTGCGGGTGCTGGCCACCGCGATGCGCCCGGTCGGCCCGGCCGACGGGCTGGTGGAGGAGGAACTGCCCGGCAGGCTGGTGTTCACCGGCCTGCACGCGATGCTCGACCCGCCGCGGGCCGCCGCCGCGGCCGCGGTGCGGTCGTGTCAACGGGCGGGCGTGGCGGTGAAGATGATCACCGGGGACCATCGCGCCACCGCGACCGCCATCGCCGGCCGGCTCGGCCTGCTCCGGGACGCGCCCGGCCCGGGTGACGTGCTCACCGGGACGGACCTGGCGACGTTGCCGGCGGCCGAGCTGCCCGCCGCGGTACGCCAGGCGTCGGTCTTCGCCCGGGTCTCGCCGGAGCAGAAGCTGCGGCTGGTGGAGGCGTTGCAGGCCGCCGGCCAGGTGGTGGCGATGACCGGCGACGGGGTCAACGACGCCCCGGCGTTGCGGCAGGCCAACATCGGGGTGGCCATGGGACGCAGCGGCACCGAGGTGGCCAAGGAGGCCGCCGACATCGTGCTCACCGACGACGACTTCGCCACCATCGAGTCGGCGGTCGAGGAGGGGCGCGGTGTCTTCGCCAACCTGACCAAGTTCATCACCTGGACGCTGCCCACCAACGCCGCCGAGGGCATGGTCATCCTGGTGGCGATCGTGCTCGGCACGGTGCTGCCGATCCTGCCCAGCCAGATCCTGTGGATCAACATGACCACCGCCGTGGCGCTCGGCCTGACGCTGGCCTTCGAGCCGAAGGAACCCGGGATCATGGACCGCCCGCCGCGCGACCCGAAACAGCCGCTGCTGACCGCCGCGCTGGTGGTCCGCGTCCTGCTGGTCTCCGCGCTGCTGGTGGTCGGCGCCTGGGGGCTGTTCGAGTGGGAGCTGAACGCCGGGTCGGAGCTGGCGCAGGCGCGCACCGCGGCGGTGAACCTGTTCGTCGTCGTGATGGCCGGCTACCTGTTCAGCTGCCGCTCGCTGACCCGGTCGCCATGGCGGCTGGGCCTGTTCAGCAACCGCTGGCTGATCGTCGGGGTGCTGGCACAGGCCCTCGCCCAGCTGGCGCTGACCTACCTGCCGGTGCTCAACGACCTGTTCCGGACCGCCCCGATCAGCGGGACGACGTGGCTGCGGATCTTCGGCATCGCCGCGCTGGTCTCCGTCGTCGTCGCGCTGGACAAGCGGTTGGGCTGGTTCGGCCGGCGGTTGGGCTGAGCAGGCCGGGCGGGCGGTGGGGAGCTGATCGGCGGGCCGGGGAGCTGAGCCGGCCCGCCGATCAGCCCGTCAAGGTGCCCCTCAACAGGCTCTCGCCGGAGTGGGCGGTGTTGTTGTCGAACCGCTCGGCGGAAACGTCGACAACCGAGTATGCCTGAAGGTCGACCGCCGGTGGCAACGGGAGTAGCTCGTCCGCCCCGTCACCGAGTACGCCGACCGAGAACATCTCCATGGTCCGTGGGTTGATGAGCCAGACCTCGTAGTACCCCGGGACGTTCGGGAGATTCGCCACGTGCAGGTGCAGCCGCCCGTCGTCGAACACCCGGGCCTCGCCGGCGACGTCCGCCGGTACCGCGACGACATCGTCGTCACGGCCGTGCCCGAGTGATCGCCGGGGGCGCCGGGGCGGGGAGTGCGCTCTCCCTGGCCCGGTGCCGGCCGGCCTCCGGCGTCCGGCCGGTCCGTCGACGGTCGTAGGCTGAGTCGTGATGGCTTACCTGGATCACGCCGCGACCACGCCGATGCTCGACGAGGCACTGGAGGCGTACGTCACCACCGCCCGCGAGGTGGGCAACGCGTCCTCCCTGCACGCGGCGGGTCGTCGTGCCCGTCGCCGGGTGGAGGAGTCGAGGGAGCGGGTGGCCGCCGCGCTCGGTGCCCGGCCGTCCGAGGTGATCTTCACGGGTGGCGGCACGGAGAGCGACAACCTGGCGGTCAAGGGCATCTTCTGGGCTCGCCGGGGCGCCGACGAGCGGCGGAACCGGGTGGTCTCCAGCGCGGTCGAGCACCACGCGGTGCTCGACGCGGTCGACTGGCTCGCCGGGCACGAGGGCGCCGACGTGGGTTGGCTGCCGGTCGACGAGGCGGGCCGGCTCACCCCCGATGCGCTCCGCGCCGAGTTGGCCGAGCACGGCGACCGGGTGGCCGTGGTCACCGCGATATGGGCGAACAACGAGGTCGGCACCGTGCAGCCGGTCAGCGAACTGGCCGCCGTCGCCGCAGAGTACGGTGTGCCGTTCCACACCGACGCCATCCAGGCGGTCGGCCAGGTGCCGGTCGACTTCGCCGCCAGCGGCGTCGCCGCGCTGACCGTCACCGGGCACAAGCTCGGCGGGCCGACCGGGGTGGGTGCCCTGCTGCTCGCCCGGGACGTGCCGGCCACCCCGCTGCTGCACGGCGGCGGTCAGGAGCGCGACGTCCGCTCCGGCACCCTGGACACCGCGGGCATCGTGGCCTTCGCGGTCGCCGTGGAAGCGGCGGTGAAGGGCCAGCAGGAGTACGCGGCCCGGGTGGCCGCCCTCCGCGACGACCTGGTCGAGCGGGTCCGGCAGGCGGTGCCCGAGGTGGTCTTCAACGGCGACCCGGCCGGCCGGCTGCCCGGCAACGCGCACTTCTCCTTCCCGGGCTGCGAGGGCGACGCCCTGCTGCTCCTGCTGGACGCCCAGGGGATCGCCTGCTCGACCGGGTCGGCCTGCTCGGCCGGGGTGGCCCAGCCCTCGCACGTGCTGCTCGCGATGGGCGCCGACGACGACCGGGCCCGCTCCTCGCTGCGCTTCACCCTCGGCCACACCAGCACCCCGGCCGACGTCGACGCCCTGATCGCCGCCCTCCCCGCGGCCGTCGACCGCGCCCGCCGCGCCGCCGCCCTCCGCACCCCCCGCTAACCCCCACCCCACCCCCACCCCACCCCGCCCCGCCCCCGCCCCCGCCCCCGCCCCCACCCCCACCCCCGCGATCTTGCACTTTCGGCCCTTCATTCGCGGCATTAGTAACTTTTGCCCGGGCGTGAAGTGCAAGATCGCGGCTGTGGTGGGGGCGGCGGGGTAGCGGTGGTGGGCGGGGGAGGGGGTGGGGTGGGTGCGGGGATAGGCTCGGTGGGGTGAAGGGAGTGAGCCGGTGAGGGTGTTGGCGGCGATGTCCGGCGGGGTCGACTCGGCGGTCGCGGCGGCGCGTGCCGTGGCGGCCGGGCACGAGGTGACCGGCGTGCACCTGGCGCTCGCCCGGAACCCGCAGACCTACCGCACCGGTGCGCGCGGCTGCTGCACCCAGGAGGACTCCCGGGACGCCCGGCGGGCCGCCGACGTGATCGGCATCCCGTTCTACGTCTGGGACATGGCCGACCGGTTCCACTCCGACGTGGTGGACGACTTCGTCGCCGAGTACGCCGCCGGCCGTACGCCGAACCCCTGCCTGCGCTGCAACGAGAAGATCAAGTTCGCCGCGGTGCTGGACCGCGCGGTGGCCCTGGGCTTCGACGCCGTGGTCACCGGCCACCACGCCCGGCTCGGCGCCGATGGGCTGCTGCGGCGCAGCGTCGACGCGGCCAAGGACCAGTCGTACGTGCTCGCGGTGCTCACCCGCGAGCAGCTGGACCGGTCGATGTTCCCGCTCGGCGACTCGACCAAGGCGCAGGTCCGCGAGGAGGCCGCCCGGCGCGGGCTGGCGGTGGCCGACAAGCCCGACTCGCACGACATCTGCTTCATCGCCGACGGCGACACCCGTGGCTTCCTCGCCCAGCGGCTCGGCCAGGCCCCGGGCGACGTGGTCGACGCGACCACCGGCGCGGTGGTCGGCAGCCACACCGGCGCGTACGCGTACACGGTCGGCCAGCGGCGAGGGCTGCACCTGGACCGCCCCGCGCCGGACGGCCGGCCACGCTACGTGCTCTCCATCACCCCGAAGACCAACACGGTGACCGTCGGCCCGGCCGAGGCGCTGGAGGTCGCCCGGGTGCGCGCCGAGCGTCCGGTGTGGACCGGCGGCCCGCGTCCGGAGGCGCCGGTGGAGTGCGAGGTGCAGCTGCGGGCGCACGGCGACGTGGTGCCCGCCACCGTCACGCTGGACGGCGACACGTTCCAGGCCGAGCTGCGCCGGCCGGTGCGGGGCGTGGCCGCCGGGCAGGCCGTGGTGGCGTACCGGCCGGATCCGGCCGGTGACATCGTGCTCGGCTCCGCCACCATCGCCGGCTGACCACCCCGTCCGCCGCGACCTCGGCGGCTCCCGACGTTCACGCCGCCTTCACGGCCTCTGGACGGACGCGCCGCCGCCCTGACGGCCGCCCGGCGGCGGGCCGCCGCCGTCACGGCCGCCCGACGGCGCGCCGGCCGATCGGCGCGCCGGCCGATTGGCGGAGTGGCCGGCGGCGGCGTGCCGGGGTCCGCGTACCGGATAGTCTTCGGCCGTGACAGACCAGGCATGGCCGTGGCCGTCCGGCGCGGCGACCGGCATCGGCTCGCTGCCCGGCACCGACATCGCCGAGGCGCAGCGGATCGTCCTCGGTGAGCTGCCCGCCCTGCCGCACCTCGCGGAACTGCCGGCGCGCGGCCCCGGCGCCGACCTGATCGGCCGGACGGCCGGGCTGCTGGTCGAGCTGCCGGTGGAGCTCTACGCCGCCCGTTGGCGGATCGCGCCCCGGCCCGGCCGGGACCTGCGCCGCGCCCGCGACCTCATGGAACGCGACCTCGACCAGCTCGCCGAGCAGGCCGAGGAGTACGCCGGGCCGGTCAAGGTGCAGGTCGGCGGGCCGTTCACCCTGGCCGCCGCGCTGGAGCTGCCGATCGGCGGCCGGCTGCTGGGCGACCCCGGCGCGGTGCGCGACCTCGCCGGATCCCTCGCCGAGGGGGTCCGCGAGCACGTCGCGGCGGTCAACCGCCGGCTGCCGCGCGCCTCGGTGCTGCTCCAGCTGGACGAGCCGTCGCTGCCGGCCGTGCTGGCCGGGCGGGTGCCCACGGAGAGCGGCTTCGGCACCCACCGGGCGGTGGAGTCCGGCGCCGCCGGCGCCCTGCTGCGGACGGTGGTCGAAGCGGCCGGCGTGCCGACCGTGGTGCACTGCTGCGCTCCCGACGTGCCGCTGGAGCTGATCCGCTCGGCCGGAGCGGTCGGGGTGGCGCTCGACCTGAGCCTGGTCACCGACCTCGACCCGCTCGGCGAGGCCATCGACGCCGGGCTCGGCCTGCTGGCGGGCGCCGCGCCCACCCGGCCGCCGTCGCCCGCTCGCGCGCCCAGCTCGGCCGAGGTCGCCGACCGGGTACGCCAGCTCTGGGACCGCCTCGGCTTCCCGCGCCGCCGGCTCGCCGAGCAGGTGGTGGTCACCCCGGCCTGCGGGCTCGCCGGTGCGCCGCCGCAGTACGCCCGCGCGGTGCTGACCGCCTGCCGGGACGCGGGCCGGCGGCTCGCCGAGGACTGACGTTTCCGTCGTACCCACTGGGCAGGATGACGGGCATGATTGGACAGCTGCGCTCCACGGTGATCGACTGCCCCGACCCGCGGACCCTGGCCGCGTTCTACTCCGAGCTGCTCGGCCTGCCGCTGATCGAGGAGGACTGCGCGGACGACTGGGTGGTCCTCGGCGGCCGGGCCGGGCACCAGCCGAGGTTGGCGTTCCAGTACGCGCCCAACCTGCGTCCGCCGTCCTGGCCGGATCCGGAGCGGCCCCAGCAGTTCCACCTCGACGTCACGGTGGACGACATCGAGACCGCCGAGAAGGCGGTGCTGGCGCTGGGCGCCCGCCGGCTGCCCGGCGAGGGTGAGGGCTGGCGCGTCTACGCCGACCCCGCCGGCCACCCGTTCTGCCTCTGCTGGGACTGACCCGCGCGCACCGCCCTGCGGCCACCCGCCCCTGGGTGGGGTGGCGGTGGGCGGGCATGATCGCGGGCGTGATCGACTCCTCGCTCCAGCGGGCCGCCGGCTCGCTCTTCGGCCTCGCCTACGGCGACGCGCTGGGCCGGCCGACCGAGTTCCTGACCGTCGCCGAGATCGTCGACCGATACGGCCCGGCCGGCCCCCGGGAACTCTCCGGCGACCCGGTGCTGGTCACCGACGACACCCAGATGGCGCTCGCGGTCGGCTGGGCGCTGCGCGACGCCCCGGCGTGGACGCCGGAGGCGGTCGAGCCGCTGCTGCGCCGGCGCTTCCTGGACTGGGCGGTCAGCCCCGACAACAACCGGGCCCCGGGCATGACCTGCCTGCGGGCCTGCGCCGAGCTGGGCCGGGGGCTGCGCTGGCAGGAGGCGACGGTGGCCGGTTCCAAGGGGTGCGGCGCGAACATGCGGGTCACCCCGGTCGGGCTGCTCGACGTCGACCTGGACACCCTCGCCGGGCTGGCCCAGCTCCAGGCCGGGCTGACCCACGGTCACCCGACCGGTCTCGCGGCCAGCGAACTGACCGCGTACGCGGTGCGGCTGCTGCGCGAGGGGGCCGCGCTGGCCGAACTGCCCGGGCTGCTCACCGACCGGGCCCGGGAGCAGCGCCGCACCTACCGGACGGACTGGCTCGGTGACCTCTGGCAGCGGCCGGGCGGCCAGTCGCCGGCCGACTTCATCGCCCGCGGCTGGGACGAGTGCCGCTCGGCGCTGGACCGGCTGACCGCCGCGCTGGCCCGACCCGACGACAGCGGCGACCCGTGCCGCCACACCGGCGACGGCTGGGTGGCCGAGGAGGCGCTGGCCACGGCGTTGTACTGCGCCGTCCGGCACGCCGACGACCCGGTCGGCGCGCTGGCCCGGGGCGCCACCACGGCCGGCGACTCCGACTCGATCGCCGCCCTGGCCGGCGCCTTCGTCGGCGCGGCCGCCGGCATGCCCGCCTGGCCCGCCGACTGGGCCACCCGCATCGAGTACGCCGACCAACTCGCCGCCCTGGCGGGCCCGCAGCGCAGCGGGGACTAGCGGAGGGGGAGGTGGGGGAGGGTGCGGAGGTGGCGCCAGAGGGTGGGGTCGCAGGGGCCGGCCCGGTCCTGGAAGGCCGGCAGGGGGACCCGGATCGGGTCGCCGATGTCGAGGTAGCTGTCGTGCTCGGCGCCCCGGTCCCAGTCCCGGGTGGGGATCCGGACGTGGTCGTCCCGGCCGCTCTTGTCCTGACTGGTGATCTTCAGTACCTCGGCGGATCGTCCGTCGATCCGGAGCACCAGGCAGGGCCGCACCTTCGAGCCGGTGCCGTCGGCGTAGGGCACGTCGGCCCACCAGATGTCGCCCGGCCGGGGCGCGCCGTCGGGTGCCCGGTCGGCGCCGCGCGGTCGCGGTGCGGCGGTCGACCGACCCGGGGACCGGGGCGGGGCACCCCGACCTGGCCGGGCACCGGGTCGTCCCGGCTCACCACGGGCGCCGGGCCGCCCACCGGGGCCGGTGCTGTCGGGGCGGCCGGCCGGGGGGCGGCGGCTCGGGCGTCGGCGTAGCTCGCTCCAGGCCCAGCCCGCCGCGACTGCCAGCACGATCGCCGCCGCCCAGAGCAGCCACTCAGGCATCCGTACCCCCGTCACTCGCCGGTGTCGTCGCACGGCGGTCGTAGGGTCCGCCGTGCGCGATCCTCGCACGGCGCGGCCGGCCCCGCCGAAAGCCCGGGCCACGGCGGGTGGGCGGCGGACTGTCTCACCTTCCGGATACCGTGCGGGGGTAGCGTGATCAGGGAGGTCGCACGAGGTGTCCAAGGACGGCAAGGTGTCCACAGACGGCGACGGGTCCGGGGCGATGTCCGAGGATGCGGTCGCGCAGCAGGTGAGCCCGGCGCAGGAGGCCGCGGCGGGTGGCGAGCCCACCCCGGAGGCGCGGGAGCGGCACGCCACGCTCAGCCAGGAGCTGACCGAGCACCAGTACCGCTACTACGTGCTGGACGCGCCGACGATCTCCGACGCCGAGTTCGACCGGCAGTTGCGTGAGCTGGAGGAGCTGGAGGAGCAGTACCCGGCGCTGCGTACGCCCGACTCGCCGACGCAGCGGGTGGGCGGCACCTTCTCCACCGACTTCACCGCGGTCACCCACGCCGAGCGGATGATGTCGCTCGACAACGCCTTCGCCGACGAGGAACTGGCCGCCTGGGCCGAGCGGGTCGAGCGCGACGCCGGCGGCCCGGTGCCCTACCTGTGCGAGCTCAAGGTCGACGGTCTGGCCATCAACCTCACCTACGAGCGCGGCCGGCTGGTCCGGGCCGCCACCCGGGGCGACGGCCGCACCGGCGAGGACGTCACCGCCAACGTGCGCAGCATCCGGGACGTGCCGGGGCGGCTCACCCCGTCCGCCGAGTTCCCCGACATTCCGGAGCTCCTGGAGGTCCGGGGCGAGATCTACTTCCCGGTGGCCGCCTTCGCCGACCTCAACGCGGGGCTCGTCGAGCAGGGCAAGCCGCCGTTCGCCAACCCGCGCAACGCGGCTGCCGGCAGTCTCCGGCAGAAGGACCCACGGATCACCGCGTCCCGCCCGCTGCGCCTGGTCGTGCACGGCATCGGCGCCCGCCGCGGCTTCCAGCCGACCGCCCAGTCCGAGTCGTACGCGGCGCTGAAGGCGTGGGGCCTGCCGACCAGCGACCGGTGGCGGGTGGTGCCCGACCTGGCCGGCGTGGCCGAGTACATCGCCTACTACGCCGAGCACCGGCACGACGTCGAGCACGAGATCGACGGCGTGGTGGTCAAGGTCGATCCGGTCTCCATCCAGGGCCGCCTCGGCTCGACCAGCCGCGCGCCCCGCTGGGCGATCGCCTTCAAGTACCCGCCGGAGGAGGTCAACACCAAGCTGCTCGACATTGACGTCAACGTCGGGCGTACCGGCCGGGTCACCCCGTTCGCGGTGCTGGAACCGGTGCGCGTGGCCGGCTCGACGGTCGCGCTGGCCACCCTGCACAACGCCCGCGAGGTGGAACGCAAGGGCGTGCTGATCGGCGACACGGTGGTCATCCGCAAGGCCGGCGACGTCATTCCCGAGGTGCTCGGCCCGGTGGTCGACCTGCGTCCCGCCGACGCCCGGCCGTTCGTGATGCCCACCAACTGCCCGGCCTGTGGCACGCCGCTCGCCCCCGCCAAGTCCGGCGACGTCGACATCCGTTGCCCCAACACCCGCAGCTGCCCCGCGCAGCTGCGCGAGCGGGTCTTCCACCTGGCCGGCCGCGGCGCGTTCGACATCGAGGTGCTCGGCTACAAGGGGGCCGCCGCGCTGCTCGACGCCGAGATCATCCAGGACGAGGGCGATCTCTTCCTGCTCGACGCCGACCAGTTGGCGCGGTCGCCGTTCTTCGTCAACAAGGACGGCACCCTGGGCAGCAACGCGGTCAAGCTGCTGGACAACCTGGCGGTGGCCAAGGAACGCGACCTGTGGCGGGTGTTGGTGGCGCTCTCCATCCGGCACGTCGGCCCGACCGCCGCGCAGGCGCTGGCCCGGCACTTCCGCTCCATTGAGGCGATCGACGAGGCCAGCGAGGAGGAGCTCTCCTCGGTCGACGGGGTGGGCCCGACGATCGCCGCCAGCATCCGCGAGTGGTTCGCCGTCGACTGGCACCGCGAGGTGGTGCGCAAGTGGGCCGAGGCCGGGGTACGGATGGCCGAGGAGGCCGTGGACGAGGGGCCGCGCCCGCTGGAGGGGGTCACGGTGGTGGTGACCGGCACCCTGGCCGGCTTCTCCCGCGACCAGGCCGCCGAGGCGATCCAATCCCGGGGCGGGAAGGTGAGCGGCTCGGTCTCCAAGAAGACCGGCTTCGTGGTGGTGGGCGACAACCCGGGTTCCAAGGCCGACAAGGCGGCCAGCCTCAAGGTGCCGATGCTCGACGAGGAGGGCTTCCAGGTGCTCCTCGACGCCGGGCCGGACGCCGCCCGCGAGGTCGCCCGCGTCGAGGGGTGACTGCCACTCGATCCGCCACCCGGTTCGAACGGGTCGGATGGGGATCTTGCGGGCACCTGGCCGCGTATACCAACTTAATTACGACTACGACCGATTCGTGACTGTCATACCGGGGAACCCGGCACCGAGGGCGTTTCATTGGTGCACGGCGCGTGAACGCGCCACGGCGTCCCGGGAGGTGTGATGGAGACCGCCGATCCGCGCAACTCCGTCCCACCTGGACGCACCGGACCGTTCTCCGCCTTCGTGGCCGCGGTGCTCGCCGTCGCCGTACTGGTCTCGGCACCGTCGTTGGCCGCGCTTCCCGAGCAGCTGGCCCGGCTGCCGGCGGCGTTCTGGACGATGGCGGTGCTCGCGATCGGCTGCGACGCCCGCCCGTTCGTCCCGCCGGGGCGACGGCAGTCCTCCGCGGTCTTCCCGTCGACCTGCTTCACCTTCGCCATCCTGCTCGGTTGGGGGCTGGGTCCGGCGGTCGCGGTGCAGGCCGTGGCGGTGGTGGTCTCCGGGTGGCGGATGGGACACGCCGCCTGGCGTACCGCGTTCAACGCCGGCCAGTACGCCTGCGCGCTGGCCGCCGCGTACGGCATCACCCGGCTCGGCCCGGACGGCATCTTCGACGGCCACCGGCTGGGTTGGGCCGACGTGGCGGCCGTCGGCGGTGCCACGGTGGCCTGGTTCGCGGTCAACTACGGCCTGGTCAGCGCGGCCGTACGGCTGCGATTCGGCGACCGTTGGTGGCCGTCGGCCCGGCAGGGCCTGCCGTTCGAGTTGCTGTCCACCGGCTCGTTGCTGCTGCTGGCGCCGGTGCTGGTGGCGGCGGCGCGGGCCAGCGCGGCGCTGATCCCGCTGGTGCTGGTGCCGCTCTTCGCCGTGTACCGGATGGCCCGGCTCACCGTCGAGCAGCAGCAGGTGGCCTCCCTCGACCCGCTCACCGGGCTGCCCAACCGCAAGGCCCTGCTGGCCGAGGTGGGCGAGCAGGTGCACCTGCACGCCGAGCGGGCGGCGCGCGGCGAGCCGGAGGCGCACCTGGCGCTGCTGCTGATCGACCTGGACCGGTTCAAGAACGTCAACGACGCCCTCGGTCACGCGGTGGGGGATCGGCTGCTGGTCGAGGTGAGCGCCCGGCTGACCACCGTGGTCGACGAGCCGGACATGGTGGCACGGCTCGGCGGTGACGAGTTCGCCATCGTGATGACCGGGCTCACCGACGTCGGGCAGGCGCGCGAGCTGGCCGACCGGGTGGTACGGGTGCTGGCCGAGCCGGTGTCGCTGGACGGGCTCCCGCTGGACGTCGGCGGGTCGATCGGCATCGCCCTCTTCCCCGAGCACGGCGAGGACTTCGCCACCCTGATGCGCCACGCCGACGTGGCGATGTACGACGCCAAGCACCGCAACGACACGGTCGCGGTCTACGCCGCCGAGTCCGACCACAACTCCGCCGAGCGGCTCGGGCTCCTCGCCGACCTGCGCCGGGTGCTGGAGTCCGGCCCGGCCATCGGCGGGCCGTCGAGCGGCGGCTCGGCCGGCACCGGGCCGCTGGCTGTCGAGCGGCCCGTCGGGCCGAGCGGCGCCCGCGGCGGCGACGGCGCCACCCTGCCCACGTCGCCGCTGCCCGCCGCGGAGGCGGTGCGCAACGGCGCCCCGACCGCCGTGCCCGGCGGGGAGCCGGTGCCGAACGGTGCGGCGAATGCCCGGTCGCGCGCGGAGGCGGCGCCGAGTGGCGCGGAACCGGCCGGGCCGGGCGGGGAGCCGGTGTGGCGCGATGTCCCGACCGCCCAGCCCGGCGGCGCGGCGGTCCCGAACGGCGCGGCGACGACCGGGCCGGGCGGAGCGGCGGTGCCGAGCGGGGCGGGGGCGACCGGGGGCGGGCGGCGTTCGCGCCGGTCAGCGGAGGGACGTCCCGATCGCCGGTGGTGGACCCGGAGCCGGCGGCAGCGGCCCGACCCGGCCCACCAGGACGACGAGCTGATCGCCCGGATCCTCACCGGCGCCGACCCGATCCGGCGGCGGGCGTCCGCCACCCCCACGGTGGACCGGCGGCGCGCGGCGGAGCCCGAGCGACCGCCGCCGGTGGGCGAGCCGGCCGAGGTTCTCCACGCCGAGCCGGCTGGTTTCGCCGCCGGTGGGGTGCAGCCCGGCGGCGTGGCGTCCCTGCCCGGCCGGGACGGCGACGCCCTGCCGGCCGCCCACCCCGCCGCGCCGGCCGCCGAAGCGGGCGAGATCACCATGTACTACCAGCCGCAGATCGCCATCGCCACCGGCGAGGTGGTCGGCGTCGAGGCGTTGCTGCGTTGGCGGCACCCACGGCGGGGCATGGTCGACCCGGAGGAGTTGATCCGGGTCGCCGAGCAGAGTGCGGTGATGCGCCTGCTCACCCGGCGGGTGGTCGACGACGTGGTGGAACAGCTCGCGAAGTGGTCGGCGGCCGGCATCGGGCTGCGGGCGGCGGTGAACGTCAGCGTCCGGGACCTGCACACCGGGGAGATCGCCGACCAGATCGCCGACCGGCTCGCCCGGTACGGCGTACCGCCGCAGCGGCTGCAACTGGAGATCACCGAGGGGGCGCTGATGGCCGACCCGCGCCGGGTGCTGGCCACCATCGCCCGGCTGCACCGGATCGGGGTGGGTATCGCGCTGGACGACTTCGGCACCGGCTACTCGTCGCTGCAACATTTGCGCCGGCTGCCGTTGTCCGAGGTGAAGGTCGACCGGTCCTTCGTCCTCGGGATGGCCGAGGACGCCGACGACGCGGCGATCGTCCGCTCGATGATCGAGCTGGCCGGGGCGCTCGGGCTGCGGGTGGTCGCCGAGGGCGTGGAGGACGAGCGGACCTGGCGGATGCTGCACGCGGCCGGCTGTGACGCCGCCCAGGGCTGGTTCTACGCCCGCCCGATGCCGGCCGAGGAACTGGTCGGCTGGTTGGCCCGGTACCGCCCGGTCCGGCCGCTCGGCGGCCCGGACAACGACCTGCCGCGCCGGCCGACCCGCTGACCCGGCCCGCCCGGGCGGAAGCCGGTCGCCGGACGGCGCGCGGCGCGGGGAGGGGGAGTCGGGGGCGCGGCGCCGGGGCGGAACAATAGACTCGCTCCGGTCACCGCGCGTCACGCTGTACGTCGCGTGGTCGGCACACCGCCCGGAGGAAGCAGCACAGTCACGAAGGGGGCACTGATGGCCGCCATCTCCCGCGAGGAGGTCGCGCACCTGGCGCGACTGTCGCGGCTCGCCGTCACGGAGGAGGAGCTGGACACCTTCGCCGGCCAGCTCGACGTGATCCTCCAGGCGGTCGCCCAGGTCGGCGAGGTCGCCGCCGCGGACATCCCGCCGACCTCGCACTCGGTGCCGCTGACCAACGTCCTGCGCGAGGACGTGGTGACGCCGTGCCTGACCCCCGAGGAGGCGCTGTCGGGCGCGCCCGACGCCGAGGAGCAGCGGTTCCGCGTACCGCGGATCCTGGATGAGGATGTGGCGTCATGACCGACCTGACCAAGCTGACCGCGACGGAGATCGCCGGGCTGGTGGCCGCGGGCGAGACCTCCGCCGTCGAGGTCACCCAGGCCCACCTGGACCGGATCGCGGCCGTCGACGACCGGGTGCACGCCTTCCTGCACGTCGATGCCGAGGGCGCGCTGGCCGCGGCCCGCGACGTGGACGAGCGGCGGGCCGCCGGTGAGCGGCTCGGCCCGCTGGCCGGGGTGCCGGTCGCGGTCAAGGACGTGCTCACCACCAAGGGCGTGCCGACCACCGTCGGCTCGAAGATCCTGGAGGGCTGGCGCCCGCCGTACGACTCGACGATCGTGCGGCGGCTGCGTGCGGCCGGCACGGTGATGCTCGGCAAGACCAACATGGACGAGTTCGCGATGGGCTCCTCCACGGAGTACTCCGCGTACGGCCCGACCCACAACCCGTGGGACCTGAACCGGATCCCGGGCGGCTCCGGCGGCGGCAGCGCCGCGGCGCTGGCCGCGTACGAGGCGCCGCTGGCGATCGGCTCGGACACCGGTGGCTCGATCCGCCAGCCCGGCGCGGTCACCGGCACCGTCGGCGCGAAGCCGACCTACGGCGGCACCTCCCGCTACGGCCTGGTGGCGTTCTCCTCCTCGCTGGACACCCCCGGCCCGTGCGCCCGTACGGTGCTGGACGCGGCGTTGCTGCACGAGGTGATCGGCGGGCACGACCCGGCCGACTCCACCTCCATCCCGCAGCCGGTGCCGGACGTGGTGGCCGCCGCGAAGCGCGGCGCGACCGGTGACCTGACCGGGGTGAAGCTCGGCATCGTCAGCGAGTTCGTCGGCGAGGGCGCCGAGCCGGGCGTGATGGCCGCGTTCCGCGAGTCGGTCGACACGCTCACCAAGCTGGGCGCCGAGATCGTCGAGGTGTCCTGCCCGAACTTCAAGTACGCCCTGCCGGCGTACTACCTGATCGCGCCGAGCGAGTGCTCCTCCAACCTGGCCCGGTTCGACGGCGTCCGGTTCGGCCTGCGGGTCGGCGACGACGGCAACCGGTCGCTGGAGGAAGTCATGTCGCTGACCCGGGAGGCCGGCTTCGGCCCCGAGGTCAAGCGCCGCATCATGATCGGCACGTACGCGCTCTCGTCGGGCTACTACGACGCCTACTACGGGCAGGCGCAGAAGGTCCGCACCCTGATCACCCGCGACTTCACCGCCGCGTTCGAGCAGGTGGACGCGCTGATCTCGCCGACCACCCCGTTCGTGGCGTTCCCGATCGGGGCGCGCACCTCCGACCCGTACCAGATGTACCTGGCGGACCTGTTCACCATCCCGACCAACCTGTACGGCGGCCCGGGCATCTCGGTGCCGTGCGGGCTTTCCGACGGGCTGCCGGTCGGCCTGCAGGTCATGGCCCCGACGATGGCCGACGACCGGATGTACCGGGTCGCCGCCGCGCTGGAGAGCGCCGTCGGCACGTTCACCCCACCGGCACTGTAGCCGGCGTCGTTCGCATGGTGCCGGCCCGGATCCCGACCGGGTCCCGGCCGGCACCGCGCGGCCGGTCTGCCACCTACCGGCCCTCGGTGTCGCGGACCAGCAGGGCCGCCTGGACGCGGTTCGCACAGTCCAGCTTGGTGAGGATCCGGCTGACATAGGTCTTGATGGTCGTCTCGCTCATGTGCAGCCGCCGGCCGATCTCGGCGTTGGGCAGGCCCTCGGCCACCAGCCCGACGACCTCCCGCTCGCGGGACGTCAACGCGCGCAGCCGTTCGCCGGCATCCTGCCGGCGTCGGGCGGTCACCGGCGTGACCATGGCCAGCACCAGGCGGGTCACGGCGGGGGAGAGCCAGGCGTCGCCGACGTACGCTGCCCGGACCGCCCGGACCAGCTCGTCGGGGGTGCAGTTCTTGAGCACGAATCCCGCCGCGCGGTGCTGGAGGGCGTGCAGCACGTTCGGTTCCGCGCCGAAGGACGTCAGCACCACCACCCGCAGCTCCGGCGCCTGCCGACGGAGTTCCTCGATCGCGCCCAGCCCGTCCAGCACCGGCATCTTGAGGTCGATCAGCGCGACGTCCACGCAGTGCCGGACGGCCTCCGCCACGGCTGTCCGGCCGTTCTCCGCCTCGGCGAGGACCGTGATGTCGGGCGCCGACTCCAGCACGGTGCGGATGCCGGCCCGGATCAGCGGTTCGTCGTCGGCGACCAGCACTCTGATCACTCAGCCCACCCCCGTGAGGATGCTCGCGGGGAGGAACACGAACATCAGCACCGCGGCGGCGAACCCGACAGCGACCATACGGAAACGTCCGACCGTGAGCGGGTGGTCGTCGTCGGCGGGCTGTTCCGCGACGCCGGACGGTAGGCAGGGCAGCATCGCGCAGAGCCGGAACGACCCCTCGGCCAAGCGGTGATCCAGGAACCCGCCGGCCGGGAGAAGCCGCTCGCTCAACCCGGTCAGGCCGTGGCCCGACCCGACGCCCTTGCGTGGGGTCGGCGGATCGGCCAGCGGATTGACGACGGTGAGCAGCAGCGCGTCGTCCTCCCAGCCGACGTCGACAGTGACCGGCTGACCCGGGGCGTGCTTGACGGCGTTGGTCAGCCCCTCCTCGACGACCCGGTACGCCGCCTGCTCGGCCGTGGTCGACAGCGGCAGCGCCTCGCCGTGTTCGTGCAGCGTCACCGGCACCCCGGCCGCCTGGAACTCGGCCACCAGCCGGCCGATCGCCGGCACCCCCGTCGACCCGGCGGGTGCCTCGTCCCGTTCGCGGAGCGCCCCCACCAGCTCGTACAACTCGACCATCGCCGTGCGCGTCGCGGTCGCCAACTGGCGGACCTCCTGCTGCTGCCGCGGTGGCAGCTCCGCCACCTCCAGCGCGGCGGCCTGGACCGACACGAGACTGAGCCGGCGACCGAGCGAATCGTGCATGTCCCGGGCGATCCGCAGCCGTTCGTCGAGCCGTTCCCGCTCGGCGAGGATCTCCTGTTCCCGGCGGAGCTGCCGGTTGCTCCGGTCGAGCGCCGACACCAGCCGCTCGTGCTGCGCCAGGTACCTGCCGACCAGCAGCGGCAGCGCGACGAACACGACGAACGTGGCGACGACGGGGGCGATTCCGTGCGCGTCCCGGGCGGCCACGACCTGGGCACCGAGACCGCCGACCGCCGCGCCCACGGTCACGGCGGTGCCGGTCGCGGAGAAGACCGCCCGCCCGGCCTGGTAGGCGGCCCAGAGCAGCAGGACGTACGTGCCACCGGTCAGCGTGGCCAGGGCCAGCGCGGCCACGAACGAGGCCGCGGGGCTCCGGTACCGCAGGGCGATCACCAGCACGACGGCCAGCGCGTATCCCGCGATGGCCGCCGGGGGCAGGCCATCGGAGTGGGCGGCCATCAGGAGCAGGGTGTCCACCGCGGCCACGATGGCGGCGAGAAGATACTTGGCCACGACTAGCAGGCTATAGCGCGCGACGCCGGGTCAACTTTGGTGACGGAGACCGAGGACCTTCGAGGACTGTCGCCGTTCCGCCCGGTCCCTAGCCTGGTTCCGGTGATCGAAGTGCGCAATCTCAGCAAGCGGTACGGGGGCACGGTCGCCGTGGACGGCCTCACCTTCACCGTGCGGCCCGGGCAGGTGACGGGCTTCCTCGGACCGAACGGCGCCGGGAAGTCGACCACGATGCGGATGATGCTCGATCTTGAACGGCCCTCCGGCGGTCAGGTGCTGATCAACGGCTCGCGCTACCGGCTGCTGCCCGGACCACTACGCCAGGTCGGCGCCCTGTTGGAAGCCGGGGCGGTGCACCCCGGCCGCAGCGCGTACCACCACCTGCTGTGGCTGGCGCAGAGCAACCGGATTCCGACGGCCCGGGTCCGGGAGGTCCTGGAGCTGGTCGGTCTGGCCGACGTGGCGAGGAAACGGGTCAAGGGCTTCTCGCTCGGCATGGGTCAGCGGCTCGGCATCGCCGCGGCGCTGCTCGGCGACCCGCCGGTGCTGCTGTTCGACGAGCCGGTCAACGGGTTGGACCCGGAGGGCGTGCGGTGGATCCGGAACCTGATGAAAGGGCTGGCCGCCGAGGGACGCACGGTCTTCGTCTCCAGCCACCTGATGAGCGAGATGGCGCTCACCGCGGAACGCCTGATCGTGATCGGCCGTGGTCGGCTGCTCGCCGACACCACCGTTGGTGGCTTCATCGAGGCCTACGCCCACTCGTACGTCCGGATCCGTACGCCGGAGCCGGAGCGGATGCGTGACGCGCTGACGGCGGCCGGCATCGGGGTTCGGCAGGCGGCGGACGGCGCGTTGGAGACACACGGGGCGCAAGCCCCGGAAATTGGCGAGTTGGCGGCGGCGCACGGTCTGACCGTCCACGAGGTCAGCACCCAGTCGGCCACGCTGGAGGAGGCGTTCATGAGGCTCACCGAGGACACCGTCGAGTACCGGGCCGTCGGAGGGCAGCGATGAGCGCCGGGGCAGTCCTCACCTCCGAATGGACCAAGATACGGACTGTCCGGTCGACCGGCTGGCTTCTCCTGCTGGGCTTCACCCTCTGCGTCGGCCTCGCCGCCCTGTTCGGGCTCAGCTTCCGCAAGCCTTCGCCCACCGGATCGGCATACTTCGACCCGCTCTTCGCCACGTTCTACAGCCTCACCCTCGGCCAACTCGCGCTGGTGGCGTTCGCGGTGCTCGTGGTCGGCGCTGAGTACGGCTCCGGCACGATCCGCACGTCGCTGGCGGCGGTACCCCGCCGGGGCGTGTTCTACGGCGGCAAGGTGCTCGCCGGCGCGCTGCTGGTCGCGGGCGTCTCGCTGGTCACCGTGCTGGCCACCTTCGTCGTGGCGCAGGCGGCGCTCGGCCCGCGCGGTACGACCCTCGGCGCGGACGGGGTGCCGCAGGCGATCGTCGGCGCGTGGCTCTATCTGACGCTGATCTGTGTGTTCGCCATGGGGGTGGCGACGATGCTGCGCAGTTCGGCGCTGTCGCTCGGGATCCTGATCCCGCTGCTCTTCCTCGGTGGGCAGGGGCTCGGCAACATCCCGAAGCTGAAGACCGTGACGCAGTTCCTGCCGGACCAGGCCGGCTGGGTGATCATGCACCTGGCCGGGCCGCCGGACGATCCGCGCTGGGCCCGCGCGTACGGCCCCTGGGCCGGACTGGGCATCCTCGCGCTCTGGGCCGCCGCCGCCCTCGTCGGCGGCTACCTGGTGCTGAATCGACGCGACGCGTGAGCGCCACCGGGTGGGCGGGCGCGCCCCGCGCGATCGTCGCCGCACCGCCAGCCCACTTCGTGCCCGAGCCGGTGATACGCGATATTCCGGGCGTCGGACAATCCCGCGCGAGGTCGGGCCGGACCAGCCACTAGGCTTGGTCGGGTCTGTCCGGGTGTCGAGAGCTGGAGTACCGATGAGCACGATCGTCCTGCCGTCGTACGACGAGGTTGTCGAGCGTTATGAGCCGGTGATCGGCCTGGAGACCCACGTCGAGCTGGGCACGAACACCAAGATGTTCTGCGGCTGCCCGACCGACTTCGGCGGCGCGCCGAACACCCGGGTCTGCCCGGTCTGCCTGGGCCTGCCCGGCTCGCTGCCGGTGGCCAACAAGGCGGCGATCGAGGCGACCATCCGGATCGGCCTGGCGCTGAACTGCTCCATCGCCGAGTGGTGCCGGTTCGCCCGGAAGAACTACTTCTACCCGGACATGCCGAAGAACTTCCAGATCAGCCAGTACGACGAGCCGCTCTGCGTCGACGGCTACCTGGACGTCGAGGTGAACGGCGAGCTGGTGCGGATCGGCATCGAGCGGGTGCACCTGGAGGAGGACACCGGCAAGACGCTGCACGTCGGCGGCGCCACCGGCCGGATCCACGGCGCGACCGAGTCGCTGGTCGACTACAACCGCGCCGGCATCCCGCTGGTCGAGATCGTCACCAAGCCGGTCGCCGGCACCGGCGCGCTCGCCCCCGAGGTGGCCCGGGCGTACGTCACCGAGCTGCGTGACGTGATCCGCTCGCTGGGCGTGTCCGACGTGCGGATGGAGGAGGGGTCGCTGCGCTGCGACGTCAACACCTCCCTCAACCTGCCGGGGCAGGAGTGGGGCACCCGCACCGAGACCAAGAACGTCAACTCGCTGCGGTCGGTCGAGCGGGCCGTCCGGTCGGAGATCATCCGGCAGGCGTCCGTGCTCGACGCGGGTGGCCGGATCACCCAGGAGACCCGGCACTTCCACGAGGACACCGGCGACACCACGCCCGGCCGGTCCAAGGAGACCGCCACCGACTACCGATACTTCCCGGAGCCGGACCTGGTGCCGCTCGCGCCGGACCCGGCCTGGGTCGTCGAGCTGAAGGCCGCCCTGCCGGAGCTGCCCCGGCTGCACCGGCGCCGGCTGCAGGAGCAGTGGGGCCTGTCCGACCTGGACATGCAGTCGGTGCTCAACGCCGGCGCGGTCGAGCTGATCGAGCAGACCGTGGCCGCCGGGGCCAGCCCGGCCGCCGCCCGCAAGTGGTGGCTGGGCGAGCTGTCCCGGCGGGCCAACGAGACCGGCGTGGAGCTGGCCGACGTCGGGGCCACCCCGGCGCAGGTCGCCGAGCTGCAGGGCCTGGTCGACGCCGGCAAGCTCAACGACAAGCTGGCCCGGGTCGTGCTGGAGGGCGTGGTGGCCGGCGAGGGCTCGCCGACCGAGATCATGACCAACCGCAACCTGGAGGTCGTCTCGGACACCGGCGCGCTCACCGCCGCCGTGGACGAGGCGATCGCCGCCAACCCGGCGATCGCCGAAAAGGTACGCAGCGGCAAGGTCGCCGCGGCCGGCGCGCTCGTCGGCGCGGTCATGAAGGCCACCGGCGGCCAGGCGGACGCGAAGACGGTCCGCGAGCTGATCCTGGCGCGCCTCGGCGTCCAGGGCTGAACCACCCGCGGACGGGCCGCCGCCGGGACCGGTGGCGGCCCGTCCCGCCGACTTCCGCAACGCGCGCGATCCGCGCCACCCCTCGGCAGGGCGTCAACGGCGACGCCCGGATGGAGCCACCGTGAACCAGCACGACCTCGACGTCCTCGACGAGATCCAGCGGCGGGTGCTCTGGCTCGCCACCCGGATCGTCGACGCGGCCAACCACGACCGCGACACCGGCGACGGGGTGAAGGTGGGCGGGCACCAGGCGTCCAGCGCGTCGCTGGTCACCGCGATGACCGCGCTCTGGTTCGCGCACCTGGACGCCGAGGACCGGGTGGCGGTCAAGCCGCACGCGTCGCCGGTGTTCCACGCCATCCAGTACCTGCTCGGCAACCTGGACCGGTCGTACCTGACGCAGCTGCGGGCCCGGGGCGGCCTCCAGTCGTACCCGTCGCGCACCAAGGACCCGGACGGGGTGGACTTCTCCACCGGCTCGGTCGGGCTCGGCGCGGCGGCGCCGCTGTTCGCCGCCGCCACCCGGCGCTACGTGGACGCGCACTTCGGGCCGCGCCCGCGGTCCCGGTTCATCGCGCTGATCGGCGACGCCGAGTTGGACGAGGGGAACATCTGGGAGGCGGTCGCCGACCCGGCCACCACCGGGCTGGGCAACGTCATGTGGCTGGTCGACTTCAACCGCCAGTCGCTGGACCGGGTCGTCCCCGGGGTGCGGATCAACCAGTGGCGTGGCCAGTTCGAGGCGGCCGGCTGGCACGTCGTCGAGGTCAAGTACGGCCGCAAGCTCGCCGAGGCGTACGCCCGCCCGGGCGGCGCGGCGCTGCGGTCCTGGATCGACGCGATGCCCAACGAGCAGTACCAGTCGCTGTTCGGGCTGGCCGGCCCGGCGTTGCGTAAGCAGTTCCTCGACGGCGCGCCGGCCGGCATCGCGGAGTTCATCGGCGACATCCCCGACGAGGAACTGGGGCCGCTGGTCACCGACCTCGGCGGGCACGACATGGCGGCGCTGCTCGACGCGTACGCCCAGTGCGACGCGGTCACCGACCGGCCCAGCGTGGTCTTCGCGTACACGGTGAAGGGCTGGGGGCTGCCGATCGCCGGCAACCCGCGCAACCACTCGGCGCTGCTCACCACCGAGCAGGTCGGCACGCTGCGCGCCGCGCACGGGTTGGCGCCGGAGACCGAGTGGGACCGCCTCGACCCGGCGTCTCCGGCCGGCATCCGGGCCGGCGAGCGCCGGGAGGCGCTGTCCCGCCCGCCGCGGCAGCGGGCGCTGGGCGTCACCGTCCCGGAGACCACCCGGGTACGCGCCACCAAGCCGATCTCCACCCAGGAGGTCTTCGGCCGGGTGCTGGTGGACCTGGCCCGCGACCCCGAGGTCGGGAAGTACCTGGTGACCACCGCCCCGGACGTGGCCACCTCGACCAACCTCGCCGGGTTCATCAACAAGACCGGGGTGTTCGCCCCGACCGAGCAGCGCTCCTGGACCGAGGACCGGATGCTGCGCTGGACCGAGAGCCCCGCCGGCCAGCACATCGAGCTGGGCATCTCGGAGATGAACCTGTTCCTGCTGCTCGGCCAGCTCGGCCTCGCCTGGGACCTGTCCGGCCAGCCGCTGCTGCCGGTCGGCACGGTCTACGACCCGTTCGTGCTGCGCGGCCTGGACGCCTTCCTGTACGGCACCTACTCCGGCTCCCGGTTCGTGGTCGCCGGCACTCCGTCCGGGATCACCCTCGCCCCGGAGGGCGGCGCCCACCAGTCCACCATCACCGCCTCGGTGGGGCTGGAGCTGCCCGGCGTGACCTTCGTCGAGCCCGCGTACGCGGCCACCCTGGACTGGCTGCTCTGCGACGCGCTGGGTCAGATCGCCGGCGGGGCGAGCCCGTCGGCCACCGCCGCGCCGGCCGAGGACGGGGCGTACTACTTCCGGCTCAGCACCCGCCCGATCGACCAGGCGCCCTTCGAGGCGGCCCGGGCCCGGCTGGGCGACGCGGTGCTGCGCCGGCAGGCGGTCGCCGGGGCGTACCGGCTGGTCGACGCGCACCAGGCGTACCCGCACCTGGCGGACGCGCCGGTGGTGCAGCTGGCCGCGTCCGGCGCGGTGCTGCCCGAGGTGCTGGCGGCGGCGGCGGAGCTGGCCGACGAGGGCATCGCCGCCCACGTGGTGGACGTGACCAGCCTGGACCGGCTCTACCGGGCCTGGCAGCGCACCCTGCGCCAGGGCGTCCGCACCGCGACAGTGCCGAGCGTGCCGGGCGCGTTGCGCACCGCCTTCGCCGACCGGGTGCCGGTGGTGACCGTGCACGACGCCGCGTCGCACGCGATGGCCTGGCTCGGCTCGGCGCTCGGCGCCCCGGCGGTGCCGCTCGGGGTGGACGAGTTCGGTCAGTCCGGCAGCGTCGGCGAGCTGTACGAGCTGCACGACCTGTTGCCCGGCAGCATCGTCAACGCCGCCCTGGCCGCCCTCGCCCTGCGCTGACCGCAGGCTGGCCAGCCCTCGCTCCGGCCTCGGGTCTCCGCGAGCCGCCGGGCCGCCGGGTCGCCGGGCCGCGCGGTCGCCCCGCAGGTCTCGGCGGCCCGGATCAGCGGGTCGGGGTGGGGGTGACCGGGACCGGGGCGCCGGCCTTCGGGTCCTCCACGATGTGCCGTTCCAAGTTCACCTGGGCCTGGCCGGTGCCGCCCACGGTGATGTCGTCGTACGCCTGGAGCAGCTTGTCCTTGTCGAAGTAGAGCACGCTCATGGTCAGCGGGGTCGGCTTCTCGCCCTCCAGGCCACGCAGCCCGGCGCCGCCGGTCGAGCCCTGCACCATCAGCTGGGTCGGCATCTGCCCGGCCACCTCCGGCAGCTTCGACACCTGCCGGTTGTGGGTGTGCCCGGCGAGCACCAGCGGGCAGGTCCCGGAGAGCGGGCCCGCCGAGGCCGGGTCGTGCACCAGCGCGATGTTCACCGGCCGCGGCGAGCTGCGTACCGTCGCCGCCAGCTGCTCGCCGGCGCCGATCACCTGGTCGGCGACCTGCTTGGTGAGGCCGCTGCCGGCCGGCGAGGTGTTCTTGTCCGGCGTGAAGCGCGGGTCGCCGATGCCGGCGATGGTGAGCCCGGCGACCGTCGTGGTGCTGTTGTTCAGCACGATCGCGTTCGGCTGGCGGGCCACCGCGGCCGCCGTCCGGCCCGAGTCGTGGTTGCCCCGGATGAAGACGTACGGCTTCTTGAGCAGCCCGATCGAGCCGACGTAGTTGGCCTCCGGCTCGCTGCCCCAGTCGGTGATGTCGCCCGTGTCGATCACCACGTCGATGCCGAACTGCTCCACCACGGTGCGGATCAGCTGCCAGCCGGTCGGGTTGAGGTGCATGTCGGAGACGTGCAGCACCCGGGTGGTGTCCGGCTCGGGCTCGTAGACCGGCAGCGCCGACACCGTGGTGTAGAGCTGGCTGACGTTGCCGACGAGCCGCTGGAGCTGTTCGGCGTAGCGGGTGTAGTCGTTGGCGATCCGGCGCGCGTCGCCGACGATCGCCGGAGCGTTGACCAGCAGCCCCTCGTAGCGGGGCTCCTCGATCGACTGCGGGCGCAGGGTGGCCGCGGCGGTGCCGAGGCTGCCGGCGGTGACCAGCAACGCCAGCGTGCCGGCCCAGGCCGCCCGCCGGGTGTTCCGGAACACCAGCAGCGCCAGCACCAGGGTGACCAGCACGGCCGAGGCGACGGTACGCAGGCCGAGCCGCATCACTCCCTCGCGGACGTCGTCGACGGCCGACTGGCTCGCCCGGTTGATGCTCGCCGGGTCGTCGAGCAGCGCCTCGGTGCGCCCCTGGTCGAGCGCGCCCAGCTCCACGGTCAGGTGGGTCGGCCCGTCGTGGCTGTCCAGCAGGAGCGCGCCCAACGGCGGGATGTCGACGGTGGTGCCGCCGCTGACCGCCGGGGACACCCGCAGGTCGGCGTGGAACGGCCCGATGTCGGTGCCTACCTGCCCGCCGGCCAGCACCCCGACCACCACTCCGACCAGGGTGACGACCAGCACGGCCAGGGTCACCCCCAGCCGGCGCAGCGGCCGGCGCCAGTCGGGCCGGGAGCGCGGGCGCGCGCCGAACGGCACGTCGGGGGCGTGGCCGGTCACCGGAGTCTCCTCGCCGCCGTCGCCGTGCTGCTCGTTCTGCTGCCCATCCATGTGTTACCGACCTGCCCAGTGAAGGATCTTGACAAACCCGCGGTTGCCGTCAGCTTCGGCCGGCCCCGCCGTCGGCGAAGACCAACCGCAGCAGCCGGTCGTCCTCGGGCGCCGGGTCGCCCCGCCCGTCGTGGTTGGAGGTGCTCACCCAGAGCGAGCCGTCCGGCGCGGCGACCACCGCCCGGAGCCGGCCGTACCGGTTGGTCAGCAGCTCCCGCGGCTGGCCGAGGACGGTGCCGGTGTCGGTCAGCTCGACCAGCCAGAGCCGCTTGCCCCGCAGACACCCGGTGACCAACAACCGGTCGACCGCCGCCATTCCCGAGCAGGACGCGTCCGAGGTGGGCCACTGGACGACCGGGTTGACGAAGCGCTTGTCGTCCTCGCGCCCCTCGACCTGCGGCCACCCGTAGTTGCGGCCCTTGGTGATCTCGTTGATCTCGTCCCAGGTGTTCTGGCCGAACTCCACCGCGTACATCCGCTTGCCGGCGTCCCAGGCCAGGCCCTGCACGTTGCGGTGGCCGATCGACCAGACGGGGGAGTTGGGGTACGGGTTGCCGGGTGCCGGCTTGCCGTCGGCGGTGATCCGCAGGATCTTGCCGCCGAGCCGCTTCGGGTCCTGCGACTGCGGCCGGTCACCCGCGTCGCCGGTGCTGGCGTAGAGCCGCCCGTCCGGGCCGAAGGCGAGGCCGCCGCCGTTGTGGATGCCGGCCTTGGGAATGCCGGTCAGGATCGGGGTCGGTTCCTCGCCGAGCCGCAGCCGGGCGATCCGGTTGTCCCGCTCGGTGGTGTAGTAGACGAAGACCGCCCGGTCCTTGGCGTAGTCGGGGGAGACGGCGATCCCCATCAGCCCGCCCTCGCCGGCGGCGGCCACGTCGGCGATGGTCTGCACCGCGGTGACCTTCAGCCCGTCCGGCCCCGACTCGGGGCCGACCTTGAGGATCCGGGCGGTGTCCCGCTCGGTGACCAGCGCGCCGCCGTCGGGCAGGAAGGCGATGCCCCAGGGCACCCGCAGCCCTTTGGCCAGCACGGTGGTGACCACCTGCTGGCCGGCCCCGCCGGGGCTGGCCGTCGCCGAGGGGGTCGGCAGGTTGGGTGGCTCGCCGGCCGGGTCGGGTTCCGGCTCGCCGAAGCTGCAGCCGGTCGCCGCCAGCAGCAGCGCCGCGCACGGCGCCGCGATGGCCGCCCGGAGGCGGCGGGTGCGGGGGTACGGGGGACGGGCGCTCACCGGCCCAAGGTTAGCCCGCTGGCGCCCGGAAACCGGCCCGACGGAGCCGACCCGCGGTGCGCGGTCGAGGCGGGCGCCGCCGGGGTGCCCCAGCGAGTCCGGTTCGCCCCGGCTCGAACGGGCGCGCGGTCAGCGGGCCCGGACGGCGAGCAGCGCGACGTCGTCCTCCCGGCTGTCGGCGCCGGCCAGCAGCAGGTCGCAGAGTTCGGCCAGCGGCAGGGCGTGGAGGTCGGCCAGCCGGTCGAGCAGCTCCGACGTGCCGTGGTCGATGGACCGGTCCCGGCGTTCCACCAGCCCGTCGGTGTAGAGCAGCAGGGTGTCGCCCGCGGCGAGGTCGGTGGTCCGGGTGGTGCGGGGCACCGGCCGGGCCAGCCCGAGCAGCGGCTCCGGCCGCCCGGCGAGCGGCCGGACCGTCCCGTCGGCCCGCACCATCAGCGGGGCCGGGTGCCCGGCGTTGCACCAGCTGACCGACCAGCCGCCCGCGCCGTCGCGGCGCAGCCGGAGCAGGGTGGCGGTGGCGGCGGCGGGGATGCCCAGTCCGCGGATCACCTCGTCCAGGTGGGTCATCAGCTCGCCGGGGGCGTACGGCCGGCCGAAGGCGTTGCCCCGGACCAGGTTGCGCAGCTGTCCCATGGTCGCCGCCGCCTCGATGTCGTGGCCGGCGACGTCTCCGATGGCCGCGACGAGGTCCCCGCCGGGCTGGACGAACGCGTCGTACCAGTCGCCGCCGACCTCCACCCGGTCGGCCGCCGGCTGGTACCGGGCGGCCAGCTCCAGGTCCCGGGTCTTCGGCAGTCGCGGCAGCATGCTGTGTTGCAGGACGTGCGCGACGTGGCGCTGCTCGCCGTAGATCGAGCTGTTGCCGATCGCCTGCCCGGCGCGGCGGCCGACGTCCAGCGCGGTGAGCAGGTCGCCGTCGTCGAAGCTCCGCCGCCCCGGCCCGTTGACCAGGGTGATGGTGCCCAGCACCCGGCCGCGTCCGGTGTCGGCGACCGGCACGGTCAGGTGCGAGGCGAAGCCGACCCGGGCGGCGATCTCCGGCATCTCCGGGCCGATGCTGCCGCGCCGGACGTCCGCGAGGCCGCCGGTGCCGCCCAGCACCGGCCGGCCGGTCCGCAGCACCGCGCGGGTGATCGACTCCGGGCTGAGCCGGGTGCGCATCAGCTCGGCGAAGCGGGCCACGTCGGCGGCGTGGGCCGGGTCCCGGTGGGTGGTGGCCACCTCGTACGGCGAGCCGTCCGGCCCGACCAGCGTCACCAGGCACCAGTCGGCCAGCAGCGGCACCATGGTGGCGCCGAGCCGGCGCAGCGCGGCGGACACCTCCAGCGTGCCGGCCAGCGTCTCGCTCAACCCGGCCAGCATCTCCAGCCGGGCGTGCGCCTCCTCCGCCCGCCGCTTGGCCTGCTCGGCGCCGTCCAGCGCGATCCGCAGCCGCAGCTCGGACGAGCAGGCGGCGGCCAGGTCGGCGAGCGTACGCAGCTGGTCGGCGGTCCAGGCGCGCGGTTTGCTGTCGATGGCGCAGAGCGCGCCGAGCACCCGGCCGCGCAGGTCGGTCAGCGGCATCCCGGCGTACGCGACCACGCCCAGGTCGGGCACCGCCAGGTTGTCCCGCACCCGGGGATCGAGCCGGGCGTCCGGCAGCACCATCGGCGCCTCGAGGTCGACCACGTGCTGGCAGAACGAGTGGCTCAGCGGCGTCTGCCGCAGCGCGGCCCAGGGCTCCGGCAGGCCGACCGCCCCGGGAAAGAACTGCCGGTCGGCGGCGACCAGCGAGACCAGCGCCACCGGCACGTCGAGCAGGTCACCGACCAGCCGGGCGAACCGGTCGAACGCCTCGTCCGCCGCCGGCCCCAGCCCGGTCTCGTCCAGCGAACGCAGCCGGCCGGGGTCGGCCAGCGCCGTGATCGGCAGGGAGCGCGGGATGCGCTCTGCACGGGGGCCGTCGGTCATCGTGCACCTGTCTGGCGAGCGGGCGGAGGGAGGCCGACCGGCGCTCCGGCCACCCCCTTACCCCGGTTGCTCACCCGCGACGCGTGCCGTCGGGCGGTCCCGCTCGCCGACTGCGTCACCCCGCCGACGGCCCGGGGCGGCTCGCCCACCGTGCGGCACCCGTCCGGGTGCCGGGACCCGCCCCGACCGCCCTGGCGCCGGGGCGGGGGCCTAGTGTCGGCGGACGTGAAGGTATGGATCCCGCACGAGGCCGGGCGGGCGCTGCTCGGCGAGCCGCCGCCGGGCGTCACGGTCGAGGTGGCCGAGGACCCGACCCGGCTCCCCTCGGAGGTGGCCGGCGTCCGGTTCTGGGTGCCGCCGTTCCTGGCCGGTCCGGCCGCCGCGGCGCTGGTGCGCGAGCTGCCGGACCTCGAGGTGGTGCAGCTGCTCTCCGCCGGAGCGGACGCCTGGGTCGGCCGGATCCCGGGCGGGGTGACGCTCTGCGACGCGCGGGGGGTGCACGACCCGTCCACCGCCGAGTGGGTGGTCGCCGCGATCCTGTCCCAGCTGCGCGCCTTTCCCGCCTTCGCCCGGGCGCAGGCCCGCCGGGAGTGGGCGTACGACGCGGAGGCGCCGACCGACGAGCTGGCCGGCAAGCGGGTCCTGATCGTCGGGGCCGGCTCGATCGGCACGGCGGTGCGGGTCCGGCTCGCCCCGTTCGAGGTCGACTTCACCCTGGTCGCCCGCACCGCCCGCCCCGAACAGGGGGTGTACGCCGTCGACGAGCTGCCGCGGCTGCTGCCGGAGGCGGACGTCGTGGTGCTGCTGTTGCCGCTGACCGAGCAGACCCGGGGTCTGGTCGACGAGAAGTTCCTCGCCGCGATGCGGGACGGCGCGCTGCTGGTCAACGCCGCTCGCGGGCCGGTCACCCGGACCGACGCGCTGGTCGCCGAGCTGTCCACCGGCCGGATCTCCGCCGCGCTGGACGTCACCGACCCGGAGCCGCTGCCCGCCGACCACCCGCTCTGGGCGATGCCGAACGTGCTGCTCACCCCGCACGTGGCCGGTTCGGTGCGGGGGCTGCTGCCGCGCGCGTACCGGCTGGTCGGTGACCAGGTGCGGCGGTTCGCGGCCGGAGAGCCGCTGATCAACGCCGTGGTCGACGGCTACTGAGCCACCAGCCCACCAGCCCACCAGCCCGCGAGCCGCGGGCCCGTGCCGCAGGTCGCCCAGCCGCTGTGGTGGGTTTCGCCGGACGCCGCCGCGGCGCGGCGGTCGGCTCCCGCTCAGCCGGCCGAGCCCGGCAGGGCCTGCCCGGTGGCCGAGACGAGCCGGGGCAGGTCGGCGCCGCGTACCGCCGGCAGCACCACCTGCTGCCCGTCGTCGAGCCGGGCGACCGCCCGCCCGCGCGGGTCGGTGGCCAGTTCCACGACGTGCTCCCAGCCGATCCGGCGCTGCCCGGCGAGCGCCCGCAGCCGCAGCTCCCGGGCGTCGGCGTCGGTGCCGGCCCGCCACGCCCAGAGCGCCACCGCCACCGGCACGAGCAGCACCGGCAGCAGGTACCAGCGGGCGCTGGCCAGCGGCAGGGCGCCGATGGTCGCGATGACCGCGGCGGCCAGGATCGCCTGGTTGTGGCGGAAGCGGACGGTGTCGGAGCGGCTCACCCTCCGATGATCCCACCCCGGCCCGGTGCCGTTCCCGCCGGGCGGGAACCCGGCCCGGACATCGACTCGGTAGTGACGCGGGTCACTGTCCGGTGCCCGTCACCCGGCGGGCCGCCCGTCGTTCGGCTCAGGTGGACGGTGGACTCGGCTCCGCGCCGCCGTCCGCGCCCCGCACCGCCCCCGTGCCCCCTCACGAAGGCGATCGCCGTGCCCCTTCCGTACCCCTCCCTCGCCTCCCTCCCGCCGGCGCCCCGACGCCTCCGGCGCCACGCCGCCGACGCGGCCGGCCCGGCGGTGGCGCTGGTCCTCGCCGCCTGGCTGCTGCTGCCCGACCCGCTCACCGGCCCGACCCGGCTCGCCGTGGCGGCGGCCCTCGGCGCGCCGACCGCCTGCGCGCTCGTCACGCTGACCGAGGCTTACCGGTACGGCGGAGTGGGACGCTGTCAACTGGTCGGTGCGTCCAGCGTGCTCGGGCTGGCCGTGCTGGGCGCCGGGCAGCAGCTCCGCGTCGGCGCGGCGGACCCGACGGCCGTCCTGCTCGCGCTCGCGGTGGTGCCGCCGCTGCTGCTCCGCGGACTGCTCGGTGCCCGGCCGGCCCCGGCCGATCCGCCGGCCGCCCGCGCGTCGGTGCCGGCCGGCCGGGCGGAACTGCTGCGTGCCCTCGACGCGCTGCGGGACGCGCCCGCGCCGTCCGGGGCGCTGCTGGTCGTCGAACTGACCGGCGCCGCCGAGGGGCCCGGGTTCGCGGTCCGCGACGACGTGCTGACCGAGGCGTTCCGCCGGGCCCGCGCGGTGCTCGGCCCCCGGGACCTGCTCGCCGAGCCGAGCGGCGCCGGGTTCGCCGTGCTCACCCCCGCCGGACCGGTTCTGGCGTACGCGCTGGGCAGCCGGTTGCTGGCCGCGCTCACCCAGCCCTACCAGGTGCCCGGGGCGGTGCTGCGGCTGCGGGCGAGCATCGGGCTGGCCGAGGTCGCCGGATCCGGGCCGGAGGACGTGCTGCGCCAGGCCGACCTGGCCCGGCGGCGGGCCGTCCAGCTCGGCCGGGACCGGGTCGAGTGGTACGACGCCTACCTGGAGGAACAGCTGGTCCGCCGGCTGGACCTGGAGCGGGAGCTGCCGGGGGCGCTCGCCCGGGGCGAGCTGGACCTGGTCTACCAGCCGGTGATCGGGCTGGCCGACCGGCTGCCGGTGGGCGCGGAGGCGCTGCTGCGCTGGCGCAGCCCGGTCTTCGGCACGGTCCTGCCGGCCGAGCTGCTGCCGGTGGCCGAGGACCTGGGCCTCGTCGGCGAGGTGGGCTGCTGGGTGCTGGAGCGGGCCTGCCGCCAGCTCGCCGCCTGGTCCACCGGCGGCCGGGAGCTCTGGATGGCGATCAACGTCAGCGTTCCCGAACTCGTCTCGCCGGACTTCGTGCCGCGCACCGCGGCGGTGCTCGACGCGTTCGGGGTGCCGCCGGACCGGTTGGTGGTCGAGGTGGCCGAGCCGCGGGTGGGCGCCGAGCTGCCGACCGTGGTGGCCCGGCTGGCCGGGTTGCGGTCGCTCGGCATCCGGACCGCCCTGGACGACTTCCGGGCCGAGCACGCCTCGCTCGCCCAGCTGCGCCGGCTGCCGATCGACCTGCTGAAGGTCGGCCCGGAGCTGGTCGACCCGGCGGATCCGGAGCGTCCGCTGATCGACGTGGTGGTGAACGTGGGCGACCGGCTGGGGCTGGAGATCGTCGCCGAGGAGCTGGAGTCGGCAGCCCACGTCGACGGCGCGTGCCGGGCCGGCTGCCGGTACGGCCAGGGGTTCGCGCTGGCCCGGCCGGCCACCGCCGAGCGGGTCGAGGCGTACTTCGAGGAGTTCCCGTCCGCGTTCCGCTGAGGCGCCACCGGTGTCGGTTCAGCCGCTCCGCGGCGGTGCGGTGCTCCCGCGCGGGGTGAGGTGTGCCGTCTCGTCCTGGAGTCCGGCCGGGTCGGCGCCGCCGATCACCGCCAGCAGCTGCCGGGCGGCGTGCGCGCCGTAGGCCGGGATGTCCCGGCTGAGCGCGGTCAGCGGCGGGTGCACCAGCTGGCAGAGGGGCGAGTCGTCCCAGGCCACGATGGACAGGTCGGCGGGGACCGCCAGCCCCATCTCCTGGGCCACCGACAGGCCGGCGATCGCCATCACGTCGTTGTCGTAGATCACCGCGGTGGGCCGGGCGGCGGAGCTGAGCAGCCGGCGGGTGGCCCGTGCGCCCTCCTCGCCGGTGTAGTCCGACGGCACGGTGACCGCGTCGGCGAGCCCGAGCCGCCGGCACGCCCGGTCGAACGCCTCGGTGCGGATCTCGGTGTGCAGCAGGTCGGGCAGGCCACCGACTCGGGCGATCCGCCGGTGCCCGAGTGCGACCAGGTATTCCACCGTCTCCACCAGCGCGGCCGCGTCGTCGGACCAGACGCTGGCCAGCCGGCCGGTGCCGGCCGGGCCGCCGATCACCACCGCCGGCAGGCCGAGCTCCTCCAGCACGGGCACCCGCCGGTCGTCGGTGCGCAGGTCGCAGACGAGCACGCCGTCGACCCGGCGCTCACCCCACCAGCGCCGGTAGACAGCGATCTCGGCCGCCGGGTCGGTCACCACCTGGAGGGTGAGGGCGTACGACCGGGCGGCGAGTTCCGCCTCGACGCCGCTGATCAGCTCCATGAAGAACGGCTCGATGCCGAGCGTCCGGGCCGGGCGGCACAGAGCCAGCCCGACCGCCTCGGCGCTGGCTCCGGAGAGCGCCCGGGCCGCGCTGCTCGGGCTGAAGCCCATCTCGGCGGCGATGTCGAGGATCCGCTGGCGGGTGGCCGCGGAGACGCCGGGCTGGCCGTTCAGCGCGTACGACACCGCGCCCTTGGAGACCCCGGCCCGTCGGGCGACGTCGGCGATGGTCGGCCGCTTCACCGGCGTGCTCCTCCTCCCTCCCGCCCGCCGGCGGGACGGCGCGCTGCCTGCCCGCCCGCGGCGGAACCGCCCGCCCCGGGGACGCGCCCGCCGGGCGGCCGGCGGAGATCACGGTACTGCACCTGGCCGGTGCTCGGCTGCCGCGCCGACGCTGCCCGCCGTGAGGCAGGGAGCTTTCTCGGTTAAGTACCTCCTGCCAGTAGGCCGAAGTGGTGGCGGAGCTGCCGCCGTTAGCACCGGCTAGCACTGATGGTCGTGCTCCCATGACCCCTCGGAGTAATCGGACAGGTCGGCGGTAATCGATCGTTGACACTGCCGCAACCGGACCGTACGGTGGCATCACTTATCCGGTTAAGTCAACGTATCTCGATCTACGGGAGCGTTTCCAAAATGCGGAGGGTGAGGTGGCCGGATCGCGCTGTCGACTTGAAAAATTCTGCAAGTGCTAAAGTCTTCAGGGTCGTGCGGCGGGTGGCCATGCGGCAGGGGGAGGCGACGGCGTGTCAGTGCCGCTGTACCAGGCGAAGGCCGAGCTGTTCCGCACGCTCGGGCATCCGGTGCGGATCCGGGTGCTGGAACTGCTCCAGGACGGGCCGAAACCGGTCCGCGACCTGCTCGCGGCCATCGACGTCGAGGCGTCCAACCTCTCCCAGCAGCTGGCCGTGCTGCGCCGGGCCGGCATGGTCAGCACCTGGCGGGACGGCTCCCTGGTCATGTACGCGCTCAGCACCCCGGACGTGGCCGACCTGCTCGCCGCCGGGCGGCGGATCCTCGGCGCGGTCCTCACCGACCGGGACGGGCTGCTCGGCGAGCTGCGGGCCGACGGGTCCGCCCGGTGACCGCCGCGCTCGGCCTGGTCCGCGACCGCCTGCTCGGCCTGCTGCCGCAACCCGCCGACTGGCGGGCCGTGCGCCGCTCGCCCCGGCGGGACCTGCTCGCCGGGGTCACCGTGGCCGTGGTGGCGTTGCCGCTGGCCCTGGCCTTCGGTGTCACCTCCGGCCTGGGCGCGCAGGCCGGCCTGGTGACCGCGGTGGTCGCCGGCGCGGTCGCCGCCGTCTTCGGCGGTTCCAACCTCCAGGTCTCCGGCCCCACCGGGGCGATGACCGTGGTGCTGGTGCCGGTGGTGCAGCGCTTCGGCGCCACCGGCGTGCTGATGGTCGGGGCGATGGCCGGGCTGGTGCTGATCGCGCTGGCGCTGGCCCGCCTCGGCCGGTACGTCCGCTACCTGCCGGTCCCGGTCATCGAGGGGTTCACCGCGGGCATCGCGGTGGTCATCGCCCTGCAACAGGTGCCAGCCGCGCTCGGGGTGGCCGACGCGCACGGCGAGCGGGTCTGGGCGGTCGCCGCCGACGCGGTGGTCCGGTTCGCGGCCCACCCCGCGCCGGCGCCGCTCGCGGTGGCCCTCGGCGTCGCCGCGCTCATGCTGCTCGGCGCCCGGTGGCGTCCCGGCCTGCCGTTCTCGCTGATCGGGGTGGCGCTGGCCACCGTGCTGGCGGAGACCGTGCCGGTCGAACTGGCCCGGATCGGCGCGTTGCCCAACGGGCTGCCGGCGCCGTCGCTGAGCTTCCTCGACCCGGCCGCCGTCGGCGTGCTGCTTCCCTCCGCGCTGGCGGTGGCGGCGCTGGCCGCGCTGGAGAGCCTGCTCTCCGCCACCGTCGCGGACGGCATGACGGTCGGCGAGCGCCACGATCCCGATCGGGAGCTGTTCGGCCAGGGCCTGGCCAACCTGGCCGCACCGGTGTTCGGCGGGATTCCGGCGACCGCCGCCATCGCCCGGACCGCGGTGAACGTGCGCGCCGGCGCGAGTTCGAAGCTGGCGTCGCTCACCCACGCCGTCGCGCTCGCCGCCATCGTGCTGGCCGCCGCTCCGCTGGTCGGCCGGATCCCGCTGGCCGCGCTGGCCGGCGTCCTGCTGGCCACCACGGTGCGGATGGTCGAGGCGGGTTCGCTGCGGGCGCTGGCCCGGGCCACCCGGGGCGACGCGCTGGTGCTCGTGCTCACCTTCACCGTCACCGTGGCGCTCGACCTGGTGACCGCCGTGGCGGTCGGGGTGGGCGTGGCCGTGGTGATCGCCCTGCGGGCGGTGGCCCGCACGGCCCGGGTGGAGCAGGTGCCGCTGGACCGGGGTGAGCACAGCGCCGAGGAGCACGCGCTGCTCGCCGACCACATCGTCGCCTACCGGCTGGACGGGCCGCTGTTCTTCGCGGCGGCGCACAACTTCCTGCTCCAGCTCTCCGACGTCGCCGACGTGCGGGTGGTCATCCTGCGGATGTCCCGGGTCTCCACCATCGACGCCACCGGCGCGCAGGTCCTCGGCGACGCCATCCTCCGGTTGCAGGGGCGCGGCATCACGGTGCTGCTCTCCGGGATCGCGCCCGGGCACGACCAGGTGCTGGCCGCCCTCGGGGTGGCCGACCAGTTGCGCCGCGACGGGCTGGTCTTCCCGGACACCCCCAGCGCCATCCGGCACGCCCGGTCCATCGCGCTCGCCGGTGACCGGACGGCCGAGGCCGCACCCGCCGGCGTCACCGGCCGCTGACCGGGGAGGCCGGCCGGCGAACGGATCTTCCCAGGCGCTCCCGGCGCGGTCGGCGTCGTGCTCGGTTGGGGCTCGGGTCGAAGCCGACGGCGCCGGTCGGCGGAAAGACGACGATCCGGCGGGGGCGCCTCCCCGCCGGATCGTCCGGTCAGGCCTTCGGTGGCCGGGCGGTCAGCCGCGGGCCGCGGCGAGCACCTGGCCGACCAGCTCCCCGGAGGTGCCGGAGCGCTCGTACTCGGGCCGGTTCAGGGCCCCGCCCATCAGCGGCCGGAGGTTGCGGTGCACGGCGGGGCTGTCCGAGCTGACCAGCGCCGCGAAGTGGTACTCCCGGGCGCCGGTGGCCTCGATGATCCGGGCGATGTTGCGCGGGGTGATGCCGCCACCCGGCATGACGACGATGCGGTCGCCGGCCCGGCGGACCAGCTCGGCGATGAGCGGGGCCCCCTCCAGCACGCTCACCTCCTGACCCGAGGTCAGCACCCGGTGCACGCCCAGCTCGACGAGCTGCTCCAGCGCCTGGAACGGATCCCGGACCATGTCGAACGCCCGGTGGAAGGTGATGCTGACGTCGCCGGCCGCCTCGATCAGCTTGCGGGTGGTGGGGACGTCGACGTCTCCCTCCGGGGTCAGCGCCCCGATCACCACGCCGTGCGCGCCGGCCGCCACGGCGGCCTGCACGTCGCGCACCATCGCGTCGACCTCGGCCGGCGAGTAGATGAAGTCACCGGCCCGGGGGCGGACGATGACGTGCACCCGGATCCGGTCCACGCTGCGCAGCGCGGTCTCGATGGTGCCGATGCTGGGGGTCAGCCCGCCGTCGAACAGTGCGGAGCAGAGCTCCACCCGGTCGGCGCCGGCCGCCTCGGCGGCGATCGCTCCCTCGACGCTGTCGATGCAGATCTCGAATGTCGTCATCAGTCTTCCTCTTCCGTGCGGGCCGGTCCCGCGGTCCAGTCGATGGCGGCGGTGACGGCGCCCACCGGTTCGCCCCCGCCGAGTACCGGCACCCGGCGCAGCTCCGGGGCGCCGTCGACCGCCGCGCCGGCCTCGGCCAGCGCGGCGAGCGCGATCACGGTGGTGGCGCGGGGGCTGCCGTCGATCGCCTTCACGGCGACCGCGTAGCCGTCGGGGGTCGCCACCCCCAGCACGCCCTCGGCGCCGCCCTTGGCGAGCACCCCGGGCAGCGCCCGCATGAGGTCGGTGTTCGGGTGGCCGTGCCACCCTCCGACGTGTTCCGGATGGCGGCGCATCGCCTCGGCCACCCGTTCCTCGACGCTGCCCGGCGCAGCCTGGGCGAGCGCCTGGAAGGTGCGGGCCAGCCCGGTCAGTGGCAGGCCGAACAGCGGCGCGCCGCAGCCGTCCACCGCCACGGTGCTGACCGGGGTGCCGGCCAGCCGCGCCACGGCGGCGGCGATCTCCCGCTGCACCGGGTGTGCCGGGTCGAGGTAGTCCGGCGTCGACCAGCCCCGGGCGACGGCGGCGACCAGCATGGCGGCGTGCTTGCCCGAGCAGTTCATCCGGATCCGGCTGCGCCGCTCGCCGGTGCGGATCAGCCGCTCCCGGGTGGCCTCGTCCTCGGGCCAGTCGACCGGGCAACCGAGCGCGTCCTCGGTCAGCCCGGCGGCGGTCAGCAGGTCGCGTACCACGGTCACGTGCCGGTCGTCGCCGGTGTGGCTGCCGGCGGCGATGGCCAGCGCGGGCCCGGTCAGCACGCCGGCCAGCGGGGAGTCGGCGGCCGCCGTGGCGGTCAGGCAGGCCAGCGCCTGCACCGGCTTGAGGGTGGAGCGGGGCAGCACCGGCTCGTCGGGTACGCCGGCCCGCAGCGCGACGGCGCCGGTCGGGTCGAGCACCACGACGCTGCCGTGGTGCCGGCTCTCCACGAAGCCGTTGCGGGTCACCCGGGCCAGTTCGGCGTACGGGCGGTCGGTCACCGGTTACCCCCTCGGGTGAGCACGGTCGCATCCGGTCCGGCCGACCGGCCGCGGGCGGTGAACCGCCCGTTGCAGGCCTGCAGGACGCGGGCGAACTTCGACAGCGAGGCGTTGACCACCAGGTAGATCAGCGCCACCACCAGGAACGTCTGGATCAGCAGGTTGGTGTACGAGGCGAGCACCTGACCGCTGTAGAGCAGCTCGGTGTAGCTGACCACGAAGCCGAGCGAGGTGTCCTTGAGCAGCCCGACCAGCTGGCTGACCAGGGACGGGGTGAGCTGGAGCAGGGCCTGCGGCAGGACGACCAACCGCATCACCTGCCCCCGGCGCAACCCGATGGCCAGGCCGGCCTCGGTCTGGCCCCGGTCCAGCGCCTTGATGCCGGCCCGGAAGATCTCGGCGAAGGCCGCCGAGTTGGAGATCACCAGCGGCACCACGAGCTTCCAGAACAGCGGGAAGTTCAGGCCGTACCGGGGGAGTGCGAAGAGCGTCACGTAGATCAGCAGCAGCGCCGGTACGGTCCGGAAGACCTCCACGTACGCGCCGGCCAGCCACCGTACCGGCCGGTGCGCCGACAGCCGGCCGAGCGCGAGCAGCAGCCCGAGCACGGAGCTGAGCACGGCGGTCGCCGCGGCGGCGAGCAGGGTGTTCCAGAGCGCGTCGAGCAGGTAGCGCCAGATCGGCCAGGTGGTGAAGGGCTGCCACCGGTCGGCGGCGAGTTCGCCGTAGCTGGCGAACCGGTGCACCGCCCAGGCGAGCCCGCCGAGGACGGCGAGCGCGCCCAGCACGGTGGCGATCCGGATCCGGCGCTGGGCTCGCGGGCCCGGCACGTCGAAGAGGATCTGCTGGTTCGAGCTCATCGGACGATCGCCAACCTTCGTTCCAGCGTGCCGGTGAGCCGACCGATCAGCAGCGCCAGCAGCATGTAGGCCAGGCCGGCGCCGGTGAAGACGGCGATCGGCTGGGCCTCGACGAGGTTGACGTTGTTGGCGGCCTGGGTCAGCTCGACCACCCCGACCGCGGCGGCCAGCGAGGTGTTCATCAGCAGCGCGATGCAGATGTTGCCCATCGGCTGGATCACCGCGCGCAGTCCCTGCGGCAGGATGACGTACCGCAGGGACTGGCTGAAGGTGAGTCCGATGGCGCGGGCCGCCTCCGCCTGCCCCACCCCCACCGTGTTGATCCCGGCGCGGATCGCCTCGGCCAGGTACGCCCCCTCGTAGGCGGCGAGCACGATGGCCGCCGAGGTGAACAGCGGGAACGTGATGCCGATCGTGGGCAGCGCGAAGACGAAGAGCACCAGCAGGGCCAGCAGCGGCAGGTTCTGCAGCACCTCGACGTAGACCATGCCGACGGTGCGCAGCAGCGGCACCGGGCAGACCCGCAGGGTGGCCACGACGACGCCGAGCAACAGCGCGCCGAGGGTGGTCACGACGGTCAGCTGGACCGTCGTGACCAACCCGTGGCCGAGTTCGTCGAGGTGGGCGGTGAGGGCGTCCATGGCGGGTGGGGGTCCTCAGGAACCTTCGACCGAGCCGATCGCCGGCGGGGTCGGGGTGCCACCCTCCACCACCGAGCCGAGGGTGCTCTCCCAGACCTTGGCCCAGGTGCCGTCCGCCTGGATCTTCTTGAGCCAGTTGTTGACGAACTCCTTGAACTGGGCGTCCTCGCGGTTCAGGCCGATGCCGTACGCCTCGGTGGTGAACGGCTCGCCGACCACCTTCATCCCCGGGTTCGCCTTGGCGCCCGAGGCGAGCAGGGTGAAGTCCTGCACGTAGGCGTCGCCGCGCTTCTGCAGCAGCGCCTGCACGGCCTGCGGGTCGGTGGCGAACGCGACCTGCTTCGAACCGGGGGCGGCGGTGGGCAGCGCGGTGACCGCCGGGGTGTTCGCGCCGACGATGACGGTCTTGCCGGCCAGGTCCTGGACGCCCTTGATGCCGGTCTCGTCCTTGCGGACCGCCACGGCCAGGCCGGAGGTCAGGTACGGCCCGGCGAAGGCGACCTGGGTGGCCCGCTGCGGGGTGATCGTGTAGGTCTGGAAGACCGCATCGACCGACTTGGCCTGGAGCATCGCCTCCCGGGTCTGGGTGCCGATGGTCACCGTCTTCACCTCGGGCTTGCCGATGATGTACTTGGCCAGCAGCTTGGCCATGTCGGCGTCGAAGCCCTCGATCTCACCGGTGACCGGGTTCTGCTGGGACAGCAGCGGGGCGTCCAGCGAGCCGCCGACGTTCAGGTAGCCACGCTTGCGGATCATGTCCATGGTGGAGCCGGCCGGGATCTCGGCGTCGGACGCCACCGGGGCGGCGTCGAACACCGACTGGGCCACCTTCTCGCCGCCGGACTTGCCGGGCAGGGTCGGGGCCGAGCCGCCGTCGCCGCAGCCGGCGGCGGCGAGCGCGACGGTCACCGCCGTCGCGGCCACGGTCAGCGCGCGGCGTCGCGTGAAGCTCGTGTGGAGAAATGACATGCCACCCTCCTCGGGGGTCAGTGCTGGAGGATCTTGGAGAGGAAGTCGCGCGCCCGCTCGGTGCTGGGGGCGGCGAAGAACTCGTCGGGGGTGCCGGACTCGACGATCCGGCCGTCGTCCATGAAGACGACCCGGTCCGCGGCGCGGCGGGCGAAGCCCATCTCGTGGGTCACCACGATCATGGTCATCCCCTCCGCGGCGAGGGAGACCATCACGTCCAGGACCTCGTTGACCATTTCCGGGTCCAGGGCCGAGGTCGGCTCGTCGAAGAGCAGCACCTTCGGCCGCATGGCCAGCGCCCGGGCGATCGCCGCCCGCTGTTGCTGGCCGCCGGAGAGCTGCGCCGGGTAGTGGTCGGCCTTGTCGGCGATGCCGACCCGGTCGAGCAGGGCCAGCGCCTGCTCGCGCGCCTCGGCCTTCGGCATCCGGCGGACGCGTACCGGGCCGAGCGTGACGTTGTCCAGCACGGTCCGGTGGCCGAAGAGGTTGAACGCCTGGAAGACCATGCCGACGTCGGCGCGCAGCCGGGCGAGCTTGCGTCCTTCGGCCGGCAGCGGTTCGCCGTCGATCTCGATGCTGCCCTCGCCGGCGACCTCGAGGCGGTTGAGGCAACGGCAGAGCGTCGACTTGCCGGAACCGGACGGGCCGATCACGACCACCACCTCGCCGGCGGCCACGGTCAGGTCGACGTCCTTGAGCACGTGCAGCGGGCCGAACCACTTCTGCAGGCCGCGGACGGCCACCATCGGCCGGCCCGGGCGGGTGGGCTCGCTCCGGCCCGCGAGGTCGGGTGCCGCCGTCGGTGCCACAGCTCGCCTCACTTTCTACGACGTCCGAACAAAGTTATGCACTTCTCGAATCAACGGGGCCATCTAATGCGAGAGCACAAACTAAGTCAACAGCTTGCCGGAAGAAAGTTCGGATGCTATGAACCTCGCGTGACGATTGACGACGCCCCGCGTGACGGCCTACGCGGCGGTCCACGGGAGCTGCTCCGGTTGGTGGCCAGCGGAGCGGCGGTCAGTCGTGCGGATCTCGCCCGGCTCTCCGGGCTCTCGCCGTCCACCGTCTCGCAGCGGGTCGAGGCACTGATCAGCGAAGGGTTGCTCCAGGAGACGGGCGCCGGGAAGTCCCGCGGCGGCCGTCGGCCCCGGCAGCTCGCGGTGCCCACCGGCGGCGCGCTGATCGGGGCGATCGATTTGGGCGCGCACCATGCCCGGCTCGGCACCCTCGACCTCACCGGGCGGGTCGTCGAGGCCCGCACCCGGCCGGTACGCATCGAGGACGGGCCGGAGGCCGTGCTCGGCGCGCTGCTCGACGAGGTCGCCGCGCTGGCGCCCGCCGCCACGGTGCCCGGTCAGCGCGGCGGTACCGCCGGCAGCGGGCTGCGCGGCATCGGCATCGGCATCCCCGGCCCGGTCCAGTACGACACCGGCCGGATCGTCAGCCCCTCTCGGATGCCCGGCTGGAACGGCTTCGACGTCCGCGAGTTCTGCGCCCGCCGGACGGACGTGCCGGTGGTGGTGGACAACGACGCCAACCTGATGGCGCTCGGCGAACACCGGGCGGTGCACGGCGACCTCGACCACGCGGTCTACGTCAAGGCCGGCACCGGGATCGGCGCCGGCGTCATCTCCGGCGGCCGGCTGCACCGGGGGGCCCAGGGCTCCGCCGGCGACATCAGCCACTGCCGGGTGGTGGCCGACCCCGGGCCGCTGTGCAGTTGCGGCAACACCGGCTGTCTGGAGGCGGTGGCCAGCGGCGCGGCCCTGGTCGCGGCGTTGTGCGAGCAGGGCGTACCGGTCGAGGACCTGACCGGCGTGATGCGGCTGATCGACGACGGCGACCGGCACGCCACCGCGCTGGCCCGCCGAGCAGGCCGGTCGATCGGCGAGATCCTCGCGGTCGTGGTCAACTTCTTCAACCCGCAGGTCGTCGCCATCGGCGGCCGGCTCGCCGAGTGCGAGCCACTGCTGGCCAGCATGCGGGCCACCCTCTATGAGCGGTGCCTGCCGCTGGCCACCCAGGCGCTGCTCATCGAGCGGGTCGTCACCGGCCCCGACGTCGGCATCATGGGCGCGGCCCAACTGGTCGTCGACCGCGTCGTCGACCCCGCCTGACGGTCGGCGGGTCGGCTTCCAGGTCCTGGTAGGACAGGGCCCCCGTCAAGGGCCGTCCTCACCAGGATCTCGTGCCGGTCCGACGCCGCTGGGTCAGCCGGGCAGGGCGCCGAGCCCGGCCAGCAGCTCCAGGCGTTCCTCGGCGGTGAGCGCCGCGTAGACCGGCTCGTCGAGGCGGTCCGTCTCGGCCTCGATCGCCCGGCGGGCGGACCCGTCCGGCAGCGCCGTGATCTCCGCAACGGTCAGCCCGGCCGCCCGCCACGCCGCCCGGTGGGCGTCGCCGCGGTGGTGCCGCAGCGCACCCAGCCGCGAGGTCAGCCGCAGTGCCGGGGAGGCGTCCGGCGGCTCGTACACCGGGGCCATCGCCCGAAACCCGGTCCCGCCGGTGGTCAGCCCGTGCGCCAGCAGCCGGCCGACCAGGTCGGCGAGCCGGGGCACCGCGGCCAGGCCGGGCAGGTACGCGGGCGCGGCCGCCCAGCGTTCCTCGGCCGCCTCGCCGGTCATCCGCTGCACGGCCGCCGCCAGCTCGCGGCCGAGCCCGGTGAGCCGCCAGGCGCCGTCGGCGTCCACCTCGGCCACGCCCTGCGCCAGCTCGGCGCTCATGTCCGCGCCGACGTAGACCAGCACGTCGTCGAGCGCCCGGGCCGGCATCGGCCGGGCCAGCAGCCCGAAGTTGAAACTCACCTCGAACCCGGGCCGGAGCCCGCGCTCGGCGTAGTAGGCGGTGATCCGGCTCCGGGCCGCCTGCCGGGCGCCCACGTACACCCGGTCGACGACCGGCCGGACCAGTCCCGCGTAGCTCATGATCGCCCACCCCCGACGCCGGACCATACCGGCGCCGGAGGGTGGCGTGGGGGCGCGCTACTCCGGGACGCGGCGGTAGGCGCCGTCGCTGGCCGAGGTGGCCATCGACGCGTACGCGCGCAGCGCCGCCGACACCGGCCGCTGCCGGTCGGCCGGGGTGTACGGGCGGTCCCGCTTCTCCTCGGCGACGCGGCGGGCCTGGAGGACGTCCTCGGGCACGTTCAGCTCGATCGAGCGGCCCGGGATGTCGATCACGATCTCGTCGCCCTCCCGGACCAGCGCGATCAGCCCGCCGGAGGCGGCCTCGGGCGAGACGTGCCCGATGGAGAGCCCGGAGGTGCCGCCGGAGAACCGGCCGTCGGTGAGCAGCGCGCAGGCCCGGCCCAGGCCCCGGCCCTTGAGGAACGAGGTGGGGTAGAGCATCTCCTGCATGCCGGGGCCGCCCTTCGGCCCCTCGTAGCGGATCACCACCACGTCACCGGCGACGACCTGCTTGTTGAGGATGGCCTCGACGGCGGCGTCCTGGGACTCGTAGACCTTGGCCGGGCCGCGGAAGGTCAGGCACTCCTCGGGCACCCCGGCGGTCTTCACCACGCAGCCGTCCGGCGCCAGGTTGCCGTGCAGGATGGCCAGGCCGCCGTCGGCCGAGTACGCGTGCTCGCGGTCCCGCACGCAGCCACCGGCCGCGTCGGTGTCCAGCGACGACCAGCGGTTGGTGGTGGAGAACGGCTCGGTGGTGCGCACCCCGCCCGGGGCGGCGTGGAACAGCTCGACCGCCTCCGGCGTCGCCGAGCCGCCCCGGACGTCCCAGTCGGCCAGCCAGCGCGACAGCGAGGGGGAGTGCACCGCGTGCACGTCCCGGCGCAGCAGGCCGGCCCGGTCCAGCTCGCCGAGGATGGCCGGGATGCCGCCGGCCCGGTGCACGTCCTCCATGTGGTACTGCGGCGAGTTCGGGGCGACCTTGGCCAGGCAGGGCACCCGGCGGGAGATCTCGTCGATGTCGGCGACGTGGAAGTCCAGCTCGGCCTCGCGGGCGGCGGCGAGCAGGTGCAGGATCGTGTTGGTCGAGCCGCCCATCGCCACGTCCAGGGCGACCGCGTTCTCGAACGCGGCCCGGTTGGCGATCGTGCGGGGGAGCACGGAGGCGTCGTCGCCGTCGTACCACCGCTTGGCGATCTCCACGACGGTGCGCCCGGCCTCGACGAAGAGGGAGCGGCGCGCGGCGTGGGTGGCCAGCGTCGAGCCGTTGCCCGGCAGCGCCAGCCCGATCGCCTCGGTGAGGCAGTTCATCGAGTTGGCGGTGAACATGCCCGAGCAGGAGCCGCAGGTGGGGCAGGCCGACCGCTCGATCTCGCCGAGCTGGCCGTCGGTGACCGCCTCGTTGGACGAGGCGATCATCGCGTCGATCAGGTCGATCTTGCTGTGCACGACCCCCTCGATCGCCGTCGTCTTGCCGGCCTCCATCGGCCCGCCGGAGACGAAGACGGTCGGGATGTTCAGCCGCAGCGCGGCCAGCAGCATGCCCGGGGTGATCTTGTCGCAGTTCGAGATGCAGACCAGGGCGTCCGCGCAGTGAGCGTTGACCATGTACTCCACCGCGTCGGCGATCAACTCCCGGCTGGGCAGCGAATAGAGCATCCCGCCGTGGCCCATGGCGATGCCGTCGTCGACCGCGATGGTGTTGAACTCGCGGCCCACCCCGCCGGCCTCGGCCACCGCCTCGGCGACCAGGCCGCCCATGTCCTTGAGGTGCACGTGACCGGGTACGAACTGGGTGAAACTGTTGGCGATGGCGACAATCGGCTTGCCGAAGTCGTCGTCGGTCATCCCGGTGGCCCGCCAGAGGGCCCGGGCGCCGGCCATCGTCCGACCGTGCGTGGAGGTCTTCGACCGCAGCTCAGGCATGACTACCAGTCTGGCACCGCCACCGCACCGGCCGGCGGGTGCGCGGGCCGTGTCCCAACAGTTGCGCACCCGATCCCCCACGGGGAGCGCTCATCCGGCAGAGTTGAGACGTGCATCTCCCCCCGGGCATGGTCGCGGTAGCGGTGCTGAGCGGGCTCGCGACCGCCTCGGCCGCGGTGCTGCTGGCCGCCACCGCCCGGCGGCGCGCGGCCCCCCGGCGCCCGGCCCACCTGCTCTTCGCCGCCGCCGGGGCGGTGGCGGTGGCGACCGTGCTGGTCGGCCTCGCCGAGGTGTCCGACGCGGCCGCGCACTGGGAGCACGAGCAGGGCTCCCGCACCGACTGGGCCACGCTGGTCTCGGTCGGCACCGCGGCCGGCGGGCTGCTCTTCTGCGCCGGGCTGCTCCGACTGCCCGGCGTCGCCCCGACCCGCGCGGCGGCTGCCCGGCTGGTCCTCGACGGGCTGATCATGGCCGGCGCGCTCTGGTTCGTCGGCTGGGTGCTCTTCACCGAGCCGACCCGGCTGCTCGGCGACGCCACCCCGATGGCCTGCCCGGCGATCCTGATCGCCACGGTGGCCGCGGCGCTCACCGCCGGGGTGGCCCTCATCGTGGTCTTCCGCGCGCCGCAGTCGCGCGCCCGACTCGCCGCCGCCGGCGCCGGTGCCATCGCGCTGACCTGCGGCGGGATGGGCATGGCGACCGGTCTCTGCCAGGCCGGGCCGACGGTGGCGGTGAGCTCGGCGGCGTTGCTCGCCGCCGGGGCGCTCACCGGGGCGCTGGCGCTGCGCCGGGTCGACCCGCCGGACCGGGCCGACCTCGACCTGATCGGCCGCGACGGCGAGTACGCCCTGCTCCCGATCGTCGCGATGGCCGCCTCCGCGGTCTACCACCTGTCCCAGGACGGCCGGTTCGGCGCGCTGGCCGTCGCGGCCGGCAGCGTGGAGGGCTTCGCCCTGGTGACCCGGCAGTTCCTGACCCTGCACGACGTGCGCGGCTACGCCGGCCGGCTGGCCGAGCGGGAGGCGCACTTCCGCGAGCTGGCGCACACCGACGCGCTCACCGGGCTGGCCAACCGGCGCGGGCTGCTCCGCGCGCTGCACCGCTGCGCCGCGGCCGGCACCCCGTGCGTGCTGCTCGGCCTCGACCTGGACGGCTTCAAGAACGTCAACGACATGCGCGGCCACGACGTGGGCGACGCGGTGCTGGCCGAGGTGGGCCGGCGGCTGCGCGGCAACCTGCGCCCCGGCGACGTGGCCGCCCGGCTCGGCGGGGACGAGTTCGCGGTGCTGCTGCACGGCCGCCCGGCCGAGGCGGACCGGGTCGCCGAGCGGCTGCTCGGTGTGCTCGGCCGCGCCTACGACCAGTCCGAGGGGCCGGTCTTCCTCTCGGTGAGCATCGGGCTGGCCGGCTGGGCCGGGGAGCCCGACGTGGAGCTGCTCCAGCGCCACGCCGACCTGGCGCTGCGGCACGCCAAGCAGCGTGGCAAGAACCGGATCGAGCGCTACGACGCGGCCTACGACCAGCTGCTGCGCCGGCGTACCACGCTGGAGCACGAGCTGCGCGGCGCGATCGAGCGCGACGAGCTGCGGCTGGTGTTCCAGCCGGTCGCCTCGCTGCCCTCGGTACGCCCGGTCGGCGCGGAGGCGCTGCTGCGCTGGCACCACCCGCAGCTGGGCAACGTCCGCCCGGACGAGTTCATCCCGCTGGCCGAGGAGTGCGGGATGATCGCCAAGCTCGGCGCCTGGGTGCTGCACCAGGCGTGCCACCAGCTCTCCCGCTGGCTGGCCGACGGGCACGACGTCTGGGTGTCGGTGAACGTCTCGCCACGTGAACTGCACGCCCCGGAGTACGTGGTGCAGGTGGCCGAGGCGTTGCGCGCCCACCACGTCCCGCCGCAGCGGCTGGTGCTGGAGGTCACCGAGCACGCCGTGGCCACCGACCTCGACGAGCTGATCCGCCGGCTGACCGCGCTGCGGCTGACCGGGGTGCGGATCGCGCTGGACGACTTCGGAGCCGGCTACTCGTCGCTCGGGCAGCTGCGCCGCCTGCCGATCGACATCCTCAAGATCGACCACAGCCTGGTCGCCGAGCACGAGCCGGTCCGGCCGGTGGGGCGGGACGGTCCCGCGTTCGCGCCGATGGTCGACATCGTGATGCGGCTCGGCCACCAGTTCGGTCTGGAGGTGATCGCCGAGGGGGTGACCACCCCGGCCGAGCTGGCCGCGGTGGTCGCCGCCGGCTGCCGGTTCGGCCAGGGCGCGCTCTGCGGCTGGGGCGTACCGGCCGAGCACCTGGAGGCGATGCTGGAGGCGGCCACCTCGCCGGGCGCCCGCCCGGCCCGGCCGTCCGCCCCGTTCCCGACCCCGCCGGTGGTCGGGCCGGTCCGGCCGCCCGCCCCGCGCCCGGCCGAGGCCGCGTCCGGGCAGGTCGGGCCGGGTGCCGCAGGCGTGTCGGGCGGCGACGCGCCGAAGTCCGTTAACCAACATGTGGGATCAGTTGACTCATCGCGTGAGATGCGTCAGGCTTGACCCCATGTCCCGGTCGCTGCGAGTACTTACCTGAGCGCACTCTCCTCCGCTGAGAGTGCGCTGGCCCCGTGCATCCTGCACGAGGGCTTTTTTGTTGCCATCGAAACCCGTCGGAGCGGGCCCCGCCCGCGTTCCAATGCCTGAAGAGCCTCACCCACTCCAGCCGAAGGCCTGAACCGCCATGACCAGACCCACGCCAGAAACACTCGCCCACTCCGCCCGGCGGGCGCGCACGGCCGCCGAGCCGGCGAGCGACGCCGACCACGCCGCGGCCGTCCGCGCCGCGGCCACCCCGGCCGTTCCGGGGGTACGCCCACCCGCCCCGGCCCAGGTTTCCGGCGCCGGTTCGCTGGTGCGCTCGCTCGAGGCGCTCGGCGTGGACGTCGTCTTCGGCATCCCGGGCGGCGCGATCCTGCCCGCCTACGACCCGCTCTACGACTCCACCGTCCGGCACATCCTGGTCCGGCACGAGCAGGGCGCCGGGCACGCGGCGACCGGTTACGCGCAGGCCACCGGCAAGGTCGGCGTCTGCATCGCCACCTCCGGCCCCGGCGCGACCAACCTGGTCACCCCGATCGCCGACGCGTACATGGACTCGGTGCCGGTGGTCGCGATCACCGGCCAGGTGGCCCGGCCGTCGATCGGCACCGACGCCTTCCAGGAGGCGGACATCCAGGGCATCACCCTGCCGATCACCAAGCACAACTTCCTGGTGCAGAGCGCCGACGAGATCCCGCGGGTGCTGGCCGAGGCGTTCCACCTGGCCGCCACCGGCCGGCCCGGCCCGGTGCTGGTCGACATCCCGAAGGACGTCCTCCAGGCTGCCACCACGTTCGCCTGGCCGCCGACGCTGGACCTGCCGGGCTACCGGCCGACCCTGCACCCGCACGGCAAGCAGATCCGGGAGGCGGCCCGGCTGATGACCGCCGCCCGGCGGCCGGTGCTCTACGTCGGCGGCGGCGTGCTCAAGGCCGGCGCCACCGAGGGGCTGCGCCGGCTGGCCGAGCTGACCGGCATCCCGGTGGTCACCACCCTGATGGCGCTCGGTGCATTCCCCGACTCGCACCCGCAGCACCTCGGCATGCCGGGCATGCACGGCACGGTCGCCGCGGTCTACGGGTTGCAGAAGGCCGACCTGATCGTGGCCCTCGGCGCGCGCTTCGACGACCGGGTCACCGGCAAGCTGGACTCGTTCGCCCCGGACGCGACGGTGGTGCACGCCGACATCGACCCGGCCGAGATCGGCAAGAACCGGCACGCCGACGTCCCGATCGTCGGCGACGCCCGGCACGTGATCGACGAGCTGATCAGCGCGGTGACGGCGGAGCAGGAGGCCGGCCGGCGTGCCGACCTGGCCGACTGGTGGGCCCAGCTCGACGACCTGCGCAAGCGCTACCCGCTGGGCTACGAGGAGCCGGCCGACGGCACGCTCTCCCCGCAGTACGTGATCAAGCGGCTGGGCGAGATCGCCGGTCCGGACGCCATCTACGTCGCCGGCGTCGGCCAGCACCAGATGTGGGCCTCGCAGTTCATCTCGTACGAGAAGCCGCACACCTGGTTGAACTCCGGCGGCCTCGGCACGATGGGCTACGCGGTGCCGGCGGCGATGGGCGCCAAGGTCGGCCGGCCCGACTCGGTGGTCTGGGCGGTGGACGGCGACGGCTGCTTCCAGATGACCAACCAGGAGTTGGCCACCTGTGCCCTGGAGGGCATCCCGGTCAAGATCGCCCTGATCAACAACGGCAACCTCGGCATGGTGCGGCAGTGGCAGACCCTGTTCTACGGGGAGCGCTACTCCAACACCGACCTCGGTACCCACAAGCACCGCATCCCCGACTTCGTGAAGCTCGCCGAGGCGCTCGGCTGCGTCGGGCTGCGCTGCGAGACGGCCGAGGACGTCGACGGGACCATCGCTGCCGCCATGGAGATCAACGATGCCCCGGTGGTGATCGACTTCGTGGTCGGCAAGGACGCGATGGTGTGGCCGATGGTCGCCGCCGGCACCAGCAACGACGAGATCATGTTCGCCCGCGGCGTCCGCCCGGTCTTCGATGAGGACGATGTCTGACATGAGTGCGCGAAGCGAACGAATCATCAAGATCAGTCGACGTGGTCGTCAGGGCGCGACCGAGCGAAGCGAGGTCGTGGCATGACGATGCACACGCTTTCGGTGCTGGTGGAGAACAAGCCGGGTGTCCTGGCCCGGGTCTCCGGACTCTTCTCCCGGCGCGGTTTCAACATCGACAGTCTCGCCGTCGGCGAGACGGAGAATCCGGACGTCTCCCGGATCACCATCGTGGTCAACGCCGAGTCCTCGCCGCTGGAGCAGGTCACCAAGCAGCTCAACAAGCTGGTGAACGTGCTCAAGATCGTCGAGCTGGACCCGCAGGTCTCGGTGGCCCGGGAACTGCTGCTGGTCAAGGTGCGGGCCGACCGCACCGCCCGGGCCCAGGTGCTGGAGACGGTGAACCTGTTCCGGGCCCGGGTGGTCGACGTGGCGCCGGACACGCTGACCATCGAGGCCACCGGCACCCCGGACAAGCTCGACGCGCTGCTGCGCGACCTCGAACCCTTCGGCATCAAGGAAATGGTCCAGTCCGGCTTGGTGGCGATCGGGCGCGGCTCGCGGTCGATCACCGCCGGGCCGGCGCTGCGGGCCGCCTGAGGCGGCCCGCCGCCCGCCCACAACACGCAACGATCCACGACGGGCCGCCCGGGCCGCCGTACGCGAAAGGGAAGTCATGAGCGTTGAGGTGTACTACGACGACGACGCCGACCTCGGCCTGATCCAGGGCAAGAAGGTCGCGGTGATCGGCTACGGCAGCCAGGGCCACGCCCACGCGCTGTCGCTGCGCGACTCCGGGGTCGACGTGGTGATCGGCCTGCCGACCGGCTCGAAGAGCCGGGTCAAGGCCGAGGAACAGGGGCTGCGGGTGGTCACCCCGGCCGAGGCGGCGGCGGAGGCCGACGTGATCATGCTGCTCGCGCCGGACACCGTGCAGCGCACCCTGTACGCGGAGTCGATCGCGCCGCACCTCGCCCCGGGCAAGGCGCTCTTCTTCGGGCACGGCTTCAACATCCGGTACGACCTGATCAAGCCGCCGGCCGAGGTGGACGTGGCGATGGTGGCCCCGAAGGGCCCGGGTCACCTGGTCCGCCGGCAGTACGTCGACGGCAAGGGCGTGCCCTGCCTGGTCGCCGTCGAGCAGGACGCCTCCGGTTCGGCCTTCGCGCTCGCCCTGTCGTACGCCAAGGGCATCGGCGGTACCCGCGCCGGCGCGATCCGGACCACGTTCACCGAGGAGACGGAGACCGACCTCTTCGGCGAGCAGGCGGTGCTCTGCGGCGGCGCGGCCGCCCTGGTGCAGACCGGCTTCGAGGTGCTCACCGAGGCCGGCTACGCCCCGGAGATCGCCTACTTCGAGTGCCTGCACGAGCTGAAGCTCATCGTCGACCTGATGTACGAGGGCGGCATCGCCCGGATGCGCTACAGCGTCTCCGACACCGCCGAGTACGGCGACCTCTCCCGCGGCCCGCGGGTCGTCGACGCCCGGGTCAAGGAGGAGATGCGCAAGATTCTCTCCGAGATCCAGTCCGGCGAGTTCGCCCGCGAGTGGATCGCCGAGGACGACGCCGGCCGGCCGAACTTCGCCAAGTGGCGGGCCGAGGGCGCGGCGCACCCGATCGAGGAGACCGGCCGGAAGCTGCGCGGCATGATGAGCTGGGTCGACCGCCCGATCACCGAGACCGCCTGACGCTTTGCCCGCGGTGCCCGGTCGTCGGCGTACGACCGGGCGCCGCACCGACGGCCCCGACCCGGCGCTCTCCCCGGCGCCGGGCCGGGGCCGTCGGGCGTCGGTGCCCGTTCGCACGGTTCGGCCGAGGGGACCGGCCGGCGGCGACCGCCAGGACCACCGCGCCGGTCGCCTACCTGCTGGGACCGGGTGACCAACGCCTCAGCCCGCCCGCCGGGCTGCCGGGCCGCCGGACGCCGAGCCGGGTATGCGCGCCGGTCGCCGTTCACCGGCCGGTCACCGGCGGTTGTGAGGGCACTCACCCCACGGTCCGCGACATGCCGGCCGGCCCGCCCCCTACGATCGCGGGTAGGTGCGTAGCCGGCACCTGACGGCATAAGGCACGGATCAGCGCGGGGCGCAGTGCGGCGCCCGGCGGCCCGGCCGACCGCTCTGACGACATCTACGAGGACCAATGACTCCTGTCGTACTGATCGCCGAAGAACTCGCTCCCGCCGCCATCGAGGTGCTCGCCCACGACTTCGACGTCCGCCACGTCGACGGCACCGACCGCCCGGCCCTGCTCTCGGCGCTCTCCGAGGCCGACGCCGTCATCGTGCGCAGCGCCACCCAGATCGACGCCGAGGCGATCGCCGCCGCGCCGCGGCTGAAGGTCGTCGCCCGCGCCGGTGTCGGGCTGGACAACGTCGAGGTGCCGGCCGCCACGGCCCGGGGTGTCATGGTCGTCAACGCGCCCACCTCCAACATCGTCTCCGCCGCCGAGCAGGCCGTCGCGCTGCTGCTCGCGGTGGCCCGGAACACCGCCAGCGCCAGCGCGGCGCTGAAGGCGGGGGAGTGGAAGCGGTCCAAGTACACCGGCGTGGAGATCCAGGGCAAGACCGTGGGCGTGGTCGGCCTCGGCCGCATCGGCGTGCTCTTCGCGCAGCGGATCGCCGCCTTCGGCACCCGGCTGATCGCGTACGACCCGTACATCCAGCCGGCCCGCGCGGCGCAGCTCGGCGTCCGTCTGGTGGGCCTGGAGGAGCTGCTGCGGGAGAGTGACTTCATCTCGATCCACCTGCCGAAGACCCCGGAGACCGTCGGGCTCATCGGCGAGAAGGAGCTGGCCCTGGTCAAGCCGGGCGTACGGATCGTCAACGCGGCCCGCGGCGGCCTGATCGACGAGCAGGCGCTGGCCGACGCGATCGCCGAGGGCCGGGTCGCCGGCGCGGGCGTCGACGTCTACGCCAAGGAGCCCTGCACCTCCTCGCCGCTGTTCGCCTTCGACAACGTGGTGGCCACCCCGCACCTGGGCGCCTCCACCCACGAGGCGCAGGACAAGGCCGGCCTGGCCGTGGCCAAGAGCGTCAAGCTGGCGCTGCAGGGCGAGTTCGTGCCGGACGCGGTGAACGTGCAGGCCGGCGGCGTGGTCGCCGAGGACGTCCGGCCGCTGCTGCCGCTGGCCGAGAAGCTCGGCCGGGCCTTCACCGCCGTCGCCGGCGGGGTCGCCGCCAGCGTCACCGTCGAGGTGCGTGGCGAGATCGTCAACCACGACGTCTCGGTGCTCAAGCTCGCCGCCACCAAGGGGCTGTTCAGCTCGGTGGTCGAGGAGCAGGTCACCTACGTCAACGCGCCGCACCTGGCCGCCGAGCGCGGGGTCGAGGTCAGCCTGGTCACCCAGGCCGAGACGGCCGACCACCCGAACCTGGTCACCGTCCGCGGCGCGCTGCCGGACGGCCGTACGGTCAGCGTCTCCGGCACGGTGACCACCGCCGGCACCCGGGACATCATCAAGCTGACCGAGGTCGACGGCTTCGACGTGGAGATCGGCGCCGAGGGCATCCTGCTCTTCCTGCGCTACGTCGACCGTCCGGGCGTGGTCGGCACCGTCGGCACGCTGCTCGGCGAGGCCGGCATCAACATCGCGGCCATGCAGGTGGCCCGCCGGGAGGCCGGCGGCGAGACGCTGATGACGCTCACCGTCGACCAGGCGCTCGGCGCCGACCTGCTCACCTCGGCCGCGGAGTCGATCGGCGCGGCCGCGGCCAGCGCCGCCGACCTGCGCGACGAGTAGTCGCGGGCACGACGAGGCGGGGCCCGGCGATCCGCCGGGCCCCGCTGTCGTACGCCGACCGGGCCGTGGTGCCGGTCGGGGCGCTCAGGGCAGCCGCGCCGGGGGCGGGTAGACGGTGCCGTCCTGGGCGTCGAAGAGCATCAGCCCGTGCTCGCCGGCCAGCCGCTCGATGTCGAGCAGCACCTGGTCCTCGCAGGTCGGGTGCAGGTTCAGCTCGACGTGGTCGTGGGCCGCGTGCAGCGGGGTGACCGCCCACGGGGTGTCCGGCCCCGGGTGCCGGTCCGGGTAGGTGGCGGTAATCGCCCGGTAGAAGCCCACGACCCGGGGGTCCGGGTGCCGGTCCTGGTGCTGTCCCTGCCGGCACCGCTGCACCGCGCCCCGGACGTCCTCGGGTGTCGCCCCGTCCGCGAGGGCCCACACGCTCAGATCGAAACTCACGGCGGACAGCGTGCCATCAGTCGTTCACCATGTCGAAACTGCCCCGCCGCGGGTCGGCCGCCGGCCTGCCATCCTCCTGTCGGGACGGTCCGCTGTGGAGACTCTTGCGTCGAGTTGCGTCGATTCGCTAGCGTACCTGTGCGGTCACTGGCCGAGCTCGCGGCGGCGGCCCGTCTTCGGGTGGCGAGGTCGACGTCCGGCCCGACCGGCCCGCACCCCTCGATTGCGCGAGCCACGCGCACTCGTCGCTGACCGGCCTCCACTGTCGTTGCCGCGGCCGTGGGGGCCGATCGCGGGCCAGCACATCCGGCGCCACGCTCAGCGGCGGTGGGCGAAGAGCGGCCGGTAGTCCGAACCGTTGCCGAACCAGGCCAGCCCGGCGGGGCCGGCGGCGTAGAGCGCGGTGGCGTACGCGTCGGCCACCGCGAGGTCGGGGCCGACGACGGTGGCTGCCACCATCTGGTCGACCGGCTCCCCGGTGTGCGGGTCCACCACGTGTCCCTGCCGGCCGGTCACCCCGGAGGTGCCGACCGCGCCCGCCGTCATCTCCAGCACCAGCGGTGCCCGGCGCCGGTCGGTGGGGTGGTGCACCGCCACCCGCCACGGGCCGCCGTGCGGGGCGTGCCCGCGTACCACCAGGTCGGCGCCGGTGAGCACGGCGTAGTCGTGGATGCCGGCGGCGCGCAACCGGGCCGCCGCCCGCTCCACCGCCCAGCCGCCGAGCAGGCCCCCGGGGTCGAAGCCGCCGGGCACCGCCCAGGCGTCGAACCAGCCGTCGGTGGCCGCCCGCATCGCGGCGCACCGGTCCACCAGGTCGGCCAGCGGCGGGTACGACTCGGGGCTGATCTCGCCCCGGCGCAGCCGGGAGACCAGGCTCTCCGGGCGGTTGGGGCCGTAGGTGAGGTCGATCGCGCGCAGTTCGGCCACCGCGTCCCGCAGCGCCTCGCCGACGCCGCGGTGGCCGAGCCACTCCGGGGCGTTGAGCAGCAGCGCGTATTCGGCGGTGGAGGTGCTGACGGTGTGTCGCACGGCGATCCGGTCGCCGGTCACCGCACCGGGCCGGTCGAACCGCGGGCTGCGTGGGCCGAGTCGCAGGTCCGGGCGGCGGCTGTGGAAGGCCGACTGGTCCACCCAGCGGGTCCGGGGCTGCTCGTCGATCCGCATGGTGCCACGCTAGTCAGCGGAGTTGACCGCAGCATGAATCCCACCTGGGAGCCTCCTGAGCATCACCGATTCCCGAATGTTGGAAGATCCGTACCGGGGGGCGGGATGGCGGCGTACCGTCGGGGCGACGGCGAATCGAGGGAGCACAGGACGTGGCACGCATCGCGGTGGTGGCCGGTGACGGGATCGGACCCGAGGTGGTCGCGCAGGCCCGCAAGGTCATCGACGCCGTGCTGCCCGGAGTGGCCGCCACCGAGTACGACCTCGGCGCGGCCCGCTACCACCGCACCGGCGAGGTGCTTCCCGAGTCGGTGCTGACCGAGCTGGCCGGGCACGACGCGATCCTGCTCGGCGCGGTCGGCGACCCGACCGTCCCGCCCGGCGTGCTGGAGCGTGGCCTGCTGCTCAAGCTCCGGTTCGCCTTCGACCAGTACGTCAACCTCCGCCCGTCGCGGCTCTGGCCGGGCACGGCCGGCCCGCTGGGCAGCGTGAAGCCCGGCGAGGTCGACCTGGTGGTGGTGCGCGAGGGCACCGAGGGCCTCTACGCCGGCGCCGGCGGCGCGCTGCACCGCGGCACCCCGGCCGAGATCGCCACCGAGGAGAGCCTGAACACCCGGCACGGGGTGGAACGGGTCGTCCGCGACGCCTTCGCCCGCGCCGGGCGCCGGGAGCGGCGCAAGGTCACCCTGGTGCACAAGACGAACGTGCTCACCCACGCCGGTTCGCTGTGGGCCCGCACGTTCGAGGCGGTCGCCGCCGAGCACCCGGACGTGACCACCGAGTACCAGCACGTCGACGCCGCCGCGATGTTCCTGGTCACCCAGCCGCAGCGCTACGACGTGGTGGTCACCGACAACCTCTTCGGCGACATCCTCACCGACATCGCCGCCGCGGTCACCGGCGGCATCGGGTTGGCCGCCAGCGGCAGCATCAACCCCGACGGGACGTACCCGTCGATGTTCGAGCCGGTGCACGGCTCCGCGCCGGACATCGCCGGGCGCGGCGTGGCCGACCCGGTGGCGGCGGTGCTCTCCGCCGCCCTCCTGCTCGACCAGCTCGGCCACGCCGACGCCGCGGCCCGGGTCACCGCCGCGGTCGGTCAGGAGCTGGCCGCCCGGACGCCGGGCGTACCGCTGCACACCGCCGAGGTAGGCGACCGGCTGGCGGCCTACGCCGTCGCCTGAGCGGGTCTTCGTTGGCCCGGCGGGCGTTGCCCGGCGGGCCGTGACCGGTTCGGCCGTCCCGGTACGCCCGGGCGGCGCTACCCGCTGAACGACCGTTCGGGGTAAGTTTCTGGCACAGTTTCCCGGCGTGTGGTCCCGCATGCCGTTGCCCAGCAGGGAGGTCAGCGCGATGAGCGGTGGTGACAAGATCGAGTTCGAGATCCGTCCGAATCCCGCGCCGGTATCCGTCGCCGACCGGGCTGCCCTGCTGGCCAACCCGGGGTTCGGCCGGGTGTTCACCGATCACATGGTGACCATCCGGTACGCCGACGGCAAGGGCTGGTACGACGCCCGGGTCGAGGCGCGGGCGCCCATCCCGATGGATCCGGCCAGCGCCGTGCTGCACTACGCGCAGGAGATCTTCGAGGGGTTGAAGGCCTACCGCACCGCCGACGGCGGGGTCACCATGTTCCGCCCGGAGGCCAACGCGGCCCGGTTCGTGGCCTCGGCCCAACGGATGGCGATGCCGCCGCTGCCGCCGGAGGCGTTCGTCGACTCGCTGCACCGGCTCATCGAGATCGACCGGGAGTGGATCCCGGAGGGCGAGGACGGCAGCCTCTACCTGCGGCCGTTCATGTTCGCCAGCGAGGTGTTCCTCGGTGTCCGGCCGGCCAACGAATACCTCTACGTGCTGATCGCCTCGCCGGTCGGGGCGTACTTCTCCGGTGGCGTCCAGCCGGTGAAGGTCTGGGTCTCGCCCGACTACACCCGCGCCGCGCCCGGTGGCACCGGCGCGGCGAAGTGCGGCGGCAACTACGCCGCGTCGCTGGTCGCCCAGGCCGAGGCGATCGAGCACGGCTGCGACCAGGTGGTCTTCCTGGACGCCGTGGAGCGCCGGTTCGTCGACGAACTGGGCGGGATGAACGTCTTCTTCGTCTACGACGACGACACCCTGGTCACCCCGCCGCTGACCGGCACCATCCTGCCCGGCATCACCCGGGAGTCGGTGCTCACGCTGGCCGCCGAGGGCGGGCACCGGGTCGAGGAGCGGCCGGTGACCTTCGCCGATTGGCAGGCGGACGCGGCCAGCGGCCGGCTGCGCGAGGTGTTCGCCTGCGGCACCGCGGCCGTGATCACCCCGATCGGCGAGGTGCGGTTCCCGGACGGCGAGTTCCTGATCGGTGGCGGCGAGCCGGGGCGGGTCACCATGGCCCTGCGCCGGCAGCTGGTCGGCCTCCAGCGGGGCGAGGTCGCCGACCCGCACGGCTGGGTCACCCGGGTCATCTGACCCCGGTCGCCGCGGCGGCCCTCGCGGGTCGCCGCGGTGCCGACGGGCGCCGGCCCGCGGTGCTGTGCGGCCCGCAATGCGGTGCGGCCTGCGGTGCGGCCCGGCCCGCGGCCCGGCCGGGCCCACGGGTGCGGCCCGGCCGTCACTCCAACAGGTGGTCGCGGAGCGCGGCCAGCTGGGCGTCGGTGACGCCGGCGTGGCGCAGGTAGTCCTCCACCGAGCCGTGCCGCTCGCGCAGCTCGGTCAGGAAGAGCGTGATGGCCTCGGGCGGGCAGGCGAGCGGCGGCAGACCCGACGGCGTCCGCTGGCCGGTACCGGCGAACCAGGCGAGGAACCGCTCACCCGCCTCGGTGCTGAGCGCGTAGTCGGCGCCGATGGTCTCGTCGTCGACGCCGAGCGCGGCGAGGGTCAGCGCGCAGACGGTGCCGGTGCGGTCCTTGCCGGCCACGCAGTGCACCACCACCGGGCCGTTGCCCGCCTCGGCGATCAGCCCGACCGCCTCGGCCAGCCCGGCGGTGCCCGTCTCGGCCAGGTCGGCGTACCGGTCGGCGAGGTAGCGGGCCAGGTCGCTGCCCGGCTGGTACGGCCACAGGTGCCACTCGTCGTGCTCGGGCGCGACGTGCCGCCAGGTGAGGCCGGGGAAGTCGGGGCCCCGGCCGTCGCGCTCGATCTCGTACGGCCGGCGCAGGTCGATGACGGTCCGGATGCCGAGCGCGGCGAACGCCTCCCGGTCGGTTTCGTCGATGCGGTGCAGCGAGTCGGAGCGGTAGAGCCGGGCTCGGCGCACCGTCCGGCCGTCGTGGCCGGCGTAGCCGCCGACGTCCCGAAAGTTGAACATGGCGGAGAAGGGGATCCGGCGATTGACCTCGATGGCGTCCACCCTGACACGGTAACGGCCGGTGGGGCGGAGCCCCACCGGCCGTCCAAACAGGATCAACCGTTACCTGGCGGTACCCGGCGGGATGGCCGAGTACGTGTCGCCGTAGTAACCACCGAGCTTGTCCCGGTAGGCCGGGTCGGTGTCGGCGGTCTCGTCGTACTCGGGCGCGGCCTTGATCTGGTCCTTGCTCCGGTCGACGTAGACCTTCCGCTCGTCGTGGTCGACGTGGTTGACGGTGCCGGCAGGGATCATGACCTTCTTGCCGAAGATCCATGGCCCGGTGTCGACCACGAGGTAACTGGAGTTCACCTCGTGGCTGGCCCGGTCCACCTTGCCGATGCCGCCGTCACTCGCCTCGACCTTGTAGCCCACCAGGTCGGCGCCGGTCACCCCGGCGTCGTCGCGGTAGCGCCACGGGTCGAAGGTGCCGCCGGGCGTGCCGCCCGGGAAGGCGCCCTGACCACCCTGCACGAGCGGATCCGGCGTCCCGTGGGTCGTTCGAGGGTCGAGCCGCTCCATGGCGTTTCACTCCTCTACTCGACTGATCGGGGGTTGGTGCCCTGTCAGCCCCATGTCCTACCCGGTGTCGAGATCGCTACACCTGTGCCCCACGAAAAGGGCCGGCCGGTGCACCCGGCCGGCCCGCTGGCCTGTCGGGCGACCCCGCGGGATCGCCCGACAGGTCCTCGCGAGGTCGCTCAGGCCAGCGCTGCCTGCGCGTCCAGGGTGACCGCCGCGGCGTGCACGACCGCGGCGATCCGCAGCCCCTCGTGCACCTGCTCACGGCTGAAGCCCGCCGCGCGCAGCGTCTTCTCGTGCGACTCCAGGCAGACGCCGCAGCCGGTGATCGCCGAGACGGCGAGGCACCACAGCTCGAAGTCGGCCTTCTCCACGCCGGGCCGGGCGATGATCTGCATCCGCAGCCGGGCCGGGATCGACTGGTACTGCTCGTCGCCGATCAGGTGCTTGGCCCGGTAGTAGACGTTGTTCATCGCCATGATCGCGGCGGCGCCCTTGGCCGCCTCGATCGCCTCCGGCTTGAGGTGGTCGGCCGCCTCGGCGGCGATCTCCCGCAGCACCACCGGGTTGCGCGCGGCGACCGCGCAGGCCAGGGCGGTGCCCCACGCCTGCTCCGGCTTCAGCGTCGAGGTGCCGATGGTGGAGCCGAGGTTGAGCTTGATGTCCTTGGCGTACTCGGGCAGAGCCGCCTTGACCGCGTCCAGGCCCATGCTCAGGCCCCGGCGCCGGCGAGGAGCGCGTTGGCGTCGAGCGTCTCGCCCCCCTTGTTCCAGTTGCACGGGCAGAGCTCGTCGGTCTGCAGCGCGTCCAGCACCCGCAGCACCTCGGAGACGTTCCGGCCGACCGAGCCGGCGGTCACCATGGCGAACTGGATCTCGTTGTTCGGGTCGACGATGAGGGTCGCCCGCTGCGCCACGCCGTCCTCGCCGAGCACGCCGCAGGCGCTGGTCAGCTCGCGCTTGATGTCGCTGAGCATCGGGAAGGGCAGCTCGCGCAGGTCCGGGTGGTCCTTGCGCCAGGCGTAGTGGACGTACTCGTTGTCCACCGACACACCGAGGACCTGGGCGTCCCGGTCGGCGAACTCGCCGTTGAGCCGGCCGAACTCCGCGATCTCGGTGGGGCAGATGAAGGTGAAGTCCTTGGGCCAGAAGAAGACCACCCGCCACTTGCCCTCGTGGGACTTGTGGTTGATCGTCTCGAACGCCTTGTCGGCCTCCAGCGACACGCAGGCGGTGAGTTCGTACTCGGGGAAGCGGTCACCGACAGTGAGCACAGGTCCTCCTTGACAGCGGCACGAGGCCGTAACTGGATCAGTTCCAGATGCTTCCTCAGCGTTGTTTCCGCCTGATGGCGGCCGGGTGATTTGTGAAGTCGATCACCGGGGGCGGATTGTGTCCCGAAGTCGGGTACTGCGCAGGGCCGCGACTCTGCGTCACCGTCCCGACATGTGGATTTTGCCTCCCAAAACCAACGGAGAGTGGCAGAGTAGTGATCGTGACCAGCACCGTCCTGATTATTCGCAGCTAGCGCGCCGGCCCCCCTCCGCCGAGCGCGCAGACCTCCCGCATCCCGCGGGGGGTCTTTTTGTTGCTCCCCGAAAGGACTCCCCATGACGTTCCAGGTGTACGACACCACGCTGCGCGACGGCGCGCAGCGTGAGGGGCTCAGCTACTCGGTGGTCGACAAGCTCGCGGTGGCCCGGCTGCTCGACGAGTTCGGCGTCGGCTTCATCGAGGGCGGCTGGCCGGGCGCGGTGCCCAAGGACACCGAGTTCTTCCGCCGGGCGTACGGCGAACTCGACCTGAAGCACGCGGTGCTGGTCGCGTTCGGCGCCACCCGGCGGGCCGGGGTGGCGGTCGCCGACGACCCGCAGGTGCGCGGCCTGCTCGACGCGCAGACCCCGGCGGTGGCCCTGGTCGCCAAGGCCGACCTGCGGCACGTCGAGCGCGCGCTGCGCACCACCGCCGCGGAGAACCTCGCGATGGTCCACGACACCGTCGCGCACCTGGTGGGCCAGGGCCGGCGGGTCTTCGTCGACGGCGAGCACTTCTTCGACGGCTACCGGCACGACCCGGCGTACACCGCCGCCGTGGTGGAGACCGCGCTGGCCGCCGGCGCCGAGCGGGTGGTGCTCTGCGACACCAACGGCGGGATGCTCCCGTCGCAGGTCACCACGGCGATCGCCGACCTGACCGACCGGCTCGGCGTCGGCCCGGAACTGTTCGGCATGCACGCCCAGAACGACACCGCGTGCGCGGTGGCCAACACCGTCGCCGCGGTCGAGGCCGGGGTGCGCCACGTCCAGGGCACCGCGAACGGCTACGGCGAGCGCCCCGGCAACGCCGACATCTTCGCGGTGGTCGCCAACCTCCAGCTCAAGCTCGGGCTGCCCGTCCTACCGGAGGGGTGCCTGGAACAGATGGTGCGGGTCTCCCACGCCATCGCCGAGATCGCCAACATCGCCCCCGACACCCACCAGGCGTACGCCGGGGCCGCGGCCTTCGCCCACAAGGCGGGGCTGCACGCGAGCGCGATCAAGGTGGATCCGCTGCTCTACAACCACGTGGACCCACAGGTGGTGGGCAACGACATGCGGATCCTGGTGACCGAGATGGCCGGCCGGGCCAGCGTCGAGCTCAAGAGCCGCGAGCTCGGGCTGGATCTGGCCGGCCATCCGGAGGCGCTGTCCCGGGTGACCAGGCGGGTCAAGGAACTGGAGGCCGGCGGCTGGTCGTTCGAGGCCGCGGACGCCTCGTTCGAGCTGCTGGTCCGCTCCGAGCTGCCGGACGCCGCCCCGGTACGGCCGTTCGCGCTGGAGTCGTACCGGGTGCTGGTGGAGCACCGCGAAGACGGGGCGGTGGTCTCCGAGGCGACCGTCAAGATCAGGGTACGCGGCGAGCGGGTGATCGCCACGGCCGAGGGGAACGGCCCGGTCAACGCCCTGGACGAGGCGCTGCGGGTCGCCCTGGCCCGGCACTACCCGGAGCTGCGCGACTTCGAGCTGGCGGACTTCAAGGTGCGGATCCTGGAGGGCACCACCGGCACCGGCGCGGTGACCCGGGTGCTGCTGGAGACCGCCGACGGCACCGGCCGCGACTGGACGACGGTCGGCGTGCACCCGAACGTGGTGGAGGCGAGCTGGCACGCCCTGGTCGACGCACTCACCTACGGCCTGGACCGCACCCGGGTCTGACCCGTCCGTCGAGCATGGAGCGGCCCGGTCAGGGGAGGGTGAGGGTGGCCAGGACGGGGCGGTGGTCGGTGCGCGCAAGCGGGTGCACCTCCACCGCGCGGACGGCGATCCGGCGGTCGACCAGCACGTGGTCGATGGTCACCGGGGGGATCGGGTCGCCGTCGTACGGGCCCCAGGTGCCGCGCAGGCCCGCGCCGGCGGCGTCGGCCGCGTCGACGTACCCGGTGGCCAGCAGGGCGCGCAGCGGGGCGTGGTCGAGGGTGGCGTTGAAGTCCCCGGCCAGGATGCCCAGCGGGCCGTCCGGGGTGGCCGGCGGCTGGGCCGCGAGGTCGTCCCGCCAGTAGCCGACCTGGTCGACCGCGTACGGCGCCGCCGGGTGCGCCGACTCGACCCGCACCGCGGGCCCGCCCGGCACCGCCACCGTGCCGTGCGCCTGGGTGAAGCCCCAGCCGCCGCGCAGCTGCCGTACGCCGCCGTCGCTGATCGGCCAGCGGGCGTAGAGGCCGGAGCCGGGCGTGCCCACCTGCGGGTTCAGTTGCCGGTGCGGCAGCAGCCGGTCGAGGCCGAGGCGGTCCAGTTCGGCCTGTGCGCCCGGGGTGAACTCCTGCACGGCCAGCACGTCGACCCGGTGCGCGCGGACCAGGTCGACCAGCGCCGCCGCGTCCGCGGAGCCGGCCAGCAGGTTCGCGGTGAGCACCCGCAGGGTCGGCCCGGCGGCCGCCGGCTGTGCCGAGCCCAGCGCCCGGGGCGCCACCACGGCGACCAGCGCGACCGCGGTCACCGCCGCGACCACCGCCGGCCAGCGGCGCCGCAGGCCGAGCGCGAGCAGCAGGGGCAGCAGGCTCCACGCCGCCACATACGGGGTGAACGCGAGCGCCTGCACCAGCGGCCCGCGCTCCACCCCCGCCAGCCGCACCGCGGCCCAGACCGCCCCGGGCGCCACGACGACCCAGCAGAGCGCCGTGCGGACCCGGTCGGAGTGGGTGCCCGCCGGCCGCGACAGGTTCTCCGTGATCACGGAGGAAGACTAGCCGCGCCGGGGCTCCTCCGGTGTCGGCAATGGACGGCGAGCCCCTTTCGTGAATGGGGATGCATTCGCTTCTCACAATTATCCGACAGCGCTTCGACAACCGTGGAAAGGGTGGGTCACTATTGACGCCCAGCTTTTTGCGGTGCTACGTTCCACGTGGTTGAGACATCGGAGCCGTGAGTAGTTATCGCAGCTCAGCTAGGGTGCAAAACGACAAGTCATCAACTGTTCAGGTGCGAGCCGGGCAATTATTCGGCCGACTCCGGCCAATTATCGTCCCGGCTGGAAAAGGGCATCAACCGTCCCGTGCAGCGCGGGTGCGGCAGTATCACCACGGTCAAAAAAGGGGAGACCTGTCATGACCACGATCTTCAGACGTAAGGCGGTGGCGGTGGCGTTCGCCGTCCTGGCGCTCAGCCTGGCCGGCGGCGGGGTCGCCGTCGCCAAGGCCCCGGACGGGGGCAGCCAGCCCGCGGCCCGCGCCAGCGGTGGCAGCCAGCCGCCGGTGACCGCGGAGTCGGCGCGCAAGGCGAAGGCGGCGCTGGCCGCCGGCGCCCAGACGACCGCCGCCGCCGGCACCCACTACACCGTCATCGTCAACGCCAACGGCACCAAGGCCCGGGGCACCGGCACCGTGATCAAGTACGGCGTGGGCCAGTACGAGGTCCAGTTCCCGTACAACGTCACCAGGGGCGTCTACCTGGCCACCATCGGCCGGCCGGACTCGTGCTGCATCCCGGCCGGCGGCGAGGTCGCCGTCGCGCCCCGGCTGCTCACCCCGAACGGGGTCTTCGTGCAGACCCGCAACTCGGCCGGGGTGGCCGTCGACCTGCCGTTCCACCTCGTCGTACACCTCTGACCTCCGCCACCCGACGACCCCCGCCGGGAGCCGGCCCGCACGCCAGCGTGCGGGCCGGCTTCTCCGGTTCCTGCCGGCCTGCGGCGTTGCTGGTCGTCGCGCCGCTTCGGCGCGGTATGGGTGGCCCAGGGCCGGATATTCCGACGTTTGTCCGAGGGCAGCCACGGGAAGCAAGCACCGTGACGGACATCTCGGACACCCTGGCCAGCATGCCCAGCCCGGCCGATCCCGACGCGACCGGCGCCGAGCTGGAACAGACCCTCTTCGAGGTCAAACGCGTGATCGTCGGGCAGGATCGGCTCGTCGAACGGCTGCTCACCGCCCTCGTCGCCGACGGGCACTGCCTGCTGGAGGGCGTACCCGGCGTCGCCAAGACGCTGGCCGCGCAGACCCTCGCCACGGCGGTCGGCGGCACCTTCTCCCGGATCCAGTTCACCCCGGACCTCGTCCCGTCCGACATCGTCGGCACCCGGATCTACCGGGCCTCGAAGGAGACCTTCGACATCGAGCTGGGGCCGGTCATGGCCAACCTGGTGCTCGCCGACGAGATCAACCGGGCGCCGGCGAAGGTGCAGTCGGCGCTGCTGGAGGCGATGGCCGAGCGGCAGGTCTCCATCGGCGGGCGCAGCTACCCGGTGCCCGAGCCGTTCCTGGTGCTGGCCACCCAGAACCCGATCGAGTCGGAGGGCGTCTACCAGCTCCCGGAGGCGCAGCGCGACCGCTTCCTCATGAAGATCGTCGTCGACTACCCGAGCGACACCGACGAACTGGCCATCCTCTACCGGATGAGCACCGACCGGCCGCGCGCCCGCCAGGTGCTCGACCCGCAGCGGCTGCGCCAACTCCAGGTGCGCGCCGGCAACATCTTCGTGCACCACGCCATCGCCGAGTACGTGGTCCGGCTCATCCTGGCCACCCGGGACCCGGGCCGGTTCGGGCTGCCGGAGATCGCCTCGCTGCTCGCGTACGGGGCGAGCCCCCGGGCCACCCTCGGGCTGGTGGCCGCCGCCCGGGCCCAGGCGCTGCTACGCGGCCGCGAGTACGTGCTGCCCGAGGATGTCCGGGAACTGGCCGTGGACGTGCTGGCCCACCGACTGGTGCTCTCCTTCGACGCCATCGCCGACGGGGTGGCCGCCGAGTCGGTGGTCCACCGGCTGGTCGACGCGGTGCCACCACCGCGGATCGCCAACAACCATCCGGAGTACGCGAACGACCTGGCGGCGGCATGAGGTGGCGCGAGGCCACCACGCCGGCGCCGGCGGATCCCGGACTGGCCGACCTCACCCCCGACCGGCGGCTGCGCCGGTTGGAGCTGACCGTGACCCGGCGCCTCGACGGCCTGCTGCACGGACAGTACCGGGGACTGCTGCCCGGTCCGGGCAGCGAACCGGCCGGCAGCCGGGAGTACCGCCCCGGTGAGGACGAGGTACGCCGGATGGACTGGGCGGTGACCGCCCGGACCACCGTCCCGCACGTCCGCGAGGTCGACGCCGACCGGGAACTGACCACCTGGCTGCTGGTCGACGCCAGCCCCAGCATGGAGTACGGCACCGCCGAGCTGGACAAGCGCGAGCTGGCCGTGGCGGCCGTCGCGGCGGTCGGCTTCCTCACCGCCGGGCTCGGCAACCGGCTCGGCGCGCAGGTGCTCGGCCCGGACGGGTTGCGCCGCCATCCGGCCCGCAGCGGGCGTACCCACCTGCTCGGGTTGCTCCGCACGCTGCTGGCCGCCCCTCGCGCCGGCGGGTACGACGAGGCGGACGTACCGCCAGCGGGGCCCGACCTGGCCGACGCGCTGGACGCCGTGCACCGGGTGGCCACCCGGCGCGGGCTGGTGGTGGTCGTCTCGGACTTCCTGGACGGGCTGCCCGACGACCCGGCGCAGGAGCCGCCCTGGGAACGTGCCCTGCGCCGGCTCGCCGTCCGGCACCAGGTGCTCGCCGTCGAGATCACCGACCCGCGCGAGCTGGAGCTGCCGGACGTCGGCCTGATCACCCTGGTTGACCCGGAGACCGGCCGCCGGCGCGAGGTGTGGACCGGCGACGAGCGGCTGCGCGAGCGGTACGCGGCCGCCGCGGCCGCCCAACGCGAGCAGGTCCGCCAGGCGGTCCGCCGCAGCGGGGCGACGCACCTGCCGCTGCGTACCGACCGGGACTGGGGGGCGGACATCGTGCGGCACGTGCGGGCGCAGCGCCGGCTCGCGGCCGCCCCGGCCGGCGCGAACCGGGGAGGTGCCGCGTGATCTGGCTGTCCCCGGTACGGCTCTGGCTGCTGGTCGGGGTGCTCGCGCTGGCGGTCGGCTACCTGATGCTCCAACGGCGCCGCAGCCGCTACGCCGTCCGGTTCACCAACCTGCGGCTGCTCGACCGGGTGGCGCCGGAACGGCCGGTCTGGCGGCGGCACCTGCCCGCCGGGCTGTTCCTGGCCATGCTGGCGCTGCTGGTGGTCGGCTTCGCCCGGCCGACCGCCGAGGTCCAGGTGCCACGGGAACGCGCCACGGTGATGGTCGCGGTGGACGTCTCCACCTCGATGCTCGCCACCGACGTCGAACCGGACCGGCTCAGCGCGGCCAAGGAGGCGGCCCGCCGGTTCGTCGACGGCCTGCCGGACGAGTTCAACGTCGGGCTGGTCGCCTTCGCCGGCAGCGCGGCGGTGCTGGTGCCGCCGGGCACCGACCGGGAGGCGCTGCACGAGGGGATCGAGCGGCTCGCCGAGGGCGCCACCGGCGTGCAGGGCACCGCCATCGGCGAGGCCATCAGCACCTCGCTCGGTGCGGTCAGGGGCCTGGACAGCCAGGCGGCGAAGGAGCCGCCGCCGGCCCGGGTCATCCTGCTCTCCGACGGGGCGAACACCTCCGGGATGGACCCGATGGAGGCCGCGGCGGACGCCGTCGCGGTCGAGGTCCCGGTGCACACCATCTCGTTCGGCACGCCGAGCGGGTTCGTCGACCGGGGCGGCCGGCCGATCCAGGTGCCGGTGGACGGCCAGACCCTGCGCGCGGTCGCCGAGGAGACCGGCGGTGGCTTCCACGAGGCCAGCACCAGCGACGAGCTGCGCGCGGTCTACGACGACATCGGCAGCTCGGTCGGCTACCGCACCGAACGGCAGGACGTGTCGGCCCGGTTCATCGGCCTCGGTCTGGTGTTCGCGCTGGGTGCGGCGGCCGGCTCGATGCGCTGGTTCTCCCGCCTGCCCTGACCGCCGCACCAACAGTGAGGAGTACGCATGGCAGTGCAGACCGGACTGGGCGAGCCGCGCGGCCCGTGGTTCATCTCGCCGGAGCTGGACCCGGACGGGCGGGGCGGGCGGGACGGGGCCGGCGCGGGCCGGGATCCGGCGGGGCGGCGCTGGCGGACCCGGCTGCTGGCCGCGCTGGCGGTGGTCGCCCTCGCCACCGTCTCGGGCGGGGCGGCCGGCGGCTGGGTGGCCAGCCGGGACGGCGTACCGGGCGAGACGCCGGCGTCCGCCGCCCCGGTACCGGCCGAGCTGGTCACCGCCGCCGGGAAGACCGTGCCCGGGGTGGTGTCGGTGCTGGTCGGCGGGGCCGGCGGCGCGTCGGCCAGCGGGTCCGGGTTCGCCGTCGACGACCAGCAGCACATCATCACCAACGACCACATCCTGGCCAAGGGCCGCAACGGCTCGGTCACCGTGGAACTGCCGGACGGCCGGCGGTTCGCCGCCGAGGTGGTCGGCCGGGAGCCGCGCAGTGACCTGGCGGTGCTCAAGGTGCCGCCGTCGGCCGGGCTGGCGGCGCTGCCGCTGGCGAAACCCGGTTCCACCCGGGTGGGCGAGCCGGTGCTCGCGGTCGGGTCGCCGCTGGGGCTGCCCGGCACCGTCACCGCCGGCATCGTCAGCGCCCTGGACCGGCAGGTCCGGCTCGGGGACAACCGGCACTCCGCGGTGCAGACCGACGCCTCGATCAACCCGGGCAACTCCGGCGGTCCGCTGGTCAACGCGCGCGGCGAGGTGGTCGGGGTGAACACGGCCATCGCCACCATCGACGGCAACGGCTCGATCGGCATCGGCTTCGCCATCCCGATCGACCAGGTGCAGCAGACCGCCGACACCATCATCGGCAAGGGCGGCTGAGGCCCGGCCGCCCGCCGGGCGTGTGCCGGCCCGGCGGCCCGGTCGGCCGTGCCGGCCGGGGCCGGCGGGCCATGCTGGGAAAGCGGGAAGTGTCGGATACCCGGCGCGAAATGATCGGGCCATGGAAATATTACGCTGAGTATGGATACTGGCGTGGGTGGAGCGTCCTCTCATCGCGGTCCTCCTGCTGGTGGGCCTGGTCATCGGGTGCGGGGTGGGGTCGGCGTACGCCCGCGCTCGTCGAAGTTGGGCCGACTACCAGACCATCAAGAAGAGCGTGCCCGGCGCGCGTCGCGCCGCGTGGCTGCTGATCCGGGCGGTCACCACGAAGATCGGCGTGATCGCCCTGCTGCTGGTCGGCGCGGTCGCGTACGCGGCGGTCGGCGCCGACGACGAGTCGGCGCAACCGTCGCCCACCCCGAGTGTCACGCCCAGCGGGCGCCCCGGCCGCTAGCCGGTCGCCCACCCCCGAGCCACAACCGGCGGGCGGTCGGGCCGCTAGCCTCAAGGAGTGGACGACGGACTGCGGGTGACCGACCGGTGGGTCGTCCCCGCCGGTGAGCTGCGGGAACGCTTCTCCCGCTCGTCCGGGCCCGGCGGTCAGGGGGTGAACACCGCCGACTCCCGGGTCGAGTTGAGCTTCGACCTCGGCTCGTCGCCGAGCGTGCCGGCGTCGCTGCGGGCGCGCGCCCTGGAGCGGCTGGCCAACCGGCTGGTCGACGGTGTGCTCACCATCGCCGCCAGCGAGCACCGCGCGCAGCTGGCCAACCGGGAGGCCGCCCGGGAGCGGCTGGTCGCCCTGCTGCGCGAGGCGGTGGCCCCACCGCCCCCGCCACGCCGGCCGACCCGGCCGTCCCGGAGGGCCAAGGAGCGTCGGCTGGCCGAGAAGAAGCGCCAGTCGCAGCGCAAGCGGGACCGCCGCGTCGACGGCGATTAGCGCGTCCACCTCGTTGAAGTACCGCCTGTGAGCGGCGCCTCATGCGTTGGACTGACAAAATCTGGAATCTGTCACCCGGACGATGTAGCGTCGATCGCGTCAACCACCACGGTGAGAGGACGCACCCATGGACACCCGCACACTCGGCACCACCGGCCCGACCGTCTCCCGCCTCGGGCTCGGCCTGATGGGTATGTCGGACCTGTACGGCGCCGCCGACGAGGCCGAGAGCATCGCCACCGTCCACGCCGCACTCGACGCCGGCGTGACCCTGCTCGACACCGGCGACTTCTACGGCATGGGCCACAACGAGATGCTGCTCCGCGACGCGCTGCGCGGCCGGAACCGGGACAACGCGGTGATCAGCGTCAAGTTCGGCGCGCTGCGCGACGTCGAGGGCGGCTGGAACGGCATCGACCTGCGGCCGGCCGCGATCAAGAACTTCCTGGCGTACACCCTGCGCCGGCTGGGCACCGACCACGTCGACATCTACCGGCCGGCCCGGCTGTCCCCGGACGTCCCGGTCGAGGACGTCGTCGGGACGCTGGCCGACCTGGTCACCGCCGGCCACGTCCGGCACATCGGCCTCTCCGAGGTGAGTGCCGAATCGCTGCGCCGGGCGCACGCCGTGCACCCGATCACCGACCTCCAGATCGAGTACTCCCTGATCTCCCGGGGCATCGAGACCGAGATCCTCCCGGTCGCCCGCGAACTCGGCGTCGGGGTCACCGCGTACGGGGTGCTGTCCCGGGGTTTGATCAGCGGGCACTGGACGGCCGGACGGGGCACCGGGCCCACCGACTTCCGGACCTACCTGCCCCGCTTCACCGGCGAGAACCTGGACCGCAACCTGGCCCTGGTCGACGCCCTGCGCAAGGTCGCCGAGGCCAAAGGCGTCACGGTCGCGCAGATCGCCATCGCCTGGGTGCTCTCCCGCGGCGAGGACATCGTGCCGCTGGTCGGCGCACGGCGGCGGGACCGGCTGGCCGAGGCACTGGGCGCGCTCGAGGTCGGCCTGGGCGCCGACGACCTCGCCGCGATCGAGGCCGCCGTGCCGGTCGAGGAGGTGGCCGGCGGCCGGTACGACGAGGCGCAGATGGCGCACCTGGACAGCGAGCGGTCGTGAGCCCGCGACCGGGACGCGACCCCGGGTGGGGGCCGCGTCCCGGCCGGTCACGCCGTCAGGGAGGCTGTGCTGATGACCGACCCGTCGATCCTCACCGCCGAGCGCATCCTCGACACGGCCGAGGAGGTGCTGCGCCGGTTCGGCCCGGCCAAGGCGACCGTGCTGGACGTCGCCCGGGCGCTCGGGGTCAGCCACGGCAGCGTCTACCGGCACTTCCCGAGCAAGGCCGCGCTGCGCGACGCGGTCGCCGAACGCTGGCTGGCCCGGGTCTCCACCCCGCTGGTCGCGGTGGCCACCGCCGACGACCCCGCGCCGGCCCGGCTACGCCGCTGGCTGGCCGAGCTGAGTGGCACCAAGCGCCGGATCGCGCGCGAGGACCCGGAGCTGTTCGACAACTTCCAGCAACTGGCCACCCAGTCCCGCACGGTGGTCGCACGACACCTGGACGAGCTGGCCGGGCAGCTCGCGATCGTCGTCGCCGACGGGGTGGCGGCCGGCGAATTCGGCGTCGCCGACCCCGCGCTGGCCGCCCGCGCCCTGCTCCAGGCCACCGCGCGGTTCCACCACCCGGCGCACGTCGCCGACTGGGCCGAACCCGACCTCGACGACGACTTCGACGCGGTCGTCACCCTCCTGCTGGACGGCTTGCGCGCCCGCCCGGCCGGTTGACCTCCGCGCTGGCTCGGCCGAGCTCCGGTCCCTCGTCCGGCACCGCCGCCAACAGGCGTTCCCGCAGCCGGGCCGCCCGCTCGGCGAAGCCGCGCTGGGCGGTCACGTACTCGGCCCGGCCCTCCGCCGTCTCCACCCGGACCGGCGGACAGCCGAGCGCGGCCAGGTCGTACGGGCTGGCCCGCATGTCCAGCGTGCGGATTTTCCGGGCCAGCTCGAAGCAGTCCGCCACCAACTCCGACGGGACCAGCGGCGAGAGCTTGTACGCCCACTTGTAGAGATCCATGTTGGCGTGCAGGCAGCCCGGCTGCTCGTTGGCGTGCTGGGTCTCCCGGGTCGGGGTGAGCAGGTTCAGCGGCCGGGCCGGCGCGGTGAAGAAGCGGTACGCGTCGAAGTGGCTGCACCGGATCCGGTTCGCCTCGACCGTCCGCGCGGTCTGCTCCGGGCTGAGCCGCAGCGGCCAGGAGTTGTGCCGTACCTCGGCCTGGGTCTGCCGGTAGACCATCGCCCACTCGTGCATCCCGAAGCAGCCGAAGTGCCCCGGCCGGCCGGCGGTCGCCGTGAGCAGCGAGCGGATCCAGTCGACCGAGTCGGCTCGGCGGGTGCGCACCGTGGCGGTGTCGAGGGTCACCCCGCCGGCGGTGGGGCGGTAGTCCCGGCCGAACTCGGCCGGGTCCGCGTCCCGCAGCACCATGCCGGCGCCCGGGTGCCAGCGGCGCAGCTGCGCCGGGCGGTGCGAGTAGTAGGTGAAGAGGAAGTCCTCGACCGGGTGCTTCTCGCCCCGGCGGCGGCGGGCCAGGTGCGGCGTCAGCCAGGCGTCCACCCGCTCCTCGTGCGCCCGCCGCCGGGCCTGCCAGTCCGCGGCGTCGAGCACGGCGGTGGGGGCGAGGGCGGCGGTCACGGACCCCAGGGTACGACCGCCGCCCGCCGGCAGGTCAGGGCACGTCCACCCGCACCCCGGCGGAGAAGACCCCGCTGCGCAGCTCCAACTGGGTCGGCGGTTGCCGCCCGGTGACGGTGAAGACCAGCGGCAGCACCATCCGGGTGCCGGCCGCCACCGGCCGGGCGAAGACGTCCCGGCCCTGGTTGGCCGCCCGGGTGGCCAGCTCGTCGGTGCTGACGAAGTTGCCGTCCGGCAGGTACGCCCGCTGCAGCCGGCCGTGCCAGCTCTGCTGCTCCGGGCTGACGTTGCGCACCCCCACGGTGGCCTGGCACCGCCGGCCGCCCACCCCCGGGTCGCAGGCGAGGCGGTAGACGGTGAACTCGAAGGCCGACTCGCGCAGCGGCACGCCGACCGGGCCGTTCACCCCGCGGCCGATCCACGCCCCGCTCGTCGGCTGGCTGTCGGTGTCGACCGCGGCGACCCGCTGGGTGGCCGTCCAGCCGGCCGCGCCGACCGTGCCGGCCAGCACCGCCGCGGCCACCCCGACCAGCAGCCACACCGGCGGGGTGCGGCGACGCTCCGGCGGCCGGGGCGCGGCCGGGCGCGGGTACACGGCGCCGGGCCCGTCGCTGGCCAGGGCCGCGGCCACCGGCCGGCGCCGGCGGCGCCAGACCCAGAGGGTGCCGACCGCGGCGAGCAGCAGCACCGCGGCGAGTCCGGCCAGCACCACGGGTGTCTGGCGCCACACCGGAGCCTCGGTCACCTCGGCGGCCCGCACCGGCGCCGCGTTCCAGGTCGCCGTCGCGCAGTCGTACGGCCGGCTGCCGTCACCGGCGAAGGCGCAGGCCGGCGCGGTCAGCGGGCGGCCCGGCGCGGCGGTGGTGAGCGCGGTACCGAGGGTGGTGGTGCTCTTGGCCGGCAGCCGGAGCCGCCAGGTCACCTCGATGGGCGAGGCCTGCCCGGCGGACCGGACGGCCCGTCCGCCCGAGGAGATCGCGGTGGCCGACGAACCCGGCGGCAGCTCCTGCCGGACCGTGGTGTCCACCGGCGCGCTGCCGGTGTTGCGCACCTGGATCCGGTAGCGCGGTGCCGGCGTGCTCTCCGGTGCGACCGCCACGGTGACCGGTGACGGGGCCGGTGCCGGAGCGGCCCGGGTCGGAGTGGGCACCGCCGGCGGTGCGGACGGCATGGCCGGTGCGGGTGTCTGCGGGGCCGCCGCCGGTCGTGGCCGGGCGGCGGCCGCCTCCGGGGCCGGGTGCAGCGCCGGCAGCGCGGCGAGGACGCCGAGGCAGTGGACGAACACTGCGAGGGCCTTGTGGTGTCGTGTCGATGCAGGCATACGAACGAACCTCCGCAGCCGACGCTAGGGGCGGCCGGACGTCGTGCGGGTACGAAGCGGGGAATCCCGCCCCGCCGACCGGTGGTCCGGGTATCGTGCCCGGGCGCCGCGCCGGTACCGCTCGCCGGCCGTGGCGGCGGCCGGGACGGCTCCGAACGGGGATAGATTGGCCCGGTGCGTATCGCTCGTTTCGCTCATGCCAAGGGAATGTCGTTCGGGGTCGTCGAGGGGGAGCTGGGGGCCGGCCCGCAGGGGCTGACCATCGCCGAGATCGAGGGCCACCCGTTCGGCCAGCTCACCTTCAGCGGCGCCCGGTGGGCGCTCTCCGACGTCCGGCTGCTCTCGCCGATCCTGCCCAGCAAGGTGGTCTGTGTCGGCCGCAACTACGCCGAGCACGCCGCCGAGCACGGCAGCGAGGTGCCCAAGGAGCCGCTGCTCTTCCTCAAGCCGTCCACCTCGGTGATCGGGCCTCGGGACGCGATCCGGCTGCCGATCTTCTCCAAGCAGGTCGAGCACGAGGCGGAGCTGGCGGTGGTGATCGGCGCGCCGGGCGCCCGCCGGGCCGACCGCGCCGCCGCGGAGCGGGCCATCTTCGGCTACACCTGCGCCAACGACGTCACCGCCCGCGACCTGCAGCGCTCCGACGGCCAGTGGACCCGGGCCAAGGGCTTCGACTCGTTCTGCCCGATCGGGCCGTGGATCACCACCGGGCTGGACGTCAGCGACCTGGAGATCCGGTGCGAGGTGGGGCGCGGGCCGGAGGAGATGGAGGTCCGCCAGCTGGGGCGGACCCGGGACATGGTCTTCGACGTGCCGGCGCTGGTGTCGTACATCTCGCACGTGATGACGCTGCTGCCGGGGGACGTGGTGCTGACCGGCACGCCGGCGGGGGTTAGCCCGCTCACGGACGGGGATACGGTCACCGTACGAATCGAGGGCATCGGCGAGCTGAGTAACCCGGTGGTGCCCGTCGCATGACGCGTCGAGAGCCCGTTTCCGCAGCTCAAGGGCGGTTTCGGGGGGCTCGATTTGGCCTGTCGGCACCGGGAGGGTAAAGTTTGTCCCCGGCGCCGCAAGGGGCCAATGGGGTATGGGGTAATTGGCAGCCCGACTGATTCTGGTTCAGTTAGTCTAGGTTCGAGTCCTGGTACCCCAGCAAACCGGTGTTCGTGAGAACGTCGGTCGCTGGATTCTGTTGGAGTCCGCGCCGGTCCCGCGAAGGGATCGGCGAGGTCTCTGGTAAGGTTCAGCGGCGCCGCTCGACAGAGCGGCATGGCAACACAGAGGTTCTGGCCCCGTCGTCTAGCGGCCCAGGACGCCGCCCTCTCAAGGCGGTAGCGCCGGTTCGAATCCGGTCGGGGCTACATCCGGGTACGGCCCGTCTCGCTTCGGTGAGGCGGGCCGTTCCGCTTCTGCCCGGTCTACCCGCCCCGACCCGGTCCACACCCGGTGAGGGGACGCCGCTACACTACAGCGGCAGCCGCCCGCGAGGGCGGTGAATGCAGGAAAGTGCCTGGCCCCGTCGTCTAGCGGCCCAGGACGCCGCCCTCTCAAGGCGGTAGCGCCGGTTCGAATCCGGTCGGGGCTACACCCAACAGCCCGCCTCGCTCCCGCGAGGCGGGCTGTTCCCTTCCCCTCCCCACCCGCCGCCCCCGCGCACTCCCACCGCCCGGTTGATCATGAAGTTATTGCTCCGCACATCGGCGTGTCGGGCCAATAACTTCATGATCAACGAGGCGAGGGTCGGGAGGGGGCCGGTGGGGGGTTAGAGGCCGGAGAGGCGTTGGCCGGCGCGGACTACGGCCATGGCGTGGCGTTCGCCGGGGCGGCGGCCGAGGCGTTCGATCGGGCCGGAGATGCTGATCGCGGCGATCACCCGGCCGGTGCGGTCGCGGATGGGGGCGGAGACGCTCGCCACACCGGCCTCCCGCTCGGCGACGCTCTGCGCCCAGCCGCGCCGGCGGACCTCGGCCAGCGTGCGGCCGGTGAACTTGGACCGGGGCAGCAGCGGCATCACCGCCTCCGGCGGCTCCCAGGCGAGCAGGATCTGCGCCGCCGACCCGGCGGTCATCGGCAGCACCGAGCCGACCGGCACGGTGTCCCGCAGGCCGCTGGCCCGCTCGGCGGCCGCCACGCAGATCCGCTCGTCGGCGCGGCGGAGGTAGAGCTGGGCGCTTTCGCCCGTCGCGTCCCGCAGTGCCGCCAGCAGCGGCTCCGCCGCGGTCAGCAGCACGTCCGGCGCGGCGTTGGCCAGCTCGCCCAGGCGCGGGCCGGGGCGCCAGCGGCCCTGGGTGTCGCGTACCAGCATTCGGTGGATCTCCAGTGCCTGTGCCAACCGGTGCGCCGTTGCCCGGGGCAGCTTGGTGCGTTCAACGAGTTCGGCCAGGCTGGCGCCGTCGACGCAGGCGGCCAGGATGACCACCGCCTTGTCGAGAACGCCGACACCGCTCATACTGTGTCCCACAAGCCGAAATTTACCTCCCAGAATTTAGGATGTCCAGATGGTGGGAGTCACTCCCGAGCCGGCGCCCAGGACCCTGGCCGAGAAGGTCTGGGACGCGCACGTCGTACGATCCGCCGAGGGCGAGCCGGATCTGCTCTTCATCGACCTGCACCTGCTGCACGAGGTGACCAGCCCGCAGGCCTTCGACGGACTGCGGCTCGCCGGCCGCCGGGTGCGCCGCACCGATCTGACGATCGCGACCGAGGACCACAACACCCCGACCGGGTACGCCGATCCGGCTTTCCGGTCGCGGCGCGGTGACCTGCTCACCATCGCCGATCCCACCTCGCGTACGCAGATCGAGACGCTGCGCCGCAACTGCGCCGAGTTCGGCATCCGGCTGCACCCGCTGGGCGACGACAACCAGGGCATCGTGCACGTGATCGGTCCCCAGCTCGGCCTCACCCAGCCGGGCATGACCATCGTCTGCGGCGACTCGCACACCGCCACCCACGGCGCGTTCGGGGCGCTCGCCTTCGGCATCGGCACCAGTGAGGTGGAGCACGTGCTGGCCACCCAGACGCTGCCGCAGGCCCGCCCGAAGACGATGGCGGTCAACGTCACCGGGCAGCTCGGCCCGGGCGTCACCGCCAAGGACCTGGTGCTCGCCCTGATCGCCCAGGTGGGCACCGGGGGTGGCCGCGGCCACGTCGTGGAGTACCGCGGCGAGGCGATCCGGTCGCTGTCCATGGAGGGGCGGATGACCATCGCCAACATGTCCATCGAGTGGGGTGCCAAGGCCGGCATGATCGCGCCGGACGAGACCACCTTCGCGTACCTCAAGGGGCGGCCCAACGCACCGCGCGGCGCCGACTGGGACGCGGCGGTGGCCTGGTGGCGGACGCTGCCCACCGACGAGGGGGCGACCTTCGACGCCGAGGTGACCCTGGACGCCAGCCGGATCACCCCGTTCGTCACCTGGGGCACCAACCCCGGGCAGGGCGCGCCGCTGGGCGCCTCGGTGCCGGATCCGGAGGAGTTCGTCAGCGAGAGCGAGCGGACCGCCGCCCGGCGGGCCCTGGAGTACATGGACCTGCGTCCCGGCACCGCGCTGCGCGAACTGCCGATCGACGTGGTCTTCGTCGGTTCCTGCACCAACGGCCGGCTGGAGGACCTGCGGGCCGCCGCCGACGTGCTGCGCGGGCACCGGGTCGCCGACGGCGTCCGGATGCTGGTGGTGCCCGGCTCCGCCGCGGTCCGTGAGGCGGCCGAGGCGGAGGGGCTGGACAAGGTCTTCACCGACGCCGGGGCGGAGTGGCGGTTCGCCGGCTGCTCGATGTGTCTGGGCATGAACCCGGACACCCTCACCCCCGGCCAGCGCTGCGCCTCGACCTCCAACCGGAACTTCGAGGGCCGCCAGGGCCGGGGCGGACGCACCCACCTGGTCTCCCCGCCGGTCGCCGCCGCCACCGCCGTGGTGGGCCGGCTGGCCGCTCCCGCCGATCTGTAGAAGGGCACACCGCAGATGGAGAGGTTCACCACCCACACCGGCACCGCCGTGCCGCTGCGCCGGTCCAACGTGGACACCGATCAGATCATTCCGGCCGTGTACCTCAAGCGGGTGACCCGGACCGGATTCGCCGACGGTCTGTTCAGCGCCTGGCGCGAAGATCAGCAATTCGTGCTGAACGATCTCGCGTATTCGGGAGCGTCGATTCTCGTGGCCGGCCCCGAGTTCGGCACCGGATCTTCCCGCGAGCACGCCGTCTGGGCGCTGCGGGACTGGGGGTTCCGCGCCGTGATCTCCCCGCGCTTCGGCGACATCTTCCGCGGCAACGCGCTCAAGGAAGGTCTGCTCCCGGTCGAGCTGGAATTGAAGGCGGTCGAAGAAATCTGGACTCTCGTCGAGGCCGACCCGACCACCCCGGTCACCGTCGACCTGGCCGCCCGACAGGTCCGGGCCGGGGACGCCACCTGGTCGTTCCCGCTGGACGACTTCAGCCGCTGGCGGCTGATGGAGGGCTTGGACGACATTGGACTCACCCTCCGACACGAGCCGGAGATCAGCGCTTTCGAGGCGCGCCGGCCGGCGTTCCTGCCGACCGTCGGATAGCCGTACGCCCCAGCCCACATCGGTTTCCGCCCCCACCGGTTCTGCCGGTGGGGGCGAATCCGTTGCGACACAAGGGCTTTTTTCCACCGAATGTTTGTGTCCCGGCAGCACAGGGCATACCGTGCGCGCAGAATGGCTCGCGTCGAGTCAGTTGCACAATCGGGAGGAAGTCGTGAACAAGGCCGAGCTCATCGAGGCGCTCGCCGTTCGCCTGGGGGACCGGAAGACGGCGACGGCCGCGCTCGACGCGGTCCTCGCTGAGGTCCAGGCGGCGGTAACCAAGGGCGAGAAGGTGGCCATCACCGGTTTCGGAGCGTTCGAAAAGCGCGTCCGGGGCGCGCGAACAGCGCGGAACCCCCGTACCGGCGAGGCGGTGAAGGTCAAGAAGACATCCGTGCCGACCTTCCGGCCGGGTGCCGGGTTCAAGGAGATGGTGGCCAGCGGCAAGGTGCCGAAGGCCACGGCGGCGGCGAAGAAGACCACCACGGCCGCCGCCAAGACCACCGCCGCCAAGACCACCGGCGCCAAGGCCACCGGGGCCAAGGCGACCGCCGCCGGCAAGAAGACCGCCCCGGCGAAGAAGAGTGCCGCGGCCACCAAGGCCGCCGCGGCGAAGAAGACCACCACCAAGAAGACCGCCCCGGCGACGAAGAGCGCCGCGGCGACCAAGAAGGCCACCGCGGCGAAGAAGACCGCCACGGCCAGCAAGAGCGCGGCGGCCAAGAAGGCGCCGGCGAAGAAGTCCCCGGCCAAGAAGGCAGCGACCCGCCGCTGACCCGGCCCGTACCGCAGGGGCGTCCACCGTCGTGGTGGGCGCCCCTCGGCGTATCGGCGTATCGCCGTCTCGGCGTACCGCTGTCTCGGCGATGATGGCCGTCGATCCGGTGTCGACCGGGTCCGGAGTCGGCAGCCGTTGACCGGAAAGCGGTCCCGCGCGCAGAATCGCCGTGCCGACCAACCCCGCCGGTCACGAGAAGAGGGCGCCGGTGCGCTACCGCCACCTCACCACCGCCGCGCTCGCCCTGGGCCTCGTCCTCCTCACCGACGTGCTGCGGGTCTGGCTGCCGTCGATCATCACCATCTTCGGGCAGGCGGCGTCCACTCCGGCGGAGCTGATGGGCGCCTTCGCGCTCGGCTGGTTCCTGCTCGCGCTGGCCGCGCCGCCGCTGGTCCGGCGGGTCGGCGTACGGCGGATCACCCTCGCCGCCGCGGTGCTGCTGGCCGCGGTCCGGCTGGCGCTGACCGCCGCCCCGGGCGGCCGGGCCCAACTGTGGCTGGCCACCGCCGGTCTGCTGGCCGGTCTGCTGTGGTTGGCCGGCGTCGCCGCCGGCACGCCCCGACCGGTGCCCGGGCTGGCGCTGGGGCTCGCCCTCGCCGCCGTCGGGCACGCGTTGCTCGACACGTACGACCTGGTCTGGCGCGGCGACTGGCTGGCCTGGTCGGCCAGCGGCGTGCTGGTTGCGCTCTTCCTGGCCACGGCGCTCCCGCACCCGTCGAGCCGGCCGGCGCAGCCGGCGGCCGGTGGCGGTCGGGCCTGGCTGTTGGTCGGTCCGGGACTGCTGCTGGCCGGCATGGTCGCGCTCTCCCCGGCGCTCGCCGGCACGGCGATGTCCTACTGGTCCGGCCCGGGCGACGGCATCGCCGGGCCACCGCCGCTGGGCCTGGCGCTGGCCGGCGGGGCGATCGGGCTCTTCGTGCTCGCCGCGCTGGCACCGGTACGGCGCTGGTGGCCGGCCGCGCCGGTGGCCCTGCTGCTCGGCGCGCTGCTCTTCGCCCTCGACCGGCCGGCGCTGCTCGTCCCGGCGGTCCTGCTGACCGCCATCGGCCTCGGCGGCTGCCTGGCCCGCACCGACGCGCCCGTACCCGACGGCGATCCGGCCACCGTGGCTGAGGACGCCGCCGGCCACGGCCGGGCGGACCTGCGGCGGGGCTACGCCGCCGTCGCCGGGATGCTGGTCTTCGCGGTCGCCGCCATCGGCTACTACGCCGCCTACGACCTCGGCTACCCCAACGGCTGGGCGCCGGTCGCCGTGGCCGCGCTGGTCGCCGGGGTGGACGTGACCGCCCCGACGCCCGCGCACCGCCCGCCGGCGACGCTGCCCCCGGTGCGGACGGCCGCCGTGCTGGCCGCGGTGACCCTGCTCGCCGCGTGGGGGCACGGGCTGTGGCTGGTGTCGAGCAACCGTCCCGGTCCGCCGCAGACCGTCCGGCTGGTGGCCTACAACGTGCGGATGGGTTTCGGGTTGGACGGGCGGTTCGACCTGACCGGCCTGGCCCGGGTCGTCCGCGCCGAACGGCCGGACGTGGTGGTGCTCAGCGAGGTGGACCGGGCCTGGCTGCTCAACGGCGGCCACGACACGCTCACCCTGCTGGCGAAGCGGCTCGACATGCCGTACGTCTTCGCGCCGGCGGCCGACCCGGTCTGGGGTGACGCCGTGCTGAGCCGCTGGCCGACCAGCGCGCCGCGCACCCGGGCGTTGCCGGCGGTCGGCGCGCCCACCGGGGCGCAGGCGCTCGCGGTCGACCTCGACCTCGGTGGCGGGGTCCGGCTCGCGGTGGTGAGCACCCACCTGCAACCCCCGCCCGGCCAGGAGCCGGTGGTCCAGGCCCGCGCGGTCGCCGAGTTCGCCACCGGGTACGCCGCCGACCGCCCGCTGGTGGTCGCCGGCGACCTGAACACCGAACCGGGCGACGCGGCCTTCGCCGAGTTCACCCGGGCCGGCCTGGTCGACGCGCTGGCGGCGGCCCGGCCGCTGCCCACCAGCCCGGCCGACGACCCGCGCCAGCAGATCGACCACGTCCTCGTCTCGCCCGGTCTCGCCGCCACGGACGCGGTGGCGCCGCGCAGCGAGGCCAGCGACCACCTGCCGGTCGCGGTGACGCTCACCCTGCCCTGAGCCGGGCCGCCGGCGCTCGGAGCCGCAGCGGCGCGACGGGTCCGGGCGGCGCAGCGCCCCTGCCGAGGCGCGGGGCAACAGCAGGTGCCCCGGCGGCGGCCCGCGGCCCCGCCGGCTCAGAGGCGGTCGGCGGCGAGCAGGCGGTCGCCGGCGAACGCCAGCAGCCAGCCGCCGCCCTTCGGGGTGCTGAAGTCGTCCGCCCGCCCGGTGAGCCGGGCCAGGGCGCCCGGGATCACCCTGCCCTGGCTGCACACCGCCACCGACCCGCCGGGGGCGGCCAGCTCGACCAGCCGGGCGGCGGCGGCCAGCGCGCACTCGTCGGGCTGCTGGCCCGGCCGTGGCTCGTCCAGGTCGCCGACCACCTCGATCGGCAGGTCGAGTTCGGCGGCCGCCGGGTCGAGGGTCTGCACGCACCGCCGCGCCGAGGCCGACACCAGCCGCGCCGGGCGTACCAGCGCCACCAGCGGGACCAGCGCGTGCGCCTGCGACCAGCCGCGGGCGTCCAGCGGCCGGCCGGTGTCCGGGCCGGTCCAGGTGCCCCGCTGGCCGGCGTGCGCGTGCCGGACCAGCGCCACCGTCGCGGTGACCGCCGGCAGCGCGGCGAACGCGGCCAGCACCTCCGCGTCGTGCGGGTAGCTGACCAGCCGGATCGCCTCGTCGACGCCGAGCCAGCGCACCTCGTCCACCTCGGTGCCGGGCTCGAAGCCGCCGTTCGCCACCGCCCGCATCGACCAGTAGTCGACCGCCTTGGGCCGGCCCTCGCTGCGGTAGCGCACGGTGGGCAGCCGCACCTGCGGCACGGCCCGCACGTCGGTCTCCTCCGCCACCTCCCGGACGGCGGCCACCAGCGGTCGCTCGCCCGGTTCCAGCTTGCCCTTGGGCAGCGACCAGTCGCCGTAGCGGGGGCGGTGCACCAGGCAGACCGCCGGGCCGTCCGGCCCGCCCGGACGCCAGACCACCCCGCCGGCGGCCCGGATCCGCGTCGCGTCGTCGGGATCGTCGGCCGGCCCGGTCCGGCCCGCGCCGGCCGAATCCCGCTCATCCAGCATCTGGTCAGCCTATGCGCGCCACGGTCAGCTCGCGGTGCCAGCGACCCGATGCAGCAGGAGTTCCTGCAGCTGGGTCAGGGGCGCCTCCGCGGTGCCGGTACGCCGGGTCCAGGTGCCGTCCGCAGCCAGCTCGAAGGCGTCCACCTCCGGGCTCATCGCGGCGGTCAGCACCTGGTCCAGCTCGGCCCGGGCGATCGGGTCGCTGACCCGTACCAGCGCCTCGACCCGGCGGTCGAGGTTGCGGTGCATCAGGTCGGCCGAGCCCATCCAGAACTCGGCGTTGCCGTTGTTGCCGAACCGGAAGATCCGGGAGTGCTCCAGGAACCGGCCGAGGATCGACCGCACCCGGATGTTCTCCGACAGCCCCGGCACCCCGGGACGCAGCGTGCACATGCCGCGGATCAGCAGGTCGACGTGCACACCGGCCCGGGAGGCCCGGTAGAGGGCGTCGGTGATCTCCTCGTCGACCAGGGCGTTCACCTTGAACTGCACCAGGCCCGGCACGCCGAGCCGGACGTGCGCGATCTCGCGTTCGATCCGCTCGATCAGGCCGCTGCGGATGCCCTGCGGCGCCACCAGCAGCCGCCGGTAGCCGGTCTGCCGGCTGTAGCCGGTGAGCACGTTGAACAGGTCGGTCAGGTCGGCGCCGATCTCCGGGTCGGCGGTGAGCATGCCGAAGTCCTCGTAGAGCCGGGCGGTCTTCGGGTGGTAGTTGCCGGTGCCGATGTGGCAGTAGCGGCGGATCTGGTTGCCCTCCTGGCGTACCACCAGGGCGGTCTTGCAGTGCGTCTTCAGCCCCACCAGGCCGTAGACCACGTGGCAGCCGGCGCGCTCCAGGGTGCGGGCCCAGCCGATGTTGGCCACCTCGTCGAACCGCGCCTTCAGCTCGACCAGCACCACCACCTGCTTGCCGGCGGCGGCCGCGTCGACCAGCGCGTCCACGATCGGGGAGTCGCCGCTGGTGCGGTAGAGGGTCTGCTTGATGGCCAGCACGTCCGGGTCGGCCGCGGCCTGCTCGATGAAGCGCTGCACGCTGGTGGCGAACGAGTGGTACGGGTGGTGCACCAGGATGTCGCCGTCGCGCAGGGTGGCGAAGACGCTGCGCGGCACCTCGCCCTCGGTCAGCCGGGGGTGGGTGGCCGGCACGAACGGCGGGTCCTTCAGGTCCGGCCGGTCGGCCTCGTTGTAGACCTGCCAGAGCGCGGAGAGGTCGAGCAGGCCGGGCACCCGCAGCACGTCCTGGTCGGCCATGTCCAGCTCGCGGACGAGCAGCTCCAGCATGTGGTCCGAGATCGAGGCGGCCACCTCCAGCCGGACCGGCGGGCCGAACCGGCGGCGGGCGAGTTCCCGCTCCAGCGCCTGCAGCAGGTCCTCGTCGCGGTCCTCGTCGACCTCCACCTCGGCGTTGCGGGTGACCCGGAACAGGTGGCACTCCACCACCTGCATGCCGGAGAAGAGCTGCCCCAGGTGCACCGAGATCAGGTCCTCCACCGGCAGCATCCGGACGCCCGGCCGGTCGCGGTGCACCCGGACGAACCGGGGCACGTTGTTCGGCACCTTCACCCGGGCGAAGAGCTCCGAGCCGCCGTCCGGCTCGCGGACCGCCACCGCCAGGTTCAGCGACCGCCCGGAGATGTACGGGAACGGGTGCGCCGGGTCGACCGCGAGCGGGGTGAGCACCGGGAAGATCTGCTCCCGGAAGTACGCGCGCAGCCGCTCCCGTTCGGCGTCGTCCAGCTCCGTCCAGCGCAGGATCCGGACGTCCTCGGCGGCCAGCCTCGGCAGCACGTCGTCGACGAAGCAGGCGGCGTGCCGGGCGACCAACGTCGCTGTCTTCCCGGCGATCAGCTCCAGCTGGGTGCGCAGCGGCATCCGGTCGCCGCCGCGGACCGGCAGCCCGGCCTGGAGCCGCCGCTTCAGCCCGGCGACCCGCACCATGTAGAACTCGTCCAGGTTGCTGGCGAAGATGGCCAGGAACTTGGCCCGCTCCAGCAGCGGCGTGCGGGGATCCTCGGCCAGCGCCAGCACCCGCGCGTTGAAGTCGAGCCAGGACAGCTCCCGGTTGAAGAAGCGGTCCTCGGGCAGCGGCGGGGCAGCGGGCGCCTCGTCGACGGCCGGCGCGCCGACCTCCGGGTCCAGCACCTCCTCGAGCCCGGCCGAGGCGGCACCGGCGTCGGTGCCCGGCCCGAGCGGGTCGACTGCGGCGTGCGCGGTCTCGGCGGCGCCGGCGGGACGGAAGCGGCCGTCGGCGCCCCGGGCGCGGGTGCCGTTGCGGGGGGCGGCCGGCTCGGTGGCGCGCGGCGGGCCGGCGGGATGCTCGCGAGGGGTGCTCACCCGCTCATAATCACCCGACCCGGGTTAACGCAAAATGAACTTGGCGCGGTCGGTCAGGCCATCGTCGGCAACGTCACCCGGACGACCGCACCGGTGGCGTCCCGGTCGATCCGCACCCGCTGGCCGAGGCGGAGCAGCCGCAGCCCGGAGGCGTCGAACGCCCGGGCGGGGAAGGGCAGCTCGGTGCCGTCGTCGAGGAGCAGCAGCCCACTGCGGGTCGCCGCGTCGAAGGTGGCCACCGTGCCCTGCATGCCAGCACCGTACACCGGGCGGGTCAGGCCGGGCAGCGGGCCGCGGCGAGCGCCGCCGTGCGCGGCCCCAGCCCGAGGCGGACCGCCGCCGCCAGGTCGGCGGCGGTGTCCACGTCCCGGCGCAGGCTCGGCCAGTTCCCGACCAGCGGCAGCGCCCCGCTCGCCGCGTGCGCGCCGGCCGAGCCGACCCCGAACCGGGGGTCCAGCGGCGTCCCGGGTGGCGCGGCGAGCAGCACGGTGCCGTCGCCCGGGGCGTCGGCCACGAACCGGCGTACCCCCGGCGGGCCGGCGCAGACCGCCCGCAGCGCCGCCGCCAGCTCGGCCGGGCGCAGCGCGGGCAGGTCGGCGGTGAGCCCGGCCACCCACCCGCCGCCGGCCGCGGCCGCGCCGTGCCGGAACGCGGCGTTCAACCCGGCGCCCGGCCGGTCGGGCAGCACCCGGGCGCCCGCGTCGCGGGCCGCCGCGGCCACCCGGGCGTCGTCGGTGACCACCAGGATCTCGGCCACCGCCGGGCAGGCCCGCACCGCGGCGACGGTGTCGGTCGCCAGGGCCAGCGCCAGCTCCTCGTGCGGTACGCGCGCCAGCGCGCCCCGCAGCCGGCTCTTCGCGGCGGCCAGGCGCTTCACCGGCACCACCACGGTCCAGGTCGGCTGACTCACACCCGCAATCCTGCCAGCCGGCCGGCGGTACCCTCACTGGCCGTACCGAGGGCGAGCAGGCATGATTTCCCGCGGCGGGTGTCACCGGCGGGTCCGGTGCGCGGGTCGGGGCGGCACGAGGAGGCGCAGTGACACGGCGGAGGCTGGGGTTCTGGCAACGGTTCGCCGTGGTGGTGGTCAAGCCGGTGATGACCGTCTGGACCCGGCGCACCTGGCGCGGCATGGAGCAGCTGCGCCGCGAGGGCGGGGTGATCGTGGTGCCCAACCACCTCTCGCACGCCGATCCGCTGGTCTCCGCGCACTTCATCTACGACTCCGGGCGGTGGCCGCAGTACCTCGGCAAGGCCAGCGTGTTCAAGGTTCCGGTGGTCGGCTGGATCCTGCACCGGTGCAAGCAGATCCCGGTCGAGCGGGGCACGGTGGACGCGGTCCGGTCGCTGGACGCCCTGATCGCCGCGCTGAACGAGGGCGGCGCGGTGGTGATCTACCCGGAGGGCACCATCACCCGGGAGCCCGACCTGTGGCCGATGAAGGGCAAGACCGGCGCCGCCCGGCTGGCGCTGGCCACCGGCGCCCCGGTCATCCCGGTCGCCATGTGGGGGCCGGAGCGGATCTTCGACCCGCGGACCACGCGGCTGAGCCTGCGGCCCCGGATCCCGGTGTCGGTGGCCGCCGGACCACCGGTCGACCTGAGCGCGTGGGCGGGCGCCACCCCGACCCGGGCCACCCTCGAGGAGATGACCGACGCGATCATGCTGAGCATCCGCGACCTGCTCGCCGAGATCCGTGGCGGCACCCCGCCGCCGCTGTGGGAACGACCGACCCGCCCGACCCCGAGCGAGGGGCAGCGGCCGGAGGCGGCGGCATGAGCGGGCATGTGGCGGTGCTCGGGGCGGGCTCGTGGGGGACGGCGTTCGCCAAGATCCTCGCCGACGCCGGTCGGGACGTCACCATCTGGGCCCGCCGTCAGCCGGTTGCCGACACCATCCGCGCCGAGCGGCGTAACCCGGAGTACCTGCCGGACCTGGTGCTGCCGGCGGGGGTGACCGCGACCGGGGACGCCGCCGAGGCGATCACCGGTGCGGAGCTGGTGGTGCTGGCCGTGCCGTCGCAGACGCTGCGCGGCAACCTCGCCGGCTGGGCCGGGCAGCTGCACCCGGACGCCACCCTGGTCTCCCTGATGAAGGGCATCGAGCTGGGCACCACCAAGCGGATGAGCGAGGTGATCGTGGAGACCGCCGGGGTGGCGGCGGACCGGGTGGTGGTGGTCTCCGGCCCGAACCTGGCTCCGGAGATCGCCGCCGAGCAGCCGGCCGCCACCGTGGTCGCCTGCACCGACTCGGACCGGGCCACGCTGGTGCAGCGCTCCATCACCACGCCGTACTTCCGCCCGTACACCAACGACGACGTGATCGGCTGCGAGCTGGGCGGCGCGGTCAAGAACGTGATCGCCCTGGCGTACGGCATCGCCACCGCGATGGGCTTCGGCGACAACACCCGGGCGATGCTGGTCACCCGGGGGCTGGCCGAGACGGCCCGGCTCGGGGTGGCCCTCGGCGCCGACCCGCTGACCTTCGCCGGCCTGGCCGGGATGGGTGACCTGGTCGCCTCCTGCTCGTCGCCGATGGCCCGCAACCGCACCTTCGGCGAACACCTCGGCCGGGGCGCCACCCTGGAGGAGGCCCGGGTGGCCACCCGGCAGACCGCCGAGGGGGTCAAGAGCGCGCTGGCCATCCGCGACCTGGCCCGGGCGCACGCGGTGGAGATGCCGATCACCGAGCAGGTGGAACTGGTCTGCCACGAGGGGGTCGACCCCAGACTGGCGGTGGCCGCCCTGATGAGCCGTACGACGAAACCGGAGTGAGCGAGATGGCCGACCAGCACGACGGAACCCGGTGCGTGCACGCCGGGCTGCCCGACCCGGTGCCGGGGGAGCCGTTCCTGCCCGGGCCGGTCTTCGCGGCGCCGTACCACCTCGACCCGTGGCAGGGCCCGGCGGCGACGCCGAACGGGTACGGCCGGCCGGACAACCCGACCCGGCGGCTGCTGGAGGCGGCGATCGGCGACCTGGAGGGCGGCGACTGCCGGGTCTTCGCCAGCGGGCAGGCGGCGATCACCGGGCTGCTGCTGGCGGTGCTGCGGCCGGGCGACACCGTGCTGCTCCCCGCCGACGGCTACTTCCCGGTGCGGGCGTTCGCCAGCGACACCCTGGAGCGGTTGGGGGTGCGGGTGGCCTTCGTACCGACCGTCGGCCCCTACCCGTCCCTGGAGGGGGTCCGGCTGGTGCTGGTGGAGACGCCGGCCAACCCGGGCCTGGACGTGGTCGACGTGCCGGCGCTGGCCGCCCGGGCGCGCGCCGCCGGCGCGCTGCTGGCGGTGGACAACACCACGGCCACCCCGCTCGGGCAGCGCCCGCTCGATCTCGGCGCCGACCTGGTGGTCGCCTCCGGCACCAAGGCCCTGACCGGTCACTCCGACCTGCTGCTCGGTTACCTGGCCAGCCGGTCGGCCGAACTGCTCGACACGGTCACCGCCTGGCGGACCACCACCGGCGCGATTCCCAGCCCGTTCGACGCCTGGCTGGCGCACCGCTCGTTGGCCACCCTGGACCTGCGGCTGGCCCGGCAGACCGCGAACGCGGAGGCGCTCGCCCGGCTGCTCGCCGACCGCCCGGACGTGACCGGGGTGCGCTGGCCCGGGCTGCCGGACGACCCGGCGTACCCGGTGGCGTCGGCGCAGCTGCGTCGGGTGCCCGGGGTGCTCTCCTTCGACCTGGGCGACGCCGACCGGGTGGCCCGGTTCCTCGACGCCGCCCGGCTGGTCGCCGCGGCCACCTCCTTCGGTGGTCTGCACACCAGCGCCGACCGGCGGGCCCAGTGGGGCGACGACACCGCGCCTGGCTTCGTCCGGCTCTCCTGCGGCGTGGAGGACACCGTCGACCTGGTCGCCGACGTCACCACCGCGCTGGACGCCGCCGGACCGGGCGGTGCGGCGACCGCCGGTTGAGCTATCGTCTCGGTGGCCCGCACCGGGCCCGACCGTGGCCCGGGTGGGGCCCCGAACCGAGGAGGTGAGTCCGATCCACCAGATGAGCCGGACCGGCGCTCCCTCCCACGTCGCCGCCGAATAGGCGGACCGGGAGCGCCGACGAGCGTTCCCGGAGGTACCCCATGACATCCCGCCACCGTTTCGACCACGCCGACCTCGTGCGCCGGCTGCGCGCCGCCGGCTGCGTCTACGCCGAGGACGAGGCGGACCTGCTGATCGCCGCCGCGGACTCCCCGCGGGCGCTGGCCGACCTGGTCGACCGCCGGGTCGCCGGCCTGCCGCTGGAGCACCTGCTCGGCTGGGCCGAGTTCTGCGGCATGCGGGTCGCCGTCGACCCCGGCGTGTTCGTGCCGCGCGGTCGGACCGCCCTGCTGGTCGACGCCGCCGTCGCGGTGACCGGTCCGGCGGCCGCCGTGCTCGACCTCTGCTGCGGCTCCGGCGCCACCACCCTGGCGCTGGCCCGGCGGCTCGCGCCGCGCTGGCTGGCCGGCGCCGACATCGACCCGGCGGCGGTGGCCTGCGCGCGGCGCAACCTCGCCGGCACCGGAGTCGAGGTGTACCAGGGCGACCTGTTCGACCCGGTCCCGCCGGCCTGGCGGGGACGGCTGGACCTGGTGGTGGCCAACGCCCCGTACGTGCCGACGGCGGCGGTGGCGTTGATGCCGCCCGAGGCGCGGCTGCACGAGGCGCCGGTGGCCCTCGACGGCGGGCCGGACGGCCTGGCCGTGCTGCGCCGGGTGGCCGTGGGCGCCGCCGAACGGCTGGCCCCCGGCGGGCACCTGGTGGTGGAGACCAGCGGCGCCCAGGCGGACGCGCTGTGCGCGCTGCTCTCCGCCGCCGGCCTGATCCCGACCGTGCTGCGGGACGACGACCTGGAGGCCACCGCCGTCACCGCCCGCCGCCCCACCTGACCCCGCGCCCGGCCCGCCCGGCCCTCCGGTCGGGCGGGCCAGGCGGTCCATCCCGGCCAGCGCACCGCTGTCGTCGGCGCGGCCGCCGCGACCGTGACTCCGAGGCCGCCAGCCGCTGCCGAACGACTGCCCGACGCTGACGGCTGACCCGATCACGCCGCGCCGGCGGCGAGCGGGGACCTGAACCCATACCATCAGATAGATAATCTTGTATGTATCGATCGGCTCCGGTATGAAGTCCGCAAGGGCGGCGACGGGCCGCCTCCTTGGGGAGGAGCGACGATGAAGCAATCTCGACTCCGCGTGCGGACGGCGGCGGTCGCGTTCGCCGCCTGCGCGCTCGGGCTGAGCCTGGTGTCGGCGCCCGCCGTCGCGGCGGACCCGGACCAGCCTCTCGCGCCGCAGTCCGAGCGGGCTCCCGAGTCGGAACAGTTCTCCGCCGAGGGCGTCACCACGGTCGGTGAGCTGCGCACGGTCGACGGGTCGCTGTCGTACGCCCGCGACGGCCGTACGCAGGTCATCCGGCACCCCGGCGCGGCGTACGTGAAGGTGCACTTCAGCTCGCTGCGGCTGGGGCACGGCGACTACGTCACCGTGTCCAGCCCGGACGGCCGGGAGAGCTACCGGTACGACCGCTCGCTGAACCGGGCGACCGGCTCGGACTACACCACCGACGGGCGGCCGGGGTTCTGGGCCATGTCGGTGGACGGCGACACCGCGGTGGTGAAACTGCACAGCAACCGCCGGTCGGGCGGTGCGGCCGCGACCATCGACCGGCTCTGGCGCGGGTACGACGCCGCGGAGATCGGCCGGTACAACTTCTCCACCCAGTCCGTGTGCAGCACGGACGCCCGCCGCGACGTGGTCTGCTACCAGAGCAGCCACCCCACCGAGTACGCCCGGGGCAACGCGGTGGCCCGGTTGCTGATCAGCGGCGGTGGCATGTGCACCACCTGGCGGGTCGGCAACACCAACCGGATGCTGACCAACAAGCACTGCATGTCGACGCAGTCCACCGTCAGCGGCAGCGAGATGCAGTTCAACTACCAGTGCGCCACCTGCGGCGGCAACAACCCGGGCGCCGGCACGAAGGTCAGCGGCGCCACCCTGTACAAGGTGAGCGCCGGCGGCTCCAGCCAGTTGGACTACGCCCTCTTCTCGGTCAACAACTTCAGCAGCATCCAGGGATTCGGCACGCTGTACCTGGCGACGACGGCCACCGCCACCGGCACGCGGATGTACATCCCGGGCCACGGCGACGGCCGGCCGAAGCGGCTGTCGATCTACGAGGACAGCCAGGGCGGCGCGCTCTGCACCGTACGGAACGGGAACTACAACACCTGGAACATCAGCTACAGCTGTGACACCTCGGGCGGCAACTCGGGCTCTCCGGTGCTGAACGGCAGTCACCGTGTGATCGCCCTGCACCACCTCGGCGGCTGCCCGTCGAACCAGGGCGCCAAGGCTCACCTGATCTACAACGAGATCGCCAGCCTGATCGACAACGGCTGACCGACGACGGCGGCCGCCGGAGCGCGACGCGTTCCGGCGGCCGTCGGTGTCCGGCCCGTACCGGCGCGCCGGTGTCGCCTGGCGCGCCTGCCACCGCGGGTGCGGTGGGCGTGACGGGCGCGGCCGCGGATGCCGTGGCGTGACCGGCTCGGCCGGGGTGCGGGCATGGCGGAGCCCGGCGCCGGGAACTAGCCTTCCGGCAGGTCACTACGACGGGAGGCGGCGCGGTGGGCGGCGTGGAGGGCGCGGTGGTCGTCGGCCTGGACAACGGCGGCACCAGCAACAACGCCACGGTGCTCACCGTGGACGGCCGGTTCCTGGTGGACGGCCTGGTGGAGACCCCCAGCGAGGTGCTGGCCGGCCCGGAGGTGGCGATCGAGGCGCTGGCCCGCGCGTTCGACGGGGTGCTGGCGTTGACCGGGATCCCGCGCGGGCAGGTGCGCGCGGTCGGCCTGGACACCCCCGGCCCGGCCAGCGCGACCGGGGTGATCTCGTCCCGTGGGTCGACGAACTTCTCCCAGCCGGCCTGGCGCGGCTTCGACGTACGCGGCGCGCTGGAGCGGCGGCTCGGGCTGCCGGTGGTCTACCACAACGACGGGAACGCGGCCGCGCTCTACGCCCACCACGCGTACTTCGGTGGCGAGGCGATGCGGCGCTCGTCGGTGTCGGCGATCGTCGGCACCGGGCTGGGCGGCGGCGTGGTGGAGAGCGGCCGGGTGGTGGCCGGCGCCGCCGGGATGGCCGGGGAGCTGGGCCACGTGCACATCCCGCTCACCGGCCTGCTCGCCCCGGACCAACCCGTGCCGACCTGCGCCTGCGGCTTCGCCGGGGACGCGGAGAGCATCGCCTCGCTGACCGGGATCGCCCGCAACCTGCTGCCGTACTGGCTGACCCGCCACCCCGGCCACCCGCTCGCGGCCGAGCCGCCGGCCCGGGCGGCGAAGCTGGTCCGCGGCTACGGGGAGCGCGGCGACGCGCTGGCCCGGGAGATCTTCACCCAGCAGGCGATGGCGCTCGGCCGGCTCTTCACCGTCGCGGCGAACTTCACCGACCCGCACGCGTACTTCGTCGGTGGCGGCGTGGTGGAGGCGGAGCCGGAGTTCCGGGACTGGTTCCTGGCGACCGTACGCGAGCACACCGTGCTGCGTGCGGAGCAGGCCGAGGTGGCCACCTTCGCCCTGGTGCCCGAGCGGGACATGGCCGGCGCCCGGGGCGCGGCGATCGCGGCGCTGGAGGCGCTGCGCGCCGAGCCGGCCCCGCGACCGCTGGTGGGCGGCTGAGTCGACACCCGCGACCGCGCCGCCCGGCTCGGCCCCGCGACCGCTGGTGGGCGGCCGCCGCTCTCCGGGGCGGGCGGCCCGCCGGCTTCGGGTGAAAGGCGCCGGCGACCGCGTCGCGCGACGGTGCCGGTGGTGCGCGACGGTTGTCGGCGGCGCGGGACGGTCAGCGGCGCGGCGGTGCCGCGGCGAAGGCCGCCCAGGCCGCGGGCGGGAAGAGCAGGGCCGGCCCGGCCGGGTCCTTGGAGTCGCGCACGGCCACCGTGCCGGGGATCGCCGCCACCTCCACGCACGCTCCCTCGTCGCCGCTGTGGCTGCTCTTGCGCCACCCGGCCGAGGCCAGTGCCGCGCTGGTCGTCGAGGTCATGGTCCTACCGTCCCTTCAGGAGTTGAAGGAGCTGGTCGCGGCTGTCCGCCGGGCTGAGCGCGACGGTCCGCAGGTGCTCCATGATCTTGGTGCAGGTACGCAGGTCGCCCGGCCGGTCCAGGACCATCTGCCCGGCCACCGTCTCCACCGAGGCGATGATCGGGTCCTCCGGGTCGGCGAACTCCAGGATGTGCAGCGAGCCCCGGGTGCCCCGGTGGTAGCCGGCGGCCAGCGGGATCACCTGCACGGTGATGTTGGGCAGCTCGGCCATCTTCAACAGGTGGCGCAGCTGGCCCTCCATCACGCCCCGGTCGCCCACCGGACGCAGCAGCGCGCCCTCGTCGATGATCGCGTCGAGGATGGGCGGCTCGTCGCCGGTGAGCCGCTGCTGGCGGTCCAGCCGCAGCTGGACCCGTTGCTCCACCTGGTCGTCGCCGAGTGTGTGCGGGCCGCCCCGCATCACGCCGCGGATGTAGTCGGCGGTCTGCAGCAGCCCGGGCACCACCGACGGCTCGAAGTTGGCGATCCCGGTCGCCTCGGCCTCCAGCGCGATGAAGTCGATGGTGCGCCGGTCCAGCAGGTACGAATAGGACACCCACCAGCCGGGCTTGCGGGCGTCCTTGGCCAGTTGCACGGCCGCCGTGACGTCGTCCGCGGCGACCCCGTAGAGGGTGAGCAGGGCGCGCACCGTGGCCGGGCTGACCAGCGTCTGGGCGTTCTCGTAGCGGGAGAGGGTGCTCCGGGTGCTGTTGATCTCGTCGGCCGCCGCCTCCAGGGTGAGCCCGGCGGCCTCCCGGTGGGTGCGCAGCGCGATGCCGAGCCGGCGGGCGCGCGCGGTCTTGGGAGCCATGCATCGATGGTCGCACACGTATCGGGAATTAGTACATGAGAGAACGCCGATGAGAGTTGCATTCATGGCTGTGAAGGTGTCAATCTGTCATCGCGTCCTCACCGCCGGTTGTCGTGGCGACGGCGGCGGTGAGCGACCGGAGGGGATGGGGCGCGCGGCGGTCGGGTTTCTCCCCCGTACCCGATCGCCGCGTGCCACGCCACCAGGGCGGCCGCACACCGGAAGGGACTCGACGTGCGTACTGGTCAGCAGGATCCCGCCGAGCGCGCCGGCGGCCGGCGATGACCCGGTTCCTGGTGGTGCTCACGGACGTCCGCCCGATCGACGGCAGCTGGCGCAACGAGCGGACCTGTCCCGAGCGGCGCCGTCAGGTGGTCGGCGCGAGCAGCCGGGAGGCGGCCGAGCGGATCGCCGGCGCGTTCATGGCGCTGGGCATGGTGCGGGCCGGCCGGCAGCGGGTCAAGGTGATCGCCATCGGCCGGCGGCACGCCCGCGGTTGAAACCGGCCCGCGCGGCATCCGCGCGGTGACAGGCCGTGCGGCACCCTCGCGGTGACAGCTCGCGCGGCATCCGCGCGGTGGTGGACCCGGCCCGGCGGGCGGCGCGGCCCGGCGCCCCGCCGGGCCGCCCCGCGCTCAGAGCAGTTTGCGCCGCTTCAGGTACGCCACCAGGTCGTCGTAGACGCCGCCCTCGTTGGCGAACATGGCCACGTTGCGGGCGGTGGCCATCCACGGCCGGGTCGACGGCCGCACCTCCTTCAGCGCCCGCTCCAGGTCCCGCTGCTCGATCATCCGCACCTCGCCGGTGCGTACCGAGTCGGCCATCGCGAACTCGGCCGCCGTCTCGCAGAGGTGGGCCAGGTCGGCGCCGGAGAAGTCCTCGGTCGCCGCGACCACCTTGCGCAGGTCGATCCCGGCGATCGGCCGGTCCCGCAGGTGGTACTCGAGGATGGCCCGGCGGGCGTCGGCGTCCGGCGGGAGCACCAGCACCACCCGGTCGAGTCGGCCCGGCCGGCGCAGCGCCGGGTCCACGTCCCACGGGGTGTTGGTGGCGGCCAGCACGAAGACACCCTCGTTGTTGCCCTCCATGCCGTCCAGCTCGGCGAGCAGCTGGTTGCCCAGCGTCCGCATCGAGCTGGAGCTGACCTGGGAGCGCTTGTGGCCGAGCGCGTCGATCTCGTCGAGGAAGAGCACGCAGGGCGCGTTGCGCCGGGCCGCCTGGAACAGCTCGTGCAGGTTGCGCTCGGAGTTGCCCATCCACATGTCCAGCACGTCCACGATGGACAGCGAGATGAACTTGGCGCCCATCTCACCCGCCACCGCCCGGGCCAGGAAGGTCTTGCCGCAGCCGGGCGGGCCGTAGAGCATCAGCCCGCCGCGCAGGCTCTTGCCGTACATCCGGCGCAGCTCCGGGTTGCGCAGCGGGCCGAGGAAGGCCAGCTCCAGCCGCTCCTTCACGGCCACCATGCCGCCCACGTCGGCCAGCCGGATCCCGGAGACCTCCACGTCGTACACCCGGTCGGCGTCGCCGGTCACCGGCTCGGGCTCGTCGCCGGCCCGGGCGAAGCGTGGCGGCACGATGTCGGCCAGTTCCTGCTCGTAGGCGGCCAGCGGGTCGGACCCGTCGGCGGCCGGCGGCACGTCCGGCCCGGCCGGCGCGGGCCGCTGCGCGGGCGCGGTCGGAGCCGCCGGCGACTGCGGGGCCGCCGACTGCGGGGCCGCCGGGGCCGGGGGTACGGGGCCGCCCAGCGCCCGCTGCATCAGCGCCTGCGCCTCGCCGTTGCCCGGATCCCGGGCCAGCGCCTGCCCGATCTGCGCGATCGCCTCGCCGGCCCGGCCGGCGTCGAGCAGCAGCGCGGCGAGGTGCAGTCGGAGCGGCAGGTCGTCCGGGCGGGCGTCGAGGGCCGCCGAGAGCGAGGCGATGAGGGGATCAGAGCTCATAGGACGAGCAGCGTAGTGGGCGTCCCGCGAAGCCGGCGTACCCTCGCCCCCGGTCCCGCCGGGCGTGCCGGCCGGGACGGGGGCGTCCGGATGCCCCGGTTACGCACCGTAAAGCGCTCGGTGACCGGTTGTCCGGGCGCGTCGCATCTCCCCGGGTATCGGCATCGGTTTCCGGCCACGCACAGTAAGGTCAACCGGGTGAGCGCCAGCCCGCAGTCGCGTACCGAGAGGTGACCGGAGTGACCACCCCAGGCAAGACCCGCGTGGCGATCGTCTTCGGCGGCCGCAGCCCGGAGCACGGCATCTCCTGCGTCAGCGCCGGCAGTGTGCTCGGCGCGCTCGACCCGGACGAGTTCGAGGTGGTTCCGGTCGGCATCACCCGGGCCGGGCAGTGGGTCCTGACCAGCGGCGACCCGTCGCAGCTGGCGATCAACTCGCGCCGGCTGCCGGAGATCACCGCCGAGTCCGGCGCCGACATCGTGCTGCGCGCCGACCCGACCGGCAACGGGCTGATGGTGCTCGACCCGACCGAGGGTCCGCGGGCGCTGGCCGACGTGGACGTGGTCTTCCCGGTGCTGCACGGCGCGTACGGCGAGGACGGCACCATCCAGGGCATGCTGGAGATGGCCGGCATCCCGTACGTCGGGGCGAACGTCTTCGCCTCCGCCGCCGCGATGGACAAGGAGTTCACCAAGAAGCTCTGCGCCGTCGAGGGCATCCCGGTCGGCCCGTACGCGGTGCTGCGCAACGGGATGACGCTGAGCGAGGAGGACAAGCAGCGGCTCGGCCTGCCGGTCTTCGTCAAGCCGTCCCGGGCCGGGTCGTCGTTCGGCATCACCAAGGTCGACGACTGGGCCGACCTGGACGCGGCCGTCGCCACCGCCCGGCAGATCGACCCGAAGGTGCTCGTCGAGGGGGCGATCGTCGGGCGCGAGATCGAGTGCGGCGTGCTGGAGGGTGAGGCCGGCGGGGCGCCGGAGGCGTCCGTGCTCGCCGAGGTGCGGGTGGTCGCCGACCACGACTGGTACGACTTCGAGGCCAAGTACCTCGACGACGCCTGCGAGTACGACATCCCGGCCGGCCTGCCCGACCGGGTGACCCGCCAGGTCCAGGAGTACGCGGTCCGCGCGTTCACCGCGCTCGACTGCGCCGGGCTGGCCCGGGTCGACTTCTTCGTCACCCCGGAGCTGGACGTCTACCTCAACGAGATCAACACGATGCCCGGCTTCACGCCGACGTCGATGTTCCCGCGGATGTGGGCCGCCTCCGGCCTGGAGTACCCGAAGCTGGTCGACCGCCTGATCCGTACCGCCCTGACCCGCGGCGTCGGCCTGCACTGACCCACCCACGCGCCCGCCCCGCACCCCGCGCGATCCGGCCTCCACGCGGCCGCGCCCGGTCCACGCACGTTCACTGAATGAGTGGCCTCCCGAGCGCGGAAAGCCACTCATTCGGTGAACGTGCGCACAGGACGGGGGCGGGGCGCGGGGGGCGGCGTCCGGTGCGGCGGGGAGGGTCAGCCCTGGCAGCCGGTGGGGGCCTCGCCGGCGGATGGGACGGAGGCGACCACGGTGTCGGCGATCGGCGCGACCCACTGCAACGGCTGCTCGTAGGCGCGCGGCACCCGGACGGTGACCGCGGTCTCCCGGTCCAGCGTGGTGAGCACGGTGGCGTCGGTCTGCTCGGTGGCGTGCCAGCAGACCTTGTTGACCAGCCAGACGTCGTCGGTGTCGCCGACGGCCGGCTCGGCGCCGCCGCAGGCCACGGTCAGCGCCGGGTCGCCGTACGCGGCGTTCTGCTCCGGACCGGCGGTGACCGGACGCTGCTGCAGGTCGCGGACGGTCGACGGGAGCTGGGAGAGCAGCGCGCGGCACACCGTCGCGGGGCGCTCGGCCAGGGCCGGCGCGGCCATCTCGACCGGCGCGGTGGACTGGGCGCGGGCGGTCGTCGCCGACGGGCTCGGCGACGCGGCCGGCTCGTCCGGCGCGAGCTGGGCGAAGGCGAGCCCGGCCACCACCACGGTGACCGGAAGCGCGACCAGCGTCGCGATCAGCGCGGCGCGGCGGGTGGTCCCGTCCGGCGCCTTGGACGCGGGCCGGTCCACCCCGCCGGCCTCCGGGCGGGGAGAGTCAGTGATCTTGTCCACTTACAGCCGTACCACCGAACACGTGAGGGTGCGGGTGATGCCAGGCACCATCTGCACCTTGCTGACGATGAGTTTGCCGAGCTCGTCGACGGTGTTCGCCTCGGTGAGCACGACCACGTCGTAGGGCCCGGTGACGGCGTCGACCCGTACCACGCCGGCAAGGTCCGCGATCAGACCGGCCACGTCACGCGCCCGGCCGACCTCCGTCTGGATGAGGATGTACGCCTGTACCACGACTCGACCTCCGTCCGTCGCCGCCCGCGAGCGGCCCGAGAGGAGAAAGTACCTTACGGACCAGGTCTGATCCCTATCGGTGGTCAAGGAGAAGCGGTGAGCGAGCGCGGCAGGAGCGGGCGGGGCGTCGGACCGGGCGCGGCGCCGGCGGCGAGGAAGGTGCCGGCATGAGGGAGTGGATCACCGGGGGCTGCGCGACGGTGCCGCGGGCACGTGCGGCGGGGCGGAGCGCCGGCAGGAGCGAGCGGATCGTCGGGCTCAGCGCGCCGGCGCCGCATGCCGGCCGCGGGCGGAGCGGAGTGCCGGCATGAGTGTCGCGGGGGTGGGCGAATTCGGTCTGATCGACCGGGTCACCGCCCGGTTGTCGTACGGCTCGACGGTGCTGCTCGGGCCGGGGGACGACGGGGCGCTGGTGGCCGCCCCGGACGCGCGGGTGGTCGCCTCCACCGACGTGCTGGTCGAGGGGCGGCACTTCCGGCGGGATTGGTCCGGCGCGCGGGACGTGGGGCACCGGGCGGCGGCAGCGAACCTGGCCGACATCGCGGCCATGGGGGCCACCCCGACCGCCCTGCTGGTGGCCCTCTGCATCCCCGCGGACCTGCCCATCGAATGGGCCGAGGAACTGGCCGCCGGGTTGGCCGCGGAGGCGGCGACGGTCGGCGCGAGCGTGGTCGGCGGGGACATGTCGGGCAGCCCCACGCTGACCATCGCGGTGACCGCCCTGGGTGACCTGGCCGGCCGGACGCCGGTGGTGCGCTCCGGTGCCCGGCCGGGCGACGTGGTCGCGCTCGCCGGTCGTACCGGGTACGCGGCGGCCGGGCTCACCGTGCTCTCCCGGGGCTTCCGGACACCGCGGCTGCTGGTCGAGGCGTACCGGCGGCCGGAGGTGCCGTACCCGGCCGGCCCGCAGGCCGCCGGGCTGGGCGCCACCGCCATGATCGACGTGTCGGACGGGCTGCTCGCCGACCTCGGGCACGTGGCGAGAGCCAGCGGGGTCGGCGTCGACGTGCGCCGGGACGCCTTCGAGGTGCCCCGGCAGATGCGCGACGCGGCGCAGGCGCTCGGCGTCGACCCGTACACCTGGCTGCTGGCCGGTGGTGAGGACCACGCCTTGGCCGCCACCTTCCCGCCCGAGGTGACGCTGCCCGAGCAGTGGCGCCCGATCGGTCGGGTGGTGGCCGGCGCGGGCGTCACCGTCGACGGCGAGCCCTACCAGGGGGTCACCGGCTGGGACCACTTCCGGTAAGGCCCCCGAGCGGTCGTAACCTTTACTCCGTGACGGAGATCGAGATCCACGCCGCGCGCTTCGACTCGCCGGAGGCGCAGCGCCTGATCAGGGACGCGCTGGCCGACCTCGGCGCCCGGTACGGCGGCAGCGGCGACGACACCCCGGTCGACGCCGCCGAGTTCGAGCCACCGGACGGCGCGTTCCTGATCGCCAGGCTGGACGGCGAGCCGGTCGGCTGTGGCGGCTGGCGCAGCCACGGCGAGGGGACCGCCGAGCTGAAACGGATGTACACCGCGCCGGCGGCGCGTGGTCGGGGAGTGGCCCGGGCGCTGCTGGCGGCGGTCGAGCGGTCCGCCCGCGAGCAGGGGCGCAAGCGGCTGATCCTGGAGTGCGGCGACCGGCAGCCCGAGGCGATCGGGTTGTACACCTCAACCGGCTACGAGCGGATCCCGAACTTCGGCTTCTACAAGGACGAGCCGGGCTGCCTCTCGTTCGGCCGTACCCTCTGAGCCACCGCCCCGCACGCGGCCGTGACCGGCGGCGTCAGCCGGTGGTGATCCGAACCTGCTCGGCGGCCTTGCCGGCGGCGTCCGTGGCGGCCGGGCCGTCGATGCCCCAGGCCAGCACGTGGCCGCTGCGCCGCTGCGACGAGGTCACCTCGGTCACGGTGTCGCCCACCGCCACCTCGAGCTGCACGTCCAGCACCCCCGGCACCCGGCGGGCGTCGCGCAGCCCGTCGACGGCGGTAACCGTGCCGGGCGGCGCGAGCAGGAACTCCACCGCCGCCGCGCCGGTCGGCCGTGGCCGCAGCGCCGGCCGCTCCCCGCGCAGCACGCGCAGGTACGCCTCGATGAAGCCACACTCGTAGGCGATCGAGACCAGCGCGGTGATCATGTCGCCGGGCAGCCGGGCGGCGCACTCCACCAGCGTCGGCCGGCCGTCGGCGAGGATCCATTCGCTGTGCAGCACGCCGGTGCGGAAGCCGGCGGCGGTGGCCAGCCGGGTCGCCACCGCGAGCAGCTCCCGGCGGGTGGCCGCGGGCAGTGCCGTGGGCACGGTGTGCCCGGTCTCGACCGGGCAGCGTCCGGGTAGCACCCGCTTGTCGGTGACGTTGCCGAAGATCACCTCGCCGTCGGCGACCAGCAGCTCGACGCTGTGCTCCGGCCCGTCCAGGACCTGCTCGACGAGCACCCCGGTGGGCAGCCCGTCGGTCGCCTCCGGCGGCGCCTCAGGGGAGGCGGTGGCCGCCCAGGCGTCGGTGATCTCCGCCGGGTCGGTGATGATCTGCACGCCGAGGCTGCCGGAGCGGCGGGTCGGCTTCAGCACGCACCGGCCGCCGTGCCGCTCGGCGAACGCCACCGCCTCGGTGGCCGTGCCGACCAGCTCGAACGCCGGGTTGGCCAGTCCGGCTTCGGCGGCGAGCAGCCGCATCCGGTGCTTGTCGGAGAAGACGTCGGCGGCCGCCGCCCCGGCGCCGGGCAGGCCGAGTTCGGCGGCGAGCCGGGCCGCCCCGGCGACCGCGTACTCCAGGCCGGGCACCACCAGCCGGGCGGAGCGCAGCGCCGGCTCGCGGGCGACCAGGGCGGCGGCGTCCAGGCCGGTCTGGTAGCGCGCGGGCACCACCCGGGAGATGAACGCCAGCTCGCCGGCCAGCTGCTCGATGCCGCGCCGCTGGATCACGTCCGGCTCCTCGACCAGGACCACGGAGCCGGCCGGCAGCTCCTCGGCGTACCAGCGCAACATGCCGAGGGACGCCCCGACAATGATCATCTCGTCTCGGCCCAGGTCCAGCTGCACCAGTCGTCCTCCGTGCTCGGGGTGCGCGCCGGGAAGGGGACGGCCGGCGCACGCAGACCCTAACCGGACCGGTGCGGGTGCGTCGACGCAGCGTCGCGTACCGGTCAACGTCGGTGGCCGGACACGACAGAGCCGGCGGGCCACGAGGGCCCGCCGGCGCTGGCGAGTATGTCGGTCGGCGTTACCGCGTCAGGCGCGGGTGACCTTGCCGGCCTTGATGCACGAGGTGCAGACCTGCATCTTCTTGGTGTTGCCGCCACCGGCCGGGGTCCGCACCGACTGGATGTTCGGGTTCCAGCGGCGGTTGGTCCGCCGGTGCGAGTGGGACACGTTGTGGCCGAAGCCCGGCCCCTTGCCACAGACGTCGCACACGCTAGCCACGGGATACTCCTGGGTTTGAAACGTTCATGAGGTCGCCGCCAGGCGCTGCCCGGGCAACCTGGTCAGGTTACCCGATGAACCGACGCCCCGCCCAACCGGCCCGGTCGCCGGGGTCGGGCGGCTCCGGCAGGGCCTCCCGGGGGGGTGGCGGAAAGCGGCCCGCGGCACGGCGGGACGCCCGGCAAGGGTAGCGCCGGGCCGCCCGCCGGTCGTACCCGGGACACGCCGCGCCGGCCCGGCCGAGCCCGGTGGGTGTCGGTGCGCGCCAGTAGGCTTCACGCCGTGCTGGACACCCTCGACGCCGCCGCGGTCCGCCGCTGGTGCGCGGGCGGGCTGGCCGCGCTCAAGCGGCACCAGAGCGAGATCGACGACCTGAACGTCTACCCGGTGCCCGACGGCGACACCGGCACCAATTTGGTGCTCACCCTCACCTCCGCCCAGCAGGCGCTGGCCATGGACCTCGACACCCTCCCCGGCGACGGGCCCACCCCGCACGGTCACGCGCTGCGGCTGATGGCGCGCGGTGCGCTGCTCGGCGCCCGGGGCAACTCCGGGGTGATCCTGTCGCAGATCCTGCGCGGCTTCGCCGACGCGCTGGCCGCCCGGCCCGCGGTGCGCGGCCGGGAGCTGGCGGTCGCGCTGCGCGACGCCACCACCGCCGCCTACGCAGCGGTCGCCAGCCCGGTCGAGGGCACCCTGCTCAGCGTCGTCGCCGCGGCCGCCGGGGCGGCCGAGCGGGCGGACAGCGACGAGCTCTGCGTGGTCGCCCGGGCGGCGGCCGGCGAGGCGTCCCGGGCGCTCGCCCGCACCCCCGAGCAACTGCCCACGCTGGCCCGGGCCGGCGTGGTCGACGCCGGCGGCCGGGGGTTGTGCCTGCTGCTCGACGCCCTGGTCGAGGTGATCACCGGGGAGAGCCCGCAGCGGCCGGCGCCCGCGCGGCCGGCGGCCCGCCCGCCGGCCGTCGCCGTCCGCGAGACCGGCTCCGACGAGTACGCCTACGAGGTGCAGTTCCTGCTCGACGCCGACGAGCCGGCGGTGACCCGGCTGCGGGCGGAGCTGGCGGGGCTGGGCGACTCGCTGGTCGTGGTGGGCGACGGCGGCGGCACCTGGAACGTGCACGTGCACGTCAACGACGTCGGCGCGGCGATCGAGGCGGGGGTGGTCGCCGGCCGGCCGCACCGGATCTCGGTGACCCGCTTCGCCGACCAGGTCGCACCGGTGCCGCCGGCCGTGGCGGCGGACGGGCGGGCCGCCGTGGTGGTGGCCGCCGGCGCGGGCATCGCCGAGCTGTTCGGCGGCGAGGGCGCGACGGTGGTGCCCGGCAACCCGTCCACCGGCGAGCTGCTGGACGCGATCCGGGCGACCGGCGCCGCCCGGGTGGTGGTGCTGCCCAACGACCCGAACACCCAGACGGTGGCGAGCGCCGCCGCCCGCGAGGCGCACGCGCTGGGCATCAAGGTCAGCGTGGTGCCGACCCGCTCGCCGGTGCAGGCGCTGGCGGCGCTGGCCGTACGCGACCCCGGTCGGCGCTTCGAGGACGACGTGATCGCGATGGCCGAGGCGGCCGGCGCCTGCCGCTACGCCGAGGTCTGCCAGGCCAGCCGGGAGGCGCTCACCGTGGCCGGTCCGTGCCGCCCGGGCGACGTGCTGGCGCTGGTCGAGGGCGAGGTGCACCTGATCGGCGCCGACCTGCTCGACACCTGCGTCGCCGTGGTCGACCGGATGCTCGGCGGCGGTGGTGAACTGGTCACCCTGCTCGCCGGGGCGGACGCCCCGGACGGGCTGGCCGACGCGGTGCGGGAGCACGTCGGGCGGCACTGGCCGTTCGTGGAGGTGCAGGCCTACCCGGGCGGCCAGCCGCACTATCCGCTGCTGGTGGGAGTCGAGTGATGCCCGAGACGGCCACGGTGGACACGCCGCTGAAGAAGCTGGTCGGCGAGAAGACGGCGAAGGCGCTGGCCAGCCATCTCGACCTGCACACCGCCGGCGACCTGGTCTACCACTTCCCGCGCCGCTACGACGAGCGCGGCGAGCACACCGACATCCGGTCGCTGGACGTCGGCGAGCAGGTCACCGTGCTGGCCCAGGTGCAGCGCACCGCCGTACGCCCGATGCGGCAGCGGCGCGGCAACCTGCTGGAGGTGACCGTCGGCGACGGCTCCGGCGGCCTGCTCACCCTGACCTTCTTCGGCAACCAGGCGTGGCGGGAGCGGGAACTGCGCCCGGGCCGGTGGGGGCTGTTCGCCGGCAAGGTCACCGAGTTCCGGGGCAAGCGGCAGCTCAACGGTCCGGAGTACGTGTTGCTCGGCGAGGGCGGCGACGGCGAGGCGGCGGCCAGCGAGGAGATCGAGGAGTTCGCCGGCGCGCTGATCCCGGTCTACCCGGCCGCCGCGGCGGTGCCGACCTGGGTGATCGCCCGCTGCGTGCGGGTGGTGCTGGACACCTTCACCCCGCCGGACGACCCGCTGCCGGCCACCGTGCGGGCCAGCCGCAACCTGGTCGGGCTCGGCACCGCGCTGCGCGAGATCCACCGGCCGTCCAGCAAGGAGGACCTCTACCGGGCCCGGCGGCGGCTGAAGTGGGACGAGGCGTTCGCCGTGCAGCTGACCCTGGTGCAGCGCAAGCACCGGGCCGCCGACTGGCCGGCCCGGCCCCGCCCGCCGCGACAGGGCGGGCTGCTGGACGCGTTCGACGCCCGGCTGCCGTACGAGCTGACCCCCGGCCAGCGGGACGTGGGCACCGAGATCGCCGCCGACCTGGCCACCCCGCACCCGATGCACCGGCTGTTGCAGGGCGAGGTCGGCTCGGGCAAGACGGTGGTGGCGCTGCGCGCAATGCTCCAGGTGGTCGACGCGGGCGGGCAGGCCGCGCTGCTCGCCCCGACCGAGGTGCTCGCCGCCCAGCACCACCGCGGCATGCTCGACCTGCTCGGGCCGCTCGGCCGGGCCGGCGAGCTGGGCGCCGCCGAGCACGCGACCCGGGTCGAGCTGGTCACCGGCTCGCTCGGCGCGGCGGCGCGCCGGCGGGCGCTGGCCGAGGTGGCCAGCGGCGCCGCCGGCATCGTGCTCGGCACCCACGCCCTGCTCTACGAGGGGGTCGACTTCGCCGACCTGGGCCTGGTGGTGGTCGACGAGCAGCACCGGTTCGGTGTCGAGCAGCGCGACGCGCTGCGGGCCAAGGCCGAGCAGCCGCCGCACGTGCTGGTGATGACGGCCACCCCGATCCCGCGCACGGTGGCGATGACCGTCTACGGCGACCTGGAGATCTCGACGCTGTCCCAGCTGCCGCGCGGCCGGTCGCCGATCGCCTCGCACGTGGTGCCGGCCGCCGAGAAGCCGGCCTTCCTCGACCGGGCCTGGCGCCGGCTGCGCGAGGAGGTGGCCGCCGGCCACCAGGCGTACGTGGTCTGCCCGCGGATCGGTGACGGTCCCGGGTCGGAGGAGGAGGCGCCCCGGGAGGACGACTCCGGGCGGCGACCGCCGCTGGCGGTGACCGAGGTGGCGCCGCTGCTCGCCGAGGGGCCGCTGCACGGGCTGCGGATCGGCGTGCTGCACGGCCGGTTGCCGGCCGACGAGAAGGACGCGGTGATGCGCTCCTTCGCCGCCGGCGACCTCGACGTGCTGGTGGCCACCACCGTGGTGGAGGTCGGCGTCGACGTGCCGAACGCCACCGTGATGATCGTGCTGGACGCCGACCGGTTCGGCGTCTCGCAACTGCACCAGCTGCGCGGCCGGGTCGGCCGGGGCGCCGCGGCCGGGCTCTGCCTGCTGGTCACCGAGGCGGCCGAGGGCAGCCCGGCGCGGGAGCGGCTGGACGCTGTTGCGTCCACCACCGACGGTTTCAAGCTGGCCGAACTGGACCTGGAGCAGCGCCGCGAGGGCGACGTGCTGGGGGCCACCCAGTCCGGGCGCCGCTCGCACCTGCGGCTGCTCTCGCTGCTGCGCGACGCCGACCTGATCCGCGACGCCCGGGCCGAGGCGATCAACCTGGTCGAGGAGGATCCGGAGCTGGCCCGGCACCCGGCGCTGGCCGCCTCGGTGGCCGCCCTGGTCGACGAGGAACGCGCGGAATACCTGGAGAAGGGCTGACCCGCCACCCCTTCCGGTCGCGGCCGTCGGGTGGCGCTTCGCTGCCGACCCGCAGTGGACCGCGGTTCCGTGCTGCCGCGGGTCGCGGTGGTTGGTCGCGGTTGGGGCGTGGCCCGTCGCGACCGGCTCCGGGCGGTCAAGCTCGATCCCTCCGCCGGTCACGGCGGGCCACGCCCTCGTCGTGGTCCGGGCCCGCCTGTGCGGTGACGGCGGGACATGGTGAGGGCGCGCCGACCCGGGTGGGTCGACGCGCCCTCAGCGCTCAGTCCGGCTCAGCTCACGCGGTGAAGCGCACTCGCCGCCGCCGCGCCATCAGGAAGAGCACCGCGCCCAGGGCGAGCAGGGCGACCGCGCCCGCAGCGATGCCGCCGGCCGCCGCGCCGGTCACCGGCAGGCCCGGCTCCTCGCCGCCGCCACCGCCGCCGCAGTCACCCTCGGGGGCGTAGACGGCCTCCATCTCCAGCTCCAGCTCGGGGAGCACGACCAGCGCGGTCTCCTCCTTGCCGGCCTTGAAGGTGACGGTCTCCGAGTCGCCCGGCTGCACGGTCCGGGTCTCGGTCTCCTTGCCGTAGGTGAACACCACCTTGACCGGCAGGCCACCCTCCGGGTTGGTCGCGGTCAGCGTGAAGTTCTCGCAGTCGGCCTTGGTGGTGATGGTGGGCAGCGGGCAGTCCTCGGGACGCTGCCACGAGTAGCTGCCGTCCTCGATCACCTTGCCGTCGACCAGCACCTCGACCTTGCCGGCGTTCTCGGCCGGCACCACGGTGCCGTTGTCGGCCTTGCCCGGCTCGACGGTGACCTTCTTGGACCAGCCGTTCTCGCCCCGGACCTCGAACTCGACCGGGTACTTGGAGATCTTGCCGTCGTTGCTCAGCGACACGGTGACGGTGCCGTCGCAGTTGGACGCGAAGGTCGCGGCCGGGGTGGTGCAGCTCTTGTCACCGCCGTTGTACCAGCCCTGCGGGCCGGTGGACCGGTTGCCCGGGGCGCCCTTGGAACCGAGCTTCTTGTCGCCGTACCGCTTGCCGCCCTCGACCAGCGGGTCGATGATCTCGTCGGTGCCGCCCCAGATCAGGTCCACCTGGGTGTGGCAGTCCGGGATGTCGACCTTCAGGTCGATCTCGGTCTGGGTGCCGCCGATCCAGTCGCTGTCCGGCGTGCCGTAGACGTACTGCGGGGTGGCGAACTGCGGCCGCGGCGCGAAGTACGACACCAGCGTGAACCACTGCTTGCTCTCGCCGCACAGCGGCAGGTCACCGTCGAGCTTGACGGTCGCGGTGCCCTTCGGGCCGTCGAAGGTGTGGCTGTACTTGGCCTTGCTGGCGTCCACACACTTCGGTGCGGGGGTGCAGGGCTTGTCGCCGCCCAGGTTGATGCTGCCGTCGTTGGTGCGGTCCTGGCCGTTCTTCTTCCACAGCGCGTAGACCGTCAGCTTCGCGGTGGCGGTGTCGCCGGGCACCCGCTGCACCGCCTGCACCGAGCCGCCCTTGGGGACGACGGCGCCCTCCAGCGGCTTGCTGGCGTCGGCCGCCAGGTTCACCGGCGTGGCCGGGTCGGCGGTCACGGTCTTCAGCGTCGCCGCCTTGTCCCGCTCGCTGTTCTCCACCGTCCAGGTGATCACCCGCTCGCCGGTGAGCCCGTCACAGTCGGCGGTGGCGGTGATGGTGGTGTGGTGGGCGCTGGCCGGCGCGGCCACCGCGACGGCCGCGGTGAGGCCGAGGAAGGCGGCCCCCAGCACGGCCAGTGGTCGCCGCAGCGACGCTCTGGTACGGATCACGCGTACTCCCGGGGTGAGGAAGCTTGAAGGGGGTCGGCGCGGAGTGGGGCGGGTTCGGTCGGTCGCAGTCGCGTGCCGCGCGTCCGGCGCGGGCGCCGCTCCGTGCCGTGGGCCGGCGTCCACCGCCGACACCCGGCAGACCCTAGCGAGATCGTCGCGTGCGTTACAGCGTTCAGCGGGACCTAAGGATGATGTTATGAATGCGAGATCATTGATATACGAAGGGTGGCCGGACCGGCGCGACGCGCATACCGGCGGTGTCGTCGGCGGGTCCCCGGGCCTCGCGTAGCGTCGGGGTCATGAGCAGGAGGAGACGGTGACCCGGATCGTGGCCGGGACGCTCGGCGGGCGGCGGATCGCCGCCCCGCCCGGCGCGGGCACCCGGCCGACGTCCGACCGGGTCCGGGAGGCGTTGTTCAGCGCCGTGCAGGCCGAGGTCGACCTGACCGGCGCCCGCTTCGCCGACCTGTACGCCGGCTCCGGCGCGGTCGGGCTGGAGGCGCTGTCCCGGGGCGCCGGGCACGTGCTGCTGGTCGAGTCCGACCCGCGGGCCGCCCGGGTGATCCGGGAGAACGTGGCCGCCCTGCGCGCCGCGCCGGCCGCCCGGCTGGTCACCGGGAAGGTCGGCACCGTGCTGGCGGCCGGCCCGGACGGCGACCCGTACGACGTGGTCTTCGCCGACCCGCCGTACGCGGTGCCGGACGCCGACGTCACCGCGATGCTCGCCGCGCTGGTCGACGGCGGGTGGCTGGCCCCGGACGCGCTGGTGGTGGTGGAGCGCTCCAGCCGGACCGGGCCGGTCGAGTGGGTGCCGGGTGTCACCGGCGAGCGAAGTCGCCGTTACGGCGAGACCACCCTTTGGTACGGTCGCCGATCATGAGACGTGCGGTGTGCCCCGGCTCGTTCGACCCGGTCACCAACGGACACCTCGACATCATCGGCCGGTCGAGCCGGCTCTTCGACGAGGTGATCGTCGGCGTGCTGGTGAACCAGTCGAAGAGCGGCCTGTTCACCGTCGAGGAGCGGATCGACATGCTCCGCGAGGTGACCGCCTCATACGACAACGTGCGGGTCGAGTCGTTCCGCGGGCTGCTGGTCGACTTCTGCCGCGCCCAGCAGGCGAGCGTCCTGGTCAAGGGCCTGCGCGCGGTCAGCGACTTCGACTACGAGCTGCAGATGGCCCAGATGAACATCGGGCTGGCCGGCGTCGAGACGCTCTTCATGCCGACCAACCCGCTCTACTCGTTCCTCTCCTCCAGCCTGGTCAAGGACGTGGCCAAGTGGGGCGGCGACATCTCCGCCCACGTCCCCGACGTGGTCCGCCACGCCCTGCAGACCCGCCTCACCCCCAACCTGCCCCGCGACTGATCCCGCCCCACCCCGCCGCGATCTTGCGATTTCGGTCCCTCTTTCATCCCGTGATGGGCGAAATGCGGGGGCGGAAAGTGCACGATCGCGTGGACCGGGCGCGTGCGACGCGCCGGGGGTGGTGGGGGCGGTGGTGGATGGTGCGGGTGATGATGGGTGGAGCGGGAACCGGGCCGCAGCCCGCATGATGTAGGTCGGCCGTACGAACGACAGGAGTGAGGTACCGGTGGACCCGCTCGACCGCATCGACGAACTGATCGCCATGGTGGAGACGGCCCGTTCCGTCCCGATGTCGCGCAACAACTGCATGGTCGACCGGGGTGAGATGATCGCGGCGCTGGAGGAGTTGCGCGGCGAACTCCCCGCCGACCTGCGCCGGGCGGCCGCCCTCCTGGAGGAGCGGGACAAGATCATGGAGGCCGGCAAGCGCGAGGCCGACCGGATCATCAGCGAGGGTGAGGCGGAACACGCCCGCCTGGTCTCGGTGAACGAGATCACCGTCTCCGCCGAACACGAGGGCGCCCGGATCATCGCCGAGGCCCGCGCCGAGGCGCAGCGGCTGCGCGAGGAGGTCGACGACTACGTCGACACCGCGCTGGCCAACTTCGAGCAGTTCCTCACCCGGGCGTTGGCCTCGATCGAGCGCGGGCGCGACAAGATGCACGCGCTGCGGGAGATCGGCACCTTCGCCGGCGACGAGGCGGAGCGCCCGCTACCCTTCTGACCGGCACCGCAGCAGCCGGCAGGGCGGTGCGGGCGTCGCCCCCGGTTCGACGGTTCGGCGGTCGCCCAGGTAACCTCGTTTGTCGGCCTCTCACCGGCCGGAGTCTGACTATGCCCAAACACACGCCTTCCTCACTCAACCCCAGGTCGCCGCTGGTCCTCGACACGAGGGAGCTGCCGCGTCGGCCTGGTGCGTTGCGTACGGTCAAGCGGGTGGTGCCGGCACCGGCGGACCTCGGCGTGGAGTTGATCGGCGTGCCGGAGGGCGCGGACCTCGACCTCGACCTGAGGTTGGAGTCGGTGTCCGAGGGCGTGCTCGTCTCGGGCACCGTCAGCGGTCCCGTCCGGGGCGAGTGCGGGCGCTGCCTGCGCGAGATCAACGACTCGGTGGTCGTGCGGATCCAGGAGCTGTACGCGTACGAGAACAGCACCACGGACACCACGACCGACGAGGACGAGGTGGGCCGGATGCAGGGAGACCTGATCGACCTGGAGCCGGCGCTGCGGGACGCGGTGGTGCTCACACTGCCGACCAACCCGCGCTGCCGGGAGGACTGCCCAGGCTTGTGCCCCGAGTGCGGGGTGCACCGGGACGAGCTGCCGGCCGACCACAGTCACCAGCAGATCGACCCGCGTTGGGCGGGCCTGTCGCAACTGACCCGTAAAGAGGAGTAAGAACCGTGGCCGTCCCCAAGCGCAAGATGTCGCGCAGCAACACCCGGTCCCGCCGGGCGCAGTGGAAGACCGCGGCGGTCGCGACCGTGGCCTGCCCGCAGTGCAAGTCCGCGAAGCTGCCGCACGCCGCCTGCTCCGTCTGCGGCACCTACAACGGCCGTCAGGTCCTCGAGGTCTGACCGGACGCCGAGTGACGCCCCCGACCTCGGGTCGGGCGGCGCGCGCGCCCTGGCGAACGCCCGGTGCCCCGGCTCCCACGAACGCCGGCCGGCCTGCTCCGGCCGGCGTTCCGGCGGAGCCGGGCATCGCGCGGATCGCCGTTGACCTCCTCGGCGGGGACGACGCTCCCGCCGTCGTGGTTGACGGCGCTCTGCGGGCCGTACGCGCCGACCCCGACCTGCACCTGCTGCTCGTCGGCCCGGCCGAGGCCGCCGGCGAGCTGATCGCCGCCCTCGACCCGGCGCAGCGCGCCCGGGTCGCCATCCGACCGGTCCAGGCGGCCGTCGGCATGGCCGACCATCCCAGCGCTGCCCGCGCGCACAGCACCGTCCGGGCCGCGGTCACCGCCGTCCGCGACGGTGCCGCCGACGCGCTGGTCTCCGCCGGCTCGACCGGCGCCACCGTCACCGCCGCCGCGCTCGGCCTCGGCCGCTGGTCGGACGTCCGCCAGCCGGCCCTGGTCGCCACCCTCCCGGCCGTCGCCGGCCCGGTCGTGCTGCTCGACGTCGGCGGCTCGCTGGACCCGCGCCCGGCCACCCTCGCCCGGCACGCCATGCTCGGCGCCGCCTACGCGGCGGTCGCGCACGGCGTCGTCGAGCCCCGGGTCGGGCTGCTCTCCGTCGGCACCGAGGCGGGCAAGGGCGACCGCCTGCGCCGGCACGCCGACCCGCTGCTGGCCGCCGAGCCGCTGCCCTGCGGCGGCCGCTACGTCGGCCTCGTCGAGGGCTACGACGTCTCCCTCGGCGCCCGGGCCGACGTGGTGGTCACCGACGGGTTCACCGGTAACGTGCTGCTCAAGGCGATCGAGGGCGCGTACGCGATGGCCGGCGGACCACCGGCCGGCGGCGGGGCGCCGCGGGCGGCCGCCCTGCTCGGGGTGGCCGGGACCGTGGTCGTGTGCCACGGCGCCGCCGGGGCCGACGACGTGGCCTCCGGCATCGCGCTCGCCGCCCACCTGTGGCGGCGGGGCGCCGCCGACCTGGTCTGCGCGCTGCTCGACGCCGCGGCGGACCGCATCGACCGCACCACCGACACCGAGGTACGCACACTATGACCAACGACAAGCGGCGGCGGGCGTCCGTCGGTCACCTGGAGGCGGCGTTCGGCGTCACGCTGGACCCGGAACTGCTGGAGCGGGCGCTGACCCACCGCTCGTACGCGTACGAGAACGGCGGCCTGCCCACCAACGAGCGCCTGGAGTTCCTCGGCGACTCGGTGCTCGGCGTGGTGATCACCACGGCGCTCTTCCACAACCACCCCGACCTGCCCGAGGGCCAGCTGGCCAAGCTGCGGGCCAGCGTGGTGAACATGCGCGCGCTGGCCGACGTGGCCCGCGGGCTGGGCCCGGACGGGCTCGGCGCCTACCTCCTGCTCGGCAAGGGCGAGGAGACCACCGGCGGCCGGGACAAGGCCAGCATCCTGGCCGACACGCTCGAGGCGCTGCTCGGCGCGATCTACCTCCAGTACGGCCTGGACACCGCCGCCGCGGTGATCCACAAGCTGTTCGACCCGCTGATGGCCGAGTCGGCCGGGCGGGGCGCGGCGCTGGACTGGAAGACCAGCCTCCAGGAGCTGACCGCGTCGCACGGGCTGGGCGTGCCGGAGTACCGCATCGAGGGCACCGGACCGGACCACCTGAAGACCTTCACCGCGTGGGTGGTGGTGGCCGGCAACCGCTACGGCGGCGCCGAGGGGCGGAGCAAGAAGGAGGCCGAGCAGCGGGCCGCCGAGTCGGCCTGGCGGATGCTGACCGAGCAGGCGGAGCAGGAGCAAGCGGCGCGGCAGCGGGCGGCCACCGCCGCCGAGCTGGCCGAGTCCGCCGAGGCCGCCGACGCTGCTCCGGGCACCGCCGACACCGCGTCCGGCGCGGCCGGGACGGGCGCCCGCCGTGCCTGAGCTGCCCGAGGTGGAGACGGTCCGGCAGGGCCTGGCCCAGTGGGTCACCGGCCGGCGGATCGCCTCGGTCGAGGTGCGCCACCCGCGTGCGGTGCGCCGGCACGCCCCCGGCGGCGGGCACTTCGCCGACGTGCTGGCCGGGCGGACCGTGCTCGACGTCCGCCGCCGCGGCAAGTACCTCTGGCTCCCGCTGGACAGCGGGGACGCGGTGATCGGGCACCTCGGCATGTCCGGGCAGCTGCTGCTGCAGCCCGCCGACGCGCCCGACGAGACCCACCTGCGGATCCGGTTCCGGTTCGCCGACGACGGCCCCGAGCTGCGCTTCGTCGACCAGCGCACGTTCGGCGGGCTGTCCGTCTCGGCCGGCGGGGCGGAGCTGCCGGCGGAGATCGCGCACATCGCCCGGGACCCGATGGACCCGCAGTTCTCCGACGCCGAGTTCGTCGCCGCGCTGCGCCGGCGGCGTACCGAGGTGAAGCGGGCGCTGCTGGACCAGACCCTGCTCTCCGGGGTGGGCAACATCTACGCCGACGAGGCGCTCTGGCGGGCCCGCCTGCACGGCGCCCGGCCCACCGACGCGCTCACCCGGCCGGCCGCGCTGCGGCTGCTCGGGCACGTCCGGGACGTGCTCGGCGAGGCCATCAAGGAGGGTGGGACCAGCTTCGACGCCCTGTACGTCAACGTCAACGGGGAGAGCGGCTACTTCGACCGGGCGCTGAACGTCTACGGCCGGGAGGGCCTGCCCTGCCGCCGGTGCGGCGCGCCGATCCGCCGCGAGGCGTTCATGAACCGGTCGTCGTTCAGCTGCCCGCGCTGCCAGCCCCGGCCTCGGGGGTCGCTTCGGGGATGACCCCGAGCCGGATCCGGGTCGCCGTCGGCGCGTCGCCCCGGACCGGTCCGGGAAGGATCCGGTGTGGCGTACGGCTGCGCCCGCTCGGTGCGGTCGCGGCGCCCGGTGCGGACGCGCACAGGTTCCGGGCCGGACCGGGGCCGTTCCCTGATGTCCCAACCCCGTCGCGCCCATAGCGTCAGCCCCGTTGACAGGGGGTTGACGTGACAGGGGGACCCGCGATGGGGGCAAGACCGGTGACGGTGCGGTTGGCACGCTGGAGCGCGGAGCATCCGTGGCGCGCCGTCGCGATGTGGGTGGTGTTCGTGGCGGTGTGCTTCGTCGGGGGGAGCGCCGCCGGGCTCAACGAGGCCACCTCGGCCGACCAGGCCATCGGCGAGTCCGGCCGGGCCGGCGTGATCGTGGAGGCCGGCAACTTCGACGACCCGGCGACGGAGAACATCCTCATCACCCCGCGCGGCGGCACCCTGGACCAGACCGCCGCGAAGGCGGCGGCCGACGACGCGGCGGCCCGGCTGCGCTCGGTGACCGGGGTTGCCTCCGTCGGCGAGCCGGTGCCGGCCCGGGACGGCTCCGCGGTGCTGCTGCCGATCACCATGTCCGGCGACCCGGAGACCGCCGCCGACCGGGTGCAGCCGCTGCGCGACGCCACCGCGCAGGTGCAGGACGGGCACCCGCAGCTGCGGATCGAGCAGGTCGGCGGCCCGTCGATCAACAAGGCGCTGGACGACACGCTCGGCAAGGACTTCAAGCGCGCCGAACTGCTCAGCCTGCCGGTGACCCTGGCCATCCTGATCATCGCGTTCGGCGCGCTGATCGCCGCCGGCGTGCCGGTGCTGCTGGCGCTCTCCTCGGTGGCCGCGGCGATGGGGCTCTCCACCCTCGCCTCGCACCTGGTGCCGGCGACCGACACGACGGCCAGCGTGATCCTGCTGATCGGCATGGCGGTCGGGGTGGACTACTCGCTGTTCTACGTGCGGCGCGAGCGGGAGGAGCGGGCCAAGGGCCGGTCGGGCCTGGACGCGGTGGAGATCGCCGCGGAGACCTCCGGGCACGCCGTGGTGGTCTCCGGCTTCGCCGTGATCATCTCGATGGCCGGGCTGCTGCTCGCCGGTGACGTGGTCTTCTCCTCCCTCGCGGTGGGCTCGATCCTGGTGGTCGCGGTCGCGGTGACCGGTTCGCTGACCGTGCTGCCGGCGCTGCTGGCCAAGCTCGGGCGCTGGGTCGACCGGCCCCGGGTGCCGCTGCTGTGGCGGCTGACCGCGCCGCGTACCGGGCGGAACGGCGAGCCCGCCAAGCCCCGGTTCTGGCCGGCCGTGCTGAAGCCCGCGCTGCGCGCTCCGATGGCCACCCTGGTGATCTCGGTGGGGCTGCTGCTCGCTCTCGCCGTGCCCGCGCTGGGCATGAAGCTGAAGTTCCCCGGCATGGAGGACGTGCCGCGCAGCACGGCGGCGATGCAGGCGTACGACCGGCTCACGGCGGCCTTCCCGAGCAACGGCACCAGCCACACCGTGGCGGTGCGGGCCCCGGCCGCCGAGGCCGACCGGGTGTCGGCGGCGTTGACCGGGCTGGCCGCCCGGGCGTCGGCGGACCCGCTCTTCGCGCCGACCGAGGCGGACGGCCCGAAGATCCGGGTCTCGGACGACGGGCGGGTGTCGGTGCTGACCGTCGCCACCCCGTACACCAGCCGGGACGCCGAGGCCGGGCAGTCGCTGGACCGGCTCCGCGACGACCTCGTCCCGGCCGCGCTCGGCGGGGTCCCCGGCGTGCAGTACGCGGTCGGTGGCGACATCGCCGCCAGCGAGGACTACGCGCAGCACGTCCGGGACAAGCTGCCGCTCGTGGTGGGCTTCGTGCTGGTGCTGACCTTCCTGGTGATGGTGCTGACCTTCCGCTCGGTGGTGATCGGGCTCAGCTCGATCCTGCTCAACCTGCTCTCCGCCGGCGCCGCGTACGGCCTGCTGGTGCTGGTCTTCCAGGGTGACTGGGCCGAGGGCCTGCTCGGCTTCACCTCGATGGGCGCGATCGTGGCCTGGCTGCCGCTCTTCCTGTTCGTGGTGCTGTTCGGGCTCTCGATGGACTACCACGTCTTCGTGGTCAGCCGGATCCGTGAGGGGATCCGGGCCGGCATGCCCAACCGGGAGGCGGTGGCGTACGGCATCACCTCGTCGGCCGGCGTGGTGACCAGCGCGGCGATCGTGATGGTCGGCGTCTTCTCGATCTTCGCGACGCTGAGCATGATCGATTTCAAGCAGCTCGGGATCGGGCTGGCGGCGGCGATCCTGCTGGACGCCACGATCATCCGCGCGGTGGTGCTGCCGGCGCTGATGACCATGCTCGGGGACGCCAACTGGTGGGCGCCGCGCTTCCTGCGCCCGCGCGCCGCGGCGGCCCCGACCGAACCGCCGGCGCCCGCGCCGGAACTGGTCGGCGTCCGCTGACCGACCCCGCTCCAGGGCCGGACCGCAGCACGCGGTCCGGCCCTGCCGCGCCGACAGCGCCGGCCGGCCCGGCCCGCTCGGCGGGACGGCCGGTCAGAGCACCGGGCAGGCGACGCGCCAGGCGTCGAGGTCGCGGTCCTTGCGGATCGAGGCGAAGCCGTAGCCGACCGTCTCCACGCAGAAGTCCTCGGTCGAGCCGGTGTACTCGACGTGGAAGACCGGCTTGCCGGCCTCGACGAACGGCAGCAGCTTCGCGCACCGGCGCAGCCGTACGCACTCCTCGTCCACCGCGAAGTCGAAGTCCGGCGCCAGCGCGGTCACCTGCTCGGTGTTGCCGAGCAGGCCGGGGGACAGGTCCAACGCGCGGGCCAGCTCGGCCAGTCGGCGGTTGAACAGCAGCGCGTCGTCGAAGTCCAGCGGGAAACCGGACCGGTGCGCGTAGCCGTCGGCGTCGGCCAGCGCCACCGCGCCGAACCCCTTGCCCCGGCAGAGCCGGAACCGGTCGGCCAGCACCGGCCGCAGCGTGTCCCACTGCCGGACGTCCAGCCAGCTGCTCTCCGGACGGCGCGACGCGGAGCCGCGCACCCGCGCCGGGAAGCGGTCCGCGTCCGGATCGGTGGGCAGGACCGACCCGACGTGCACCTGGCAGACCAGCCGACGGTCCCGGGAGCGCAGCTCGGCGGTCTGCGCCGCGGTGGTGGCCACCGGGTCGAGCAGGAAGACGTCCGCGTCCACCCCCGGGTCCAGCGCCCCGGTCAGCTGCCACTGCCACTGCCAGCGGCGGACCGACTCGGCCGGCCAGGTGGTCGGCGCGCCGGGCCGGGCCAGCTCGACCCGGCAGGCGTACAGCGGGACCGCCAGCGCGAGCGCCAGGCAGGCCGGCAGGGCCCGGCGCAGGCCGCGCCCGACGGCGCGCGCACGCGGCCGGATCCGCATCGGCAGCTCCCGGGTCGCGGGCGGCATCCCACCGCCCGAGCCGGTACGCCCGGTCCGGCGTACCTACCCGGTCAAACGAGCGCGGACCCGACCACGATTCGCAGCCGGTCAGCGCGGCGCGGCGAAGACCTGCGTCCAGTACGGCCCGTTGCTGCTGGCCACGCCCACGCCGATCTCGGTGAAGGCGCAGTTCAGGATGTTGGCCCGGTGACCGGAGCTGTTCATCCAGGCGTCCATCACCGCGGCCGGGGTCTTCTGGTTCCAGGCCACGTTCTCGCCGTAGGTGCGCCAGGAGTAGCCGACCCGGTCCAGCCGGTCACCGGCGTCGCTGCCGTCGCTGCCGGTGTGCGACATGTTCCGGTGGTCGGCCTGGTCCTGGCTGTGCCGCTGGGCAGCGGTCATCAGCTTGTCGTCGATGCTCAGCGCGCCGCAGCCGGCCTTCGCCCGCTCCGCGTTGACCAGGTTGACCACCTCGCGGGCCTGGCTGCTGACGCTGCCGCCCGGGGCGACACCGGCACCGCCGGCCGGCGCGGTGCTGCGCTCGGGGCTCCGGCGCGAGGGCGCCGTGGTCCGGGCGGGCGCCGGCTTGGGCTTGGTGGCCTTCGTCGGAGACGGGGTGGGCTTCGTCGGGGTGGGCGTGGCGCCCGGGGTGGGCGCGGCCAGCGCGTCGACCGGCGACTCCGCGTCGGCGTCGAAGGGCGCGGCGGCCACCGTGTCGTCACCGGTCGCGGTGGTGTCCGGCCGGTCGTCGCCACCGCCCAGCGCGACGGCCCCGATGCCGAGGCTGACCACCAGCGTGGCCGCCGCGGCGGCGCCGCCGATCAGCGCCGGCCGGGGGAAGCGGCGGCCGGTGCGGTGCCGGCCGTCGGTCGGTTCCTCGTCGACCCCGGCCGCCCGGTGCGCGCCGAGGTCGGCTCCACCGGCGTACGCCGGGTAGCCGCCGGTCGGGTCCAGCTCCCCGGTGGCCGGGTCACCGGCCCACCGCTCAGCGGGCTGATCCCGGTGCCAGCCGGTGTCCGGCACCGCCGACCACCGCTCGGTGGGCCGGTCCTGGTGCCACGCCTCGCCCGGCCGGTCACCCTGCCACGCCTCGCCGGGCTGCCACTGCTCGGTGGGCTGGTCGCGGTACCAGGCCGGGTCCGGCTCGGTGCGCCAGGCGTCGCCCGGCTGCTCCCGCCAGCCGCCCGCGGCGGGCGGGGCGGCGTCCCAGGCGGCGCTCGGCTGCCACTGCTCGGTGGGCTGGTCGCGGTACGGCTCGCCCATCGCGGCGCCCGGCCGGTCGTCGTGCCACCCACCGGCGGGCCGGTCGTCGTGCCAGGCGCCGGTCGGCGGGTGCGGGTGCCGGTCGTCGGCCGGCTGCTCCGGCTCGTCGCCGAACAGGTAGGACGACCGGGGTGCCGGACGGTCGGTCAGCCAGGCCGGCTCGTCGGCCGGCGGCTCGGGGCGCCTACGGGCGCCATCCGGATCGTTCGGGTCGGTCCATCCGTACACGCCGTAGCCTCCACGGGTCGGTTGCGGGCCGGGGTGACGGTACGGGGCGGCCTCGACCTGCAGCAACGTGGCTAAGAAAGAGTTAAGGGGAAGTCGGGCGTCCGGGTAGGGAGTTCCGGGGAACCGAGGCGTACAGTAAAGGAGTCCGGACAGAGCGTGTCTGCGCCTTGTGGCGGCCCCCCGGCAAGTGGACAGGTCGACGTGGAGATGATCTACGGCCTGCGGGAACTTGACGAAGGAGGGGGTATCGGCTCAATATATAGGTGTCGCCAGTCGCGCCCGGTCATGCCCAAGAACAGTTGGAATGACAGCCGCGAACACATGGGCGCGCGTTGGCCGGCCTTTCCGGCAGCGCATATCAAGGAGTCAACATGGCGAAGGCCCTCTACGGCCACGTAGGTGCGGCGCCCGACCGGCGCCTGCTCGACGAGGTCACCCGACTGCGTGCCAGGGTTCAGGCACTGGAGTTCGAGCTCACCCGGGTGCGTGCCGAGAACGATCGGCTCGCGGCGGCCGCCTCGGAGGCGGACGATCTGCTCCGGCTGGCCGAGCCGGCGCTCACCTGAGTTCGATCCGGGAAAACTGAATCGCACCACGCGAAAAAGCGCGCCGACACATTTGTGCCGGCGCGCAGCTCTGTCCGCCCCCTTTTCCGCGGACCATAAAGCGATCTTGTAACAGACCGGGTTCGCGGAACTGCGATCCTCCGGGCCGGGAAAACAGCTCCCACGGGTCCGGACGTGAACCGGTCTCCCCGATTACCGGACGCCGCCGGAAACGGTCGGGGCGGGTCACATGCGGCGGCGTACCCGGCTCCGGGTTAGTCTGCGGGTTCACCCAGGTCCGCGCAGCCGGCGACGGTACGGCGGCCACCGGACGAGGATCGAGAAGGTGTATCTCAAGAGCCTGACGGTGAAGGGCTTCAAGTCCTTCGCCTCCGCGACGACGCTCAAGCTGGAGCCGGGGATCACCTGCGTGGTCGGCCCGAACGGCTCCGGCAAGTCCAACGTCGTCGACGCCATCGCCTGGGTGCTGGGCGAGCAGGGCGCCAAGGCGTTGCGCGGCGGCAAGATGGAGGACGTCATCTTCGCCGGCACCGCCGGCCGGGCGCCGCTGGGGCGCGCCGAGGTGACGCTGACCATCGACAACACCGACGGCGCGCTGCCGATCGAGTACACCGAGGTGTCGATCACCCGCCGGATGTTCCGCTCCGGCGAGAGCGAGTACGAGATCAACGGCAACTCCTGCCGGCTGCTCGACATCCAGGAGCTGCTCTCCGACTCGGGCATCGGCCGGGAGATGCACATCATCGTCGGGCAGGGCCGCCTCGACGGCATGCTGCACGCCAAGCCGGAGGACCGCCGGGCGTTCATCGAGGAGGCGGCCGGCGTCCTGAAGCACCGCAAGCGCAAGGAAAAGGCGCTGCGCAAGCTCGACGCGATGCAGACCAACCTCAACCGGCTCACCGACCTGACCGCCGAGCTGCGCCGCCAGCTCAAGCCGCTGGGCCGGCAGGCCGAGGTGGCCCGCCGGGCCGCCGCGATCCAGGCCAACCTGCGGGATGCCCGGCTCCGGCTGCTCGCCGACGACCTGGCCACCCTGCGGGCCACCCTGGACAAGGAGATCGCCGACGAGACCGCGCTGCGCGAGCGGCGGGAACAGGTCGAGGCCGAGCACGGCGAGGTGCAGCGGCGCCTCGGCGAGCTGGAGGCGGCGCTGGCCGAGGACGCGCCGCTGCTCGCCGCCGCGCAGGACACCTGGTACAAGCTCTCCGCGCTGCAGGAGCGGTTCCGTTCCATCGAGCAGCTGGCCCGGGAGCGGCTGCGCCACCTCAGCGCCACCCCGGACGACGAGCGGCCGGGCCGTGACCCGGACCAGCTGGAGGCCGAGGCGGAGCGGGTCCGTGAGCAGGAGGAGGAGCTGCGCGCGGCGCTCACCGACGACCAGATCCGGCTCGCCGAGGCGGTCGAGCACCGGCAGGAGCTGGAGCGCCAGCTGGCCGCCGCCGAGCGGGAACTGGTCGCCGCGGCGAAGGCCATCGCCGACCGGCGGGAGGGCCTGGCCCGGCTGACCGGGCAGGTCAACTCGGCCCGTGCGCGGACCACCAGCGCCGGTGAGGAGATCGAGCGGCTCGCTGCCGCGCACGCCGACGCGCTGGCCCGGTCCGAGCGGGCCCAGGCCGACCTGGACGCGGTCGCCGCCGAGTCCACCGAGGCGGACCGGGACAACGCCGACCTGGACGCCCGGCACGCCGAGGCGGTCGCCGCCCTGGAGCGGGTGCAGGCCACCGTCCGGTCGTTGACCGACGCGGAGCGGGCGGCCGAGAAGGACGCGGCCACCTGGAAGGCCCGCGAGGAGGCGCTCGCCCTGGGTCTGCGCCGCAAGGACGGGGCCGGCGCGCTGCTGGCCCGCGCCGACCAGGTCCCCGGCCTGCTGGGCAGCCTGTCCGGGCTGCTCACCGTCGCGCCCGGGCACGAGGCCGCCCTCGCCGCCGCGCTCGGCGGGCTCGCCGACGCGGTGGCGGTGACCGGGGTGGACGAGGCCGTCGAGGCGATGCGGCTGCTGAAGATCTCCGACGCCGGCCGGGCCGGGCTGCTGGTGGGCAGCCCCGCCGGGCCGGGCATGGACGGGTCCGCCGACGCGCTGCGGCCGAAGCTGCCCGACGGCGCGCGCTGGGCGCCCGACCTGGTGGAGTGCGCGGCGGAGATCCGCCCGGCGGTGCACCGGGCGCTGCGCGACGTGGTACTGGTGGACGACCTGGCGGCCGCCGCCGAGGTGGCCGCCGGCAACCCAGAGCTGCGCGCGGTCACCCCGGACGGCGACGTGGTCGGGGCGTACGCGGCGGCTGGCGGTTCGGCCAAGGCACCCAGCTTCATCGAGGTGCAGGCGGCGGTCGAGGAGGCCCGGTCGAACCGGATCACCGCCGAACGGAGCAGCGCTGAACTGCGCGAGCAGTTGGTCGACGCGCGGGCCGAGGTGGCCGCCGCGAAGGAGGTCGTGCAGCACGCCGCGGCCGCGAAGCGGGAGGCGGAGGGGCAGCGCAACGCGGCCGCCCGCCGGCTGGCCGAGCTGGGCGCGGCCGCCCGGTCGGCGAAGGCGGAGACGGAGCGTCTGGGCGAGTCCCGGGCCCGCGCCGAGGCCGCCCGGGAGCAGGACCTGCTGCGGCTCGCCGAGCTGGAGGAGCGGCTGCGGCTGGCCGAGGAGACCCCGGTGGACGCCGAGCCGTCCACCGAGGAGCGGGACCAGCTCGCCGCGATGGTGCCGCAGGCCCGGCAGAACGAGATGGAGGTCCGGCTCGCGGTGCGTACCGCCGAGGAGCGGGTGGCCTCGATCGCCGGGCGGGCGGACTCGCTGCGGCGCCAGGCCACCGCCGAGCGGGCCGCGCGGGAACGCGCGGCGGCGCGGCGGGCGGCGCGGACCCGCGGCGCGGGGATCGCGCGGGCCGTCGCCGGCGGCGCCCGGGAGGCGCTCACCCGGCTGACCGCCTCGATCGCCGCGGCCGAGGAGCACCGCGACGCGGTGGCGCGGGAGCGCGCCGCCCGCGAGGCCGAGCTGTCCGAGGTACGCGGCGCGGCCAAGCGGCTCGGCGCCGAGCTGGAGCGGCTGACCAGCCAGGTGCACCGCGACGAGGTGGCCCGCGCTGAGCAGCGGCTGCGGATCGAGCAGTTGGAGGCGAAGGCCGCCGAGGACTTCGGGCTGGACGTGGAGACGCTGGTCGCCGAGTACGGCCCGGACCAGCCGGTGCCGCCCACCCAGGTGGACCTCGCGCTGGCCGAGCAGGAGGGTCGGCCGGCGCCCGAGCCGGTCCGCTACGAGCGGCCGGTGCAGGAGAAGCGGGCCGCCAAGGCGGAACGGGAACTGGCCCTGCTCGGCAAGGTCAACCCGCTGGCCCTGGAGGAGTTCGCCGCGCTGGAGGAGCGCTACAAGTTCCTCTCCGAGCAGCTGGAGGACCTCAAGGCCACCCGGCGGGACCTGCTCACCGTGGTCAAGGACGTCGACGACCGGATCCTGGAGGTCTTCGCCAGCGCGTTCGCCGACACCGCGCGGGAGTTCGAGCAGGTCTTCACGGTGCTCTTCCCCGGCGGCGAGGGGCGGCTCGTGCTCACCGACCCGGACGACCTGCTGACCACCGGCGTCGAGGTGGAGGCGCGGCCGCCGGGCAAGAAGATCAAGCGGCTGTCGCTGCTCTCCGGCGGCGAGCGGTCGCTGACCGCGGTGGCCATGCTGGTGGCGATCTTCCGCGCCCGGCCCAGCCCGTTCTACATCATGGACGAGGTGGAGGCGGCCCTCGACGACGTGAACCTGGGACGGCTGATCACGCTGCTGGCACAGTTGCGGGAGAAGAGCCAGCTGATCGTCATCACGCACCAGAAGCGGACGATGGAGGTCGCCGACGCCCTGTACGGGGTGACCATGCGCAGCGGCGTCACCCAGGTGATCAGTCAGCGGCTCAACCGGGCCGACGGGGACGACGAGCGGCACGGCCGCGGCGAGGAGAACTGAGTGGCTCGGGAACGCGCGACGGCGCTGCTGGTGGACTTCGACGGCGTGCTGCGGTGCTGGGACCCGGCGGTGGCCGCCGGCGTGGAGCGGGAGTACGGCCTCTCCGAGGGCGTGCTCAGCGAGATCGCCATGCAGTGGGGCCGGCTCCAGCCGGTGCTCACCGGCCAGGTCAGCCACGCCGACTGGATGACCAGCGTGGCCGACGCGCTGGCCGGGCCGGCCGGCGGGCCGGAGCGGGCCCGGGCCGCGGTCGAGCAGTGGCAGCGCTACCGGGGTGAGGTGGACGGCGAGGTGCTCGACTTCCTCCGCGAGGTGCGTGCCGCCGGCCTCCCGGTCGGCCTCGCCACCAACGCCACCGACCTGCTCGACGCCGACCTCGCCGCGCTCGGTCTGGAGAGCGAGTTCGACACCGTGGTCAACTCGTACCGGCTCGGGGTGAACAAGCCGGCCAAGGAGTACTTCCAGGCCGCCTGCCAGGCGGTGGCCACCCCGCCGGACCGGGTGCTCTTCGTCGACGACGAGGACTGGTCGGTGCGCGGCGCCCGGGCGGCCGGGCTGTCCGCGCACCGCTGGAGCGGCCCGGGCGACCTGCGCTACCTGCGGGCGGCACTGGCGTACTGAGGGCGGTGCGCGGTCCGGCGGCACCCCGTGTCGCCGCCGGACCTCGGCGCCGGTCAGCAGAGGCCGGGCACCTCGGTCACCGTGAACGGCGGGGTCGGCGCGGTGGTGTTGAGCTGGCTGTTGACCCAGAGCAGCCGGTCGGCGTCCCGGGCGATGGTGGTCGGCGACTGGGCCAGACCGGCCGTATCCGACTGCCGGACCACCCGGGCGGTCCGCCCGTCCGGGGCGAGCACGGCGAGGTTGACCGCGAAGACCCAGCCGTCCTGCCCGTCCGGGAAGTTCACCACGCCGTAGAGCCGGTTCCCTTCCAGCAGCAGCCCGTCGGCGCCGAGCTGCCCGCCGGCCACGTCGACCGCGGTGACCGACCGGGCGACCAGGTCCACCCGCCAGAGCCGCTCGCTGCCCGGCTCGCCGCTGCCCTGGTCGGCGACGAGCGCGATGCGGCCGCCGTCGGTGACGACGATCCCGTTGAGGAAGCCCGGGGCCGCCGGAAAGGCAGCGGCCGGGAGCCAGGGGACCAGGTCGCCCACCCGGCCGTCGGCCAGCTCCGCGCGCCACAGCACGCCGGTGGCCGAGTCGGTGACGTAGACGGCGTCGTCGGTGATCGCCAGGTCGTTCAGGGCTGCTCCGGCGGCCGCCCGGCGGGCCAGCAGCGTGCCGTCCGGGGCGTACACGAAGAGGGCTCCGGTGTCCCAGCCGGCGACGAAGATCCGGCCCTGCCGGTCCAGGCGCACCCCGGCGGCGCGGGTCCGGCCGTCCGCGCCGGCGGGCAGGAAGGGACGCAGCTCCCGGTCCCGGACGTCACCGCGGTAGACCGCGCCGTCGGAGACGCTGGTGACGTACATGGTGCCGGTGGGGCTCACCGCGATGCCCTCGGGTCGCACCGCCCGCTCGCGGGACACCACGTACGTGTCGGGGCGCCGGTCCCCGGGTGCGGGCAGCGGAACGGTGCCGGTGAGGGCGGTGACGGCTGCGGTGGCAGCGGCGACGAAGGTCTTCATGACCGCAGCGTCGGGGTCGGGCGCGCCCCGGCTCCACCCCTTTCGGGTACGGCCGAAGGTGGCTAGCGTCGGCGCCATGCTGACCCTGCACCTGAACGCGTCGGATCTCAGCCGCACGGTGGTGCGGTCGGCGCCGTCGGTGCTGCTGGAGTTGGCCGCGGCGGGGCAGCGGGTCTTCCGGCCGGACGCCCCGGCCCACCTCGCCGCGTGGCGGGCCCGCACCCGCGCGGCGCTGCGGCCCGGGATGCGTCCCCTGCTGGACCTGTGTCGGCTGCCGCACTGGCTGCCGGACTTCCTCACCCCGACCAACCACGCCACGGACGCCGCGGCCGCGCTCGACGAGGTGGCCGCCACCCCGACGGCGACCCTGGGTGCCGAACTCCGACCCCGGATCGAGGCCGGCGACCTGCCGCCCCGGGTCGCCCCCCTCGCGGCCGGGGATCCGGTCGCGCGGCAGCGGCTCCGCGCGGCGATGGGCGCCTTCCACGCCGTCGCGGTGGGGCCGTACTGGCCGACGATCGTGGCGGCGGTGCACGCCGACCGGGCGGCGCGCGGGCACACCATGGTGGACGTCGGGATCGACCGGGTGCTGCGCGACCTCAGCCCGTACCTGCACTGGGCGCCGTCCGGCGCGACCTACCGGCTGTCGTACGAGTGCGCCTTCGGCACCGACCTGGACGTCGTCCCGGACGGCCGGGGCGTCACCCTGGTGCCGTCCTACCTCCTGCCGCAGCCCTGCGTCCTCGACGACCCGGACGGTCCGCTGGTGCTGGCCTACCCGATCCGACCGACGCGGCGGGAGCTGACCACCGGCCAGCCGCTCGCCGACCTGCTCGGGCGGACCCGGGCCGCGGTGCTGGGCGCGATCGTCGGCGGTCCGAGCACCTCGCAGGTCGCCCGGACGGTCGGCATCTCGGTCGCCTCGGCCAGCCAGCACACGACCACCCTGCGCTCGGCCGGACTGATCACCACGCACCGGGCCGGCTCCGCGGTGCGGCACGCGCTGACCCCGCTGGGCGAGCACCTGCTGCGGGCCGCCCGGGCCGCTCAGGTCGGCGACGGGCGGCCCGCGGCGGCGGTCACTCGCCGGTGACGCCGTCGATGCGCTCCCGGATCAGGTCGGCGTGGCCGTTGTGCCGGGCGTACTCCTCGATCATGTGCACGTACACCCAGCGCAGGTTGAAGGTCCGGCGCTTCGGCCCGACCTCGGTGAAGGTCTCGTCCAGGGAGCGGCCCGCGGCGGCGGCCCGGGCCAGCTCCACCTCGCGGTGGAAGGTGGCGAAGTCGGCCTCGGCGTCGGCGTCGCGCACGTCGTGGTCGGCGTCCGGGTTGTCGGGCGTGAAGTACGGGTAGTCGACCGTCTCGCCGGCGAAGTTCTCCCGGAACCACCAGGCCTCCACCTCGGCCAGGTGGCGCACCAGGCCGAGCAGGGTGAGCCCGGAGGGCTCGACGCTCGGGGTGCGCAGCTGTTCGGCGGTCAGCCCGGCGCACTTGAGCAGCAGGGTCTGCCGGTGGTAGTCGAGCCAGCCCTCCAGCATGGTGCGCTCGTCGCCGACGTAGGGCTCGGGGGTCCGGACGATCTCCGGCGCTCTCCAGGTCATGCCGGCCATCCTGCTCTGTGCCCCCGACAACCGGCGACCGGATATCAGGGCACCACGACGACCGGCCAGCGGCCGGCGCGGACCAGGCGGGTGGCGACCGAGCCGACCAGCCGGTGCCCGGCCTGCTCGGACGCGCCGACCACCACCAGGTCCGCCCGGAACTCGTCGGCCGCCGCCCGCAGTTCGGTGTACGCGTCACCGCGCCGGCACACGAAGGTCACCGGCAGCCCCAGCTCCTCGGCGCCGCGCCGGCACTCCCGGCGCAGCTCCTCGGTCAGCTCGTCGTGGCAGCGTTCCAGCGCGCCGGCGTCCACCCCGGGAACCAGGGCGGTGAACCCGGCGTTGGCGCGCACGTGCACCACCACCAGGGCGGCACCCTGCCGACGGGCGAGGCCGGCCGCGTACCAGCCGGCCCGCTCGGAGGTTCGGGTGCCGTCCACGCCCACCAGCACCACCCGGGGCCCGTCCGTGCCCCGTTCGAAGGGCAGCGGACGGGTGCGGGGGCCGTAGTCCTCCCGTTCCCGAGGGGCGTCGACGGTCACGTCAGCTCCGTTCTCCGGTCTTGATCACGGCGGCTCCGGCGCCGGCCGCCACCGTCGATTCTTGCTCGATCTCGGCGGCGACCGGGTCGCCGGTGTGCCGGCGCAGCGGCACCTCCCGGATGAAACAGACAGCGATCAGGGCGATCAGCCCGAACGGGGCGGCGACCAGGAAGATGTCCCCGGCCGCGTGGCCGTACGCGCTCTCCACCACGGCCCGGACCGGTGCCGGCAGGGTGTGCACGTCCGGCAGCGCGCCGCCGCTGCCCGAGCGGGAGGTGGGGATGCCCAGCGCGGTCAGCCCCTCCACGAGGTAGTCGTTGACCTTGTGGGCGAGCACCGCGCCGAGCGCGGCCACGCCCACCGCGCCGCCGAGGCTGCGGAAGAAGGCGACCACCGAGCTGGCCGCCCCCAGCTCGTGCGTGCCGACGGTGTTCTGCACCGCGAGCACCAGGTTCTGCATGCTCATGCCGAGCCCGACGCCGATCACCGCCATGTAGCCGGCGAGCAGGACGAAGCTGGTGTCGGCGCGGAGCGTGCCCATCAGCGCGAAGCCGACGGTGAGCAGCGCCGTGCCGGCGACCAGGTAGCGCTTCCAGCGGCCGGTGCGGGTGATCAGCCGCCCGGTGACCGTGGAGGAGATCAGCAGGCCGAGGATCATCGGCAGGGTCATCAGGCCGGACATGGTCGGGCTCTGCCCCCGGCTGATCTGGAAGTACTGGCTGAGGAAGACCGAGGCGCCGAACATGCCGACGCCGACCGCGATGCTGGCGACGGTGGCCAGGGTGATCGTCCGGGACCGGAACAGGTGCGGCGGGATCATCGGCTCGGCGGCCCGCTGCTCGACCCGGATCGCCAGCGCGCCGAGCAGGAGCGCACCGGCCACCATGGCGGCGGTCTGCCAGGAACCCCAGGCGAAGGAGTCGCCGGCCAGCGACACCCAGATCAGCAGCAGCGAGACGGCGGCGGTGATCAGCGTGGCGCCCCACCAGTCGATGGTCGCCTTCCGCTTGGTCACCGGCAGCCGCAGGGTCTTCTGCAGCACCACCAGCGCGGCGAGGGCGAACGGCACGCCGACGTAGAAGCACCAGCGCCAGCCGAGCCAGGAGGTGTCCACGATCACACCGCCGATCAGCGGGCCGCCGATGGTGCCCACCGCCATCACCGCGCCGAGGTAGCCGCTGTACCGGCCGCGTTCGCGCGGGGCGATGATGGTGGCCATGATCACCTGGGCCAGCGCGGTGAGGCCGCCGGCCCCGACGCCCTGGAGCACCCGGCAGGCGATCAGCTGCCCGGTGTCCTGCGCGAGCCCGGCCAGCACCGAGCTGACCACGTAGATCAGCAGGGCGACCTGGACCAGGACCTTCTTGTTGGTCAGGTCGGCCAGCTTGCCCCAGATCGGGGTGGTCGCGGTGGTCGCGAGCAGCGCCGCGGTGACCACCCAGGTGTACGCGGACTGGCCGCCGCCCAGCTCGGTGATGATCCTCGGCAGGGCGTTCGAGACGACGGTGCCGGAGAGGATCGCGACGAACATGCCCAGCAGCAGGCCGGAGAGGGCCTCCAGCACCTGCCGGTGGGTCATGTCGACGGCGGTCGCCCGGGCGGGCGCTGGCGCGGAGCTCATCGTGGCTGCCTCCGGCAGGAAGTCGAGGGAGTCTGGCGGGCGTTGCCCCGGGCAACCGTATGCCTTTGTTGCCTAGAGCAACAACTCTGCCCTACGAGGCTTTGTTCCCGGCCGGCGGGGTCAGTTCAGAGCGGGATCTCGTTGAACCGGCTCAGCAGCCGGGCGAACTCCTCGACGTCCCGGGTCGGCCAGTCCTCCAGCGTCCGGCGGAACTGCCGCAGTCGGGCCGACCGGGCCGCGTCGAACCGCTGCCGCCCCTGCTCGGTCAGGCTGAGCTGGGCGGCCCGCCGGTCGGTCGGGTCCGGGTCGCGGCGGACCAGGCCCAGCGACTCCAGCCCGTTGATCTGCCGGCTCAGCGTGCCCTTGCCGATGCCGAGCCGGGCGGCCAGGTCGGTGAGCCGGATCGAGTCGCAGCGGCGCAGCCAGAGCAGCAGGCCGTACGCGTTCGGCTCCAGGTTGGGGTGCACCTCCCGGGCGATCTCCCAGGACACCGCGCGCCCGCGGCGCAGCAGCACGGTCAGCTCGTGCTCGACCGCCCGCAGCGGCTCCGGAAGCTCGTCGTCCACGCCGTAGAGGGTACGGCCGCCATCAAGCGGCGTCGGTGAGCCGCCGCCGCATCACCGGCCGCAGGTGCCCGTCGCTGGTGGTGCCCTCGATGGTCACGTCGGCCGTCCGGCCCCGGTGCACCAGGGTGGCCACCGCGTTGCCGAAGTACGGCCCGGCCAGCTTCCGCCAGCGCAGCGCCGGGCGGCGTACCCCGGCCGAGCGGGCCAGCGCCCGGGTGGCCCCGGCCGGCCCGGACGACCAGCCCAGCCGCATCAGCGGGCGGATCCCGGCCGGCACCTGGTTGTGGATGGGGGAGCAGGTGAGCTGGTGCACCGGGGTGGCCACCGCCGGGTCGTCGAACCGGGCCCGGGCCACGTACGAGTGGTGCACGTCACCGGAGAGCACGCTGATCGAGGCGGGCGGCGCGTACGCCGGACCGGCGCCGACCCGGTCCCCGGTGGTGCCCGGGGTGCCGCTGCCGAGCCGGGCGAAGAGCGCGCCGAGCGCCTCGAACGAACGGCGGAACGCCGCCCAGTGCTCCAGGTCGAGCCCGCGGCGCAGCTTCTCCGACAGGTTGGCCACCCAGCGCCGGCGGGAGTCGGCCAACTTCTCGTTCCAGGACTCCACGTGGTGGATGCCCGGCGGCAGCAGCCAGGGCAGCGAGGACCCCACCACCAGGTGGTCGTAGACGCCGTGCGCCTGGTCGAGGAACCAGGACCACTCGCCCGGCGGCAGCATCGCGCGCTGGCCCGGCTCCAGCACCCGGCTGCACCGGTTGTCCAGCATCACCAGCCGGGTCCGGCCCAGGTCGAGCGCGTAGCTCCACTGGTACTGCACCGCGCGCCAGCGCTCGGTGTCGTGCGCCAGGTCGCTCTCCTGGTCGACCCGGTGCCCGAATTCGCGCAGCACGCCGGTGGCGTCCTCGGCGGCGGTCACCTTGGCGAAGACCGGGTCGGCGGCGATCTCGTCCGGGGAGAGGTTGCCCAGGTGCTGGTAGACCCAGTAGGAGGCGAGCCCGCTGCCGATCCGCTCCGCCCACCAGGGCTGCCGTCGGGCGTCCGTCCGCCACGACGCGGAGGTGTTCCAGTCGTCGATGATCTCGTGGTCGTCGAAGATCATCACGCTCGGCACGGTGGAGAGCAGCCAACGGATCTCCGGGTCCCGCCAGGACTCCAGGTAGAGCTTGGTGTACTCGTCGAAGCTCACCACCTGGTCGCTGGGGGCGTCCTTGGGCCGCTGCCGGCGCCGCTTCAGCAGCCGGCGCACCGTGGGCGAGGTCACGTCCGCGTACACCTGGTCGCCGAGGAGCACCAGCAGGTCGGGCAACGCGGCCGGGTCCGGGTCGGCCATCAACCGCCGGGCGTACGCGTCCAGCGCGTCCGGCGGCAGCCGCCGGGTGGTGGCGTGCTGGGTGGTCTCCCGGCAGGAGCCGAAGATCAGCCGGACCGGCTGCTCCCGGTCGTCCGCCGCCCGGGTGCGGATCACGCTGGGCGGGAAGCCGCTGTCCGGCACCGGCCAGGCGACCTCGCCGTCGATCAGCACCTCGTAGCGGGTCGACCGGTCCGGGGTGAGCCCCTCCACCACCACCAGTGCGTAGTGGTGGTCGTACGCGGAGAAGGTGGGCGCGGTGCCGGTGGCGCCGTCGGCCGTGCGGACGGTGACCACGGCGGGCGCGCTGGTCTCGACCCAGACGGTGGCCCGCGTGCCGACGACCCGCCGCAGCAGGGGGCCGATGAGCAGGTGTGCCGCGGGCATGGTGGACCTCCGAGGTGAGCGGACTTCTTCTTTACTACCCCGCCGGCGGTCGCACCACTGCTGGCTGCGGCCGAGCCTACCGCCGGCGGATGTGGCCCGCGGGGTGCGGTGGCTGGGACGCCGTCGCCGCCATCTGACAGGATTTCGGCATGACGGAATACCTCCTCATCGCCCTCGCCCTGCTCGGCGTGCTGATCCTCGGTGCCATCGGGCTGGTCGTGCCGCGGCTGCGCCGGCGGCCGGCGCCGCCGCTGCCGAAGGAGGAGGTGCGGACCCGGGCGGAGGAGGACCTGGCCGGCCCACCGGTGGAGGCACCGGAGGCCGATCTGGCCACCGGCATCCTGGTGGAGCCGCCGGTCGTCGAGGCCCCGGCGCCGGTGCTGGAGGTGCCCGAGCCGACCGCCGGGCGGTTGGTCCGGCTGCGCTCCCGGCTGTCCCGCTCGCAGAACGTCTTCGGCAAGAGCCTGCTCGGCCTGCTCAGCCGGGACCGGCTCGACGAGGACGCCTGGGAGGAGATCGAGGACAGCCTGATCACCGCCGACGTCGGCATCGACGCCACCCGCGAGATCGTCGACCGGCTGCGCGAGCGCACCCGGGTGCTCGGCACCCGCTCCGGCGAGGAACTGCGCGCCCTGCTCGCCGCCGAGCTGGTCAACGCCCTGGACCCGACGCTGGACCGCTCCCTGCACACCGCGCCCAAGCTCGGCGCGCCGGCGGTGCTGCTGGTGGTCGGCGTCAACGGCGCCGGCAAGACCACCACCTGCGGCAAGATCGCCCGGGTGCTGGTCGCCGACGGCCGCAGCGTCATCCTCGGCGCGGCCGACACCTTCCGGGCCGCCGCCGCCGACCAGCTGGAGACCTGGGCCGGCCGGGTCGGCGCGGAGACCGTCCGCGGCCCGGAGGGGGCCGACCCGGCCAGCGTCGCCTTCGACGCGGTCAAGCGGGGGATCGACGCCGGCGTGGACACCGTGCTGATCGACACCGCCGGGCGGCTGCAGAACAAGGTCGGCCTGATGGACGAGCTCGGCAAGGTCAAGCGGGTGGTGGAGAAGCACGGCCCGATCGACGAGACCATCCTGATCCTGGACGCCACCACCGGGCAGAACGGCCTGGAGCAGGCGCGGGTCTTCACCGAGGTGGTCAACGTGACCGGCGTCGCGCTGACCAAGCTCGACGGCACCGCCAAGGGCGGCATCGTGATCGCCGTGCAGCGCAAGCTGGGCATCCCGGTGAAGCTGGTCGGGCTCGGCGAAGGGCCGGACGACCTGGCCCCGTTCGACCCCGCGCAGTTCGTCGATGCGCTGCTGGGCACTGAAGCCCCCGGACGGGACGCGTAACCTCGAAGTGACGACTGACGATCGCGCCTACGCGGGGTGGCGCGACCCCAGCCACCCGGCGCCACGCCTCGGGAGACCGTACGTGACTTCGCAGGAGATCCCGCTGCACGGCGGGAACGTCAGCACCGTGGTCCGGGTCGGCGACACGGTGCGGCGCAACGCCGGGCCGTGGACGCCGAGCGTGCACGCCCTGCTGCGGCACCTGGAGTACGTCGGCTTCACCGGCGCCCCCCGCGCCCTCGGCATGGACGAGCGCAACCGCGAGGTGCTGTCGTACCTGGAGGGGGAGTGCGGGGAGTACCCGCTGGCCCCGCACTGGGTCACCGACGAGGCGCTGGTGACCGTCGCCACCATGCTGCGGATGTTCCACGACGCCCAGTACGGCTTCGTCCCGCCGCCGGGGGCGGTCTGGCGCTCGTTCGGGCCGCCGCCGCCGGACACCGAGGTGATCTGCCACCACGACGCCGCTCCGCACAACGTGATCTGGCGGCCGGACGGCACCCTCGGGCTGATCGACTTCGACCTGGCCTCGCCCGGCGCGCGGATCTACGACGTGGCGTACGCAGCCTGGACCTGGGTGCCGATCTTCTCCGACCGGGACTCGATCACGCTCGGCTGGAAGCACCCGGACCGGCCGCGCCGGCTGCGCCTCTTCGCCGACGCGTACGGGCTGATCCCGCGGGACCGGCACCGGCTGATCCGGACCATCCGCAAGCGGATCGTCGACCACGTGGAGGGGATCCGCCGGATGGCCGCGGCCGGCGAGCCGGCGTTCGTCCGGATCGTGCACAAGGGCCACCTGCGCCGGCCGATGCGCGACCTGCGGCTGCTCGACTACGAGCGGCACGCCCTGGAGTACGCCCTCCGCTGACCGGTTCGGCCGCTTTCGCCCCGGCTCGTTCCCGCCGTCCGCCTCGGCGGTGAGGTTCTCTTCACACGTCCGAAACAAGCCGTCACCGTACGGAAATCGACGGGTGACGCTGGAGGAAACAGCCAGCGGCGAGGCTTCCGCGCATCCGGCGTACGGGCGACGCTGCCCCGGAAGCCGTGAAGGAGGGAACTTCACCGTTAGGAGGCCAGCGTGCCTGAAGCACCGACGATTGACTCCGGCAACACCGTCTGGTTGCTGGTGTCGACCGCGCTCGTGCTGCTCATGACGCCCGGACTGGCGCTGTTCTACGGCGGCCTCAACCGGGCCAAGGGCGTACTCAACATGATGATGATGAGCTTCTCCGCGATCGGGCTCATCTCGGTTCTGTGGTGGTTCTACGGCTTCAGCATCGCCTTCGGTAGCGATGTCAACGGCTTCTGGGGCGACCCGGGCGCCTACCTCGGCACCAAGACCTTCCTCGCCGAGACCGACCTGTGGGGCGCGACGGCGGAGAACCCCAGCGGCATCGGCGTCCCGCTGTACGTGTTCATGGCCTTCCAGATGGTCTTCGCGGTGATCACCGTCGCGCTGATCAGCGGCGCGATCTCCGACCGGGCGAAGTTCGCCGGCTGGCTGCTGTTCGCCTTCGGCTGGGCCACCCTGGTCTACTTCCCGGTCGCGCACTGGGTCTGGGGCGGCGGCATCATCGGCGGCGACATCCACGCGCTCGACTTCGCCGGCGGTACCGCCGTGCACATCAACGCCGGTGCGGCCGCCCTGGCGGTGGCGCTGGTGCTCGGCAAGCGGCTCGGCTGGCCGCGGGAGGGCATGAAGCCGCACAACATCCCGCTGGTCGCGCTCGGAGCCGGCCTGCTCTGGTTCGGCTGGTTCGGGTTCAACGCCGGTTCCGAGCTGACCGTCGACTCGGTGGCCGCGCTCGCCTTCCTCAACACCCAGCTCGCCACGGCGGCGGCGGTGCTCGGCTGGATCGCCGTCGAGTGGATCAAGGACCGGAAGCCGACCATGGTCGGCGCCTCCTCGGGCGCCATCGCCGGCCTGGTCGCCATCACCCCGGCCTGCGGCTTCATCGCCCCGTGGGCGGCGGTGCTGCTCGGCCTCGTCGCCGGCGCGGTCTGCGCGCTGGCGGTCAGCCTCAAGTACAAGCTCGGCTACGACGACTCGCTCGACGTGGTCGGGGTGCACTTCGTCGGCGGCTGGATCGGCTCGCTCTGGCTCGGCCTGTTCGCCACCAACTCGGTCAACGCGGCCATCTCCGACGTGGTCGGCGCCTCCGACGGCCTCTTCTACGGCGGCGGCCTGACCCAGCTCGGCCGGCAGGCTCTGGCCGGTCTGATCGTCAGTGTCTGGTCGTTCGGCATCGCCTGGCTGCTCGCCTTCGCCATCGAGAAGACGATCGGCTTCCGGGCCCGCCCGGAGGACGAGGTCGAGGGCATCGACATCGCCGAGCACGCGGAGAGCGGCTACGACCTCTCCCCGGCCGGTGGCAGCGCCGGCGGCGCGTTCGCGCTGGCCGGGATCGGCTCCCCCGGCGCGACCGCGGGCGCCGCCAAGCCGGTGGAGGCGCCCGCCGAGCCGGCGTCCGAGCCGGTGGACGAGAAGGTCGGCGGATAACGTTCCTGGGATGGAGGGGTTGGACATGAAGCTGGTGACCGCGGTCATCAAGCCGTACCAGCTGGATGCGGTGAAGGAGGCCCTGCACGCCCTCGGGGTGGCCGGCCTGACCGTCAGCGAGGTCCAGGGCTACGGCCGGCAGAAGGGGCACACCGAGGTCTACCGGGGTGCCGAGTACACGGTCGAGTTCCTGCCCAAGATCCGGGTCGAGGTGCTCACCGACGAGATGGACGTCGAGAAGATCGTGGACGCCATCGTGGCGGCCGCCCGGACCGGCAAGATCGGCGACGGCAAGGTCTGGGTGACCGGGGTCGAGGAGGTCGTCCGGGTCCGTACCGGCGAGCGCGGGCTCGACGCCCTCTGATCACGCACCGACCGACATGACCCCGTTGACCAGGCCGGACGCGTCCAGCACCGACGCGGACCTGGTCAACGAGGTCGTCGGCGTGCCCGGGGGGATCGGCGCCGCGGCCCGGGCGGCCCGGGCCGAGGCGTACGACGGCTGGCTGCGGTCGCTGCTGCCGCCGCGGGACGGGGTGGCGCTGCTGGCCGTCGGCGGGCTGGGACGGCGGCAGTGCGCCCCCTACGGCGACCTCGACCTGGTGCTGGTGCACGCCGGGGTGCCGGGCGTCGACGAACTGGCCGCCGCGCTCTGGTACCCGGTCTGGGACGCCGGGCTGCGGCTGGACCACTCCGTGCGCACCGTGCCGGAGGCACTGTCGGTGGCGCAGGACGACGTGAAGGTGGCCCTCGGGCTGCTCGACGCCCGCCCGGTGGCCGGGGACGCCACGCTCGCCGAGACACTGGTCCGGTCCGCCGCCGACCACTGGCGGCGGACCGCCGTACGCCAGCTGCCGGCGTTGCGGGCGGCCACCACCGCCCGCTGGCAGGCCCACGGCGAGCTGGCCTTCCTGCTCGAAGGTGACCTCAAGGAGGCCGCCGGTGGGCTGCGCGACGTGGGCATCCTGCGGGCGATCGCGCTGGCCGGTGTCACCGACGCGCTGCGGCCCGCGGTCCGCGCCGCGCACCTGCGGCTGCTGGACACCCGCGACGCGCTGCACCAGCAGGTCGGCCGCCGGGTGGACCGGCTGGTGGCGCAGGAACGCGACGGGGTCGCCGCGCTGCTCGGGCTGGACGACGGCGACGCGCTGCTGCGCCGGGTCGCCGGTGACGCCCGGACCGTCAGCCACGCCCTGGACGACGCCTTCCGGGCGGTGGACCGACTCCGGTCCGGGCGCCGCCGGGGCGCCGACGGGCGCCCGGTGCGCCGGCCGGTGGCCCGGGACGTGGTGGAGCACGACGGCGAGCTGGTGCTGGCCCGGACCGCCATCGGGGCGCGCCCCGACCCGAGCCTGTCGCTGCGGGTGGCCGCCGCGGCGGCCACCACCCGGCTGCCGATCGCCCGGGCCACCTGCGAGTGGCTGGCCGCCTACTGCCCGCCGCTGCCGGCGCCCTGGCCGGTCGAGGCCCGGGCCGCCCTGGTCACCCTGCTGGGCGCCGGCTCCGGGCTGGTGCCGGCCTGGGAGACCTGCGACCGGTACGGGCTGGTGGACGGCTGGCTGCCGGAGTGGACCCGGCTGCGCAGCCTGCCCCAGCACAACCCGGTGCACCGGTTCACCCTCGACCGGCACCTGGTGCAGACCGCCGCCGAGGCCAGCCGGTACGCCCGCGAGGTGGAACGCCCCGACCTGCTGCTGCTCGGCGCCCTGCTGCACGACATCGGCAAGGGGATGGTCGGCGACCACAGCACGGTGGGCGCGCCGATCGCCGAGGCGGTGGCCGCCCGGATCGGCCTGCCCGGGCCCGAGGTGGCGCTGATCGGCACGCTGGTCCGGCTGCACCTGCTGCTGCCCGACGTGGCCACCCGGCGCGACCTCGCCGACCCGAAGACCATCGCCGGGGTGGCCGGTGCGGTCGGCGATCCGGCCACCCTCGACCTGCTGCACGCGCTGGTCCGCGCCGACGCCGCCGCCACCGGGCCGGCCGCCTGGTCGGACTGGAAGGGCCGGCTGGTCGCCGAACTGGTCGGGCGGGTCCGGACCGCGCTGGACACCGGCGCGCTGCCCGCCCCGCCCGCCCCGGACCCGGCGCTGGTGGCCGGGCCGCTGCCGGTCGTACACCTGAGTGGGGACCAGGTGGCGGTGGCCGCGGCGGACCGGCGGGGCCTGCTCGCGACGGTGGCCGGCTGCCTGGCCCTGCACCGGCTGGAGGTGATCTCCGCCGACGCCACCACGGTCGACGGGCGGGCCCTGGTGCAGTGCCGGGTGCAGCCGCGCTACGGCCTGCCGCCCGATCCGATCGCGCTCGCCAGCGACCTGCGCCGGGCGGTGGCCGGGGACGTCTCGGTGACCCAGCGGCTGCGCGGCCGGGCGCTGGCCGCGCGCGGGTCGGCGGCGGCGCCCCGGGTGGTCTGGCACCGCGAGGCGGCCACCGACGCGGTGCTGCTGGAGCTGCGCGCCGCCGACGCGGCCGGCCTGCTCTACCGGGTGGCCGGCGCCCTCGACGAGGCCGGCGCGCAGGTGCGCGCCGCCCGCATCTCCACCCTCGGCGGGGACGTGGTGGACGCGTTCTACCTGGTCGGCGGCTGGCCGGACGACGACACCCGGGCCCGCCTGGAGGCCGCGGTCCTCGGCGCGGTCTGACCCGGCCGTCGCCTCGGTGTCGAGCGGGCGGCGTGTCGGGCGTGGCGCGTCCGGCGACGGTCGCCCGTCCGAGCGCGATGACTCTCCGGCATATTTATGCCGCAGAGTCATCACGCTCGTCGGTGAAAGCCCTCCGGGTACGTCCGGTGACGTAGCCGCGGTGCCGTCCGCGGACGCACGACGGCGGGTGCCGGCCGGGGCAGAATGACCGCCATGCGGGAGCGGCAGCGGGACAACCGGTGGCAGCTGGCCACCGACGCCCTCCTGGCCCTGGCGCTGCTGGTGTTCGGGCTGCTCGCCACCCCGCTGGCCGGCGCCAACCAGCCCGGCTCGGTGCCGGTCGACGCCGGCTGCCGGGCCCTGCTGACGGTGGCGGCGCTGGCCCTGGTGGCGCGCCGGCTCGCCCCGCTGGCCACGCTCGCCGTGGTCACCGTGGCGACCTCGGCCTACCTGGTGCTCGGCTATCCGTACGGGCCGGTGCTGCTCGCCTTCCTGGTCGCCGTCTACACCGCGGCGGTGCGGCTGCCGGTGCGCCGGGCCGGGGTGGCGGTCGGGTCGGCGCTGGCGGTGCTGCTGGTGCACGCGTTCTGGTCTCGGGGGCCGGAGCCGGGCTGGTTCGGGATCCTGCCCGCCTCGGCCTGGGTGGTCGTACCGTTCGCGCTGGGGGTCGCCGTGCGGGTCAACCGGGAGAGCGCGGCCCGTGGCCGGGCCGAGGCGGCCCGGCGGCAGGCCGACGAGGAGCGGCTGCGGATCGCGCAGGAGGTGCACGACGTGGTGGGGCACGGCCTGGCGGCGATCAGCATGCAGGCGGAGGTCGCCCTGCACCTGCTCGGCAAGCGTCCGGAGCAGGCCGAGATCGCGCTCACCGCGATCAGCCGCACCAGCCGGGAGGCGCTCGACGAGCTGCGGGTCACCCTCGGCGCGGTGCGCCGGGGCGGCGGCCGGGAGCCGGTGCCCGGGCTGGCCCGGCTGGACGCGCTGCGCGAACGGCTGGCCGACGCCGGGCTCGCCGTGACGCTGCGGGTCACCGGCGAGCCCCGCGAGCTGCCGGGGGCGGTGGACCTGGCCGCGTACCGGGTGGTGCAGGAGGCGCTGACCAACGTGCTGCGGCACGCCGGGGTGGCCGAGGCGGAGGCGACGGTCGGCTACGGCGGGGACGCGCTCACCGTGGAGGTGCTCGACCGGGGGGTGGGCGGCGGTGGGGGAGTGGGGCACGGCCTGGCCGGCATGCGGGAGCGGGTTACCGCGCTCGGCGGCGAGCTGGCCGCCGGCCCGCGTCCGGATGGCGGGTTCCGGGTCGCGGCCCGGCTGCCGGTGGAGCCGGTCCGGTGATCCGGGTGCTGATCGCCGACGACCAGGACCTGGTCCGGCTCGGGCTGCGCGCGTTGGTGGAGAGCGAGGACGACCTGGCGCTGGCCGGCGAGGCAGCGGACGGGCTGCGGGCGGTGGAGCTGGCCCGGCGGGAACGACCGGACGTGGTGCTGATGGACGTCCGGATGCCGGGCGTGGACGGCATCGAGGCCACCCGGCGGATCGTCGCCGACCCCGGGCTCGCCGCCACCCGGGTGGTGGTGCTGACCACCTTCGAGCTGGACGAGTACGTCTTCGACGCGCTCCGGCACGGGGCGAGTGGCTTCCTCACCAAGGACACCCGGCCGGCCGAGCTGCTGCGGGCGATCCGGCTGGTGGCGGCCGGCGAGGCGCTGCTCTCGCCGTCGGTGACCCGGCGGGTGGTGCGCGAGTTCGCCGCCCGGCCGGCCCGGGTGCCCCGGCCGCATCCCCGGCTCGACACGCTCACCGACCGGGAGCGGGAGGTGGTCGGGCTGGTCGGCGAGGGGCTCAGCAACGCGGAGATCGCCGACCGGTTGGTGGTCAGCCCGGCGACCGCGCGTACCCACGTCAGCCGGGCGATGGTCAAGCTCGGCGCCCGGGACCGCGCCCAGCTCGTGGTCTACGCCTACCAGTCCGGCCTGGTCGAGCTCTGACCGGCGGGCCGCCCGGCACCGGCCGGCGGCGGCCCGCCCGCCGGCAAGATCGCCGGGAGTGCGCGGTGACGCGGCGGCTGGGGTGGTGGGCGGCTACCCTAGCGGTGGCCGGGTGTCCCGCACCCGCCGGCCCGTTACCCGCCGGAACCCCGACAAACAGGATGTTCGCGTGTTTGACACCTTGAGTGACCGCCTCTCCGGGATCTTCACCAAGCTCCGCGGCAAGGGTCGGCTCACCGACGCCGACATCGACGCCACCGCGCGCGAGATCCGCCTCGCGCTGCTGGAGGCGGATGTCGCCCTGCCCGTGGTCAAGGGCTTCATCGCCCGGGTCAAGGAGCGGGCGCGCAGCGCGGAGGTGTCCCAGGCGCTCAACCCGGCCCAGCAGATCATCAAGATCGTCAACGAGGAGCTGATCAACGTCCTCGGCGGCGAGGGGCGGCGGCTCCAGTTCGCCAAGCAGCCGCCGACCGTGATCATGCTGGCCGGTCTGCAGGGTTCCGGTAAGACCACCCTCGCCGGCAAGCTGGCCCGCTGGCTCAAGGCCCAGGGGCACCAGCCGCTGCTGGTCGCCGCCGACCTCCAGCGCCCCAACGCCGTCGGGCAGCTCCAGGTGCTCGGTGGCCGGGCCGGCGTCGAGGTGTACGCCCCGGAGCCCGGCAACGGCGTCGGCGACCCGGTGCAGGTGGCCCGCGCCTCCATCGAGCACGCCCGGCGGGCGGCCCGGGACATCGTCATCGTCGACACCGCCGGCCGGCTCGGCATCGACGCCGAGATGATGCAGCAGGCGGCCGACATCCGCGACGCGGTCGACCCGGACGAGGTCATCTTCGTCATCGACGCGATGGTCGGTCAGGACGCCGTCCGCACCGCCGAGGCGTTCCGCGACGGCGTCGGCATCACCGGCGTGGTGCTCTCCAAGCTCGACGGCGACGCCCGCGGTGGCGCGGCGCTGTCGGTCCGGGAGGTCACCGGCCAGCCGATCCTGTTCGCCTCCACCGGCGAGAAGCTGGAGGACTTCGACGTCTTCCACCCCGACCGGATGGCCAGCCGGATCCTCGGCATGGGCGACGTCCTCACTCTGATCGAGCAGGCCGAGCAGGCCTTCGACGCCGATCAGAAGGAGAAGATGACCGCCAAGCTGATGGGCGGCGAGACCTTCACCCTGGAGGACTTCCTCGACCAGCTCATCGCGGTCCGCCGGATGGGCCCGATCGCCAACGTGCTGGCCATGATGCCCGGCATGGGGCAGATGAAGGACCAGCTCGCCGAGCTGGACGACAAGCACTTCGACCGGGTCACCGCGATCATCCGGTCGATGACCCCGGGCGAGCGCAGCAACCCGAAGATCATCAACGGTTCCCGCCGGGCCCGCATCGCCAACGGCTCGGGGGTCACCGTGATGGACGTCAACCAGCTGCTCAACCGCTTCGCCGACGCGCAGAAGATGATGAAGCAGATGGGCGGCATGATGGGCCTGCCCGGCGGCGGCCGGCGCAAGGCGACCAAGTCGCCGAAGAACAAGCGCAAGGGCACCAAGGGCGGCAACCGGCCGCGCGCCGGAGCGGGCGCCGGGATGCCGGGCGGGTTCCCGGGCGGCATGCCGCAGCTTCCGCCGGGGATGGACCCGAACGACCTGGCCGCCGGCCAGGGGCTGCCCCCGGGCTTCAAGCTGCCGAAGATCGACTTCAACAAGCTCGGCAAGGGCGACAACCGTCCCCGCTGACCGCACGGTGCCGAGCTGAAGATCCACTCGAGGTGCGGCAGGTCGCGGTGTCCGGGCGAGGGGACACCGCGACCTGCTGTACGCGGAGTCGATCTGCGCCGGCCGGCGCGGCGGGCCGGGCTGCCCGCACCAGGGCGCGGGTGATCCGGTAGGACTGTGCTCATGGCTTGGCATGTGCGCGGTGTGCTGCTCCCCGACGACGAGGTCCGGGACATCTGGCTGGTCGGCGACCGGGTCACCTTCGAACCGGTGCCGGGCGCGGAGACCATCGCCGACGGCGGCTTCGTGCTGCCGGGGCTGATCGACGCGCACTGCCACATCGGCATCGCCCGCGGCGGCGCGCCGATCACCTCGCTCGACCAGGCCCGGGAGCTGGCCCGGGTCGACCGGGACGCCGGGGTGCTGGCGATCCGGGACGCCGGCTCGCCGTACCCGTACCCGGAACTCGACGACGACCCGGACCTGCCCCGGCTGGCCCGCGCGGGCCGGCACGTCGCCCCGCCCAAGCGCTACCTGCGCGACATCGGCGTCGAGGTCGGCGCGGCCGAGGTGGCGGCCACGGTGACCGAGCAGGCCCGGGCCGGCAACGGCTGGGTCAAGCTGGTCGGCGACTGGATCGACCGGGGCGTCGGCGACCTGGCGCCGGCCTGGGACGCCGCCACCATGACCGCCGCCGTCGAGGCCGCGCACGCCGCCGGGGTGCGCGCCGCCGTGCACACCTTCTCCGAGTCGGCGGTCGAGATCATGGTGCGCGCCGGGGTGGACTCGGTGGAGCACGGCACCGGGCTGAGCCTGGACCTGATCGACGAGATGGCCCGGCGGCGCACCGCGCTGGTGCCCACGATGATCAATATTCAGACCTTCGGTGGGATCGCCGACCAGGCACGGGCCAAGTTCCCCGGGTACGCCGACCACATGCTGGCGCTGCGGGACCGCTTCCCCGAGGTGGTGCGGTCCGCGTACGAGGCGGGGGTGCCGATCTACGTCGGCACGGACGCCGGCGGGGGCATCGACCACGGCCTCGCCGCCGAGGAGATGCTGCTGCTGCACGAGCGGGCCGGCATGCCGGCGGTGGACGTGCTCGCCGCCGCCTCCTGGGGCGCCCGCGACTGGCTGGGCTTTCCCGGCCTGGTCGAGGGTGGCCTGGCCGACCTCGTCGTCTACGCCGAGGACCCCCGCGCCGACCTGCGCGTGGTCCGCACCCCCAGCCGCATCGTCCTGCGCGGCCGGCCCGTCCGCTGACTCCGGGGGGTTCGGGTCGCCGCCGGAGTCCTGGTCAACCGGCTGAGTGGGGGATGATCGCGGCGCGGGTGAAGAGGTGGACGGCCAGGTCGGCCAGGGCGCGGGCGGTCTGCTCGACGCTCGCGCCGGGCAGCACGATGTGGCTGACCACGAGGCGGACCACGCTGTCGGCGGCGAACCGCAGGGCGGCCCGGTCGGCGCCGGGCACCAGCGTGGCGACCCAGTCCAGCAGCGGGCCGTTCGCCTCGGTCAGCACCAGCCCGGACCGGGTGGTGAGGAAGGGCAGCAGCTCGTCGGAGCCGCCCCGCGCGCTGGTCAGGATCGCCTTGATCAGCGGGTTGGCGGCCGCCTCGGCCAGGGTGTGCCGGATCGCCGCGTACGCGCCGGCGCGCACGTCGGTGCCGTGCGCGACCAGGGCCGCCCGCACGTCGGCGACGAACTGGTCGACCTCGCGCCGGGCCAGCGCCTCGGCCAGCCCGGCCTTGCTGCCGAACTCGTTGTAGACGGTCTGCCGGCTCACTCCGGCGGCGGTCGCCACCGCGCCCATCCGCACGCTGTCCCAGCCCCGGTCCACGGTCAGCGTCCGGGCCGCGACGACGATCTGGTCCCGCAGCCGCTGGCGTCCGGCGTCCCGTACCTCGTTCATGATGATCGAAGTCTACGGCCGGGCGGGGTGTCCGGCCCGACGCGCGCGTGGCGCGGGCCGCCCGATCGCGTCGGGCGGCCGGGCGGCGCATAGGATGTGCGGTCATGGCACGCGTGCTCACTCCCCGTGCGGAGGACTTTCCCCGCTGGTACCAGGACCTGATCGCCAAGGCGAAGCTGGCCGACAACGGCCCGGTCCGGGGGACCATGGTGATCCGACCGGCCGGCTACGCCATCTGGGAGCGGATGCAGGCCGAGATGGACGCCCGGATCAAGGCGGCCGGCGCGGAGAACGCGTACTTCCCGCTCTTCATCCCGGAGAACTACCTCAAGCGCGAGGCCGAGCACGTCGAGGGCTTCTCGCCGGAGCTGGCCGTGGTCACCCACGGCGGCGGCAAGCAGCTCGCCGAGCCGGTCGTGGTCCGCCCGACCAGCGAGACGGTCATCGGCGAGTTCATGGCCAAGTGGATCGACTCGTACCGGGACCTGCCGCTGCTGCTCAACCAGTGGGCCAACGTGGTCCGCTGGGAGCTGCGCCCCCGGATCTTCCTGCGCACCAGCGAGTTCCTCTGGCAGGAGGGGCACACCGCGCACGCCACCCGCGACGACGCCCGCGCCTACGCCCGGCGGATCCTGCACGAGGCGTACGAGGACCTGATGGTCAACGTGCTCGGCATCCCGGTGGTGGTCGGCCTGAAGACCGCCCGCGAGCGCTTCGCCGGCGCCACCGCCACCTACACCTGCGAGGGCATGATGGGCGACGGCAAGGCGCTCCAGCTGGGCACCAGCCACGAGCTGGGGCAGAACTTCGCCAAGGCGTTCGACATCAGCTACTCGTCGGCCGAGGGCGGCCGGGAGCACGCCTGGACCACCTCCTGGGGCACCTCCACCCGGATGCTCGGTGGCCTGATCATGTGCCACGGCGACGACAACGGCCTGCGGGTGCCGCCGAAGCTGGCGCCGGTGCAGGCGTACGTCATGGTGGTCAAGGACGGCGAGGGCGTCGGTGCGGCGGCGGCCAAGCTGCGCGACGCGCTGCGCGACGCCGGCGTCCGGGTCGCGCTCGACGACCGCACCGACACCCCGTTCGGCCGCCGGGCCGTCGACGCCGAGCTGCGCGGCTACCCGGTACGCGTCGAGGTCGGCCCCCGCGACCTGGCCGCCGGCAACGCGGTGGTGGTCCGGCGTACGGACGGCTCGAAGTCCCCGGTGCCGGTGGCCGACGTGGTCGGCGCGGTGCTGGCCGCGCTGGAGGCCGACCAGCAGGCGCTGCACGACCAGGCGCTGGCCCACCGGAAGTCCCGGACCGTGGAGGTGGGCACCCTCGCGGAGGCGATCGAGGCGGCGGCCACCGGCTGGGCCCGGGTGCCGTGGTCGGCGGTCGGCGTCGAGGGCGAGGCGGAGGCGAACGGCCAGGGCGTGACGGTGCGCTGCCTGGTCCGTGCCGACGGCTCGGTGCCGGACAGCGAGGACGAGCCCGACCTGGTCGCCATCCTGGCCCGCGCCTACTGACCCACCCGGCCGGCAGCCGGTCCCGCCTCGCGGGGCCGCCTGTCGCGTCACGCGGGGCGCGGCCTCGCTTCGGCAGGACCGTGCCCGTCCGGAGCGTTTCCGGCGTCGGGCCCGCTTCTCGCGCGGCCCCCGGTGGCCGTTCGCGGCCGCCGGTAGGGTCGCACCGTGAGGTTCGAACCGGGGCGGTTGATCGTGCACCGCAACGTGCGGCGTGGCCGGATCGGCTGGGTCCGCCCGGCCCGCGTGGTCAGCGACGACGACCGGGGCCTGCTGCTCTGGATCGCCCGGGACACCCCGGTGGCCAACGAGGTCACCGTGGCCGGGCTGGGCATGCGGGCGATGCCGTTCGCCGAGTGGATCGCCGCGTCGTACCGGCTGGCGGTGGGCCGGTGGAACGGGCCGCCGCTGCTGAAGTTCCTGCCCACCGGCGCGGCCCACTCGGTCTGGTGGTTCCGCGACGCGCGCGACGAGTTCGCCACCTGGTACGTCAACCTCGAGGAGCCGGGGGTGCGCTGGGACGACGGCGCGCTCGCCGGGGTCGACGTGGTCGACCAGGACCTCGACGTGCTCGTTCGCCCGGACCGGAGCTGGGAGTGGAAGGACGAGGAGGAGTTCGTCGAGCGGCTGGCGTACCCCGACGACTACTGGGTGGCGGACGAGTACGCGGTCCGGGCCGAGGGCAAGCGGGTGATCGCGCTGGCCGAGGCGGGGGAGTTCCCGTTCGACGGCACCTGGTGCGATTTCACCCCGCCGCCGGACTGGGCCGTCCCCGAGGCGTTGCCGGCCGGCTGGGACCGCCCGCCGGTGCGCTGACCGGTCCGCCGACCCGTGGGCCGGAGGTGTGTTCTCGGTCACCTCGACCGCCCGTCGGGTGACCCGTGCCGGTCCGGTGTGAGAGATCCGGGTCGGATCTGGCAGAATGGCTGGCTGGTATCCGGCGTGTGCCCGGCGCCCTCTAACCCGGGCACGTCGCCAGTCCACCGAGAGTCTCCGGCCCAACCCCACTGTGCCGGTCGGCGCTCACCCGTGCACACCGCCCGATCGGGCCGGTGAGATCGCAACAGGAGCGAAACAACTGTGGCCGTAAAGATCCGGCTTCTGCGGATGGGCAAGATCCGCAACCCGCAGTACCGCATCGTCGTCGCCGACTCGCGCACCAAGCGCGACGGCCGGGCGATCGAGTTCGTCGGGATCTACCAGCCGAAGGAAGACCCTTCGGTGATCGAGGTCAAGTCGGACCGGGTCCAGTACTGGCTGTCCGTCGGCGCCCAGCCGAGCGAGGCGGTGCAGCGGCTGCTGGAGCTGACCGGTGACTGGCAGAAGTTCAAGGGCCTGCCGGCCCCGCCGCCGCTGAAGGTCGCCCCCGAGCGGGCCGACCGCACCGCGGCGTACGAGGCCGAGGCGAAGGCCGCCGCCGGGCTGGCCGAGGCTCCGGCCAAGCCGGCCAAGAAGGCCGCCAAGGCCGAGGCTCCGGCCGCCGAGGAGGCGCCGAAGACTGAGGAGCAGGCCGGTGCGGACTCCGGCGAGCAGGCCTGACGTGGCTCTGCGTCCGGCGTTGGAGCACCTGGTCAAGGGCATCGTCGACCACCCGGACGATGTCCGTGTCCGGCTGGTCGACAACCGCCGGGGCAAGCGGCTGGAAGTCCGCGTGCACCCGGAGGACCTCGGCACCGTGATCGGGCGGTCTGGCCGGACCGCCAAGGCGCTGCGCCAGGTGATCGGCTCCATCGGTGGGCGCGGCGTACGCGTCGACATCGTCGACTCGTACTGATGCTGCTCATCGTCGGCAGGATCGGTAAGCCGCACGGCATCCGCGGTGAGGTCACCGTGGAGGTGCGGACCGACGAACCCGAAGCGCGGTTCGCCCCCGGCATGGTGCTGCGCACCGAGCCGGGGGCGACGCCCTCGCCCACCCCGCCGGCCGCGGGGCCGGGGGTGCCGTTCCGGGTGCCCGCCGAACTGACCGTGGAGTCCGCCCGGTGGCACCAGGGCCGCCTGCTGGTCGCGTTCGAAGGCGTGCTGGACCGGGACGTCGCCGAGGCGCTGCGCGGCACCCTGCTCGGGGTGGACAGCGCCGACGTGGCCCCGCCGGAGGACCCGGAGGAGTTCCACGACCACCAGCTCGTCGGGCTCGCCGCGGTCACCCCGGCCGGTGAGCGGCTCGGCGAGGTGGCCCGGATCGACCACGCACCCGCCTCCGACCTGCTGGTGCTGCGCCGGCCCGAGGGGAAGACCGCGCTGATCCCGTTCGTCAAGGCGATCGTTCCCGAGGTCGACCTGGCCGGTGGTCGCGTGGTCGTCGACCCGCCAGCCGGTCTGCTCGACCTCTGACCCGCCGGAGCATCCCCGCATGCGCGTCGACATCGTGTCGATCTTCCCGGAGTACCTCGCTCCGCTGGAGCTGTCGCTCATCGGCAAGGCCCGGGCCAACGGCACGCTCCGGCTGGCCGTACACGACCTGCGCACCTGGACCCACGACGTGCACCGCACGGTCGACGACACCCCGTACGGCGGCGGACCGGGCATGGTGATGCGGCCGGAGCCGTGGGGCGAGGCGCTGGACGCGCTCGCGCCGGCGGAGCTGACCCCGCCGCGGTTGCTGGTGCCCTCCCCGGTGGGCGTTCCGTTCACCCAGGCGCTGGCCCACGAGTTGGCCGCCGAGCCGCACCTGCTCTTCGCCTGCGGCCGGTACGAGGGCATCGACCAGCGGGTGCTCGACCACGCCGCCACCCGGATGCCGGTCAACGAGGTCTCCCTCGGTGACTACGTGCTCTTCGGCGGTGAGGTCGCGGTGCTGGTGATCCTGGAGGCGGTCACCCGGCTGCTGCCCGGGGTGCTCGGCAACGCCGGCTCGCTGGACGAGGAGTCGCACGCGCACGGCCTGCTGGAGGCCCCGGTCTACACCAAGCCGCCGAGCTGGCGCGGCCTGGACGTGCCGGACGTGCTCCGCTCCGGCGACCACGGCCGGATCGCCCGCTGGCGGCGGGAGGAGGGGCTGGTCCGTACCGCGCGCCGCCGGCCCGACCTGCTCGCCGCGCTGGACCCGGAGCGCCTGGACAAACGGGACGTCGCGGCGTTGGAGCGGGCCGGATTTCAGCCGCCACCGGGGGATGTGGCAAAGTAGAGGGGTTGCCGCATCCGGCCGCGCCGCGGACGGCTGCGAGGATCCCCGACCGGGGTCGGCGCCACCGATCACCACCCGAGGATCAGAATCACCCATCCGCGCACCGACTGACGGTGCGCCGTGAGCCTCACGAGGTTGCTGCGATGAACATCCTGGACGCCCTTGACGCCCAGTCGAAGCGGACCGACCTCCCCGACTTCCGGGCCGGTGACACCGTCAAGGTGCACGCCCGGGTGGTCGAGGGCAACCGGTCCCGTGTCCAGATCTTCCAGGGCGTGGTCATCCGCCGCCAGGGTGACGGTCTGCGCGAGACCTTCTCGGTCCGCAAGGTGAGCTTCGGTGTCGGCGTCGAGCGGACCTACCCGGTCAACAGCCCGGCCATCGACCGGATCGAGGTCGTCACCCGCGGTGACGTCCGGCGTGCCAAGCTCTACTACCTGCGCGAGCTGCGGGGCAAGAAGGCCAAGATCAAGGAGAAGCGCGAGAAGCAGCCCAGCTGACTTCTGCTCGCCACGCCGCCCGAGCTGCGCGTATGTCGTACCACCCGGCCCGCACTACGCTGGGCGTACGGGCGCGGCGGGGCGGTCACCCCGCGACAGCGGCGGGGAGACGTCCACTACCGCCCGGGGAGCCTCGACAGGGTTCCCGGGCGGTAGTGTCATTTCTGCGGACCGGGGAGTGGCGTGGTGCAGACGCTTGACGAGGGCGGCGCGGTCGATCCGTGGCGCCGGCGGTCCCGCCGCGGGCGCCGGCAGATGCCGCTCTGGCAGGAGTTGCCGCTGCTGCTGGTCGTCGCGTTCTGCCTCGCGGTGCTGATCCGCACCTTCCTGCTCCAGGCGTTCTTCATCCCCTCCGGTTCGATGGAGGACACCCTCCTGGTCGGCGACCGGGTCCTGGTCAACAAGGTCGTCTACGACGTCCGCGACCCGAAGCGGGGCGAGGTGGTGGTGTTCCGGGGCACCGACCGGTGGGCCCCGCAGGTCGACGAGGAGCCCGCCCCGGGCTTCGTCGGCAAGCTCGGCCGCACCGTCGGCGACCTGGTCGGGGTGAGTCGCCCCGGCGAGAAGGACTTCATCAAGCGGGTCATCGGGCTGCCCGGCGACCGGGTGAAGTGCTGCGACGCGCAGGGCCGGGTGACCGTCAACGGCACCCCGCTCGACGAGACGTACGTGGTGCGCGACTCCCCGCTGGACATCCCACCGAACCCCCGCGAGTGCCGTTCCCGGCGCTTCGAGGAGGTGGTCGTACCGCCCGGGCAGATCTTCGTGATGGGCGACCACCGGCTGGTCTCCCAGGACGCCCGCTGCCAGGGCCCGGTGCCGATCGAGAACGTGGTCGGCCGGGCCTTCACGGTGGTCTGGCCGTCGTCGCGGTGGAGCGCCCTCTCGGTGCCGGAGACCTTCGCCGACGTACGCGGACCGGCCGTGGCCGCCCCGGACGCGCCGCCGCCGGTGCGGCCCACCCCGGAGGGTGGTGTCGTCCTGCTCCTCCCGCTCACGGCCGCGCTGTGGGGTTCTCGCGCGTTCCGGACGGTGACGTCCAGCCGGGCAACGTAGGCTCCATCCCGTGATTGACGAGCAGACCGACAAGCCCCGCAGCTCCTTCTGGAAGGAGCTGCCCATCCTCCTGGGCGTGGCGATCCTGGTCGCGGTACTGGTGCGTGCCTTCGTGCTGCAGACCTTCTTCATCCCCTCGCCGTCCATGGAGAACACGCTCCAGATCGACGATCGGGTGCTGGTCAACAAGCTGGTGTACGACTTCCGCTCGCCCCGCCGGGGCGAGGTCATCGTGTTCAAGGCGCCGCTGGAGTGGAGCAGCAACCCCGACGGCGAGGACTTCATCAAGCGGGTGATCGGCGTCGGCGGCGACCACGTGGTCTGCTGCGACCCGCAGGACCGGCTGGTGATCAACGGCAAGTCGCTCGACGAGCCGTACATCTTCTCCGCCGACGGGCACCGGGACAAGCCGGCCGACCAGGAGTTCGACATCACCGTGCCGGAGGGCCGGCTCTGGGTGATGGGCGACCACCGGTCCGCCTCCGGCGACTCGCTGGAGCACTGGCAGCAGTCCGGGCAGGACATCACCGTGGCCACCATCGACGAGGACGAGGTCGTCGGGCGGGCGTTCACCGTCTTCTGGCCGGTCAGCCGGGCCACCTGGCTGAGCGTGCCGAAGCAGTACGAGGGCATCCCCAACTCCTGAGCGGCGGGCCGATCCCGGCGGGGGCGTGGGCGTTGTCGGCGGCGTCTGGCAGGCTGGTGCGGTGACGGTCTACACCCCTCGGCGCGCGGCCCGCGTGCTGCTCGTCGACGCGGCCGGTCGGGTGCTGCTCTTCGCCGGCTTCGACCCGGCCCGGCCCGAGCACCGCTACTGGTTCACCCCGGGCGGCGGGCTCGACCCGGGGGAGTCCCCGGCGGTCGGGGCCGCCCGCGAGCTGGTCGAGGAGACCGGGCTGCGGCTGACCCCCGAGCAGCTCGGCGAGCCGGTCTGGCGGGACACCATCGAGTTCACCTTCGACGGGGTCTGGTACCGGCAGGAGCAGGAGTTCTTCCTGGTCCGGGTGCCCACCTGGGAGGTGGACACGACCGGCTTCAGCGACGTCGAGCGGGCCAGCGTCGACGGGCATCGCTGGTGGCCGGTCGACGAACTGCTCGGCGCCGGCGAGCGCTACTACCCGGTCGACCTGCCCGCGGTGCTGGCCCGGGTGCTGCCGGAGGTCGCCGGGGGTGCGCCGTGCTGACCCCGCCGCGCACCGTGGTGCGCCGCGAGGCCGGGCTCTACGCGTTGGAGCGGGCGCTGCAGCGGCGCGGCTTCCGGCACGTGGCCGGGGCCGACGAGGCCGGCCGGGGGGCCTGCGCTGGGCCGCTGGTCGCCGCCGCGGCGATCCTGCCCGAGGGGCGGCGCGGCGAGATCGACGGGCTCGCCGACTCCAAGCTGCTCACCCCGGCCAGCCGGGAGCGGGTCTACGACGAGGTGATCGCCCGGGCGCTGGCGTACGCCGTGGTGGTCATCCCGGCCGAGGAGGTCGACGCCCGCGGCCTGCACGTGTGCAACCTGGCCGCGATGCGCCGGGCGCTGGCCTCGCTGACCACCCGGCCCGAGTACGTGCTGACCGACGGCTTCGGGGTGGACGGCCTGGACGTGCCGGGGCTGGCCGTCTGGAAGGGCGACCGGGTCGCGGCCTGCGTGGCGGCGGCCAGCGTGCTGGCCAAGGTGACCCGGGACCGGATCATGGTCGAGCTGGACGGGGCCTTCCCCGGCTACGGGTTCGCCGAGCACAAGGGTTACATCACGCCGGAGCACAGCGCGGCGCTGCGCGAGCGCGGGCCGTGCCGGGAGCACCGGTTCTCGTACGTCAACGTGGCCGCCGTGTCGGGGCGCGACGGCCGCCCACCGCGTTCGCGTCGACCGGTGGGCGCAAGCCCGGACGAGCCGATGGAGCACTTCGGCGCGTCAAGGGGTACCGTCGGCGTGGCGTTGGGCGAGCAGCCTCGGCCCTCGGCGCCGGTGGGGGAAGATGTGGTCATGGAAGGCGGAGTGCGATGAGCGCGGAAGATCTCGAGAAGTACGAGACCGAGATGGAGCTGCAGCTCTACCGGGAGTACCGCGACATTGTCCGCCAGTTCTCCTACGTGGTGGAGACGGAACGCCGCTTCTACCTCGCCAACCAGGTCGACCTGCACGTGCGCAACTCCGACGGCGAGGTCTACTTCGAGGTCGAGATGCACGACGCCTGGGTGTGGGATATGTACCGCCCCGCGCGGTTCGTGAAGAATGTCCGGGTGATGACGTTCAAGGACGTCAACGTCGAGGAGCTGGAAAAGCCCGACATCTCGCTGCCCGCCGACTCCGGCTTCGGCGGCTGACCCACCCCGTCGGCACCCCCACCGCCGGCCCCACCCCACCCTCCCCGCGCTGCGCCGCCGGTAGACGGCCGCGTTGATCATGAAGTTGTTGTCGCGACACGCCGTGGCGGCCGACAACAACTTCATGATCGACCCCGACGGTCAGGTGGAGATGACCGCGACCTCCACTCGTTGGACGACGTTGTTGGCGAATCCGCCGCGGTTCCAGGGCTGCTCGACGGGCTGGGTCCGGCCGGAGGCGTCGGTGGCCCGGGCGCTCAGCACGTACCGACCCGGCCGCGCGTCCCACTCGTAGCGCCAGCGCCGCCAGGCGAACTCGCCGCCGGTCGGCTCGTCCAGGGTGGCCGGCGCCCAGGTCGCGCCGCCGTCCGTGGTCACCTCCACCGCCACCACCGGGGCGTGCCCGGACCAGGCCCGACCGTCCAGCGTGCACGGTCCCGGCCGGAGCACCCGGGTGCGGGACATGAAGTCCGGGAAGCCGGGCGGTCGGACCAGCGCGCGCGGCTCGATCCGGGTCACCGGCACGCCCGGGTCCCCGGCGTCCTGCCGCAGCCGGTAGGCCACCGCGTTCTGGTAGCCGGTGAACGGCTCGGTCAGCACGCTGATCGAGCGCAGCCACTTGACGTGCGCCATGCCGTACCAGCCGGGCACGATCAGCCGCAGCGGAGCGCCGTGCTGCGGCAGCAGGGGAGCGCCGTTCATCTCGTACGCCAGCAGCACCTCCTCGCGTAGCGCGTCGGCGACCGGCAGCGCCCGCTGGTAGTCCTGCTCGACACCCCGCTCGACGCCGTGGTCGGCGCCGGTGAAGACCACGTCCACGGCGTCGGCGTCGAGGCCCGCCTCGCGCAGCAGCGGGGCCAGCGGGGTGCCGGTCCACTCCGCGTTGCCGACCGCCTCGACCAGCCACGGCTGGCTCACCGGGCGCGGGTGCAGCAGCGCCCGCCCGTTGCCCGCGCACTCCAGCGTCACCCGGTGGGTGACCCGGGGCCGGGCCCGCAGGTCGGCCAGGTCGAGGGTGAGCGGCCGCGCCACCGCGCCGTCCACCCGCAGCGTGTGACCGGCCGGGTCGAGGTCCGGAATGTCGTAGTGGATGAGCAGGTAGTGCAACCCCGCCGGGGTCAGGTCGTAGCGGAGCGCCTCCAGCGGGATGCCGTGGTTGCGGGCCGCCAGTTGCAGCTCCTCGGCGCTGATCGCCTCGTCCGGCTCGGCCAGCCGGGACGGCCGGCTCACCTCGTCCACAGTGGTCATGGTGGCCTCCCGGTCCGCGGCGGCGGCGCCCGCCGTACCCGGCCCAGCCTAGAACCTCCGGCCAGCCGCCGATCCGGCCGGTGGCTGCCCGGTTCGGGCCGGGCTGGGCGTGCCGCCTCGGGGTGGTTGCCTGTTCCGGATCGGGATGGCGGGCCGCCTCGGGATGGTTGCCCCGTTCCGGGTCACGGCAGGTGGTCGTGACCGACGAACTCGAACATGGTCACCCCGGCCGGCAGCGGCCGGGGTTCGCCGGCGAAGCGGTGCACGCCCACGCCGACGCCGTCCGCCGGGCTGTTGACCGATACCGGGACGAAGCCCTCCTCGGCGAACCAGTCGCAGATCGTCGGCACCAGGTCGGGGCTGCGCCGGTGCCGGGTCCAGAAGACGGTCCCGCCGGTGGCGCAGAGCGCCGCGCAGTGCCGCACGGTGCGCCGGATGTCCGACTCCGAGATGTTGCCGAACACCCCGCAGACCAGCACCAGGTCCGCCGGCGCCAGGTCGGCGTACGCGTCGGTGCTGGCGGCGTCCCCGACCACCACCTCCACCCGGGTCAGGCCGGCGTCGGCGGCGGCCGCCCGGGCCACCTCCGCGTTGCGCGGATCCAGCTCGACCAGCCGGGCGGTCACGTCGTCCCGACGCGGATGCGCGGCCAGCACGGGGATCAGGTCCCGACCCTGCCCGGCACAGAGACTCACCGCCCGCAGCGGCCCCGGCCGGGCGTTGTCGAGCGCCTCCCGCAGCCGCGTCCGCAGCTCGGCCAACCGGCGGGACAGCGCCGATGCCGGCTCGTCGTAGTCGTCGTGCCACGCGTACCAGTCCTTGGTCATCGAGCCAGCCTAGGGGCGGGGTCGGCTGCCGGCACATAGCAGATCGTCGGCCGGATCGGCGGCCGTCCACAGCGGGCTTCGCCGTCCACAGCCGGCCGCCCGAGGGCGGCGAAGTCCGTCGCTCCCCGGGCAGGCTGCGCCCATGCGACCCACCTCGTTCCGCACCGTCGCCGCGCTCTGCGCCGCCCTGCTGGCCGGTGGACCGGAGCCGCTCGCCCGTCCACCGACCGCCGGGCCGGCGCGGGCCACCACGGCCGCGATCGTTGCGCCGATGGGCGCGGCACCCAGGTCCGCCGCTCCGCCGGGCCGGCGGCGGACAGCGCCCCCGACGGATCGTCCGGCGGCACCGGCCACCGGTGCCGCCCAGGCGCGGTTCCGGTGGCCGCTGGACGGCCCGCCGCCCCTGGCACGCCGGTTCGACCCGCCGCCGCAGCCGTGGCTGCCCGGCCACCGGGGCGTCGACCTGGCCGCCGCGCCAGGCGCGACGGTGCGGGCCGCCGGCCCCGGCGCGGTGCTCTTCGCCGGGCTGGTCGCCGGCCGCCCGGTGGTCACCGTCGGGCACGGCGGTGGCCTGCGCACCACCCACGAGCCGGTCCAGCCGGCGGTCCGCCCGGGCACCCCGGTCTCGGCCGGCACTCCGCTGGGCACGCTGCTGGCCGGGCACGCCGGCTGCCCGGCGCCGGCCTGCCTGCACTGGGGACTGCGGCGCGGCGCGGAGTACCTCGACCCGCTGGTGCTGCTCGGCCTCGGGCCGGTGCGGCTGCTGCCGCTGACCGGTGGCCGGGTTCGCGGCGGGTCTGCCGGCGGCGCGGCCCCCGCTGGTGTCGTCGGGTCAGCGGTGGCGTGGGCGGCGGGTGGCCCGCCGGGGTCAGCGCAGGGCGAGCAGCGGGGGCAGCCGCACCGACAGCCGCTCGTACTCGTCGGCGGAGTTGTAGACCTGCCCACAGAGGCGCAGCCAGCCGCGCCCGTCCCAGGCCATGATCGCCACCTCGGTGGCGATCCGCTCGGCGACGCGGGCGCGCAGCGCCCGAGCCGCGTCGATGGTGGTGGCCAGGCCGGGTGGCAGCGGCACGATCCGCATGGCGATCCCCGGTCCGCCGGGGTCCGGCAGGTCGGCCGGCGCCACCCCGAGTGCGTCCCCCAGCACCCGCTGGCCGTACGCGACGAGCGCAGCGTTGTGCGCGCGTACCCGGTCGACCCCGAGGCTGCGCAGCGTGAACAGGCCCGCCGGCGCCGCCAGCCAGGCGGTGTAGTCCTGCGTCGCCTGCCACTCGACCCGCTGCGGGAACCCGGTGTCCTGCTCCCAGGAGACCACCAGCGGCTCGATCCGCTCCCGCCACCACGGGGCCACCACGAGCACCGCGGTGCCGCGCGGCGCGTAGCCCCACTTGTGCAGGTTGCCCACCCAGAAGTCGGCGCCGATGCTGTCCACCGGGGTGGGCAGCATGCCGGGCGCGTGCGCGGCGTCGACCAGCACCGGAACGCCGTGCTCGCGGGCCACCCCGACGATCGCGGCGACCGGGAAGAGCCGGGCGGTGGCCGAGGTGAGCTGATCGACCACGAGCAGCCTGGTCCGGCCGGGGCGCAGCGCGGCCCGGATCACCTCGACCAGCTCCTCGTCGGTGGCGGCCAGCGGCACCCGCACGGTCCGGGTCACCGCCCCGGTGCGGTGACACTCGCGCCGGATGGACAGGTCGACCGCGCCGTAGCCGTGGTCGGTGGTGAGCACCTCGTCGTCGGGGCGTAGTCCAAGCGACTGGAGGACCACCGCCACTCCGGTGGTGGCGTTCGCGACCAGCGCCGTGCCGTCCGGGTCGGCGCCGAGCGCGGTCGCCAGGTGCCGGCGGGTGTGGGTGATCCGGTCGACGAGCCCCTGGGTGAAGAACCGCAGCGGGTTGGCCTCCATCTCGTCGCGCAGCCGCTGCTGGGCCCGCTGTACGCCGATGGGCACCGCGCCGAACGAGCCGTGGTTGAGGTGGCTGACCGCCGGGTCGAGGGAGAAGAGCAGGCGGGCGCCCGGAATCGGCTCGGGCGGCTGCGGGACGCTCACCCGATGATCGTAGCCGCTGGACGATCTTCCACTGCCCGCTTCGACCGGGCCACGGGACGGCACCGTGGGCGTCAGGCGCGGGGGTGGGCCTGGCGGTACGCCGCTCGCAGCCGCTCCACCGAGACGTGCGTGTAGATCTGGGTGCTGGCCAGTGACGAGTGGCCGAGCAGCTCCTGCACCGCACGCAGGTCCGCGCCGCCTTCCACCAGGTGGGTCGCGGCCGAGTGGCGCAGCCCGTGCGGGCTGATCCGGGGCAGACCCGCCGCCTCGGCATACGTGCCGACGATCCGCCGGGCGGTGGTCGGGTTGAGCCGGCCGCCCCTGGCACCCAGGAAGAGGGCGTCCCGGGAGTGTGGCGCGGCCAGCACCGGACGGCCCCGGCGCAACCACTCGTCGAGCGCCCGCTGTGCCGGGATCCCGTACGGCACGGCGCGCTCCCGGCTGCCCTTGCCGAGCACCCGGACCACCCGCCTGCCGTGGTCCACGTCGGCGGTGTCCAGCCCGCACGCCTCGCTGATCCGGACCCCGGTGCCGTAGAGCAGCTCGAGCAGGGCCCGGTCACGCAACAGCACCGCCTCGGCTGTCGGCTCCGCCGGTGCGTCGCCGCCACCGGGGTACGCATCGGCGTTCCCGTCCGGCGGCGTCCGCTCGGGCGTGCCGGGGGCCTCGACCAGGGCGGCCGCCTGGTCGGCGCGGAGCACGGTGGGTAGTTCTCGCCGCGCGCGGGGGCTGGCCAGGGCCGCCGCCACGTCGGTGGGAAGCAGCCCGGACCGGTGCGCCCAGGCGCTGAACGTCCGCGCCGCGGCCGCCCGCCGGGCCAGCGACGACCGGGCGGCACCCGTCGTGCGCTGCTTCGCCAGCCAGCTGCGCAGCACCGTCAGATCGAGGTCGGCCGGCTGGGCGCAGCCCATCCGGCGCGCGTGGTCGAGCAGCGACACCACATCGGCGACGTACGCCCGCACGGTGTGCGCGGAGCGGTTACGCACGCCGGCCAGGTGGGCCGCGAAGTCGTCCACCGCCTCGCGCATCGCCGCGGGCAGCGCCTCGTGGATGGCCCGGGTGCTGTGCGACTCCCGGCTCACCCCTGCCCCGCTCCCGGCTGGCCCGCGACCGAAACGACCGGCGCCCACGCCCGCATGACCGGCCGGCTCACGCTGTCACGTCGGCTTGGTGGCCCAGCCGTAGCGGTACATCGCACAGACCCACCTTACGGTCGGCGCAGCCGCCGGCCGAGGACCAGTGCCGGGCCACCTCAGCCCGATCACCCTCACGCTCCCGCTCGGTGAGTGCTGCAGCCGAAGCTCTGGGTCCGGTCCGGATACGCGACCCGGGCTCCCGCGCCATGCCGGATGGCTCTGCCCGCCTTCGGCTGAGTGCGAATCGCCGGAGCCCTGGCGTCCGGGCGCGACACGGTTTCCCCGGCGCAGTGCTGGATGGCCCCGCCCACCTCTGTGCAGTGCTGGACGGCGCTGCCCACGTCAGTGCGTGCGTTCGGTCGGAGCCCTGGGTCCGCCTTGTGCGCGGCCGGGCTCGGCGCAGTGCTGGATGGCCCTGCCCGCCCCTCCGGGCCGGATCACGGGTGCGGATATGGGATTCCTTCGACTGTCCACACCCACCAGTGATGGATTCCGGCCGCCGGTACGAGCAGACTTGTTGCACGGGGCGCGGTGAGCCCGGATCGGCTCCACCCGTGCGACCCGGCCGAGCTCGACGAAGGGGGACCGGCCATGGGGGTGGAAGTCGTCCTCTACCGGGTGATCGGTGCCGGTCCTGGCCGGCGGCGGACGTCGTACGTGCCGGCCGAGGTGCTGCCCGACCCGGACGACGTGCTGCTGGATCTGGTCCGGCGGGTCCAGGGTGGCGGCCGTACCCCGCTGCTCGACCGGGTGGACCCGATCGGTGAGCTGCTGGTCCCCGCGGAGCAGGTGGTCCAGCTCCTCGCCGAACTACGCTGCCTGGCCGAGGTGGCCCGGACGACCCCGGAACTGACCCACGTGCGCCGGTTGGACCGGCTCGCCCGGCGGTGCCAGAACCGGGACATGGAGATCCGGTTCGAGGGCGACTGACTGGCCGCCCACGGGACGCTCCTCATCGGGCTCGGACCGCCTGTCGCACAGCCACGTGCGGCAGCACTTCCCGTGTGAGGAGGACCGGGTCGCCAGCGGTGGCTAGCTGGCTGGGTGTGCCCTCGTCGGTCGTCTACTGGTCGCAGCGGTCGTCGGCCGTCCATGGCGGACGCTGATGCCTCAGCGGTCGGCGCGACCGGTGCTCTGGCCACTCTGCTCGTTCTCCCCGGTGTGCCCGGCAGCGTCGTCGGCGTACGGAGTTCGCCGCCGAACCGCAGCGCGCTCCGCCGCTCTGACCTGGCCAGCCGGCCTGGTCAGGGCGGCTGCACGGTCCTCCGGCGGCCCTCCGATCGGATCTTGGAGGACGGCGGAAGAGTGGATAGGTTCAAGTTTCCGTGAGCCCGATCACCATCGGTCGACGGGCTCCGCGAAAGATCAGGAGGACCCATGACCAACGGCGGCCATCCCCTTACATCCTCAACCGACCCAGTTCGCTCCACCGTGAACCGACGGCGGATGCTCACCATCGCCCTCGGTGGCGCCGCCACCGTGGCCCTGCCCGCACCGGCGTGGGCGGCCGACGACCAGCGTCCCGGCGCGTACCGCCCGCCGGCGCTGACCCCGGACGACCGCAAGGTCATCGCGCAGGTGTCGGCCGAGCGGGCGCTGTCGCACCTGCGCGTCCTCAGCGAGGACATCGGGCCGCGCATCGGCGGGACGGCGTCCGAGCGCCGCGCCGCCGACTACATCGCCAAGGAGCTGGACCACCTGGGGTACGACGTCCAGCTGGAACCGTTCGCCGTGGCGGACAAGTTCCTCGGCCAGCTCGCCTCGCCGGCGGGGCTTCCCGCCGACCTGAACTGGCAGGTCGGCGCCTCCCCGCACGCCGCGCTGGACACCACGGTCAGCGGTGACGTGGTGGACGTGGGCGCCGGTGCGCCGGAGAACTATCCCCCGGACGTGACCGGCCGGGTCGTGCTGGTCGACTACGTGGCGGCGCGCCGGGAACAACTGGTGGCCACCGCGCTGGCCCGTGGGGCTGCCGCCGTCGTGCTCCTCGCCGCCGATGGCGTACCCCCGCGGCGGAGCGGGACGTTCTCGCCGACGCTGCCGGGCTCGGCCAGTTCACCGGTACCGATCCCGGTGGTCGGGGTCGCGCAGGCGCAGAAGGAGCGGCTGCGTGCTCTGCTCGCCGCCGGTCGGCTCACGCTGAGCGTCACCACCTCCGCACACCACGGCCTCACCTCCCACAACGTCCTCGCGGACCGGCCGGGGCGCTCGGGTGCCGGCGGACCGGTGGTGATGGTCAGCGCCCACTACGACACGGTCATCGGCGCGCCCGGCGCCAACGACGACGGCTCCGGCACGGTGCTCTGTCTCGAGCTGGCCCGGGTGCTGCGCGCGATCCCGGTCGAAGCCAACCTCCGGTTCGCCCTGTGGGGTTCGGAGGAGCAGGGGCTGGTCGGCTCCCGCTACCACGTCCGGCAGCTCCCGCAGGCGGAGCGGGACCGGATCCTCGCGGTGTACCAGAACGACATGGTGGCCACCAGCTGGGACCCGGCGACCCGGTACTGGCTGCTCTCCTACACCGGCGAGGCCAACCGGGCCACCGACGAGGTGGCGGCCGCCGCGGCCCGTCTCGGCTACGACCCGCGGATCTCGCCGGTGACGCAGCGCGGCTCCAGCGACCACCAGCCCTTCCAGGAGGTCGGCATCGCCAGCGCCAACTTCTCCTGGCGGGGCGAGGAAACCCCGGCCCTCCTGGAGCCGCCGTACCACACCCCGGAGGACACCATCGCCAAGAACATCAGCCTCGAGCGGCTCCAGGTGTCGCTCGAGCTGATCGGGTGCGCCGCGTACGCGACCGCCCGCTGAGCCGGATCCCGCCCGTGCCACGGGAGCTGACGGCATGGGCGGGTGGCACCACCGCGACGGGCGCCGCATCCGGGTCGATCCCGGTGCGGCGCCCGTCACCGCACGGGTCGTGCACCACCGGCCGGCCGGGGCCGCGACCGGACGGCGACGGTTCCGCCACTTCCTCCGCTGCCTGACCTCACCGTCGGACCCGTCGTCAATCGGTGGCCCGCCGGGCCGCCCCTGAGGCGTCACGGTCCGGTGCCCGGCCACCGGTGGCCCTCCCGGCCGGTGGCGGCGCGAGCCGGTAGCCGTCCTCGCGGCGGACCACCAGGGCGAGTTCCTCCAGCATGGACAGCTTCCGCAGCGTGGTCCGCACGTCGACGCCGGCCCGCGCGGCCAGCACGTCCACCGCGACGGTGCCCCGCCGGGGGAATGCCTCGACGACCGACCGTGCCTCGTCGTCGAGCAGGTCGGCCGGCCGCTGCGGACCGCGCGCGACGGGGGCCAGCTCACCGATCGGCCCCACCTCCTCCAGCACGTGCGCGACGCCGGTCACCACCCGGGCCTTCGGGTACTCGCGCAGCAGTTCGTGCGCGCCGACGGACATCGCCGAGGTCACCGGCCCGGGCACCACCATCCCCGGTTTGCCGAGGGCGATCGCGCGGTGGGTGGTCTGGGCCGCGCCGCTGCGCGCCGCGGCCTCCACCAGCACGGTGCCGCGGGTGGCCGCCGCGATCACCCGGTTGCGGATCAGGAACCGTGGCCGCAGCGGTTCCGCACCGGGAAGCCACTCGCTGACCAGCAACCCGGTGTCGGCGATCCGGTCGAACAGCGCCGCGTTGCCCATCGGGTAGGGGCGGTCCACCCCGCAGGCGAGCACCGCCACGGTCATGCCGCCGGCGTTGAGTGCGCCCCGGTGCGCCGCCGCGTCGATGCCGAAGGCGCCACCGGAGACCACCGTCCAGTCCCGGTCGGCCAGCCCGTACCCGAGTTCGGTGGCGACGTGGGTGCCGTACGCCGTGGCGGCCCGCGCGCCGACCACGGCCACCGACCGGTCGAACGCCTCGGCCAGCGGCCAGCAGCCGCGTACCCAGAAACAAAGCGGCGGATCGGTCTCGACGTCCACCCGCCGGTACGCCTCCGGCAGCCGCAGGTCGCTGAGTTGCTCGATGCGTGCCGGCCACTCGTCGTCGTCGGGCACCACGATCCGCGCGCCGAGCCGCTCGGTGCGCTCCACCGCCTCGGCGGCCACGGCTCGGGCGTCCCCGCCGGCCGACCGGGCGGCCACCGCGGCCCGCAGCTTCTCGTCCGGCGCTCCGCCGTCGAGCAGCAGGTCGAGCGCGGCGACCGGCCCCAGCCGCCGGACCAGCCGGTACACCGCGCGGGTGCCGGGCTCGGTGAGCCAGGTCAGCGCCACCCGGGCCAGTCGTTCCTCGTCCCCGCTCACGATCCTTCCCCCGTCCTGAGTCCGATGGCCTCCCGGACGTCCTCCCGGTCGGGCCGGTCCCGCCCGTCCAGGTCGGCGATGGTCCAGGCGAGGCGGATGATCCGGTCGAAGCCGCGGGCGGAGATCGACCCGGAGTCCAGTCGCGCTCGCAGCTCGGCGGTGTCCGGGGCGGCGAGTCGCCAGGGCGGGCGGCGCAGGAACGGGCCGGGTATCTCCGCGTTGAGCCGGCGACCGATCGCCGACCAGCGGGCGGCCGCCGCCTGCCGGGCCGCCACCACCCGCCGGCCGACCGCCGCCGACGACTCGCTCGCAACGGTCGCCTGCATCAGCTCGGCCGCCCGGACCGGGGGCAGCCGCACCTGCACGTCGATGCGGTCCAGCAGCGGACCGGAGAGCCGGCCGAGGTAGCGCCGGCGCACCAGCGGTGAGCACTCGCAGTAGGTGTCGCCGCCCGGCTTGGCACACGGGCACGGGTTGGCAGCCAGGACCAGTTGGGTCCGGGCCGGATATTCGGTGCCGCCCCGGCTGCGGGCCAGCTGGATCCGGCCGTTCTCCAACGGCTGGCGCAGCGCGTCCAGCGCCCCCTTGCTGAACTCGGGCGCCTCGTCGAGCGATCACCATTGACGCCACATCTACAAAGCGGCCCCGGCAGGTGCGCCAACACCTGTGATCCGGGGCCTTGGCCGACAGTGGAGGTCGACCCGCCTTGAGTGTAGAAGCTGTCTCGTGGGCGCTGAACGATGCGCCCGACGTACCCCCCGCCTGCCTGGCTGTGCTGATCGGTCTCGCCAACCACGCGCACGCCAACGGCCGAGCCGCGTACCCGTCTCAGGAACGGCTCGCCCACTACGCCCGGAAGTCGACCCGCTCGGTGCGTACCGACCTGGCGACGCTGGAACGGCTCGGGATCATCCGCCGTGGCGATCAGCGGCACGTAGCGCACCTGCCCACCGACCGGCGGCCGGTTGTCTGGGATCTCGCGATGGAGCGTCGGCGCACCCTACCCACCTCGCTCGACCCGTTCGCCGAGCCGCAGCCTGGTCGACCCAACGAGGTTCCCGAGCCTGTGGATAACCGCCCGGAAGCCTGCTTCCCCCCGGTACCGACCGACCGGAAGCAGGCTTCCAAGCGACCGGAAGCAGGCTTCCGCACCGGCCGGAAGCAGGCTTCCTACGAACCGTCCTTGAACCATCAAGAACCATCCCCGCGCAGCCGCTCCCTTCGGGGCGGCGCTGCGCTGCCGACCGACCCTCGCGCCGAGCAGTGCCCCAAGCACCGGGGATCTCCCGCCAACAACTGCGGACCTTGCCGCAGCGAGGCGATCGGGGGTGCGGCGTGACCGACACCGCTGCCTACGCCCTGGTCCTGGTCCTGATCGGCGGACCCGTCGTGATGCTCGCGCCGTTCGTCATCGCTCGCCGGCTGGCTGAGCGGCACGCAGAGCAGGTCGCCGACGACATCGCCCACCTCTCGGACGTTCCCAACGTCCCCACCCGCTTCTGAGGAGTCCTGCCGTGTCCCGTACTGCCATCACCTCTCGACTGACTACCGGCCTGGTCGCCCTGGTCGCCGGCTACGCATCGTTCACCCACATCTACGACGTAGCCCGCGAGGCTGGCGAGCGAGCGTCGGTCGCTGCCGTGCTCCCGCTGTCCATCGACGGGCTGATCCTGGTCGGCACGCTCGCGATGCTTGACGACAAGCGGAACGGCCGGAAGCCTCGCCTGTCCGCTCGGCTCGCCGTGGCGTTCGGTGTGGTGGCGACCCTGGCTGCCAACATCGCCAGCGCGCAGCCGACCATCACTGCCCGCCTGGTCGCCGCTGTCTCCCCGGTCGCCTTCCTGCTTGCCGTCGAGGTGCTGTCCCGTCGAGGCAAGCTGATCCGGCCTGAGCCGGTCGACCAGGTCGAGCCGGTCAAGGTTGCTGAGCCGGTGGCCGTCGAGCGGGTCGAGCCGCTTGCGCCTGAGCCCGTAGCCGAGCCGGCCGAGGTGACCCCTACCCCGAGCAAGGCTCAGCCGGTCAAGCGGACCAGTGAGCCGAGCCGCAAGCCTGTTCCCCGCTCGCTCACGTCGGCTGACCGGATCATGTCGGCTCACCTCGCCGAGCCGGATGCGACGCACGCCCGGATCGCTGAGCTTGCCGGGGTCTCGGTGGCGACGGTGAAGCGGTACCGGCCGACCCGCTCGGCTGGCTCGCCTTCCCCGGCGCAGCCTGCGTCGACTGCGGTCAACGGCGGTACGCCCGAGCTTGCGGGGGTGGCGGCATGACCGAGCTTGAGCGAGCCATCCGCCGGCTACGGCGCAAGCACACCGTGCCCCGGCTGGTCTACCGCTACGTGTCGGGTCGACCCATCACCGGCAGGGACGGCTACCCGTACCTGAGCCGGGGTGCTGGTCGGCTCGCCGGCTGGCAGCGTCAGGTGATCCGGCTCAGCGTGCCGGCTACGGCTGCGCTGGCAGTGGCTCAGCCCGAGCAGGTCGGCTCACTGGTCGGCTCGGCTGCACTGGTCGCCGGCTGGCGAGCGCGTCGCCGGTTCACCATGCGCCGGTTCAACCGGGAGTACGTCACCCCGACCCTGGCTGCCCTTGCCCCGGCGATGGGTCTACAGACCGGCGTACGGCTGCACGTTGATCCGACGTTGGGCAACCTCACCCCTCGGCTGGCCAAGCCTCTGTCACCCGCTGAGGTGGCCGTGCGTGCCTGGTACGGCGAGCGGGTAGAGCCGGTGATCCGGTGGCTGCCCGACCAGGCTCAGCGGGCAGCGTGGGCGATCCAGCGCAAGGCAGAGCCGGTCACCTCTCGGCTGGCTGTGTTCCGCCGGCCGACCGATCCCGACAAGGGTCCGCGTATCGAGCTGGTTGCCGACACCCCGTATCTAACCAAGGAGCAACGGCACCTGGTCTCTTCGATCATCGGCAGCAAGATCCCGGTCTCTGACCTGGTCGAGTCCTGGCACCAGGTCGGTCCGCGGGTAACGGCTACGTGGACGGTGCGTAAGCGTCCGCCGGCTCGGGTCGGTGTCGACCAGGTCGCCGAGCACCTGCCCCGGCTGGCTGAGTGGGAGTTCTACATCGGGCAGGGTGCAGGCGATCAGCCGGTGATCCTGTCCCTGCGGGACGATTCCCCGCACATCGCGGTCTCTGCCGGGACGGGTGCGGGCAAGAGCGTGCTTGCCGAGCTGGTCGCCGTGCAGGTGCTCGCCCGAGGTGGGCGGGTGGTCATCCTCGACCGCAAGGGCTCGCACCGCTGGGCGCTCGGTCTGGCTGGCGTCGACTACTGCACCCGCCCGGCACAGATGCATGACGCCCTGGTCAGGCTGGCTGCGCTTGCCGATGAGCGGAACACGCTGGCCCTGCACGAGCCGGAAGACTGGGACTGCGGTCCCCGAGTCCTGGTCATCGCCGAGGAGTTGAACGCCACCATCGGGCAACTGGTCAACTTCTGGGCCGAGGTGCGCGGCAAGGGTGACCCCAAGCGGTCGCCGGCTGTCTCGGCTCTGGCTGACCTGCTGTTCATGGGGCGCAGCGCCAAGGTCAACGTGCTGGCCATCGCGCAGATGCTGACCGCTCGCGCCATTGGCGGACCCGAGGCACGGGAGAACTTCGGCATCCGTTGCCTCGCCCGATACACGGCGAACAACTGGAAGATGTTGGTTCCCGAGGCAGCCATGCCCCGTGCATCCCGGACCCTCGGTCGGTGGCAGGTGGTCATCGGTGGGCAGGCGACCGAGGTGCAGGTGGCGTACCTGTCCGCTGCCGACGCTCGCCGGCTGGCATGTCCCCGGTCCTCGGGGACTTCCCAGGTCAGCGGCCTATCAAGCCCTGCCGGGGACTTCCTGACGCTGCGTCAGGCGATCGACGCCGGGGTGATCCCGTGGAAGTTGGATGCAGCGAAGAAGCGTCTACAGCGGAAGGTGGGCGAGGTGCCTACGCCGAGGGGCAAGAGCGGCAACGCAGACCTGTACGCGAGAGCAGATCTTGCCCGGTGGGCGGGCAGCGAGACCGGAGAGAGGATCAGCCAGTGATCGAGACCCTGACCTACGCCAGCCACACCGCGCACCTTGACCCGATGACCGGCGAGGGTCTGTTGGTCCTGCCTCGGGTGGCCGATGACATCGACCTCGGCGGCATGGTCAGCCTGCACGCTGCCGACTGGGATCACGTCATCGGTGACCTGAGTCGGCGAGGCTGGCAGCCGAGCGAGGATGACGACGGGGACCTGGTCCACATCGGCACGACGGCTGACGGTCGCCCGGTCATCGGTCTGTACGGGCGACAGCCGGTCACCTCGCTGCCGAGCGTCGACCAGGCTGCCGAGGCATGGCGGGATCTCCTTGCCGTCGCCCAGGTGGTCACCGAGTAGCCCGACCGGCAGACCGGCTGCCCGTCGCCCTGGTCCTCGGGGTGGCGGGCAGTTGTCGTGAGTGACCCCGGTCACGCTTGCGCCTGAAACGCCGGTCTGCCCGCGATATCTAGGTAGAGGGGTTCGAGCGAGACCACTGCTCACCAGGTCGACCAGTGACCCCGGTCACGCCGACGTTGCCTGACGCCGACCTGAGATCGAATAAGTAGTGAGGGGTTGAGCGAGACCCCTGCGCACCAGGCGGCCCGCGTGACCCCGGTCACAGGTTCCGCCAAAACGCCGACCTGGGACCGACTCAATAGTGAGGGGTTGAGCGAGACCCCGCCGAGCAGGCGACCAGGCGACGGGAAGTGACCCCAGTCACGATGCCCGCCAGAACGCCGAGCTGAGCCGGACTCAATAGTGAGGGCATCTCACCGAGCACCCACCAGCACCACCACGCACGCCGTGTCCCACCAGGGATGCGGCGCTTTTTCATGGCCCTGACCAGTGATGCCGGGGCATCAACCACCACCACCCACCAGGGGGCAGCCATCCCGGCTGTCCCCATCGAGCCATGCCCGGCAACGGGCGGGAAGGACACCACCCGTGATCATCATCGACGGCACCGAGTACATGACCGCCCGCGAGGCAGCGGCACACCTCGGGCTGAGCGTCGGCACCCTGCGGAACCAGCGCAGCGAGGCTCGCTCTCCCATGACCTACATCCGGCAGCTCGGCAGGGTGCTCTACCCGGTCAGCGAGGTTGAGCGGTACGCACGGGAGATCGGCCGTTGAGCGAGGAACTGCGGCGCATCGCCGAGCGCATCGCCAGCGAGGCACCACCCCTGACACCCGACCAGCGAGCCCGGCTACGTGGCTTGCTCAGCGGCGAGTGAGGCGGCACCCCGTGACCGTCGAGCCGTTCCGCCACATCTACCACCGCTGCCCGGTCTGCCGGGAGCGACTGCATGAGTACCTGTTCCGCTACGTCGACCGGATCACCGGCGAGCGGGACCTGACAGCCTGCCTGCCCTGCAAGAGCGGCAGGCCAACCACGACCAGGAGGTGAGTCAGTCAGTGTCCATCGAAGACGAAGACGGCGTGATCTACCCCGACAACCGGCTGATGAGCCTCGGGTGCGAGACCGCCGACCGCATCGCCAACACCGACAGCCGGCGAGTGACCGTCACTGCCGACGAGGCGCAAGCCGTGAACTACTTCCTGGTCTGGGGAGTTGGCTACTGCAACGAGTGTCCGCCCGAGGTCACCTTGCAGTGGCGAGGCAAGCGGCACCGCGACGGCTCGCGCGACATCACCGGCAAGCAGCTTGCCGCCATGCGCGACTACTGGCGGCGCAACCTGGCGATGATCATCGCCGTGGGTACGGGTGTCGCTCGGTGAGCCGCTTCAAGTTCGCCGGCAACTTCGGTGCGATCCATCAACCCGAGTACCGCCGCATGGCGAGAGACGAGAACATCAACCCCCGAGCCTTCCGAGTCCACTTCGCTGCGCTCGGCTACGCCAACCAGATCGGACACGCCGAGTTCGGACCCGGCGAGCTGGCTCAGGCGCTCAGCATCGGCTACGGCCGGCAGGCAGACAAGGCGACCGACAAGGCGGTTGCGGCTGCCAAGCAGATGGGGTTGATCCTGCCTGAGTCCGGCATCCGTTGCCTGATCCTGCCGCACACCCTGTTTCAGACCGGCAAGGGAACCACCTACTGCAAGTTCCACGGCATCGACATCCGGGACCTTGCTGGCGTCCGTAGCCCGGTTGTCCCCCTGTGAGGGGGACAGTGTCCCCCTGTGAGGGGGACAGGGATAGCGGCTGACCTGCGGAAACGCAAACCGCCTCTATCTCTATCTACCCCCACCTGCATGCCTGCCTCGGAGAGCGACTGACGCTCGGTCGCGACCTGCCCTGATCGGCCCGGTACGGGCCGGCTGCCCCGTGCGGCTGCGCGACGGCCGTCCCTGCGGGACTGATGCGGCGGCGAGAGCAAGCAACAGATCAGGTCACCCGATGGGCCCGCGTGAGCGGGCATCGACGGCACGACAGCACACCCGATCAACCGATGGGGCCGGCGAGAGCCGGCCATCACCCATGAACGGAGACCCCTCACCGTGACCCCGATCGTTCTTCCCCTCACCATCACCGGACCCACCGACGACATCGACGCTCTCGACCTGGCCGAGCTGTTCTACGCCGCTGCGTTCGATCGGCAGACCGAGGCCGAGCGTCGGTTGGTCCGTGCCTACGCCACCGGCACTCAGCAGGACATCGGCGACGCGATGGAGGCGGTTGCCATCGCTCGCCGGTTGCTCGCCGACGCGACTGCCGCTGTGCGGCGCATCCGGGGTGACCAGTGAGCAGCCCGAAGCAGGGCAAGCGGGAACGCGAGGCGGCACGCAACCTCGCCCACCAGCGTTGGGCGCTCGCCCACGATGCCAAGTCCGATGCCGCTGCGAGGCTCGCCCGGATCATGGCTGACCCCGAGTCCACCCCTGCCGACATCGCCGAGGCGACCGAGGCGCTGAGCCGGGCTACCTCGCTCTACCGGGAAGCCGAGGCAGCCGCTCGGGCCGCCAACTACTGACCACCCGCAACCCCGAACAGGAGAAACCAACCGACTGTGAACCGTGAGACCTACCGCCCCCGCTCCCGTCGCATCCGTCCCGCCAGGGAGTGGGATGCCGACATGATGATCGTTCCCGCCCTGGTGACCCGCGTGTTGTATAACGCCTACGGTGACTGCTTCACTGTCGAGGCGACGGCGATCAAGCGGGGTGACCACCTCCCCCCGGCTGAGTCCCTGCCGCTGATCAGGGTTCGTCCCCGCGCCGCTTCCTGGACCGCGAACGGGCGGATGATTCAGCGGCTGACCATCGTCACGTTCGCTCAGGACAACGAGCCGCCCATGCCGAACCACCGGGACCTGATCGACCGCTGGGGTTACGTGCTGCCTGACTACCTCGCCGGCCTGCCCGGTGTGGTGATGGAGCTGCGCTCCACCGACAAGGCCACGATCCGCGCCAACCGTCCCGAGTGCCCGTCGTACAGCGCGGTCTACTGGTCCGCTGCCGTCGCGCTGGGAGCCGGGCAGTGACCGGCGAGGCGAGGCGTTCCCGCTTGCGCTGAGCGGCACCAGCGCACGAACAACCGAACAGGCACCATCCATCCCTCGGGCCGGCTACCTGCCGGCCTTTTTTCATGCCCCGACATGGGGCGCCACCCAAGAACGGAGAACAACCACCGTGGCTACCGCCCGCAAGAACACCACCGCCCGCACCGCTACCGCCACCGAGACCGCTGCCGCCAAGCTGGCCGAGGCTCGGGCCCTGCTCGCCACCCGCGAGGCCGCACAGGAGACCGCCGAGGAGACTCACGCCGAGCTGGTCGGCCGACTGACCCGAGGCGATGAGAGCGTGTCGGCTCTCGACCTGCTGACGGCCGAGGCTGAGATCGCCCGTCTCGGCTACCTGATCGAGGCTGCCAAGCGTGCGGTCCCGGCCGCCGAACGGGAGCTGGACAAGGCCGAGGCGATCGACAACCCGACGCTCGCTCGCTGGCTCGCCGAGCGCATCGAGGCTGACGGGTTCGCGTTCGGTCTTTACGGCATGCAGGTCAGGGTGACCACCGACAAGCCGAGCGAGCCGGGGGTGTACCTGTCGCAGTCGAACGCGACGAAGGTCAACCAGTCGACCGGCCTGATGTCCGGTCGGGTCAACCTGCGGGTGATCACCCCCAACCGGGCGACCATCGACGGCGGGGCGATCCTGGCTGGTCTGGCTGCCGTCGACCGTGAGCGTGTCGCCGACCAGGTGCAGGGACTCGCCAGCCTCAGCCCCGAGGGCGTCTCGGTGACGGTCGACATCACCAACCTCAAGCCGAGCCTGCCGACGCTGCCCGAGGAGATCAACGCTCGGCACGTCGAGGATCTGGCCAGCACCCTTGCTCAGTCGATCGCTCGCCGGGGCGGCACGGTCAAGCACGACAGCGGCAACCCGCTCTACGACATGACCGTCAACCGGATCAACTGGACGCTCGGCGAGTGCAGCGTCACCAAGCAGGTTCGCGATGGCGACAAGGTGAGCCGCACCATCCGGGCCGAGATCAACCTGACCACCAAGCACTACCGGCCCGACCAGGTCGCCGAGTACACCGACGCTGCGGTTGCCGCCCTGGTCGATGAGTTCGCCGCTGGCGTCGGCCGGATCAAGGCCGCCCGCGTGATGAGCCGCAACGGGACCGTCGAGGACGCCAAGCCGGGGCAGGAGTTCAGCAACCGGGCGCACAAGACCGAGGTTCGGTTGGTGGTCAGGGTTGAGGCTGCCGCCCAGGTGGCTGGCTGACCGAGGGACAACGGGGAGGGCAGGTAGGTCCGCACCTGCTCTCCCCTTCCCTCTGCGGACATGACATGGCGAACAACGAACACACCGACCGGGGGTGCCTGGTCGAGCACTGCACCCGACCACACCGAGCCCGAGGGCTCTGCCAGACGCACTGGCGACGCTGGCGGCACCACGGGCACCTCGGGCTACTCATCGGCCAGGAGCCGAGCGACGGTCCGGCGTGTCTCGACTGCGGCAAGCCTGTGCCGATCAAGAGCGGCAGGGCATCCAAGTTCTGCACCGACTACCACCGGAACCGCTGGGCGCGACGCCAGCAACGCGAGATCACCGCTGCGCATCAAGCCTCTGACGGCTGCTGAGAGCAGGACCGGCACCAACCCACCCCGCTCCGCGGATCGGGGCTCTACGGCTCGCTGCGCAAGGCGCGCGGGCCTATCTGACGAACAGGAGACAGAGACAGTGAACATCGACAACCGGACCTGCCAGCACTGCGGCGGACCCATCCCGCCCAAGCCTGCGGGCAAGCGGGGACCCGCCCCGCGCTACTGCGGGAAGATCTGCCAGGGCAAGGCCAAGCATCAGCGCGCCTACGTCCCGACCCCTCGGGCTGCGACCATGCCGAGCCGGCAGAAGCACAAGCCGGGCAACGTGTACGGGAGTCTGACCTTGGTCGAGCGGATCGAGTCAAGCGCCAGCGGCGACCCTCGGGCCCTGTTCCGCTGCGAGTGCGGGAACGTCAAGGCGTTGCAGATCAACAACGTTGCCAACGGCATCACGACCAACTGCGCCGACCGGGCCAACCACCCGGACAGTCGGCGACGGGAACTGCTCACGTACGACGGCGCACACAACCGCGTGAAGGCTCAGCGAGGCAGCGCCAGCCTCTACACCTGCCGCTGCGGGAACCAGGCCGAGGACTGGGCCTACTCGCATGCCGACTACGACGAGCGAGCGATGATCAAGGGTCGCGAGGCGCGCAAGCCGTACAGCACCAACCCTGACCACTACTCGCCGATGTGCCGCCCCTGTCACAAGCGGTTCGACAACGCGCACCGCAGGGTGCCCGAGGGTGGTCCGTCCCTCGCTCACGTTGCCCTGTTCATGGCGACCCGCGACCAGGTTGAGGGGGTGGCAGCGTGATCCCAACCGATGCCGAGCGCATCCGGCGCTGGCAACAGGGTCTCTGCGGCTGGTGCGCCGAGCCGCTGCCCGAGGATCGGGCGTACGTGCGGGAGTTCTGCGGCGATCGTTGCCGGCAGGCCAACCACCGCGCGATGAAGCGAGCCGGCCTGCGGTAGATCCGCCGATGTCACGTCGACCCCCTCGGGGTGCTCCCGAATTTCTCGGCACCTCACACCCTGGGGGTCGGCATGCCCGGCGATCCTCCCGAGCAACCCCCGTAGATCGGCCCTGCGCGGGGGTCCGTGGGCCCGGTCACGGTCGACTCTGGGACGGTGGCCCGATGGCCGCGACTAAGACTCGGCGGTAGGGAGATCCCTGCTCAGGGGGTCATACCCCCACCCACCCCGAGGTCAACGCTCGCGTGCGCTACCCAGATCATCGGCGACATCTCGCGCGGAGCCGGCGGCCACATCGCCCGCAGAGCCGGGAGCGGGCTCCTGCCCAGCGTTGCTGGCCTGCCTCAGACGCTTCCACGTCTCTTCGGCTTCCGGCGTGTACGCCAACCGGCCCCGACGGGCGAGGTCTTTCAGTCCAGCGGCATTGATCCGGAAATGGTGAACCTCGCCTTGCATCCCGCTGATCGCAGTACTTGCATGCGTGATCTGGGTATCTACCCCTCGCAGGGAGTTCTTCATTTCTTGCAACTGCTCGCTGAGCTTCCCCTTGGCTGTCTTGGTCTCTGCCAGCGTTGCGCGCAGCTCATCGCTTTCCTGCTGCGCCTTGGCGAGCGCCTCTTGAGCGCGAGATAGCTCGCTCTCCATCCGGGACATCATCGCCTCGGCGATTTGCACTGACTTGTCAGCGATGTCGACCCTTCTGGTTCGCCGGTTCAACAGGTGATCTACCCATGACTTAACCAGTGCGCCGACACCGAGCGCAGCGACAAGCGCAATGCCAATGTTGATCTTTTCGGCGGTAGTCACGATGCCTGCCAGGGGATCGACGGTTGTCCGGTGCTGGCAGGCTACCAACCGTTCACATCGCTACCGGCACGCTCGATCCGGCGGCAGGCGACGCTCAGGCTGCCTTGGCTGCGTTCGCCTGCACCCGCTCCATCAGATCCTCGGGGATGATCACGCGCACCCGCTTGTACTCATCGGGATCGTTCATCGCTTCCAACTCTTCATCCGAGGGGAGCGCGTACACGATCACCTTGAGCCCGGCTTCCCGCATCTCCCGGTTGCGTTCCGCTGCCGTGGTCAGCGTCGCCCACCGCTCCCGGTACGTCTGCCCGGTCGGCTCCAACTCCCACCGATCCGGCTTGGACGGCAACGCCTCCAACGCTTCCCGGCGAGCCTCCAACGCGCTGTACATCTGGGCAAACTCTGCCTTGCCTCGCTCGCCACGGAACAGACCGGCGGTGAGGTGCTCCCGCAACTCGGCAAGGGACTCTTCTACGTCGGCGAGTTCGGCGGCATGGTCCGATCCGGAGACGAACACCCGGCGCATCACCTCCAGGTCGCCGGCCACGAGTAGGAAGGTCTGTTCGGTGATCTGCTCCAGGACGTGAGCGGGGATCGAGGTCATGCCCTCGGGACAGTTCCGGCCAGCGCGGGCACGCAGACCGCAGCGGTAGTACATGCCGTGCCGTCCTCGGTTGCGGTACAGGGGTTCCCCGCACTCGCAGTACGCCACGCGCAGCAGGGGAGAGCCGCCGACTCGGTTGCCTGCTTTCGGGTTGGCGTTCTTCCGCAACGCTTCCTGTAGCTGCTCCCACTGGGCAGCGCTCACGACCGGCTCGGCACGCTGCAACGGCAACCCATCCTCGCCACGGACCAGCCGAGCGAACGTCTCCCTGGTGCCGTCCGGCCGAGTGCGAGTCTCGGTCATCTCGGCGTACCCGAGCAGGGTGTGAGAGCGCAGCATCTTGAGCAGGTTGGCCACGCGCCACTCGGTGCCGGTCGTTGCCTTCCCGGCGCGTACCCGCTGAGCGTCGAGCGGGCTCGGCGTGGCTGTCTCATTGAGCCAGCGCACAACCGAGTTGGCCGACTCCCCGGCGATGATCCGGCGCACGATCTCCCGCGCAACCTTGCTGGTCTCTGGGTCGATCTCCAACCGCCAACCCTGGCCGGTCTCAGCCTTGACGGCCCGGTACCCGTACGGCACGAACCCACCGCGCCAGCGACCCTGCTTCATCAGGTGGGCGAACGATGACCGGGCACGTTCCCGGATCGCTTCAAGTTCGCCTTCCGCCAGCGCGGCAAGGATGTTGACGAACACCGCACCCATCGGGGAGTTGATGTCGAACCCTTCCGAGGTCGACACGATGGCCCGGCCCGTGCTCTTGCACCAGTCCATCAGTGCGGCGAGGTGCAGCACCCGGCGGGACACCCGGTCCAACCGCCAGGCGCAGAGGATGTCGAACCGGGCGACGTCTGCCCTGCCGCCGAGGCTGGTTGGCAGCCACTCGCCGAGCTGCGGGCGCTCCCACGGCGGAACGCTGCCGCTCACGCCTTCGTCCTCGGCCCACCCAGCGATCGTGTGTCCGTTCTGCTCAGCCCATGCCGTGATGTACGCGCGCTGCCGTGCGACCGAGGTCGACTCTTCGCGCTCCCGAGAGAGCCGGATCACGCCGAGAACTCTGCCCACGTTTCCCCCTGCCACTGGATGCTTGGGCAGGGTAGGTGAGCAGGGGGGCGGCGTCAAAGGTTTGACTTCGCGTCGTCAAGGAAGAGCACCCCTCGGTGGGCCAGCGACACCGCGCCCGGGCGGGCCAGCCCCGAGCCGCCGCCGACCAGCGACGGCACGGTGGCGCTGTGGTGCGGCGCCTGGAACGGCGGGCGGCGGATCAGCCGGCCGCCCGCCGGCAGCAGTCCGGCGATCGAGTGCAGTGCCGTGACCTCCAACGCGTCCGCGTCGTCCAGTTCGGGGAGGATCGACGGCAGCCGCTCGGCGAGCATGGTCTTGCCGGCTCCGGGCGGCCCGAGCAGCGCGAGGTGGTGGCCGCCGGCCGCCGCCACCTCCAGCGCCCGCCGGCCCAGCTCCTGCCCGGCGACCTCGGCCAGATCGGGGCCCTCCCCGGCCGGCGGTGGCTCGTCGGCGGCCGGTTCGATCAGCGGCTCGCCGTCGCGGACGAAGCTGACCAACCGGTGCAGGGTGTCCACCGCGCGGACCCGGATCCCGGGGATGACCGCCGCCTCGGCGGCGTTGTCGGCCGGCACGATCACCCGGTCGACGCCGGCCCGGGCCGCCGCCGCGACCATCGGCAGCACGCCGCGCACCGGCCGGACCGTGCCGTCGAGTCCCAGTTCACCGAGGACCACCACCCGCTCCAGCGGGAGTAGCGGCAGCTCGCCGGAGCCGCCCAGCAAGGCCGCCGCGATGGCCAGGTCGAACGCCGAACCGAACTTCGGCAGGGTGGCGGGCAGCAGGTTGAGGGTGATCCGCCGGTTCGGCCAACGCTGGCCGGAGTTGACCACGGCCGCCCGGACCCGGTCCCGGGCCTCGTGCAAGGCGGTGTCCGGCAGGCCGGAGATCACCACCGCTGGCAGGCCGGGCGCGAGGTCGGCCTCCACCTCGACGAGGTGCCCGGTCACCCCGACCAGCCCCACACAGAGCACCTTGGCGTAGCTCATGCCGGCACTCCTCTCCCGTCGGCGCCACCCCGACCGCCCGCCGGACCGCACCACCCGCTCACGTCAGGCATCTCAGAACGCCCCCTTCAGGTGCTCCACCCGGGCCGCCCCGGCGTCGCCGAGCCGTACCGCGATCACGTCGAAGCGGACCTCGTCGGCGGTGGTGCCGGTCTCGGCCAGCCACCGGGCGGCCAGGCCGCGCAACCGGCGGGCCTTGGCCGGGACGACCGCCTCGGCCGGGGTGCCGAACTCGCCCGTGCCCCGGGTCTTCACCTCGCAGAACGCGAGTACCGGCCCGTCCCAGGCGATGATGTCGATCTCCCCGGCGGGGCAGCGCCAGTTCCGGGCCACCGGGCGCAGCCCCGCCTCGATGAGGTGCCGCACCGCGCAGCGCTCGCCGTACGCGCCGACCGCCTGGTTCCGCATCGTCATGCCGGCACGGTCCCGCGGACCGGGCCGTACCCGCCGCCCCGAACCGGCAGGCTGTGGACAGCGGGAGCGGCTGTGGACGAACGGACGATCATGCCCCCGCCGTGCTATGGCCACGCCGTCCGGCCCCCCGCTCAGCGTTGCCGGGCCGCCCATGATCGTCTGCTGCTGAGCAGGACAGAGCGGCTCACCCGCACCTGCTGACCATCAGACGATCTTGGAGTGCGGTGGTGGCCGAGCAGGTGGAATGCCTGGCCGGGGGGCGAATGGCGCCTGCCCGACGGGTCACATACGGTGCCGGACGTGGACGGACGACGGAGTTCTGCCGAAGATCAGGAGCCGCGCTGGTATTCCGGTGAAGCGGAGCGCGGCTACGGCGAAGCGGACTGGCGTGCGGCGGCCGGGCCGCGGTACCGGGACGACGAGTTCCGACCGCCGGAGCAGCGGGCCGCCGAGGCGGGCCGGTACGCCGACCTCGCTGGCCGTAACGGAGACCCCGGTCGCTTCGGCGCCGACCCGGACAACGGTCGCTTCGGGGCGGAACCCGACACCGGGCGCTTCGTCCAGCCGGACAGCGGACGCTTCCCGGTAGACCCAGACTCCGGGCGGTTGAGGGCGGAGCAGGACTCCGGTCGCTTCGGGGCGGAGCCCGACTCGGGGCGGTTCGCCGCGGTGGACCCGGGACGGTACGCCGCCGTCGACCCGCGGGGGGACAGCCGGGGCGAGCCGGACGGATACCGGACGGGCCGCTCGGGCCGGGCGGAACCGGACCCGGTGGAGACCTCCGGTGAGCTGCCCGGCGACCGTCCGGGCCGTCGGGCCGCCTGGGAATCGCGCGACAGCGCCACACCCGCCACGCCCGCCATGCTCGCCACGGACCCGTCGACCGGTGCCGGTGCCGCCGATGCCGGCCCGATGCGGCCGGCCCCGCTGCCCGGTGCGGGTGCTGACCCGATGCGGCCGGCCCCGCTGGCCGGGTATCCGATCGTCGAGCCCGCCCGCGCGACCGAGCCGGCCCGCTCCGGGGAGGCGCCCGGACGGGGGGCCGAGCCGACGCATCCGGCGCAGCCGGCCAGCCCGGTCCCGGAGGCGCCGCACCCGCTGGAGATGCCGACCGGGCCGATGCCGTCGGTCGGTCCGCGCGGCGAACCGCTGGCCTACCCGCCGGCGGTCGGCCCGGGAGTGCCGGTCGGCGACGGCGTCTACCGGACCCGCCGGCCGGCGCTGGCTGTGCTCTTCGCGGTGCTGGTGGCGGTCTTCGAGATCCCCGCGCTGCGGGTGCTGCTCACCGGCGTGACGGGTGATCCGGTGTCGGCCGCCGACGTGGTCGTCGGCACGTTCCTGGTCTGCGGCCTGCCGATCTTCGCGGTCGGTCTCTACGGGCTGCGCACCGGTGGGCTGGCGCTGGCGGACGGGGGCCGGGGCTGGCTGCGCCCGCCGACGGCGTACTTGACGGTCGGCCTGGTGCTCTTCGTCGCCGCCGCTCTCGCCGCGAACTGACCGTCCGGCCGGTGCCGCGCGCACCCCGGGGTCGTCGGGCGGGGAAGGGGCGTACACTGGTCGACTGGCGACCGCCTCGCGCGGTCGACCTCGCGCGCCCTCTCCACGAGCCGTCGTGGGGCGACGGCCTCCCTGGTCCCGATCTTGGTCGGGCCCGCCATGGCCGGCGACCGGGCGCCAGGACGCCCGGCCGCCGGCCGGGCGGGACAACCAGGGACGCAAGGAGTACCCCACCATGGCCGTCGTGACCATGCGCCAGCTGCTGGAGAGCGGTGTCCACTTCGGGCACCAGACCCGGCGCTGGAACCCGAAGATGAAGCGCTTCATCTTCACCGAGCGCAACGGTATCTACATCATCGACCTGCGCCAGACCCTCGACTACATCGAGAAGGCCTACGACTTCGTGCGCGGCACCGTCGCCGAGGGTGGCAGCATCCTCTTCGTCGGCACCAAGAAGCAGGCCCAGGAGGCGATCGCCGAGCAGGCGACCCGGGTCGGCCAGCCGTACGTCAACCACCGTTGGCTCGGCGGCATGCTGACCAACTTCCAGACCGTGTACAAGCGGCTGCAGCGGATGAAGGAGCTGGAGGCCCTCGGTGACCTGAGCGGCACCGCCGCCGGCTACACCAAGAAGGAGACCCTGCAGCTCTCCCGCGAGAAGGAGAAGCTGTCCCGCACCCTCGGTGGCCTGCGGGACATGCAGAAGCTCCCGGCCGCGATCTGGGTGGTCGACACCAAGAAGGAGCACATCGCCGTCGACGAGGCCCGCAAGCTGGGCATCCCGGTGATCGCCGTGCTCGACACCAACTGTGACCCGGACGAGGTCGACTTCCCGATCCCGGGCAACGACGACGCGATCCGCTCGGCCGAGCTGCTGACCAAGGTCGTCGCCGCCGCCGTCGCGGACGGCCTGATCGCTCGTTCCGGCCGCCGCCGGGGCACCGACGAGAAGCCGGAGCCGGGCGTGGCCGCCGACGAGCCGCTCGCCGAGTGGGAGCGTGAGCTGCTCGAGGAGCCGAAGAAGGCCGAGGACCAGCCGGAGCAGCCGGCCGCCGCCGCCGCGGAGTGAGGCGCACCGTCGCCGCCCCGTCGTCCGTTTCGGCGGATGGCGGGGTGGCGACGGGCCCACCGGGCACATCCGGCCCGGATCCGGGTAACCGGCACCTCTGACCATCCACACGCCGTCTCAACACCGAAGAGAGAGCCATGTCCCAATTCACCGCCGCGGACGTCAAGAAGCTCCGCGACCTCACCGGCGCCGGCATGATGGACAGCAAGAAGGCGCTGACCGAGGCCGAGGGCGACTTCGACAAGGCCATCGAGATCCTGCGCGTCAAGGGCGCCAAGGACGTCGGCAAGCGTGCCGGTCGTACCGCCGCCAACGGGCTGATCGCGCACTCCGACAAGGCGCTGCTCGAGCTGAACTGCGAGACCGACTTCGTCGCCAAGACCGACGCCTTCATCGCGCTCGCACAGCAGCTGGTCGAGCACGGCGCGCGCACCGGCGTGACCAACGCCGAGGAGCTGCTGGCGAGCGAGCTGGACGGCAAGACCGTCGCCGACCTGATCCAGGAGCAGTCCGCCAAGATCGGCGAGAAGCTGGTGCTCAACCGGTTCGCCAAGGTCGACGGCACCACCGCGGTCTACCTGCACCGCAAGAGCCAGGACCTGCCGCCGGCCGTCGGCGTGCTGGTGGAGTACACCACCGCCGCGGCGAGCGCCGGCCGGTCGACCCCGGACGACGAGGCGTCGGACTCGGACGCCCGGGCGGTCGCCATGCAGATCGCGGCGATGCGGCCGAAGTACCTCACCCGCGACGAGGTGCCGGCCGACGTGGTCGAGTCGGAGCGGCGCATCGCCGAGCAGACCGCCCGCGAGGAGAACAAGCCCGAGGCGGCGCTGCCGAAGATCGTCGAGGGTCGGGTCAACGCCTTCTTCAAGGACTACGTCCTGATCGAGCAGGCGTCGGTGGCCGACAACAAGAAGACGGTGAAGCAGATGCTGGCCGAGGCCGGCATCGAGGTCACCCGCTTCGTGCGGTTCGAGGTCGGCCAGGCCTGAGTCGCCTGATCGGGCGCGACGCGCCCGTGGGCAGGAACGTCGACGAGGAGGCCGCCGGTGTACGTGACAGGCACCGCGGCCTCCTTGTCACATAGGGTCGGCAGCGGCAGGTTCGCGGTATGCGGCGCACGGGGCGCGCGCGTGGGAAAGGGCGGGGCGGATGACGCAGGTTGTGAGTGACCGGACGCTGGCGGCGGACGATCCGACGGCGCCGCCTCCCGGCCGTGCCCGCCGGGTGGTGCTGAAGCTCTCCGGCGAGGTGTTCGGCGGTGGCGCGGTCGGGGTCGACCCGGACGTCGTACAGGCCGTCGCCCGGCAGATCGCCACCGTGGCCCGCCGCGGCGTGCAGGTCTCCGTGGTGGTCGGCGGCGGCAACTTCTTCCGCGGCGCCGAGTTGCAGAAGCGCGGCATGGACCGGGCCCGGGCCGACTACATGGGCATGCTCGGCACGGTGATGAACTGCCTCGCGTTGCAGGACTTCCTGGAGAAGGAGGGCATCGAGACCCGCGTGCAGAGCGCGATCACGATGGCCCAGGTCGCCGAGCCGTACATCCCGCTGCGCGCGATCCGGCACCTGGAGAAGGGCCGCGTGGTGATCTTCGGCGCGGGCGCCGGGATGCCGTACTTCTCCACCGACACGGTGGCCGCCCAGCGCGCGCTGGAGATCCGCGCCGACGTGGTGCTGATGAGCAAGAACGGCGTCGACGGCGTCTACACCGCCGACCCCCGGGTCGACCCGACCGCCAGCAAGTTCGACTCGGTCACCTTCTCCGAGGTGCTGCAGCGCAACCTCCGGGTCGCCGACGCCGCCGCGTTCAGCCTCTGCATGGAGAACGGCCTGCCGATGCTGGTCTTCGGCGCGCAGGGCGACGACACCATCATCCGTGCCGTGGCGGGCGAGAAGATCGGCACCCTGATCACCGCCTGAGCGGGCTCCGCGGCCCACCCGACGGTCCTCCGACACCCAGCACAGCCCACGACGAGCACAGAAGGAGGCGAGGAGACCGGTGATCGACGACACCCTCCTCGAGGCCGAGGAGAAGATGGAGCGTGCGGTCGAGCACGCCAAGGAGGAGTTCGGGGCCATCCGCACCGGCCGCGCCACTCCGGCCATGTTCTCCAAGGTCATCATCGACTACTACGGAACGCCGACGCCGCTGACCCAGATGGCGTCCGTGGCCATCCCGGAGCCGCGGATGGCCATCATCAAGCCGTACGACAACTCGCAGATCAACGCCATGGAGAAGGCGATCCGCGATTCCGACCTCGGGGTGAACCCCAACAACGAGGGCAACCAGCTGCGCATCCTGCTTCCCCAGATGACCGAGGAGCGCCGCCGCGACATGATCAAGGTGGCCCGGCACAAGGGTGAGGAGGCCAAGGTGGCGATCCGCAACATCCGCCGCCGCGGCAAGGAGGAGCTCGACCGGCTGGTCAAGGACGGTGAGGTCGGCGAGGACGAGGGCCGCCGCGCCGAGAAGGAGCTGGACGACCTGACCCAGCGCTACGTGGCCAACGTCGACGACCTGGTCAAGCACAAGGAAACCGAGCTGCTCGAGGTCTGAGCCAGCCGTACGTCGTCAGGCGAGGCCCGTCCCCGGCCCGGGGGGCGGGCCTCGTGCCGATCCGGGCCGGCGGTGGCGACGGGACGCGTCGCCCCGGCTTGTGTGCCTGGTCGGCGGGGTGTCGGGTGGGCCGGGCGGGAGGCCGGGACATCGTCCGCCGTGCCGGCCCGGCGGGTGCAGTAGGCTCGGCAGGATTCCCGGCCACCTCGCGGTGAACGGCGGGAATCGACCGGTCGTCGGGCCGGTCGACCGGAGGAGCAGTCGGGCCTGTAGGGGATGGTTGTGCGTTTGCGTCATGTGGTGGATCTCGAACCGGCTCCGCTCGGTGCGTGATGTCCCACCTCGACCCCTACGGTGGTGAGCCGCGCGGCTGGGACCGCCCGGACCGCCCGACCGCCCTGCCCTGGCCCGAGCCGGACGTCGAACCGGCCCCGTGGGACCGCCGCCCGGTTCCGGACCGGTACGCCGAGCCGCGTGGGCTGACCCGCCCGCCGGCCGATCCGTACCCGGAGGCGTACCGCGATCAGCCGTACGACGAGCGGCCGGCCGGCATCAACGGCCACCGCGACCCGGACGACTACCCGACCGCCCAACTGGAGCCGGTGCGGCCCGACCGGGAGCCGGAGCCCGCGCCAGACCCGGAGCCTCCGCGCGGCCGGCGGGCGCGCGGGCGGCGCCGGGCCAGCGCCGACCGCCCGCCGACCCAGCCGAGCCGGGCCGGGCGCAACCTGCCCGCCGCCATCGCGGTCGGCCTGGGTCTCGGCGTCGGCGCGATCCTGCTGCCGCTGTTCCTCTACCGGCCGGCCTTCCTGGTGGTGGTCGCCGCCGCGGTCGGCGTCGGGGTGTGGGAGATGGCCCGGGCGGTACGCCGCAGCGGCGCCCACCCGCCGCTGGTGCCGCTGATCGCCGGCGGGGTGCTCACCGTCGGGTTGGCCTGGTTCGCCGGCCCCGACGCGCTCAGCCTCGGCCTGCTGGTCACCGTCCTCGGCACGATGGTCTGGCGGCTGGGCGACGGTCCCGGCGGCTACCAGCGCGACCTCACCGCGGCCACGCTGATCGCGGTCTACGTGCCGTTCCTCGGCGGTTTCGCCGCGCTGCTGGCGGCGGTGCCCGACGACGGCCACCTGCGGGTGCTGGTCACCCTGGTCGCGGTGGTGCTCTCCGACACCGGCGGGTACGCGGCCGGGGTGGCCTTCGGCAAGCACCCGATGGCGCCGGCGATCAGTCCGAAGAAGTCCTGGGAGGGCTTCGCCGGCTCGGTCACCGCGGCGGCGCTCGGCAGCGCCCTGCTGCTCTGGCTGCTCCTCGACGTCGCCCCGTGGTGGGGCGCGCTCTTCGGCCTGGCGGTCTCGGTCGCGGCGGTCCTCGGCGACCTCGCCGAATCCATGATCAAGCGGGACCTGGGCATCAAGGACATGAGCAACCTGCTGCCCGGCCACGGCGGGCTGATGGACCGGCTCGACTCGATCCTGTTCGCCCTGCCGACCGCGTACCTGCTGCTGGTGGTCGTCGCGCCGGTGGCGGGCTGAGGCATGGGTCACGTCCTGGTGCCGGGGTCCTCCGCGAGGCCAGGGTCGATTCGGCACGTCCGGACAGGTGCGTCCGCCATCCGGCGTGACAGACTGGACGCGCCATGACGAGCCTGCCCCTGATCCCCGTGGACCCGGACGCCCCCGGCGCACGCCGGGCGAGCATGCCACCCCGCCACCTCGCCGACCTCGACCTCGCCGGTCGCCGGGCGCTGGTCGCCGAGTTGGGGGAGCCGGCGTTCCGCGCCAAGCAGGTCTCCACCCACTACTTCGGTCGGCTGGTCCGCGACCCGGCCGAGATGACCGATCTGCCGGCCGCGACCCGAGAGCGGCTGGCCGACCGGCTGCTGCCCCGGCTGCTCACCCCGGTACGGGAGTTGGCCTGCGACGACGGCGCGACCCGCAAGGCGCTCTGGCGGCTGCACGACGGCTCGCTGGTGGAGAGCGTGCTGATGGGCTACCCGGACCGGGTCACCGTCTGCATCTCCAGCCAGGCCGGCTGCGGCATGGCCTGCCCGTTCTGCGCCACCGGCCAGGCCGGGCTGACCCGCAACCTCTCCACCGCCGAGATCGTCGACCAGGCGGTCTACCTGGCCGGGGTGGCCGCCTCCGGAGCGGTGGCCGGGTCGCCGCCGCGGCTGTCGCACGTGGTCTTCATGGGCATGGGCGAGCCGCTGGCCAACTACAACCGGGTGGTCGCCGCGATCCGCCGGCTGATCGCGCCGGCGCCCGAGGGGCTCGGGCTGTCCCAGCGGCACATCACCGTTTCCACGGTGGGGCTGGTTCCGGCCATCCGCCGACTGGCCAGCGAAGACCTCTCAGTGACTCTTGCGCTGTCGTTGCACGCCCCCGATGATGATCTGCGCGACGAACTCGTGCCGGTGAACCAGCGCTGGAAGGTAGCCGAGGTGCTGGACGCAGCGTGGGACTACGCGGCCCGTACGGGCCGGCGCGTGTCGATCGAGTACGCAATGATCAAGAACGTGAACGACCAGCCGTGGCGAGCGGACCTGCTCGGCCGGCTGCTGGCCGGCAAGCTGGCCCACGTGAACCTGATCCCGCTCAACCCGACTCCGGGCAGCCGCTGGGACGCCAGCCCGAAGCCGGTCGAGCGGGAGTTCGTCCGGCGGTTGCGCGACGCCGGGGTGTCCACGACGGTGCGGGACACCCGAGGCCGCGAGATCGACGGAGCGTGTGGGCAGCTGGCCGCCGCCGAGGACAGGGACACCGACCGGACCGCGGAGACGACGGCGTGACCGGCCGTAGCGAACGAGACCAGGAGACATAGTGGCGAGTCAGGGTCAGCGTTTCCGGCGTAAGGCGCTCCGCCGGGGATACAAGGTCGACGAGGTGGATGCCTTCCTCGACCGGGTCGAGGCGACACTCGCCGGTCAGCCGGTCGGCGCCCCGGTGGCCTCGCAGGAGGTCCACGACGTCGTCTTCCGGGTCCGGTTCAACGGCTACGACGAGTGGCAGGTCGACCTGCACCTGGACCGCGTGGAGCGGCAGCTCGCCGAGCTGGAGGAGCGCGGCGGGCGCGGCGGCGACCCCCGGATGGGCGACCGGCTCGGCCCGCCGGACCGGATGGGGCCGCCGATGCGCGACGAGCGGGGCATGTCGCCGCTGCCGCCCCGGCCGATGCCGGCGCAGGCCGGCCCGCCGCCGGCGGACCGCTACGGTCGCTACGACGAGCCGACCGGCGCCTTCGCCGGTGGCTACGACGCTCCGCGTGGGGGCTACGACGCGCCGCGCGGCCCAGCCGGCCCGAACCCGCCGATGGGCCCGGGCCCGATGGGGCACGGCGGCCCGCCGCCGCGCGGCCTGCCCGCCGGTCCCGGCGGCTACGGTCCGGAGGGCTACGGTCCGGAGGGCTACGGCCCGGACGAGCAGCGGTTCGACGGCTTCGAGGCGGGCCGGCGCGGCCGGACCGACATGACCGCCGAGATCCGGATGCCGGAACGGGAGCGGGAGCGGGATCCGCGGGGTCGTGGCCCGGCCGGACCGCCGCCGATGCCGCAGCAGGGGTTCGGCGGCGCGCCGATGGGTGGCCCGCCGGCCGGTGGCCCGCCGATGGGTGGCCCGCCGATGGGTGGCCCGCCGATGGCCGGCCCGCCCGGCAGTGACCTCTACCGGGTCGACCAGATCCGCCGCAGCTTCCAGGTGCGCCGGTTCGGCAGCGGCTACGACCCCGACCAGGTCGACCGGTTCTTCGAGAGCCTGCTCGGCGGGATGGCCGGGCGCAACCCGATGCCGGTGAACCCGAAGGACCTGGACACGCTCCGCTTCGGCCTGGTGCAGGGCGGCTACTTCGAGGCCGAGGTGGACGCCGCGCTCAAGGACGTGCAGGACATCCTCTTCGGCCGCTGACCGCCGTCACGAAGGGCCCGCTCCCCGGTGGGGGGCGGGCCCTTCGTACGTGTCGCGGGAGGTGCGCAGCCGGCGGCCGTTCCGGTCAGGAGCGCAGGCCGTTGCGCCGCAGCACCGCGTCGCCGACGACGATGACCAGCAGCAGCACGGCGAGGCCGACCAGCCAGATGTCCTCGACCCTGCCCTCGTGGTTGCCGCAGATCATCGCCAGCAGCGCCAGCGCGGTCACCACCGCGCCGATCCGCCCGGACTTGCGGTGCCCGGGCTTGTGCTGGTCTGGCGACGTTACCGGCTCGCTTCCTGCCACTGTCGGTCCTTCCCTCGCGATCGGATCTCTGGTTAGTCTGGCACGCCCCGTGCCGGGCCCGGCGCAGGGTCCGACCGGACGGGGTCGGGGCCATACCCCGGCGCCGACGACCGCGAACTGCGCGAGCGCGCGGACCACGCGCTCGCCGGGGAGCGGGGACTGCGCCTTCCCGTCCCCGCCGCACGTGGACCAACGTGATCATCCGGGGCCAGGGCGACCAGGGCGGAACGGCACTACCGGCGTCGCGGGTCGGCGGCCACACTGCCTCCGGTAGCGTTCTGACGTACACCTTGTCTGTCTTCTCGAGGGAGAACTGCGGTGCGAGTGACCGGTACGGGGCACGCGAGCATGCGGATCGACACGGCCGCGGGCAGCATCCTGTGCGACCCGTGGGTCAATCCGGCCTATTTCGCCTCATGGTTCCCTTTCCCCGACAATTCGCAGCTCGACTGGGAGACCCTCGGCCAGGTCGACTACCTCTACGTCTCGCACCTGCACCGGGACCACTTCGACGCCAAGCACCTGCGCGACTTCGTGTCGAAGGACGCGACCGTGCTGCTCCCCGAGTTCCCCACCTCGGAGATGGAGGACGAGTTCCGGGAGCTGGGCTTCACCAAGTTCCTCAAGGCGCCGAACGAGCAGGTCGTGGAGCTGCCCGGCGGCCTCAAGATCATGATTCAGGCGCTGACCAGCCCGACCGACGGCCCGATCGGCGACTCCTCGCTCTGGGTCGAGTACGACGGTGTCCGGCTGCTGAACCAGAACGACGCCCGCCCCACCGACCTGAGCGTCTTCGCCGAGCTGGGCCACGTGCACGCGCACATGCTCCAGTTCTCCGGGGCGATCTGGTACCCGATGGTCTACGAGCTGCCGCAGGCCGCCAAGACGGCGTTCGGCAAGCAGAAGCGTGACCGGCAGTTCGACCGCACCTGGCGGTACATCGACGACCTGAACGCCTCGCACGTCTTCCCGATCGCCGGCCCGCCGTGCTTCCTCGACGACGAGCTGTGGCAGTTCAACGACATCTTCGGCGACGAGGGGAACATCTTTCCGGACCAGTCGGTGTTCCTCGCCGAGTACGCGAAGGTCGGTGGCACCAACGGCATCGTGCTGCTGCCCGGCAGCGTCGCCGAGGTCACCACGGAGGGCGCCACCACCACCCACCCGGTGCCGGTGGAGGAGTTCTTCGCGAACAAGGTCGCCCACCTGGAGGAGATGCGGGAGCGCAAGCGCCCGATCATCGAGGCGGAGAAGGCGTCCTGGCGGCACCCGGAGATCGACATCCTGAAGGAGATGAAGCGGCGCGTCGAGCCGCTGCTGGACGAGTCGATCTACCTGGCCAAGGGGGTCGGCGGCCCGGTCCGCTTCGACCTGGTCGGCTACGACGGGGAGAGCGTCGAGTCGATCGTGGTGGACTTCCCGGGCAAGCAGGTCCGGCCGTACGCGGACGAGAAGGTCCGGTACCGGTTCCGCACCGAGCGGGCGCTGGTCGAGCACCTGCTGCACATCGGCGAGGTGGACTGGGTCAACTCGCTCTTCCTCTCCTGCCGGTTCTCCGCGGCCCGGATCGGCCAGTACAACGAGTTCGTCTACGCGTTCTTCAAGTGCCTGTCGGAGGAGCGGCTCCAGTACGCCGAGGGCTGGTACGACGAGCACGAGCGGACCAGCGACGCCGAGGACATCACCCTCGGCGACTGGGTGGTGCAGCGGCGCTGCCCGCACCTGAAGGCGGACCTGACCCGGTTCGGCATCGTGGAGGGCGACCAACTCACCTGCCAGCTGCACGGGTGGCGGTTCGACCTGAGCAGCGGCCGCTGCCTGACCAGCGTCGGCCACAAGATCCGGGCCCGCCGGGTCGACGCCGAGGCTCCCGCCCCCGCCGGCGAAGCCCTCAGCTGACGCCGGTGCCGGGCGACTGCGACCGGCCCGCCCCGGCCCCGTACCCCGATCCCGACCCGCGCGGCCTGCCCGGTGGGCGACCATGCAGGGGTGGTGGGCGGCAGCAGCCGCTAACCGGCACCCACCGGGACGCCACCACTTCATGATCCACGAGGGTGGGGCGGGGCATGACCGGGGCTGGACCTGGGCAGCGGAAGTACCGGTACCGGCGGAACCAGGAGATGGCGCGGGACCCCGCCCGGGTCGAGACGTTCAGCGACGGGATCTTCGCGGTCGTGCTGACGGTGATGGCCGTCGAACTGCTCCAGTACGGTCCGGCCCGGGTGGGCGGGAGGGAACTTCCCGAAGCCCTCGTCGACGCCTGGCCGGCCTACCTGGCGTATGTGATCACCTTCGCGATCGCCGGTCAGGTCTGGCTCGGCCACCACAACATCTGGCGCTACGTGGTCCGGGTCGACCAGATGCTGCTGGTGTTCAACCTGCTCCTGCTGCTGTTCGTCGCGGCCATCCCGTTCACCGCCGACCTGCTCGCGGACAATCTGCGCGGCAGCGCGGCGGAGCAGCGGCTGACCGCCGCGCTCTACCTCGGCACCGTGCTCGGTGAGGCGGTCTGCTTCAACCTGATCTGGTGGTGCGCGCGTCGACACCGGCTGCTGCACCCCGACCTGGATCCCCAGCTGACCCGGGCGATCGCGCGCCGGCTACTGCTGCGCCCGCTGCTCTACCTGGTCGCCTTCGCGTTCGTCTTCGTCCACCCGGTCCTGAGCCTCTTCCTCTACCTCGTGCTCGTCGTCCTCTACCTCATCCGCGGTCCCGGCACCCTGCCCAGCGCCGCCACCACGGCCGAGGATCGGTCAGCGGCCTAGGTCGGTGAGGATGCGACGGGCGGCGTTGTGGCCGGCGGCGCCGATGACGCTGCCCGCCGGGTGGCAGCCGGCGCTGCCGGCGTAGACGCCGTCGACCCCGATGACGTACGGCATCCGGTCGGTGAACGAGACGGTGTTGTCGACGTGGTGGATGTGCCCGCCGGTGATGCCGAAGTGCGCCTCGATGCCGGCCGGGGTCAGCGGCACCGCGTCGGCGATCAGGTCGCCGGTGTTGGGTGCGTACCGCTCGCAGATCGCGATCAACTGGTCGACGTACCCGGGCAGCGCCTCGTCCCAACTGGTGCCGGCCAGCTCGTAGGGGACGGACTGGACGAAGAGCGCCGACGAGTGGTGGCCCTGCCCGTCGGAGAGCGACGGGTCGACAGTGGTGTGCAGGTACCACTCGATGGTCGGCTCCGCGGGCAGCCGGCCCGCCTGCACGTCCGCCCACATCGCGCGCAGCGCGGTCATCGGCGACTCGCCGCCGCCGATCAGCGAGGCCGAGCCGGGAAGAAGGTGGATGGTCGAGCCGAACGGGCTGGGCGCGTCCGCGGGCAGGCAGGAGAAGCGCGGCAGGCCGCTCAGCGCCAGGTTGAGCTTGAGCGTGGTGCCGGGACGGCGGACCGCCGCCATCCGCTCGGCCAGCGGCGCCGGGAGCGCGCCGTCGGGCAGCAGGTCCATCAGCCGGTACGGGTCACACGCGCCGAGCACCACCCGGGCGCCCACCTCCCGCCCGTCGGCGAGGACCACCCCGCTGGCCGCACCGCCGGCCAGGGTGATCGCGCTGACCGGCGTACCGGTCAGGATCGTGGCCCCGGCGGCGCGGGCGGCCGCGGCGAAGGTCCGCGAGACGGTGCCCATCCCGCCCTCGGCGATCATCCAGGTGCCGCCCGAGCCGGGCAGCCGGCACATGTTGTGCACCAGGAAGTTGTGGCCGGTGCCCGGGTCGTCCGGGCCGGCGTTCAGCCCGGACAGGCCGTCGGTGACCGCGTACATCGAGACGAGCAGTTCGGAGCGGAAGTCGAAGCGGGCCAGGTAGTCGGCGACCGAGCCGCGGACCAGGTCGACGAAGACCTGCCGCAGCGCCGGCCGGACGAACCGCTCGGCGGTCTCCTCGACGGGCAGCGGGTCGGCCAGCCAGACCGGCGCCAGGTCGGCGCGCAGCGCTGCCAGCTCGGCCTGGAGGGCGTCGTCGGCGGCCACGTCGGCGGGGGAGAAGAACTCCGCGAGCTGCGCCCGGGTGGCCGCGACGTCGCTGCCGAAGAGCAGGTACGGGGAGCCCTCCGGGCCCGGGGTGGGCAGGAAGTAGTGCGGGTCGCGGCGCAGCACCGGGATGCGTACGTCGAGCGTGGCGAGCAGCTCCGGCGGCATCAGCCCGAGCAGGTAGGAACCGGTGGAGTGGCGCAGGCCCGGCACCTTCGGGAATGGGTTCTCCGTGCGGGTGGCCCCGCCGATCACCTCGGCCGCCTCCAGCACCAGCACGTCGAGGCCGGCGCGGGCCAGCAGGATCGCGGACACCAGACCGTTGTGCCCGGACCCGACGATCACCACGTCGGCCCGGGTCGGCAGCTCGTCACTCATGCCGCGGGAGCCTAGTGCCCGCCGGGCCCGCCGGGCAGCCCTTCGCCGCCCGCCACCCGGGCGTGCCGCCGGAGCCAGCGCGTGCCGGGCCTAGCGGATCGCGCCGCCCGGCCGGTCGCCGCCGCCCAGCTGGGCGGCGAACGCTTCCAGCTCCAGCTCGAACAGCGCCTCCGGTTCGGTGACCGCCCAGCTCACCTGCTGGAAGACCTCCGCAGCGACCAGCCCGTAGAGCCGGGTCCAGCCGGCCAGGAAGGTGTACGTGACCTCGATCGGGATGTCGCCGTGGCTGAGCCGCAGCGGCTCCAGCCGGTCGCCGAGGCGCTCGCGGAGCAACTCGGCCGGCGGGGTGGGGAACGGCGACCGGTGCCAGAGCTCGATCATCGGCGCGAGGAAGACCGCGCCGAACCGGGCGCCGGGATGGTCCGGGTCGACGCAGTCGTCGACGAAGGCGGCCAGCCCGGGGGTCGGCGCGCCGAAGATCAGCCCGAACTCGGCGGGGTGCGCCACCGACCAGGCGCGGAAGGCCCGACACATGGCCACCAGCTGGTCGACCGGCTCACCGCCGGCGGCGTCCCGGGCCGCCTCCAGGCACCGTCGCAGCTCGTCGTAGAGGTCCCCGGCGAGTGCCGTGACCAGCGCCTCCAGGCTGGGGAAGTAGCGGTAGATGGCCGGGGCGGTCATGCCCATGTCGCGGGCGATGGCGCGCAGCGAGACCGCGTCGGCGCCGCCGGTCACCAGCAGCCGGCGCGCCCCCTCCTTGATCTCGGCGAGGGTGGCGGTACGCAGGCGTTCCCGCCGGGTCGGTGCGGTCATCCGGCTACCCCCTTGACCGAAGCGAACGCCGTTGCGATAGTTAACGGCGTTCACTGAAATGATCGATGGTCACATTTTAGCCGTCAAGGGGGAGCCATGTTCGCGTGGTGGGGGCGGATGGTGGTGCGGCTGCGCTGGGCGGTGCTCGCCGCGGCCGTGCTGCTGGTCGTGGTCGGATCGACCTGGGGTGCGGGGGTCTTCGGGCAGCTCACCGGGGGCGGGTTCGACGACCCGGCCAGCGAGTCCAGCCGGGCGTACGAGCGGATCACCGACGAGCTGGGCCCGCAGGGGGCCGACGTGATCGTGCTCTGGTCCAGCGACTCGGTGTCGGCCGACCAGCCGGCCTTCCGTGACCCGGTCACCGCGACCGTCACCCGGCTGCGCGAGCGTCCCGAGGTCGTTAGCGTCACCACCTGGTACGACACCCAGGCGCCCGCGCTGCTCGCCACCGACCGCCGGGCCACCTACGCGCTGATCCAGCTCCGGCCCGCCGACGAGGACGGCAAGACGGCGGCGTACGAGGCGCTGCGCCCGGCCATCGAGACGCCCGGCGTACGGACCGAGACGGGTGGCAACGTGCCGTTCCTGCACGAGGCGAACCGGCAGACCACGGAGGACATCACCCGGGCCGAGCTGCTCGCCATGCCGGTGCTGCTGGTCCTGCTGGTGCTCATCTTCGGCGGCCTGGTCGCCGCGGCCACCCCGCTGCTGATCGGCGGGCTGGCGATCCTCGGCGGGTTCGTCGCGGTTCGGCTGGTCAACCTCGTCACCGAGGTGTCGATCTTTGCGATCAACATCATCACGCTGATCGGCCTGGGCATGGCGGTCGACTACGCGCTCTTCGTGGTCAGCCGGTTCCGCGAGGAACTGGCCGCCGGCCGGGACACCCCCACCGCGATCCGGCGCACCATGGCCACCGCCGGCCGTACCGTGCTGGTCAGCGGGCTGACCATCGCCCTCGCCATGGCCAGCCTGCTGATCTTCCCGCAGTCCTTCCTGCGCTCGATGGGGCTCGGCGGGATGGCCGCGGTGCTGGTCGCCATGCTCGCCGCGCTCACGGTGCTGCCGGCCCTGCTCGCGGTGCTCGGGCCGCGGATCGACGCGGGGCGCGTACCGCTGCCGTGGCGGCGGGGTGGGCGGCCGGCGGCCGACGGCGGCGCCTGGGCCCGGATCGCCCGCAGCGTGATGCGCCGGCCGGTGCGCTACCTGGTCGGGGTGGTGCTGCTGCTCGCCGTGCTGGCCGTGCCGTCGCTGCGGATGGAGTTCGGCGGCTTCGACGAGCGGGTGCTGCCCGCGGACGCCGCGCCCCGGGTGGTCTCCGAGCGGATCGCCGCGGAGTTCCCCGGCGGCACGGTCGCGCCGATCGACGTGCTGGTCACCGGGGCGCCGGCCGAGGCGGTACGCCCGTTCGCCGACCGGATCGCGGGCCTGCCCGGGGTGAGCGGCGTGCAGGTGGCCGCGAACCGGGGCGAGGCGACGCTGCTGACCGTGAGCTACCCGGGCGAGCCGACCGGCGAGGTCGCCCAGGACCTGGTCCGCCACCTGCGCGAGCTGCCCGCGCCGGCCGGGTCCGAGGTGCTGGTCGGCGGCCGGCCCGGCGCCGACCGGGACCTGCTGGACAGCCTCGCCGACCGGCTGCCGTGGATGGCGTTGCTGATGGCCGCGGCCACCCTGCTGCTGCTCTTCCTCGCCTTCGGTTCGGTGGTGCTGCCGGTCAAGGCGGTGCTGATGAACCTGGTCTCGATCGGCGCGTCGTTCGGCGTGGTGGTCTGGATCTTCCAGGACGGCCACCTCGCCGACCTGCTCGGCTTCACCCCGACCGGGTTCATCGAGCCGAGCAACCCGATCCTGATGCTCGCGGTGCTCTTCGGGCTGGCCACCGACTACGAGGTGTTCCTGCTCTCCCGGGTCCGCGAGGAGTGGGACCGGACCGGGGACAACACCGCCTCGGTGGCCGCCGGGTTGCAGCACACCGGCCGGATCATCACCGCCGCCGCACTGCTGCTGATCATCGTGGTGGCCGGGTTCGCCACCGGCGGGATGGCGTACATCAAGCTGATCGGGGTCGGCATGATCGTGGCGATCGTGGTCGACGCCACGCTGGTGCGGGCGCTGCTGGTGCCGGCCACCATGCGCCTGCTGGGCCGGTGGAACTGGTGGGCGCCCGGCCCGCTCGGCCGGGTCTACCGCCGGTACGGCATCCGCGAGGGCGCCGAGTCGGACCCGGCGGAGCGTCACCCCGCGTTCACCGGATAGAGACTTCCATCGATGCTCCGTCGGCTCTAGCGTCGACGGGGCATCGACTCTCACCGGGAGGTCTCCGATGGACCGTCGCACCGTCCTGCGCGCCACCGTCGCCGGCGGCACCGCCGCCTTCTCGGGCAGCCTCTGGGCCTGTGCCGCGCTGGCCGCCCCCGCCCAGCCCGGCCCCGGCCCGTACGGGGAACTGCTCGCCGCCGACGGCAACGGGATCCAGCTGCCCGCCGGCTTCACCAGCCGGGTGATCGCCCGTTCCGGGCAGCGGGTCGCCGGCACCTCGTACGTCTGGCACTGGGCGCCCGACGGCGGCGCCTGCTACCCGGCCGGCACCGGCTGGATCTACGTCTCCAACTCGGAGATCCCGCTGGCCGGCGGCGCCTCGGCGGTGCGCTTCGCCGCCGACGGCTCGATCGCCGCGGCGTACCGGATCCTCGGTGGCACCAACGTCAACTGCGCCGGCGGCGCGACCCCGTGGGGCACCTGGCTCTCCTGCGAGGAGGTGCCGCTCGGACGGGTCTTCGAGACCTGGCCGCAGGGCGGCCGGGAGGCGGAGGAGCGCACCCGGATGGGCCGGTTCAAGCACGAGGCGGCGGCCTGCGACCCGGACCGCCGGGTGGTCTATCTGACCGAGGACGAGGGCGACGGCTGCTTCTACCGCTTCCTCCCGGACACCTGGGGCGACCTGCGCACCGGGCGGTTGCAGGTGCTCTGCGCACCCGCCGACGCCACCGCCGGGCCGGTGACCTGGCGGGACGTCCCGGACCGGGACGGCTTCCCGGTGCCCACCCGCTGGCAGGTCGGCGCGGCCAAGCACTTCGACGGTGGCGAGGGCTGCTGGTACGCCGACGGGACCTGCTGGTTCACCACGAAGGGCGACAACCGGGTCTGGGCGTACGACGCGGTTCAGCAGCGCCTCGACCTGGCGTACGACGACTCGCTGGTGCCGGCCGGCGCGGCGCCGCTGACCGGGGTGGACAACATCACCGGCACCGCCGGCGGCGACCTGTACGTGGCCGAGGACGGCGGCAACATGGAGATCAACATGATCACCCCCGCCGGCGTGGTCACCCCGTTCCTGCGCCTGCACGGCCACCCGGAGTCCGAGCTCACCGGCCCCGCCTTCTCGCCCGACGGCACCCGCCTCTACTTCTCCTCGCAGCGCGGCACCACCGGCGACCGCACCGGCTCCGCCGGCGTCACCTACGAGATCACCGGCCCCTTCCGTTCCTGACCGGTCCCGCCGGGGGTAGCGGCGTTGATCATGAGGTTGGCGGCATCGGCGAGCGCTCCCCGATGCCGCCAACCTCATGATCAACGCGCTTCCGGAGTGGGGTGGGTGCGGTGGGTGCGCCAGCGGGAGAGGGCGAGGGTGGCGGAGTAGCCGGCCAGCACGATCACGTGGAAGAGGTAGAGCCAGAGCAGCACCGCGACGCCGGCGCCGATCTCGTCGAAGCCGCCGAACGGCGCGCCCAGGTCGATCGGGAGCGACGCGAAGAGCACGAACCCGTGCAGGAAGCCGGAGAGGTTCGCCGCCGTGAACGAGCCCACCGCCAGCGCGGACAGCCAGTCCGGCGACGCCGGCCCGACCACCCGGAACACCCAGAGCAGCACCGGGGTGAGCACCAGCCACACCCCGAGGAAGGACAGCACCACCCCGAGCGCCCCGAGCCAGCCGCCCTGGCGGACCAGCCCGGTGGTGGTCGGCAGCGCCAGCAGGATCGACAGCAGCAGGGCCGGGGCCGGGGCGAGCAGCGGAAGCAGCAGCAGCCGGCCCCGCCAGCCGACCAGCGACTCGTCGGTGCGCGGGGCGGCCACCGAGACGAACGCCCGGCGCAGCCCCTCGCCGTAGAGCGACGCCGGCAGTAGCGAGGCCAGCGCCAGCAGCGGGGTCAGTTCCACCCCGGCCTCGACCAGGGCGGCCATCGCCCGTGGCGCGCCGATCTCGGTCGGCAGCGTCCGCACGGCGTACGAGGTGAGCCGGCGGACCCGCTCGGCGCCCGCGACCAGGGTGGTCAACCAGATCGCCAGCAGCGCCACCGGGACCACGGCGATCGCGCCGTAGAACGTGATGGCGGCGGCGTGCAGCGACAGGTCCCGGCCACGCACCGGACGGAACGCCGCGGCGCCGATCCGCTTCACTCGCCGCCATCCGCCACCCATCCCGGTTCCGTACCCCTTCGCGGCAGCCGTCACTCATCAAGATCCCCGCGGTCGTGACAGGCGGCCGACCCCGCCCGGGTGGCCCGGGCGGGGTCGGCGGACGGAGCGTGGTGGTCAGCCCAGCGGCTGCACCTCGCTGGTGCTGCGGGTGGCGTAGAAGCAGCCGGTGGTGGGCAGGCTGGTCGCCGCGGGCGGGGTCACCCCGTCGTAGAGCGCCAGCAGGAAGTTCTGCGGGCACCGCCGGGTGCTGCCGGTGCGGATGCCGAAGTGCAGGTGCGGCCCGGTGGAGTTGCCGGTGTTGCCGGTGAGGCCGAGCTGCTGCCCGGGCGCGACCGAAGCGCCGTTGCTGACCGACCAGGCCGAGAAGTGGCAGTAGGTGTAGACCGCTCCGTCGGTGCCGGTGAGGTTGACGCCCTGCCCGCAGGAGCTGTCGTTGATGATGGTCACGGTGCCGGCCCGCACCGCGTACGCCCGGGTGCCGGTGCCGACCGGGAGGTCGATGGCGGGATAGTCGTGGTGCGGGTCGTCGTACTCGCTGCGCGGCAGCGCGCTCTTCGGCAGCGGCAGGGCGAAGGCGGGGTTGCCGGAGGTGGACGTGATCCGGACGGCGTCCGCGACGACGTAGCCCGTGCCGTTGGTCCACCGGCTGACCCCGACCACGGGCCGGTCGCCGGCGGCCAGGGTGAAGGTGCCGAGGCTGACCCAGCGGCCACCGTTGGCGCGCTGGTTCACCACAACTGTCTGGTTACCGCTGCTGGTCGCGACGATGAACGGGGTGGCGTCGTTGTAGCCGGCGTCGGCCGGGTACCACACCTCGACGAGGTGCGCGCCGGTCGCCGCGATCGAGGCGCTGAACCAGGCGGCGTCGCTGCCACCGGTGTACGGCGTCGCGAACCGGTAGTCCGCGCCGTTCTTCTGGCTGGACCAGGACGACGTGCCCCAGTTGGTGCTGGCGGTGAAGCGCCCGGCGGTGGCGTTGTCCACGGTGACGGTCGCCGCGGACGCGGATCCGGCCGGGCCGAGCAGCACCATGGCGGCTGCGGTCAGCCCGCCGACCAGGGCGCGCGCGGCGGTGGCGAGTTTCACGGGGTCCCTCCCGGGGGTCAGGGGTGCGAGGGGCGGTGGAGTGAAGGTATTTAACCAATATCAATCGATGATCGTAAGAGAGCTACATAGATCCGCATCGGTCGAATGGTGACCCCCGGTCGGCCGTGCCGTTCCCCTCCCGGCCGCCCCGACTCGTTAAGATCGCCGGCCATGACCGTTCTCACCACGGACCGCCTGGTCCTGCGGGACTGGACCGCCGATCCGGCCGACCTGGCCCGGATCTGGGACATCTACTCCCGGGTCGAGATCACCCGCTGGCTGGCCGCGTCCGGGCTGCCGCTGACCGACCCGGCGCAGGCCGCCGACCGGTTGCGGATCTGGCGCGAGCGGCACGCCGACCACGGCGGCCGGTACGGCACCTGGGCGATCGAGGTACGCGACACCGGCCGGGTGGCCGGCACGCTGATCCTCAAGCCGCTGCCCGGCGCGGACGGGGTGACGCCCACCGACGACATCGAGGTGGGCTGGCACCTGCACCCCGACTCGTGGGGCCACGGATACGCCACCGAGGCGGCCCGGGCGGTGCTGGCCCGCGAGTTCGCCGCCGGCACCCGACAGGTGTACGCCGTGGTCGCCCCCGGCAACGACCCGTCCATGGCGGTCTGCCGCCGCCTCGGCATGACCCACCTCGGCCAGCGCACCGACTGGTACGCCGGCGAGGTGCTGGAGACGTTCGTCCTGGCCGCCCCCGCCACGTCATCCCCGGCGGATTCCGGCCGGCGGTGAGTGGGCGGCGGTGGCCGAGACGGCACGTCCGCCTCGCCCATCGCCCTGATGGCGAAACTTTTCAATGCATCGATGTCTGTGGTTGACTTTCGTCATGCGGAGAGGTCTCGTCTGGCTGGCGGCCGCGCTCGTCGCCAGTCCCCTGCTCGTCAGCCCGGGCGTGGCCGCGGCTGCCACCGCGACGCCGTCGCTGGTCATCGCCAGCGACTTTCCGGACCCTGACGTCGTCAGGTTCGGCAGCACCTACTACGCGTACTCCACCAACAACGGCAACGGGAACGTCCCGGTCGCCACGGCCAGCTCGCTGACCGGACCGTGGACCAGGCGGCCCGACGCGCTGCCGACCCTCGGCGCCTGGGCCAACGGGGGCTTGACCTGGGCCCCCGACGTGTCCCAGCGGGCCGACGGGCGCTACCTGCTCTACTACACCGCGCGCAGCCGGGCCACCGGCCGGCAGTGCATCGGCGCCGCGCTCGCCACGTCGCCGCTCGGGCCGTTCACCGCCGTCGGCACCCAGCCGCTGATCTGCAACGCCGGCGAGGGCGGCGACATCGACGCGGCGAGCTTCACCGACAGCACCGGGCTGCGCTACCTGCTCTACAAGGACGACGGCAACGCCATCGGCCAGCCCACCAGCCTCTGGCTGCAACAGGTCGCGGCCGACGGGGTGACCCTGCAGGGGGCCCGGGTCGAGCTGCTGCGCAGCGGCCGCCCCGAGGAGGCCGGCATCATCGAGGCGCCGGTGCTGACCAAGGTCGGCGCGCAGTACGTGCTGTTCTACTCGCTCGGCGGTTACGGCGGCGACGGCTACCAGACCAGCTACGCCACCTCGACCTCGCTGACCGGTCCTTACACCAAGGCGTACCGCTCGCTGATGACCACGGCGTCGCTGGATTCGGCCGTACGCGGCCCGGGCGGCGCGGACGTGGTGCGCGAGGCGAGCGGCGACCACATCGTCTTCCACGGCTGGATCAACAACTACTCCGCGCGGGGCATGTACGTGGCGGCGCTGGGCTGGGCGGGTGGCTATCCCGTCGTGCGGGGCAGCCGGGTGCGGTACGAGGCGGAGCGCGGCGGGCTCAACCACTGCTCGGTGCGCAGCGCCCCGGGCGCGTCGCAGGGGCAGGCGGTGGCGTACATCGACTACGCGGACAGCTGGGTCGAGGTGACCGTCTTCGCGCCCAGGTCCGGTGGGTACCGCGCCCACGTGGCCTACGCCGCCGGCTACGGCGACGCTGAGCACACGCTGACCGTCAACGGCGGCAGTCCGCAGGTCGTCAGGTATCCCAACACCGGGTGGGACGTCTGGCGGCAGGCGGGCGTCGACGTCACGCTCAACGCGGGATTCAACACGCTGCGGTTCACGCACCGGAGCCGCTGGGCGGAACTCGACTTCGTCGAGGTGGCGTAGCGGGCACCCGAAGCTCCCCGAGGTCGGACACGGTGTGCGACCCGGTGCCGGAGGGGCGGCGGCACTAGGCTGGGTTGACGATGATGGTCCGCTGAGGGGGTGAGCTTGGATGGCCCAGGCCGCGTTCACGCCGGAGCCCGATCCGACGCCGCAGCCCACTGAGCCGTCGTTCGACGTGTTGCGGTGGCACGACGAGCCGTGGACCGCCCAGCTCGCCCTCGACCTCTTGCCGGAGACCAACGGCCCCAAGGTCGAGGTCCTGAGCGGAAGCGTCATCGTGACCCCACACGCTGGAATCGATCATCAATCGGTCGAACGGGAACTGCCCTACCTGCTGCATCGCGCCGCACGCCGAGCCGGGCTCTGGGTCTACCCGGAGATCAACCTGGTGTCGGGCAAGGACCTGTTCATCCCCGACATCGCGGTGCTCCGGTCCTCGGGCGGTGGCCGCTCCGCTGTCGACATCGGCCAGGCGGTGCTGCTCGGGGAGATCGTGTCGCCCGGCAACCGGCGCAAGGACGTCATCGACCGGCCCTGCGAGTACGCGGCCGCCGGTGTGCCGTTCTTTCTCCGCGTCGATCTGCGTAACCGGGTTCCGACCATCGCCCTGTTCGAGCTGGCCGACGGCGAGTACCGTCCGCTCTCCGCCGCCGCGGCGGGAACCGTGTTCACCATGACGACGCCGTTCGACTTCGCCGTCGACCCGGCGGATCTGCTCGACGAGGAGGCGCCGGCGGAGGAGTCGGCGGCGGGGGAGGGCTGAGGCTCCCGGCGGGCGCGCGGACGGGCTGGGGAAGAATGGCCGGGTGACCTCCCCCCGAGAACTGGTCCTGCTCGGCTCCACCGGGTCGATCGGAACCCAGGCCATCGACATCGTGCGGCGCGACCCGGACCGGTTCCGGGTGGTCGCGCTCGGCGCCGGCGGCGGCAACGTCGACCTGCTCGCCGCCCAGGCCCTCGAACTGGGCGTGGACGCGGTCGGGGTGGCGAAGGCCTCCGCCGCCCAGGACCTCCAGCTCGCCTTCTACGCCGAGGCGAGCCGCCGGGGCTGGGCCAGCGGCGACTTCAAGCTGCCGAAGATCGTGGCCGGGCCGGACGCGATGACCGAGCTGGCGCAGTGGCCCTGCGACATCGTGCTCAACGGCGTGGTGGGCTCGCTGGGGCTGGCGCCGACGCTGGCCGCGCTGCGCGCCGGGCGTACCCTCGCGCTGGCCAACAAGGAGTCCCTCGTCGCCGGCGGCTCGCTGGTCAAGGCCGCGGTGACCCGGCCGGAGCAGATCGTCCCGGTGGACTCGGAGCACTCGGCGCTGGCCCAGTGCCTGCGCGGCGGCAGCCGCGGCGAGGTCCGCCGGTTGGTCGTCACCGCCAGCGGCGGACCGTTCCGGGGCAAGCGCCGCGAGGAGCTGACCCGGGTCACGCCGGAGCAGGCGTTGGCCCACCCGACCTGGAACATGGGGCCGGTCGTCACAATCAACTCCGCCACCATGGTGAACAAGGCGCTGGAGGTGATCGAGGCGCACGAACTGTTCGACGTGCCGTACGCCGACATCACCGTGATGGTGCACCCGCAGTCGGTGATCCACTCGATGGTCGAGTTCACCGACGGCTCCACCCTCGCCCAGGCCAGCCCGCCGGACATGCGGCTGCCGATCGCGCTGGCCCTCGGCTGGCCCGACCGGGTCGCCGACGCCGCCGCCGCGGTCGACTGGACCACGGCGCACACCTGGGAGTTCGCGCCGCTGGACGACGCGGCGTTCCCGGCCGTCGCGCTGGCCAAGGCCGCCGGCGAGGCCGGCCGCTGCCGCCCGGCGATCTACAACGCGGCGAACGAGGAGTGCGTGGCCGCCTTCGTGGCCGGCCGGCTGCCGTTCCTGGGCATCGTCGACACCCTCGAACGGGTCCTCGAGGAGGCTCCCGATTTCGGCGAACCAGGTACCGTCGAGGACGTGCTCGCGGCGGAGTCGTGGGCGCGCGCGCACGCGCAGGAGATCATCATCGCGGGTTCGGTGGAAGGAGCTTGATGGCGTACCTGCTCGGGGTGGTGCTCTTCGCCCTCGCCATCCTCATCTCGGTGAGCCTGCACGAGGCGGGCCACATGCTCACCGCCAAGGCGTTCGGCATGAAGGTCACCCGCTACTTCGTCGGCTTCGGCCCGACCCTCTGGTCGTTCAGGCGCGGCGAGACGGAGTACGGCGTCAAGGGCATCCCGCTCGGCGGCTTCTGCAAGATCGTCGGGATGACGCCGCAGGACGACGACGTCGACCCGGCGGACGAGCCGCGGGCCATGTGGCGCTTCCCGGTCTGGAAGCGGACGATCGTGATGTCCGCCGGCTCGATCACCCACTTCGCCCTGGCGCTGGTCGCGCTCTGGGTGATCGCGGTCACCGCCGGCCTGCCCAACCCCGACTTCCCGAGCAGCGAGGCCGAGATCCGCAAGGAACCGGCCGTCATCCAGCTCTCCGAGTGCGTGGTGCCGGAGAACGCGATCCGCCCGTGCACGCCCGCCGACGCGGCCAGCCCCGCCGAGCAGGCGCAGCTGCGCGACGGCGACCGGATCACCGCGGTCAACGACACGCCGATCAACAACTACGGCGACCTGCTCACCACGCTGCGCACGCTCAAGCCGGGCGAGACGGCGCGGATCGCGTACGTCCGGGACGGCCAGCCGGGAGGCACGGAGGCGGTGCTGGCGAAGACCCAGCGCCGGCCGCTGGACGACCCGAACGGCGCCGTCGGTGACGTGGCCGCGCTCGGCGTCGGCCTGATCCCCAGCACCCCCACGCGGACGACGTACGGGCCGGTGGCCGCGTTCGGCGCGACCGCCGACTTCACCGGCGACATGGCGGTCAACACGGCCAAGGCCCTGCAGCGGATCCCGCAGAAGATCCCGGCCCTGTGGACGGCGATCACCGGCGGCGAGCGGGACGTGGACACCCCGATCAGCGTGGTCGGCGCCAGCCGGCTCGGCGGCGAGGCCGTGGAGAACAACGCCTGGTACCTCTTCTTCATGTTGTTCGTGTCGCTGAACTTCTTCATCGGCGTGTTCAACCTGCTGCCGCTGCTGCCGCTGGACGGCGGGCACATCGCGATCGCCTGGTTCGAGCGGGCCCGCTCCTGGCTCTACGCCCGGATCGGCCGTCCCGACCCGGGCCGGGTCGACTACCTCAAGCTCATGCCCTTCACGTACGCGGTGATTCTGATCGGTGGCGCGTTCACGCTGCTGACCATCACGGCGGACGTCGTCAACCCGATCACGCTCTTCTCAAGGTGAGTGCCTGAAGTGACCGCTGTCAGTCTCGGTATCCCCGCCGTACCGCCCCCGCCGCTCGCACCGCGCCGGGCCAGCCGCCAGATCATGGTCGGTTCGGTGCCGGTCGGCGGTGGCGCGCCGGTCTCGGTGCAGTCGATGACCACCACCCTCACCGCCGACGTCAACGCCACGCTCCAGCAGATCGCCGAGCTGACCGCGTCCGGCTGCCAGATCGTCCGGGTCGCCGTGCCCAGCCAGGACGACGTCGAGGCGCTGCCGGCGATCGCCAAGAAGTCGCAGATCCCGGTCATCGCCGACATCCACTTCCAGCCGAAGTACGTCTTCGCCGCGATCGACGCCGGCTGCGCCGCGGTGCGGGTGAACCCGGGCAACATCCGGCAGTTCGACGACAAGGTCAAGGAGATCGCCAAGGCGGCCGGCGACGCCGGGGTGCCGATCCGGATCGGCGTGAACGCCGGCTCGCTCGACAAGCGGCTGCTCGCCAAGTACGGCAAGGCCACCGCCGAGGCGCTCGTCGAGTCGGCGCTCTGGGAGTGCTCGCTCTTCGAGGAGCACGGCTTCCGGGACATCAAGATCTCGGTGAAGCACAACGACCCGGTGGTGATGATCCGGGCCTACCGCCTGCTCGCCGAGAAGTGCGACTACCCGCTGCACCTGGGCGTCACCGAGGCCGGCCCGGCCTTCCAGGGCACCATCAAGTCGGCGGTCGCCTTCGGCGCGCTGCTGGCTGAGGGGATCGGCGACACCATCCGGGTCTCGCTGTCGGCCCCGCCGGTGGAGGAGATCAAGGTCGGCGCGGCGATCCTGGAGTCGCTCGGGCTGCGCGAGCGGGGCCTGGAGATCGTCTCCTGCCCGTCCTGTGGCCGGGCCCAGGTGGACGTCTACAAGCTCGCTGAGGAGGTCACCGCCGGCCTGGAGGGGCTGCCGGTGCCGCTGCGGGTGGCCGTGATGGGCTGCGTGGTGAACGGCCCCGGTGAGGCCCGCGAGGCCGACCTGGGCGTGGCCTCCGGCAACGGCAAGGGCCAGATCTTCGTCAAGGGCAAGGTGGTCAAGACCGTGCCCGAGGCGCAGATCGTGGAGACGCTGATCGAGGAGGCGCTGCGCATCGCCGACGAGATGGGCGCCGAGCTGCCCGAGGAGCTGCGGGCCATGCTCCCCGGCCCCACCGTCACCGTCCACTGACCTACCGGGCGCCTCGCCGTCCCGACCGGGCCGAGCGCACGCACCAACAGAGAAAGAGTGGCCATCCCCCGTGGAATGGCCACTCTTTCGCTGTCTGAGCGAGCGGGTCCGGGGCGGCCCGGGGCGGCCCCGGGTCACTCGGATTCGGCGAGGATCGCGTAGAGCTTGCGGCGGGTCTCGTCGAGCACTTGGGCGGCCCGCTCCCGCTGGTCGTCGGTGCCGGTCATCATCACCTGGCGCAGCGCGTGCATCGCCTGCGCGCCGGCGTCCCGGATGTCGTGCCAGCTGTTGACCGTGTCCTGGGCGAACTCCGCCCAGGGCGGGGTCTGTGCCGCCTCGGTGGCCTCCGCCCGGCCGGCCTCGGTCAGCGCGAACCGCTTGCGCCCGCCGCCGGCCTCGTCGGTGCTCGCCGCGATCAGCCCCTCGTCCTCCAGCAGCTGCAGGGTGGGGTAGACCGAACCCGGGCTCGGTCGCCAGGCGCCGCCGGTGCGGGAGTCGATCTCCTGGATCATCTCGTAGCCGTGCATCGGCCGCTCGACGAGCAGGGCCAGCACGGCGTGCCGGACGTTGGGCCGGCGTCCCCGGCCCCGGCCGCGACCGCCCCAGCCGCCGCCCCAACCGCCGTGACCTCCCCGGCCGCCGTGGCCGTGCGGGCCGGGCGGGAAGCCGAAGCCGCGCATCCGCGCCTCATGCAGTTCGTGCAGTTTGCGATGGAACCCCATGGTTCCTCACCTTCTCTCGTGCTGTCGCTGATGCATCGACGATATATCGGCAATGTGTCGTCGACAAGGCTGTGGCGGAGGCCACCAACAAACCGTACGTACGTCTTGTTAGGCTCTCGGGCGTGCGACTGCTCCCAGAACCGGGCCCGGCCCGGACCCTCACCCTCGGCACCCTGGTCCGGACCGTCGGCCGTGGCCTCTGGCTGGCGGCCAGCGCGCTCTTCCTCACCCGCTCGGTGGGGCTCACCGCCACCGAGGTCGGGCTCGGCCTGACCGTCTCGGCGCTGGTCGGCCTGTTGGCCAGCGCCCCGACCGGCTACCTCGCCGACCGGCTCGGCCCCCGCGGCACCCAGATCGGCGCACTGGTGGCCGGCGGCGTGCTGACCGCCGCCCTGGTGACGGTCGGGTCGTTTCCGGCCTTCCTCGTCGTCGGCGCCGCGACCGCGCTGGCCGACGCGGCCGACCGGGGCGCCCGGGGCGCGCTGATCGCCGGCTCCGTCCCCGCCGACCAGCGGGTACGCACCCGCGCCTACCTGCGCGCCACCACCAACGTCGGGATCTCGGTCGGCGCGGTGCTCGCCGGGTTCGCCATCGCCCTCGACACCCGCGCCGGTTACGTGGCGCTGATCCTCACCGCCGCGGGGACCTACCTGGCCGCCGCCGCGGTCTTCACCCGGCTTCCGGCGATCGCCCCGGCCCCGGTCCCGGCGCACGGCCCGCGGCTGATCGCGCTGCGGGACCGCCCCTTCCTCGCGTTCACCGTCCTCGACGGGCTGATGTCGATGCACTTCAGCCTGCTCAACATCGCCCTTCCGCTCTGGATCGCCGGGCACACCCGGGCGCCGGCCTGGGTGATCTCCGCGTTGCTGCTGGTCAACACCGGCATGGTGGTGCTGTTCCAGGTGCGCGCCGCGCGGGGCACCGAGAGCCTGTCCGGGGCCGGCCGGGCGGCCCGGCGGGCGGGCGTGGCCATCGCCGTCGCCTGCGTGCTCTTCGCCGCCGCGGGTGACCTGCCGACCGGCGCCGCGATCGCGCTGCTGGTCTGCGGGGCGCTGGCGCACGTGATCGGCGAGCTGTGGCATTCCGCCGCGGGCTGGGGCATCTCGTTCGGGCTGGCGCCCGAGCACGCCCACGGGCAGTACCAGGGCGCCTACAGCATGGGCTTCGAGTTGGGCCGGATGCTGGCGCCGGCCGTGGTGACCACGCTGGCGATCGGCTGGGGCGTACCGGGGTGGTTGCTGCTCGGTGGGCTGTTCCTGCTGCTCGGGGCGCTGGTGCCGGTGGTGGTCCGGTGGGCCGCCCGGACCCGGGTGGCCGGGCCCGCGGCCGACCCGGTCCCCGTGGGCTAGCCGGGCTCGTCACTCGACCCGCGAACCGGGGGTCGGTCATGGCAGGCTGGTAGGCGTGCTGACGGTGCCGGTACGGCAACTGGGGGAATCGGAGCGCCGCGCGGTGGAGCGGCTGCTCGACCTGGACCCGTTCGCGGGCGCGCAGGTCGCCGAGCGGGTCGCCGCGCGCGGCCTGGCCTGGTGGCGGGCCGAGGGCCGGGTGCTGGGCTACGGCACCCGCCGCCACCTGGAGTCGGTCTGCTGGCTGGGCGGCAACCTCACCCCGGTGCTCGCCAGCGAGCCGGCCGTGGCCGCCTACGCCGACCTGCTCGCCGGCGAGGAGCGGCTCTGCTCGTCGATCGTGGGCCGGGCCGACGCCGTGCTCGGGCTCTGGGACCGCCTCGCCGAGGCCTGGGGACCCGCCCGGGACGTACGCCCCAACCAGCCGTTGCTGGCCACCGACGCGCTGCCAGTGGTGCCCGCCGACCCCGAGGTGCGCCGGGTGCGCAGCGGGGAGATCGACCGCCTCTTCCCGGCGGCGGTGGCGATGTACACCGAGGAGGTCGGCGTCTCACCGCTCGCCGACGACGGCGGGCGCAGCTACCGGCGGCGGGTCGCCGACCTGGTCCGGGCCGGCCGGGCGTACGCCCGCTTCGTCGACGGCCAGGTGGTCTTCAAGGCGGAACTGGCGGTGGTCACCCGGCGGACCGCCCAGGTGCAGGGGGTCTGGGTGGCCCCGGAGTGGCGGGGCCGGGGGATCGCCACCGCGGCGATGGCGGCGGTGGTACGCGACGCGCTGCTGCGCGCGGCGCCCACCGTCAGCCTCTACGTCAACGACTTCAACCTGCCTGCCCGCCGGGTCTACGACCGGTGCGGCTTCCGCCCGGTCGGCACCCTGGCCACCGTGCTCTTCTGACCCGGCTCCGGCCTCCGGCGCGAGGCGGGGCTATGCTGGCCATGTTTTTGTACTGACTGGTCAGTTCAAAGGGGGTGCCGGGTCGATGGTGGTCGTCGAGGCGAGCGGGATCGGGCTGCGTACCCGCCGGGGCTGGGTGTTCCGGGACGTCGACCTGACCGCCGCACCGGGAGAACTGCACGCGGTGACCGGGCCGCCGGGCAGCGGGCGCACCTCGCTGCTGCTCGCCCTGGCCGGGCGCTTCCCGACCAGCGAGGGGCGGCTGCTCCGGCACGGGCCGGCGGCGCTCGGGCAGGTCGCCGGGGTGCACGAGCCCGATCCCGCGCTGACCGTCGCCGAGCACGTCCGCGAGCGGCTGCTGCTGCTCGGTCCGGTGCCGGGTCGGCGCCGCCGGCTGACGCCGGTGGCGGCGGTCCGCGCCCGGCGGGCGTACCGGCGGGAGGCGCTCGCCACCGCGCTCGGCGGAGCCGGGTTCGCCGACGACGCGCCGCTCGACCCGGACACCCGGGGCCGCGACCTCACCCCGGTGCAGCGCCAGGTGCTCGGCCTCGTGCTGGCCACGCTGAGCGGGCCCGGCCTGATCGTCGCCGACGACGTGGACGCCGGCGCGGACGCGCCGGAGCGCGCCTGGCTCTGGTCGGCCCTGGCCCGCCTGACCGACCAGGGGTACGCCGTGGTCGCCAGCGCCCGGGCCGTCGAGCCGGACACCCGGGCGATCGTGCACCGGCTCGGCGAGTCGCCCGCCGACCCGCCGTCCGCCGTGCCCGCTCCGCCTCGCGCCTCGGCCCACCCGGCCCCGGCCGCCGCCGGCGCCGGTGACCCGGAGGAGCCGGAGCCGGCCGGCCGGCGGCGGGAGGACGACCCTTCCCCGGCGGCCACCGGAAGCGCCACCACGACCGAACCGGCCGCCCCGGCGCCCGATGGCCCGGCCGCACCCGCTACCGAGACCGCCGAGGAGACCCGATGAGCGTGCTCCCACTCGCCCGGTTCGAGCTGCGCCGGCTGACCCGGGGGCGGCTGCCCCGCGCGGCGCTCGCCGTGCTCACCGTCATCCCGCTGCTCTACGGCGCGCTCTACCTCTACGCGTTCTGGGACCCGTACGGGAAGCTGGACCGGATCCCGGTGGCGCTGGTGAACGCCGACCGACCGGCCACCGCGACCGACGGCAGCCGGGTACAGGCCGGCCAGGACCTCACCGACGAACTGCTCGACCGGCGGGTGTTCGGCTGGCACGTCACCGACTCCCGGGATGCCGCGGCCGGCCTGCGCAGCGGCCGCTACCACCTGGTCTTCGCCATTCCGGTGGACTTCTCCGCCACCCTGGTGGCCAGTCCGGAGCCGGACCGGCCGGCCCGCCGGGGCGAGCTGAAGCTGGTCAACGACGACGCCACCAACTACCTCTCCGGCCTGCTGGCCCGCTCGGCCTTCGGCGAGATCAGGGCCGCCGCCGCCGAGTCCGCCGCGAAGGACTACTTCGCCCGGATGCTGGTCGGCTTCACCGACGCCCGGGCCGAGACAGCCCGGGCGGCCGACGGGGCGGGGCGGCTCGCCGACGGGCTCGGCCAGTCGGAGGCCGGCGCCGGGAGGATCGCCGACGGGCTGGGCACGTCCGAGGCGGGCGCCGGCCAGCTCGCCGACGGGCTGGGCGGCGCCGCCGCCGGCGCGGACACCCTGGCCGCCGGACTCGACCGGTCGGTACGCGGCGCCGACGAACTCGCCGCCGGCCTCGGCGAGCTGCGCGCCGGCGCCGGCCAGCTCGCCGACGGCACCGCCCGCGCGGCCACCGAGACCCGAGCCGTGGCCGACCGGGTGAACGGCGCGGCCGACCGGATCGAGCCGGTGCTGCGGGACAACGCCGAACGGATCGAGGAGGCGGCGACCGCCATCGCCGAGGGCGCGCAGTCGCTCGCCGACGGCCTCGATGCCCTGCCCCGCCGTGCCGAGGCGGCGGTCACCCGGGCGGAGGAGGTGCGCGACCGGCTGGACACCCTGGTCGCCGAGCACCCCGAGCTGGCCGACGACCCGAGCGTGGTGGCGGCCCGGGCCGCCGCGGCCGCCGCGGTCGAGGCCGCCCGGGCGGTCACCACCACGCTGGACGACGCCGAGCTGACCGCACTCCGCGACCGGATGACCCAGGTGGCCGCCACCGCCCGGGAGATCGCCGCGGCCGCGCCGCACCTGGCCGACGACGTGGCCGCCGCCCGGGCCAAGGTGGACGAGCTGGCCACCGGGCTGGGCACCCTGGCCCGGGGCACCGCCGAGCTTCGTGACGGCCTCGGTACGGCGGCCGGTGGCGCCGACGAGCTGCGCGGCGGGCTGTTCCGGCTCGCCACCGGCGCGCGGGAGCTGGACGGCGGGTTGACGCGGCTCGGCGACGGCAGCCAACGGCTCGCCGACGGGCTCACCCGGCTGGAGTCCGGGGCCGGTGACCTGTCCGCCGGCCTGACCCGGCTGGGCGGCGGCGCGGGCGAGCTCGCCGACGGCCTCGCCGCGGGCGCCGACCGGCTGCCCGGGTACGACGACGCCGAGGCGCGCGCCGACGTGCTCGGCGACCCGGTGGCGCTGGAACGCAGCACCCGCAACCCGGCCGGCGCGTACGGGGTGGGCTTCGCCCCGTACTTCCTCGGGCTGGCGCTCTGGGTCGGCGCGATGATCACGTACCTGCTGCTGCGGCCGCTCAACCGGCGGCATGTGATGTCCGGCGCGCCCGCCTGGCGGGTCGCGCTGGCCGGTTGGCTGCCCGCCGCGGCGATCGGGCTGGCCCAGGCCGGGATGCTCTCCGCGGTGGTCACCCTGGCGCTCGGGCTGGACCCGGCCCGCCCGGCCGCCACGTTCGGGCTGCTCGCGCTGGCGTCGCTGGCGTTCACCGCGATCGTGCAGTGGCTGGGCGCGCAGCTCGGCCCGGCCGGCCGGCTGGCCGCGCTGGCGCTGCTGATGCTCCAGCTCACCTCCTCCGGCGGCACCTACCCGGTGCAGACCTCGCCGGGCTTCTTCCAGGCCATCCACCCGTGGTTGCCGATGAGCTACCTGGTGACCGGCCTGCGGCACACCGTCAACGGCGGGCCGGTCGGGCCGGTGCTGACCGGAGCGGCAGTGCTGGCCGGCTTCGCGGCCGGCGCGCTGGCGCTCACCGTGGCCGCCGCTCGCCGGTCCCGGCGGCTGACCCCGGCCACCCTGCATCCCGAGCTGACCATGTGAGGATGGGCGGGACGCGGACGGGAGGGCGAGTGACGGACGGACGGTCGCGGCGGCGGGTCGACACCCGGCAGCGCCTCTTCGAGGCGGCCGTGGAACTCATCGCCGAGCAGGGCTTCTCCGCGACCACGGTGGACGACATCGCGGCCCGCGCCGGTGTGGCCAAGGGCACCGTCTACTACAACTTCGAGTCCAAGACGGTGCTCTTCGAGGAGTTGCTCCGGCACGGCATCGGGCTGCTCACCGCCGAGTTCCGGGACGCGGTGGCCGGCCTGCCGCCGCGCGAGGCGCTCGCCGCGCTGGTCCGCGCCGAACTCGACTACATCCGGCGCTACCGGGCCTTCGCCCAACTGCTGCTGTCGGAGATGTGGCGGACCAACCGGGAGTGGCAGCAGACGCTGCGGCTGCTGCGCGGCGAGGCGATCGAGGTGATCGCCGAGACGGTCCGGGCCGGGGTGGCCAGCGGCGACCTGCCCGCCGACCTGGACGTGCGGACCGCCTCGTCGGCGCTGTTCGGGGTGGGGCTGGTGGTGGCCGTGGACTGGCTGGTCTTCCAGCCCGACCGGCCGATCGAGGACGTGCAGGAGGCCCTGCTCGGCATCGTCCGCCGGGTCGCGCAGACCTGATCGGGCGGCGGCGCCGGTCACCCACAGTGGTGACGCCCATTCTCCCCGCCGCGTAAATCCGTTGATCCGCATCCGGCGAACCCGCAGGCTGGAGTTTCCCCCCACCGATACCCGGAGGACCTGCCATGCGCCTGCTCCGAGATCTGTGGGCCACCTCGCCGCGCCGGATGGCGATCGTGACCTGCCTGATCGTGCTCGGCGCGGGCGGCCAGGCGGCCGCGTCCGCGCTGGCCGGGCCGGTGCTGGTGCACCGGTCGGGCGGGTTCTTCGCCGCGCTGGCGGTGGGCCTGGTCGCCGCCGTGCTGAGCGACCTCGCGGTGAGCCTGCTGATGGCCGGACTGACCGCCGACTGGTCCGCGCACGTGCGGCGCCGGCTGTGCCGGGTGGCGCTCGGCCAGGACCTGCCGACCCTGGAGACCACCCCGGTCGGCGAGCTGCTCGACCGGATCGACGGCGACGTCTACCAGGTGGCCGCGTCGGTGCGCAACCACGGCGTACGGATCGCCCAGGGGCTGGCCGTGGGGGTGCTTTCGGCGGCCGTCGCGCTCACCGTCTGGTGGCCGGTCGGCGTCGGCATGCTGCTGCTCACCGCCGTGCTGGCGGTCGCGCTGCGCCGCCCGACCGCCCGGATCGCCCCGGCCCGGATGGCCGAGGAGGAGGCGTGGTCGGACCTGGCCGCGGTGATGGAGGAGGCCATCCACGGGCAGGACGACGTCCGCACCAGCCTGGCCCGGCCGTACGTGCTGCGCCTCTACGCCCGGCGGGCGGCCGAGGTGCTGTCCCGGGGCGTCCGGGTGTGGCGGATGTCGGCGAAGGTCACCACGGTGGCCGCCGGGGTCACCCGGGGCGGGATCGCCGCGGTGGTGCTCGGCGGGGCGTGGGCGCTGGCCACCGGCCGGGTCGACGCGGCCCGGCTGACCGCGGTGTGGCTGCTCGCGCTCGGCTTCGGGCTGACCGTCGAGCACGTCGCCCGGATGGTGCCGGAACTGCAGTACGCGCTCGGCGCGTGGGCCCGGGTCCAGCTGCTGGAGGGCGCCCGGCAGGAACCGACCGGCGGGTCGGGCCCGACCGAGGGCGACCTGGCGATCCGCGACCTCACCTTCCGCTACCCGAGCACCGACCCGGACGGCGAGCGCGGGCCGGCGCTGCGCGGCGTCGACCTGACCTTCGTCCGGGGCCGCTCGTACGCCCTGGTGGGGCGGACCGGATCGGGCAAGTCCACGCTGGCCAAGGTGCTCACCCGGGCGGTCGAGCTGCCCCGCGGCACCGTATTCCTGGCCGGCCGCGACCTGCTCGACCTCGACCTGGAACAGCTGCGCCGGTGGATCGCCGTGGTGCCGCAGCGCACCGAGATCCTCGCCGGCACGCTCGCCGAGAACGTCGCGCTCTTCGATCCGGAGCTGCTCGACGACGCCGCCCGGGCGCTGCGCGAACTCGGCCTGGCCGGCTGGATCGCGGAGCTGCCCGACGGGCTGGACACCCGGCTCGGCGAGGGTGGGCACGTGCTGTCGGCCGGGCAGGAGCAGCTGGTCGCGTTCGCCCGGATCCTGGTCCGCGACCCGCACGTGGTGATCCTGGACGAGGCCACCGCCCGGCTCGACCCGGTCACCGAGGCGCGGGTGCAGCGGGCCACCGAACGGTTGCTGCGCGACCGGATCGGCATCGTCATCGCCCACCGCCTCTCCTCGGTGCGCCGCTGCGACGAGGTGGTGGTGATGGCCGACGGCACGGTGGTCGAGGCCGGCCCGCTGCGCGAGTCGGAGCGCTTCGCCGAGCTGCTGGCGACCAGCCACAGCGCCGCGTACGCCCAGGTCGGGTCGGGGGTGCGGGCCGGCGGCGGCACCGACCTGCTGACCGGGCCGGAGCCGGCGGACGGCTGGCCGCCGGCCGAACTGGACCGGCCGGCGACCGGGCCGGACCCGCTGGCCCCCGGCGAGCTGGACCGGCTGGCGCCGACCAACCTGGACGGGCTGGCGCCGAGCGGGCCGGACCGGGCGCCGGAGCCGGACCGGGTGGAGGCGCCGCCGAAGGCCGAACCGCCGCCGCTGCCGCCACCGGAGCCCGCCCGTACCCTGCGGGAGATCTTCCGGCTCTGCCGCAACGACGCCCGGTACGGCCTGGTGGCGGTCGCCCTGTTCGTCGCGATCATGGTGCTCGGGCTGGACGGGGCGGTGCTGCCCTGGCTCTGGGCCGACCTGGTCGACGGGTTGGGCGACCCGTACCTGCCCGCGCTCGGGATCGTCGTCGCGCTGCTGGCGACCATGCCGATGCACTACGCCACCAACCTCTGGTTCCCCCAGTGGTGGGTGCGGCAGATGCTGCGGATCAGCCTGCGCCTGGTGCACGGGCAGACCGGGCCGCGCCGGGTCAGCGGGCACACCCCGGCCGAGGTGGTGGCCCAGGGCGGCGACACCGAGCGGGTGGTGCAGCTCGCCGACAACCTGCTGGACCAGTTCATCTCGCTGGTGCTGGTGGTGGCGATGACCGTGGTCACCGGGAGTGTGGTGCCGGCGCTGTTCTTCCTCGGCACGATGGTGGTCTCCGGGCTGGCCGCGACGCTGTTCGGGCCGCGGCTGGAGCGCTCCGCCCGGGCCACCGTGGCGGCCCGGGCGGCGTTCGCGACCGCGCTGGTCTCCACGCTGTCGGCGGCCCGTACGGTGAAGCTCGCCGGGTCGACCCGACCGGTGCTGACCCACCTCGCCGGCCTGGACGTGGTGCGCAGCGACCGGCAGCGCCGGGAGATCTCGGTGCAGGTGTGGGCCCGGTCCACCCCGGCGCTGGTCAGCGGGCTGCTGCCGATCGGCGCCTGGGCGCTCTTCCTGGCCGGTGGGCTCTCCGCCGGGGCGACCCTGGTCGCGGTCGCCACGCTCGGCGCGGCCCGGTGGTTCGCCTGGACCACCGCCTCGCTGGTGTCCCAGTACCCGTCGGCGAGCGTGTGGACCCGGCGGACGGTAGCGATGACCGGGGTGGCGGCGTACTCGGCCGAGGTGCCGGGGGTGGACCTGGGCGCGGGAAGCGCGCCGGCCCCGCCGGTGCCGCCCCGGCACCCGCTGCGCCGACTGGAGCTGACCGGCTTCGGGGCGCGGCACGAGGACGGCACGGTGGCCGTCCGGGACGTCGACCTGACCGTCGAACGCGGCCAGCTGGTGCTGGTCGTCGGCCCGGTCGGCTCGGGCAAGTCGTCGCTGCTGCGGGCGCTGGCCGGGATCGTGCACCACACCGGCCGGCTGACCTGGAACGGTGAGCCGGTCACCGAGCCGGAGCTGTTCCTGCGTCCCAACCAGGTCGGCTACGTGGGCCAGCTGCCCCGGGTGCTCTCCGGCACGGTGGCCGACAACATCACCCTGGGCCATCCGGTGGACGCCGCGGCGGCCGTGACGACCGCCCAGCTGGAGCACGACCTGGCCGCCGCCGGTGGCGGGCTGGGACTGCTGATCGGGCACAAGGGGACCCGGCTCTCCGGTGGGCAGTTGCAGCGGTTGGCGCTGGCCCGCGCGCTGGCTCCGCGTACCGAGCTGCTGGTGGCCGACGACGTCTCCTCGGCGCTGGACGTCACCACCGAGCTGGCGCTCTGGCGGGCGCTGCGCGAGCACGGGGTCACGGTGATCGGCTCGACCTCCAAGCGGGCCGCCCTGGTCCGCGCCGACCACGTGGTGGTGCTCCAGGCCGGCACGGTCGCCGCCCAGGGCCCCTGGCGCGACCTGGAACCCCACTGGTCCCACCTAGCCGGCTGACCTCCCCGCCCTTCGGGCTCGCCCGCCCCCCGCCCGCGTTGATCATGAGGTTGGCGGTAAAGAATCCGACATAACGCCCCGCTAACCTCATGATCAACGGAGCAGAAGGGGTGGGTCAGGTGGCGCGGAGGTACTGGGCGGGCCAGGTGGGGGTGGCGCCGAGCTTGGCGGCGGCGCGGTGCGGCCAGTACGGGTCGCGCAGCAGCTCCCGGCCGAGCAGCACCAGGTCGGCCGCGCCGGTCGCGACGATCTGCTCGGCCTGCTCCGGCTCGACGATCAGCCCGACCGCGCCGGTGGCGACACCCGCCTCCCGGCGGACCCGGGCGGCCAGCGGCACCTGGTAGCCCGGCCCGACCGGGATGCTCGCGCCGGCGGCGGCCCCACCGGACGAGCAGTCCACCAGGTCCACGCCCGCGCCGGCCAGCTCACCGGCGAGCACGACGCTGTCCTCGACCGTCCAGCCGCCCGGCACCCAGTCGGTGGCCGAGATGCGGGCCAGCACCGGGACGTCCTCGCCGACCGCGGCGCGGACCGCGCGGGCCACCTCCAGGGTCAGCCGCATCCGGCCGGCCCGGTCGCCGCCGTAGTCGTCGCGGCGGTGGTTGGTCAGCGGGGAGAGGAACTCGTGCAGCAGGTAGCCGTGCGCCGCGTGGATCTCCACCGCGGCGAACCCGGCGTCCACCGCCCGGCCGGCTGCGGTGGAGAACGCCTCGACCACGCCGGCGATGCCGGCCGCGTCCAGCGCGGTGGGCACCCGGTAGTCCGGCTGGAACGGCTCGATGCCCGGGCCGACCGGGGTCCAGCCGCCCTCGGCGTCGGGCACCCCGCCCCGCCGCGGCGCCCACGGCCGGTACGTCGACGCCTTGAACCCGGCGTGCGCGAGCTGCACCGCCGGCACCGCGCCGTGCGCGGCGAGGAAGGCGGTCACCGGCCGCCAGGCGTCGACGTGCGCGCCGGACCAGAGGCCGGTGTCCTGGGGGCTGATCCGCCCCTCCGGCAGCACCGCGGTCGCCTCGGTCAGCACCAGCCCGACGCCGCCGGCCGCCCGGGCGCCCAGGTGCACCAGGTGCCAGTCGGTGGGCAGGCCGTCCGGCCCGGCGCAGTACTGGCACATCGGCGCCATGGCGACCCGGTTGGGCAGCGTCACCCCGCGCAGGGCCAGGGGCGTGAAGAGCTGACTCATGGGCGACATCCTCCCGGTACGGCGGCGCGGACCCCCGGGCCGGGGGTCCGCGCCGGATCGGCTCAGGCCGGAACGGGGCTCGGCCGGTCGGTACGGGCGGGCCGGTCCGCCGCCGCGGCCGGCTCGACCGGGTCGACCGGCGAGCGGCGGCCGGCCGAGTCGTACGCGGCCCGGTCGAGGGTGCCCTCCCGGGCCGCGACGATGGTCGGCACCAGCGCCTGCCCGGCCACGTTGGTGGCGGTGCGGATCATGTCCAGGATCGGGTCGATGGCGAGCAGCAGGCCGGCGCCGGCCAGCGGCAGGCCGAGCGTGCTCAGGGTCAGGGTGAGCATGACGATCGCCCCGGTCAGGCCGGCGGTGGCGGCCGAGCCGACCACCGAGACGAAGGCGATCAGCAGGTAGTCGGTGACGCCGAGGTCAACCCCGAAGACCTGGGCGACGAAGATCGCCGCCAGCGCCGGGTAGATCGCGGCGCAGCCGTCCATCTTCGTGGTGGCGCCGAACGGCACCGCGAACGAGGCGTACTCGCGGGGCACGCCGAGCCGCTCGACGGAGCGCTGGGTCACCGGCATGGTGCCCACCGAGGAGCGGGAGACGAAGGCCAGCTCGATCGCGGGCCAGGCGCCGGCGAAGAAGCGCAGCGGGTTGAGCCGGCCGGCCGCCGCCAGCAGCAGCGGGTAGACCACGAACAGCACGATCGCGCAGCCGACGTAGACGGCGGTGGTGAACCGGGCCAGCGGGGCCACCAGGTCCCAGCCGTACGCGGCGACGGCGTTGCCGATCAGGCCGAGGGTGCCGATCGGGGCGAGCCGGATCACCCACCAGAGCGCCTTCTGGACGATCTCCAGCAGCGAGCGGTTGAGCGCCACGAACGGCTCGGCGGCCTCGCCGGCCAGCAGCGCGGCGGCGCCGACGACCAGCGCGAGGAAGACGATCTGGAGCACGTTGCCCTCGACGAACGCGCCGACCGGGTTGGTCGGCACGATGCCGGTGAGGAAGTCGGTCCAGGAGCCGGTCTTCTTCGGCGCGCTGGCGCCCGCGACATCCAGGGTGACGCCCCGGCCGGGGTCGGTGAGCAGGCCGAGGCCGATGCCGACGCTCACCGCGATCAGCGCGGTGAGGCCGAACCAGAGCAGCGTCTTCAGCGCCAGCCGGGCGGCGTTGGCCACGCCGCGCAGGCTGACCACGCTGACCACGATCGCGGTGAAGACCAGCGGCGGCACGGCCAGCTTCAGCAGCTGGACAAAGAGGCCGCCGACGGTGTCGAGGGTGCTGGCCAGCCAGCTCAGGTCGTTGGCGCGGGCGAGGAAGCCGAGCGCCACACCGAGCACGAGGCCGAGCAGGATCTGCACGGAGAAGGGAATCTTGCGGAGGGTGGAAGGCATGCTGATGTGTCCAAGGGGTCTGGGGGTCGGTCAGGGCAGCGTCAGGAGAGCGGCTGCGCCGGACAGACGCCGCTGGCCTGCAGTCGGAGGTCGACGTACAGGCGCACGGTCAGGTGCCAGACGTTGGTCATCGCCTGCCGAGGCTACTCCGCGCCGTTCCGGCGGAGGAAGGAGTGGCAGGCGTGACGGTCCTTACATGCCCGTCATGGCCGGTTGACCCGTCCGTCACGATCGGCTGCCAGCCCGAGCGTGGTCGCGGTGACCAGACCCCAGCCGGCCACCACCGCGAGCAGCAGCCGCTCCAGCGTGCCGACCAGCCCGCCCCGCCCCACCAGCAGGATCGCCAGCCCGATCGCGGCGGCCAGCGGCACCGCCAGCACCGCGCCCAGGCCGGCGATCCGGCGCAGCGCCGCGGGCGCGCCGGGAGTGGTCAGCAGCGCCAGCATCGCCAGCACCACGGAGGCGGTCGCGGCGATGCTCGCGCTCCCGTGCACCAGGTCCGCCACGGTGGCCCGCTCGAACGGCGGCAGCGGGCAGCCGGCGCTGCACGTCACCGCGCCGGAGATCACCGTGCAGACCCCGCCCGCGGCGAGCAGCCCGGCGGTCGCGCGCAGCGCCGGCGGCAGCGCCGCGGCCAGCAGCAACAGCGCCGTGGCCAGGGCAAAGACGCCGATCCGGTACGTCCGGGCGTAGCCGGTGCCGGCGATGCCGGCCTCGCTGACGTACCCGGTCAGGCCGGGACCCGGACCGGCGATCACGGCGACCGCCACCGCGACCGCTCCGGCCACGGTGCAGCCGGCGGCGACCGCCGCGGCGGCCCGGGACGCGATCCCGCCGCGCCGCGCCGGTTCAGCCACGCCCGTGCGGGGTGGTCCAGCCGGACAGGTCGGGGCCGAGCGGCACGATCCGGGTCGGGTTGATCATCTCGTGGGTGGCGTAGTAGTGCCGCTTGATGTGGTCGAAGTCGACCGTCTCGCCGAAGCCAGGGGTCTGGAACAGGTCCCGGGCGTACGCCCAGAGCACCGGCATCTCGGTCAGCTTCTGCCGGTTGCACTTGAAGTGGCCGTGGTACGCCACGTCGAAACGGACCAGCGTGGTGAACAGTCGCACGTCCGCCTCGGTGATCGCGTCGCCCATCAGGTAGCGGCGCCCGGCGAGCCGCTCGGACAGCGCGTCCAGCCGGGCGAACAGCGTCCGGAACGCCTCGTCGTACGCCTGCTGGGAGGTGGCGAAGCCGCACCGGTACACGCCGTTGTTGACGTCCCGGTGGATCTCCGCCATCAGCGCGTCCAACTCAGGACGCAGCGGCACCGGGTAGAGATCCGGCGCGTCGGGGGCGTGAAAGCGCCGCCACTCGGTGGAGAGATCCAGGGTGAGCTGCGGATAGTCGTTGGTGACCACCCGTCCGGTGAGCGTGTCGACCAGCGCCGGCACGGTCACCCGCCCCGCGTAGTCCGGGTCGGTAACCAGGTACGCCTCGGAGAGGAAGCCGATGCCCAGCACCGGGTCGAACCCGTCCGGGTCGAGGCTGAACCGCCAGCCCCGCTCGTCCCGGATCGGGTCGACGGTGCCCAGCGAGATGACGTCCGCCAGGCCGAGCAGGTTGCGGACGATCCGGGCCCGGTGCGCCCAGGGGCAGGCCCGGCACCAGATCAGCCGGTAGCGGCCCGCCTCCAGCGGCCAACGCCCCTGCTCGTCCGGCCCGCCGCCGGGCGGGGACGTCGAGTGCGGGGTGACCCGGTCGGTGAACCGGTTGGGCTGTCGGACGAACTGGCCACCGCCGCTGGTCTCTGCGCTGAACTGGGCCCGGGTCATGCCGTCAACCTATCGGCCCCGGGCGTGGATATCCTGGCGGCCGGGCGTCCCCCCGCGACCCGGTGGACGCTCCCGTCCCACCCTTCCCACCCCCGAAGGACTCGCGATGACCGTGGCATACCTGGTGGCCGGTGTCCGCACCCCGATCGGCCGGTACGGCGGCGCCCTGGCCGGCGTACGCCCCGACGACCTGGCCGCGCACGTGATCCGCGAGCTGGTCGCCCGGCACCCGTCGGTGGACTGGGCCCGGGTGGACGACGTGATCCTGGGCTGCGCCAACCAGGCCGGCGAGGACAACCGCAACGTGGCCCGGATGGCGGCGCTGCTCGGCGGGCTGCCCGAGGAGGTGCCCGGCAGCACCGTCAACCGGCTCTGCGGCTCCGGCCTGGACGCGCTGGCCACCGCCGCCCGCGCCATCGTGGCCGGCGAGGCCGAGCTGGTGGTGGCCGGCGGGGTGGAGAGCATGAGCCGGGCGCCGTTCGTCATGCCGAAGGCCACCTCCGCGTTCTCCCGCACGGCCGAGGTCTACGACACCACCATCGGGTGGCGGCTGGTCAACCCGTTGATGAAGCGGCACTGGGGGATCGACTCGATGCCGGAGACGGCGGAGAACGTCGCCGCCCAGTACGGGGTGGACCGGGCCGCGCAGGACGCGTTCGCGTACCGGTCCCAGCAGCGCGCCGCGAAGGCGCAGGCCGACGGCCGGTTCGCCGAGGAGATCGTGCCGGTGAGCGTGCCGGAGGGCCGCAAGGGCACCCGGCTGGTCGAGGTGGACGAGCACCCCCGGGAGACCTCGTTGGAGAAGCTGGCCGCGCTGCCCACTCCGTTCCGCGAGGGCGGCACGGTGACCGCCGGCAACTCCTCCGGGGTGAACGACGGTGCGGTGGCGCTGCTGGTCGCCGGCGAGGCGGCGGTGGCCCGGTACGGCCTCACCCCGCTGGCCCGGGTCAGCGGGGCCGCCGCGGCCGGCGTGCCGCCCCGGGTCATGGGCGTCGGCCCGGTGCCGGCCACCCGGAAGCTGCTGGACCGGCTCGGCACCGGCCTCGACGCGGTCGACGTGATCGAGCTGAACGAGGCGTTCGCCGCGCAGTCGGTCGCGGTGCTGCGCGAGCTGGGCCTGCCGGAGGACGCCGAGCACGTCAACCCGAACGGCGGGGCGATCGCGCTCGGCCACCCGCTGGGCGCCAGCGGTGCCCGGCTGGCGCTGACCGCCGCGCTGGAGCTGCGCCGCCGGGGCGGCCGGCGGGCACTGGCCACCATGTGCGTCGGCGTCGGGCAGGGCATCTCGCTGCTGCTGGAGTCGGTGGACTGACTTCCCGCGCCCCGCGGCACCGGGGCCTGCGCTGCCCGGCCCGGGCGAGGCGGTTCGCGCCGCCCGGTCCGCGGGTCGTTCCCGCCGGCCCGGCCGAGCTCCCCGTAATGGGACGGTCGGGCCTATTGTGGTCAGCACCACACGATCCGCGGGTCGGCCGGTGCGGCCGCCGCGTGCCCCGCACGCGTCCCCGGCACCGGTTCCCTCCCGCACCGCGGCGACGACTTGGGGTGCCACAGTGCAGATGCCGGACGGACTTCCCGTCGAGATCGACCTTTCCCGGCCGAGCGCGGCCCGGGTGTACGACTACTTCCTGGGCGGGGCGCACAACTTCGAGATCGACCGGCAGCTCGCCGAGCAGATCGCCAGCATGACGCCGAACCTCGCGGCCACCATGCGCGCCGGCCGGGAGTTCCTCCGCCGGGCCGTCCGGGCGCTGCTCGACGCCGGCATCGACCAGTTCCTCGACATCGGCTCCGGCATCCCGACCGTGGGCAACGTGCACGAGGTGGCCCAGACGGCCAACCCGAAGGCGCGGGTGGTCTACGTCGACATCGACCCGGTCGCGGTGGCGCACAGCCGCGAACTGCTCGCCGGCAACGACCTGACCGGGGTGATCCACGCCGACCTGCGCGAGCCGGAGCGGATCCTCGCCGAGGCCCGGGAGCTGAACCTGCTCGACTTCACCCGGCCGCTGGGCATCCTGCTGGCCGGGGTGGTGCACTTCATCCCGGACGCCGACCGGCCCGGCGAGATCCTGGCCACCCTGCGGGCGGCCGCCGCCCCGGGCAGCTACCTGGTGATCTCCCACTCGACCTACGAGGACCAGCCGCAGGAGATGCTCGACGCGCAGCGGCTCTCGGCGCGTACCGACACCGAGATCAGCCTGCGCTCGCGGGCCGAGATCACCGGCTTCTTCGGCGACTGGACCATCCTGGAGCCCGGCGTGGTGCACATGCCGCTGTGGCGGCCCGACTCGCCGTCCGACGTGGACGACCACCCGGAGCGGTTCGGCGCCTTCGGCGGCGTCGCCCGGTACGACCAGCCCGCCGGCTGACCCATGGCCGCCGTCCCGGACCCCGGCGGGGACGAGATCAGCCGGACCGGCGCCCAGGGGTACGCGGCGGACTGGGCCCGCGCGCTGCGCCGGCTCGGGTTCGTGCCGCTGGACGCGGCCGAGACCGAGCGGCTGCTGCTCGTGCACACCGTGCGGCTGGCCCAGGCCCTGCTCGCCGAACGGTTCTCCGCCCGGCCGGCCGAGGAGGTCGGCCGGGCGCTGGTCGAGGCGCACCTGACCGAGCCGCGGATGCTGGACTGGTCGGTGCGCTCGCTCGGCGACCGGTTCCTCGCCGAGGTGGTGCCCGCCCGAGCGCGGCCAGAGGGGGCCACCGGGCGGATCGCGGCCCTGCAGGGCGGGCTCGCCGAGGGTTTCGCCCGGGCGCTGCGCGACCGCACCTTCAGCCAGCAGGAGCGGATCGCCCGGTCGGCCTGGCAGGCCCGGGACGAGGTGGAGCAGGCGCTGCGGGACAGCGAGGCCCGGTTCCGCGCGGTCTTCACCGGCGCGGCGATCGGGATCGGCATCGCCGGGGTGGACGGTCGGATCATCGACGTCAACCAGGCGTTCGCCGACATGCTCGGCTACTCCGTCGACGAGCTGCGGCAGACGGACGTGGGGTCGCTGTTCCACGCCGACGACGCACCCGAGATGTGGGAGCTCTACCAGGAACTGGTCGAGGGCAAGCAGGACTCCGCCCGGCTGGAGAAGCGCTACCACCGCAAGGACGGCAGCGTGCTCTGGACCGACCTGGCCGTGTCGCTGATCCGGCACCACGACGGCCGGCCCCGGTTCACCGTGGCCATGATCGAGGACATCACCGAGCGGTACGAACTCCAGCAGCGGCTGCGGTTCCAGGCGCTGCACGATCCGCTCACCGGCCTGCCGAACCGGACGCTGTTCTTCGAGACGCTCGGCCGGATCTTCGACGCCGCGTCCCCCGAGCACCGGGTCGGGATCTGCTTCCTGGATCTGGACGGCTTCAAGGCGATCAACGACAGCCTCGGCCACGACTTCGGCGACCGCCTGCTGGTCGTGATCGCCCGACGGCTGGCCGAGTCGGTGGCCAGCCGGGGCCACCTGGTCGCCCGGATGGGCGGCGACGAGTTCGTCATCCTGGTCGACGACGGCGACGGGATGGACGAGGCGGTGGCGGTCGCCGAGGCCGCGCTGGCCGCGGTCGCCGCCCCGGTGCACGTCGGCGACCAGCAGCTGGCCGTGTCGGCCAGCGTCGGCATCGTGGAGTGCCCGGTCGGCGGCACCAGCGCCTCGGAGCTGATGAAGGCCGCGGACACCACCCTGTACTGGGCCAAGGCCGAGGGGCGGGGCAGGTGGGCGGTCTACGACCCGGAGCGTGGCGCCCGGGACATCGCCCGTTCCGCGCTCGCCGCCGGGCTGCCCGCCGCGCTGGACCGGGGCGAGTTCGTGCTCCGGTACCAGCCCATCGTCTCCCTGTTGGAGGGCTCGATGCTCGCGGTGGAGGCGCTGGTCCGCTGGCAGCACCCGGAGCTGGGCATGATCGGGCCGGACCGGTTCATCGGGCTGGCCGAGGAGACCGGGCTGATCGTCCGGCTGGGTGAGTGGGTGCTCCGGCAGGCCTGCCGGGACGCCGAGCAGTGGCGGCGCCAGTTCCCCGAGGCGCGGCTGGTGGTGAGCGTCAACCTGGCCGCCCGGCAGGCCGACGACCCGGCCATCGTGGACACCGTCGCGGACGCGCTGGCCACCACCGGGCTGCCGGCGGAGCTGCTGCAGCTGGAGTTGACCGAGAGCGCGGTGATGGGCACCGCGGGGGAGCCGTTGCGGTCGCTGCACCGGCTCGCCGCGCTGGGCGTACGGCTGGCCATCGACGACTTCGGCACCGGCTACTCCAACCTGGCGTACCTGCGCCGGCTGCCGATCCACTGCGTGAAGCTGGCCGGGCCGTTCGTGGAGGGGATCCGTGGGGACGCCGTCGAGGCGGCCGCCGACCACCGGGACGAACGGATCGTCGACGCGCTGGTCCGGTTGGCGCACGCGCTGGAGCTCTGGGTCACCGCCGAGGCGGTGGAGACCCCGGTGCAGGCCGAGCGGCTGCGGGCGCTGCGCTGCGACACCGGGCAGGGCCGGTTCTTCGGCCCGCCGATGCCGGCCGACCGGATAACCGCCCGGCTGCGCGGCAAAGAGGTGGCGGCATGAGCCTGACCGACTCGCAGGCGGCCGTCTCGGTGCTCGCCGCGCTGGCCATCCTGGCCGGGCTGGCCGGGGTGGTGGTGCCCGGCCTGCCGGCGCTGCCGCTGTGCTGGGGCGGGGTGCTGGTCTGGGCGCTCTTCGGCGGCGCGGGCGGCGGCCGTTGGCTGGTGCTCGCCGCCGCCACCCTGGTGGCCCTCGGCGGGACGGTGGTCAAGTACGCCTGGCCGGGGCGGAACCTGAAGCGCACCGGCGTGCCCACCTCGTCGCTGCTGGCCGGCGGGCTGCTGGGGCTGGTCGGCTTCTTCGTCGTCCCGGTGGTCGGGCTGGTGCTCGGCTTCGTCGGCGGGGTGTGGGCGGCGGAACGGTTGCGCCTGGGCGACTCGCGGCTGGCCTGGCCGGCGACGAAGCAGGCGGTGGCGGCGGCCGGGCTGGCGATGCTGGTCGAGTTCCTCGCCGGCCTGCTCATCGCCGCCCTCTGGGTCGCCGGGCTGCTGCTGACCTGACGGCGGGGTGGCGGCGCGGGGCGGGTGTCGGGTACGGCGCACCGCCGTACGGTGAGAGAGAGGTGACGTGCCCCGCGCCGCCGCGGTGCCGGGGCGGTCCGAGCGCCCGGCGTCGGCCCGTCGCGATCGGGCCTGGTCACGAGGTCAAGGATGCGCCCCGGCGACCCGGGCCGGCAACGGAATTAGCCCGGCCGGCGGTGACATTCCCACCCGTGACGTATTGACCGCCTTGATCGGCGGGACGACACTTTGCCCACTCGCACCGGGGATCCGCCTCGAGGAGGTGTGCAGTGGCCACGACGCCCGCGCCGACCGCCGAGCAGCCGATGGACGACGACGCCCGACGACTCGCCGAACTCGGCTACAAGCAGGAGCTGCGCCGCAAGTGGAGCGGCTTTTCCAACTTCGCCATCTCGTTCTCCATCATCTCGATCCTGGCCGGCTGCTTCACCACCTTCGGCCAGGCGTGGAACAACGGCGGGCCGGTCGCGGTCTCCTGGGGCTGGCCGCTCATCTCGCTGTTCATCCTGATCATCGGCTTCTGCCTGGCCGAGCTGGTCAGCGCCTACCCGACCGCGGGCGGGATCTACTGGTGGGCGGCGCGGATGGGCCGGCCGGTGCACGGCTGGTTCACCGGCTGGCTCAACCTGATCGGCCTGGTCGCGGTCACCGCGTCGGTCGACTACGGCTGCGCGACGTTCCTCAACCTCACCCTGTCCGCGCTCTTCGACGGCTGGGCGGGGACGCTGCGGCAGGCGTTCATCCTCTTCGTGATCATCCTGGTGCTGCACGGGCTGATCAACATCCTCGGGCACCGGATCATCGACGTACTCCAGAACGTGTCGGTCTGGTGGCACGTGGCCGGCGCGGCCGCCGTGGTGGCCATCCTGGTCCTCGTCCCGGACGACCACCAGAGCTTCCAGTTCGTCTTCACCGAGCGGTTCAACAACTCCGGCTTCGGCGACGGCGACACCAGCGGGCTGACCTTCTGGTTCTACGTGCTGCCGCTGGGCTTCCTGCTCACCCAGTACACGATCACCGGCTTCGACGCCTGCGCGCACGTCTCCGAGGAGACCCGCGGCGCTTCCCAGGCCGCCGCCCGCGGCCTGTGGCAGTCGATCTTCTACTCCGCCGTCGGCGGCTGGATCCTGCTGCTGGCCTTCCTCTTCGCCGCCACCGACGTCGAGGCGGTCAACGCGGCGGGTGGCTTCTCCGGCGCGATCTTCGAGTCCGCGCTGACCCCGTTCTTCTTCAAGACGGTCATCATCATCTCCACCATCGGGCAGTTCTTCTGCGGGATGAGCTGCGTGACCTCGATGAGCCGGATGGCGTACGCGTTCAGCCGGGACCGGGCCGTACCGGGCTGGCGGCTCTGGTCCCGGGTGGACCGCAACGGCACCCCGGGGAACGCGATCATCGGGGCCACCCTGGCCGGCCTGGTGCTCACCCTGCCCGCCCTCTACCAGAGCCCGGACGGCATCCCGGTCGCCTTCTACGCGGTGGTGTCGGTCGCGGTGATCGGGCTCTACCTCTCCTTCATCATCCCCATCTACCTGCGGCTGCGGATGGGGGACCGATTCGTCCCGGGGCCGTGGACGCTCGGCCCGCGGTACAAGCTGCTCGGCTGGATGGCGGTGATCGAGATCGCGGTGATCTCGATCTACTTCGTGCTGCCGATCGTTCCCGCCGGGGTGCCCGGCAACCCCGACTTCACCTGGTCGGCGGTGAACTACGCGCCGATCGCGGTGGGCGGGGTGCTGCTGCTGGTGGCGCTCTGGTGGTACGCCTCGGCCCGGCGGTGGTTCACCGGCCCGGTGCGTACCGTCGACCTGCCGGCGCCCCGGGCCGCGGCCGACGGCGATCGGGCGGACGGCGATCGGGCCGACGAGCCGGCGTGAGTGACGGCCGGGCGGCGGTTTGCCGGCACCCGGCCGGCGGGCATTGACGGTGATCGTGTACTGCCGGTAGACCTTGGTGATGGAGGCCCGCGGATGAGGAGAGCGCCGCTCACATTGGAACAACTGCGGGTCGCCGTCGCCGAGCACGAGATCGACACGGTGGTGCTGGCCCTGGTCGACATGCAGGGCCGGTTGCAGGGCAAGCGGTTCCACGCGCCCTACTTCCTGGACCAGGTGGTCGCGCACGGCAGCGAGGGGTGCAACTACCTGCTCGCGGTCGACGTGGACATGAACACCGTTGACGGGTACGCCATGTCCGGCTGGGAGCGGGGCTACGGCGACTTCGCCATGCTGCCCGACTTCGACACCCTGCGCCGGGTGCCCTGGCAGCCGGGCACCGCCCTGGTGCTGGCCGACCTGGCCTGGCTGGACGGGGCCGGGCCGGTGATCGCCTCGCCCCGGCAGATCCTGCGCCGGCAGGTGGAGCGGCTCGCCGAGCACGGGCTGACCGCGTACGCCGGCACCGAGCTGGAGTTCGTGCTGTACCGCGACTCGTACGAGCAGGCGTGGCGGCGCGGCTACCGCGATCTCACCCCCGCCAACCAGTACAACGTGGACTACTCGCTGCTCGGCACCGCCCGGGTGGAGCCGCTGCTGCGCCGGATCCGGCGGGAGATGGCCGGTGCCGGGCTGACCCCGGAGAGCGCCAAGGGCGAGTGCAACCTCGGCCAGCACGAGATCGCCTTCCGCTACGACGAGGCGGTGGCCTGCGCCGACCACCACGTCATCTACAAGAACGGGGCGAAGGAGATCGCCGCCCAGGAGGGCATGTCGATCACCTTCATGGCCAAGCCGAACGCCCGCGAGGGCAACTCCTGCCACATCCACTTCTCGCTGCGCGACACCGCCGGCCGGTCGGCCCTGCTCGGCGACGGCCCGGCGCACCTGTCGGTGACCGGGCAGCGGGTGCTGGCCGGGCTGCTGGCCACCATGCGCGAGTTCAGCCTCCTCTTCGCCCCGAACGTCAACTCCTACAAGCGCTACCAGCCCGGCTCGTTCGCCCCGACCGCGCTGCGCTGGGGCACCGACAACCGCACCTGCGCGCTGCGGCTGGTCGGCCACGGCCAGGGCATGCGGGTGGAGAACCGGGTGCCCGGGGCGGACGTGAACCCGTACCTGGCCATCGCGGCGTTGATCGCCGGGGCGGTGCACGGCATCGAACGGGAACTGCCGCTGGGTGAGGAGTGCACCGGCAACGCCTACGACGACCGGGCCGCCGAGCGGGTGCCCGGCACGCTGCGCGACGCCCTCGCCCTCTGGGCGGACTCGTCCCTGGCCGCCGAGGCCTTCGGCGCCGAGGTGGTCGCTCACTACGCCAACCACGCCCGGGTCGAGCTGACCGCCTTCGACGCCGCCGTCACCGACTGGGAACTGGTCCGTGGCTTCGAACGCCTCTGACGCCGCGTCGGCCCGGGTGGTCGCGGGCGTCCCGCCCGGGTTCCGCCCTGCCGGGCGGCCGTCCGGGCGGCAGCGGCGGCATCGGCGAGCAGGAGGGTGGCGGTCGTGACCGAGGTGAGGAATCCGGCCACCGGCGAGGTGGTGGCCGAGGTGGCGGGCGCCTCGGCCGGGGAGGTCGACGCGGCGATCGGGCGGGCGGCGGGGGCGTTCGAGCGGTGGCGGGCGGTCGCGCCGGGCGAGCGGGCCCGGCTGCTGCGACGGTTCGCCGCGGTGGTCGACGCGCACCTGGAGGAACTTGCTGGGCTGGAGGTGCGCAACTCGGGGCACACCATCGGCAACGCCCGGTGGGAGGCGGGCAACGTCCGCGACGTGCTCGACTACTACGCCGGCGCGCCCGAGCGCCTCACCGGCCGGCAGATCCCGGTGCCGGGCGGGCTGGACGTCACCTTCCACGAGCCGCTCGGCGTGGTCGGGGTGATCGTGCCGTGGAACTTCCCGATGCCGATCGCCGCCTGGGGCTTCGCGCCGGCGCTGGCGGCCGGCAACACGGTGGTGCTCAAGCCGGCCGAGCTGACCCCGCTGACCGCGCTGCGCCTGGCCGAGCTGGCCCGCGAGGCGGGGCTGCCCGAGGACGTGTTCACCGTGCTCCCCGGCGCGGGTTCGGTGGTCGGGGAGCGGTTCGTCACCCACCCGGCGGTCCGCAAGATCTGCTTCACCGGCTCCACCGAGGTCGGCACCCGGATCATGGCCGGCTGCGCGGCCCAGGTGAAGCGGGTCACCCTGGAGCTGGGCGGCAAGAGCGCCAACCTGGTCTTCGCCGACGCCGACCTGGCACGGGCCGCCGCGACCGCCCCGTACGCGGTCTTCGACAACGCCGGCCAGGACTGCTGCGCGCGGTCCCGGATCCTGGTCCAGCGGCCGGTGTACGACCGGTTCCTGGAACTGCTGGAACCCGCGGTGCGGGCTCTGCGGGTGGAGGACCCGGCCGGGGAGACCGCCGAGATGGGCCCGCTGATCTCGGCCGGCCAGCGGGACCGGGTCGCCGGCTACGTCGACGGTGCCCGGGTGGCGTACACCGGCTCCTGCCCGACCGGCCCCGGCTGGTGGTACCCCCCGACCGTGCTGCTCGCCGAGGCGCCCACCGACCGGCACTGGCGGGAGGAGATCTTCGGTCCGGTGGTCTCGGTGCTGCCCTTCGATGACGAGGCCGACGCGGTCCGGCTCGCCAACGACACCGAGTACGGCCTCTCCGGCTCGATCTGGACCAGGGACGTCGGCCGGGCGGTGCGGGTGGCCCGGGCGGTGGAGTCCGGCAACCTCAGCGTCAACTCGCACTCCTCGGTGCGGTACTGGACCCCGTTCGGCGGGATGAAGCGCTCCGGGCTGGGTCGGGAACTCGGCCCGGACGCGCTGCACGCCTTCACCGACGTCAAGAACGTCTTCATCGCGACGGAGAGCTGAGCCGGCGGCCGGCACGGAACGGGTGCCGGTCGAGCCGGCGGACGGTGGAGCCGGCGGCGGACGTCCGGCCGGACGAGCAGATGGGGGAGGACCAGTGCAGGGTCGGTTGCAGGACCGGGTGGCCGTGGTCACCGGGGCGGGCAGTGGGATCGGGCTGGCCACCGCGCGGCGGTTCGCCGCCGAGGGAGCCCGGGTGGTCTGCGTGGACATCGACGCCGAGGCGGGCAAGCGGGCCGCGGACGAGGTCCGCGGGGAGTTCGTCGCGGCGGACGTGGCCGACGAGGCGGCCGTGCGGGACCTGTTCGACGGGGTGGCCGCGCGGCACGGCCGGGTGGACATCGCGTTCAACAACGCCGGCATCTCGCCGCCGGACGACGACTCGATCCTGACCACCGGCATCGAGGCCTGGGAGCGGGTGCTGCGGGTCAACACCACGAGCGTCTACCTCTGCTGCAAGTACGCGATCCCGCACATGCGGCGGCAGGGCAAGGGTTCGATCATCAACACCGCCTCGTTCGTGGCGCTGATGGGGGCGGCCACCTCGCAGATCGCGTACACCGCGAGCAAGGGCGGGGTGCTGGCGATGACCCGCGAGCTGGGCGTGCAGTTCGCCCGGGAGGGCATCCGGGTCAACGCGCTCTGCCCCGGCCCGGTCGCCACCCCGCTGCTGCGGGAACTCTTCGCCGCCGACCCGGACCGGGCCGCCCGCCGGCTGGTGCACGTGCCGATGGGCCGGTTCGGCGAACCGGAGGAGATCGCCGCCGCGGTGGCCTTCCTGGCCAGCGACGACGCCTCGTTCATGACCGCCGCCCAGTTCGTCGTCGACGGCGGCATCACCGGCGCGTACGTGACGCCGCTGTGACCCGGCCGCTGATCGGCGTCACCGCGTACGTCGAGCCGGCCAGCTGGGGAGTCTGGCGGGAGGTCCCGGCGGTGCTGGTGCCGCAGGCGTACGTCCGGGCGGTCACCGCGGCCGGCGGCCGGGCGTTGGTGCTGCCCCCGGACGACCTGGACGCCGACGTGGTGCGGGTGCTGGACGGGCTGGTGCTGGCCGGCGGAGCCGACGTCGACCCGGGCCGGTACGGCCAGCTGCCCGCGCCCCGGACCGAGAGCCGGCCGGGGCGGGACGCCGGGGAGCTGGCCCTGCTCGACGGCGCGCTCGCCGCCGGGCTGCCGGTGCTCGGCGTGTGCCGGGGGATGCAGCTGCTCGTGGTGGCCTGCGGCGGCACGCTGCACCAGCACCTGCCCGACCTGGTCGGCCACGAGGGGCACCGCCCCGCGCCGGGCGTCTACGGCGGGCACGGTGTGCGGTTCGCCCCGGGCAGCCTGGCGGCCCGGGTGATGGCCGGCGTGGACCGGGTCGACTCGTACCACCACCAGGCGGTCGCCGACCCGGGCCGGCTGGCGGTCACCGGCTGGTCGGACGACGGGGTGGTGGAGGCGGTGGAGGACCCGGACCGGCCCTTCGTCCTGGGCGTGCAGTGGCATCCGGAGAACGCGGCCGATCCCCGGCCGCTCACCGCGCTGGTCCGGGCCGCCGGCCGGCGCGCCACCGCGCCGAGGTGACCGCTGACCGGCCCACCCGCGGGTCGCCGCCCGGCGACCGGTCCGTTCCCGCGGCGTCGCCGCCCGGTCCCCGCACCGTGGCGTCCGGCCCTCGATGGCCGGTGCGCGATGTGGACGGTGCCGAAGTGTTACCGAGGTCACAGTTAGACCGCGGATCCGACTCCGTCGCCCGGGGTAAGTCCCGTCAACAGGACCGGGAGGCCGGCATTCGCTGGCATCCCGGGCGGCCCGCGCCAGGCGGGTCGCGGACGGTGTGGGCCGGGGTCGTCCCACTGGCGGGTCACCACCGGCGGGTTGGCGGCCCGGTATTCAGCGTCCTCCGGCGGTAATGCGTTACCTTGCCGCTTCGCCGGGGTACTGGGCGGGGCACGGCCGATCGATCGATCACCGGCCGAGGCGGGGATGGCCGAAGCGGGAGGCTGCATGAGCTCGGCCCTGGGGGGCGCGAACGAGGATCGACCCCTCGATGGTGCCGACGGGAATGTTCCTCCGCAGCTCGCCGCCGCCTTCGCCAACGGCGGCGAGATGGGTCGGCGGCTGGCCGCCTTCGACTGGTCCACCAGCCCGGTCGGCCATCCGCGCGACTGGCCCGCGGCGCTGGCCAACGCGGTCAGCACCATGCTCGCCTCCAGCGCGCAGATCGTGATGTTCTGGGGCCCGGAGCGGCTGGCCTTCTACAACGACGCCTATCGGCCGACCATCGGGGCCAAGCATCCCGAGGTGCTCGGCCAGCCGGCCCGCGAGTACTGGGCGGAGACCTGGGACGTGCTGGCCCCGCTGCTGGACGGCGTCCGACGCACCGGCCGGTCCTACCGCGGCGAGGACCATCTCTTCCTGCTGGACCGGCACGGGTTCGTGGAACAGACCTACTTCAACGTCTCCTACGACCCGATCCGCGGCCTCGACGGCACGGTCGACGGCATCTTCTGCATCGTCAACGAGACGACCGGGCGGGTGCTCGGCGAGCGCCGGTTGCGGGCCCTGGCCGAGCTCGGCTCCGAGCTGGCCGAGGTGAACGGCCTGGCCGAACTCGGCCGTACCGCCGTCGGCGTGCTCGACCGGCACCGCGCCGACCTGCCCTTCGCCCTGCTCTACCTGCCCGACGCCGCCGGTGCGGTCACCCTCGCCGGCTGCTCGGGGGTGGCCGCCGGATCGGCGGCCCTGCCGCCGCCGGCGGTGCTCGACCGCCTCGACCCCGACGGTGCCACCGCCGTCGAGGCCGCCGACCTGCTGGACGCGGTGCCGGCCGGCGCCGCCGGGCAGGCGCTGCTGCTGCCGGTCAGTGCCGCCAACGAGACCGTCGGCGCCGTCGTGCTCGGCGTCGCGCGCCGGCTCCCGCTCACCGCCGACTACCGGCACTTCCTCGACCTGGTCGCCGCGCAGCTCTCCCGGGCGGTCGGCCGGCAATTGGCGTACGAGCAGGAGCGTGCCCGGTCCGCGGAGGTGGCCGCCCTGGACCGGGCCAAGACCAACTTCTTCGCCAACGTCAGTCACGAGTTCCGCACCCCGCTCACCCTGGTGCTCGGCCCGCTGGAGGAACTGCTCGCCGACCCGGCGCTGACCGAGACGTACACCGACCGGTTGACCACCATGCACCGCAACGCGCTGCGGCTGCTCAAGCTGGTCAACACGGTGCTCGACTTCTCCCGGCTGGAGTCGGGCCGGCTCACCGCCCGCTACCAGCCCACCGACCTGGCCAGCTACACCGCCCAACTGGCCAGCACGTTCCGTTCCGCGACCGAGCGGGCCGGCCTGCGCCTGGTGGTGGACTGCCCGCCGCTGCCGGCGCCGGTCCACGTGGACCGGGACATGTGGGAGAAGATCGTGCTCAACCTGGTCTCGAACGCGGTGAAGTTCACCTTCGACGGCGAGATCCGGGTCCGGGTCGCGGCGGTCGGCGACGCCGCCCGGCTGGAGGTCACCGACACCGGCGTCGGCATCGAGCCGGACGAGCTGCCGCACGTCTTCGAACGCTTCCACCGGGTGCCCGGCGCCCGCTCGCGCACCCACGAGGGCACCGGGATCGGGCTCGCGCTGGTCCGCGAACTGGTCGAGATGCACGGCGGGCGGGTGGCCGTCAGCAGCCGGATCGACGCGGGCAGCACGTTCACGGTGACCGTCCCGTTCGGCACCCGGCACCTGCCGGGGGACCGGGTGGCCGACCCGGCGGCGTACCCGCGCGCCGAGCCGCAGCAGGCCGGTCTCTACGTCGCGGAGACCGCGCTGTGGACCGGGCCGGTCACCGACCAGGCCCCGGCCGGCCCGTCGGCCGGGCCGCCCGCCGGCCGGATCCTGCTCGCCGACGACAACGTCGACCTGCGGGAACACGTCACCCGGCTGCTCTCCCCGACCTGGGAGGTGGTGGCGGTCCCCGACGGCCTGGAAGCGCTGCGGCGGGCCGTGGAGAGCCCGTTCGACCTGGTGCTGACCGACGTGATGATGCCCCGGCTGGACGGCTTCGGGCTGGTCGCGGCGCTGCGCGCCGATCCGCGGACCCGGTACGTGCCGATCGTGCTGCTCTCCGCCCGGGCCGGCCCGGCCGAGGAGGTCGCCGGGCTGTCGGTCGGTGCCGACGACTACCTCACCAAGCCCTTCTCCGGGCAGGAACTGGTCGCCCGGGTCCGGACCAACGTCGAACTGGGGCAGCTGCGCGGGCAGATCATCCGGCGGCTGCGCGGGCTGGCCGACGCGGCGGTGGCGGTGAACGGCGCCCGCTCCACCGCCGAGGTGTGCCAGGTCGCCGCGGGGCACGCGCTGAACCTGGCCGAGGCGGCCCGGGTGGTGGTGTCGGCCGGCGGGACCCGCTACGAGGCGGACGCGGGCGGCGTCACCCCGCCCGAGCCCTCGTTCACGCTGCCGCTCACCGGCACCACCGGCGAGGAACTCGGCGAGCTGCGGGTCTGGCGCGCGCCCGGGGACGGCGCGGACACCGACGAGGCCGCGCTCACCCAGCTGGCCCGGCTGGTCGGCGTGCGGCTGGAGAACGCCCAGCTCTACGAGGCCGAACACCGGATCGCCAGCACGTTGCAGCACAGCCTGCTGCCCCGCTCGCTGCCGCAGCTGCCCGGCGCCGTGGTCGCCAGCCGCTACCTGCCCGGCACCGCCGACGTGGAGGTCGGCGGCGACTGGTACGACGTGGTCGCGCTCGGCGACGACGAGCTCGTCCTGGTGATCGGCGACGTGGTCGGCAAGGGGGTCCGGGCGGCCGCGGCCATGGGCCAGCTGCGCAACGCGCTGCGGGCGTACGTGCTGGAGGGCTTCGACCCCGGCGAGTCGCTGACCCGACTCAACCGGCTCGTCGGCACAACCGAGGGGCGCTCGTTCGCCACCGTGGTCTGCCTCTGGTTCAGTCCCCGCACCGGCCGGCTCCGGTACGCCAGCGCCGGTCACCCGTCCCCGCTGCTGATCCGAGGGGACCAGGTGGCGTTCCTGCACGACCGGGCACTCGGGCCACCCGTGGGCGCCATCCCCGGCACCTCCTACCGCACGGCGGAGGGGGAGCTGACCGCCGGCAGCCGACTCCTGCTCTACACCGACGGCCTGGTCGAGGACCGGCGGCTCGGCATCGACGAGGCGCTGGCCCGGCTGCGCGCGGACGCGGCGGAACGCGGCGAACACGTGGCCGACCTGGTCGACGCGGTGGTGCGGCGGGTCGCCGGGCGGCCCCGCCGGGACGACGTCGCGGTGCTCGCGTTGGAGGCCACCGAACTCAACCGGTTCGCGTTGCGGCTGCCGGCCGACCCGACCCGGCTGAGCGTGCTGCGCAAGCGGCTGGAGGACTTCCTGGTCGCCCACCGGGTCGGCGAGACGGACCTGTTCGACCTGACGGTGGCGGTCTCGGAGGCGGCGGCCAACGCCATCGAGCATCCGGTCGACCCGGCCGAGGCGATGATCGGGATCGAGGTGACCATCGAGGACCGCACGGTGGTGGCCACCATCCGGGACAGCGGCCGGTGGCGGGAGTCGACCGGGGCCGGCTTCCGCGGACGCGGGCTGTCGCTGATCAGGGCGCTGGGCGAGCTGACCGTCGACCGCACCCCGGACGGGACGGAGCTGACGCTGCGCCGGCGGTTGCAGGACTGAGCCGGGCGGACCCGGCGGGTGCGTTCAGGCGGAGTGCAGCCAGCTCTGGTCGCTCAGGCCGGCGATCGCCAGCACCCGGTCGACCTGCCGCGACGGCAGCACGGTGAGCGTGCCCGGGAACTGCTGGGCGAGCCGCACCAGCGCGTGGATCGCCGCCGAGTCGAAGAAGGTCACCGCGCGCAGGTCGAGCGTGATCCGCTCGGCCGGCTCGCGCAGCGCGGTCTGCAGCATGGTGTCGGCGGTGGCCATGTCGACCTCGCCGACGACCACGACGCGGAGGTGATCACCGTCGATCTCCGCGCTGGCCGAGAAGACGGGAGGAGTGACCCCTTGATCCACGCGAACACGATGGCACAGGCTGCCTGGCTGGGCAACTGTCCCCACCGGGTGGGCGGTGGCGCTGCTCACCACGGCCGCGGCGATAGGCTTGCGCCATGACCGTCCGTGCGCCGCTGACCCCAGGCACGCTCTCCCCGTGGCGGCAGGTGCCCGCCCACATCCCCCGCCCGGAGTACGTGGGCAAGAAGCGCCCGCAGGAGTGGCGTGGCTCGCACGTGCAGACGCCGGAGACCATCGAGAAGATGCGGATCGCCGGCCGGCTCGCCGCGCAGGCCACCCAGCTCGCCGGGGAGCACTGCAAGCCGGGCGTGACCACGGACGAGATCGACCGGGTGGTGCACGAGTTCCTCTGCGACCACGGGGCCTACCCGTCGACGCTGGGCTACAAGGGCTTCCCGAAGTCCTGCTGCACCAGCCTGAACGAGGTCATCTGCCACGGCATCCCGGACTCGACGGTGCTGGAGGACGGCGACATCATCAACGTCGACGTCACCGCGTACATCAACGGGGTGCACGGCGACACCGACGCCACCTTCTGCGTCGGCGAGGTGAGCGAGGAGGCCCGGCTGCTGGTCGAGCGGACCCACGAGGCGATGATGCGGGGCATCCGCGCGGTCGCCCCGGGCCGGCAGATCAACGTGATCGGCCGGGTCATCGAGTCGTACGCGAAGCGCTTCGGCTACGGCGTGGTCCGCGACTTCACCGGCCACGGCATCGGGGAGTCCTTCCACAGCGGGCTCTACGTGCCGCACTACGACAGCCCGCGCCCCACCGACGTGATGGAGCCCGGGATGACCTTCACCATCGAGCCGATGATCACCCTCGGCACCCACCAGTACGACATGTGGGACGACGGCTGGACCGTGGTCACCAAGGACCGCAGGTGGACGGCCCAGTTCGAGCACACCATCGTGGTGACCGAGGACGGCCACGAGATCCTCACCCTGCCGTGACCGAGACCCCGGCCGCCCTGCGCGAGGCACACCACGCGGACGTGTCCGGTGGCTGGCTGCGTCCCGCCGTGTTCGGCGCGATGGACGGCCTGGTCACCAACATCGCCCTGATCGCCGGCGTCGGCGGCGGCGGGGTGTCGCCGCGCAGCATCGTGCTGACCGGCACCGCCGGCCTGGTGGCCGGCGCCATCTCGATGGGGCTGGGCGAGTACACCAGCGTCCGCTCCGCCAACGAGCAGGTCGCCGCCGAGGTGGCCAAGGAGCGGCGGGAACTGGAACGCCACCCCGAGGCGGAGGCCCGCGAGCTGGCCGACGCCTGGGTGGCCCGGGGCCTGCCCCGCGACCTCGCCACGCAGGTCGCCGAGGCGGTCCGGCGCAACCCGGAGGAGGCGCTGCGGGTGCACGTCCGGGAGGAGTTGGGCGTCGACCCCGACGACCAGCCCAGCCCGTGGGCGGCGGCGATCTCGTCGTTCCTGTTCTTCTCGGTCGGCGCCCTGGTGCCACTGCTGACCTACCTGTTCGGCTTCACCAACCTCTGGCTGGCGCTCGGGGTGGGTGGCCTCGGGCTCTTCGCGGCCGGCGCGGTGGTGGCCCGGTTCACCAACCGGCCCTGGTGGTCCAGCGGCCTGCGCCAGCTGCTGCTGGGCGCCGCCGCCGCGGCGGCCACCTACCTGATCGGCGCCCTGATCGGCGTCCAGGGCGGCCTCGGCTGACCCCGCCTTCCCGCCGCGGCGGCGCGCACGTTCACTGAATGAGTGGCCATTCCCGCGCAGATGGCCACTCATTCAGTGAATGAGTGGCGATCGGAGGGCGGGGAGGGGCGGCGCTTGGTCAGCCGTCGAGCAGGTCGTCGACGGTGCCGTCGACCGGGCGGCCGCGCGCGGCGAGTTCCTCGGCCTGCCGGGCGAGCACGGCGCCCACCTCGGTCATGTCCGCGCCGGCCAGGCCGGTTCGCCGCACCGCGTCACCCGGATCCCGGAAGTAGGTGCGGCTGAGCAGGCCGCTCACGCTCGCCGCCGCCAGCCGCGCCTCGCCGAGCATCAGCAGGGCCTGGTCCGTCTCGTACCACTCGGCCAGCCGGGCGGCCCGGGCGTGCGCCGCGCTGCCCCGGTACCACGCCCGGCGGGCGGCGGTGCTGAACTCGGCGGGCCGGGCCCGGGCCAGCCGGCCCAGGTGCTCGTCGCGCAGCGTGCGCAGCCAGCCGGTCGGGTCGTGCAGCGGCCGGGTGGTGACGAACCGGTCGGCGGTCAGCGGCCACAGCGAGGTGATCGCGCGGGCCCGGGCCAGGTAGTCCTCCGCGCCGGCGACGGTCAGGTCGACCAGCACGCCGTCCACCCGGCGGGTGGCCGCCGGCGGCCCGGCGCCGGGCCGGTAGGTCACCACCAGCAGCCCGAGTTCGCCGTTCCCGCCGCCGTCGTCGTCGCCGTGGGCCAGCGGGCCGTGCACCGCCACGGCCAGCACGTCGGCCGGGAACCGCCGCCGGACGGCGTCGGCCACCCGCTCGGCCACCGGCCACCGTGGATCGCCCAGGTACCCGTCCGTCCCGGCGTTCGCGGTGCTCGCGTCCACGCCGATCACCCCTGCCTCGTGCGGAGTGCCGCCCGTCGGCCGGGCGCCGGGTCCACCCTAGTCAGGCTCCGCCGGGGTGGCGGGTGCGCCGCGCCCGGTGGGCACCAGCCGGAAGACGCGGATCTCCCGGCCGCCGGCCCGCTGGACGTACGCCCGGTAGGCCGGCCACTCGGTGACCAGCAGCCGCCAGAGCCGCTCCCGTTCGGCGCCGGTGGCCACCTCGGCGTGCACCGGGATCCGGCGGCCCTTGACGGCCACCTCGGCGGCCGGGTCGGCGAGCAGGTTCAGCGACCAGCCGGGCTGGTGCGCCTGGCCCCAGTTCGAGCCGACCACCACGTACGCGTCGCCGTCGGGCACGTAGAGCAGCGGGTTGCTGCGGGGCTTGCCGGAGCGGCGACCGGTGGTGGTGATGACCAGCGACGGGATCAGGCCGAGGGCGACCACCCGCCCCCGGGTGAGCCGCCCGACCAACCGGTCGGCGGGGACGAGCAGGCGGGCGGCGGCACCGAACCAGCGGTGGTGGCCGACCCGGCGGGTGAGGGATCCCAGTACGGGCACGGTGTCCAGTGTGCCGGCCGGCGGCCGTCCGCGGCACCCCGGAACCGGCACCCGGTGCTCAGTCGAGCCGGCGCTCCACCGGCAGCCGGGACCGGGTGAACAGACCCGCGCCGAGCATCGCGACCAGCGGCACCAGCACCAGGACGCCGAGGACGGTCCACGGGACCACCATCGGGTACGGCTCCGACACCGGCCAGGTCGAGGCGTACCGGCGGTTGGTGGCGGTGAGGATGATCAGGGCGGTGCCGAGCCCGGCGACGATGCCGAGCGTGGAACCGAGCACGGCGATCACCCCGGCCTGGCAGAGCGACAGCAGCCGGCGTACGCCCGGACCGGCGCCGACCGCCGCCAGGGTGGACAGGTCCCGGCGGCCCTCGGCCGCCGCGAGCCCGGTGGCGATGCCCGCGGCCCCCACGGTGACCACCCCGGACGCCGCCGCCAGCAGGAGCAGCAGGGGACGCGCCCCGCTGTCCGGCCGGCCCCGTTCGATCTCCACCTGCAGGCCGAGCGGCCGCAGCGCGGCGACGAAGCGGTCCTGCCGGCGCTGGTCCGCCACCCCGTCGACCGCCCAGCCGACGGGCCGGGTGACCAGACCGAGCCGGTCGGCCGCCGGCGCCGAGAGCAGCAGCCGGTCGATGCCGGTCCCGGTGCGCAGCGCGTGACCGGGCAGCGCGGCGGCGGCCGGCGGCGGAGCGTCCGGGTCGTCGCCGAAGTGGTTGACCAGCACCCGCACCCGGTCGTCGACCAGGTAGCGCGGATCGGTCACCACCGCCCCACCGGCGCGCAGCACGGCGGTGGCGGCGGCCACGTCCGCCGGGTCGGCGCCGGTGAGGATCGGCAGCGCGGTCCCGTCGTCCACCACGACCTCGAAGTACTGGCCGTACTGGTCGGCCGGCGCGTCCCGGCAGCGGGCGTCGGCCAGCGCCTGCCGGCGCTCGGCGGCGGAGAGGCCGTCGCCGGGCGGCCACGGGCAGGTCCGCTCCGGTGGCAGCACCGGGGTGACCGAACAGGAGTCGACCGCCGGCGGGCAGTCCGCCGTGGTCAGTGCCGCCACGTGGTCGGCGCCGAGGTGGGCGCGGGCCGCCGCGACGACCCGGGCCCGCGTCCCGGCGTCCGCCGCCCGCTCCGGGTCGGGCGAGCTGACCACCACGTTGCCGTACGGGACGGTCGGCTCGTACATCCGGTCGGCGCGGGCCTCGTCGCTGGCCAGGTAGACGCCGAGGGCGACGCTGCCGGCGACCGCGGCCATCACCGCGGAGATGGCCGGCGCGGTGGAGGACCGGTTGCGGCTGGCGTCGCGCAGCGCGATCCGCGGGGCCAGCGGCAGCGCCCGGCCGAGCCGGGCGAGCAGCCCCACCAGCGTCGGCGTGGCGAAGACCAGCCCCAGCTCGCCGACGACCAGCCCGGCGAGGGTGACGCTCGGCGTGCTTCCGGCCGCTCCGGCGGCGGCCACCGCGGCGCCCCCGGCCGTCAACAGCAGCCCGACGGCCAGCCACCGCCGCCGGTGCGCCGGGGCCGTGCGCCGCCCGGCCAGCCCGGCGACCACGTCCTGCCGGGCCGCCGTCCAGGCCGGCGCCAGGGCGGCGAGCACCCCGGCCAGCACCGCCACCGCGGCGATCGCCACCAGCGCCACCGGCCAGCAGCGGTACCCGCCGAAGCGCGCCCCGAACAGGTACTGCTCCACCAGGGGCCGGCCGGCGAACGCGACCGCGACGCCGAGCACCACCCCGGCGGCGGCCCCGACGGCGCCCAGCACCACCCCGTCGGCCAGCACGACCCGGCGGAGCTGGGCGGCGTCCCCGCCGGCCACCGCGACCAGCGCGAGGTCCCGCCGCCGACGCCGTACGCCGACCGCGAAGGCCGGCCCGACCAGGAGCACGACCTCCAGCAGCCCGAGCCCGCCGACCAGCACCATGGTGCTCATCTGCTCGACGTCGAGCGCCGGGGAGCGGCTCGGCACGAACACGGCGTCGCCGGCCGGCGGGGCGACCGGCGCCGGGGTACGCCCGGTCACCACGACGCCGTACGCGTTGAGCCGGCGGACCAGGTCGCCGTCGAGCTCCGAGGGCAGGTCGACCAGGAAGGTGTTGTCCGGCTCCGTCAGCGGCCCGGGCGCGGCGGCCGGGTGCAGCGCCGCCACCGGGCGCAGTTCCTCGGGGAACTCGACCACGCCGACGACCCGGTAGCTGGCCGAGCCGTCGGCGACGGTGACGGTGTCACCGGGGCGGACCTGCAGGCGGCGCAGCGCCGCCGGGTTCAGCGCGATCTCACCGGCTCCGCCGGGTGGCCGGCCGGCGAGCACCCGGGCCAGCCCCGCGCCGAGCGGATCGGTGAGGTCGACGATCCGGCCGGAGAACGTCTCGTCCCGGTCGTCGATCCGGAACGGAACCGGCGCCCAGCGGCGTATCTCCAGGACTCGGCTGCCGGCCGGGAGCAGCCTGCCGACCTGCTCCGCGGTGACCGGCGCGGCCTGGACCGGCTCGCCCTCGTGGCTCCAGCCGTCCCCCCAGGCGCTCTGCACCACCGGGCCGCGGGCCACCCAGCGCAGCTCCGCGTCGGCGGTTCCGAGCTGGCGGCCGACCCGCTCGGCGGGGGTCAGCTCGGACATGTCGTAGCTGGCGGCGGCGAAGGTCAGCGCCAGCACCGGCAGGGTGATCATCGCGAGCACCAGCGCGGTGCGGCCCCGGGCCCGGCGGGCCTCCCGCCGGGCGATGCGCAGCGCCGCCCGCCAGGACCCGACCGCCCCGGCGAGCCGCGCGGCGCGGTCCGGGTTCACCGTCCGCTGCCGCTGAGCAGCTGTTCGACACTGACCAGCGGCGCGGTGGTGTCGACCAGCACCCCGTCGCGCAGGAACACCACCCGGTCGGCCCAGCCGGCGTGCCGCGCCTCGTGGGTGACCAGCACCCCGGCCGCGCCGGCGTCCACCCGGCGGCGCAGCAGGTGCAGCACCGCCTCGCCGGTCTGCGAGTCGAGCGCGCCGGTCGGCTCGTCGGCCAGCACCAGCCGGCGCTCGCCGACCAGCGCCCGGGCGATCGCGACCCGCTGCTGCTGGCCGCCGGAGAGCTGGTCGGGGAAGCGGTCACCCAGCTCCGGCAGGCCCACCTCGGCGAGCGCGTCGGCGGCCAGCCGGCGGGCCCGCCGCACGCCGGCGCCGTCGAGTTCGAGCGGCAGCGCCACGTTCTCCATCGCGGTGAGGCTGCCGAGCAGGTTGAGGTCCTGGAAGATGTAGCCGATCCGGCGCCGGCGCAGCTGCGCCAGCCGCCGCCGGTCCAGCTCGCCCAGCGGCTGGCCCTCGACCCGCACCTCGCCGGCGGTCGGGCTGTCCAGCCCGCCGGCGAGGGCCAGCAGGGTCGACTTCCCCGAGCCGGATGGACCCATCACGGCGACCAGCTCGCCCGGCCGCACCGACAGGCTCACCCCGCGCAGGGCGTGCACGGCGGCCGGTCCGGTGCCGTGGGTGCGGTGCACGTCGCGCAGGTCGAGCACGGCCTCGTCGGTCGCGCTGCGCGGGCCGTCCGGTCCGCCGTCGGTGCTCACCGGCGCGCCTCCTCGTCGGTCCGGTCCACCGCCCCGGAGGTCGCCGCCGGCCCGCCGGCCGGCGGCCGGTATCGCACCAGGCTGGTCTCGCAGTGGTCCAGCCAGCGCACCTCCGCCTCGGCCTGGAACACCATCGCGTCCAGCACCAGCCGCCACGGCAGGTCCTCGGGCCGGTCGCTGGCGTACTTCAACCGGGTCAACTCCTGCAGCGTGCGCATGGTCGCGCTGCGCTGGTTCTGCACCACCGACCGGACGTCCACCCCGGGGGTGGTGAGCGCCAGGGCGAGCTTGATCGCCAGTTCGTCCCGGGGGCGGTCGGTCCGGCTGATCGGGGTGGCGAACCACAGCGTCAGGTCCGCCCGCCCGGCGTCGGTGATCTCGTACGGACGCTGCCCGGCCTCGCTCTCCGGTAGCGACCGGACCAGCCCGTCCCGTTCCAGCCGGGACAGGGTGGTGTAGACCTGCCCGATGTTCAGCGGCCAGGTCGAGCCGGTCGACTCCTCGAACGCGGCGCGCAGCTGGTAGCCGTACATCTGGCCGCGTTCGAGCAGGGCGAGCAGCCCGTGACGGATGGACATGGAAACGGAGTATGCATACCTGGTATGCCACCCGCAACCGGAGAGGCGACCGCGCGGCGGCCCGGGTTCAGCCAGGTCGGCCCGGGAACGGCACGGTCAGCGGGGTGATCCCGGCGGTGCGCCGCCAGCGGGTGGCCCGCAGCGCGTACTCCACCAGCGCGGCCAGCGCCTGGTCCCGGTCGGCGCCGGTGGTGTGCGGCAGCGCCGCCCGCCAGAACGCCGCGGTCCGCTCCTCGACCTCCACCGCCAGCCGCAGCGCGCTGGCCCGGTCGGTCACCGGGAACGGCAGCGCGTAGCCGGCCCGGTCCGCCGGGACCGTGCCACCGGTGCTCAACCGCAGCACCAGGGTGTCCCGCCGGCGCCGGTGGGCGGCCTCGGCGTCCCGGGCGGCCGCCCGGGCGGCCCCGCTGAGTCGTACCCCGATCGGGCCGTAGGCCCAGATGGCCGCGTACTCGGCGGTGAGCGCGTCGGCCAGGGCGGCGGGCGGCCCGGCCGGGGTGGTCGGCTGCGTCACTTCAGTGCCTCCACGTGGGTGGCCCGGGCGGCGGCGATCGAGCCGAGCAGCGCGGCCCGCTCGGCCGGCGCCGCCGCGCAGGCCTTCGTCGCGGTCTCCCGGGCGGCGCGCTCGGCCTCGCGCAGCCCGGCGAGGGCGGCGTCCGGGTCGGCCGCGGCGGGATCGGACGGGGTCGGCGCGGGCGCCGACGGCAGCGGCGTGCCGATCACCCGGGCGAGTTCGGCCGCGTGCGCCTGGTGCGACTCGGCGATCGGGGTGAGCCGGTCGGCCAGCGCCGGGTGGGCGCCGGCGGCCGCCCGGAGGCCGGCGGCCAGCCGGAGCGACTCGTCGACCAGTGGCGCGAGCGGGTCGGGCCCGGGGGCCGGGTCGTCGCGGTCGAAAAGATCACAGCCGGTCAGCGCCGCGGTCGCGCCACCGAGGACCAGCACGGCACCGGCCCGCAGCACCGTTCGCCGGGAATGCCCGGATCTCTGACTGTGTTGTGTCGTTCTGCCCGTCGCCACCGGACAAGTCAACACCATCCGTGGCGGTACGTGGGCCAGAGGCGTCGGTGCGCCGCCCGGTCCGGGACGGCGTCGGCGCGTTACGCTCTGCGCAGCCACCGGCGCATCCGCCCCGGTGGCGTGCCGGCATGGCGGCAGATCGCCGCCGCCGCTCCAGGAGAAGGGTGCGCCAGATGACGCAGCGTGGCCGAGCCACCAGGTCGACGGGGCCGACGGGACGACCCCGCCGGGCCGACGGCCCGCGTGGCGTCGAGCGCGCCGGCGCCCCCCGAGGTGACCTGGCCGCCCGGCGTGCCCGGTTGCGCGAGGTCATCGAGCCGGTGGTCGGCGCGGCCGGCTACGACCTGGAGGAACTCACCGTCTCCCGGGCCGGCCGGCGGCACGTGGTGCGGGTGATCGTCGACGCCGACGGCGGGATCAACCTGGACGCCGTCGCCGACGTCTCCCGGGCCGTCTCGGCGGCGCTGGACGCCGCGGAGGAGTCCGGCGGCGACCTGGTCGCCGGCGAGTACCAGCTGGAGGTCAGCTCACCCGGGGTGGACCGGCCGCTGACCCAGCCGCGGCACTGGCGGCGCAACGTGGGCCGGCTGGTGAAGGTGACCGCCCGGGGCGGGCTGCCCGGGCAGCGCGGCGAGCGTCCCGCCGGTGACCGGCAGGTCACCGGCCGGGTGGTCGCTGCCGACGACGAGCGCGTGGTGCTGGAGACCGACGCCGGCCGCGCGGAGTGGGCCTACGCCGACCTCGGCCCGGGCCGGGTGCAGGTCGAGTTCACCCGCCTCGACGAGGTCGAGGAGACCGACGGGCTCGACGGGACAGACGACTTCGACGACGACGATGATGTGGAGGACGAGGAGAGGTGAACATCGACCTCGCGGCGCTGCGCGCACTGGAGCGCGAGCGGGAGATCCCGTTCGACACGATCCTCGCGGCGATCGAGACCGCGCTGCTGACCGCCTACCGGCACACCGAGGGCGCGGAGCCGCACGCCCGGGTGGAGATCGACCGGAAGACCGGCGCCGCCCTGGTGTACGCCCAGGAACTGGACGACGAGGGCGGTGTGGCGCGGGAGTGGGACGACACCCCGCACGACTTCGGCCGGATCGCCGCCATGACGGCCAAGCAGGTGATCCTCCAGCGGCTGCGGGAGGCCACCGACGAGGTGCACTTCGGCGAGTACGTCGGGCGCGACGGCGACCTGGTCACCGGCGTGGTGCAGGCGCACGAGGCGCGGGCCGAGAAGGGCATCGTCAGCGTCGACCTGGGCAAGCTGGAGGGCGTCCTGCCGCAGTCCGAGCAGGTGCCCGGCGAGCGGTACGCGCACGGCGAGCGGATCCGCTGCGTGGTGGTGCACGTGGCCAAGGGGATGCGCGGTCCGCAGATCACGCTGTCCCGTTCGCACCCGGCCCTGGTGAAGAAGCTCTTCGCGCTGGAGGTCCCGGAGATCGCCGACGGCACCGTCGACATCGCGGCGATCGCACGTGAGGCAGGTCACCGTACGAAGATCGCGGTCCGCTCGACCGCCCCCGGGGTGAACGCCAAGGGGGCCTGCATCGGCCCGATGGGGCAGCGGGTCCGCGCGGTGATGAGCGAGCTGCACGGCGAGAAGATCGACATCATCGACTGGTCGGACGACCCGGCGACCTTCGTGGGCAACGCGTTGTCGCCGGCCAAGGCGCTACGCGTCGAGGTGGTCGACCTGGCCAGCCGGACCGCCCGGGTCACCGTCCCGGACTTCCAGCTGTCGCTCGCGATCGGCCGGGAGGGGCAGAATGCCCGGCTCGCGGCCCGACTGACCGGTTGGCGGATCGACATCCGTTCCGACGCGGAGCAGGCGGCCGCACCGGGCCGCGGCGAAGCTGATCACGTACCGGAGCCGGGCGGCGCGATCTCGAGCAGCTAGGGGTAGACTTTCGCCAGTGGTACGACGCGCGCTGCCGGAGCGCACCTGTGTGGGTTGCCGGCGACGTGCGCCGGCCAGCGAATTGCTGCGGATCGTCGCGGTCGGCGACGAGGCTGGCTACAGCCTCCGGCCCGATCCGGCCCGCAGACTGCCGGGTCGGGGAGCGAACATGCACCCGGATCCGGCCTGCTTCGCGCTGGCGGTGCGGCGTCGCGCCTTCGGGCGTGCGCTGCGCATCACCGGGGTCCTCGACCACGGTGCGCTGGCGGAGCACGTCGATGCGCCAACCACTACGTCCGGTCAACCCGACCGGACGAGGGTCGCTAGCAAGGTAGGACGACCGACATGAGCACACGATGAAGTCGCAGAAATGACCAGGCTTCAAGTGCACGAGTGAGGTCGCTGCGGGTGCTGCCCGCACGACCTCGGAGTGAGGAGTGCAGTGGCAGGTAAGGCCCGCGTACACGAGCTTGCTAAGGAGCTCGGGGTCGAAAGCAAGACCGTTCTCGCCAAGCTCAAGGAGATGGGCGAGTTCGTCAAGTCCGCGTCGAGCACCGTCGAGGCGCCCGTCGCCCGACGGCTGCGCAGCGCATTCGTCGCTTCCGCCGGCGCGCCGGCCCCGGCCGCCTCGCCGGCGGCCGCGCCGTCCCCGGCTCCGGCGCCGTCTCCGGCGCCGACCCCCGGCGAGCCCCGGATCACCGCGAAGCCGACGCCGCCCCGGCGGCCGGCGGCGCCCGGTCCGAAGCCGAAGGGGCCGGTGCCCGGTCCGCCGCAGCCGGCGGCTCCGGTCGCCAAGCCGGCGAGTGCCCACGACATCGAGGTGGCGGCCGCCGAGGCGCGTGCCGCCGCGCTGAAGGCTGAGCAGGAGGCCGCGGTCAAGGCCGCGCAGGCCGCCCGCCAGCAGCAGCGCGAGAACGTCCGCCGGGAGCCCCCGGCCGAGGGTGGTCCCCGGCCCGGTCCGCGACCGGGTCCGAACGCGATCCCGCCCCGTCCGGGTCCGGCGACCGCTGGTCGTCCCGGCCCGGCCCAGGGTCCGGGTGGCCGTCCGGGCGGTCGTCCGCCGGCGCGTGGCGCCGGTAACAACCCGTTCGGTATCCAGGGCGGCCAGCAGCAGCGGCCGCCGGCCGCCGGTGCGGGTGGTCCGCGGCCGAGCCCGGCCGGGATGCCGCCGCGGCCGAGCCCGGCGTCCATGCCGCCCCGGCCCAGCCCGGCCTCCATGCCGAGCCAGCGTCCCGGTCGCCCCGGCGGCCCCGGCGCGGGTCGGCCCGGCGGCGGTGCCGGTCGTCCCGGTGGCGGCGGTGGTTTCCGCGGCGGCCCCGGTGGCGGTGGCGGCGGCGGCGGTTACCGTGGCGGCCCCGGTGGCGGTGGCGCCGGCGGTGGCGGCGGTTACCGCGGTGGCCCCGGCGGCGGTGCCGGTGGTGGCTTCCGCCCCGGCGCTCCGGCCGGTGGCGCGGGTCGTCCCGGTGGTGGCGGTCGTGGCCGTGGCGGCGGCGCCGCGGGTGCCTTCGGGCGTCCGGGCGGCAAGCCGACCCGCGGTCGCAAGTCCAAGAAGCAGCGCAGACAGGAGTTCGACAACCTGTCGGCCCCGACCATGAGCTCGGGTGCTCCCCGGGGTCAGGGTCAGGTCGTCCGGCTCTCCCGTGGCGCCTCGCTGTCGGACTTCGCCGACAAGATCAACGCCAATCCGGGTTCGCTGGTCCAGGAGATGTTCAACCTGGGCGAGATGGTCACCGCGACCCAGTCGTGCTCCGACGACACCCTGCTGCTGCTGGGTGAGCACCTCGGCTTCAACGTGCAGATCGTCAGCCCGGAGGACGAGGACCGCGAGCTGCTCGCGCAGTTCAACATCGACCTCGACGCCGAGGTCGACGAGGACCGCCTGGTCAGCCGGCCGCCGGTGGTGACCGTCATGGGTCACGTCGACCACGGTAAGACCAAGCTGCTCGACGCGATCCGCAAGGCGAACGTGGTGGCCGGCGAGGCGGGTGGCATCACCCAGCACATCGGCGCCTACCAGGTCCACGTCCCGCACGAGGGCGAGGACCGGGCGATCACCTTCATCGACACCCCGGGTCACGAGGCGTTCACCGCCATGCGTGCCCGTGGTGCCCAGGTCACCGACATCGTGATCCTGGTGGTCGCGGCCGACGACGGCGTGATGCCGCAGACGATCGAGGCGCTCAACCACGCCAAGGCGGCCGACGTGCCGATCGTGGTGGCGGTCAACAAGGTCGACAAGCCGGAGGCGAACCCGGACAAGGTCCGCCAGCAGCTGACCGAGTACGGCCTGGTCGCCGAGGAGTACGGCGGCGACACGATGTTCGTCAACGTGGCCGCCAAGCCGGGCATCGGCATCGACGACCTGCTCGAGGCCGTCCTGCTGACCGCCGACGCGTCGCTGGAGCTGACCGCTCCGATCGACGGGCCGGCGCAGGGTGTGGCCATCGAGGCGCACCTGGACAAGGGCCGCGGTGCGGTGGCGACGGTGCTGGTGCAGAAGGGCACCCTGCGGGCGGGCGACTCGATCGTCGCCGGCGGGGCGCACGGCCGGGTCCGCGCGATGCTCGACGAGAACGGCAACCAGGTCGCCGAGGCCGGGCCGGCGCGTCCGGTGCTGGTGCTCGGTCTGACCGCGGTGCCCGGTGCCGGCGACACGTTCCTGGCGGCCGAGGACGACCGCACGGTGCGGCAGATCGCCGAGCAGCGGCAGGCACGGCGGCGGGCGGCGGCATTCGCCAACTCCCGGGGCCGGGCCACCCTCGAGACGCTCATGGAGCAGCTCAAGGAGGGCGAGAAGACCTCGCTCAACCTGGTGCTCAAGGGCGACGTCTCCGGTTCGGTGGAGGCGCTCGAGGACGCGCTGTTCAACCTCGACATCCCCGAGGAGGTCCAGCTCAGGATCATCCACCGGGGCGTCGGCGCGATCACCGAGAGCGACGTCATGCTCGCGAGCGCCTCGTCCGAGGCGGTCACGATCATCGGCTTCAACGTCCGGGCGGCCAACAAGGTCCGCGAGATCGCCGACCGCGAGGGCGTGGAGATCCGGTACTACACGGTCATCTACCAGGCCATCGAGGAGATCGACGCGGCGCTCAAGGGCCTGCTCAAGCCGGAGTACGAGGAGGTCGAGCTGGGCAGCGCGGAGATCCGCGACGTGTTCCGCTCGTCCAAGATCGGCAACATCGCCGGTTGCATCGTCCGCTCCGGTCTCATCCGCCGCAACGCCAAGGCGCGGCTGCTGCGGGACGGGTCGGTCGTGGCGGACAACCTCACGATCAACTCGCTCAAGCGGTTCAAGGACGACGCGACGGAGGTCCGCGAGGGCTTCGAGTGTGGTCTGACTCTGGGTGGCTACAACAACGTCCAGGTCGGCGACATCATCGAGACCTTCGAGATGCGGGAGAAGCCGCGCGCCTGATCCCGAGGTGACGCACTGATCAAGGGGTTTACGCCGGAAGGCGTAAACCCCTTGATCATGTGGGGGTACGTCCCGGTATCGTCCGGGGCGATGTTCACCGGAACCGCGGTCTTCGACCTGCTGCTGCCGGGCGACTCCCGGTCGCTCAAGGCCAAGAGATCATACGTACGCCCGATCGTCGCGGCGCTGCGCCGCTTCGAGGTGTCCGCCGCCGAGGTGGGCGCGCTCGACCTGCACGGTCGGGCGCAGATCGGGGTGGCCGTGGTGGCCGCCGAGGCGGCCCACGTCCGCGAGGTGCTCGACTCCTGCGAGCGGCTGGTCGCCGGTCGTCCCGAGACCGAGCTGCTGTCGGTGCGCCGCCGGCTCTACGGCGCGGAGGACTGACCCCGGCGGGTGCCGGCTCGGGCCACCCGGTGCCGCGCGGCGGTCCGGGCCGCGCGGGTAGTGTTCGAGATGTTGGCCGGTCGGCTCCGGCGGCGCCACGGGCGTCGTCGCCCGGCCGGGAGCGGGACGCCGTGGAGGTGGCGGAGATGACGGATCCGGCCAGGGTACGCCGGCACGCGGAGCGCATTCGCGAACTGGTCGCGTCGGTGGTGCGGAGCCAGATCAAGGACCCGCGGCTCGGGATGATCACCATCACCGACGCCCGGATCACCGCCGACCTGCGCGACGCCACGGTCTTCTACACCGTGCTCGGTGACGCCGCGGCCCAGTCCAGCACCGCCGCCGCGCTGGAGAGCGCCAAGGGCATGCTGCGCAGCACGGTGGGCAAGGCGCTCGGGCTGCGGCACTCGCCGACCCTGACGTTCGTCCTCGACGACGTGCAGGACCAGGTCAAGCACATCGACGACCTGCTCGCGGCGGCCCGCAACGCCGACGCCGAGGTGCAGCGGCTGGCCGCCCGGGCCGAGTACGCGGGCGAGGCCCAGCCGTACCGGCTGGAGGAGGAGTCCGAGGACGCCGACGCCGTTGGCGAGGACGCCGAGGACGAGACCCCGCCCCGGGGCGGGGACCGGCGGTGACCGACGCCGCCAGCCAGCCCGGCAGCGCCGTCGTCACGGCGGCGCCTCCGGCCGACGCCGGGCCCACCGAGGCCGACTGGACGGCGGCCGTGGCGGCCGTACGACAGCTACCGGCCGACGCCCGGGTGCTGCTGATCTGCCACGTCAACCCGGACGGCGACGCGCTCGGCAGCATGCTCGGCTTCGGCCTCGGGCTGCGCCGGCTCGGCGTACGCCGGTTGCAGGCGACGTTCCCCGGCCCGCCGGAGGTGCCCGAGCCGTTCCGCGGGCTGCCCGGGCTCGACCTGCTGGTGCCGGCCACCGAGGCGTACCCGGACCCGGAGCTGGTGGTCTGCTTCGACGCGGCGAGCGAGTCGCGCCTCGGCGAGCTGGCCGACCGGCTGACCGGCGCGGGCGCGGCGGTGGTGCTCGACCACCACGCGTCCAACACCGGCTTCGGCGACGTCAACCTGGTGGACCCCCGGGCCGCGGCCACCTCGGTGGTCGCCGAGGAACTGCTGGCCCGGCTGGACGTGCCGCTGGACGCCGGCATCGCCGAGTGCCTCTACGTGGCGCTGACCACCGACACCGGCTCGTTCCGGTTCGAGGCCACCACCCCGGCGGTGCACCAGATGGCGGCCCGGCTGCTGGCCACCGGCATCCGCCCCGGGGACATCTCCCGGCGGGTCTTCGACACCCGGCCCTTCGGCGCCGTCCGGCTCTTCGGCGAGGTGCTCGGCCGGGCCCGGCTGGAGCCGGCCGCGGCCGGCGGGCACGGTCTGGTCTGGACCTACGCCACCCAGGACGACCTGGCCCGGCACGACCAGCGGCCGTACGTGCTGGAGGCGCTCATCGACTCGGTCCGGTGTACGGCCGAGGCCGACGTGAGCTGCGTGGTCAAGCAGACCACCACCGGCGAGTGGGCGGTGTCGCTGCGCAGCAAGGGCGCGGTCGACGTGAGCCGGGTGGCTGTTGCCCTCGGCGGCGGCGGGCACCGGTTCGCCGCCGGCTTCACCGGCCGGGGGACCGTGGACGAGGTGGTCGACGGGATCCGGGCCGAACTGCCCGGCGCGCTGCTGAAGCCGACCAACGCCTGACGGCGGCGCGGTCCGGCGCGTGCGGCGCGGCCGGCGGAGCGTGGGTGCGGTGTCGTGGCTGGCGCGCGCCCGCTGACCAGACACGGGCGGTGCGTGCGGTGGCCGACGAAGGCGGCGCGTGCGGCGCGATCAACACGGGCGGCGTGTCCGGTGCGCGTGGCGAGCGGATAGATCAGGGACAGCTCCGGGGAGTGTTGACCTTTCCGCGTTTGGTGACGGCGGGGAGAATTGCGGGATGGAGCAGCCCCACGACCTCACCGTCGACGCGCCCCGCGCCTGGGACCGGCCCGCCGTGGCCGTCCCGGTGCTGGTCTGCCTCTCCCTGGTCGGCGGTCGGTTCCCGTCCTTCTCGACGGAGGCGAATCTGTACACCCTCGGCACCGGCGGCGTGCTGATCTGGCTGGGCCTGAGCAACCGGGTGCCCCGGCGGCCGGCACCGTTCCGGCTCGGTTCCGGGGCGATCTGGTGGACCCTGCCGGTGGTGGTCTTCGGCGTCTTCGAGGGGGCCACCTTCGTGCTCGCCGCGGGTGACGAGTTCCCCACCTTCTCCCGGTTGGCCGACCCGCTGCTGGAGGACCAACTGGTCCGCTCGGCGGGCTGGCTGGTCTGGCTCTCCGCGTTCTGGGGGCTGGTGCGGCGATGATGCGGACCCTGGCCATCGCGGGCTTCCTGATCGCGCTGCTGCTCTTCGCCGCCGTCGAGTGGCTCGCCCGCCGGGAGGGCTCGCGCATCCCCACGCTGGGCGAGGTGTGCGCGTACGTGATGCGGTACGAGGTGGGCTCGGTGCCGGTCGGCCGGATCGGGCTCTTCGGCTTCTGGTGGTGGCTGGGCTGGCACTTCCTGGCCCGCTGACCTGATCAGGTCCGAATGGCGGGAACCTTGGGCAGCATGTGGACCTGAACGATAGCTTGGGAAACGGCCGGCGCCGGGCGTGGCGGCGGCCGTGGGCGGTGGGGCCACACCCGGCGCCGCCTCCCTCCAGGGTCGACCGACCCGGGCTCACGCTGCCCCACCAGCCGCTTCGGTGACCCCGGACCGCTGGCCGGGCGCTCAGCACGACCGCCCGTGAGAGCTGCCGTCCGTCGGTGGCTCGCACCCTGGAAGGGGATCACCACCATGCCGAACAAGCCCAAGCCCGAGACCACCGACGAGGCCCGCGAGCAGATGCGCCGCGCGCTGCAGACGTCGATGGACACCCGTCAGTGACGCTGACCGACCGGCGGTGACGCCGCCGACGTCGCACGCCGACGACGTCACCGCCCCACCTGGCCCACCGGCATCGTGACCGGTGCCGCCCAGCCCGCCCGGCCGCCGGGCACCGTGAGCTTCGGCGCCGGCCGGTCAGGCCCTCGGCCACCCGGTCGTGCTTCCCGCCCGGGCGCCTGCGTGGCTACCGTCCACGGGTGCACCGCATCCTCGTCGCCGGTAGCCCGGGTGCCGGCAAGAGCACCCTCGCCCGCGAGGTCGCGCGGCGGCTCGACCTTCCGCTGATCCACCTCGACTCCCGCCCCCGGCTGCTGCGCGGCGTGCGGGCCTGGGCGCCCGAGCTGCCGGTGGTCCGGCTCCGCAGCCGCGCCGAGGTGCGCGGCTGGCTCGCCGCACTACCCCCGGGATGAGACCCGATCCGCTGCCCCGCGTCGGAACCGCCGCCACCTCCGGGCGGCCGCCGCTCCACGTCCGGGTCGCCGCCGCCCGGGCCCGGCCGCCGGTGTCCGCCATGCGGGAGGTACGGATGATCGCGCCGGCAGGCGTGCGTTAGTGTCCCCGGTATGTCGTGCCGTCCGGGCCTGCTGCCCCCACCGCGCTCCTGATCGGAGCGCCACGCCGCCGGTGTGCGTCCCCCCGTCCGTGGGGTGACCGCCGGTCCCGTACGGCTGCCTGCCCGGGTGACGGGTTTCCCGCCGCGTCCCGCTGAGGGGTCCACGGTTCTGCTCGTCGTGCCTGCGCTCCGACAGATGTCGATCTGTCCGCGGCTCGATCCTCCTGGAGCGCACGCATGTCCCGATCCTTTCGTTCTCCGTCCCTGCCAACCCTGCCCACCGCTCGCCGACGCCCGGCGTCCTCGGCCGATCTGCGGGTCGGCCTGCTGTCCATCACCGGTGCCGCCGCCCTGTGGGGCACCACCGGGGTCGCCGTTCAACTGCTGCGTCAGTCCACCGCGCTGACGCCGACCGGCATCGGCTTCTACCGGCTGGCCATCGGCGCGGTGGTGCTCGTCGCGCTGCTGGCCGGCCGGCTGGGCCCGATGCTGGCCGCGCTGCGGTCGGCGCCGGTGGTCCCGGTCCTGGTCGGGGTCGGCCTCGGCGCCTACCAGGCGCTGTACTTCGTCGCCGTGGCGGCGGGCGGGGTCGGCGTGGCCACCCTGGTCAGCCTGGGGGTCGCCCCCGTCCTCGTCTTCGGCTGGGAGACGCTGCGCGCCCGGCGGCTGCCCGAGCGCGGCCTGCTGGGCGCCCTGGTGACCGGCCTGGTCGGCCTCGTGCTCATCACGGTGTCGGCCGGGCAGCCGAGCGCCGACGCGCCGCGACCGCTGCTCGGCCTGCTCGCCGCGTTCGGCTCCGGCGTCGGCTACGCCGCCAGCACCGTGCTGAGCCGGCACGCCGCGCAGCGGGTCGCCGCGCTGACGCTCACCACGGTGTCCGCCGTGGTCGGCGCCCTGGTGCTGGCGCCGGTCGCGGTGCTCGACGGGCTCGACGTCCCGGCCCGGGCCGTGCCCGTCGGCCTGCTGGTCTACCTCGGGGTGGTCACCACCGCGCTGGCGTACGTGCTGTTCTACGCCGGGCTGCGCACCACCACCGGTGGCAGCGCCGCGCTGGCGACCCTGGTGGAGCCGCTCACCGCGGTGCTGCTCGCCGGATGGCTCATCGGCGAGACGATGCCCGCGTCGGCGTTCGTCGGGGGAGCGCTGCTGCTCGGTGCCGTGACCGTCGTCCACCTCCGCGCCGGTAAGTGATCGTGCCCCTTGCACTCCTTACCCCTGCCATGTCAGGATCGGCGGCGATGAGCCAGGACACCCTCACCGCGACGCGGTCGGCGTCACCCCGCCGGATCGCCGCGCTCGCCCTGCCGGCCCTCGTCGTGTTGGCCGCGGAACCGCTCTACGTGCTGGTCGACACCGCCGTGGTGGGGCACCTCGGCCGGGTGCCGCTGGCCGCGCTCGCCGTCGGCGGCACCGTGATGACCCTCACCGCCTGGCTCGGCACCGTGGTCGCGTACGGCACCACGGGTCGTTCGGCGCGACGGTTCGGGGCCGGCGACCGGGCCGCGGCGGTGGCCGAGGGGGTGCAGGCGTCCTGGCTGGCGCTCGGCGTCGGGCTGCTGGTCGCGGTCGGCATGCAGCTCGGCGGGGGCGCGCTGGCGCGTACCCTCGCCGGGGGCACCGGCGAGGTGGCCGACGCCGCGGCGCAGTGGCTGCGGATCGCGGCGCTCGGCGCCCCCGGCCTGCTGCTCGCCGCGGCCGGCAACGGCTGGCTGCGCGGCATCCAGGACACCCGCCGGCCGCTGTGGTTCGTGCTCGGCCCCAACCTGCTCTCGGCGGTGCTCTGCCCGGTGCTGGTCTATCCGGTGGGGCTCGGCCTGGCCGGCTCGGCGGTGGCCAACGCGATCGCCCAGACCATCTCCGGCGGGCTGTTCGCCGCCGCGCTGGTCGGCGAGCGGATCGCCCTGCGGCCCCGGCCGCGGCTGATCCGGCACCAGCTGGTGCTCAGCCGCGACCTGCTGATCCGGGGCGTGGCGTTCCAGGCCAGCTTCCTGTCCGCCACGGCGGTCGCCGCCCGGTTCGGCGCCGCGTCGGTCGGCGCGCACCAGATCGCCCTGCAACTGTGGTTCTTCACCGCGCTGGTGCTCGACGCGCTGGCCATCGCCGCCCAGTCGCTGGTCGGCGCCGCCCTCGGGGCCGGCGACGCGGTCGGCGCCCGCGCGCTGGCCCGCCGGGTCGCGCTGCTCGGCGGGGCCTGCGGGGTGGTGTTCGCGGTGCTGATCGCCGCCGGAGCGGGCGTGGTTCCCGGCTGGTTCAGCTCCGATCCGCAGGTACGCGAGCAGGCCATGGTGGCCTGGCCGTGGTTCGTCGCGATGCAGCCGCTGGCCGGGGTGGTCTTCGCCCTCGACGGCGTGCTGATCGGCGCCGGGGACGTGCGCTACCTGCGCAACCTCACCGTGGTGTCGGCGCTCGGCGGGTTCCTGCCGGCGATCTGGCTGGCGTACGGCCTGGATCTCGGGCTGGGCGGGATCTGGGCCGGGCTGACCCTGTTCATCGTGCTCCGACTGGCCGCCCTGCTGCTGCGGCTGCGCTCCGGCGGCTGGGCCGTGGTCGGCGCGGTGCGCTGAGCCGCTGGTCGGCAATCCGCACCGGGTACGGCGGCGCGGGCCGGTCGGGTGCCGTCTGGCAGGCTTGGGGGTCGTGAGCACAGACGGTCTGATCGTGGTCGACAAGCCTGGCGGCATGACGTCGCACGACGTGGTGGCGCGGATCCGCCGGCTGGCCCGGACCCGCCGGGTGGGCCACGGCGGCACGCTCGACCCGATGGCCACCGGGGTGCTGGTGATCGGGGTGGGCCGGGCCACCCGGCTGCTGACGTACGTGATCGGCGCGGGCAAGGGCTACACCGGCACCATCCGGCTCGGCCAGGCCACCGTCACCGACGACGCCGAGGGCGACGTGATCGCCACCACCCCGGCCGGCCGGGTCACCGACGACGCGATCCGGGCCGCGCTGGCCGCGCTGACCGGCGAGATCGACCAGGTGCCGAGCGCGGTGAGTGCCATCAAGATCGACGGGCAGCGGGCGTACAAGCGGGTGCGCGAGGGGGAGAGCGTCGAGCTGCCAGCCCGCCGGGTCACCGTGTCCCGGCTCGACGTGCTGGCGATCCGCCGTGCGGGCGACGTGGTGGACGTGGACGTGGCCGTGGACTGCTCGTCCGGGACGTACATCCGGGCCATCGCCCGGGACGCCGGGCTGGCGCTCGGGGTCGGTGGCCACCTGACCGCGCTGCGGCGTACCGCGGTGGGCGGTTTCACCCTCGCCGAGGCCGCCACCCTCGACGAGCTGGAGCAGCGCGCGCCCGAGGTGGTCAACCTGCCGCTGGCCGCGGCGGCCGACCGGTTCTTCCCGCGCCGCGACGCCGGCGCGGACGAGGCGAAGGTGCTCTCCCACGGCGGGCCGCTCGACCCGGTCGGGATCGCCGGCCCCTACGCGGTCTTCGACCCGGCCGGCACGTTGATCGCTATCGTCAGCGAGCGGGACGGTCGGGCCCGCGCGGAGATCGTGCTCGCGCCGGCCTGACGGCGGGGCGAGGTCCGGAGGGTGAGCCCCCAGGTCGCTCAGCCTGCGCCCGGCGGAGGAGGGGCCGATCAGTGGGGAAGTTCTTGTCTACTGTTGCGTATAGTTCGCTGATGTGGGCAAGATCTATCGGATAGGAGAGTTCGCGGAGCGTATCGGGCGGTCGACGAGCACTGTGCGCCGCTGGGAGTCCGAGGGGCGCCTCGTAGGCAAACGCACCCCATCCGGGCAGCGGTACTTCGACGAAAGCGACGTTCGGAAGGTCCTCCGACCCAACTTCGCCGAACAGGCCCGTCGGACCGTCGTCTACTGCCGGGTGTCGTCACCAGGTCAGAAGAATGATCTCGCCGCGCAGGTCGCAGCCATGGAGCAGTTCTGCCTCGCCCGTGGACTTGCGGTCGACGAGTGGGTGTCCGAGATCGGCGGCGGCATGAACCTGCGCCGCAAGAAGCTCCTCGCGCTCATGGACGCCGTGGACCGTGGCGAAGTCAGCACGATCGTGGTAGCGCACCGAGACCGACTGGCCAGGTTCGGGGTCGACTTCCTGGAGCATGTCGCGAACCGCAACGACTGCGAGATCATCGCGGCGAACCAGGAGTCGTTATCGCCGCAGCAGGAGCTTGTTGAGGATCTACTTTCGATCGTGCACACCTTCTCGTGCCGCCTTCGCGGTCTGCGTCGCTTCGAGAGGGCCCTGAAAGACGAGTTGCCAGGCGGTGGCCGGTGAAGGTCACCCGCATCGCCTACTCGGCTCGCCTCAACCCGGGCAAGTATGTTGCTCTGCTAGAGCAGGCGCGGCGCCTTGGCCGGGTCAGGTCCGTGGTGTGGCAGCGATTCGGCTCCGTCGCCGGAGCGGCGTTGCGGGACCGGCAGGTCCGCGATCGGTGGCTGGCCGACGGCGCCGCATGGCGGTTCGGGGTGCCGGCGAACGCGTGGAAGGAGACCCTTCGTGATGCGATGGCCGACATCGCCGCGAACCGCGAGGCCGCGAAGGCTGACGTTCGTCGCACGGTCGCCCGACGGACGGTTGATCCGGTCGAGCGGAAGCGGTTGTTCGCCCTGCTGAAGGCCGACCGGTGGGCCGAGGACGCCTACCTGTCCCGGCTGATGCGTAGGCGCTGGCGGCGGGGCAAGAACCACACCCACGACCAGATCATCGTGCGTGCCGATAAGGCGCGCACCTACACCCTGACCGACGGCGGGAACGTGTGGCTTGCCGTCCCGGGCCTTGAACCGCGCAAGCCGGTCATGGTTCCGCTGTCCACGACAGTCGCTCCGTCGGGAACGCTGCGTCTGATCCTGCGTGGCGGCCGCGTCGAGGTCCATTACCAGTACGACGCCGCGGACATGCCGTCGTCGCGGCGACCGTGCGGTGACCGGAAAATTGGTGTCGACAAGGGCTACACCGAAGCGCTCACCGATTCCGACGGCGACCACCACGGTGCCAACCTAGGCGCGCTGCTGACCGCCGCGTCGGACCGACTGACGCAGCGCAACCGGCGTCGTGCGAAACTTCGCTCGATCGCTAACAACGCCACTCAGCGTGGCAAGCACGCCAAAGCCGCCCGCATCAAGGCGAACAACCTCGGCACGGCAAAGCGGGACCGACAGGCTACCCGGCGGCGTGCCCAGATTCGGACGGAGATCTTCACAGCCGCCCACAGCGTGGTCGACAAGGCCAACCTCGTCGTGGCCGAAGACCTCACCCAGACTTTCGCCGGGCGCAAGAAGCTTGGCAAGAACATGAGCCGGCGCCTCGCTGCATGGACGAAGGGTGTCACCGCCGAAGCGCTGGAGAATGTGTCGGAGCGCAGAGGTTCTGCGTTCGTGCTGGTAAACGCCGCCTACACGTCACAAGTTTGTCCTCGATGCGGCGGCCTCGGCCACCGTGACGGGGATCGGCTTCACTGCACCGGTTGCGGGGTCGTGTGGCAGGCGGACCATGCCGCCGCGATCAACGTCCTGCGAAGACACGGTGACCCCGACATCACCCTCCACACCCCCCATAAGCGGGTGAAGGGAATCTTGCGGGCACGGGCCGATCGCCATCGGATCAGACTGCCGATCCAGGACTCTAGCCGGGCTAACGACGGCGGAGAGCGAATCATCCAACCACGCCCATCCCTGCACAGGGGTGAGCGGTGAAAGGAAGCAGGAGCAGCATGCAGCGGTGGCGGGGGTACGACGCGGCGCCCGGAGGCTGGGGGCGGTCGGTCGTCACCATCGGCGTCTTCGACGGGGTGCACCGGGGGCACCAGGCGACCATCGGGCACGCCGTGGCCCGGGCCCGGGAGCTGGGTGTGAAGTCGGTGGTGGTCACCTTCGACCCGCACCCGGCCGAGGTGGTCCGTCCCGGCTCGCACCCGGCGGTGCTCACCGAGCCGGCCCGCAAGGCGGAGCTGATCGAGGCGCTCGGCGTCGACGTGCTCTGCGTGGTGCCGTTCACCCCGGAGTTCTCCCGGCTGCCGGCCGAGGCGTTCGTGCACGACGTGCTGGTGGAGCACCTGCACGCGGCCCTGGTGGTGGTGGGCGACAACTTCCGCTTCGGGCACCGGGCCGCCGGCGACGTGGCGCTGCTGGAGCGGCTCGGCCGCACCTTCGGCTTCGGCGTGGAGGCCGGTCCGCTGGTCGCCGAGGCGGGCACCGTCTTCTCCTCCACCTACATCCGCTCCTGCGTCGACGCGGGCGACGTGGGCGCGGCGGCCGCCGCGCTGGGCCGCCCGCACCGGCTGGAGGGGGTGGTGGTCCGCGGCGACCAACGCGGCCGCGAGCTGGGCTTCCCCACCGCCAACCTGCTCTGCCACCGGTACGCGGCGGTGCCCGCCGACGGCGTCTACGCGGCCCGGTTGGTGCGCCGCGGGCAGCGTGAGCCGCTGGCCGCCGCGGTGTCGGTCGGCACCAACCCGACCTTCTCCGGGCGGGAGCGGCGGGTGGAGGCGTACGCGCTGGACTTCACCGGTGACCTCTACGGCGAACGGCTGGCCCTGGACTTCGTGGCGCACCTGCGGGGGCAGATCCGGTTCGACGCGGTCGAGCCGCTGATCGCGCAGATCGAGCAGGACGTGGAGCGGACCCGCCGGGCGCTCGGCTGAGCGTGCTCGGCGGGCGGGTCGCCGGGCGCGGACGCCCCGGTTCGCGGCCCTTGGCCGGCCGGGGCCCGGGTGGGCTGGTAGTCTTGCGAAGACGTCGGCTGACCGACGTGGGGCCTCGCGTGCCTGCACGACGCCGCGGGTGCGAGGTACCGGTCCGTCTCCGGTCCCCTGACCGATCCGACGGACACCATCGAACAACCCACGAAACAGGGAGAACATGGCGCTCGACCAGGAAGCCAAGGCCAAGATCCGCGCGGAGTACGCGACCGCCGAGGGCGACACCGGTTCGCCGGAGGTGCAGGTCGCGGTCCTGACCAAGCGGATCGCGGAGCTCACCGAGCACCTGAAGGTGCACAAGCACGACCACCACAGCCGCCGCGGGCTGCTGCTGCTGGTCGGCCGCCGCCGTCGGCTGCTCAACTACGTCCAGAAGAAGGACATCAACCGCTACCGGTCGCTCATCGAGCGGCTCGGTCTGCGCCGGTGACGTGACGGGGGAGTGGCCGCAAGGCCGCTCCCCCGTTCCACACCACAGAAGAACAGGGCCGCGCGACCACCCGAACAGGGAGCCGGTCAGCGTACCGGTCTCCGGTAGTGGCCCCCGGGCACCCGGCATCTCGCCGCCACCCGGGCGCTTCGATCGAAGACCGGCCGTCTGAGCAGCTCCCCGCGTCGTGGGCCCCCGATGCGAAGGAGCACTACCGCACATGACCGAGACCAACCTCGGCACCCAGTCCCGCACCGCCGTGATCGACAACGGGTCCTTCGGCACCCGTGAGGTCACCTTCTCCACCGGCCGGCTGGCCCGGCAGGCCGCCGGCTCCGTCATCGCCCAGCTCGGCGAGACGGTGGTCCTCTCCGCCACCACCGCGGGCAAGCAGCCCAAGGAGCAGTTCGACTTCTTCCCGCTGACCGTGGACGTGGAGGAGCGGATGTACGCCGCGGGCCGGATCCCCGGCTCGTTCTTCCGCCGCGAGGGCCGGCCCAGCGAGGACGCCATCCTCACCTGCCGGCTGATCGACCGGCCGCTGCGCCCGTCGTTCGTCAAGGGCCTGCGCAACGAGGTCCAGGTCGTCGAGACCGTCCTGGCCCTCGACCCGCAGCACCCGTACGACGTGGTGGCGATCAACGCCGCCTCGATGTCGACCAAGCTCTCCGGCCTGCCGTTCTCCGGCCCGATCGGGGCCACCCGGATGGCCCACGTCGACGGCCAGTGGGTCGCCTTCCCGACCTACGAGGAGCTGGAGCGGGCCACCTTCGACATGGTGGTGGCCGGCCGGGCGCTGCCCGACGGCGACGTCGCGATCATGATGGTCGAGGCCGAGGCCACCGACCACACCGTGAAGCTGGTCGCCGGCGGCGCCCCCGCCCCGACCGAGGAGGTCGTGGCCAGCGGCCTGGAGGCCGCCAAGCCGGCCATCCGCGAGCTGTGCCGGGCGCAGGGCGAGCTGGCCGAGGTGGCCGCCAAGCCGGTCGCCGAGTTCCCGGTCTTCCTGGACTACCAGGACGACGCGTACGACGCGGTGGCCGAGCTGGCCCGCGCCGACGTGGCCGAGGCCCTGAAGATCGCCGGCAAGGCCGACCGTGAGGAGGCCCTGGACCGGATCAAGGCCCGGGTGGCCGAGGAGCTCGGCCCGCGCTTCGAGGGCCGGGAGAAGGAGCTCAGCGCCGCGCTGCGGTCGCTGACCAAGTCCGAGGTCCGCAGCCGGGTGCTGCGCGAGCAGGTCCGCATCGACGGCCGCGGCCCACGGGACATCCGCCCGCTGACCGCCGAGGTCGGCGTGCTGCCGCGGGTGCACGGCTCGGCGCTGTTCGAGCGGGGCGAGACCCAGATCCTGGGCGTCACCACGCTGAACATGCTGCGCATGGAGCAGTCGCTGGACACCCTCTCCCCGGAGAAGTCCAAGCGCTACATGCACAACTACAACTTCCCGCCGTACTCGACCGGTGAGACCGGCCGGGTCGGCTCGCCGAAGCGGCGCGAGATCGGCCACGGCGCGCTCGCCGAGCGGGCGCTGATCCCGGTGCTGCCCTCGCGCGAGGAGTTCCCGTACGCCATCCGGCAGGTCTCCGAGGCGCTCGGCTCCAACGGCTCCACCTCGATGGGCTCGGTCTGCGCCTCGACGCTGGGCCTGCTCAGCGCGGGTGTGCCGCTGAAGGCGCCGGTCGCCGGCATCGCCATGGGCCTGATCTCCGACGAGGTCGACGGCAAGACCCAGTACGTGACGCTGACCGACATCCTCGGCGCCGAGGACGCGTTCGGCGACATGGACTTCAAGGTCGCCGGCACCCGGGACTTCGTGACCGCGTTGCAGCTCGACACCAAGCTCGACGGCATCCCGTCCGACGTGCTGGCCGCCGCGCTCCAGCAGGCCCACGAGGCCCGGCAGACCATCCTCGACGTGATGCAGCGGGCGATCGAGGCGCCGGCCGAGATGTCCGACTACGCGCCGCGGGTCACCACCGTCAAGATCCCGGTCGACAAGATCGGCATGGTGATCGGCCCGAAGGGGCAGACCATCAACGCCATCCAGGACGAGACCGGCGCCGAGATCTCCATCGAGGACGACGGCACCATCTACGTCGGCGCCACCAACGGCCCGTCGGCGCAGGCGGCGGTGGAGCGGATCAACGCGATCGCCAACCCGACCCTGCCCAAGGTCGGCGACCGGTTCCTCGGCACCGTGGTGAAGACGGCCGCGTTCGGCGCGTTCGTCTCGCTGCTGCCGGGCCGCGACGGTCTACTGCACATCTCCAAGGTGGGCGACGGCAAGCGGGTCGAGAAGGTCGAGGACTTCCTCAACGTCGGCGACAAGGTCGAGGTCGAGATCGCCGACATCGACCAGCGCGGCAAGATCTACCTGGACAAGGTCCGCCCGGAGGGCGCCGAGGCGCCGGCCGAGGGCGAGGCCGCCGGTGGCGAGCGGCCGGCCGGCCGGGACCGGGGCGACCGGGGCCCGCGCGACCGGGGTGACCGCGAGCGCGGCGGCGAGCGGGGCGGCCGTGGCCCGGAGCGGGGCGAGGGTGGCGAGGGCGGCGAGCGTCCGCGCCGCCGGACCCGGCACAGCTGACGCCTGACAACCGCACCACCCACCCCTCGTCGATCTGGGAGCACCACGTGAGTCGGGCCGCAGCTGCGCCGTTTCCGCCGGATCGACGGGGGGTGGTCGCGTCCGCCGGGGCTACCCGCGGCGGCGGTGCCGCCCGGGCGGTGACCCGGACCCTGAGCGACGACCCGCTGGGCGGCACGGTACGGCGTACCGTGCTGCCCAGCGGGCTGCGCGTGCTCACCGAGGCGATTCCGGCGATGCGCAGCGTGTCGTTCGGCATCTGGGTCGCGGTTGGCTCCCGGGACGAGACCGGCCCGCAGTCCGGCGCCGCGCACTTCCTGGAGCACCTGCTCTTCAAGGGCACCCGCAAGCGCAGCGCGCTGGAGATCTCCTCGGCGATCGAGGCGGTGGGCGGCGAGACCAACGCCTTCACCACCAAGGAGTACACCTGCTACTACGCGCGGGTGCTCGACGAGGACCTGCCACTGGCCATCGACGTGATGTGCGACCTGGTCGCCGACTCGGTGCTCGACCCGGCCGACGTGGAGACCGAGCGGGGCGTGATCCTCGAGGAGATCGCCATGCACGACGACGAGCCCGGCGACGAGGTGCACGACCTGTTCGCCCGGGCCGTCTACGGTGACCACCCGCTCGGCCGGCTGATCTCCGGCACCGAGCAGACGGTCACCCCGATGACCCGGCGGCAGATCCAGAGCTTCTACCGGCGCCGCTACGTCGCGCCGCAGATCGTCATCGCCGCCGCCGGCAACCTGGACCACGCCGCCGTGGTCAAGCTGGTCCGCCAGGCGCTGCGCGGCACCCCGCTGGACACCGATCCGGCGTCGCCGGCGCCGCACCGGCCGGCCACCCCGGCGGTACGGACGAAGCTCCCGACCACCCTGGTCGAGCCGAAGGAGACCGAGCAGGCGCACGTCATCCTCGGCTCCCCCGGCATCGACCGCACCGACGGGCGGCGGTTCGCCCTCGGGGTGCTCAACAACGTGCTCGGCGGCGGCATGTCGAGCCGGCTGTTCCAGGAGATCCGGGAGCGCCGCGGCCTGGCCTACTCGGTCTACTCCTACGCCAGCCAGTACGCCGACACCGGCCTGTTCGCGGTCTACGCCGGCTGCGCTCCGGGCAAGGTCGACGAGGTGCTGGAGCTGACCCGGGCCGAGCTGGCCCGGGTGGCCGCCGACGGGTTGACCGAGGCGGAGGTCGCCCGGGGCAAGGGCATGTCGAAGGGGTCGTTCGTGCTCGGCCTGGAGGACACCGGTTCGCGGATGAGCCGGCTGGCCAAGGGGGAGCTGCTCTACGGCGACCTGATGCCGGTCGACGAGCTGCTCACCCGGGTGGACGCGGTCACCGTGGACGACGTCAACACCCTCGCCGCCGAGCTGCTGAGCCGGCCGATGTCGCTGGCCGTGGTCGGCCCGTTCGGCGAGCACGACTTCGCCGCCCGCTGACCGCCCGACCGCCGCTCGCCCGGCGCCGGCGGGCCGTGGCGGGTCGGTCCGGCACCGGCGGGCCGGCGGGTCCAAGGCCCGGCGCCGGCGGGCCGGGTCGGATCGGACGCCGATGGGACGCTGGCCCACCCGCGGGGTGACGTCGTCCCGATTGGGATAGGTTGTGCCCCGTGACTGACGAGCAGGAGAAGGGCGCGGCCGAGCCGATCCGGGTCGGTGTGCTGGGCGCCCGGGGCCGGATGGGCGTCGAGGTGTGCAAGGCCGTCGACGCGGCCGGCGACATGGAGCTGGTGGCCATGGTCGACCAGGGCGACGGGTTGTTCGCCGCCTCCGACGCCGGTGCCGAGGTGGTCGTGGACTTCACCACTCCGGACGTCGTCATGGACAACCTGCACTGGTGCATCGACCAGGGCATCAACGCGGTGGTCGGCACCACCGGCTTCACCGAGCAGCGGCTGGAGCGGGTGCGCGGCTGGCTGGCCCGCAAGCCCGGCGTCGGTGTGGTGATCGCGCCCAACTTCGGCATCGGCGCGGTGCTGATGATGCAGTTCGCCGCGCGGGCGGCCCGGCACTTCGAGTCGGTCGAGATCATCGAGCAGCACCACCCGCGCAAGCTGGACGCGCCGAGCGGCACCGCCACGCACACCGCCCGGCTGATCGCCGCGGTCCGCGCCGAGGCCGGGCTCGGGCCGGCGCCGGACGCGACCAAAGACGAGGTCGCCGGCGCCCGGGGCGCCGACATCGACGGGGTACGCGTGCACGCGGTGCGCGCCACCGGGCTGGTCGCCCACCAGGAGGTGCTCTTCGGCACCACCGGCGAGACGCTGACCATCCGGCACGACTCGTACGACCGGGCCTCGTTCATGCCCGGCGTGCTGCTGGCCGTGCGCGCGGTGCGCAACCGCCCCGGTCTGACCGTCGGCCTGGACGCCCTGCTGGACTGAAATCGCTGGCCCGGTCCCCGGCCGGCCCCTACGCTGCCCCGGTGATCGATTCGGGAGAACGGGACCGGGCCGGGCGCCAGGTCACCCTGCGGCCGGTGGACGACGACAACTGGCGGGCGGTGGCCGACGTCGCCCCCCGGGACGACCAGCGGGAGTGGGTGCCCGCGCTGGCGGCCCGCTACCTGCTGCTGACCATGCGTTCCGAGGTGTGGACCTCGCTCGCCGTGTACGCGGACGAAACGGTGGTCGGGCACGTCATGTGGGGGGTCGACGACGACGGCTCCCGCTGGATCGGCGGCATGGTCATCGACGCCGCCGAGCAGGGCCGGGGTGTCGGTCGCGCCGCCGTGGCCACCCTCGCCGGCTGGCTGGCCGCCCAGGGCGAGCCGGTGCGGCTCTCGTACCACCCCGACAACACCGACGCGGCTCGCCTCTACACGGCGCTCGGCTTCCGGCCCACCGGGGCGATGGAGGACGACGAACTGGTCGCCGAACTGGCTCCGGCCGCAGGCTGAACCGCGCCGGCCGGCGGTGGGGTCGCCGCCGCCGGCCGGGACGGCTGCGGCCCTCAGCGGGGGATCGGGGCGCCGGCGGGCCGCTGGGCGGGCACCGCCGGGCGGGTCGGCGTCTCGATGGCCAGGCTGGACGGCAGGCCGGTCACCGTGGCGTGGCCGGCCCGGTCCACGGTGACGGCGACCGGTGCGCCGGCGATCCGCAGGCCCTCGGCCGCGATCCCACCCAGACCGGCCAGCGGGGCCACCGTGACCCGGCCGGCCGGCACGTCCGGGTAGAGTCCGGCGGCGGCCTGGAGCAGCAGCACCGCCCCCGCCGCCGACCAGGCCTGCGGCCGGCACGCCGCCGGGTACGGCACCGGCCGGCCGAGCACCGACCGGTCGTCGCCGCCGTACAGCTCGGGCAGCCGGTAGTCGAACGCCTCGGCGGCGGCCAGCAGCCCGTCGGCCAGGCCGAGCGCGGTGTCGTGGAACCCGGCCCGGGCCAGCCCGGCGAGCACGATTGCGGTGTCGTGGGTCCAGATCGACCCGCAGTGGTACGACAGCGGGCTGAACCCGGCGTCGTCGCTCGACATTGTGCGCAGCCCGAACCCGCCGGCCATCGCCTCGGTGCCGAGCAGCCGGGCCACCTGCGCCTCCTCGTCGCCGGTGAGCAGGCCGGTGCCGAGCAGGTGGCCGATGTTGCTGGTCAGCGAGTCGACCGGGCGCTTGTCCCGGTCCAGGGCGAGCGCCGGCTGCGGCCCGTGGCGGCCGTCGACCCAGAACGCGGCGCGGAACCGCCGGGCGAGCCGGTCGGCGTAGCCGCGCCAGCGGTCCGCGGCGGGGCGGCCGAAGGCGTCCAGCAGGTCGGCGGCGTTGACCGCGGCCTGGTACGCGTACCCCTGCACCTCGGCCAGCACGATCGGCGCGGTCGCGAGCCGGCCGTCGCGGAACCGGACCGCGTCGCCGGAGTCCTTCCAGCCCTGGTTGGACAGCCCGTGCCCGGTGGTGTCGACGTACTCGATCAGGCCGTCGCCGTCGGCGTCGGCGTGTTCGCCGAGCCAGCCCAGCGCCGCCTCCAGCGGCGGCAGCAGCGGCTCGACCTGGTCGGCGGGCAGCCCCCAGCGCCAGGCGTCGTGCAGCAGGTTGACCCAGAGCATGGTGGCGTCCACGGTGCCGTAGTACGCCGGCGGCAGCCGCAGCCCGGCGCCGGCGAAGGCGATCTCGTGCCGGCGCAGCTCGTGCAGGATCTTGCCGGGGGCCTCGCCGGTGGCCGGGTCGACCCGGGTGCCCTGCCGGCGGGCCAGCACCCGCAGCGTGCCGGCGGCCAGGTCGGTGCCGAGCGGCAGCATCATCCGGGCGGCCCAGAGGCTGTCCCGCCCGAACAAGGTGAGGAACCAGGGCACGCCGGCGCCGAGGAACTCGTCCGCCGGGGCGGCGGCGTCGGCCAGCCGCAGCCCGCGCAGGTCGTCCAGCGCCCGGTCGAGCAGCCGCACCAGCCGCCGGTCGTCGGCGTCGACCCGCGGATGTGCCCAGCCGACCTCGGCCGGCGGGCTGACCACGGCCGCCCGGGAGTCGGTGACCCGTAGCCGCCAGCGCAACGTGACCTCGGCGCCGGGCGCCAGTTCGACCGGCCAGGCGAGCCGGGGCGTCTCGGCCGGCTCGGCGCGCACCTCGGCGTCGGTGCCGGTGACGGTGACCACCGTCCCGTCGGCCGTCCAGGTCAGCTCGCCCGGCCCTGCGGCCCGGGCCGGCAGCGCCGGGGTGGCGTCGCCGGACTTGACCACCTCGATCGGTGCCAGGTCGCACGCCAGCCGCACGCTGACCGTGGCCCGGACCGGCGTGGACGCGGTGGAGACGACCCGGATTTCCTCGGTGAGCCCGCCCGGTTCGAGCCGGCGGGTGCGGTCGATCCGGACGGTCGGGTCGGGGGTGGGGTCGCCGAGCCAGCGAGCCAGGGTCACGAAGCGCACGCCGTGCGGCCCGGCCGCGCCCCGGGCCAGCCCTTCCGGCTCGCGGTCGTCGACCCGCAGCTCGGCACGGGAGAGCACCCGGGCGTCGGCGTGGAAGACCCCCTGGACACCGACCGGGCGGATCTGCCCGGCCGCGTCCCCCAGCGCGCTGGTGGGGGCGTGCACCGCCCCGACCAGGTCGTGCAGCAGGGGTTGCAGGTGGCGTTCGGTCACGGTGGGGCTCCAGATCCTTCTCGGGCGGACCGGTCTCTTGACAGGCGGTCCCCAGGCGGTGCAAAGTGCGAAACATTCCAGCAACTTGAACGATCCAATCCTGCCGTATCTAATTTGGATCGTTCAAGACGGCGAGAGGGATCAAGTGGCTGAAAAGGTGACCATCGCGACGGTGGCCCGGCATGCCCGCGTCAGCCGCCAGACCGTCTCCAATGTGATCAATGCCCCGCACATCGTGCGGGAGGAGACCCGGGCGCGGGTGCAGGAGGCGATCGACGCCCTCGGCTACCGGGCCAACCAGGCCGCCCGGCAGATGCGCACCGGCCGGTCCCGACTGATCGCGGTGCGGATCGAACCGACCCGGGACGGGATCAACGGCTCGGTGCTCGACCGGTTCCTGCACGGGCTCACCGAGGCCGCCGAGGCGGCCGGCTACCGCACCATGCTCTACACCGCCGCCGACGTCGAGCGGGAGATCGCCGCGTACGACGACCTGCTCAGCGCGTACGACCTCGACGGTTTCGTGCTGACCGGCACCCACCACGGCGACCCGCGGACGGCCTGGCTTGCCGCGCGGGGGGTGCCGTTCGTGACCTTCGGCCGCCCCTGGGACACCCCCGAGGCGCACCCCTGGGTCGACGTGGACGGTGCCGCCGGCACCGCCGAGGCCACCCGCCACCTGTTGGCCCGCGGCCACCGCCGGATCGGCTTCCTCGGCTGGCCGACCGGCTCCGGTGTCGGTGACGACCGGCGTTCGGGCTGGTCACAGGCGATGCGGGCGGCCGGCATCGAGCCGTCCGGCTGGCACCGGGAGACCGAGGACGGCATCGCCGAGGGCGAGCGGCTGATGCGCGAACTGCTCGCCACCGCCGAACCGCCGACCGCCGTGATCTGCGCCAGCGACTCCCTCGCCCTGGGCGCCCTCCAGGTTGCCCGCGCCGCCGATCCCGCCGTCGCCGTGATCGGCTTCGACGACACCCCGGTGGCCGCCGCCGTGGGGCTGACCAGCGTCAGTCAACCGCTGGGCGAGGCGGCCGCCCGCTGCGTCGAGTTGCTCACCGCGGTGCTCGACGGCACCCACCGGACCACCGACCACGTGCTGCTCCAGCCCGCGCTGGTGCCCCGACACACCGCATGACCCCCATCCCCCACCAGGAGAATCCGATGGCATACCGATCCCTCACCCGGGCGGCGGTGGCCGGCCTCGCCGCCGTCGCCCTGCTCGGCACCACCGCCTGCGGCAGCGGCTTCGACGACAACTCCGGTGACACCGCCCAGTCCAGCGGCCCGGCCAACCTGCAGATCCTGATCGGCTCCTCGGGCGACGCCGAGACCAAGGCCGTGCAGGACGCGGCGGCGAAGTGGGCCGCCAGCTCGGGCAACAACGCCACCGTCACCCCCGCGCAGGACCTCACTCAGCAGCTCGGCCAGGCGCTCGCCGGCGGCACCCCGCCGGACGTCTTCTACGTCGACGCCGCCCGGTTCGCTGACTACGCCAGCGTCGGCGCCCTGGAGCCGTACGGCGACAAGATCAGCAACACCGACGACTTCTACCAGAGCCTGCGCAGCACGTTCACCTACGACGGCAAGCTCTACTGCGCGCCGAAGGACTTCTCCACCCTGGCGCTGCAGATCAACACGGACCTCTGGGCCAAGGCCGGGCTGACCGACGCCGACGTGCCGACCAGCTGGGACCAGCTGACCGCCACCGCCCGGAAGATCAAGGCGAAGGGGCAGGTGCCGCTGGCGCTCGGCGACACCCGGGACCGGATCGGCGCGTTCCTGGTGCAGAACGGCGGCTGGCTGATGAGCGCCGACGGCAAGCAGCCCGCCGCCGACACCCCGGCGAACCTGGCCGCCCTCCAGTACGTCAAGAGCCTGGTCGCCGAGGGCCTGGCGCGTTTTCCGAAGCAGCTCGACGCGGGCTGGTCGGGGGAGGCGTTCGGCAAGGGCGCGGCCGTCATGACCATCGAGGGCAACTGGATCAAGGGCGCCCTGAAGAACGACTTCCCGAACGTGAAGTACAAGGTCGTCGAGCTGCCCGCCGGCCCGAACGGCAAGGGCACCCTCTCCTTCACCCAGTGCTGGGGCATCGCCGCCAAGAGCAGGTACAAGGAGCAGGCGATCAAGTTCGTCGAGGCGATGACCAGCGGCGAGCAGCAGATGGCCTTCGCCACCGCGTTCGGCGTGATGCCGTCCCGGCAGTCGGTTCGCGACCAGTACACCGGCGCGTTCCCGGCGGACAAGCCGTTCATCGACGGCGCCGCGTACGCCCAGGGCCCGGTGAACGCCCCCAAGATGGACAGCGTCCTGCGGGACCTGGAGGCCGGCCTGCAGGGCCTGGCCAACGGCGACCCGAAGACGATCCTGGCGAACTTCGACAAGAACGCCAAGGCGGCGCTCGGCGGCTGAGGTGACCGGACGGGCCTCCGGCGACGCGCCGGGGGCCCGACCCGGCACCTCCTCCACACCAGGGGAGGGGAGATGGCAACGGAGGCGCTGACCGCCCCGGCCACCACACGCGGTGCCGCGCCCCGGCGGCGCGGGCCCGGCGTCCGCGGCAACGAGAACCTGGCCGGCTGGCTCTTCGTCGCGCCGGTCGTGGTGATCCTCGGACTGTTCCTGCTGCTGCCGATCCTGATGGCGCTCTGGGTCAGCCTCACCGACTGGAACGGCCAGGGCAGCCCGTTCACCGGGCAGGTGCCGTTCGTCGGGGCGGAGAACTACACCCGGCTGTTCACCGAGGACGGACTGGACCGCCGGGACTTCATGACCAGCATCCGGAACAACCTCTACTACGTGGCGATCGTGGTGCCGGCACAGACCGCGCTCGCGCTCGGCCTCGCACTGGTGGTCAACAACCGGATGCTCAAGGGCAAGGGCTTCTTCCGCAGCGCCTTCTACTTCCCCTCGGTCACCAGCTCGGTCGCCATCAGCGTGGTCTTCCTCTTCCTGTTCGCCAACTCCGGCGCGGTCAACCGGCTGCTCGCCCTGGTCGGCGTCGACGGGCCGCAATGGTTCGCCGACTCCCGGGGCGTGCTGCACCTGCTGCTCGGAGCGGTCGGCGTGGACGACCCGCCGGCCGCGCTGACCGGCGGCGGCCCGTTCGGGCTGACCTGGTGGGACTGGCTCTCCGGGCCGAGCGTGGCGATGATGTCGATCATCACGTTGGTGGTCTGGACCACCTCCGGCACCTTCATGCTGATGTTCCTCGCCGCCCTGCAGAACGTGCCGGTGGCGCTGGACGAGGCGAGCACGCTCGACGGCGCCGGCCGCTGGCAGCGGTTCCGGCACGTCACCCTGCCGCTGATCAGGCCGACCACCTTCCTGGTGCTCACCCTCGGCCTGATCGGTTCCTGGCAGGTCTTCGACCAGGTGTACGTGATGAGCCAGGGCGAGCCGGCGAAGACCACGCTCACCCCGGCGTACCTGTCGTACACCACCGCCTTCCGGGACTTCGACTACGGCTCCGGCGCCGCGATCTCGTTCGTGCTGTTCCTGATCATCATCGTGCTGACCCTGATCCAGCGCCGGGCGATGGCCGACCGCGACCCGGTCGGGCGGCGGCGGGGCTGGCGGCGTCGACGCGTACCGGAAGGGTCGTGAGATGGCCGTGCTGACCGACCGCCCGCCGGTGGCCGCGGCGCCCGACCGGCGCCGCGGCCGCGACCCCCGCGGCCTGGTCTCCCGCTTCCTGGGGTACGCCACGCTGGCCTTCTTCGGGCTGGTCTTCCTCTACCCGTTCGTGATCCAGCTCGGCAACTCGTTCAAGACCGAGCCGAACGCGGCGGCCGACCCGCTCTCGCCGATCCCCGACCCGCTGGTGCTGGCCGGCTTCGAGCGGATCTTCGCCGGCACCGACTTCCCGCTCTGGCTGGGCAACTCGCTGCTGGTCACCGTGCTGGTCACGGCCGGCCGGGTGTTCTTCGACTCGCTGGCCGGCTACGCGCTGGCCCGGCTGCGGTTCCGCGGCCGGGCCGGGCTCTTCGCCGCGGTCGTCGCGGTGCTGGCGGTGCCCGGCGTGGTGCTGCTGATCCCGAAGTTCCTGGTGCTCAACCAGCTCGGCATCTACAACAGCTACGCCGGGCTGATCGTGCCGCTGCTCGCCGACGCGGCCGGCGTGTTCATCATGAAGCAGTTCTTCGAGTCGATCCCGGTCAGCGTCGAGGAGGCGGCCCGGATCGACGGCGCGGGCGTCTTCCGCACCTTCTGGTCGGTGGTGCTGCCGATGGCGAAGCCGGCGCTGATCACCCTGACCATCCTGTCGTTCCAGGGCTCCTGGAACGAGTTCCCGCACAGCCTGGTGGCGGTCCAGGACCCGGACCTGTTCACCCTGCCGCGCGGCCTGGCCGACCTGGTCAGCGGCTCGCTCGGCAAGGGCAGCCAGTACCCGCTCAAGCTCGGCGCCGCCCTGCTGGCCACCATCCCGGTCGCGATCATCTTCGTGGTGTTCCAGCGCTACTTCGTCCGCGACGCCAACGACGGTTCCGACAAGGGCTGAACCCCGCCACCGGACGGGGGGGTCAGTCGGCGGGGACCGGCTCGGTGGGTACGGCGACGTGCAGGCGGAGCTGGGGGACGAGCATGTCGTCCACGTCGAGGGCGCGGGCGGCGCCGTCGGCCTCCCAGCCGGTGCTGGTGAGGAACTTCCGGGTCGCCTCGTCGCCGTCGAACGCCCAGGCCACCGCCCGGGCGAAACCGTCCTCCCGCCACAGGTCCACGCTCGCGGCGAGCAGCCGGCTGCCGTGCCCCCGCCGGCCCCAGCGCGGCTCGACCAGCAGGTCGGTGACCGCCACCACGTCCGCACCGAGGGCCTCGGCCGGCTCGCCCGGGGCGAGCGCCTCGGCGTCGGCCGGACCGGAGGCGGCGAACCCCACCAGATACGATTGCTCGGCCTGTTCGACGGCGACCAGCACCCGGTGACTGGGCGACGGCGGCTCCTGCACCGCGACGCTCCACCGCCGGGCGAGCCACGCCTCGTCCAGGTTGTCGAGCACGTGCCGGGGCAGGATCCGGCGATAGGCGACCCGCCAGGTCGCGAGCTGGATGCGTGCGATCTCGCCGGCGTCCTCCGGACGCGCCGGGCGGACGTACCCGAGAGCCATGGGACGGAAGCCTACGCAGGGCGAGGGAGGCGACGGTGGCCCAGGGTGCCAGAAGGACGGCGGCGCAGGTCGTCGGCGTGCTCGCGCTCGCCGTCGCGGTGACCGCCTTCCTCTCCGTGGCCGCCGTGCGGCACGGCTTCTTCGACCTGAAGGTCTACTACGGCGCGCTCACCTGGTGGGTGCACGACGGCGGCGAGATCTACGACTTCCTCAAGCCGGGCACCCAGTACGGCTTCACCTACCCGCCGTTCGCCGCCCTGGTCATGCTGCCGATGGCGTACCTGCCGTGGCTCGCGGCGATCGCCGTGAGCGTGACCCTCAGCGTGCTGACCAGCGCCGTGTTGATCTTCTGGCTGCTCGACCCGGTCGCCCGCCGGGCCGGGTGGACCCGCTGGTTCGCCCTGGCCGTCGCGCTCTGCCTGGTCGCCGCGTACGAGCCGATGCGCGAGACGGTCAACTTCGGCCAGGTCAACACGCTGCTGCTCTTCCTCGTCGCGGTCGACCTGCTGCGCCTGCTGCCCGGCGGCAGCCGGTGGGCCGGAGTGGGCATCGGCCTGGCCACCGCGATCAAGCTGACCCCGGGCATCTTCATCGTCTACCTGCTGGTCACCCGCCGCTGGCGGGCGGCGGTCACGTCGATCGTCACCGCCGCCGTGGCCACCCTCGTCGCCGCGGCGCTTTTCCCGGATGCCTCCCGGGAGTTCTGGACCGAGGCGCTGTGGAACACCGGGCGGGTGGGCGAGCTGGCGTTCGTCTCCAACCAGTCGCTGCGCGGGGTGGTGGCCCGGCTCGACCCGGAGCGGCCGAGCACCCTGGCCTGGCTGGTGCTGGTGGCCGCGACGGTGGCGCTGTGGGCCTGGCGCGCCGGGGCCGCGGCGGCCGCCGGCGACGAGGCGACCGGCCTGGCCCTCACCGGCGCGGTGATGTGCCTGGTCAGCCCGGTCACCTGGGTGCACCACCTGGTCTGGCTGCTGCCCGGGCTGATCCTGCTGGTGGACAACGGCATGGCCGCGCCGGCCGGCAGCCGCCGACGCCGGGTGCTGCTGGCCGCCGCCGCCGTCGGGTACGGCTTCCTGACCAGCCGGATCGTCTGGGCCTGGGAGAAGGACTTCACCGGGGTGGACGGTTTCCTCGGCGCCAACACGTACGTCTGGATCAGCCTGGCCCTGCTGGCGTTCCTGCCGATCCGCCGTCCGGCGGCGCCCGCCGGGTCAGCCGTCGAGGCGGCCGGCGTACCGCAGCTCGACGAGCCCGACGGGCGGGCGGCCGCCGGCGAGCGGCACCGGATAGGTCGACCGCTCACCGTCCGGTGACAGCCCGGCCCGCTGGTAGAACCGGCGGGCCCGGTGGTTGCCCGCCAGCACCCAGAGCCGGTACTCGACCCAGCCGCGCTCACGCAGCCCGGCGCGGGCGGCCGCGAGCAGCGCCCGGGCCGTGCCGTCGCCCCAGTGCGCCGGCTCGACGTACACCGCCAGCACCTCGCCGTACGCCGGGTCGAGGTCGCCCCGGTCCTGGTTGTTGCGGTACGGGCCGAACGTGGTGAAGCCGGCGAGCACGCCGTCGACCTCGGCGAGCAGGGTGGTGAACGGGTGCTCCGGGTCGGCGGTGCCGACGTCGCGGCGGCGCTGTGCCCAGGCCGCCACGTTCAGCCGGGCCAGCACCTCGTCCGGCATCAGCCCGGCGTACCCGGCCTGCCAGCCGTGCACGTGCACCCGGGCGACCGCCTCCGCGTCATCGGGCTCTTCGCGGCGGATGGTGAGCATGTGTCCGTTCTATGCGGGCGCGGGCGATCGGTCCAGCGGCCGCTCCGGTGTCGTAGGGGTGGACTACCGTCGCCGACGATGACCGCACCGGAATCGCTCTCGCTCGCCCAGGCCCGCCGGGTGGCGCTCGCCGCCCAGGGCTTCGCCGACCCGGCACCCACCGGGGTGCCCACCCGCCGGCACCTGCGCCGGGTGCTCGACCGGGTCGGGCTGATCCAGATGGACTCGGTCAACGTGCTGCAACGCGCGCACTACCTGCCGCTCTACAGCCGGCTCGGGCCCTACCCGACCACGCTGCTCGACACCGCCGCCTACCGCCGGCCCAGGGAGCTGTTCGAGTACTGGGGGCACGAGGCGTCGCTGGTGCCGGTCGGGCTGCACGCGGCGCTGCGTTGGCGGATGGACCGGGCGCACAGCGAGTCCTGGGGCGGCATGCGGCGGATCGTCCAGGAGCAGCCCGAGCTGGTCGCCTGGGTACGCGACGAGGTCGCCGCCCGGGGCCCGCTGACCGCGGCCGAGATCGAGCACGACGGCCCCCGGGAGACCGGCAACTGGGGGTGGAACTGGTCGGCGGTGAAACGCGCCCTGGAGTTCCTGTTCTGGGCCGGCGAGGTGACCGCCGCCGAGCGCACCACCTCCTTCGCCCGCCGCTACGACCTGCCCGAACGGGTGCTGCCCGCGGCCGCGCTCGACGCGCCGACACCGACCGACGCCGAGGCGTACCGCACGCTGGTGGCGATCGCCGCCCGGTCGCTCGGGGTGGCCGCCGAGCCGGAGCTGCGCGACTACTTCCGCCTCCCGCTGGCCGGTGCCCGGCAGGCGATCGCCGAGCTGGTCGAGGCCGGCGAGCTGCTGCCGGTCACGGTGGCGGGTTGGCGGCAGCCGGCCTGGTTGCACGCGCAGGCCCGGCTGCCCCGGTGGGTACGCGGCAACACCCTGGTCAGCCCGTTCGACCCGCTGGTCTGGGAACGCGCCCGCACCGAGCGGCTCTTCGACTTCAGCTACCGGATCGAGATCTACGTTCCGGCGCCGCAGCGGGTGTACGGCTACTACGTGCTGCCGTTCCTGCAGGGCGACCGGTTCACCGCGCGGGTCGACCTGAAGGCCGACCGCAAGGCCCGGGTGCTGCAGGTGCCGGCCGCCTGGGCGGAACCGGGCGCCGAGCCGGGCGAGACCGCGCTGGCGCTCGCCGCCGAGCTCTACCGGCTCGCCGGCTGGCTCGGCCTGGACGCGGTGGCCCCGCCGGCCGCCGGTGACCTGGCCGGCCCGCTGGCCGCCGCGCTGGTGGGCGTCGCCGGTGTACGGTGAGCGCGTGACGAGCGTTGACGGACCGGTCGGCCAACCGCAGTCGCCGACCAGCGCGTCGGACGACCCGGCGTGGCCCGCGGGTCAGGTGCCGCCCTACCCGGTCGCCGAGCCCGATCGGCTCACCCGGTTCGTGACCCGGCTCTACGAGCGCTCGCCGCGCTGGGTCGTGCCGCTGGCCGCGGTCGGCTGCGTCGCCGCCGCCATCGGCTACACGCTGATCAGCGACCCGACCCGGTCGGCGCCGGACGCCGCGCCGACCTGCCTGCTGAAGCTGACCACCGGGCTGGACTGCCCCGGCTGCGGCGGCACCCGCGCGGCCTGGTACCTGCTGCACGCCGACCTGCCGGCCGCCGCCCGGCACCACTTCCTGTTCGTCTTCGCGCTGCCCTTCCTGGCGTACCTCTTCGTCGCCTGGGCCGGCCGGCAGGCGTTCGGCTGGCGGTTGCCGGAGCTGCGGATCAGCCCCAAGGTGATCGCCGGTTTCCTCGGCGCCTGGCTGGCCTTCTCGGTGGTCCGCAACCTGCCCTGGGCCCCGTTCACCTCGCTCTACGTCTGACCTGAGCGCGACCCGCCGGTCGTCACCGGCCGGCCCGGGGATCCGCCCGGCCGGCGGCGGTGGGTTTGCTGCTCGCGTCCTTTGGAGCTGAATCGTCCCACGTCATCACGTCCGTCGCCGCCGGCGCGGCCGGCGCGGCCGGCGCGGCTCGGCGGGCGGGTGATGTCCTGGACGACTCAGCTCCACAGCGTCCGACGGCGGGTGCGGCGCTTCCGGGCGTGATCGAGGTTGCATCGGGGCGAGCCGGACTTGGGCGGGGCGAGCCCCACCACTACAGTCCGAGGAATGCCGGACATGGTGCAGCCGCAGGTGAAGTTGATCGCGTGGACCCACTTCGAGGCGCCGGACGAGGTGCCGTGGTCGACCGACGCCGAGGGCGGCCAGGCGCTCGCCGAGTTCGCCGGTCGGGCCTGCTACCAGAGCTGGAAGAAGCCCAACCCGGCCACCGCCACCAACGCCGGCTACCTGGCGCACATCCTGGAGGTCGGGCACCTGTCGGTGCTGGAGCACGGCTCGGTGAGCTTCTACTTCACCGGGGTGTCCCGGTCGTTCACCCACGAGCTGATCCGGCACCGGCACTTCTCGTACTCCCAGCTCTCCCAGCGGTACGTGCCGGAGCGGGACGCGGCCATGGTCGAGCCGGCTGTGATCGCCGACGACCCGGAGCTGCACAAGAAGTTCGTCGAGGCCGCCGAGGCCAGCGTGCGGGCGTACAACGAGTTGCTGGAGGGGCTGGAGCGACGCTTCGCCGACGTGGAGAACGCCACCCTGCGGCGCAAGCAGGCCCGGCAGGCCGCCCGCGCGGTGCTGCCCAACTCCACCGAGACCCGGATCGTGGTCACCGGCAACTACCGCGCCTGGCGGCACTTCATCGCCATGCGGGCCACCGAGCACGCCGACGTGGAGATCCGCGAGCTGGCCGTGGAGTGCCTGCGCCAGCTGCAGCGGGTCGCCCCGAACGTCTTCGCCGACTTCGTCATCTCGACCCTGCCGGACGGCACCGAGGTGGCGGCCAGCCCGCACGCCGAGCTCTCCTGAGCCCTTCCCCGGCGGCGCCCCGGTGGTCGTCCGCTAGGTTGGATGGCATGACGCACGACCACCCTGACACCCCCGCCCGGGCGGTGTCCCGCCCGTTCGGGCGAGTGCTCACGGCCATGGTGACCCCGTTCACCGCCGACGGCTCGCTCGACCTCGACGGCGCCGCTCGGCTGGCGAACCACCTGGTCGACGAGCAGGGCAACGACGCGCTGGTGGTCAACGGCACCACCGGCGAGTCGCCGACCACCACCGACGCGGAGAAGGAGCGCCTGATCCGGGTGGTGGTGGAGACGGTCGGCGACCGGGCCACGGTGGTGGCCGGGGTGGGCACCAACGACACCCGGCACACCATCGAGTTGGCCGCCGCCGCCGAGAAGGCCGGCGCGAACGGCCTGCTGGTGGTCACCCCGTACTACAACAAGCCGCCGCAGAGCGGCCTGCTGCGCCACTTCACCGCGGTCGCGGACGCCACCGGTCTGCCGGTGATGCTCTACGACATCCCGCACCGGGCCGGCGTGCCGATCGCCACCGAGACGATGGTCCGCCTCGCCGAGCACACCCGGATCGTGGCGGTCAAGGACGCCAAGGGCGACCTCACCGCGACCAGCTGGGTGACCAGCCGCACCAGCCTCGCCTTCTACAGCGGCGAGGACTCGCTGACCCTGCCCGCGCTCTCGGTGGGCGCCGTCGGCGTGGTCGGCACCTCGACCCACTTCACCGGCGCGCTGACCAAGCGGATGATCGAGGCGTACGACGCGGGGGACACCGGCACCGCGCTGGAGCTGCACCGGCGGCTGCTGCCGCTGTACACCGGCATCTTCCGTACCCAGGGCGTGATCCTGGTGAAGGCCGGCCTCGCGGCCCAGGGCCTGCCGGCCGGCCCGGTCCGCCCGCCGCTGGTGGACGCCACCGACGACGAACTGGCCCAGCTGCGCGCGGACTGCGCGGCGGCGGGCCTGGCACTCCCCGAATGACCGAACGACACGACGGACGCCCGGTGACGGCGTCCCAGAATGAGGTGGACGCGTGACCGAGGCGCACATCACGGCGGAGCTCCCCCCGCCGCTGCCGGAGGGTGGACTGCGGATCATTCCGCTCGGCGGGCTCGGCGCCATCGGCCGTAACATGACCGTCTTCGAGTACGACGGCAAGCTGCTCGTCGTCGACTGCGGGGTGCTCTTCCCGGACGTGGAGCAGCCCGGCGTCGACCTGATCCTGCCCGACTTCGGCCCCATCCTGGACCGGCTCGACGACGTGCAGGCGATCGTGCTCACCCACGGTCACGAGGACCACATCGGCGCGGTGCCCTACCTGCTCGCCCACAAGCCGGACATCCCGCTGGTCGGCTCGCAGTTCACCCTCGCCCTGGTCGAGGCCAAGCTCGCCGAGCGGCGGATCCAGCCGTACACGCTGACCGTGCGGGAGGGCGGCCGGGAGCGGCTCGGCCCGTTCGAGTGCGAGTTCTTCGCGGTCAACCACTCGATCCCGGACGCGCTCGCGGTGGCCATCCGCACCCCGGCCGGCCTGGTGCTGCACACCGGCGACTTCAAGATGGACCAGCTCCCGCTGGACGGCCGGATCACCGACCTGGCCGGGTTCGCCCGGCTCGGCGCCGAGGGCGTGGACCTGCTGCTCTCCGACTCCACCAACGCGGAGATCCCCGGCTTCGTCACTCCGGAGCGGGAGATCGGGCCGGTGCTCGACTCGATCTTCGCGAAGGCCACCGGCCGGATCATCGTGGCCTCGTTCGCCTCGCACGTGCACCGGGTGCAGCAGGTCTTCGACTCCGCCGCCGAGCACGGCCGCAAGGTCGCGCTGATCGGCCGGTCCATGGTCCGCAACATGGGCATCGCCCGTGACCTGGGGCTGCTCAACATCCCGGCCGGCCTGGTCATCGGCATCGAGGAGGCGACCACGCTGCCGCCGGAGCAGATCGTGCTGATGTCCACCGGCTCGCAGGGCGAGCCGATGAGCGCGCTGGGCCGGATGGCCAGCGGCGACCACCGGCACATCACCATCGCCCCCGGCGATACCGTGGTGCTCGCGTCCTCGCTGGTGCCCGGCAACGAGACCTCGGTCTACCGCGTGATCAACCGGCTGGCCCGGGCCGGCGCGGTGGTGGTGCACAAGGACGTGGCCAAGGTGCACGTCTCCGGTCACGCGCCCGCTGGCGAGCTGCTCTACCTGCTCAACGTGGTGCGGCCGAGCAACCTGATGCCGGTGCACGGCGAGTGGCGGCACCTGCGCGCGCACGCCCGGCTCGGCATCGAGTCCGGGGTGGCGCCGGACCGGGTGGTGCTCTGCGAGGACGGCGACGTGGTCGACCTGGTCGAGGGGCGGGCCAGCCTGGTCGGGCACGTGAAGAGCCGCTACGTCTACGTCGACGGCCTGGCCGTCGGCGACGTCAGCGAGTCGCTGCTCACCGAGCGGCGGATCCTCGGCGACGGCGGCTTCATCGCCACCACCGTGGTGGTCGACTCGGTCACCGGCAAGGTGGTCGGCGGCCCGACCGTCTCGGCGAAGGGCTTCTCCGAGGACCCGGGGGCGTTCAACCCGGTGATCCCGCTGGTCACCGAGGCGCTGAACCGGGCCGCGGCGGACGGCATCACCGACCCGCACCAGCTCCAGCAGATCGTCCGGCGCACCGTGGGGCGCTGGGTCAACGACGCGTACCGCCGGCGGCCGATGATCGTGCCGACGGTCGTCGAGGTCTGACCGATCTGGATCGTTTCCCGTCGATCGTTCAACCGTCCGCCCCGTCCGCCCGTACTCCGTCCCGGCAGGCCTGACCAGGCCGGCCGGGAGGAGCGTGGCGGATGGACCGCAGACGGATGACAGCCATCGGTGTCCTGGTGGCGACGGCGGGAGCGGCGGCGGCGGTGACCCTGCCGGCGCTGGCCGGGGAGGGCACCGCCCCACCGGCGGACCGGCCGGGCGGCGCGGCCGCCGGGGTCGCGCCGGAGGTGCTCGACGCGATGCGGCGGGACCTGTCGCTCAGCCCGGAGCAGGTGGTCGACCGGCTGCGCAGCGAGCGTCAGGCGGCCGGGGCGGTGGCCCGGCTCCGTACCGAACTCGGCGCCGACTACGGCGGCAGCTGGCTCAGCGCGGACGGCCGCCAGCTGACCGTGGCGGTCGCCGACCCGGCCGACGCCGACCGGGTACGCGCCGCCGGCGCGGTGCCGAAGCAGGTGGCCCGGGGCGTCGGCGAGCTGGACGCGGTCAAGCGCCGGCTGGACCGGGCCGGCGCCCAGGCCAGCCCGGACGTGGCCGGCTGGTACGTGGACGTGGCCGACAACAGCGTGGTGGTGCTCGCCCGGCCGGGCGCCGAGGCGGCCGGCCGGCGGTTCGCCGTGGCCGGCGGGGCGCCCGCGGGCGCGGTCACGGTGCGGACCGCGACGGAACAGCCGCGGCTGCTGTTCGACGTGCGCGGCGGGGACGCGTACTTCATCAACAACGCCGGCCGCTGCTCGGTCGGCTTCTCGGTGGTCGGCGGGTTCGTCACGGCCGGGCACTGCGGGCGGCCGGGGGACCGGACCACCGGCTCGAACCGGGTCGCCCAGGGCACCTTCCGCGCCTCGTCCTTCCCCGGCGACGACTGGGCCTTCGTCGAGGTGAACGGCGACTGGACGCCGCAGGGCGTGGTGAACGACTTCAACGGCGGCACGGTGCCGGTGGCCGGCTCGCAGGAGGCGCCGATCGGGGCGTCCATCTGCCGGTCCGGCTCGACCACCGGCACCCGCTGCGGGGTGATCCAGGCCCGCAACGCCACCGTCAACTACCCGGAGGGCACGGTCACCGGGCTGACCCGGACCAACGTCTGCGCCGAGCCGGGCGACTCGGGCGGCGCCTGGCTCTCCGGCGACCAGGCCCAGGGCGTCACCTCCGGCGGCTCGGGCGACTGCACCCGGGGCGGGGTCACCTTCTTCCAGCCGGTCAACGAGATCCTCGCCGCCAACCGGCTGACCCTGGTCACCGCCGACGGCGGCGAGGTGCCGCCGCCCTCCGCGCCGGCCGAGCCGCCGGCCGCCACCACCCCGCCGCCGACCCCGCCAGCCGGCGGCGAGAGCGACTGCACCGGCCAGGTCACCCGCGCCGGCTCGCTGGCCGCCGGGCGGACCCAGACCCAGCCGGACGGCCGCTGGTTCCGGGCCCCGGCCGGCCCGCAGCGGGCCTGCCTGGACGCCCCGGACGGGGCCACCTTCGCGCTCACCCTGCAGCGCTGGACCGGCACCGGCTGGCGGACCGTGGCCCGCGCCGACACCGACGGGGCGGCGGCCCAGCTGGCCACCGAGGGCCCGGCCGGCGCCTACCGCTACCGGGTGACCGCCCTGCGCGGCTCCGGCGACTACACGCTGGCGTTCTCCGCCGGCTGACGCCACCCGACCGGGCCGGTCGCCGACATCCCCGTGCACGTCGGTGACCGGCCCGGAGCCGGTGACACGGAGACCACCCCTGGGCCGGGGATCAGGTTGCGCGGCTGTCGGATGGCGGTCTCCGGACGTCGGGGCGGCAACCCGCGGCGCCGTTCGCGCGTCAGGGCAGCGCGGCGACCGCCTCGGCGTACCCGGCGCCGGTGCGCACGGCCGCGTCCACCAGCACCGCGAGCTGGGCCGGGGCCACCCCGTGCGCCAGGTCGGTGCTGACGTCGCCGGCCAGCGCCAGCTCGCCGCCGAGGTCGTGCACGTACGCCTTCGGCAGCAGCCGGTCGTGGTTCCACGCGTTGCAGAACGCGTACGCCTCGGCCAGCCGGCCGGTCGGCAGCCGACGCGCGGCGACCACCCGTACGTGCAGGATCTCACCGCGCTCACCGGCCCGGCGGAACTGGATCAGCGCCTCGCCCCAACGGCCGAGCACCGCGCCGCCGCCGTCCACGTCGTACCGGTCGCCGCGCCGGTCCAGCTCGGCCGTGATCATCGACAGGGTCAGCGGCACCGGTTCCAGCTCCGCCGGCCCGGCGTCGCCGTCGTCCGGGTCGTCGAGGTCGTCCGGGGCGTCGTCGGCGGGCAGCGGGACCGGGGCGGCCAGCGGCCGCTCGGCCAGCCAGGACGCGATCCGGCCGGACTGGTGGCCGGTGCCGTTGCGGGCGTCGAAGCTGCCGGCCAGCCGGGTCGTCGTGCCGAGCAGGGTGTGCCCCAGCGTCTCGACGTCCAGCTCGGCGGCCGGTCGCGGGCCGGCGGCGGGGCGGCGCAGCGTCCGGTGGCCCAGGCCCGCCTCGACGGCGAGCGCGCAGAGCAGCGCCCCGGCGGCGGCGAACTCCATCGCCGACAGGTCGTCGGCCGGGCGGTCCAGCCGGGGCAGCTGCTCGGCGAGGATGTCCAGCCCACGGTCGAGGTGCCCGCCCAGCGCGCAGAACCGCAGGTGCGCCGAGAGGTACGGAAAGGCCGCCGGTTCCCGCCGGTGCCGCCGGTACGCCCGCACGTGCGCCGCGCCGGCCCGCTCCGGCTCGCCGGCCCGCAGCCAGGGCAGCAACGCCCCGGCCAGCGCCCGCTCCGGTTGCTCGGTGCAGGTGACCGTGCCGTCGAGCGGGTCCCGCAGCACGTCCAGCGCGGCGGACCAGTCGCCCCAACCGGCGAGCAGTTCGGCGCGGCGGACCGGCGCGCAGCCGGGACACCCGTCGGCCGGCCCGGGCGCGGCGGCGGTCCACCCGTCGTACCACCGGCGGGCGGTCGGCTCGTCGCCGAGGTGGTCGGCGATCCGGCAGCGCAGCTCCGCGACCACCGCGGCGTCGCCCGCGTCGGAGGCGGTCCGGCCGGCCAGGTCGTCCAACATGGACCGGGCCTGGTCCAGCCCGACCCGGGGGGTGCCGAGCAGCGCCTCCACCGCGTACCGCTGGTAGCGCAGCAGCAGCTCGACGTCGGCCGCGGGCAGCAGGTCGGGCCGGCGGTCGACGGCCGCCAGGCAGCGGCGCACCGGTTCCACCAGCCGCCACCGCTCCCCGTCCAGCAGGTACGCCTCGACCAGCGCGAACCGGGCCGCCACCGCGGAACGGTCGTCCCCGGCCGCGTCGGCGTGCGCGGCGACGCGTTCCAGCTCGGCGGTCCGGGCCTCACCGTCGGGCAGGTCCCGGGCGTCGGCGAGCGCGTCGGCCAGCGCCGCGTCCGCCGGCCCGGGCCGGCCCGCCCCACCCGGTGTCGCCCGCTGGCGCTCGCCCCGCCCGGTCACGCGATCACCGCGCCGGGCAGCCGGCGCACCTCGGCGGCGAGCTGGCAGCCGGTGGCGATGCCGCAGTCGAGCAGCTGGTCCAGTTGGTGCGGGGTGACCCCCCGCTCCAGGTCGGCGATCACCTCGCCGCAGACCCGGGCCCGGCCGTCGTCGTCGACGTGCACGAACGCCTTGGGCCAGAGCCGGTCGTGGTTCCAGCCGTTGCAGAACGCGTACAGCGCGGGAACCTGCTCGATGGAGAAGGTGGGTGCGGCGACGGTGCGCACCTGGAGCAGCTCTCCGGCGGCGCCCAGGCGCAGGAACCAGATCAGGCTGTCGTCCCACCGCCCGACCAGGTCGCCGTCCGGGTCGCGCTGGACCACGTACCCCCGGTTGCCCAGCACGGCGACGATCAGCTCGCCGGTCAACGGCCGCAGTTCCCGGGGCGGCCCGGCCAGGGGGCCGTCCGGACCGTCCTCGATTTCCGGCGACGCCATGGGGGCATCCCTTCGGGGGCGAATATCACGGCCGACGGCGAGGTCCGTGCTGCGACGCGCGGACACGACCCGGAAAAGCGGCGATCTGCCGGGTCACGCCGTTAAGTTGATGCTATGGCGGGCCGTACCTCTCAGGCGAGCCGGCGGCGCGGCGCGTCGCCGCGCGGTGGCACGAACAGCCGTGCCCGCCAGCCGGCGAAGAAGAGCCGCACCCCGGCCCGGCGCCGCACCGCGGCAGCCCGCCCGGGCCCGGCGGTCTACGTCGGTCGGGCGATCGGTGCACTGTGGATGGGGCTGGCGCACGGCGTCGGCTGGGCGGTCCGGGCCGCCGGCCGGCAGGCCGCCTCGGCTCGGGAGCTGGATCCGGAGCACCGCCGCGACGGCGCCGGCCTGCTGGTCTTCGGGCTCGCCCTGCTCAGCGCCGTGGGCATCTGGTTCTCCGCGGCCGGCCCCGTCGGGGAGCGGGTGGCCGACACCGTCCGGCTCTTCCTCGGCGCGATCGCCATCGTGGTGCCGGTGCTGCTGATGATCGGCGCCTGGCGGCTGATGCGCGAGCCGGCCGACCCGGAGCACCGCGGTCGCGGGCTGGTCGGTTGGGGCTCGATGCTGGTGGCCACCGCCGCGCTGCTGCACATCGGGCAGGAGCCGGTCGACGCGACCCAGCGCGACTTCGCCGGCGGGCTGGTCGGCGCCGGGGTGGGCAGCCTGCTGGAGCGGGCGGTCACCGCCTGGGTGGCGGTGCCGCTGCTGATCCTGCTGCTGGTCTTCGGGCTGCTGGTGGTCACCGCCACGCCGATCAACAAGATCCCGGAACGGCTGGGCCTGCTGGCCGGCGCGGTGACCGGCGCGCCCGCGGCCGAGGACGCGGCGGACGAGGCCCGCGCCACGCCCGCCCGCAAGCGCCCGGCGAAGCGGATGCCACCCCCGGTGGACCCGGACGACTTCGAGGAACTCGACGAGGGCGTCGACCTGCAGGACACCATCGTGCTGCCGCGCAAGGCGCCGGCCAAGGTGCCGGCGACCCGCAAGCCGGTCGAGCCGCCGGAGCACTCGCCCGCGCCCACCCGGGCCGAGCAGTTGGCGCTGACCGGGCTGGCCGGCGACTACACCCTGCCGCCGGCGAACATGCTCAGCAGCGGCGCGGCGCCGAAGAAGCGGAGCAAGGCCAACGACGAGGTGATCGCCGCGCTCACCGGCGTCTTCGAGCAGTTCGACGTGGACGCCGCGGTCACCGGCTTCACCCGCGGCCCGACGGTCACCCGCTACGAGGTCGAACTCGGGCACGGCGTCAAGGTCGAGCGGATCACCCAGCTCTCCCGCAACATCGCGTACGCGGTGAAGTCGCCGGACGTGCGGATCCTGAGTCCGATCCCGGGCAAGAGCGCGGTCGGTGTGGAGATCCCGAACACCGACCCGGAGAACGTCGCGCTCGGCGACGTGCTGCGCTCCCGCACCGCCACCAGCGATCACCACCCGATGGTGGTCGCGCTCGGCAAGGACATCGAGGGCGGCTACGTGGTGGCCAACCTGGCGAAGATGCCGCACATCCTGATCGCCGGCGCCACCGGCGCGGGCAAGTCGTCCTGCCTGAACTCGCTGCTGGTGTCTATTCTCACCCGGGCCACCCCGGACGAGGTGCGGCTGCTGCTGATCGACCCGAAGCGGGTCGAGATGACCGGCTACGAGGGCATCCCGCACCTGGTCACCCCGATCGTGACCAACGCCAAGAAGGCGGCCGACTCGCTGGAGTGGGTCGTCCGCGAGATGGACATGCGCTACGACGACCTCGCCGCCAACGGGGTCCGGCACATCGACGACTTCAACCGCAAGGTGCGCAACGGCGAGATCAAGGCCCCGCCCGGCAGCGAGCGGGAACTGCGGCCGTACCCGTACCTGCTGGTGATCGTGGACGAGCTGGCGGACCTGATGATGGTCGCGCCGCGCGACGTGGAGGACTCCATCGTCCGGATCACCCAGCTGGCCCGGGCCGCCGGCATCCACCTGGTGCTGGCCACCCAGCGCCCCTCGGTGGACGTGGTCACCGGCCTGATCAAGGCGAACGTGCCGTCCCGGCTCGCCTTCGCCACCTCCTCGCTGGCCGACAGCCGGGTCATCCTCGACCAGCCGGGGGCGGAGAAGCTGCTCGGCCGGGGTGACGGGCTGTTCCTGCCGATGGGCGCCTCGAAGCCGATCCGGATCCAGGGCGCCTGGGTCACCGAGCGCGAGATCGCCGACGTGGTGAAGTTCTGCAAGGACCAGCGCGAGCCGGAGTTCCGCCCGGACGTGCTGACCGTGGCGCAGGAGGGCAAGAAGAAGATCGACGAGGACATCGGCGACGACCTCGACCTGCTGGTGCAGGCGGTCGAGCTGGTGGTCACCTCGCAGTTCGGCTCGACCTCGATGCTCCAGCGCAAGCTGCGGGTCGGTTTCGCCAAGGCCGGCCGGCTGATGGACCTGATGGAGACCCGGGGCGTGGTCGGGCCGTCCGAGGGCTCCAAGGCGCGCGACGTGCTGGTCAAGCCGGACGAGTTGGAGGAGGTCCTGGTCGGCCTGCGCGGTGGCGATGAGTAAGCCGTTGGCGGAGGAGCTGTTTCCGATCCTCACCGCCGCGGACCTGCCGGCCGCGCTCGGCTTCTACCGGGACCTGCTCGGCGGCGCGGTCACCTACCGCTTCCCGGAGACGGGCGAGCCGGAGTACGTCGCGCTGAGCTTCGGCGCCGGCCAACTGGGCATCGGGCGCCAGGCGGAGCCGGGGCCGCCGCCCGACGACCGGATCGCGCTCTGGGTGTACGTCCGCGACTGCGACGCCGCGGTGGCCCGGCTGCGCGCGGCCGGGGTGACGGTGCTGGCGGACCCGGCGACGCAGCCCTGGGGCGAACGGATGGCGGTCGTCCGTGACCCCGACGGGCACCGGGTGATCGTCGCCGACCGCGGCTGGGCCGGCGAGCGCTGACCTGAGCCGGCCGGTCCACGCCGGCCAGCCGACCCGGCGGACACGCACGGGCCCGGCGGACACGCCCGCCGGACGTGCGCGGGTTCGCCGGACACGCACGGGCCCGCTGGCGTGCGGCGGGCCCGTCGCGTCGGGGGAGCGGTACCGATCAGTTGACGAGGGCGTTCACCAGCACCAGGCCGATCACCGCGCCGACCACGCTGGCCACGGCGGCGTACCAGCCGAGCGGCTTGTCGCCCAGTACCGCGCCGACGACGCCGAGGATGACGCCGAGCACGCCGAAGATGATCGGGTTGAGCAGGAGCGCGAGGACCGCGAAGACGAAGCCCAGGATGGTGCAGATGCGGGCGGCGTTGCTGCGCGGACGGGCGGTGCTGGGCATGTCGGCCATGTCTGCCTCCGTCGGAGAGCCTGCGATGTCAGCCGATCTCTACCCACAACGTAGACCCGGCACGCCTCGCGAAACGTCGACACGCCGGGGATCAGTGGAAGATCTTCAGCCCGACCACGCCGGCGACGACCAGTGCCAGACAGGCGATCCGGGGCAGGCTGGCCGGCTCGTTCAGGGCCAGCATGCCGACCAGGGCGGTGCCGGACGCGCCGATGCCGACCCAGATCGCGTAGCCGGTGCCGACCGGGATCTCGCGCAGCGCGTACGCGAGCCCGAGCATGCTGAGCACCAGGGTCACCACGAAGACCAGCGAAGGGACGGGGCGGGTGAAGCCGGCGCTGCGGTCCAGGGCCACCGCCCACGCCGTCTCCAGCAGTCCGGAGACCACCAGCACGATCCAGGCCATCGGAGTCCACCTCTGCGGGTCTGCCCGGACCGCCGGGGCCGGGACGAGTCGAGTCTGCAGGTCACGCGGGGCGTCTTGGCCTGACCGGGTACGCCCACCACTCGTCCGGAGCGGCCCGACACCGGGCCACCAGGGCCGACGGTAGCACCGGCCGCCGGCCCGCCCGGGCGAGGGTGAGCCGGGCCACCGTCCGTTGACCTGAACCTCACTTCAGCTTGCAGGATGGGGTTCATGACGCTGCTCTTCTCCGACCGCGAGGTCACCGCCGCGCTGGACGCCGGCACCACGGTGGACGCCATGCGGGACGCCCTCCGGGCCGCGTACGCGGGTCGGCTGGTGGCCCCGCCCCGGGCGGCCGCGTCGCTGGGCGGCGGGCGGATGGTGCTGACCGCGGGGCACCTGACCGGCGAGTGGTACGGCTTCCGCTCGTACGACACCTTCGGCCACCCGGAGGCGGAGCAGGTGGTGGTGCTGCACGACGGGCGTACCGGGGCGGTGCGGGCGGTGGCCGTCGGCGAGGAGCTGGGCTCGCGGCGTACCGGAGGACTGGGCGGGGTCGCGGTGGACGCGCTGGCCCGGCCGGACGCGGCCACCCTCGGGGTGATCGGTTCCGGACGGCAGGCCTGGACGCAGGTCTGGGCCGCCGCCGCGGTGCGCCCGCTGCGCGAGGTGACCGTGTACAGCCGCTCCGCGGCCCGGCGGGAGGCGTTCGCCGCCCGGGTCCGCGCCGAGCTGGACGTCCCCGCCCGGGCGGTGGAGTCGGCCCGCGCCGCCGTGCGCGACCGGGACCTGGTGGTGCTCGCCACCACCAGCCCGACCCCGGTGCTGGACGCCGCCAACCTGCGCCCCGGCACCCACGTCAACGCGGTCGGCTTCAAGCAACGCGACCGGGCCGAGTTCGGCACCGACCTGCTGGACGTCGCCGACCTGCTGGTCACCGACTCGCCGGCGCAGGCGTCCGCGTACGCCCCGCCGATGTTGGCGGCCGACCCGCCGTACGCCCACCGGCTGCTCGACCTGGGCGCGGTGCTGGCCGGCGCCGCCACCGGCCGGACCCGGGCGGACCAGATCTCGGTCTTCTGCTCCGTCGGTCTGGCCGGCACCGAGGTGTTCCTGCTCGACCGGCTGGTCGCGGTGGGCGCGGCGGCCGCGGCCTGACCTCGGTCCGGTCCGCGCCGGCGGCGCACCCGGGCCGCGCCAGGTGAGGCGGCCGGGCGGATGTGAGCCGGCCTACTGCCGGCGGCCCGCCGCGGGCGGGGACCGGCGTCCCGCCCGGTACCCTCGGATGGTGTCTGCCACCTCCCCGTCCGACAACTCCAGCTCGGCGCGGCTGGCGCCGCGCCGCGACCTGGAGCTGTCGTCCGAGCTGTCGCCCGTCGGCGACGGCCGCCGCGTCGCCCTGCTGACCCTGGGCTGTGCCCGCAACGAGGTCGACTCGGAGGAGTTGGCCGCCCGGCTGCACGCCGACGGCTGGCAGGTGACCACCGACGGCGAGGGCGCCGACGTGGTGGTGGTGAACACCTGTGGCTTCGTGGAGAAGGCCAAGCAGGACTCCATCCAGACCCTGCTCGCCGCGGCCGACACCGGTGCCAAGGTGGTGGCCGCCGGCTGCATGGCCGAGCGGTACGGCCGCGAGCTGGCCGAGAGCCTGCCCGAGGCGCAGGCGGTGCTCAGCTTCGACGACTACCCGGACATCGCCGCCCGGCTGGACGCCGTCGTCGCCGGTGAGGCGCTGGACGCGCACACCCCGCGGGACCGGCGCGAGCTGCTCCCGCTCACCCCGGTCAAGCGGCGGGCCGCGGCGGTGTCGCTGCCCGGGCACGGCAGCCCGGCCCGGGCCGCCGTCGAGACCGACGCGCACACCCCGGCCCACCTGCGCCAGGTGCTGCGCCGGCGGCTGGACACCGGCCCGGTCGCCTCGCTCAAGCTGGCCAGCGGCTGCGACCGCCGGTGCGCGTTCTGCGCCATCCCGGCGTTCCGCGGCGCGTTCGTCTCGCGTACGCCGGACGAGCTGCTCGCCGAGGCGGAGTGGCTGGCCAAGACCGGCGTCCGCGAGCTGGTGCTGGTGAGCGAGAACTCCACCTCGTACGGCAAGGACCTGGGCGACCCGCGGGCGCTGGAGAAGCTGCTGCCGCAGCTGGCTGCGATCGACGGCATCGTCCGGGTACGGGCCAGCTACCTCCAGCCGGCCGAGACCCGGCCCGGGCTGGTCGAGGCGATCGCCACCACGCCCGGGGTGGCCCCCTACTTCGACCTGTCGTTCCAACACTCCAGCGAGCCGGTGCTGCGCCGGATGCGCCGGTTCGGCTCCACCGACCGGTTCCTCGACCTGCTCGCCACCGCCCGGGAGCTGGCGCCCGCAGCGGGCGCCCGGAGCAACTTCATCGTCGGCTTCCCCGGCGAGACCCGGGCCGACGTCGAGGAGCTGGTCCGGTTCCTGACCGCGGCGCGGCTCGACGCGATCGGCGTGTTCGACTACAGCGACGAGGACGGCACCGAGGCCGCCGGGCTCTCCGGCAAGGTCTCCGCCGCCACCGTCAAGCGCCGCTACGACAAGCTCAGCGCGCTCGCCGACGAGCTCTGCTCGCAGCGGGCCGAGGAGCGGCTCGGTTCGACCGTCGAGGTGCTGGTCGACTCGGTCTCCGACGGCGTGGTCGAGGGGCGCGCCGCGCACCAGGCCCCCGAGGTGGACGGCTCCACCACCCTGGTCGCCCCGGACGGCGGCGGGGTGGACCTGGCCGCGCTGCGCCCCGGTGACCTGGTCCGGGCCACGGTCACCGGCACCGAAGGGGTGGATCTGCTCGCCGTACCGGATGAGATGATCTCGGCGGCGCCCGGCGCGGCACGGTGACGGCGGGCCCGGACGGAGCGGGGAGGCCACGTGGTGGGGTACCGGGAACGCCACGGCGGTCCGTGCGGAGTGCGGCGGTGACCGGGGCCACCGGGTCGACGCCGGCCCCGGTGGTCGGCCGGGTGCCGGTGCTGAACGCGGCCAACGCGCTCACCGCGCTGCGGCTGGTGCTGGTGCCGGTCTTCGGGGCCAGCGTGGTGATCTCCGCGATGAGCAACGCCGGCTGGCGGATGGCCGCCTGCCTGATCTTCGCCGTCGCCTCGGTGACCGACCTGGTCGACGGGTGGATCGCCCGCCGGTTCGGGCTGGTCACCTCGGTGGGCAAGGTCGCCGACCCGATCGCCGACAAGGCGCTCACCGGCGCCGCGCTGCTGCTGCTCTCCTGGTACGACCGGTTGCCCTGGTGGGTGACCGCGGTGATCCTGGCCCGCGAGCTGGGCATCACCGCCCTGCGGTTCTGGGTGATCCGGCGCGGCGTCATCGCGGCCAGCCGGGGCGGCAAGATCAAGACCGCGCTGCAGATCCTGGCCATCGCCTGGTACCTCTGGCCGATGCCGGCCGCGCTGGCCGCCGTCGGTCCCTGGATCATGGCCGCCGCCGTGGCGGTGACCGTCATCACCGGCTTCGACTACATCGCCCAGGCCCTCCGCCTCCGCCGCACCCCCTGACCCCGGGGCCGCCCCCGCCCGTCGACCTCCGGGCCCACCCCGTCGATCATGAAGTTGTTGACGCGACACGCCGGTGCCGGCGTCAACAACTTCATGATCAACCGGCCGGCGGGCGGGTGGGGTGTGGTTGGTCGGGGGTGGTGGGGGAAGGATTGAGGACATGCGGAGTAGCGACGCGAACGGGGAGCGGCCGGTTGGTAGCCCGGCGGCGGCGGTGGTGCACCGCCTGACCGAGCGGGCGGAGACGCTGGCCACTGTCGAGTCGCTCACCGGCGGCCTGCTGGCCGCCTCGATCGTGGAGATCGCCGGGGTGAGCGGCGTCTTCCGCGGCGGGCTGGTGGTCTACGCCACCGAGCTGAAGTCCGAGCTGGCGGGAGTGCCGGCGGATCTGCTCGCCGAGCGCGGGCCGGTCGACCCGGACGTGGCCGTCGCGCTCGCCGAGGGCGGCCGGCGGCGCTGCGGCGCCGACTGGGGCCTTGCCACCACCGGGGTGGCCGGCCCCGAGCCGCAGGACGGCAAGCCCGTCGGGCTGGTCTACGTGGCCGTGGCGGGGCCGGGCGGCAGCACCGTGCGCCAGTTGAACCTGGACGGCGGGCGGGACCACGTGCGGTCGGCGGCGGTGATCGAGGCCTTGCGGCTGCTGGCCGAGCGGATCCACGAGGCCGACACGGATCGGACCGCCGCCGGCGTGTGAGCCACCCCGTCCCGCCGGCATCGCGGTGTCCCGGTGCCGCCGTCGCCCCCGTGCCGGCGAGGTGGTGCTGATCATGCCCGTTCCCGGGTCACCGGGCGGCGGCGGCCGGCGGAGCGGGTCTGCGGTCGGCAGACAACCCGCGATCCCCGGGCGGGGTGGGATGTCGCCGGGCGCGGCAACGGGTACGGTTGCGGGAAGGCTCCGGCGGTCGGGGCCGGCGCGGTCGCCGCGCCGGGCCGGGCGGCCGGGGGCGACAGAGGTGTCCCTCAGGGGGAGGTGCGATGGTCCTGCTACGCCGGGTGATCGGTGACGCACTGCGGGCGCGCCGGCAGGGGCAGCACCGCACCTTGCGGGAGGTCTCCTCCGCGGCCAACGTCAGCCTCGGCTATCTCTCCGAGATCGAGCGCGGCCAGAAGGAGCCCTCCAGCGAGCTGCTGGCCGCCATCTGCGACGCGCTCGGCGCGCGCCTGTCCGAGCTGCTGCGCGAGGTCAGCGACACCGTCGCGCTCGCCGAGCAGATGCCGGGCGTGCTGGTGCCGGTGCAGGACGAGCCGGCCGAGCCGGCCGCGGTGGCGCGACCCGCCGTCCGCAAGGCCACCGGCCGCGCCGTGCACCAGGTCAGCTCCGACGGCAAGGTCGCCGTCTCGGTCCACCAGGATTCCCCGCTCAAGGCCACCCTGCGCAGCACCCGGGTCCGCCAGGCCGACCGCGACGTGGTCTGCGCCGCCTGATCCCCGCCCGCCGCGCTCCGTGGCCGTCGGTGGCCCGCGCCGCGTAGGGTTGATCGCGGACGGTGCCGGTGTTGCCCACCGGCCGGTACGGATGCCCCGCTGGCGTCCGGCTGGGACGATGGAGCCAGTGCCGCACCGCAACCGTCGGGCCGTGCGGCACGGTGCGGCGCAGCGACGCGACTGAGGGGATACCGCGGAGATGGCGAACCCGTTCGTCAAGGGTTGGAAGTACCTGATGGCGCTCTTCGGCGCCAAGATCGACGAGCACGCCGATCCCAAGGTGCAGATCCAGCAGGCCATCGAGGAGGCGCAGCGCCAGCACCAGGCGCTGGTCCAGCAGGCCGCCGCGGTGATCGGCAACCAGCGCCAGCTGGAGATGAAGCTCTCCCGCCAGATGTCCGAGGTCGAGCGGTTGCAGGGCAACGCCCGGCAGGCCCTGGTCCTCGCCGACCAGGCCCGCGCCCGGGGCGACGAGGCCGAGGCCGGGCGCTACGAGCAGTCCGCGCAGACCCTCGCCTCCCAGCTGGTCTCCGCCGAGCAGGCCACCGAGGACCTCAAGACCCTGCACGACCAGGCGCTCGGGGCCGCCGCGCAGGCGCGCAAGGCGGTGGAGAACAACTCGATGATCCTCCAGCAGAAGCTCGCCGAGCGCACCAAGCTGCTCAGCCAGCTGGAGCAGGCCAAGATGCAGGAGAGCGTCGCCCAGTCGCTGGAGTCGATGTCGGCGCTGACCGCCTCCGGCACCACCCCCACCCTCGACGAGGTGCGCGACCGGATCGAGCGGCGCTACGCCAACGCGATGGGCCGGGCCGAACTGGCCGGCAACTCCGTCGAGGGTCGGATGCTGGAGATCCAGAAGGCGACCCTGGACTCGGCCGGCTCGGCCCGGCTGGAGCAGATCCGGGCCAGCATGGCCGGCGAGCAGCTCGGCGCCCAGCGGCAACAGCCCGCCGCGCCCCGCGCCGAGCAGGCCGCGCCGGCCGAGCCGGCCGCCGACCCGGCGGCCGCCGCCCGGCTCGACGAGATCCGGGCCAGCATGAGCCGGGAACGAGGCACGGGGGACACCACCGCCGCCGGCTGAGCGGCCGGGGGTCGAGGAGGCACAGGTGGCAGACGAGCGAACCCGGTACTTCCGGCGGCTGAGCCGGCTGCGGCGGTCCGCCCGCCGGTGGAGCGTGCTGGCCGGCGGGCTCGGTGGCGCCGCCGCCGTGCTCACCCCGTACGCCGGCCTGGGGCTGCCGGACGCGGCCTGGGCCGCCGGCGCCGGCAGCGCCGTGGCGCTGGCCGCCTGGCGCTGGATCGACCTGCGCGCGCTGGCCGCCCGGCCGGCGCCGCCGCCGCTCGACCCGGCCGAGGCCGCCGCCCGGTCCCGGGCCCGGCTGGTCGCCGCGGTGGAACGGCTCCCCGTCGGCCCGGGCGTGCTCGCCGAGGTACGCCGGGTCCGCTCCCGGGTGGCGCTGCGCGGCACCAGCGCCGCCGAGCCGTGGGCCCGGCTGGACCGGGCGGCGCTGACCCTGGCCGGAATGGCGCCCCGGCTCACCGGCCTCGCCGAGCCCGCGGTGGTGGAGGCGGCCACGGCCGACCGGTCCCTGCGTGACCTCGCCAACCGGGTGGCCAGTGTGGAGCGCGCGCTGCGGCTCGCCCCGGCCGACGCCCGCCCGCCGCTGGCCGAGGCGCACCAGGCGCTCACCGCGCAACTCGACAGCGGCGTCGCCGCGTACGAGCGGTTGGTGGTGGCCGCCGCCGGCTACGTGGCCGAGGACGCCCGCCCGGATGCCGAGCACCCGGCCGCCGCCCAGCTGACCGAGGCGACCGACCTGCTGCACGGCGTCGCCGCGGCGCTGGCCGAGCTGCGCGCCGTCAACACCCCGCTGCGCGCCCCCTGAGCCGGCCGGTCACTCCGGCGTGGCGACCGCCACCGGCGTGGTGAACGGCGAGCTGCCGACGACGTTGAACGAGCGGATCCGGTAGTGGTAGATGACCCCGCGGGCCAGGCCCGTGTTGGTGAACCCCCGGCCGGTGACCGTGAAGGTGGCCACCTCGCGGCCGAATCCCGGGTCCAGGGCCCGCTGCACGATGAACCCGGCGCCCGGCCCGGTCGGGGTGCTGGCCGACCAGCCCAGGATCACCGTTGCGGTGTCCGGGCCGGGCGCGGTGGCGGTGGCGCTCACCGTGGTCGGCGTGGCGGGCACCGGCGGGGTGGTCACCGTGGCCACCGTCGACCAGGGTGAGGCCGCGCCCAGGTACGTCGTCCGCACCCGGTAGTAGTACGTGGTGTCCGGGGCGACGGCGGCGTCCAGGTGCTGGTCGCCGACGCCGATCGCGGTGGTGCCCGGCCCGCTGGTGAACGTCGGGTTGGTGGCCCGCTGCACGTCGATGCCGGTGGCGAAGGAGCGGTTCGCCCAGCGCAGCGCGACCCGCAGCGGCGCGGCCGGCGGGATCACCGCGGCCAGCCCGGCGGGCGCGGTCAGCCGCACCGCGGCCGGCACGCTGTTCGACCAGGCGGAGCAGCTGACCGCGTTCTCGGCGCGGATCCGGTAGTGGTAGGTCACCCCGGGCGTGACGGTGGCGTCGGTGTACCGGGTGGCGGTGGCCGCCACGGTGATCTCGGTCAGCCCTTCGGTGAAGGTGGCCTCGGTGGCCCGCTGGAGCAGGTGGCTGGTGGCCGGGGGGCGGCTGCCGTTGCCGGTCCAGGCCAGCGCGATGGCCGGCAGCGCGGTGGCCGAGCCGGGAGCGGGCGTGGCGGTCAGCCCGGTGGGCGCCTTCGGCGCGACCCGCAGCACCAGCGGCCGGCTCATGCCCTGGTCGCGGTGCCCGGCCAGCCGGCTGTGCCAGCGGTACTCCCAGCCCAGGTTGACCAGGTGGTTCAGGACCATCGCCGGCCGGCCGTCGGCCGGGCTCACCGGGGTCGAGCCGGTCCGGGCGCCGGCCGGCCGGGTCGGGTCGAGCAGCCGTACGCTGTCGCCGATCTTGAAAGGCAGGGCGGGGGCGACCGGCCGCAGGGCGACGATCACGTCCTCCCGCGGGTCGACCCGGACGACCTGCTTCCAGCCCAGCTCGGCTCCCTCCGCCGGCCGGACCGTGCCGTCCCAGCCGACCCGGTTGACGATCTGCACGTCGCAGCCGTCGAACTGCACCGGCTGGGTCTGCCGGGCGTGCCCGCTGATCCGCCAGAGCTGGGTGCCGTCGGCGGGGGCGCCGATCCCGACCGCCGGGTCGGTGGCGAAGAGGATCTCGGTGGCCGGGTCGGTCGGGTCGAGCGGCAGGGTGGCGGGGGAGAGCGGCCCGGCGTGCGGGTGCTCGACGCCGAGCCGCCCGGTCAGCCGGCCGTACCCGGGCTCGAAGACCTGCTGCACCACCTTGCCGAGCAGCGGCAGGGTCACCGGGGCGGCGGCACCGACCGGGGTGAAGGTGACCGTGGTGGCGTGCGCCGGCACCAGGGTGGCCCGGCCGGTGCCGGCGTCCTGGCCGGGTTGCGGCACGATCCGCGGCCGCTGGCTGGCCGCGTACGCCCGGGGCAGCCGGTCACGCAGCCGGGCCAGGTCGTACCGGGGCGCCGGCGTGCCGGCCACCCGGAACTGGAGCAGGGTGCGGGTGTTCGGGCCGTACCCCGCCCGGGTGGGCGGCGCGCCGCCCTCGGCGGTGCGGTCCGGCGCGCCGGTGTGCTGGTCGTAACGGGGGTCGAAGCCGGGCAGCGGGGCCGGGCAGTCGTTGTACAGGATGAGCGTGCTACCCGGGGCGACGGTGGCGAAGTCGACCAGCACGTCGGCCCGCTCGCCGGGGGCGAGCAGCAGGGCGTGCCCGTCGACGTTGAGCACGGTGGGGTCGCGGCGGTCGTACCGGTAGCCCACCGGCCGGTTCGGGATCACCACCGGCGCCGGCAGCAGCCCGCACTCGTTGCCGATCTGGACCATCTCCGGGCCGGCGGCGGCCGGGTCGGGCACCCCGCCGTCGCGTCCGTCGGTCGGCCAGCCGGGCGGGCGGCCCGGCGCCCGGACCGCGTCCACCATCGGCACCTCGCCGGCGTCGGCGTCGGCCAGGCCGCCGTCGGCAGCCCACATCGGCCCGGTCGACCGGGCGCGGTAGAGGCCCAGGTTGAGGCTGCGGTCGGGGCAGGCGTTGAGGATCCGGAACCGGTAGGTGCGGGGTTCGACGGTCAGGTAGGGGTAGGCGGCGCCGTTGACCAGCATGGTGTCGCCGAACACCTCCGGCACCGCCGACGGGTGCGGCACGCCGGGCGTCCACGGCGGCTCCGCCGGGTCGGTCACCGGGTCGTGGTGCGGGTTCGGCACCGGCGTCGGGCCGGGGTGCGCCGGGCCGGCACCGTCGACCGCAGCGGCCGGCCCGCCCACCTCGGCGGTACGCGACCACGGGCCGTAGTCCCACCGGCCGGTCGGGTTCGTCCCGCTGGCCTGGTACGGGTTCTGTCGGGGCTGGTATACGTGCGGGTGCCAGAGGCTGCCCCGGGCGCCCCAGCGGTCCCGGTCCCAGGTCGGGTCCTCCCTGGCGAGCTGGGTGTCGTCCGGCACGAAGGTCTTGTCCTCGATCACCAGCGGCACCTGGTCGGCCGGCAGCACGCCGTCGGCGACCAGTTGCTCCTCGGCCGGGTCGGTGAGCAGGTAGAGCGCGACCTGACCGGAGTAGACGGTCAGCCGGGCCAGGCCGAGGGTGTTGTCGTGGAACCAGAGCAGCCGGCCGCTCTGCTCGTTGGGGTAGTAGCGGGTGGTGGCGCCGGCTCCGGGCGGCGGCATGTCCGGCACGTGGGTCAGCCCGGGCCCGCTCGGGTACGGGGTGATCTCGCCCGCCGGGGTGATCCACTGCCACGGGTTCCCGGCGCAGATCCAGGCCGTCTGCGCGCCGGACAGGTGCAGCACGGCCCGGTTCTGCGGGTACGGCGCCGGGCCGTCCAGCGGGCCGGTGCCGGCCCCGTACACGGTCGGGTCGACCGGGAGGAAGAGTTCCCCGGCCCGGCCGGTGGGGAGCTGGTTGATGAACTTGATCCGCACCGGCCGCCCCCGCCGGGCCAGCACCACCGGCCCCAGGTGCCAGGGGCGCTCCGGGGGCGCGACGGTGTTGTGCCCGTCGGCGTCGGTGCCCAGGTTGAGCTGCCGGTAGCCGCGCAGCCGGGTGGCCGGCAGGTCGCGGTGCAGGCGCTGGGCGTACTCCTGCAGGCCGATCTCGTAGTAGTCGCAGCCCGGGTAGCTGATGGTGTCCGGCGTGGCCAGCGGCAGGTGCGCGCCGAGGTCGTTGGCGCCCAGCGCGCCGAGGCCGGGCAGCGCGTCGACGAACTTCCGGAGGCCGGTGCCCGCCGTCACCCGGCCGTCGGCGTCGACCACCGGGCGGGGACTGCCGGCGAAGTTCGGCACCGGGCCGAAGCAGCGCGGCACGGCGGCCGGGTCGAGGCTGGCCGGCGCGGGGGCGACCGGGTCGGCGGTGCGGGCCGCCGGGACGGTGGGGGTCGGGCCGGCGGTGGCGCCGAGGCGGGCCGCCCAGGGGATCCGGAGTCGACGGAACATCACCATGGCTCTCCCCGGGGTCGGGGCGCGGCGGCCACCACCCCGGCGTGGCGGCCCGGTCGCGCTCGCGTTGACGATCGGTGAGCACTCAACCGCAGCATGCGACGCGGACGGGTGGGTTAGGAAGTACCCAATCGTCCGTATCTGCTGTCGGGCACCGGTCGTCGGCCGCACCCGAGGACGCCGGGCATCGACGCTGCTCGTCGCGGGTCGCCCGGGCCGTGGAAGTTCCACGGCTCAGACGCGGAACGGCCCAGTCGGTCAGGCCCGGCCGGCGTCACCCTCCGTCCTCGCCCGGGGTGCGTTCCGGCTGGCAGACCGGGCACCAGTAGGTGACCCGTTCGCCGAGTTCAGCCTTGCGGATGGCGGTGCCGCAGCGGCGGCAGGGTTGGGCCTGCCGGCCGTACACGTAGCTGGTCTGGCCGCGGTGCAGCGAGCCGGTGGTGCTCTGCGTCCAGCGGCCCCGGTTGGCGGCGAGCAGCCGTTGGGCCAGGGTGACCGTGCCGGCGAGGTCGGGTACCGCGCGCACCGGCGTCCACGGCGAGATCCCGCGCAGGAACAGCACCTCGCACTTGTAGAGGTTGCCGATGCCGGCCAGGTTGCGCTGGTCCAGCAGCGCCTCGCCGATCGTCGCGTCGGGGTGGGCGGCCAGCCGGCGGACCGCCTCGGCCGGGTCCCAGTCCGCGCCGAGCAGGTCGGGGCCGAGCTGCCCGACCAGCGACTCCTCCTCGGCGGTGGGCGCCAACGCCACCTCGTGCAGGTGGTAGCCGACCGCGACCGCCCCGGGGCTGCGCAGCACCACCCGGATCAGGTGGGCCGGGCGGGCGGTCCACCGCTCGCCGGGGGCGTACGCCCGCCAGGCGCCCTCCATCCGCAGGTGGGAGTGCAGCGTCCAGTGCGCCCCGTCGGGTGCGGCCAGTCGGAGCAGCAGGTGCTTGCCCCGGCTGGCCGACTCCCGCACGGTCCAGCCGGTGAGGTCGGTGGTGGCGAGCTGGGGCACGCGGAAGTCGCTGCCGGTCAGCCGGGCGCCGGCCAGCGCGCGGTGCAGCACGCGGGCGGTGTTCCAGACGGTGTCACCTTCGGGCACCCTGCCATCCTCCACCCGCCGCCGGGCCGCCGGCCCGCTGAGCGGCCGGTGTGCCGGTGTCGGGCTCCCGGCTGACGTCCGGTGCGGCGCGGAGCGGTCAGCCGGGCTCCGCAGTGGTGACCCGCAGCGGGTCGCCGGGCGCGACGCCGAGCAGCTCGGCCGCCCGGCCGCCGTTGACCGCCACCGCCACCAGGCCGGCCGAGTCGCCGTGCACCACCAGCCCGCCGGCCGGGGCGTCGCCGAAGGTCCGCCCACGCACCGCGTCCCGGCCGGCCACCCGTACCCGGCCGGGCAGGCCGGCGAGCAGCTCCGCCGGCGCGGCGAGCTGCACGTTGCCGAAATGGTCCACGGTCAGCACCTCGGCGGTGAACCCGCCGGCCTCGCGGTCGAGCACCGGCGCGGGCAGCCGGACCAGGGCGTCCGGGTCGACGGCCGGGCCGGCCTCGGCCAGCGGCGCGCCGAGCGCGAGCCGCGCCGCCACCGGCGCGAAGACGTCCCGGCCGTGGAAGGTGTCCGACACCCTTGGCGCCAGCCATCCGGCTGATGTCAGCTCGACGACGGCGGTGATCCCGCCGAGCGCCGCCGCGGCGTCGAGCAGCAGGCCGTTGTCCGGCCCGACCAGCAGTCCGCCCGGCGTGGCCACGCCGACTCCGCGGCGGGCCGTGCCGACCCCCGGGTCCACCACGGCCACGTGCACCCCGACCGGCAGGTGCGGCACGGTCTGCGCGAGCACCGTCGCGCCCCGGCGTACGTCGCCCGGCGGCACCAGGTGGGTCACGTCGATCACCCGGGCGGCCGGCGCCAGCCGGGCGATCACGCCGTGGCAGGCGGCCACGAAGCCGTCCGCGAGGCCGTAGTCGGTGGTCAGCGAGATCCACGGGATCGGTGCCATGCCGGCAGGTTAGTTCCTCCGCTCCGGCGCCGACGCTTCCCCGTCCGGGGTCGGCGCTGCCTTGTCCGTGGCCGGTGCTTCCCCGTCCGTGGCCGGTGCTTGCTCGGCCGGGGCCGGGCGCAGTTCCAGGATCAGCTCGTCGTGCAGCGGGATGCCGTCCTCCCCGACGGTCGGGATGCTCGGCTTGAGCCGGCGGGCCCGGTCCACGGCGCCCCGGTCCACGCCCACCAGCCGCAGCCCGCGCCGCTGGTAGAAGCGCAGCGCCCGCAGGTTGTCGTTCGTGGTGATCAACCAGAGTCGCGCCGCGCCGGCGGCCCGGGCTGCCTCCGCCGCCGCGGCCAGCAGCGTCGTGCCGACGCCGTCGCCCGGCGTCGCCGCGACCACGCTGACCACCTCCAGGCCGTCCGCGTCGGTGTGGTGGACGAGCGCCCCGACCACGGCGCCGGCGCCGTCCACCGCCACCAGGGTGGGCAACGTACGCAGGTCGAAGCGGGTGTCGTGGGCGATCACGTACGGCCCGCCCCACTCGCGCTCGTGCAACGCGTCGACCGCCGCCCGGTCCTCCGGCCCGGCCGGCCGTACCCGCACCCCGCCCATCCCGCCTCCCCGCCTGCGACGGTCTGCGACGGTCGCTCTCCCGCCCGCGACCGCCGCCTCTCCGCCCGCGACCGGCCGGATCGTATCCGCACCCGGCCGGGCGGGTCCGCCGGATTTTCAGGACGTGCTGGCAAATATGGGACAGCGGCACTGGCCGACCGGCCACTGCCGGGGTCGGCGGGTCGGTCCGCAGACTGCCGGGGTGACCAACCGGAAGCTGCCCGCCATCGCGGTGCTCGTGATCACGGCCGCGCTGACCGCCGCCTGCGGTGACGACGGCGACCAGCGGCCGGGTGCCGCCGGTGCCTCCGCCTCGACCGGCGTCGGACACACCGGGCCGGCCGTCCCGGCCGCGCCACCGACCACCCCGGGCGGCACCACCGCTGCCGATCCGCCGGGCCGCGCCGTGCCGGTGGGGCCGAGCGTCACCACGGAACGCCGTCCGGCCGGGCCGCCGCCGGTGGTGCTGCCCGCCCGGCCCGCCGGGGCGCCCGGTGCGCGGCAGGTCGTCGCCGCGTTCCGGGCGGCCGGGCTGAAGGCGGGCAACCCGCGGGACCGCTCGGCCGACTGCGGGCCGGACGGGCTCGGGCTGGGCTGCTCGGAGATCGTCGCCACCGACGGGGTCACCGTCTACGTCTTCCCGGACGAGACCAGCGCCGGCGACATCGCCGAGACATGGAGCGGTCAGTCGTTCCGGCGCGGCGCCGTGGTGCTCAACTACCTGGAAGCGAAGACTCCCGCCGCCGACCGCGCCCGGTACGAGCAGGTCCTGGCCACCCTGCGCTGACCGGCGACCGTGTGGCCGTGCCTCGTGCGCCAGTGCCCGGTGTGGCCGTTCCTGCTGCCGCCCTGCCCGGCGGTCGTGCCTGGGCCACCGGGCCCGGTGCGGCCGTGCCTGAAGCGACCGTGCCCGGTGCGGCCGGGGTGCGGTGCGTGACCCCCGGCACGCCCGGTCGACGGCGGCCCGCCTGGACCGGCGAGCGGCTGGTCAGCCGCGCAGGCGCAGCCCGCGCGGGGTGGTGCGGAAGCCGGCCGCGGTGAGCGCGTCACGCAGCGGCGAGGAGTGCACCGCCTCGCCGTCGGCGCGCTCCACCGACATGGCGCCCAACGCGCCCGAGTGGACCGCGTCGGCGAGCGCCTTGCCGGCTGCGGCGAGGGCGTCCGCGTCGTCGGTGAAGGAGAGGATCGTCCGCCCGCCCCGCTCCACGTAGAGCACCAGGTCGCCGCCGACCAGCACCACGAGGGCGCCGGCCTTGCGACCCGCCCGGTGCCCGGTGGCCGGGGCCGCCCCGTCGCCGGAGTCGACCACCCGCTCCGGCCACGGCAGCGCCGCCCCGTACGGGTTGGCCGGGTCGGTGGCCGCGAGCACCAGCGTCGGCCCGCCGCCGCGACCGGGCCCGCCGTCGGCCGGCTCGGCCAGCGCGCGGATCCGGTCCACCGCGCCGGGCACCGCGAACTGCGCCGCGCCCAGCCCCTCCACGAAGTAGCCGCGCCGGGCCGCGCCGCGTTCCTCCAGCGCGGAGAGCACCGGGTAGACCGCGGCGAAACCGCCGGCCACCTGCTCGGCCACCACCGCGCCCCGAGTGACCACCCCGTGCCGTTCGAGCAGCACGTCGGCCAGCGCGGCGGCCCGGCGGGTCGGGTCGGTGTCGCGGTCGGGCAGCCGCGACCAGCGGCCGGCGACGGTGGGCGGGCCGCCCCGGCTCGGCAGCGCCACCCGGCCGGGGCGCCGGTAGCGGGTGCGCGCCGCGGTCGGGCGGGACCGGTGCGCGCCGCCGCCGCCGAGCGCCGCGCGCAGCGGGGCGAGCGTGTCGTTGGTCAGCCGACCCGCCCACACCAGATCCCAGATGGCGGCGGCCAGCGCGGCGTCGTCGGTCGAGCCGACCCGGTCGGCCAGCGACCGGAAGAACAGCGCCTGACCGTCGCCGAGCGCGTCCAGCACGGCGTCGTGCAGCGGGGTACGGGTGAGCGCCTCGTCCGGTGGGGGGAGCAGCAGCGGCGCGGCGTCCGCGTACGCCAGGGTGACCCAGCCGTCCCCACCGGAGATCGCCCCCGAGCCGGCCCACACCACCTCGCCGCTGGCGCAGAGCTCGTCGAGCTGGGCGGGGGAGTAGTCGGCGACCCGGCCGGGCAGCACCAGCCGCTCCAGCGCGGACGCCGGGACCGCCGCCCCCTGCAACTGCTCGACCGCCGCGGCCACCGCCTCCACCCCGCGGGCCGACGAGCCCACCTGCTGCCAGCGCGGCAGGAACGCGGCCAGCGCCCGGGGCGGCGCCGGCTCGATCTCCCGGCGCAACGCCGCGAGCGACCGGCGGCGCAGCAGGCGCAGCACCTCGGCGTCGCACCACTGGGTGCCGACGGTGTCCGGGGCGAACTCGCCGGAGACCACCCGCCCGGTGGCGGCGAGCCGGCGCAGCGCCTGCTCCACCACGAACACCCCGAGCCCGAACCGGGCGGCGCAGGTGGCGGCGGCGAACGGGCCGTGCGTGCGGGCGTACCGGGCGACCAGGTCGCCGAGCGGGTCGGCGACCGGTTCGAGGTACGCCTCGGCCACCCCGACCGGCAGGGCCACGCCGAGCGCGTCGCGCAGCCGGCTGGCGTCCTCGACGCCCACCCACCGCTCCTCGCCGGCGATGCGCACCCGCAGCACCCGGCGGGCCGCCGCCAGCTCGGTCAGCCAGTCGGCCGGCGCGCCGCGGTCGGCCAGCTCGTCTGTGCTCAGGTCGCCGATCACGCGGAGCAGCTCGACCACGTCCTCCGGGTCGCGCGGGCGGCGCTGCTCGGTCAGCCAGCGCAGCTGCCGTTCGGTCTCGGCCAGCACCGCCGGGTCGAGCAGCTCACGCAGGTCGACCCGGCCGAGCAGCTCGCCGAGCAGGGCCGAGTCCAGCGCCAGCGCGGCGGCCCGCCGCTCGGCCAGCGGGGCGTCGCCCTCGTAGAGGAAGGCGCCGACGTAGCCGAAGAGCAGTGACCGGGCGAAGGGTGACGGCTGGGACGTCTCCACCTCGACCAGCCGCACCTTCCGGGCGGCCAGGTCGCGCATCAGCTCGGCCAGCGCCGGCTGGTCGAAGACGTCCTGCAGGCACTCCCGGGCCGCCTCCAGGGTGACCGGGAAGTCGGCGTAATCGCGGGCCACGTCGAGCAGCTGGGCGGCCCGCTGGCGCTGCTGCCAGAGCGGCTGGCGGCGGCGCGGGTCGCGGCGGGGCAGCAGCAGCGACCGCGCGGCGCACTCCCGGAACCGGGCGGCGAAGAGCGCGGACGTGCCGACCGACTCCTCGACCAGTTGGGCGATCTCGTCCGGGTCGAAGACCACCACGTCGGCGCCGGGCGGCTCGTCGGCGGTGTCCGGCAGCCGCACGACGATGCCGTCGTCGGCCGGCATCACCTGGGCGTCCACCCCGTAGCGCTCGGCCAGTCGGCGCCCGATCGCCAGCGCCCACGGCCCGTTCACCCGGGCGCCGAGCACGCTGTGCACGGCCAGCCGCCAGTCGCCCAGCTCGTCGCGGAACCGCTCCACCACCACGGTGCGGTCGTCCGGCAGGGCGCGGGTGGCGGCCCGCTGCTCGCGCAGGTAGGCCATCAGGTTGCCGGCGGCCCAGTCGTCCAGCCCGCCGGCGCGCAGCGCGGCGACCGCCGCCTCGTCGCTCTGCCGCAGCAGTGCCCGCACCCGGGCGCCGATCGCCCGGCCCAGCTCCACCGGGCGCCCCAGCTGGTCGCCCTTCCAGAACGGCATCTTCGCCGCCTGCCCGGGGGCCGGCGACACCAGCACCCGGTCGGGGGTGATCTCCTCGATCCGCCAGGAGGAGGAGCCGAGCAGGAAGACGTCGCCGACCCGGGACTCGTAGACCATCTCCTCGTCCAGCTCGCCGACCCGCGCGGCGCGCTCGGCGCCGGCCAGGAAGACCCCGAAGAGGCCGCGGTCGGGAATGGTGCCGCCGCTGGTCACCGCGAGCCGCTGCGCGCCGGGCCGGCCGGTGAGCAGGTCGGTGGCGCGGTCCCAGACCAGCCGGGGCCGCAGCTCGGCGAAGGCGGTGGACGGGTAGCGGCCGGAGAGCATGTCGAGCACCGCGTGCAGCGCCGAGTCGGGCAGCTCGGCGAAGGGCGCCGCCCGGCGGACCAGCACCGCGAGGTCGCCGACCCGCCACGGCTCCAGCGCCACCATCGCCACGATCTGCTGGGCCAGCACGTCCAGCGGGTTGCGCGGATAGTGCAGCTCCTCGATCGCGCCGCCGGACATCCGCTCGGCCACCACGGTGCACGAGAGCAGATCTCCCCGGTGCTTCGGGAAGACCACGCCGCGGGAGACCGCGCCCACCTGGTGGCCGGCCCGGCCGACCCGTTGCAGCCCGGCGGCCACGCTCGGCGGCGCCTCGATCTGCACCACCAGGTCGACGGCGCCCATGTCGATGCCGAGTTCGAGGCTGGAGGTGGCCACCACGGCGGGCAGCTGCCCGGACTTGAGCGCCTCCTCGATCTGCTTGCGCTCCTCGCGGGAGACGCTGCCGTGATGGGCGCGGGCGATCACCGGCGGGGCCCCGGCCACCGCGCCGGCCTGGGCCATTAGCTCGGCCGGCTGGCGCGGCGCCCGCGTCGGCCCCGTCGGCCCGCCCCAGGCGTCCGCACCGCGCCGGCCGGCCGCTCCATCCGGCGGCCGGCCGGCCCGAGCCGCCGGATCGCCGCCCGGGACTGACGGATCCGGGTCACCCGCCGGCCCGGCGCGGCTGCCGTCCGGTGCCACCGCGGCGGCCAGCTCCTCGACGGCGAGTTCGTTGAGCCGGGCGCAGAGCCGCTCGGCCGAGCGGCGCGAGTTGGTGAAGACGATGGTCGACCGGTGCGCCCGGATCAGCGCGAAGACGCGTTCCTCCACCGCCGGCCAGATCGACGCGCGGCGCGGACCCGGCCCGCCGAGGTCGTCCTCGGGCGGCTGCTCCTGCTCGTCGAGGCGGGTCATGTCCTCCACCGGGACCTCGACGGTGACCTCGATCGTCTTAGCGGTGGGCGGGGCGACCACGTCGACCGGCCGGGCCCCGCCGAGGAACCGGGCGCAGGTGTCGACCGGCCGGACCGTGGCGCTGAGGCCGATCCGCTGGGCCGGGGCGGGCAGCAGCTCGTCGAGGCGTTCCAGGGAGAGCGCCAGGTGGGCGCCGCGCTTGGTGCCGGCCACCGCGTGCACCTCGTCGACGATCACCGTCTCGACCCCGCGCAGCGAATCCCGGGCGGCGGAGGTGAGCAGCAGGAAGAGCGACTCGGGCGTGGTGATGAGGATGTCCGGCGGGGTACGGGCGAAGGCGCGGCGCTCGTCGGCCGGGGTGTCGCCGGTGCGCATGCCGACGGTGATGTCGGGCGGGGCGACGCCCAGCCGGGTGGCGGCCTGCCGGATGCCCGCCAGCGGAGCGCGCAGGTTGCGTTCGACGTCGACCGCGAGCGCCTTGAGCGGGCTGACGTAGAGCACCCGGCAGCGCTGCCGGGGCTCGGCCGGCGCCGGCTCGCGGGCCAGCCGGTCCAGCGACCAGAGGAACGCCGCGAGCGTCTTGCCGGAACCGGTGGGCGCCACCACCAGGGCGTTGCGCCGGGCGGCGATCGAGCGCCAGGCGCCGGTCTGCGCCGCGGTGGGGGCGGCGAAGGCGGCGCGGAACCACTCGCGGGTGGCCGGGCCGAAACCGGCGAGCGCCGCGGCCGCCTCCGGGTCGCCCGCCGGCATCGCCGGGAAGTCGCCCGGACGCTCCGCCGGACCGTCGCCGCCTCGTACCTCCGCCACGCCCTCCATCCTGCCCCGGCGGTCTGACATCCCGCCCATGGCGGGCGGGGAGTCTGTCCGGGTCCGGCTCATACGCGACGGATGCGACGTTGAACGCGGTACGTCTCACTTAACTGCTTGCTAGGGCGGCGCAACATAAAGTAACTTCACTCGCAACGCGCAGCGGGGCGGAGGGGTCGGATGGCGGTCGAGCAGCGGAGCTTCGAGCCCGGCACCGACGTGCTGATCCGTAAGGTCGAGAGTCATCTCGCCGCCGTCCGCGCCGGCCTCACCGGCCCCGAGCTGGAGCTGGCCGAGCGCCTCGCCGCCTGCCTGCGCGAGCTGGTGGTCTCCACCGCCCAGGCCAGTGCCGCCGACCGCGGCCAGGTCCGCGCCGCGGTGCACTTCTTCGTGCTCCGCCGGGAGAGCCGCGGCCGGTTGCTCTCGGTCCGGTCGCTCACCGCCGCCCAGCGGGTGGTCAACCGGGTGGTACGCCAGCTCGGCCGCCCCGACCTGCTGGTGGAGGCACGGTGGGACCGGCCGGCCCGGGAGCAGGCGCTGCCCGCTGCCGACGTCGCGCTCCACTGACACCGAAAGCCCCCGGCCAACAGCGCCGGCGTCGCGCTCGCCCGGAGCCCGAGTCGTCCCGTTGATCGTCTGTCCCTCGGCAGGCACGCCCGTCCGTCGACGACCTGCCAGCCAGCAGACGATCACGAGACCGACCGCGACCCGGGAGCCGACGGACGCGCACGGGAGCGGCGGGGCACGGGCGGCACGGCGCGGCGTTGGGCGGGCGATTTCCGGCAAAACCGCCCGTCGAGCGGCGAACTGGCGTCTGATCGCTCGTAGGTGCCGTCCCACCACAGCGGTGCCGCTGCCACCTCGACCTGGAGTGCGGGTGCTCGTACTGCTGATCCTCCACCTCCTGGCGGCCCTCGTGGCGCCGCTGCTGGTCCGGTGGTGGGGCCCGCGCGCCTGTTACCCGCTGGCGCTGGCACCGGCCGCCGCGTTCGGCTGGGCCCTGGCCCGCACGCCCGCGGTGCGCGACGGCGGCGCGGTGGTCGAGACGTACCCCTGGGTCGGTCAACTCGGGATGGCGCTGGCGCTGCGGCTGACCACCCTGTCCTGGCTGATGACCCTGCTGATCGGTGGGGTCGGCGCCCTGGTGCTGGTCTACAGCGCCCGCTACTTCGGGCCCGGCTCGCTCGGGCTGGCCCGGTTCGCCGCGGTCATGGTGGCCTTCGCCGGGGCCATGCTCGGCCTGGTCCTCGCCGACGACCTGCTGCTGCTCTACGTCGCCTGGGAACTCACCACGGTCTTCTCGTACCTGCTGATCGGGCACAGCACCGAGCGTCGGTCCAGCCGCTGGGCGGCCGCCCAGGCGCTGACCGTCACCACGCTCGGCGGGCTGACCATGCTGGTCGGGTTCGTCATGCTCGGCGAGCACGCCGGCAGCTACCGCTGGTCGGAGATCGCCGCCGGGCCGCTGCCCGACGGGGCGTACCTCAGCACGGTGGTGGTGCTGATCCTGGTCGGGGCGCTGGCCAAGTCGGCGGTGCTGCCGTTCAACACCTGGCTGCCGGTGGCGATGGCGGCGCCCACGCCGGTCAGCGCGTACCTGCACGCGGCGGCGATGGTGAAGGCCGGCGTCTACCTGGTCGGGCTGCTCGCGCCGGTGCTCGCCGCGGTCGCCCCGTGGCGGCCGGTGGTGCTGGTCGGCGGCCTGGCCACCCTGGTCGTCGGTGGTTGGGCGGCATTGCGGCAGACCGACCTGAAGCTGCTGCTGGCGTACGGGACGGTGAGCCAGCTCGGCCTGCTGATGGCGGTGACCGGGGTGGGCACCCCGGACGCGGCGCTGGCCGCCGTCGCGATGCTGCTCGCGCACGCGCTGTTCAAGGCGGCGCTCTTCCTCGTCGTGGGCATCATCGACCACCGCACCGGCACCCGGGACCTGACCGAACTGTCCGGGCTGGGCCGTGCCGCGCCGCTGCTGGCCACCGTCGCGGTGCTGGCCGCGGCGTCGATGGCCGGCCTGCCACCGCTGGTCGGCTTCGTCGCCAAGGAGGCGGTGCTGGCCGCGTTCACCGACCGGCCGCTCGCCCTCGCCGTCCTGGTCGCCGGCACCGCGCTGACGGTGGCGTACAGCGCCCGGTTCGTCTGGGGCGCGTTCGCCACCCGGCCGCAGGTGCCGACCACCGACGTCGGGCGGGTCGCGTGGCCGATGCTGCTGCCGCCCGCCCTGCTGGCCGGGGTCGGGCTGGTCGCCGGCCCGGCCGCCGGAACGCTGGACGGCCTGGTCAACCCGTACGCCGAACTCTTCGGCAGCGTCGGCGCGCACCTGGCGCTGTGGCACGGCCTGACCCCCGCGCTCGGCTTCTCCGCCCTCGCGGTGGCCGGCGGCGCGCTGCTCTTCGTGCTGCGCGGTCCGCTGGCCCCGGTGCTGGCCCGGCTCCGCGCGCCGGTGAACGGCAACCAGGGGTACGAGTGGGTGATCGGCCGCTTCGACCGGGTCGCCGCCGACGTCACCGCCGTCACCCAGCGGGGTTCGCTGCCGCAGTACCTCGGCGTCATCCTGGTGGCGCTGGTCGTGGTCCCCGGCGGAGCGATGCTGCTCGCCCGGCCCTGGGCGCAGGGCGTCGCACTGTGGTACACGCCGCTGCAACCGGTCGTGCTCCTGGTGATCACCGTGGCCGCGGTGCTCGCCGTCAACGCCCGCCGCCGGTTGACCGCGATGCTGCTCGTCGGCACCACCGGCTACGGCACCGCCATGCTCTTCGTGCTCTACGGCGCGCCGGACCTGGCGCTGACCCAGTTCCTGGTGGAGACGGCCACCATCGCGATCTTCGTGCTGGTGCTGCGCCGGCTGCCGGACCGGTTCTCGGCCCGGCCGTTGCGGCGCAGCCGTTGGGCGCGGCGGGCGATCGGGGTGGCCGCCGGCGTGGTCACCGCCGGCCTGGCCCTGACCGCCGCGACCGCGCGTCAGGCGACTCCCATCGCGGACGCCTTCCCGGCCCTGGCGGTGAGCGAGGGCTACGGCCGCAACGTGGTCAACGTGACCCTGGTCGACATCCGCGCCTGGGACACCATGGGTGAGCTCTCGGTGCTGGTGGTGGCGGCGACCGGGGTGGCCAGCCTGATCTTCGAGCGGTCCCGCACCGGGCCGCGTCCGCGCCGGCCGGAGCCCTCGGGCCGACCGGCCCGCCCGGAGCGCCCGGTCTGGCTGCGCGGCGGAGCCCGGCTCCAGGAGCGGCGCCGGTCCCTGGTGCTGGAGGTGATCACCCGGCTGATCTTCCACACCGTGGTGCTGTTATCCCTGTTCCTGCTCTTCTCCGGGCACAACGCGCCGGGCGGCGGGTTTTCCGGCGGCCTGGTGGCGAGCCTCGCGTTGGTGGTGCGCTACCTGGCCGGCGGCCGGTACGAGCTGGCCGAGGCGGCCCCGGTCAGCGCCGGCACCCTGCTCGGCGCCGGGCTCGCCGTCTCGGTGGGCAGTGGAGTGATCGCGCTGGCCGCCGGCGGGTCGGTGCTGCAGAGCGCGAAGATCGACCTGTCGCTGCCGCTGATCGGCGATTTCTACCTGGTCACCTCGCTCTTCTTCGACATCGGCGTCTACCTGGTGGTGGTCGGGCTGGTGCTGGACATCCTGCGCAGCCTCGGCACCCAGGTGGACCGGCACATCGAGGCGGCCGACCGGGCCGGTGGCGGGCTGGCCGCCGAACCCGAGGGGGAGCGGCCGTGAGGGACGGCGGGACGGGCCCGACACTGACCGTGGTGCTCGCCATCGGCATCCTCGTCGCCTGCGGGGTGACCCTGTTGCTGGAGCGCAGCCTGACCCGGATCCTGCTCGGCGTCATCATGCTCGGCAACGGGGTGAACCTGCTCATCCTGCTCAGCGGGCGGCCGGGCGCCCCGCCGGTGGTGGGCACCGCCCCGACCGACGAGATGAGCGGCGCCCTGGCGCAGGCCCTGGTGCTCACCGCCATCGTCATCACCTTCGGGTTCACCGCGTTCCTGCTGGCCGTCAGCTATCGCAGCTGGTATCTGACCGGCGACGACGAGGTGCCGGACGACCTGGAGGATCGGCAGGTCAGGCGGCGGGCCGAGCGCGACGAACTAGGCCCCGCCGATCTCGGCGGCGAGGGCCCGAACTCCGACCCCGAGCAGGTCGACCCGGAGCCGCCGCGCCGGCCGCCGGAACCGGACGGCGAACGATGACCGGGCATCCGTCGCCAGCGCGCAGGGGTGCCCGGTGAGCCGGCTGGTGTGCCTGCCGGTGGTGGTGCCGCTGCTGGGCGCCGCGCTGACCCTGATGCTGGCCCGCCGGCCCCGGTTGCAGCGCGCCATCAGCGTGAGCTGTCTGGTCACCACCCTGACGGTGGCCGTGGCGCTGCTGGTGCAGGCGTACCGGTACGGGCCGGTGGTGACGCAGATCGGCGGGTGGCCGGCGCCGGTGGGGATCGTGCTGATCGCCGACCAGCTGGCCGCGTTGATGCTGGTGGTCTCCGCCGCGGTCACCCTCTGCGTGCTGCTCTACTCCATCGGGCAGGGTCAGGGCGACTTCGGCGACGTCCCGCCGGTGACCATCTACCACCCCACCTACCTGGTGCTGACCGCCGGCGTGACCAACGCGTTCCTGGCCGGCGACCTGTTCAACCTCTTCGTCGGCTTCGAGATCCTGCTCGCCGCGAGCTTCGTCCTGATCACCCTCGGCGGCACCGAGGCCCGGATCCGCACCGGCTCGACGTACGTGGTGGTCAGCATCCTGTCGTCGATGCTCTTCCTGGCCGGGGTGGGCCTGGTGTACGCGGCGACCGGCACCGTCAACCTGGCCCAGCTCGCCCACCGGCTGGACGCCCTGCCGGCGGGCGTACGGCTGATGCTGGAGCTGACCCTGCTGCTCGCCTTCGGCATCAAGGCGGCGGTCTTCCCGCTGTCGGCCTGGTTGCCGGACAGCTACCCGACCGCGCCGGCCCCGGTCAGCGCGGTCTTCGCCGGCCTGCTGACCAAGGTCGGCGTGTACGCGATCATCCGGACCGAGACGCTGCTCTTCCCGGGCGGCCACGCCGGGACGCTGCTGCTGGTGGTGGCCGGGCTGACGCTGATCGTCGGGATCCTGGGCGCGGTGGCCCAGTCGGACCTGAAGCGGCTTTTCTCGTTCACCCTGGTCAGCCACATCGGTTACATGATCTTCGGGGTGGCGCTGGGCAGCGTCGCCGGTCTCACCGGCGCGATCTTCTACGTGCTGCACCACATCACCATCCAGACCACGCTCTTCCTGGTGGTGGGCCTGATCCAGGTCCGGGCCGGCAGCACCGACCTGCGCCGCATCGGCGGCCTGGCGCGGGTGGCCCCGGTGCTTGCGGTGATCTTCTTCGTGCCCGCGATGAACCTGGCCGGCATCCCGCCGTTCTCCGGCTTCCTCGGCAAGGTCAGCCTGTTCCAGGCCGGGGTGGCCGCCGGCGGCCCGCTGCCCTTGGCGCTGATCGCGGCCGGGGCGCTGACCAGCCTGCTCACCCTCTACGTGGCGTCCCGGGTGTGGAACATCGCCTTCTGGCGGGCGCCCCGGCTGGCCGTCGACGAGCCGGCCGTCCGGCCCCCCGGCCTGATGGTCGGGGCCACCGTCGCCCTGGTCGCCCTCGGGCTGGCGATGACCGTGGTCGCCGGACCGCTCTTCCGGGTCACCGCCGACGCGGCCGTGGACCTGCGCCAGCGCACCCCGTACGTCCGGGCCGTGCTACCGCATGGAGCGCCGTGAACGCGCAGCCGGCGGACCGGGGGCGGGACGTACGCGGTCGGGTGGTCCGCTGGCGCGACCAGCTGATCGCGTACGGCTGGCTGGTGCTGATCTGGATCCTGCTCTGGGGGGACTTCTCCGTCGGCAACCTGCTGGGCGGGCTGCTGGTCGGCGGCGCGGTGCTGGTCTTCTTCCCGCTGCCACCGGTGACCTTCGGCGGCCGGCTGCGGCCCGGTGCGCTGCTGGTGTTCGCCGTCAGCTTCGCCGGCGAGTTGGTCAGGGCCAGCCTGCACGTCGCGTGGATCGCCGTGCGGCCGGGGTTCCGGCCCCGGGGGGCGATCATCGCGGTGCGGCTGCGGGTGCGCACCGACCTGAACCTGGCGCTCACCGCCGAGGTGATCTCGCTGGTGCCCGGGACGCTCATCATCGAGGTGGACCGGGACAGCGGGACCCTCTACGTGCACGTGCTCGACGTGCGCGGCCCGCAGGATCTGACCGCCGGCCGGGACCGGATCCTCGCCGTCGAGCAGCAGCTCGTCCGGGCCGTCGGCTCGCCTGCGGAGCTGCGCCTGGTGCAGCCCGATCCCGTACCGAAGGGAGACCGTTCGTGACCGCCGTCCTCGCCACCGTCCTCACCGGACTCTTCTCGATCACCGCGCTGCTCGCGCTGGTCCGGCTCTACCGGGGCCCGTCCCTGCTGGACCGGGTGATCGCGGCCGACATGCTGCTCGCCACCATGATCGGCGCGGTGGGCGCCGAGGCGGCGGTCAACCGGAACGCCACCAGCCTGCCGGTGCTGGTGGTGCTCTCGCTGCTCGGCTTCGTCGGCTCGGTGTCGCTGGTCCGCTTCGCCGTCCGGGAGGAGTCCTGATGCCCGCCATGCCCGCCGGCCGGTTCCCGCTGCTCGACCCACCCGCCGGCCGGGTCCCGATGCCCGTCCCGACCATCGGGTGGAGGGCGGTCTGATGCTCGGCATGCTTGCCGACTGGGTGGGTGCCGGTTTCCTGATCGCCGGCGCGCTGCTCAGCCTGATCGCCGGCATCGGCCTGCTGCGCTTCCCGACCGTGCTGGACCGGATGCACGCCGCCACCAAGCCACAGACGCTCGGGGTGCTGCTGCTGCTCGTCGGGGTGGCGCTGCGGCTGCGCGACCCGGAGGACCTCGGCATGGTGGCGCTGGTCGGGATGTTCCAGATGGCCACCGCCCCGGTCGCCGCGCAGATGATCGGCCGCGCCGCCTACCGCACCGGTCGGGTGGACCCGAGCCTGCTCGACGTGGACGAGCTCGCCGACCGCTGAGCCCCGCCGCGCGGGCGTGGCGTACCGCGGCTGTCCGCGTCGTCCGTCGGGGTGGCATCCACCGCCGCTCGCGGGGATGCGTCCCGCCGCGTCCCAATTCCGGGACTGCGGCGATTCTGCGTCTTCCCTCTTGCCGGGTTCCGGGCCCGGCGGCACGCTTCGCAGTGATGGTCATCGATCAATGGCCGCCACCCGGTCGACGCCCCACCCGGCGGAACCGGACCACCGCACCCCGGAGGACCCATGAGATCCCGTACCCCCCGCCCCGGCTGGCTGGCCGGGCTGGCCGTCGTGGCCGCGACCGCGCTGACCGCCACCTCGGCCGCCGCCGCTCCCACCGCCCCGGCGCCCACCGCCGCGCCCGCCGCGCTCGCCGCCGCCCCGGACATCCCGCTGGCCAACGTGAAGGCACACCTCACCCAGTTCCAGTCCATCGCCACCGCCAACGGCGGCAACCGGGCGCACGGCCGGCCCGGCTACCTGGCCTCGGTCAACTACGTGAAGGGCCAGCTGGACGCGGTCGGGTTCACCACCACCGTGCAGTCGTTCAGCTACAACGGCGCCACCGGCTACAACCTGATCGCCGACTGGCCCGGTGGCGACCCGAACGCCGTGCTGATGACCGGAGCCCACCTGGACAGCGTCAGCGCGGGTCCCGGCATCAACGACAACGGCTCCGGCTCGGCGGCCATCCTGGAGGTGGCGCTGGCGGTGGCCCGCAGCGGCTTCGCGCCCGCCAAGCACCTGCGGTTCGCCTGGTGGGGCGCGGAGGAGTTGGGCCTGCGCGGGTCCCGGCACTACGTGAACAGCCTGCCGACGGCAGAACGCGCCAGGATCAAGCAGTACCTGAACTTCGACATGGTCGGCTCGCCCAACGCCGGCTACTTCGTCTACGACGGCGACAACTCCGACGGGGTCGGCTCCGGCCCCGGCCCGGCCGGCTCCGCCCAGATCGAGCAGACCATCCAGGCGTACTTCACGTCGATCGGAGTGCCGACCCGGGGCACCGACTTCGACGGCCGCAGCGACTACGGCCCGTTCATCAGCGTCGGCATCCCGGCCGGCGGCACCTTCACCGGCGCCGAGGGGATCAAGTCCAGCGCGCAGGCGTCGCTCTGGGGCGGCACCGCGGGTCAGGCGTTCGACCCCTGCTACCACCGCTCCTGCGACACCACCGCCAACATCAACGACACCGCGCTGGACCGCAACGCCGACGCGATCACGTACACGGTCTGGACGCTGGGCGGCACCGGCACGCCGCCGGGCAGCACGGTCTGGAGCGACACCTTCGAGACGGCGACCGGCTGGACGGCCAACCCGTCCGGCACCGACACCGCCACCCTGGGCCAGTGGGAGCGCGGTGACCCCGCGGCGACCAGCAGCTCGGGCGTGACCACCCAGCTGGGCAGCACGGTCAGCGGCAGCTACGACCTGGTGACCGGGGCGGCCGCGGGTAGCGGCGCCGGGGCGTACGACCTGGACGGCGGGGTGAGCAGCATCCGCTCGCCGGCGATCACGCTGCCGGCCACCGGCACGCTCACCCTGTCGTTCTCCTGGTACCTGGCCCACCTGAACAACGCCACCAGCGCCGACTACCTCCGGGTGCGGGTGGTCGGCACCAGCACCGTCACCGCGCTGACCGTGACCGGCGCGGCGAGCAACCGGGCGGCGTCCTGGCAGAGCGCCGCCGCCGACGTCTCGGCGCTGAGCGGCCAGACGGTCCGGATCCTGGTCGAGGCCGCAGACGCCGGCACCGCCAGCCTCGTCGAGGCGGCCGTGGACGACATGGCGGTCACCCAGAGCTGAAACCGGACGACAGGGCTCGGGGCCGCCCGGACCGGGCGACCCCGGGTCCTTCCGCACACCTTCAGCGGACGCACAGCCGCCGCCGATAAAATGGCGTGCATGATCGACTCCTCTGCCCAGGAGGGCAGCAGTAGCCAGCCGGGTCGTGCCCGGCAGCTGACGACCCCGACGTCCCCGGGAGCCCTGAGCGTCCCGTGCTGATCGTCGTCGGTCTCCTTCTCATCATCGTGCTCACCGCCGCCACCGGTTACTTCGTGGCTCAGGAGTTCGGCTACGTCGCCGTGGACCGGGGCAAGCTCAAGCAGCTCGCCGACGACGGTGACCAGGCCGCCGCCCGGGCCCTGGAGGTCACCGGCCGGCTCTCCTTCATGCTCTCCGGCGCCCAGCTGGGCATCACCGTCACCGCGCTGCTGGTCGGTTACGTCGCGGAGCCGTTCCTCGGCGCCGGGCTGACCGAGCTGCTCGGCGTGGCCGGCGTCTCCCGCGCGGTGAGCCTGCCGCTCTCCGTGGCGCTGGCCCTGCTCATCGCCACCGTCGTGCAGATGGTGCTGGGCGAGCTGGCGCCGAAGAACCTGGCCATCGCCCGGGCCGAGCCGGTCGCCCGGGCGCTGGCCCGGTCAACCCTGATCTACCTCAAGGTGGCCGGGCCGGCGGTCACCCTCTTCGACCGCTCAGCGGTCCGGCTGCTCCGCCGGGTCGGCATCGAGCCGATCGAGGAGCTGCCCAGCGGCGCCACCCCGGAGGACCTGGAACAGATCATCGCCGAGTCCCGGCAGGAGGGGCACCTCGACGCCGAGATGTCGACCCTGCTGGACCGGGGTCTCGACTTCCGTCAGCTGACCGCGGGCGAGGCCATGGTGCCCCGGGTCGACGTGCACACCGTACGGGCGAACGAGCCGGTCAGCCGGGTGGTCGAGCTGCTCGACACCGGTCACTCCCGGTTCCCGGTGCGCGGCGCCGAGGGCGTCGACGACCTGGTCGGCGTGGTCGGCATCGCCGACGTGCTCGGCGTACCCCCGGCCCGGCGGGCGAGCACCCCGGTCGGCGCGGTGGCCGGCCCGCCGCTGCTGGTGCCGGAGACCCTGCCGCTGCCCACGGTGCTGGACCGGCTGCGTTCCGGGCACCGGCAGATGGCCTGCGTGGTGGACGAGTACGGCGGCTTCGCCGGCGTGATCACGCTGGAGGACATCGCCGAGGAGCTGGTGGGCCCGATCCGCGACGAGGACGACCCGCCGGAGCGCGCCCCGGCCCGCCAGGACGACGGGTCCTGGGTGGTGCCCGCCCGCTGGCGCATCGACGAGGTGGCCGACAGCACCGGCATCGCCCTGCCCGAGGCCCCCGAGTACGACACCCTCTCCGGCCTGGTGATGCGCGAGCTGGGCCGGGTGCCCGAGGTCGGCGACCGGCTGGAGATCAGCCTGCCCGCCGACGGCGAGGACGGCGCGGTGGAGCCGCGCGCCCTGGTCGAGGTGCTCGCGGTCGACCGGCACGTGGCCGACTCGGTGCGGCTGCGGCTGGCCGAGCCGGGCGAGCGCCGGGAGGTGTCCGCATGAGCCCCGGGATCGCGCTGTTCAGCTCGGTGCTGCTGCTGGCGCTGAACGGCTTCTTCGTGGCCGCCGAGTTCGCCCTGGTGGCGAGCAAGCGGTACCGGCTGGAGCAGGCGGCCGCCGGCGGCGGCCGGGCGGCCCGGGCCGCCCTGGACGGGGTACGCGAACTGTCCCTGATGCTGGCCGGCGCCCAACTGGGCATCACCCTGTGCACGCTGGGCCTCGGTGCGCTCGCCGAGCCGGCGATCGAGCACCTGGTCAGCCCGCTGCTGCACGCGGTCGGTCTGCCCGACGCGGCGAGCCACGCGATCGCGCTGATCTTCGCGCTGAGCATTGTCACCTTCCTGCACCTGGTGATCGGCGAGATGGCGCCGAAGTCCTGGGCGATCACCGACGCGGAGCGCTCGGCGATGCTGCTGGCGCTGCCGTTCCGGGCCTTCGCCCGGGTCGCCCGACCGGTGCTGTCCGCGCTGAACGCGCTGGCCAACGCGATCCTGCGGCTGTTCCGGGTGAACCCGCAGGACCAGCTCGCCCAGGTGCACGGCCCGGACGAGCTGCGCATCCTGCTGGAGCAGTCCCGTGAGCACGGCCTGCTCGGCGCCGAGCAGCACGAGCTGCTGACCAGCATGCTGGAGCTGCAGGGCACCACCGTGGCGCAGGTGATGGAGCCGTTCGACCGGATGGTGACGGTGCGCCGCGACGACGCCGCCGACCGGATCGAGCAGGTCAGCCGGGACAGCGGCCGGTCCCGCCTGGCGGTGCTGGACGGCGCCGGCGACGTCTGCGGGCTGGTGCACGTACGCGAGGCGGTGCGGGCCACCACGACCGGCCGGCCGGCCACCGCGGGCGAGCTGATGACCGCCGCGTTCACCCTGCCGGCGACCGCGTCGGTCACCGAGGCGGTGGCCGCGATGCGGGCCCGGCAGTCGCAGCTCGCGCTGGTCCGCAACGGTGGCGGCCCGGCCCGGCCGATCGGGTTCGTCGCGCTGGAGGACCTGCTCGAGGAGGTCATCGGCGAGTTCGACGACGAGACCGACCCGGTGCCGCGCGGGCGGCGGTTGCGGTGAGTCCCGCCGGGTAAGCCGGCTGGCGGCGGGGCGGTCCCGCCCGGGCGGGACCGCCCCCGCCCGGTCCGCCGGGACGGGGGAGCGCGGTGCGGCTGACCGGGGTGTCGCCGGAGTCCGGCTGGACCGGGCTGTCGGTGCAGACCGCCCTGGCCAACCCGAGCACCCGTCCAGGGCTGCGGCTGCCCGGGCGGATCACGATCACCGCCGGCCGGTTCGACGTGCCGGTGCGGCACGTCCGGCTCGGCCTGGTCACCTCCGTCGAGCCGGACGATCCGGAGGCACCCCGCCGGCTGGTGCAGTTCCACCAGGCGGCGGTCTCCGGCGGGTTCGTGGTGCGGGCCGGGCGGGCCCGCACCATGCCGTTCACGTTCCCGATGCCGTGGGAGACGCCGGTGACCATCTTCGGCGGGGTCCCGCTGCTCAGCCTGCGGATGGGGTTGCGTACCGAGGTGGCCGTCGAGCCGCAGCTTGATCAGGGCGCGATGGTCCCGGTCTTCGTGCATCCGCTGCCCACCCAGGCGCACATCCTGGCCGCGCTGGACACGCTCGGCTTCAGCCTGCGCCAGGCCGGCCTGCTGGACGGCCGGCTGCCGGGGGTGGAACAGGCGCTGCCGATGCACCAGCGGCTGGGTTACTGGGTGGCACCGCTCTACGCCGGGCCGATCACCGAGCTGGAGGTGATCTTCGTGACGAACTCGGCCGGGCTGGAGGTGATCCTCTGGATGGACCGCCGGCTGGCCCTGGCCGGGATCACCCACCAGAGCATCAGCCGGTTCCGGGTCTGGCACGCCGGCGCGGAGCGGCGGGACTGGGTCGCGACGGTCGACGGGTGGCTGCGGCACGCGATCAACCGGCACGCGGCAGCGGCCGCGCACTCCGACTGGTCCGCGAACCTCACCGAGTCCGCGCATGTCAGCCGCCCGCCGGACGAACCCCTGCACCCCGGCTTCGGCCTCGGCGGCACGGCCGGCGGCGCCGGCATCGGCGGCGGATCCGGCGGCGGCGACGGCACCTGAGCGGTGCCGCGCCGGGTCACATGGTGGCGGTGGCCAGCTTGATGCCGAAGCCGAGGAAGAGGGCGCCCACGCCGGTGGTGGCGCCGGCGGCGAGGCGGCGGCGCCGGCGGAACTGCGCCGCCAGGAACGTCCCGGCGAAGATCAGCGCGGTCAGGTACAGCGCGCTGGTGACCTGGGCGATCAGCCCGAGCAGCAGGAACGACAGCGCCGGCCAGGCGTACCCGGGGTCGACGAACTGGATGAAGAAGGAGATGAAGAAGAGGATCGCCTTCGGGTTGAGCAGGCTGACCACCAACGCCTTGCGGAACGGGCTGCGCAGCGCGGCCGGCTCCGCGGCCTCGATCAGCCGCGGCGTGGTCGGGTCGTTGCGGTCCCGCCAGCGCCGCCAGGCCCCGCGCAGCATGGTCAGCCCGACATAGCCGAGGTATGCGGCGCCGGCGTACTTCACCACCAGGAACAGCGGTGGGTACGCCTGGAGCAGCGAGGCCACCCCGGCGGCGGAGAGGACCATCAGCACCCCGTCGCCGACGAACACCCCGCCGGCGGCCCGGTAGCCGGCCGCCACGCCCCGCTGCGCGGCGGTGGAGAGCACGAAGAGCGAGTTGGGCCCGGGCAGCAGGATGATCGCCACGGTGCCCAGCACGTACGTCCAGATGTCGGTGATGCCCAGCACGCCCGACATCATCACGCCACCGGCGCCGCCCGGCGAAGCCTTTCCCGCAGCGTGACCTGTGCGTTCGGCCACTCGTCGACGGTCATCGAATACTGCACGGTGTCCCGCCACGAGCCGTCCGGGCGCTGCCGGTGCATCCGCAGCACCCCCTCGCGGGTCGCGCCGAGCCGTTCGATGGCCCGCTGCGAGCGCTCGTTGCGGATGTCGGTGTGCCACACCACCCGCAGCGCGCCCAGCTCCTCGAAGGCCCGGGTGAGCAGCAGCAGCTTCGCCTCGGTGTTGATCCCGGTGCGCCACCACGGCCGGCCCAGGAAGGTGTACCCGATCGCCACCGCCCGCCGGTCCGGGTCGACCTCGTAGTACGAGGTGGTGCCGACCACGGCGCCGGTGACCGCGCAGCGCTGCACCCAGGGCACCCGCTCGTCCCGGTGGTGCGCGGCCAGCGCGGCGGCGACCACCTCGGCGGTTCCGGCGGCGTCGGCCGGCAGGGTGGTGCCCAGGTGCCGCCAGACCTCCGGGTCGGCGGTGGCGGTGTGCAACTCGTCGGCGTGCGCGAGGCGCAGCGGCTCCAGCACCACGTGCTCGCCGCGCAGCACCGCCGGCTCCAGCCACGGCGACCGGTCCGGCCGCAGGTACGCCGGCACCGGGGCGGTGACGCCGGCGTCCGGCTCCGGTGCCCCGGCGGTCAGCCGCAGCGGCACCACCCCGGCCCAGTGCGGCAGGTCGAGGTCGGCCTCGTCGTCGCGTACGCCCCCGGTGCGGGCGCGGACCGAGACCTCGCGCAGCGGCAGCGCCAGCACGGCGGTCTCGGCCAGTTCCCGGCGGCTCGGCGGGCGGCTGTCCGCGCTGCGCCCGGCGCCGACCTTCTCCACCAGTGCGGTGAGGACGGCGGCCTTCTCCCGCTCGTCGGTGACCAGCCGGGCGGTGCCGTGCGCGACCACCGACCGGTAGTTGGCGCTGTGGTGGAACTGGGAGCGGCCGTAGACCAGGCCGTCGAGCAGGGTGACCGCGACGCAGACCGGCAGCCCGTCGCCCCGGGCGGCGAGCAGCGGCCGGCTGCCGGTGGAGCCGTGCAGGTAGAGGGTGTCGCCGAGGCGGACGTGCAGGGTGGGCAGCACCCGTGGCTCGCCGTCGACGGTGAACCCGAGCGCGCAGTGGTAAGCCTCGTCCAGCAGGGCGTGCGCGGCGGCCCGGTCGTAGCTCATCCGGTCCCGGGTGCGGCTGGCGGTGGTCCGAGGGGTCGGTGGGTACATGCTCCCGCCTTTGTTCTAGTACAATTCTCTGTTTGTGTCAGCACGCTATCAGGTCACCGGTACGACGGCCGTCGAGATTTCGGCCAGCATCGAGTCCGGCATCCGGGCCGCCGCCCTGCCGCCCGGCGCCGCGCTCCCGCCGGTCCGGGCCCTCGCCGCCGAGCTGGCGGTCAGCCCGGCCACCGTCGCCCGGGCCTATCAGGAGCTGCGCCAGCGCGGGCTGGTGGTCACCGCCGGCCGGTACGGCACCCGCGTGCGGCCCCGCCCGCCGGTGGCGGCCCGCCGCTCGGCGCTGCGCCCACCGCCGGCGCCCGGCCTGCGCGACCTGTCCACCGGGGAACCCGACGCGACGCTGCTGCCCCCGCTCGGCCCGCACCTGGCCACCCTCGCCGCGGCGGCCGGTGCCCCGGTGAGCTACTCCGGCGCCGGGGTGCTGCCCGACCTGGTCGAGGCGGCCCGCGCGCGGCTGGCCGCCGACGGCGTACCGGCCGACGAGCTGACCATCACCGGCGGCGCGCTCGACGGCATCGAGCGACTGCTCGGCGCCCACCTGCGCCCCGGCGACGCGGTGGCGGTCGAGGACCCGGGCTGGGCCAACCTGCTCGACCTGGTGGCCGCCCTCGGGCTGCGCCCGATCGGCGTACCGGTCGACGACGACGGGCCGCTGGTCGCCGGCGTCCGGTCGGCGCTGGCCGCCGGTGCCCGCGCGCTGGTGGTCACCAGCCGGGCGCAGAACCCGACCGGCGCGGCGGTCTCCGCGCAGCGGGCCGGCGAGCTGCGCGAGCTGCTCGCCGGGCGGCCCGACCTGCTGCTGATCGAGGACGACCACGCCGCCGAGCTGGCCCGCGTACCGCTGCACCCGCTGGCCGGGGCGACCCCCACGTGGGCCTTCCTCCGGTCGGTGAGCAAGCCCTTCGGGCCCGACCTGCGACTGGCCGTGCTGGTGGGCGACGAGACGACGGTGGCCCGGGTGGCCGGCCGGGCCCGGGTCGGCGCCGGCTGGGTCTCCACCGTGCTGCAACGGCTGGTCCTCGCGCTCTGGCGCGACCCGGCGGTGACCGAGCTGGTCGACCGGGCGGCCGGCAGCTACGAGCGGCGCCGCGGGGCGCTGCTCGCCGCGCTGGCCCGGCGCGGTCTGGCCGCGCACGGCCGCAGCGGCATCAACGTCTGGCTGCCGGTGGCGGACGAGACCAGCGCGCTGACCGCGCTGCGCGACGCCGGCTGGGCGGTCGCACCCGGCGCCCTCTACCGGATCGCCGGCCCGCCCGGGCTGCGGATCACCGTCAGCCGGCTTGCCGACGGCGACGTCGAGCCGCTCGCCGACGCGCTGGCCGACGCGGTCCGCCCGGCCCCCGGCGCCGGCTTCACCGCCTGACCGGCGGCTCCGCGCCGCCAGGACGCCCCGCGCCGGTTCCCGGTGCCGGCCGGGCGACCGGCGCCACCGCGGGCCGGCACGGGCCGACGCGGACCGGCGCGGCCCCGATCGGTCGGCGCGCGCGGTGGCACCGCGCCGGTCGGGTCGGCGCGCGGCGGCACCGCGCGGCGCGAGGGCGTGAGTCGCCCGGCAGGGGGTAAGCGCGGCGTCGGAGGTGAGCGACCATGGCTTCGGGATCGAAGCGGGGGGTCTGGATCGCCGTCGCGCTGGCGGTGATCGTGATCATCATCGTGCTCATCGCGGTGGCTTCCGGCGATGGTGACGGCGGTGGCGGCGGGTACTGACCCCGCCGGGCCCGGCGGAGTCTCCCGAACGGGTATATAACAGTCGACATGGCCGAGCAGACCGAGAGCGCCCCCGGCGCCCAGCGGTTCATCCCGCCCGAGGCGGACACGATCGACGCGCTCCGCGCGGCGGCGACCGGCTGCCGTGGCTGCGAGCTCTACCGGGACGCCTCGCAGACGGTGTTCGGCCGGGGCGACGAGAGCGCCCGGGTGGTCTTCGTGGGCGAGCAGCCCGGCGACATGGAGGACCAGAAGGGGTTGCCGTTCGTCGGTCCCGCCGGCCGGCTGCTCCGCAAGGCGGTCGACGACGCCGGCCTCGACCCCCGGCACATCTACCTGACCAACGCGGTCAAGCACTTCCGCTTCGAGCTGCGCGGCAAGCGGCGCATCCACCAGACCCCGGACCGGGTGCACATCACCGCCTGCCGCCCCTGGCTGGTCGCCGAGTTCGCCCGGCTGGACCCGGAGATCGTGGTGGTGCTGGGCGCCACCGCCGCCAAGGCGTTGCTCGGCCCGACGTTCCGGGTCACCCGTCAGCGCGGCGAGCTGCTGCCGTGGCCCGCCTCGGCCCAGCATCCCGAGGACTTCCAGCGGGTGCCGGTGGACACCGAGGGCAAGGTGGCCGACGCGCCGGAGGCCCGGCTGCTGGCCACCATCCACCCGTCCGCCGTGCTGCGCGCCGACGACCAGGACAAGGCGTACGACGGGCTGGTCGCCGACCTCACCGTGGCCGCCCGCGCGCTGGCCGCCTGACACCGGTCCGCCCCGGCTCAGCCGTCGACGGTGGACGGTCGCCGGGGGAGGCGGTGACCGTCCATGAAGCCGGATTGGTCCGGTCGGGCGGCCGGGGATCGGCTCTCCGGGAACGGCCGCCCGGGCGCCTACCGTGGCGGCATGAGCCCGACCCACCGCAGCACCCGCTCCCCGTCCCCGGTCGACGTCACGGCCGCCCCGCCGACCGCCCCGGACGCGGCGCCCCGGCTGGCCGGTGACGCCGCCGAGCTCGGGCTGGCCACCGGCAACGCCGCCGCGCTCTGGACGGCGCTCGCCGAGACCCGGCGGCACCCGGTGACCCGCCGGCCCGGCTTCCTCGCCGTGCACGGCGACGACCGGGCCGGCCTGCGGGTCCTGCTGCGCACCCCGGAACCCGCCGCGGACGATCTGGCCGAGATCGCCGCGCTGGTCCGGGAGCGGAGCGCGGGCCCGGTGACGGTCGAGGACCCGTTCGGCGGGGCGGACCTGACCGGCTCGGGCCTGACGCCCCGGAACCTGCCGGTCATGATCCGCCCGCCCGCGCCGGTCCCGGCGCCGTCGCTGCGGGTGACGCCGGTCGACGATCCGGAGCGGCTGGCGACGGTCGAGCGGGTGGTCGTGTCCGGCTTCCCGCTGAGCCGGCTGCAGCCGTACCGTCCGGGCGAGGCGTTCCCGGTGGCCCTGCTCGACCGGCCCGGGGTCCGGTTCCTGCTCGCCGAGGTCGACGGGGTACCCGCCGGCGCCTGCCTGACCGTGCGCGCCGAGGTGGCCGGGCTGTACTGGATGACCACGCTGCCCGAGCACCGGTCCCGGGGCGTCGGCCGGGCGCTGCTGCACGCGGTGCTGGCGGAGCTGGCCGGGTCTCCGGTCACGCTGACCGCGTCCCGGGCCGGTCGCCCGCTCTACGACTCGCTCGGCTTCCGGCCGGTCGGCCGGGCCACCTGGTGGTCCTGACCGCACGGGCACCCGCCGGTCGGTCACCGGGCACTGTTCCGCACGGGTGGCCGGTGCCACACTTGCCGCCATGCAGCAGCATCTCTACGAGCGTGACCACGACGAGTTCCGCGACCTGTGCCGGGAGTTCCTCGCCCGCGAGGCGGTGCCGCACCACGAGCGCTGGGAGGCCGCCGGGATCGTCGACCGGGAGGTGTGGCGCAAGGCCGGCGCCGCCGGACTGCTCGGCATGGACGTCGACCCCGAGTACGGCGGCGGTGGTCAGCGGGACTTCCGGTACAACGCGGTGCTGGTGGAGGAGATCGTCGCGGCCGGCTGCTCCGGGCTCGGCTTCGGCCTGCACAACGACGTGGTGGCCCCGTACCTCACCGAGCTGACCACCGACGACCAGCGAAAGCGCTGGCTGCCCGGGTTCTGCTCCGGCGACCTGGTCACCGCCATCGCGATGAGCGAGCCCGGCGCCGGCTCCGACCTGGCCGGCGTCCGCACCAGCGCGGTACGCGACGGCGACGCGCTCGTGCTCAACGGCCAGAAGACCTTCATCACCAACGGCGAGCTGGCCGACCTGGTGATCGTGGTCGCCCGCACGGCCGACCAGGGCGCGCACGGGGTGAGCCTGATCGCGGTGGAGACCGGCACCCCCGGCTTCACCCGGGGCCGGCGGCTGGCCAAGGTGGGGCTGAAGGCCAACGACACCGCCGAGCTCTTCTTCGACGACTGCCGGGTGCCGGCGGAGAACCTGATCGGCACCGAGAACCACGGCTTCTACCACCTGATGGCCAACCTGCCCCGGGAACGGCTGAGCATCGCGGTCGCCGCGGTGGCCGCCGCCGAGAAGCTGCTCGCGGTCACCCTGGACTACGCCCGCTCGCGGCAGGCGTTCGGCCGGCCGATCGGCGCCTTCCAGCACAACCGGTTCCTCCTGGCCGAGCTGGACACCGAGGTGACCATCGCGCGGACCTTCGTCAACCACTGCGTCGCCGAGTTCAACGCCGGCCGGCTCTCGGTGACCGACGCGGCCAAGGCCAAGTGGTGGACCACCGAGCTGCAGAACCGGGTCGCCGACCGCTGCGTTCAGCTGCACGGCGGCTACGGCTACATGCTGGAGTACCCGGTGGCGAAGGCGTGGCTGGACGGGCGGGTGCAGACCATCTACGGCGGCACCACCGAGATCATGAAGGAGATCATCGGCCGCGGGCTCGGCCTGTAGCTAAACCGGGTGCCATCGGGCCCGGTGGCTGCGCAAGGATAGACGGGGCCAGCACCCCTTACCGCACCCAGGAGCCGCGATGACCACGGAACTGACCGCCCCGGTCGCCGCCCCCGACGTCGCGCCGATCCAGCGGCGGACCCTGCGGCTGCTCTTCGGCACCCAGATCATCGGCGGCATCGGCGTCACCATCGGCATCGCGGTGGGTGCGTTGCTCGCCGCCCGGGTGGCCGGCACCGCGGTGGCCGGCCTGGCGCAGAGCGCCGCCGTGGTGGGCGGGGCGCTGCTGGCGGTCCCGGTCACCCGGATCATGAACGCGCACGGCCGCCGGCCGGGGCTGGCCTTCGCCTACCTGGCCGGCGCGGTCGGGGCGGTGCTGGTGGTGCTCGCCACGGTCACCCGGTCCGTGCCGCTGCTCTTCCTCGGCATGCTCTTCTTCGGCGGCGGCACCGCGGCCAACCTCCAGGCCCGCTACGCCGCGGTGGACCTCGCCGAGCCGGCCCGCCGGGGCCGGCAGCTCTCGCTGATCGTCTGGGCCACCACCATCGGCGCGGTGGCCGCACCGAACTTCGCCGCGCTCGCCGACCGCACCACCAGCGGCTGGGGGCTGCCGCCGCTGGCCGGCCCGTTCGCCTTCAGCGCGGCCGCGTTCGTGCTCGCCGCGGGCGTACTGCTGGCGCTGCTGCGGCCCGACCCGCTGCTCACCGCGCGCCGGCTGGCGGCGGCCGCGGCCCCGGTGGCCACCGGAACGCCGGACGTCACCCCGCCGGCGGAGGCCGTCGCCGCGCCGGCCCGGACCGCCCGGCGCGGCGCCGGGATGCGGGCGGCCTGGCAGGTGGTACGCGGCCGCCCGGCCGCCCGGCTCGGCATCGCGGCGGTGGCGGTGGGCCACGTGGTGATGGTGGCGGTGATGTCGATGACGCCGGTCCGGCTCGGCGAGTCGCACGGCGACGCCGACGTGCTGCGGGTGGTCGGCATCGTGCTGAGCCTGCACATCGCCGGCATGTACGCCCTCTCCCCGCTGGTCGGCTGGCTGACCGACCGGCTCGGCCGGCGCGCGGTGATCCTCACCGGCGTCGGGCTGCTGCTCGCCGCGTGCGCGGTGGCCGGCACGGCCGGGCATCACACGCCCCGGCTCTCGATCGGGCTGGTCCTGCTCGGGCTGGGCTGGTCCGGCACCATGGTGGCCGGCTCCACGCTGCTGTCGGAGTCGGTGCCGGCGGCGGTCCGCCCGAGCGTGCAGGGGTTCTCCGACCTGACCATGGGGCTGGCCGGCGCGGGGGCCGCCGCGGTCAGCGGGTTTGTCATGCGGGCCGCCGGTTATCCGGTGCTCACCCTGCTCGCGGCGATCGCGGTGGTGCCGCTGGTGGCGCTAGCGTTGCGGGCGGTGCCGGCGAGCGCACCGGACGAGGAGGACTGATCACGTGCGGCTGACCGACTTCTGGGCGCGGTTGGAGGAGGCGTTCGGGCCGGGCTACGCGGCCAGCATCGCCGCCGACCAGGTGCTGCCCCAGCTCGGCGGGCGGACCATCGAGCAGGCGCTCGCCGCGGGTGAGGAGACGCACGTGGTGTGGCGGGCGGTCGTCGCCGCCTATCCCGACCGGGTGCCCGCCCGGCTACGCTGAGCAGCCTTTTCGCCGCTCCCGCGTGTCGCTTGCCGACTCGTACACCTGTTCGGCTATTGTCCACAGCGGGGTGCTCGTCCACAGCTCGCGGCCCGTCGGCTGGTTTTCTGTCGGACCCAGCGCCTAGCGTGTCCGCGTGACGCGAAGCTCAGGAAAGACGCCGGCGAAGGCAGGGGTGGCAACGATGGCAGCAGGGCCTGACCGGGAGAAGGCACTCGACCTTGCTCTCGCTCAGATCGACAAGCAGTTCGGCAAGGGCTCGGTGATGCGGCTGGGGGAGCGCCCGGTCATCCAGACCGCGGTGATCCCGACCGGCTCCATCGCGCTCGACGTGGCCCTCGGCGTGGGCGGTCTGCCCCGCGGCCGGGTCGTCGAGATCTACGGTCCGGAGTCCAGCGGTAAGACCACGGTGGCGCTGCACGCGGTGGCCAACGCCCAGCGGGCGGGCGGCATCGCCGCCTTCGTCGACGCCGAGCACGCGCTCGACCCGGAGTACGCGAAGGCCCTCGGCGTCGACACCGACGCCCTGCTGGTGTCCCAGCCGGACACCGGCGAGCAGGCGCTGGAGATCGCGGACATGCTGGTCCGCTCCGGCGCGCTCGACATCATCGTGATCGACTCGGTGGCCGCGCTGGTGCCGCGCGCCGAGATCGAGGGCGAGATGGGCGACAGCCACGTGGGTCTGCAGGCCCGGCTGATGAGCCAGGCGCTGCGGAAGATCACCGGTGTGCTCAACAACACCGGCACCACGGCGATCTTCATCAACCAGCTGCGCGAGAAGATCGGCGTGATGTTCGGCAGCCCGGAGACCACCACCGGTGGTCGGGCGCTGAAGTTCTACGCCTCGGTCCGGCTCGACGTGCGCCGCATCGAGAGCCTCAAGGACGGCACCGACGTGGTCGGCAACCGCACCCGGGTCAAGGTGGTGAAGAACAAGGTCGCCGCGCCGTTCAAGCAGGCCGAGTTCGACATCATGTACGGCAAGGGCATCTCCCGCGAGGGTTCGCTGATCGACGTCGGCGTCGAGCAGGCGATCATCCGCAAGTCCGGCGCCTGGTACACCTACGACGGCGACCAGCTCGGCCAGGGCAAGGAGAAGGCCCGCGAGTTCCTCCGCGAGAACCCGGACGTGGCCGCCGAGATCGAGAAGAAGATCCTGGAGAAGCTCGGCGTCGGGGTCGGCGCGGGCGACGCCGCCGGTGGCCCGGAGCTGCCGCCGGTCGACTTCTGACCTGACTCGTGGCAGGACGACGCGCCCGTACGGGGCGGGGTTGGGACGCCAGCCCACCCCGTACGGGTGACGCCAGTACGCCCCCGCGACCTCGCCGCGGCCGCCGTGGCCGGTCCGAGGAGGCCGACGCCGAGGCGCCCGCCGCCCCACCGCGCGACGAGGCGGAGGTGGCCCGGGAGATCTGCCTGCGCCAGCTCGCCGTCCGGCCCCGCACCCGGGCCGAGCTGGCCGCGGCACTCGCCAAGCGGGGCATCTCCGACGAGGTCTCGGCCGAGGTGCTCGACCGCTACGACGAGGTCGGCATCATCGACGACGCCGCCTTCGCCCGGGCCTGGGTGAGCAGCCGGCACGCCGGCCGGGGACTGGCCCGCCGGGCCCTGGCCAACGAGCTGCGCCAGCGCGGGGTCGACGGCGACGTGGCCCGCGAGGCGCTCGGCGAGCTGGACGAGACCACCGAGGCCGAGACGGCGCGCGCCCTGGTCGAGCGGAAGCTACGGGTCACCCGCGGCGAGCCCGACGCGGTGTTCCGCCGGCTGGTCGGCATGCTGGCCCGCAAGGGCTACCCGCCCGGCGTGGCCATCCGGGCGGTGAAGGACGCCCTCGCCGCGCAGAGCGCCGAGGCGGCCGAGTTCGCCGAGCAGATCGACGCCGACGCCCTCGCCGACGCCGAGGGCGAACTGGACCGCGACAGCCGGGCGGCCGAGTGACCGGGCGGGTGATGTCCCTCCGGCCGGGCGAACGGCCGAGCGGGCCACTCCCGGTGGCCGGCCGGCGGGGGACGACGCCGGGGCGGGCCGGCCGGTGCTGAAGGCGTGTCTCAACGGCGGGCGGGGCCGTGCCGAGCACCCGGCGGTTCCGCTCACCCCGGCCGAGCTGGCCGCCGACGCCGCCCGCTGCGCCGACCTCGGCGTGGCGGCGGTGCACGTCCACCCGCGCGACGCCGCCGGCGCCGAGTCGTTGCGTCCCGACGTCGTCGCGGCGGCGCTCACCGCGATCCGGGCCGCCCGGCCCGGGCTGCCGGTGGGGGTGAGCACCGGCGCCTGGATCGAGCCGGATCCGGCCGCCCGGGTGGCCGCCGTCCGCGCCTGGCGGACCCTGCCCGACTTCGCGTCGGTCAACGCCCACGAGCACGGCGCGGAGGCGGTCGCCGCCGCGCTGCACGAGCGGGGCGTGCTGGTGGAGGCCGGGCTCTGGACGGTCGGGGCGGTGGCGGCCTACCGGGCCTGGCGGGTGCCGGCCGGGCGGCTGCTGATCGAGTGCATGGCCGAGGAGCCGCCGGTGGCGCTCGCGGACGCGGCCGCGATGCTCGCCGCGCTGCCGCGCGCCGCGGGGCCGATCGAACCGTCGGTGCTGCTGCACGCCGAAGGGCCGGCCACCTGGCCGGTGCTCGCCGAGGCGGTCCGCCGGGGACTGCACACCCGGGTCGGCCTGGAGGACACGCTCCAGCTACCGGACGGCACGCCCGCCCCGGACAACCCGGCACTCGTCAGCGCCGCGCTGGCCGCCGGCGCCCGCTGAGCCGGGCGGACGCCAGATCGGCGAGGTGGCGGCATCGGGCGGGCCAGGACATCGCCACACCCGCGACCCGGAGTCGATCAACCTGGTGCGCGGCACGGCGGCCCGGTCGGCCTGGGCTGAGCAGCGATGACATCCCTCCGACACCGGCTCGACCGGTGGCGTTTGTCCGCTGGTGTCCGGCGTTTCATCAGCGGTAAGTGACGCCACAACTTCGCTCCGTTCGGGGGGTTTGATCATGAGTTCTTGACCAGACCGGCCCTCGCGACCTAGCCTCGCCATACAGGCTCACATTGCCCGACCAGCGCAGGCTAAGCGCACAACATAGATCGCGTAACAGAACAGCATCACTTTGGCCAGCATCATCGGCCATACCACCGCAGCTCCGGACAGGCCGGTCCGGAGCTGAGGCGACAACTGCACCCGGCCGCCGGCGATGCTTCGGGCACCGCCGGCGGAGAGAGCTACCCACGGCCAGTCGCTCCGGTCGGGCGTCCAGAGCCGCAGGAGTGTGCCTTCCGGCACGGTCTCTGCGGCGCCGACGTTCAGGGGAGGCGGCCATGGCGGGGCGGCACAGGTTCACCGGTGGTCCCCACGAGGTCCCGGCATGAGTGGATTCGATGTCGTGCTCCTCGTGGTGGTGCTGATCCTGACCGTGGTGGTGGTCGGGGCGGTGCTGCTGGGGGTCCGGACGCTGCGCCGCTTCCAGGCCGCGCCGGCCCCCGAGGATCCGGCCTTCATCGCCGAGAAGGACCGGCAGGAGCAGTCCCTGGCGGCGTTGCGCAGCGCGGCCGACGAGGCGAACAGCACCATCGACGTGGCGAAGTCCGCCGCCGCGGCGGCGCGGGCCGAGGCGGCCGCCGCGAAGGCGGAGGCGAAGGCGGCCCGGGCGGAGGCCCGCCGGGTGCTCGACGACGCCCGCGCCGAGGCGGACACCGTGCTGGAGCGGGCGCACAAGCAGGCCGAGGCGGACGCCGAGCAGCTGCGGGCGGCGGCCCGGCGCAGCGGTGAGCGTGAGGTGGCGGTGCTCGCCGCCACCACCCGCGAGCAGGCGGCCGAGGTGGAGCGGCGGGCGGCCCGGATGGACGAGCGGGAACGCCTGCACACCGAGGAGGTCGAGCGGCTCGCCGAGCGGGAGCGGCAGTTGACGGCTGCGACGGCGGCGCTGGCCGCCCGGGAGGCCGCGCTGGCTCGCCGGGAGGCGGAGCTGGTCGAGGCCGAGGAGCAGCGACGGCGCGAGTTGGAACGGGTGGCCGGGCTCACCGCGGACGCCGCCCGGGCCGAGCTGATCGAGGCCATCGAGTCGCAGGCCAAGCGGGAGGCGGCGCTGCTGGTCCGGGACATCGAGGCGGACGCGCGCAGCACGGCCGAGCAGCGGGCCCGGCACATCGTGGTCGACGCCATCCAACGGGTGGCCAGCGAGCAGACCGCGGAGAGCGTGGTCAGCGTCCTGCACCTGCCCGGTGACGAGATGAAGGGGCGGATCATCGGCCGCGAGGGCCGCAACATCCGGGCCTTCGAGTCGGTCACCGGGGTCAACCTGATCATCGACGACACCCCCGAGGCGGTGCTGCTCTCCTGCTTCGACCCGGTGCGCCGGGAGGTCGGCCGGTTGACCCTGGAGAAGCTGGTGCTGGACGGGCGGATCCACCCGCACCGGATCGAGGAGGTCTACGAGCTGGCCCGACACGAGGTGGAGGAGCTCTGCCAGCGGGCCGCCGAGGACGCCCTGGTCGAGGTCGGCATCACCGAGATCCACCCGGAGCTGGTCACCCTGCTCGGCCGGTTGCGCTACCGCACGTCGTACGGGCAGAACGTGCTCAAGCACCTGGTGGAGACCGCGCACATCGCCGGGGTGATGGCCGCCGAGCTGCGCCTGGACGTGCCCACCATCAAGCGCAGCGCGTTCCTGCACGACATCGGCAAGGCGCTCACCCACGAGGTGGAGGGCAGCCACGCGATCATCGGCGCGGACCTGGCCCGCAAGTACGGCGAGAGCGAGGACGTGGTGCACGCCATCGAGGCGCACCACAACGAGGTGCCCCCGCAGACCATCGAGGCGGTGCTCACCCAGGCGTCCGACGCCTGCTCCGGCGGCCGGCCGGGCGCGCGCCGGGAGAGCCTGGAGGCGTACGTCAAGCGGCTGGAGCGGATCGAGGAGATCGCGGCCGGCAAGCTCGGCGTGGAGAAGGTCTTCGCCATGCAGGCGGGCCGGGAGATCCGGGTGATGGTCAAGCCGGACGACGTGGACGACATCGGCGCCGCCGTGCTGGCCCGGGACGTGGCGAAGCAGATCGAGGAGGAGCTGACCTACCCCGGTCAGATCCGGGTCACCGTGGTCCGGGAGTCCCGGGTCACCGAGATCGCCCGCTGACCCCGTAGCACGCGACAAGGGCCGGCCCGGGAATCCGGGCCGGCCCTTGTCGGTTCCGACGTCAGGTGGTGGTGCCGGCGACCGCCTCGGTCTCCAGCTCGGTGCCCGCCGCGCCGGTGCGGGTGCCGGCGCTCCTGCGGCCCCGGGCGAGCCGGTGCTGGACGTACTGGGCCAGCTTGGAGAGCGAGTAGTTGACCACGATGAAGATCAGGCCGATCACGATGTAGACCTGGATCGGGTTGTCCAGCGCGCCGATGATCTGCTTGCCGATGTTCAAGGTCTCCTCGTAGCTGATGATGAAGCCGAGCGAGGTGTCCTTGAGCACCACCACGAGCTGGCTGATCAGCGCCGGCAGCATGATCCGGAAGGCCTGCGGCAGCAGGATCATCCGGGTGGTCTGCCACGGGGCGAGACCGATCGCCGCGGCCGCCTCGGCCTGCCCGCCGGGCAGACCCTCCATGCCGGAGCGGAGGATCTCGGCGATGACCACCGAGTTGTAGATGGTCAGACCGATGACCAGGTACCACAGCGTGTCGAAGGTGACCCCGAACTCCGGGAAGCCGCGGGCCACGAAGAAGATCGTGATGACCACCGGCAGGCCGCGGAAGACCTCGACGCAGACCCGGGTGACCGCGGAGAGCAGCACGCTCAGCCCGCGCAGCAGGTACGACAACGGCGTGGCCAGCCCGGTGAAGCGGCGCCGGGCCAGGCTCTTGAGCTGGATCCGCAGCATCGCCAGCAGCGTGCCGACGATCAGCGAGGAGACGATGGCCAGCGCCGCGGCGATCAGCGTGTTCTTGAAGCCGATGCCGATCCGCTCCCAGACCAGCGAGAAGTTCTCGTTGCCGGGGTCCAGCAGCGGGCCCCACAGCTCCATCGAGAACTGGCCCTTCTCGTCCAGCGGACGGTAGACCAGGAAGTACGCGCCGACGAGCAGCAGCACGGTGGCGACGAGGCTGCTGACCAGGGTGATCCGGCGCTGCCGCGGGCCGGGTACGTCGTAGAGGACGGTCTGCTGGCTCATCGGGCCACCGCCTGCCGCTTCTCGATCCGGTCGAGGAGAGCGCCGAGGGGGACGGTCATGATCAGGTATCCGATCGAGATGCCGATGGCGACCGGCACGAAGGCGAAGCCCTCGGCCGAGGTGAGCTGGTCGGCGGTCTGGGAGAGGTCGCCGACCACGCCGAAGAAGCCGACCAGCGCCGAGTTCTTGATCATCGCGATGATCACCGAACCGAGCGGCACCACGGAGGCCTTCCAGGACTGCGGCAGCACCACGTACCGCAGGTTCTGGCCGAAGGTCAGCCCCAGCGACCGGGCGGCCTCGGCCTGCCCGGCCGGCACCGCGTTGACCCCCGAGCGCAGCGCCTCGCAGACGAACGCGGCGGTGTAGAGCACCAGCGCGATCAGCGCGAAGCGGAAGTACGGCAGGTCGGTGCCGAGCCGGGTGAAGATGGCGTCCAGCCCGGGGATGCGGAGGAAGTCCGCGTTGGAGCCGAGCGCCGGCAGGCCGAAGGCGGCGAAGAACATCACCACGGTCAGTGGCATGTTCCGGAAGACGTTCACGTAGCCGGTGCCGACCGCCCGCAGCGGCGGGACCGGCGAGATCCGGAGTACCGCCACGACGGCGCCCAGGATCAGGGCGCCGATCGCGGCGAGTACGCAGATCTGGAGGGTGAGCCAGAAACCACCCGCGAAGACGTCGAACTTGTCGATGAGCACACTCACGGGCCGGTTTTCCTTCCCACCCTCCAGATCGACGGAATCAGATCAGTAGCGGTTGACGGTCGGGGCGCTGCCGAGCTCCGCGCCGAACTTGCCGGCGGTGTCGTCCCAGGCCTTCTTCCAGCTGCCGTCGGCGAACGCCTTCTCCAGCGTGTCGTTGATGAAGTTGCGGAACTCGGTGTCCTCCTTCTTCACCCCGATGCCGTACGGCTCCTTGGTGAAGTTGTCACCGGCCAGCTTGAACGACGCCTCGTCCTTGGCGATGTAGCCGAGCAGGATCACGTTGTCCGTGGTCACCGCGTCCACCTGGCCGCCCTTGAGGGCGTCCTTGCACTTGTCGTACGTGTCGAAGAGCACCAGCTGGGTGGCGACGTCCTTGACGTACTTCTTGATCTCCTCGGCCGGGGTGGAGCCGGTGACCGAGCAGACCTTCTTGGTGCCGTCCTTGAAGGAGTCCGGCCCGGTGATGGTGGTGTCGTCCTTCTTCACCAGGATGTTCTGGCCGGCCTCGTAGTACGGCCCGGCGAAGGCGACGCGCTCCTTGCGCTTGTCGTTGATCGTGTAGGTCGCCGCGACCAGGTCGACGGTGCCGTTGACGATCACGTCCTCGCGGACCTTCGAGGGGGCCTCCACCCACTCGATCTTGTCCTCGGGGATGCCCAGCTCCTTGACGATGATCTTCGCGACCTCGACGTCGAAGCCCTCCGGCTTGCCCGACAGACCCTTGAGGCCGAAGCCGGGCTGGTCGAACTTGGTGCCGATCTTGATGGACTGGGCCTTGTTCAGCCGCTCCATCGTGGTGCCGGCGGCGAACGACTTGCTGCCGGCGCCGGTGCCCTCGCCGCCGTCGTCGCCACCGCAGGCGGCCATGCCGAGCGCCAGGGTGGCGGCCGCGGCGAGCGCCGCTACGCGCTTCATACGCATACTCTTCTCCTTCTTCGACGAAGCCGCCGGGGGACGGCGCGCTCCAGGTACGGACGCCTAGTGCGTGAGGATCTTGGAGAGGAAGTCCTTGGCCCGCTCGCTGCGCGGGTTGCCGAAGAACTCGGCCGGGGGAGCGTCCTCGACCAGTTGGCCGTCGGCCATGAAGATGACCCGGTTGGCGGCGTGCCGGGCGAAGCCCATCTCGTGGGTGACGACGACCATGGTCATGCCGTCGCGGGCCAGCGAGGTCATCACCTCCAGCACCTCACCGACCATCTCCGGGTCGAGCGCGCTGGTGGGCTCGTCGAAGAGCATCGCCTTGGGCTGCATGGCCAGCGCGCGGGCGATCGCCGCCCGCTGCTGCTGACCACCGGAGAGCTGGGCCGGGAACTTGTCGGCCTGGTTGGCGATGCCGACCCGGTCGAGCAGGGCGAGGGCACGCTCGCGGGCCGCCGCGGGCTTCTCCTTGCGCACCTTGACCGGACCGAGGGTGACGTTCTCCAGGATGGTCTTGTGCGCGAAGAGGTTGAACGACTGGAAGACCATGCCGACCTCGCTGCGCAGCTTCGCCAGCGCCTTGCCCTCGGCCGGCAGCGGCTGCCCGTCGAAGGTGATGGTGCCGGAGTTGATCGGCTCCAGCCGGTTGATCGTGCGGCAGAGCGTCGACTTGCCGGAGCCGGACGGGCCGATCACCACGACCACCTCGCCCTTGCCGACCGAGAGTGAGACGTCGTCCAGCACGTGCAGCGGCCCGAACCACTTGTTGACCGAGTCCAGCACGATGAGCGGTTCGCCCGTCGTCACGTCGTCCACCGTCCCTGTCGTCGCCCCAGCGGGGTCGGATGACCCCCGGTTGGGCAACTGTAGGCGGGGGGATGTGGCGGAATGCAACTCAGTTGGTCACGGAGCGGTAACACCATTCGTGATCACGGCGCGAAGTCCGAATTCGACCACCGTCCTGGTGCGCCTCGTGGCGACCTGGGCGGGTCGAGGAGATCATGTGTGGATGACCGAACCGGTACGGCTGACCCGGTACGCCCGTGGCGGCGGTTGTGCCTGCAAGATCCCGCCCGGCGAACTGGAGGCGATGGTCGCCGGCCTCGGCCCGGCCGCCGGCACGGCCGAGCTGCTCGTCGGCCTGGACCACGGCGACGACGCCGCGGTGGTCCGGCTGGACGAGCGCACCGGCCTGGTGAGCACCGCCGACTTCTTCACCCCGGTGGTCGACGACGCGTACGACTGGGGCCGGATCGCCGCGACCAACGCCCTCTCCGACGTGTACGCGATGGGCGGCACCCCGCTGGTGGCGCTGAACCTGCTCTGCTGGCCGCGCGACGTGCTGCCGCTGGAGCTGGCCCGGGAGGTGCTGCGTGGCGGCCGGGACGTGGCCCGCGACGCCGGCTGCCACCTCGCCGGCGGGCACAGCGTGGACGACGACGGCCCCAAGTACGGGCTGGCCGTCACCGGGGTGGTCCGGCCGGACGAGCTGATCACCCTGGACGCCGGCCAGGTCGGGCTGCCGCTGTCGCTGACCAAGCCGCTCGGCGTCGGGGTGCTCAACACCCGGCACAAGCACACCGGGGAGCGCTTTCCGGAGGCGGTGGCGGCGATGACCACGCTGAACCGGGACGCGGCCCGGGCGGCGGTGGCCGCCGGCGTGCGCTGCGGCACCGACGTGACCGGCTTCGGGCTGCTCGGCCACGCCGCCAAGCTGGCCCGGGCGAGCGGGCTCACGGTCGCCCTGGACGCGGCCCGGGTGCCCTACCTGCCCGGCGCCCGGGAGGCGGTCCGGGACGGGTACGTCAGCGGCGGCAGTCGGCGCAACCTGGACTGGGTGACCCCGTGGACGGACTTCGGCCGGGTCGGCGAGGACGACCGGCTGCTGCTGGCCGACGCGCAGACCTCCGGCGGGCTGCTGGTGGCCGGCGAACTCCCGGGCGCCACCGTGGTCGGCGAACTGCGTCCGCGGGGCGAGCATCTGCTGGTCGTCGGGTGAGCGGCACGGGTCGGAAACGCGACGCGGGGTGGCGCCGGGCGGGGCACCATACCCGATAAACTGTCATCTTCCGGCTACTCGGAGCAACGCGGCTCGGGTAAATTTTGCCCGGAATGGTCACAGACCGGTAACTTGCCCCCGGCTGAGGTCAAATGCACCCCACCATCGTCAGTAAGGCCCGATCCGGAGGCCGGTGGGACGAGCACAGCGAGGAGGCGGCATGACCGAGCTGTGGAACTGGAGAATCGACCGGGCGGCGCCGGTGCAGGTCTACCCGGCACTGGCCGAGGCGCTCGGCCGGGTGGTGATGCCCCTGGCGGTGGCCGACCCGACCCGTCTGCCGACGTACGCGGTGATCTGCGACGTCTGGGAGGCGCCGGGCGAGTTCGGCACGATCGTGGACTGCTACGGGGTTCCGGACCGGCTTCCCGAGCACGCCAGCATCGCCGCCCTGGCGCGGCTGCTGGACCGCAACTGCCTGCTGCGCGACGACACCCTCGACGCCAGCCGGCACCTGCTCGTCGCGCCGGACGGCACGATCCGGCCGGTGCACTTCACCGTCCGGGAGACCGACGACGGCGAGGTCCTCGGCGACCAGCGGCTCTGCACCGAGGCCAACGCCGGCTGTCGGGGCTGGTCCCAGTGCCACCGCTCGCGGTGGGCGCCCGACTCGGTGCTGCCCGCGCTCGCCGCGGCCTGACCGCCCGCCGCTCCACCGGCGGGCGGCCGATCGCGCGCCCGGGTCAGCGGGTCGGGCCGGTGGACCGCCCGCCCCGGACCTCCAACTGCTCCAGCAGGGTCCGGGTGGCCGCCGCCACGGCGGTCACCGCCGCGTCGAAGGCGGCCGCGTTGTGCGCGGCCGGCTTGCGGAACCCGGAGATCTTCCGGACGTACTGCAACGCCGCGGCGTCGACGTCGGCCGGGGTCACCTCGGCGACGTACGGCTCACGCAGGGTCTTGATGCTCCGGCACACGGCTCCTCCTCGTTCGGTTCGGTCTTCCCGGCCCGGATACGCTGTCCGGGTCATGACTACCGCAGCGGCGAGCAGCCCGCGCACCTACCAGGTGCGCACGTACGGCTGCCAAATGAACGTGCACGACTCCGAGCGCATTTCCGGGCTGCTGGAGCAGGCGGGCTACGTGCGCGCCGCCGAGGCCGACGAGCACCCGGACGTGGTGGTCTTCAACACCTGCGCGGTGCGGGAGAACGCCGACAACCGGCTCTACGGCAACCTCGGTCATCTGCGCCCCGTGAAGGACAAGCACCCCGGCATGCAGATCGCCGTCGGCGGCTGCCTGGCCCAGAAGGACCGCGGCGACATCGTCCGCAAGGCGCCCTGGGTGGACGTGGTCTTCGGCACGCACAACATCGGCTCGCTGCCGGTGCTGCTGGAGCGGGCCCGGCACAACACCGCCGCCGAGGTGGAGATCCTCGAATCCCTCGACGTCTTCCCGTCCACGCTGCCCACCCGCCGCGAGTCGACGTACGCCGGCTGGGTGTCGATCTCGGTGGGCTGCAACAACACCTGCACGTTCTGCATCGTGCCCGCCCTGCGCGGCAAGGAGAAGGACCGCCGCCCCGGCGACATCCTCTCCGAGGTCCGGGCGCTGGTCGACGAGGGCGTGCTGGAGGTGACCCTGCTCGGGCAGAACGTCAACTCCTACGGCGTCGAGTTCGGTGACCGGCTCGCCTTCGGCAAGCTGCTGCGCGCCTGCGGTGACATCGAGGGGCTGGAGCGGGTCCGGTTCACCAGCCCGCACCCGAAGGACTTCACCGACGACGTGATCGCCGCGATGGCCGAGACGCCGAACGTCTGCCACTCGCTGCACATGCCGTTGCAGTCCGGCTCGGACGACGTGCTGAAGGCGATGCGCCGGTCGTACCGGGCCGAGCGCTACCTCGGCATCATCTCCAAGGTGCGGGCGGCGATGCCGGACGCGGCGATCACCACCGACATCATCGTCGGCTTCCCCGGCGAGACCGACGCCGACTTCGAGCGCACCCTCGACGTGGTGCGCGAGGCCCGGTTCTCCTCCGCGTTCACCTTCCAGTACTCCAAGCGCCCCGGCACCCCGGCCGCGACGATGGACGGCCAGCTGCCCAAACAGGTCGTCCAGGAGCGGTACGAGCGGCTGATCGCCTGTGTCGAGGAGATCACCTGGGCGGAGAACCGGAAGCTCGTCGGGGAGACCGTCGAGGTGCTGGTCGCCGTCGGCGAGGGGCGCAAGGACGAGCGCACCGGGCGGATGTCCGGCCGGGCGCGGGACGGCCGCCTCGTGCACTTCGACGCCGGGTCGTACGCCGGGCAGATCCGCCCCGGCGACATCGTGCACACCACCGTGACGTACGCCGCCCCGCACCACCTCAACGCCGACGGCGAGCCGCTGGCGCACCGGCGTACCCGCGCCGGTGACGCGGCCGAGGCGGGGCGCTCCCCGCGTACGCCCGGGGTGCTGCTGGGGCTGCCCACGATCGGCGCGCCGGCCGCGGCGCCCGCGCCGACCACGGGCTGCGCCGCGCACTGACCCTCGCCCGGTCGCAAGATCGCGCTGCAACCTGGATCGATTGCCCTCGACCGCACGTCGAGGCCACTCGATCCCTGTTGTAGCGCGATCCTGGCCCGGCGCCGGCGGGACGGCCCGCAGGTAGTCGTCGGGCGCCCGGTGGGTCCCGGATGCGCCGGAGCGCCGGTCCCGTGCGGGACCGGCGCTCCGGTGGCCGTTCGGATTCAGCCGGACTGCTCGGCGAGCTGGAGGAACTGCCGCTTCGAGGCCAGCGCCTGCTCAGCCTCGCGGATCCGCTTGGCGTCGCCGGCGGCCTGGGCGCGGGCCAGCCGCTCCTCCGCCTCGGCGACCTGCGCCCGCATCTGCGCGAGCAGCGGGTTGTCCTCCTTGGTGGTCCGCCGCCAGGCCGAGTCCATCACCTCGCGGACCTTCTCGTCGACCGCGCGCAGCCGGCGCTCCAGCCCGGCGGCCGCCTCCCGGGGCACCCGGCCGGCCTCGTGCCACTGCGCCTGGATCTCCCGCAGCTTGGCCTGGGCACCCTTGGGGTCGCCGTCGACGTCCAGGGCCTCGGCCTCGGCGAGCAGGGCCTGCTTGCGCTCCAGGTTGGCCCGCTGCTCGTTGTCCCGCGCCGAGAAGACCTCGCTGCGCCGGGTGAAGAACTCGTCCTGCGCCGCCCGGAACCGTTCCCAGAGCCGCTGCTCGGCCTCCTTCGAGGCGCGCGGCGCGGCCTTCCACTGGTTCATCAGGTCCTTGAGCTGGTTGGCGGTGGCCGCCCAGTCGGTGGAGTCCTTCAGCTTCTCGGCCTCGGTGACCAGCTCCTCCTTGACCGACTGCGCCTGCTTGCGCTGCGCGTCGAGGGAAGCGAAGTGGGCGCCGCGCCGGCGGGTGAAGCCGTCCCGGGCCGCGGCGAACCGCTTCCACAGCTCACCGTCGGTCTTCTTGTCGACCCCGCGGATGGTCTTCCACTCGTCGAGGATCTCCTTGAGCCGGTCCCCGGCGGTCTTCCAGCCGGTCGACTCGGCGGCGATCTTCTCGGCCTCCTCGACCAGGGCCGTCTTGCGGGCCAGCGCCTCGCCACGGGCGGCGTCCCGGGCGGCCCGGGCCTCGCCGGCCTTCTCCTCGGCGACGGTGGCGAGCTTGTCGAGCCGCGCGGCGAGCGCGTCGATGTCGCCGACCACGTGCGCCTCGGCCAGCGAGGCACGCAGCCGGCGGATCGTCGTCAGCGAGTGGCCCGCGTCCGCCGCACCCGAGTTGAGCCGGGCCTCGGTCAGGTCCACCTCCGTCACCAGGTCGGCGAAGCGCCGGGCGAAGTGCGCCAGCCCCTCCTCCGGTGCTCCCGCCTGCCAGGAACCGACCACCCGCTCACCCTCGGCGGTCTTGACGTACACGGTGCCGTCCGCGTCCACCCGTCCGAAGGCAGTCCAGTCGCTCATGTGCCCATCCTCGTTCTCCCGGCGTCGGGGAGCAGTCCCGCGATCGCCGCCACGGCGCAGCAAAGTTTCTCCCGGCATTGTCACAGGTCCGCCCCCGTCCACGTCGAGCGCCTATCGCCGACCGTGACCATACGGTGTCCTAGCCGTCGAATGACCGGATCGGCGCGGGGACGCACCGGGACGTCCCGCTAACGTGGACCCGTGCCACTGGTCGCCGCCGCCGTCTGCCCGCATCCGCCCCTGCTCGTGCCCGAGGTGGCGGGCGCCGCCGCCGGCGAGCTGGCCGACCTCCGGGCCGCCTGCGACGCCGCCGTCGCCCGGCTGCTGGCCACCGAGCCGGACTGCGTCGTGGTGCTGGGCTCCGGCCCCGGGACGGGCTGGATCGTCCCGCCCGCGGTCGGCACGTTCCGCCCGTTCGGCGTGGACCTCACCGTGCCGCTGGTCCCCGCGCTGCCCGACGGGCCGGCGACGCTGCCGTCGAGCGTGACCGTCGGCGCGTGGCTGCTCGGCCGCCACCGGGTCGGCGCGCGGGTGGTCGCCGCCCAGGTGGCGTCGGACGCGACCGCCGACGAGGTGGCCGAGCTCGCCCGGCAGGTCGACGGGTACCGCCCCCGGGTGGCGCTGCTGGTGATGGGGGACGGCTCCGCCAGCCGGGGGGAGAAGTCGCCCGGCTACCACGACCCGCGCGCCGAGCCGTACGACGAGGGGGTCGCCCGGGCGCTGGCCGACGCGGACGCCGCGGCCCTGCTCGGCCTGGACCCGGAGTTGTCGGCGGAGCTGAAGGTCGCCGGGCGCGCCCCCTGGCAGGTGCTCGCCGGCGCGGCCCGCGCGGCCGGCGGCGCCTGGCGTGGCGAGCTGCGCTACCACGCCGCGCCCTACGGCGTTACCTACTTCGTGGCCGGCTGGGAGCCGGCGTGAGCGGGCGGAACGTCCGCGCGGCGGTGCCGCGCGGACGCGCGCGGCGAAGCGGCGGGCCGGCGTGAGCGGGCCGGTCGAGGCCGGTGGCAGCCGCCCGCCGGCCGGCACGGTGGTGGCCGTGGTCGGGCCGACCGCGGCCGGCAAGTCGGCGCTGAGCATCGCCCTCGCGCACGCCCTGGACGGCGAGGTGGTCAACGCCGACTCGATGCAGCTCTACCGGGGCATGGACATCGGCACCGCCAAACTCACCCCCGCCGAACGCGCGGGGGTGCCGCACCACCTGCTGGACATCTGGGAGGTCACCGAGCCGGCCAGCGTCGCCGAGTACCAGCGGCTGGCCCGGACGGCGCTGGACGACATCCTGGCCCGGGGCCGGGTGCCGCTGCTGGTCGGCGGCTCCGGGCTGTACGTGCGGGCGGTGCTGGAACGGTTCGAGTTCCCCGGCACCGACCCGGCGGTCCGCGAACGGCTGGAGCGGGAGTTGGCCGAGGCCGGCCCGGCGCCGCTGTACGCGCGGCTGCGCGCGGCCGACCCGGCCGCCGCGGCGGGCATCCTGCCCGGCAACGGCCGGCGGATCGTCCGGGCGCTGGAGGTGATCGAGCTCACCGGGGCGCCGTTCACCGCCGCGCTGCCCGAGCCGACGCCGTACTACCCGTCGGTGCAGGTCGGGGTCGACCTGGACACCGCGCTGCTGGACGAGCGGATCGCCCTTCGGGTGGACCGGATGTGGGCGGACGGCCTGGTCGCCGAGACCCGCGAGCTGGTCGGCCGGGGCCTGCCCGAGGGGCGTACGGCCAGCCGGGCGCTCGGCTACCAGCAGGTGCTGCGGTTCCTGGCCGGCGAGCTGACCGAGACCGAGGCGCACGACGAGACGATCCGGGCGACCCGGCGATTCGTCCGCCGGCAGCGCTCCTGGTTCCGCCGCGACCCGCGGATCCACTGGCTGGACGCGGCCGCGCCGGACCTGGTTGCCGAGGCCCTGCGGCTGCTCCCCGCCGCTGCGCGATGATGGGGGCGTGGAGTTCACCAAGGGGCACGGCACCGGCAACGACTTCGTGATCCTGCCCGACCCGGACGGGCGGCTGGAGTTGACGCCGGGGATGGTCGCCGCGCTCTGCGACCGCCGGCGCGGGCTCGGCGCGGACGGCGTGCTGCGGGTGGTCCGGTCGGCGGCGCACCCCGAGGCGGCCGGGCAGGCCGGGGACGCCGAGTGGTTCATGGACTACTGGAACGCCGACGGCTCGTACGCCGAGATGTGCGGCAACGGCGCCCGGGTGTTCGTCCGTTTCCTGATCGCCGCCGGTCTGGCCGACCCGGCGGACGGGACGCTGCCGGTGGCCACCCGGGCCGGCGTCGTGCGGGCGCGGGTGAGCGGCGACAGCATCGCCGTCGAGATGCGCCGTCCCCGGCTGTCCGACCCGTCGACCGCCTCGCTGGGCGGGCTGACCCTGCCCGGCACCGCGGTGGACGTGGGCAACCCGCACCTGGTCTGCACGCTGCCGACCGGGCTGGACCTGGCCGGGCTCGACCTCACCCGGGCGCCCGAGGTCGACCCGGCCGCCTTCCCCGGCGGCGTGAACGTCGAGTTCACCACCCTCGGCGACCAAGTCGAGGGCACCGACGGGCACGTGCTGATGCGGGTGTACGAGCGGGGCTCCGCGGAGACGCTCTCCTGCGGCACCGGCGCCTGCGCGGTGGCCGCGGTGGCCCTGCGCGACGCCGGCCGGGACACCGGCGTGGTGGCGGTGGACGTCCCCGGCGGCCGGCTCTCGGTCACCGTCACCGCGGACTCGTGCTGGCTCGCCGGCCCGGCCGTGCTGGTCGCCACCGGCGAGATCGCCCCCACCGCCCTGACCATGCCCGCCTGACGGGCGGCCGGGCGGCCGCCGCCCGCACTGGCGGGCGGTCCGGGCCTGCTGCTGCGCCGGCGGCCCGCCATATCGGCGCTGCGAGCTGGGTGCATCTGTTGCTGCTCTGGCGACAACAGATGCACCCAGACTCGAAAGGCCGCCGTCCTGTCACGCCGAGGTGGCGCGAGGAGGCGAGGGCAGGGGCGGGTCAGGGGGTGGCGGAAGCCTCGGCGGCGATCTCGGGGAGGTCGGCCGGACCGGGGTCGGCGGCCGGGGCCGGCGGCGGGTTCTGCGCGGCGGCCCGGACGGCCGCGGCCACCGCCGGCGCGACCCGCGAGTCGAAGACGCTCGGCACGATCACCGTCGGGTTGATCTTGTCCTCGCCGACCACGTCGGCGATCGCCTGGGCTGCGGCGATCGCCATCTCCTCGGTGAACTCCTCGGCGTGCGCGTCGAGCATGCCCCGGAAGACACCGGGGAAGGCGAGCACGTTGTTGATCTGGTTCGGCTGGTCGGAGCGGCCGGTGGCGACCACCGCGGCGTGCTTGCGCGCCTCCCGCGGGTCGACCTCCGGGTCGGGGTTGGCCAGCGCGAAGACGATCGCGTCCTTGGCCATTCCGGCGATGTCCTCACCGGTGAGCAGGTTGGGCGCGCTCACCCCGATGAAGACGTCCGCACCCCGGATCGCGCCGGGCAGGTCGCCGGCGTAGTTCTCCTTGTTGGTGTGCTCGGCCAGCCACTGCCAGGCCGGGTTCAGGTCGGCCTGGCCGCGGTGCAGGGCGCCCTGCCGGTCGTACGCGATGATGTCGCCCACGCCCTGGCGCAGCAGCAGCTTCATGATCGCGGTGCCCGCCGCGCCGGCGCCGGAGACCACCACCCGGACGTCCGCGAGCTGCTTGCCCACCACCCGCAGCGCGTTGGTCAGCGCGGCCAGCACGCAGATCGCGGTGCCGTGCTGGTCGTCGTGGAAGACCGGGATGTCCAGCGCCTCGCGCAGCCGGGCCTCGATCTCGAAGCAGCGCGGCGCGGCGATGTCCTCCAGGTTGATCCCGCCGTACGCCGGCGCGATGGCCTTGACGATCGACACGATCTCGTCGGTGTCCTGGGTGTCGAGCACCACCGGCCAGGCGTCCACCCCGCCGAAGCGCTTGAACAGCGCCGCCTTGCCCTCCATCACCGGCAGCGACGCGGCCGGGCCGAGGTTGCCCAGGCCCAGCACCGCCGAGCCGTCGCTGACCACGGCTACGGTGTTCCGCTTGATGGTCAGCCGGCGGGCGTCGGCCGGGTTCTCCGCGATCGCCTGGCAGACCCGGGCCACCCCCGGGGTGTACGCCCGGGACAGCTCGTCGCGGGTGCGCAGCGCGACCTTCGAGCTCACCTCGATCTTGCCGCCCAGGTGCAGCAGGAAGGTGCGGTCGGACACCTTCCGCACGTCCACCCCGTCCAGCCCGGTCAGCGCCTCCACCACCTGGTCGGCGTGGCCGGCGTCGGCGGTGTCACAGGTCAGGTCGACGATCACGTGGGTGGGGTCGGAGTCGACGACGTCCAGCGCGGTGACGATCGCCCCGGCCTCTCCGACGGAGGTGGTCAGCCGGCCGATCGACGAGGCGTCGGCGGGTACGGCGATCCGGATGGTGATCGAGAACCCCGCACTCGGAAGTCGGGTGATGGCCACGGGTTTCCCTCCGTCAGCACTGAACGGGTGTCGCCCCGCATTTCTACTCGCTCGCGCAGGTCGGCCGGCATCCGACCCCGCTACCGGCCGGTACGGAGCGGGCATATAGCAGGTGCGTCCGGCGTTGCAACATGTCAGGATTGCTCGGTACCTGACAGAACGGACAGGAGATCAGCTTGCGAGACCAGGAGACCTACGTTCCCCTCGACGACGATGAGCTCGACGCCACCACCGGTGAGTTCGAGCTGTCGGAGCGGCAGGCGCTGCGGCGGGTCCCCGGCCTCTCCACCGAGCTGACCGACGTCACCGAGGTCGAGTACCGCCAGCTCCGGCTGGAGCGGGTCGTCCTGGTGGGCGTCTGGACCGAGGGCACCCAGATCGACGCCGAGAACTCCCTCACCGAGTTGGCCGCGCTGGCCGAGACCGCCGGCTCGCAGGTGCTGGAGGGGCTGATCCAGCGGCGCAACCGGCCCGACCCGGCCACCTACATCGGCCGGGGCAAGGTCGACGACCTCGGCTCGGTGGTCCTCGCCAGCGGCGCCGACACGGTGATCTGCGACGGTGAGCTGTCCCCGTCCCAGCTGCGCAACCTGGAGCAGCGCACCAAGGTCAAGGTGGTCGACCGGACGGCGCTGATCCTCGACATCTTCGCCCAGCACGCCAAGAGCAAGGAAGGTAAGGCTCAGGTCGAGCTGGCCCAGCTGGAGTACCTGCTGCCCCGGCTGCGCGGTTGGGGCGAGACGCTGTCCCGGCAGACCGGTGGTAGCGGTCGCGGCGGCGGCGCCGGCGGCGGCGTGGGCCTGCGTGGTCCCGGTGAGACCAAGCTGGAGACCGACCGGCGCCGGATCCGGCACCGGATCGCCCGGCTTCGCCGGGAGATCAAGGGCATGCGGACGGTACGGCAGACCAAGCGCGCCCGCCGGGCCCGCAACTCGGTCCCCGCGGTGGCCATCGCCGGCTACACCAACGCCGGCAAGTCGAGCCTGCTGAACCGGCTGACCGGGGCGGGCGTGCTGGTGGAGAACGCGCTCTTCGCCACCCTCGACCCGACCACCCGCCGGGCCACCACGACCGACGGGCGGCTCTACACCCTCTCCGACACGGTGGGCTTCGTCCGGCACCTGCCGCACCAGATCGTCGAGGCGTTCCGCTCGACGCTGGAGGAGGTCGCCGACGCCGACCTGGTGGTGCACGTCGTCGACGGCACCCACCCGGATCCGGAGGAGCAGGTCCGGGCGGTCCGCGAGGTGCTCGCCGAGGTGGGCGCCGACCGGCTGCCGGAGTTGCTGGTGGTGAACAAGACCGACGCGGCCGACGAGGAGACGCTGCTGCGGTTGAAGCGGCTCTGGCCGGAGGCGACCTTCGTCTCGGCGCACAGCGGGCGCGGCATCGACGGGCTGCGCGAGGCGATCGAGGCGCGGCTGCCCCGCCCCGCGGTGGAGGTCCAGGCGGTGCTCCCGTACGACCGGGGTGACCTGGTCGCCCGGGTCCACCGGCAGGGCGAGGTGCTCAGCACTGCCCACCTGCCGGAGGGCACGTTGCTGCACGTACGGGTGGGCGAGGGCCTCGCCGCCGAGTTGGCGCCGTTCCGGGCGGAGGAGGGACAGGCGGTCGCCGGGGCCCGGTGAGGCGTCCCGGCGTCACCCGCCCGAAACGCGGGGCATGCGACACTGGCCCCATGCGCCGCGCTGTCTCGTCGATCATGGTTGCCCTCGGCCTGCTCGGGGTGACCGTGGCGTCCGGCGGAGCCGCCCTGGCGGCGCCCGCCGGCGCCGCGCTCCCGTCCGCGCTCGCCTCCGGCAAGAAGCGGTGCACGGTGGGCGACGAGCGGCTGCGCGAGTTGTCCGGCCTGGTGGCCACCACGAGCGGCTTCATCGTGATCAACGACGGCACCGACGTCGAGAGCCGCAAGCGGGTGTTCTTCCTCGACAGCAAGTGCGAGGTCACCAAGAACGTCAGCTACTCCGGCGGCGGCCCGTTCGACACCGAGGACCTGGCGGTCTCGCCGGACGGCAAGACGCTTTGGATCGCCGACACCGGTGACAACGTCACCAGCAAGAACCGGCGGGACCGGGTCGCGGTGTGGAGCATGCCGATCAGCGGCAGCAAGAAGCCGCAGCTGCACCGGCTGTCGTACCCGGAGGGCAAGCACCACGACGCCGAGGCGCTGCTGATCAACTCCGACGGCAGCCCGTTGATCATTACGAAGGTGACCAGCGGCAAGGCGAAGGTGTTCACCCCGGACGGGAAGCTCAAGACCGGCGACACCGACCCGGTACCGATGAAGCAGGTCGGCGAGATCGACCTGCCGAAGACCTCCACGGAGAATCCGTTCAACACCTTCGGCCGGGTCGCGATCACCGGTGCCGCCAGGTCGCCGGACGGCACCCGGGTGGTGCTGCGCACGTACGCCGACGCCTTCGAGTACGACGTGACGAACGGCGACGTACTGGCCGCGGTGACCACCGGCAAACCCAAGGTCACCGCGCTCGCCGATCCGTTCGGCGAGGCGATCGCCTACACCCCGGACGGCAAGTCCTTCCTCACCGTCTCCGATGGCGGGCAGATGGAGGAGGACGAGCCGATCGACATCCTCAGCTACACCCCCTCCACCGAGGGCGCGAAGCCGGTGGCCGGCGAGGAGGACGCACAGCAGAAGAAGGCCTCGCTGTCCTGGTTCGACTCGCTGTCGCTGCAGGACATCACCTACCTCATCGCGGCGGTCGGGGTGATCGGCGCACTGCTGGTCGGCGCCGGCATCGTCGGCATCCTGCGGGCCCGCAAGCGCGGCGCCGGGTCGTCCGGTGACGACGCGGACGGCCGCGACCTCGACGACGACCTCCGGGACAACCGGCGGGGCCGGCCGGACGACAACTTCCCCGAGCCCGGCGCCGCCAGGGGTGGCGTCTACGGGGGAGCGCCCGGCGGTGGCGTCTACGGCGGAGGTGGTGCCCGTGGTGGCGCGCCGGCCGGTGGCGGCGTCTACGGCGGTGGCCGCCCGGCGGGCGGCGGCGCCGGTGGTCGCCCGGCGGGCGGCGGTGCCGGTGGCGGTGGCGGTGGCGTCTACGGTGGCGGCCGCCCGGCCGACGGTGGCGTCTACGGGGGCGGTCGCCCCAACGGCCGGCCCGCCGGCGGTGGCGGCGTCTACGGCGGCCAGCCCGGTGGCGGCGGGTACGGCGGTGGTGGCCGGGCGGAGCCGCCGCGTCGGGGCGGCCCGGACCAGGACCCTCGGGGGCAGCGGCCGGGGCGTCGCCGCGACGGTGGCTACGACGACGGGCGCGGCTCGTACGGGCAGGTGCCCGGCCGGGGCTACCGGGGCGACCGGTACTGACCGTCCGGCGGTGGCCGGCTGACCGGACGTTCGGGGCGGGCCGGTCCGGGTGACCGCCGACCGGCGGCCACCCGGGGATTGCGTCAGATGCGGCGCAGCACCGCGACGACCCGGCCCATGATGGTGGCGTCGTCGCCCGGGATCGGGTCGAACGCCGGGTTCTGCGGCATCAGCCAGACGTGGCCGTCGCGCCGGCGGTAGGTCTTCACGGTCGCCTCGCCGTCGAGCATGGCGGCGACGATGTCGCCGGCCTCGGCGGTCGGCTGCTGCCGGACCACCACCCAGTCGCCGTCGCAGATCGCCGCGTCGAGCATCGAGTCGCCCTTGACCTGGAGCATGAAGACCTCGCCCTCACCCACCAGCTCGCGGGGGAGCGGGAAGACGTCCTCCACCGCCTGCTCGGCCAGGATCGGGCCACCGGCGGCGATCCGGCCCAGCATCGGCACGTAGGCCGGGGCGGGGCGCTGCGAGCGGGCCAGCTCGTCGTCGACCACGTCGCTCGGGGCGCGGACGTCCACCGCCCGCGGCCGGTTCGGGTCGCGGCGCAGGAAGCCCTTCTTCTCCAGCTCCTTCAGCTGGTAGGCGACGCTGGACGGGGAGACCAGGCCGACCGCCTCACCGATCTCGCGCACGCTCGGCGGGTAGCCGTGCCGGTCCACCCAGGTGCGGATGAACTCCAGGATCCGCCGCTGCCGGGCGGTCAGGTCGACCGTCGCCGGGTCGGGGAATGCGCTGACCACCGGGGTGACCGGGCGCACGGCGGGCTGCCCGGCCCGGCCGCGCGCGGCGGCCCGGCGTCGGGTGGCCGGCGGGCCCGCCTCGGTGATCTGCTGCGGGCTCTTGGGCCGGCTGGCCCGGTCCTCGGTCACGTCCGTCCTCCCTGGTCGGCGCTGGGTGCCTCGGCGGCTCGTGGTGCGTGCGGCGGGGCTGTGCTGGCCGGTACGGCGGGTGCCGCGACCGGTTGTTCCTGACCGTATAGGTGAGATCGGTCATTTTCAAACATCTGTACGACCTCGGCTCGGCGTGTCGGGCTGGAAAAGCCGGTCGCTCGTACGCCCGTTCTGGTAATGGTACGTCGGGTCGAACGGGTGTTCGATCCTGGCGGATCGTCGACGGGTGCCGTCCGGCCGGGCGGTAACCCCCGGCGGTGCCGTTCGGTTGGTCCTCGGGCGGTACCGGGAAGGGGGGTTCGGCGGGGTTTGCCGGTGACGCGCCGGACACGCCGCCCAACTTGACCTCCGATCGTCGGCGGCATACGGTCGACCCCTAGATGTAGTAGTCACACGGGCGTAAGTCGCCTACAGGTTGGGTTCGACTACCGACCGCACTCCCGTACCGCCGGCACGGCGACGGTCATCGGAGGATGACCCCGCCGAGGTCCGGCGTGCCCGGAGGTGCGTGGGATCGGGCCCGTGGATCGACGAAGGAGGTCAGGCGATGCGGTGTCCGTACTGCCGGCACGCCGACTCCCGGGTGGTCGACTCGCGGGAGGCCGACGACGGCCAGTTGATCCGCCGGCGGCGGTCCTGCCCGGAGTGCGGCAAGCGGTTCACCACGGTCGAGGAGGCGGTCCTCGCGGTGGTCAAGCGCAGCGGGGTGACCGAGCCGTTCAGCCGCACGAAGATCATCGGCGGGGTGCGCAAGGCGTGCCAGGGCCGGCCGGTGGACGACGACTCGATCGCGCTGCTCGCGCAGCGGGTCGAGGAGACCGTCCGGGCCAAGGGGGCCGCCGAGATCCCCAGCCACGAGGTGGGGCTGGCCATCCTGGGCCCGTTGCGGGACCTGGACGAGGTGGCCTACCTGCGGTTCGCCAGCGTCTACCGGTCGTTCGACTCGCTCGCCGACTTCGAGCGGGAGATCGAGACGCTGCGGGCGCGCGTCCGGGAGGGCGCCGAGGCCGACGCGGCCGAGGCCGCCGGCCGGGCCGGTTGAGTTTTTCCAGATTTCTGACAGATGGGACGCGTGGTGGGTGACCACGTAGACGAGGGGGCGGACGTCGTGACGACGAGCAGGTCGCGGAGCAAGGCGGGGGCAGGTCTGAAGGTCGAGCGGGTCTGGACGACCGAGGGGGTGCACCCGTACGACGAGGTCACCTGGGAGCGCCGCGACGTCGTGATGACCAACTGGCGGGACGGCTCGATCAACTTCGAGCAGCGCGGGGTCGAGTTCCCCGAGTCCTGGAGCGTCAACGCGGCCAACATCGTGACCACCAAGTACTTCCGGGGCGCGGTGGGCACCCCGGAGCGGGAGTGGTCGCTCAAGCAGCTGATCGACCGGGTGGTGACCACCTACCGCACCGCCGGTGAGGAGTACGGCTACTTCGCCAGCCCGGCCGACGCCGAGGTGTTCGCCCACGAGCTGACCTGGATGCTGCTGCACCAGGTGTTCAGCTTCAACTCGCCGGTCTGGTTCAACGTCGGCACGCCGTCGCCGCAGCAGGTCAGCGCCTGCTTCATCCTTGCCGTCGACGACTCGATGGACTCGATCCTCGACTGGTACAAGGAGGAGGGGCTGATCTTCAAGGGCGGCTCCGGCTCCGGGGTGAACCTCTCCCGGATCCGTTCCTCCAAGGAGCTGCTCTCCTCCGGCGGCACCGCCTCCGGCCCGGTGAGCTTCATGCGCGGCGCGGACGCCTCCGCCGGCACCATCAAGTCCGGCGGCGCCACCCGGCGCGCGGCCAAGATGGTCATCCTCGACGTGGACCACCCGGACATCGAGGAGTTCGTGGTCACCAAGGCGCGCGAGGAGGACAAGATCCGCGCGCTGCGCGACGCCGGCTTCGACATGGACCTCGGCGGCGCCGACATCGTCAGCGTCCAGTACCAGAACGCCAACAACTCGGTCCGGGTCTCGGACGAGTTCATGTCGGCGGTGGAGAACGGCGGCAGTTTCGACCTGCGCGGCCGGCTGGACGGCGCGGTGATCGACACCATCGACGCCAAGAAGCTGTTCCGCACCATCTCCCAGGCCGCCTGGGAGTGCGCCGACCCCGGCCTGCAGTACGACGACACCATCAACGACTGGCACACCTGCCCGGAGACCGGGCGGATCACCGCGTCCAACCCGTGCTCGGAGTACCTGCACCTGGACAACTCCTCGTGCAACCTGGCCTCGCTCAACCTGATGAAGTTCCTCCGCGCCGACGGCAACTTCGAGGTGGAGAAGTTCGTCAGGTCGGTCGAGCTGGTCATCACCGCGATGGACATCTCGATCTGCTTCGCCGACTTCCCGACCGAGAAGATCGGTGAGACCACCCGGGCCTACCGGCAGCTCGGCATCGGCTACGCCAACCTGGGCGCCCTGCTGATGGCCTCCGGCCTGCCGTACGACTCGGACCAGGGTCGCTCGGTCGCCGCGGCGATCACCTCGCTGATGACCGGCACCGCCTACCGCCGCTCGGCCGAGCTGGCCGGCATCGTCGGCCCGTACGACGGCTACGCCCGCAACGCGGAGCCGCACAAGCGGGTGATGCGCAAGCACGCCGCCGCCAACGACGAGATCAAGCCGGCCGGCACCGTGGCCACCGCCATCCAGCGCGAGGCCACCAAGCAGTGGTCGCTGGGCAACAAGGTCGGTGAGAAGAACGGCTGGCGGAACTCGCAGGCCAGCGTGCTCGCGCCGACCGGCACCATCGGCCTGATGATGGACTGCGACACCACCGGCGTGGAGCCCGACCTGGCGCTGGTCAAGTTCAAGAAGCTGGTCGGCGGCGGCTCGATGCAGATCGTCAACCAGACGGTGCCGCGCGCCCTGCGCAGCCTCGGCTACCCGGAGGAGCAGGTCGAGGCGATCGTCGAGCACATCGCCGACCACGGCCACGTGGTGGACGCCCCCGGCCTGAAGCCGGAGCACTACCCGGTCTTCGACTGCGCCATGGGCGAGCGGTCCATCGCGCCGATGGGGCACGTGCGGATGATGGCGGCGGTCCAGCCGTTCATCTCCGGCGCGATCTCCAAGACGGTCAACATGCCGGAGCAGGCCACCGTCGAGGACGTCGAGAAGATCTACTTCGAGGGCTGGAAGCTCGGCCTCAAGGCCCTGGCGATCTACCGGGACAACTGCAAGGTCGGCCAGCCGCTGTCGGCGGCCAAGCCGAACAAGGCCACCGCCGAGGCTCCGGCCGAGGTGGAGAAGGTGGTCGAGAAGGTCGTCGAGTACCGCCCGGTGCGCAAGCGGCTGCCGAAGAAGCGCCCGTCCCAGACGGTCAGCTTCTCCGTCGGTGGCGCCGAGGGCTACCTCACCGCGTCGTCCTACCCGGACGACGGCCTCGGCGAGGTCTTCCTCAAGATGTCGAAGCAGGGCTCGACCCTCGCCGGGGTGATGGACGCCTTCTCGGTGGCCATCTCCATCGGTCTCCAGTACGGCGTGCCGCTGGAGACGTACGTCAGCAAGTTCACCAACATGCGCTTCGAGCCGGCGGGCATGACCGACGACCCGGACGTGCGGATGGCCGCTTCGGTGATGGACTACATCTTCCGTCGGCTCGCGCTGGACTTCCTGCCGTACGAGCGGCGCGCGGAGCTGGGCATCTTCACCGCCAAGGAGCGGGCTGCCCAGCTGCGGGCCGAGGCGGAGGCGGAGAGCGGCGCGGACCTCGCCGCGATGGCCGCCTCCGCCCCGGTCGAGACCAGGCCGGAGGAGCCGAAGACCGGCCCGGTGGCCCAGCCGGCCCAGGAGACCGCCGAGGTCGCCGCCGCCAAGCCGGCGCCGTCGGTGGGTTCCAGCACCGAACTGCTCGAGGCCGTCATCGGCAAGGCCGCCGACGCGCCGCTCTGCTTCACCTGCGGTACGAAGATGCGCCCGGCCGGTAGCTGCTACGTCTGTGAGGGCTGCGGCTCCACCAGCGGCTGCAGCTGACGTACGCCGACCGCGACGCTGCCCCGGCCCCGCTTCGGCGGGTCGGGGCGGTGTCGCGTCGAGCCCGCGGCCGGTGGCGGTCGCTCGCGGTGTGTCTCCTCGCCGGGCAGGTCATGCCGTGGAGCGGGATACCTCAGCGGTATCACGATGACTCCGCGGTATCACGCTCGCGTGCCCCATCGCGACGACCGCTTCGGAGCGGGCCGCCGCCATCGGGGCGGGACAGAGCGGGACGTCGAGAGGGATCATCGGGTTGTGACGATCGTCGAGAGTTACGTCGAGTTCGGCACCCGTGAGGCGCGGGGTGTCTCGCCGGCGTACGAGCGCCTGTCCCTGGCCGTCGCCCGAGACGCCGAGCTGCTCGCGCTCGTCGATACGCTCCCGCCGGGGAAGCGGCAGCCGAACCTGCTGTTCGGCGTGGTACGGCTGCTCGGCGGGCCGGTGCACGACCCGGCCGCGTTCCACGACTTCACCCTGGCGAACTGGCCTGCGATCGAGGCGGAGTTGCGGGCCCGCGCCGTGCAGACGAACGAGCCGGGGCGGTGTGCCGTACTGCTGCCGGTGCTCGCCACCCTGCCGCAGCCGCTCGCGCTGATCGAGGTCGGCGCGTCCGCCGGGCTCTGCCTCTACCCCGACCGGTACGCCTACCGCTACGGCGGCCATCGCCTCGGCCCGGGCGACCCGGTCCTCGACTGCGCGCTCACCGGCACCGCGCCGCCCGAGCGCCGGCCTGAGGTGGTGTGGCGGGCCGGCCTGGACCTGAACCCGCTCGACGTGACCGACCCGGCGGACGTCGCCTGGCTCGACGCGCTGATCTGGCCGGAGCACGAGCACCGCCGGGACCGGTTGCGGGCCGCGGCGGCTGTCGCCGCGGCCGACCCGCCACTGCTCGCCCGCGGCGACCTGGTCGACGACCTGCCGGCCCTGGCCGCGCGGGCGCCGGCGGGCGCGACGCTGGTGGTCTTCCACACCTCCGTGCTCTACCAGGTGCCGGCGCCGCGCCGGGCGGCCTTCGCCGAGGTGGTACGCGGGCTGCCCGGCCACTGGATCGCGAACGAGGCCCCGGACGTGCTGCCGCACGACGCGCTGCCGGAGCCGCCGGGCGACGCCCACCACAACGTGCTGGCGCTGGACGGGACGCCGCTCGCCTGGACCCGTGGGCACGGGCAGGAGATGACCTGGTTCGCCTGACGTCGCCGGATCCGGAGCGGATCGTTGCCGTGCGTCGTCGTCACGGGGCAGCGGGTGAGATCGATCGTCACTAGGCTGAGGTCCCGACGACCCGGTGAGGTGTCATGGCGAAGCTGTCGGTCCCGCGTCCGATCCCGAGCCTCGCCGTCGCGGTCCTGCTCCCGGTCGTGTGGGGGTTGACGGTCGGCTGGTGGACGCCGCGGGGGCCGGGCACGAACGCGGAAGCTCTGGTGTCGATCGCCGTCAGCCTCGTGGTGGGGCTAGGGGCCGGTTGGCTCGGCCGGTCGCGCTGGGCGATGCTCGGCGTGCCCGTGCTCTTCGTGGTGGCGGTGGAGCTGGTCCGGGTCGATCTGCGCGGGCTCACGGTGGACGCTCCGCACGCCAGCGGGTTCGGGTTCGCCGCTCTGCTTCTCGGCCGTGGCCTGCACGGCCTGCTGACCGGGCTGCCGCTGCTGGTCGGGGCCGCGTACGGGGCCGGGATCGCCCGGCGCGGCACGCCCGCCGCCGACCGGCGGCCGGTGTGGAGGTGGCTGGGGCGGGGCGCGACCGGCCTGCTGTCCGTGCTGCTTCTGCTGGTCACGGTGGCCGTGGCGGTGCCCGCGCGGACGGACCGGATCGACGGCGGTATCGCCGAACTGACCAGCGTCGACACCGGCGACCGGCGGCTCGGGCTGATGCTGCGCGGCGCCGACCGGAACGCGCCCGTGCTGCTCTTCCTGCCCGGCGCACCGGGCGGCTCGGAGATCGGTGCGGTACGCCGGCACCTCGCCGGCCTGGAACAGCGGTTCGTGGTGGCCACCGTGGACCGGCGGGGCGCGGCGAAATCGTGGGCGTCCTTTGCGCCCTCGTCGTCGCTCACCCTGGACAGCGAGGTGGCCGACGCGGTCGCCGTCACCGAGCACCTGCGGCAGCGGTTCGGCAAGGGCAAGGTCTACCTGGTGGCGCACTCCGGCGGCTCGCTGGTCGGGGTCACCGCCGTGCAGCGCCGTCCCGACCTGTTCCAGGCGTACGTGGGCGTCGGCCAGGCGGTCGACCTACGCGCCGCCGACCGCAGCCAGTACGACGACACGCTCGCCTGGGCCCGGCGCACCGGGCGCACCGACCTGGCGAAGCAGCTGACCGGCCTCGGCCCGCCGCCCTACGCCGGCATGTACGACTACGAGCCGCTGCTCGCCAACGAGGTGGGCGCGTTCGACTACGACCGCACCGGGGCCAGCGAGGGCCGCGGCGGGATGGCGGAGAACCTCGGCGTGTCGGAGTACACCCTGCTGGAGAAGGCGCACGCGCTCAGCGGGCAGTTCGACGGGTGGGACGTGCTCTACCCGACACTTCAGGATCTCGACCTGCGGCGCGAGGTGCGCCAGCTTCAGGTGCCGGTGTGGCTGGTCGACGGCGCCCACGAGGTGCCCGGCCGGCTCGCCCTGCTCCAGGAGTGGTACGCCCAGCTCCAGGCGCCCCGCAAGGAGCGGGTGGTGCTCGACGGCGCCGGGCACCGGTCGCTGTTCGAGCGCCCCGGTCCGTTCGTCGACCTGCTCACCCGGGTCCTCGCCGAGACCGGCGGCGCCGGCGTCTGACCCTGCTCAGTCGCGCGCGCCCGCTGATGGCAGAGCAGCACAGACCCGGCGACGGGTCGGCTGCGGTCAGCTCACAGCATCGCGGACGGGTGCGACGGCCGCCGGCACGTCGCGCATCCCGCGCAGCGGCGAGCAGACCACGAACAGCGACGCGCTCCAGGTGCCGAGCACGCAGATCCACAGCGCCGGCCGCAGCCCGAGCTGGCTGCCCAGGGCGCCGCCGAGCAGCGCGCCGAGCGGGATCACCCCGAAGCAGATCCAGAGGAACGCCGCGTTGACCCGGCCGAGCAGCTCCGGCGGGGTGATCTGCTGCCGGTAGGTCATCGACGCGACGTTGAACAACACCGCGTTGGCCGAGAACGCGGCCAGCCCGATCCCGTAGAGCAGCACCCCCCACCCCGGCTGGGCCAGCGGCATCAGCAGGTAGAGCGGGCCGGGCGCGGCCATCGCCACCCAGATCACCCGGGCCGACCCGAGCCAGGCGGTCAGCCGCCCGGCGAGCGCGCCGACCACCAGCCCGCCCACCGCGCTGACCGAGAAGACCAGCCCGACCAGAGCGGGGGAGGCGTGCAGCTCGCGCAGCATGAAGACGACCTCGATGGAGCTGGCCGCCATAACAAAGAAGTTCGAGGTGGTGGTGCAGGCCAGGATGGCCAGCAGGATCCGTTGCCGGCGGATGAAGCCGAGCCCGCCGGTCAGCTCCGCCCGCAGCGGCCCTCGCGCATGTGCCGAACGGGCGGCGGGCCGGTGCCGGAGCAGCAGCAGCGTCACCGCGCTGACCAGGTAGGTCGCCCCGGTGGCCAGGAAGGTCTTCGCGGCGCCGACCAGCCCGACCAGCACCCCGCCGATCGTCGGGCCGACCAGTTCGGCCGAGTCCTGGCTGATGGTGAGCTTCGCGTTGGCGTCCAGCAACCGCTCGGCCGGCACCAGCCGTGGCAGCACGCTCTTGTACGCCACCGTGAAGAAGACGGTGAGCACGCCGGCGAGGCCGACCACGGCGTACAGGAAGGGCAGGCTGAGCCGGCCGACCAGGGCGACCACCGGCACCGACAGCAGGAGCGCGGCCCGGCCCAGGTCGCAGGCGACCATCAGCCGGCGTTGGTCGACCCGGTCGGCGACGATCCCCGCCGGCAGCGAGAAGAGCAGGTACGGCAGCCAGGCGAGGAAGGTCAGCAGGGAGACCTGGAAGACGCTGGCGCCGAGGGTGTCCGCGGCGAGCAGCGGCACCGCCACGCCGGAGATCCGGGTGCCGAGCTCGGCGACCGTCTGGCCGCCCCAGAGCAGACCGAAGTCCCGGCTGCGCCGCAGCGGTGCCGGGGTGGTCGCCTCGGCGGGTGCCAGCAGGTGCTGTGTCACGTCGCTGCCCCCACCCTCAGCAGACGTACGGGGGCAGGGGCGGTCTCGACGCGGCGGTGGGGCACCGGGCCAGCCTGCCGGCGGGCCCCGCCCGGTGCCAGCCATTTCCGGCCCCGCGGCGCGGGTCGAGCGGTCAGATCCAGCCGCGCCGGGAGGCCTCGACGCCGGCCTGGAACCGGCTGCTCGCCTGCAGCCGTTCGGTGAGCGCGTTCATCAGCCGCTGGACGCTCCGTGCGGAGATGCCCAGCTGCCGGGCCGCCGATTCGTCGGTGTGCCCGTCGGCGAACAGCTGCAGCAACGCCCTCTCCTGCGGGGTCAGCTCGCCGGCCCGGGCACCGGGAACCTCGCCGAACGGGCTGCCCTGCTGCCAGACCTGGTCGAAGAGCGCGAGCAGCCCGGCGACCAGACCGGGGCTGCGTAGCTCCAGGGCGCCGAGGCGGGGCTCCCGCGGGTCGATCGGGGTCAGGGCGATGCTCCGGTCGACGATGATCAGCCGCATGGGCAGGGTCGGCACCGTGCGCGACTCGCTGCCCAGCGTGGCCATCCGGCGAGCGTGGGCCAGGGTGGCCGGGTCGTTGCGGAAGCTGTCCTGGTAGACGTTGCGGATCCGGACGCCGCGGTCCAGGGCAGCGGCATTGAGGGGTGCTTCCGCGTGCAGCGTGTCGGCGGGCTGGGCGCCGCCGGGACTGAACGAGAGGCACTCCGTGGTGGCGGTGCGGGCCAGCTCGGCCAGCCGGTCGCGGACCGCGTCGATCCCCTCCAGCCGGAGCACCACCTCGTGCTGCTCGTGCGTCACCGCGATGTCCGCGATCGCGGCGCGCACCGCCTCGATCTGCTGCTGCCGTACGGCGATGTCGGCCTCCACCTTGGCCAGGAGCGCGGCGAGCCCGGTCTGCGGGCGTACCGCCCGCGCCGTACCGTCCGTGTCGTCCAGCCGGACGAGGGCCAGATCGGCCAGCACGTCGAGCGCGGCGTGCACCTGCGCCGGGTCGAGATCCAGGTGGGCGGCGAGGCCGGCCACGTCGAGGGCGGGATGCGTGAGCATCGCCCGGTAGACGGATTCATTGACAGTGGACAAACCCAGCGCTTCCAGCACCGAAACCTCCCCGTTGGCTCGATGGGCACGAGTGTAGATGTCTGCGGGTCTTTTTCGCTGTCCCGAGCCGGTCGTTGCGACTTCTCGCCAGGCAGGGTCTGGCCAGCCGCAAGTTGGTGACAGCGGTCGGTGGGGACGGCACGCTTGTCCCAACGCCGGTGAGCAATCACCGAATAAGCGTCGAGGGGCCTTTCTCCCGCCACTTATCCGAAAGGGGCAAGTCATGTCTGCGTGCCGTTTGCTGGCAACCCGACTGTTCGTTCCGGTGGTCGTCCTCGCGGTGCTGGCGGCGCTCGCCGCGGCCCTCGGCGTCGAGGTCACCACCGGCCCGCTCGCCGAGGGTTTCGGCTGGACGCCGCCGCTTCCGGCACCGGGTCAGGCGTGATCGCCGCCGTGGTCCGGATAGCCCCACTTGGCGGGGATCGCCAATATCCGGAACTCGAGCTGAGTGGCCTGCTGTCGCGGCGGGCCCGCTCGGACGAGCGGATAAACCATATTCGTATCCGGGCCGGACCGTCCGGATTCGACATTCTCGCATTCGTGGCCACCGACGAGCCGTCGTTGGCGTACGCAATTCTGCGCCGAACGGTTCAGCGGTGTCTCGCCGACGATCCGCAACTCGACCTCTGGCGCATCGTCTGATGTCCCTCTCCGATTCCTGCGAATGCTTACCACCCCCTGAAAGGACACCCCTGCTCGTGAAAAGCCTGTTCCGGATGGCCGGCCTGGCCGCCGCCGTGACCACCGCCCTGGCGGCGACCGTCGTCGCACCGACGGCGGCCCTGGCCGCCCCCAGCACCCCCTCCTTCAGTTCCCGGATCGACGGCTACGCCGCCTACGACGGTCAGGACACCTGCGACCCCACCGCGAAGCCGGGTGTGGTCGGTTTCAAGGACCTGGTCAACGCGACCTACGGCTCGCACACCTGGGGTATCGGCCGGGACTGCGGCAGCGGCGGAACAAGTGAACACAAGGAGGGCCGGGCCCTCGACTACCACTTCAACTACTACGACGCCGGTCAGCGGGCCGACGCCACCGATCTGCTCAACTGGCTGCTCGCCACCGATTCGTACGGCAACCGGCACGCGATGGCCCGCCGGCTCGGCATGATGTACATCATCTGGAACAACAAGATCTGGAAGGCGTACGAGCCGTCGGCCGGCTGGCAGTCGTACAGCGGCGCCAGTCCGCACACCGACCACATCCACTTCAGCTTCAGCTGGGCCGGCGCGCAGAAGCGGACGAGCTGGTGGTCGGCGGATCACGTGGCCGGGAACGCCTCGGTCTACGGCGTGCTGCCGGACGGCCGGATGACCTACTCGGTGATCGACGCCGGCACCGGCGACCGCACCTTCGGGCCGGTCATCTCCACCGCCACCCTCGGGTTCACGCCGAAGGCCATGGCCACGATGAACTTCAACACGATCCTGGTCACCTCCACCGCCGGCAAGCTCTACCGGGTCGACGTCCGCACCAACAACGAGTCCCTCACCTTCGACGCGCCCGTCGAGATCGGCTCGAAGGGCTGGACCAGCGACCTGCTCGCCTACGACGGGGCCGGCAATCTGTTCGGCATCGCCGACGGCCAGTTGCGTCGCTACGGCGTCACCGTCGGCACCCACTCCGTGACGATCAACAGCAACACCCTGATCGGTAGCGGCTTCACGTTGAACACCCTGACCGCGACCGGGACCAACTGGATCCTGGGCACCACCAGCACCGGCACCCTCCGGTCCTACAAGATCAACGGACCGGACGACTGGAACGCGGCGACCCTGGACCCGGACGGCTGGGGCTTCACCCATCTGATGTCGCCGGGCGGTGGCATCTACTTCGGCCGTACCTCCTCCGGCGGTATGTACCACTACCACGACGTCAACCCATACGACCTGAACGGCAGCGACGTCCAGTACCACCTGAGCGACCCGGTCGACGCGTCCGGTTGGACGCAGGTGCTGCTCTCCACGCAGCCGAGGACCGTCAGCTGATCCGTACGACAGTCACCCCGCCTGCCGCGACCACCCGGTCGCGGCAGGCGGCCGTCGTACGGCCTCGGGGCGGGTCGGTCTCGAACCGGCGGCGGGGCACCCGGCCAGCCTGCCGGCGTGCCCCCCGCCCGGCGCCAGCCGATTCCGGCCCGGCCGGTACGGTCGGCGGGCCGCGCCGCGGCGCAGACGGGAGGTCCGGCAGGTGTCCATCGCCCTGTTCACCCTCGGCGGCACGATCGCGATGGCCGGGCACGACCCGGGCCGCCCCGGGGTGGTCACCCGGTTGACCGGCGCGGACCTCACCGCCGCCGTGCCCGGGCTCGGCGACCTCGACGCGCCGCTGGACGTGCGGGACGCCCTCGCGGTGCCCAGCGCCCACCTGACGTACCGCCAGCTGCTCGGCGTGGTCGACGCCGCCGCCCGGGCGGTGACCGGGGGCGCCACCGGTGTGGTGGTCACCCAGGGCACGGACACGCTGGAGGAGTCGGCGTTCCTGGCCGACCTGGTCTGGCCGCACCCCGCGCCGCTGGTGTTCACCGGCGCTATGCGCAACCCCACCCTGGCCGGCCCGGACGGCCCGGCGAACCTGCTGGCCGCGGCCCGGGTGGCGGCCACGCCGGCGGCCCGCGGCCTGGGCGTGCTGGTCGCCTTCAACGACGAGGTCCACGCCGCCCGCTGGGTACGCAAGACGCACAGCACCAGCACCGCCACCTTCGCCTCGCCGAACACCGGCCCGCTCGGGCACGTGATCGAGGGGCGGGTACGCGTGCTGGTGCGACCGGAGCGGCCGGCGCCGCTGCCCCCGGTCGACCCGGCCCGGCTGGACGGCACCCGGGTCTTCCTGCACACGATCACCCTGGACGACGACGGCCTGCTCCTCGACCGCGTCGCCGACACCCACCACGGGCTGGTCGTCGCCGGCTTCGGGGTGGGGCACGTCCCGGCCACGCTGGCCCCGGTGCTCGGCGCCCTGGCCGACCGGATGCCGGTGGTGCTCACCTCCCGCTCCGGCGCCGGCTCGGTGCTGCGGAACACCTACGGCGCGGTCGGTTCGGAGACCGACCTGCGCCGGCGCGGGCTGCTGGACGGCGGGCTGCTCGACCCGTACAAGGCGAAGGTGCTGCTCCGCCTGCTGCTCGCGGCGAACGCGAGCCGGGACGAGATCGCCGCCGCCCTGGCCCGGCACGGCTAGGCGCCGCGCCCTGTTCCGGCCCGGCTGAGCCGCCGCGCTGTTCTGGCCCGGCTGAGTTGCCGCCCTGGGCGGACCCGGCTGAGCCGCGGCCCTGGTCCGGCGCGGGTGAGCCGGCTCCCTAGACTGCCCCGGTGACCGGAGAGCGACGACCGTTGGCGGATCGGCCGCTGACCGAGCCGCACCCGTCCCGGTTGCCGCCCGAGCATCCCGACCGGGACCCGATCCTCGCCGCGCACGCAGCCGCGCTGGCCGCCGGGGACGCCGGCTACCTCGATCCGGCCACCGGGCTCTTCGTGCTCACCGCGGGCTTCCTGGCCCGCCGAGGTACCTGCTGCGGTCGCGGCTGTCGGCACTGCCCGTACGTCACCGATTGAGGTCTTCCGTCCGGCCGGGGCGAACCCGTACGGTGTCCGGCGGACACGTCGGGTGGACCAGCGGAGGAGTGATCGTGCACGGGCGGAGCGTGGTCGCCGGCGTGGCCGTGCTGTTGGCGGCGGGCTGTGCCGCGGAGGCCGAACCGGTGGCGGTGCCGCCGCCGGCGCCGGTCTCGATCGACGTGCCGGCGGCCTCGTCCGGCGGTGCGTGCCGGCTGCTCGACTTCGCGGTGATCGAGGAGCACGCCCAGGTGCGCTTCGACGTGGCGGCGGCCAGCGCGCGCGGCGACAGCCACACCTGCGTGGTGCGCTCCGGAACGGCGAGCCTGCCCGAGCTCACCCTGACCGTCACCGAGACGTCGATCGACGCCACCACGTTCACCGAGGACGTGGTGCCGGCGAAGGCGACCAAGGTCACCGGCCTCGGCCAGAAGGCGTACCGGCGAACCGGTGCCGCGGCCGGCGGTCACGGCCCGGTGGCCGAGGTGGGCTGGCTGGCCGGCGGGGGACGGCTGGCCACGCTGCACTGGACCAGCCCGAAGGGCACCGACCGGGGCGCTGTCGACGACCTCGTCACCGGGCTGGTCGAGCTGGCCAAGAAGGTCGACACCGGCGCCCTCTGAGCGCGGCGGGCTGGGTGCCAGCCGGGGGTGCGGGACCGGTCAGCCGGCCGCGACGAAGACCCGCGAGGCGACCTCGCGGGGCAGCCGGATCCGGCCGCCGTCGCGGTCGATGGAGACCCCGTCGCGCTCCTGCGCCACGGTCACCCGGGCGCCGGGGTCGACGCCGGCGGCGTGCAGTTGGCGCAGCACGTCGGCGTTGGTCTGCACGCTCTCGCAGATCCGCCGCACCACCACCGGCCCGGACAGGCCGGGGAACGCCAGGTTGCGCTCACCCTCGGCCACGTCGACGGCCTCCGGCTCGGGGGAGCCGAGCTCCTCCAGCCCCGGGATGGGGTTGCCGTACGGCGAGCGGGTGGGCCGGTTGAGCAGGTCGTAGACCCGCTTCTCGACCGCGTCGCTCATCACGTGTTCCCACCGGCAGGCCTCCTCGTGGGCCTCCTCGTAGGGCATGCCGATCACGTTGACGAGCAACAGCTCGGCCAGCCGGTGCTTGCGCATCACCGAGATCGCGGTGGCCCGGCCCTGGGCGGTGAGCGCCAGGTGCCGGTCGCCCTCGACCGTGAGCAGGCCGTCGCGCTCCATCCGGGCGACGGTCTGGCTGACGGTGGGGCCGCTCTGCCGCAGCCGCTCGGCGATCCGGGCACGCAGCGGCGGCACCCCCTCCTCCTCGAGCTCGAGGATGGTGCGCAGGTACATCTCGGTCGTGTCAACTAGGTCGTGCGACTTCACAGCGTCACCAATCCCTCACGTGGCGGCGGTGATCCCGCGCTCGGTCGTGTCGACCAGGTCGTGAGACTTCATATCGTCAGCGGCCCTCCGGTGATCGATGCTACCTCGGACGTCCGACGATTGACCGCCGCCGAACCGGTGGTGCCGGCCCGGATGGTGTTGACTGGACGCCATGTCCGGTACCGATGATCTTCTGGTCGAACCCGACCGGCTCGCCGTCGAGCTCGACCGCGCCGACCCGCCCACCGTGCTCGACGTCCGCTGGCGGCTCGCCGGCCCGCCCGGCCGGGACGACTACGCGGCCGGTCACCTGCCCGGCGCGGTCTTCGTCGACCTGGACACCGACCTCTGCGGGCCGCCCGGCGCCGCCGGCCGGCACCCGCTGCCCGACCCGGCCGCGTTGCAGGCGGCGCTGCGGGCCGCCGGCGTTCGCGCCGGTCACCCCGTGGTGGTGTACGACGGCGGCGACGGCATGGCCGCCGCGCGGGCCTGGTGGACGCTGCGCTGGGCCGGCCACCGCGAGGTGCGGCTGCTGCACGGCGGCTTCCCGGCCTGGCTGGCGGCCGGGCTGCCCACCTCGACCGAGGCGCCCGCCCCCCGCCCCGGCGACGTCACCGTCCGCCCGGGCGAGCTGCCGGTGCTGGACGCGGGCGCGGCGGCCCGGCTCGCCGCCGGTGACGGCGTGCTGTTGGACGTGCGGACCGCGCCCCGCTACCGGGGCGAGACGGAGCCGATCGACCCGGTGGCCGGGCACGTGCCGGGCGCGGCCAACCTGCCGGCGGCGGAGTACGTCGGCCCGGACGGGCGGTTCCCGGCCGCCGACGCGCTGCGCGACCGGTTCGCCGCGGCGGGGGTGGGCGCGGACCGCCCGGTCGGGGCGTACTGCGGCTCGGGGGTGACCGCCGCCCAGGCGGTGCTCGCCCTGCACCTGGCCGGCCGCCCGGACGCCGCGCTCTACGTCGGCTCGTGGAGCAACTGGGTCGCCGAGCCGGCCCGGCCGGTGGCCACCGGAGCGACACCCGACGCGTGAGCAGCGCGTGCGCGGAGGTCACCCCGGTGCTCGTGCGACGATGAGCCCATGTCCGACGAGACAGTGGTGGTGTGGGACGAGTCGCTGCTCGCCTATGACATGGGTGACCACCCGCTGGACCCGGTGCGGGTCGAGCTGACCATGGCGCTCGCCCGCGAGCTCGGCATCCTGCAACGGCCAGGGGTACGGCTGGTCAAGCCGGAGCCGGCCGACGAGGCGCTGCTGACCCGGGTGCACGACCCGCGCTACCTGGACGCGGTGCGCACCGCCCCGAGCGACCCGCTCTTCGCCGGCTTCGGGCTGGGCACCTCGGACAATCCGGTCTTCCCCGGGATGCACGAATCCAGCGCGCTGGTCGCCGGCGCCAGCGTGGCCGCCGCCGAGGCGGTCTGGCGGGGTGACGCCCGCCGCGCGGTCAACGTGGCCGGTGGCCTGCACCACGCGATGCCGGCCCGGGCCGCCGGCTTCTGTGTCTACAACGACCCGGCGGTGGCCATCGCCCGCCTGCTCGACCTGGGCGCCGAGCGGATCGCCTACGTGGACGTGGACGTGCACCACGGCGACGGGGTACAGCAGATCTTCTGGGACGACCCGCGGGTGCTCACGGTCAGCCTGCACGAGACCCCGCTCGCGCTCTTCCCCGGCACCGGGTTCCCGGACGAGACCGGCGGCCCGGAGGCGGTGGGCACGGCGGTCAACGTGCCGTTGCCGCCGGGCGTCGGCGACGCCGCCTGGCAGCGCGCGTTCCACGCGATCGTGCCCTCGGTGCTGCGCGCGTTCCGGCCGCAGCTGCTGGTCACCCAGTGCGGCGCGGACGGGCACCGGCTCGACCCGCTGGCCGACCTGCACCTGTCCGTGGACGGGCAGCGCGCCACGTACCTGGCCCTGCGGGCGCTAGCCGACGAGCTCTGCGACGGCCGCTGGGTGGCCACCGGCGGCGGCGGGTACGCGCTGGTCGAGGTGGTGCCCCGGGCGTGGACGCACCTGCTGGCGGTCGCCACCGGCGAGCCGGTCGCCCCGGCCACGCTCACCCCGCCGGCCTGGCGGGAACTGGCCGCCGCGCGCCGCCCCGGCCAGCAGGTGCCGCTGCGGATGACCGACGACGTCGATCCGGCGTACGAGCCGTGGCAGCCGACCGGCGAACCGACAGCGGTGGACCGGGCCATCGCGGCCACCCGCAAGGCGGTCTTCCCGCTGTTCGGGCTCGACCCGCACGACCCCCGTGACTGAACCGGTCAACGCCGGGCCGGTGGCGACCGCGCCGCAACCGGTGGACGTGCTGCTCAGCGATGGCACCACCGTCCAGCTGCGACAGATCCGGCCGGCGGACGCCCCGGGCATCGTGGCGATGCACTCCCGGTTCTCCGAGCGCACCCGCTACCTGCGCTACTTCTCGCCGTACCCGCGGATCCCGGAACGCGACCTGCGGCGCTTCGTCAACGTCGACCACCGCGACCGGGAGGCGTTCGTGGTGCTGGCCGGCGAGCGGATCGTCGCCGTCGGGCGCTACGAGCGGCTCGGCCCGGCGGCGCCCGAGGCCGAGGTGGCCTTCGTGGTCGAGGACGCCTACCAGGGCCGGGGGATCGGCTCGGTGCTGCTGGAGCACCTGGCCGACGCCGCCCGCCGGGTCGGCATCGTCAACTTCGTCGCCGAGGTGCTGCCGGCCAACGGCGCGATGCTGCGGGTCTTCGCCGACTTCGGCTACCAGGTGCAGCGCGAGTTCGCCGACGGTGTGGTGCACCTGAGCTTCCCGATCGCGCCCACCGAGGCGACGCTCGAGGTGCAGCGGGGCCGCGAGCACCGCACCGAGGCCCGGTCCATCGCCCGGCTGCTCGCCCCCCGCGGGGTGGCGGTCTACGGCGCCAGCGCCAGCGGGCAGGGCGTCGGCGCGGCGGTGCTGGGGCACCTGCGCGACTTCGGCTTCACCGGGCCGGTGGTGCCGGTGCACCCCAGCGCGGCGACGGTCGCCGGCCTGCCCGCGTACCCGTCGGCGGCCGCGGCCGGCCTGCCGGTGGACCTGGCCGTGGTCGCGGTGCCGCCGGCGGCGGCGGAGGCGGTGGTCGCGGACGCGGCCGCCGCCGGGGTGCACGGCCTGGTGGTGATCTCCGCCGGCTTCGCCGAGGCCGGCCCGGAGGGGGCCGCCGCGCAGCGGGCCCTGGTTCGCGCCGCGCACGCCGCCGGGATGCGGGTGGTCGGTCCGAACTGTCTCGGCGTCGCCAACACCGACCCGGCGGTACGCCTCAACGCCACCCTCGCGCCGCGGCTGCCGGTGCCCGGCCGGGTGGGCATCTTCAGCCAGTCCGGCGCGTTCGGGGTGGCCCTGCTGGCCGAGGCGGACCGGCGCGGGCTGGGGCTGTCCAGCTTGGTCTCCGCCGGCAACCGGGCCGACGTCTCCGGCAACGACCTGCTGCAGTACTGGCAGGACGACCCGGGCACCGACGTGATCATGCTGTACCTGGAGACGTTCGGCAATCCGCGCAAGTTCGCCCGGCTAACCCGCCGGATCGGCCGGGACAAGCCGGTGGTGGCGCTCGCCTCGCCGGCCCGCCCGCCCGGCGTCGGCGACGCCGTCGGGCCGGACGAGGTCGCGGTGAGCGCGCTGTTCGCCCAGTCCGGCGTGATCCGGGTGGACACCGTGGCCGAGCTGCTCGACGTCGGCGTGCTGCTGGCCAACCAGCCGCTGCCGGCCGGCCGGCGGGTCGGCGTGGTCGGCAACTCCTCGGCGCTGACCGGGCTGGCCGCCACCGCCTGCGCCGCCCAGGGCCTGACCGTCGCCGCCGGCGGCGTGCGGGACGTCGGCCCGCGCGCCGGGGCGGCCGAGTTCGCCGCCGCGCTGGCCGAGACCGCCGCCGACGACCGGGTGGACGCCCTCGTCGTGGTCTTCGCGCCGCCGCTGCCGGGTCAGCTCCCCGACGCCGAGGCGGACTTCTCGGCCGCCCTGCCGGACGCGCTCGCGGCCGGCAAGCCGACCGTGGCCACGTTCCTGGTCGGCCGGGCGCCGGCCGGGGTGCCGGCGTATCCGAGCGTGGAGGAGGCGGTCCGCGCCCTGGCCCGGGTCACCGCCTACGCCGACTGGCTGCGCCGCCCACCCGGGACGCTGCCGGGGCTGCCCGGCGTCGACCGGGCGGCGGCGCAGGCGGCGCTGCGCCCGGAGGCCACCGACCCGGCCGGACTGCTCGCCGCGTACGGCATCGACGTGGTGGAGTCGGTGCCCGCGCGCTCGGCCGACGAGGCGGTGGCCGCGGCGGACCGGCTCGGCTACCCGGTGGCGCTGAAGGCGGCCGCCCCCGGGCTGCGGCACCGGCTCGACCTCGGCGCGGTCCGGCTCGACCTGCCCCACGCGGCGACGCTGCGCCGCGCGTACGCCGAGATGTCGCCGGTCTTCGGCGCGGACGTGCTGGTCCAGCCGATGGTCGCGCCCGGCGTGGCCTGCGTGGTCGAGCTGGTGGAGGACCCGGCGTTCGGGCCGGTGGTCGGCTTCGGGCTCGGCGGTGTCGCGACCGAGCTGCTCGGCGACCGGGCCTGGCGGGCCGTCCCGCTGACCGACCGGGACGCCGCCGAGCTGGTCGACGAGCCGCGCGCGGCGCCGCTGCTGCGCGGCCACCGGGGCGCCGCGCCGGTGGACCGGGCGGCCCTGGCCGAGCTGCTGCTGCGGGTCGGCCGGCTCGCCGACGAGCAGCCCCGGGTGCGATCGCTCACGTTGAACCCGGTGCTGGTCCGGCCGGACGGCCTCTCGGTGCTGCACGCCACCGTGCGCACCGGCGCCGCGGCCGACCGGCCGGACACCGGCCCACGCCGGCTGTAGCGCCTCAGGCCCGCTCGGAGATCTGCTGGACGGCCCAGGCGTTGCCGTCCGGGTCGGTGAAGAAGACGAAGCCGACGTTGTCCAGCGGGTCCGGCATCGGGCGCGGGTTCTCGCCCAGGACCTGGATCTCGCTGACCTCGACGCCCCGCTCGACCAGCTGGGCCCGGGCCTTGTGCAGGTCGGGCACCACCAGTTGGAGGCCCTTCAGCGAGCCCGGCGGCATCTCCGGCACGGCGCCCTTGCCGATCACGATGGAGCAGCCGGAGCCGGGCGGGGTGAGCTGCACGATCCGCGCGTCGTCGCCGACCACCGTGTCGTGGTCGACGGCGAAGCCGAGCTGGTCGGCGTAGAACGCCTTGGCCCGGTCCACGTCGGAGACCGGGACGATCACCACTTCCAGGGTCCAGTTCACGGTGCCTCTCCTAACCTCGTCGTCTCGTGCAGCAGCTCGGCGAGCCGCGCGAAGCTCTCACCGACGCCGCGGGTCATCGGGTAACGCAACACCCGGTCGCGTCCCTCGGCGGTGGCGTACCGCAGCGTGGTGGTGACAGTGGTCCGCCCGACCAGTTCGGTGAACTCGTGGGTGACCAGGGTCTCGCCCGGGTAGGACTGGTCGTCGAAGAGTTCGGTGCAGACCAGCCGGTGTGGTGGCTCGACCGTGCGGTACACCCCGCCCTGGCCCATCCGTTCGCCGTCCGGGCCCTGGGAGACGTAGCGCCAGCGCCCGCCCACCCGCAGGTCCACCTCGCACTCGACCAACCGCCAGCCGCGGGCCCCGTACCAGCGGACGAGCAGCTCGGGGCGGGTGAAGGCGGCGAACACCAGGTGCGCGGGCGCGTCGAAGAGCCGGCTCAGCACGATCTCCCGGTCGCCCGGGGTGGCGACCACCAGCGGGTCGGTGCCGGTCACCGGGCCGCGTCCCGTCGCCCGGTGGTCGGTTCGTCGGCCTGCAGCTCGTCGAGCAGGCCGTCCAGGCGCTGGTAGCTCTCCGCCCAGTAGTCGCGGTAGTGCGCCAGCCAGGCGCTGGCCTCCCGCAGCGGACCGGCCGCCAGCCGGCAGGGCCGCCGCTGGGCGTCCCGGCCCCGGCTGACCAGCCCGGCGCGCTCCAGCACCCTGAGGTGCTTGGAGATGGCCGGCTGGCTCATCGCGAAGGGCGCGGCCAGCTCGGTGACGGTGGCCTCGCCGGCCGCCAGCCGGGCGAGGATGGCGCGCCGGGTCGGGTCGGCCAGCGCGGCGAACGTCGCGTCCAGATCGGTGCCCACCGTTCATAACCTCCTGGTTCTATAACCAGTAGGTTTGTATCGCGGATCCGGTGCCGGGTCAAGCAGCACCGTGGCCCCGGCGAACCGCCGGGGCCACGGTGCGGCAGGCGCCGTCAGCAGGCGTACGCCTCCAGGCGCTGGGCCCGCTCGGGGGCGCGCAGCTTCAGCAGAGTCACCTTCTCGATCTGCCGGATCCGCTCCCGGGACAGGCCGAACTCCCGCCCGACCTCGTCGAGGGTGCGCTGGCGGCCGTCGTCGAGACCGAACCGGAGCCGGATCACCGCCTGCTCCCGCTGAGAGAGGGTGGCCAGCACGATGCTCACCTCGTTGCGCAGCTCGCCCTGCGCGGCCGCGTCGCCCGGCTCGGCGCCCGGGTCGACGGCGGCGACGAAGTCGCCGAGCGCGCTCTCGCCGTCCTCACCGACCGCCTGGTCCAGGCTCACCGGCTCCCGGTCGTACGAGATCAGCTCGATCACCTGGAACTCCGGGATGTCCAGCGCCCGGGCCACCTCGGCGACGGTGGGCTCGCGGCCCAGCGTGACCGACAGCTCCCGGCGGGCCCGGACCATCCGGTTGACCTGCTCGACCATGTGCACCGGGATGCGGATGGTGCGGGCCTGGTCGGCCATGGCGCGGGTGATCGCCTGGCGGATCCACCAGGTGGCGTAGGTGGAGAACTTGTAGCCCTTGGTGTAGTCGAACTTCTCCACCGCACGGATCAGGCCGAGGTTGCCCTCCTGGATCAGGTCGAGGAAGGCCATGCCGCGACCGGTGTACCGCTTGGCGATGCTGACCACCAGCCGCAGGTTCGCCTCGAGCAGGTGGTTCTTGGCGGCGCGGCCCTCGGTGGCGATCAGTTCCAGGTCGGCGCGCAGCTCGGCCGAGACCGGGGTGCAGGTGGCCAGCTTCTCCTCGGCGAAGAGCCCGGCCTCGATCCGCTTGGCCAGGTCGACCTCCTGCGCAGCGGTGAGCAGCTTGGTACGGCCGATGCCGTTCAGGTACGCCCGGACCAGGTCGGTGGAGACGCCGCGCTCGTCGGTGGCGTCCAGGTCGGTCAGGGTGTCGGTGCCGTGCTCGGCCTCGATGGTGCCGCGCATCCGGTGCTCCGTCATCTGCAGGGCCATCTCTTCTCCCCGTGTCCGCTTCGGTGCCGCTCGCCCGGCCCAGTGGTGCCGGTGTGACACACAGCTTGGCGGGCGGGGCGTGAAACGGGAGTGAGGCGATCGGGGAACCGACACCAATCTCGGCGCGACGGCGCATGCCGGGGTGTCGGCCGCCGGTGGTTGCCGGGCCCGGTTACCGTGCCAGCGGTCGGCCAGCGGGGTCGATCGCGCCGGCCGGCGCGGAACAGGCAACGGAGGGCGTCGTGGTCTTCAAGCGGCTCATGCAGGCGATGGGTGTGGGTGGCCCGTCGGTGGAAACCGTGCTGGCGAACCCCAACTGCCGGCCCGGCGGCCAACTGGAGGGCACCGTCCACGTGGCCGGCGGCGACCACCAGGTCGACGTCAGCTACGTGGCGCTGGGCCTGGTCACCCGGGTCGAGGTGGAGAGTGGCGACAACGAGTACAACACCACCCAGGAGTTCCACCGGCAGCAGGTGACCGGCGCGTTCCGGCTGGAACCGGGGCAGCGCTACGACATCCCGTTCCGCTTCGACGTGCCCTGGGAGACCCCGGTCACCGAGCTGTACGGGCAGCACCTGCACGGGATGACGATGGGGCTGCGGACCGAGCTGGAGGTGGCCCGGGCGGTCGACAAGGGCGACCTGGACGCGGTCGCGGTGCACCCGCTGCCGGCCCAGGAGCGGCTGCTGGAGGCGCTGCTGCGGCTCGGCTTCCGGTTCGCCCGCGCCGACGTGGAGCGCGGCCACATCTACGGCGTACGGCAGACCCTGCCGTTCTACCAGGAGATCGAGTTCCACCCGGCGCCGCAGTACGCCCGCGCGATCAACCAGCTGGAGGTGACCTTCATCGCCGACCCGCGCCAGCTGCAGGTGGTGCTGGAGCTGGACAAGCGGGGTGGGCTGCTCACCGAGGGCCGCGACGCGTTCGGCCGGTTCACCGTCGACTACGCCACGATGGACCGCACCGACTGGGCCGCCCAGCTCGACGGCTGGCTGCGCCAGTCGCTGCAGCGCCGGGGCCTCTTCTTCTGACCTGACCTGACTGACTGGAGCAAACGGGGCCGGGCCGGTCCGGCTGCCCGCCGGGCGGCGGCCGGTCAGGTCCAGCCGTGCCGCGCGGCGTGCCAGCCGAGCTGCATCCGGGTCTCGACCCCGGCCAGGTCCATCAGGTGGCGTAGCCGCCGTTGCAGCGTCCGCAACGACAGGTCGAGCTGGGCGGCGACCACCTGGTCGGTGAGCCCGGCCAGCAGCAGCGCCAGGATCCGCCGGTCCAGCTCGGTCGGGCCGGCCGCGCCGTCGCCGTCGGGGCGCTCGGTCAGCCCCTCGGCGGTCAGGTCGAGGGGGCGGGCGGTGCGCCACACGGTCTCGAACAGCGCGTCCATCGCCGCCAGCAGGCCGGTGCGGTGCAGCAGCACGGCACCGGGCTCGCCACCGGGCGTGGCGGTCAGCGGCACCAGGGCCAGGTCCGCGTCGGCCAGGATCAGCTTGATCGGCAACGAGTCGACCACCCGCACCTGCACCCCGTTGCGCAGCGACTCCAGGGTCTCGGCGACCACCCCGGGCTCGGCCAGCGTCGGTCGGTCCACCACCACCCGGAACCGCACCCCGTGGCCGACCGCCACCTCCTCGACCGCGTTGGTGCCCGGCGGTACGGCGAGGAAGGGCGTGGTGACGAAGCTGCGGACCTCCGTCCGGGCGGCGTGCTGCACCTGGGCGAACCGGTGGCGGACGGCGTCCACCCCGGTGACCACCTCGATCAGCTCGTCGATGGCCCGGCCCGCGACCGCGCCCCGGTACTCCTCGGCCAACGTGACCAGCGCCAGCTCGGCGCTGCGCAGGGCGCTGCGCTGCTCGCTGATCAGCGCGCCGAGCGCGACCGCGGGCGGCGCCACCGAGTACGCCTCGTCCGGTCCGCACTTCACCAGGCCGGACGCGGTCAGGTGGGACAGCGCCGCGCCGACCGCCGCGACCGGCATCCGCAGGGCGTCGGCGAGCTCGGCCGGACCGGCCGACCCGCGCCGGACCAGCAGGTTGTAGACCGCCTCGTCGTCCGGGTTCAGACCCAGCGCGCCCAGCATCGGTGGCTGCCTCCCTCCGGCGGTGACGGCACGGAGAGTATGGGCCACGCTGATGGATCTTGAACAGGGGGTGGGGGCCGGCGGAGCCCCGGGACGGTGCCGGTCCCGGGGCTCCGCCGGCCAGCTCAGCGCAGGCCGTACGCCCGGATGAGCTCCTGCCGGATGGCGAAGCCGGCATCGGTGCGGGCGGCGGCGCGTACCGAGACGAAGCCGCCGGGCTGCTTCGGCACCTTCAGCGCGCCGGTCCACCGGTCGTCGGCGCCCCGGCTCAAGGTCACCCGCTGCCAACTGCCGCCGTCGTCGTACGAGACCTCCAGCTCGACCGAGGTGACCGTGCCGGTGTCGGTGCCGCCCGGCTGCGGTCCGGCCTTGACGCTGATCTGCTGACTGGTGCCCGCCTTGACGTCACCCCGCAGGTCCGTCTCCAGCGCGTAGTCGAGTTGGAGCAGCGCGAACGGCACGAACGTGTCCGCCTCGTTCGAGCTGGACACGAAGTCCCACTCGGTGTGCGTACGGGTGGACAGGCGCCACTGCTCGGCCGGCCGCGAGGCGTCCAGCACCAGGCGGTACGGCAGCGTGCCGGCGGGCACCTCGGTCCACTGCAGGTCGGCGTTGAAGGTGTTCTCGGCCAGCAGGGTGTCGCCCTGGTAGAGCTTCAGGTTGGTCGGCACCGACCCCCAGTCCAGGTTGCCGCCGTGCTCCAGGATGTCGTCCGACGGGCTCCAGGCCTGCACGTTGAGGGTCATGAAGTCCCGGTACCGGCTGTTGCGGACCGCGAACGCCCGGTTGAAGGCGGGCCGGACGGCGGGTGCGAACCAGTCCAGCCGGGTAGCGGTGCCCTTGGCGTACGTGTTCAGGTACGCGGTGTCGGTCCAGCTGCTCTGCTGGTGCACCTCGTGCCAGACCACGTCCGGCGTGACCCACTCGGTACGGGTGCCGGGGTGCCACTCCGACTCCGAGAAGCCGAACGCCGGGCTGAAGGTCATGTCGTACCGGTAGCCGGCCCCCGCGGTGTCCCGCACGGCGTGGTACCGGGCGTCGAGCCGGGCCAGGTCCTGGTGGCCCGGGTGGTACGCGAGTGCCCGGTCCGGCACCTGGTCCGGGTAGACCCGGGTCAGGTCGTAGACGTAGCCGGCGTACGGCGTCCGGTCGACGGTCAGCTTGGGCGCCGTGCCGCCCCGGATCGCCGCGATCAGCCGCTGCCCGGCGTCGCGGTGCACGGTGCCGACCGGGATCGGCGACTCGCCGACGTACTCGTTGAGGATGCCGGGCCCGTCGTTGACGACCAGCAGCAGCGCCGCCCCGGCCGCCGCGGCGGCGGCGGCGCGCTCCTCCGGGGAGACCGCGTCGCTGCGGGTCACCACCGCGATCCGGCCCTTCGCGTCGACGCCGGCGTACTCGGCGGGGGCGCCGGTGCCGACGTGGACCGGGCGCAGCTTCCCGGTGCCCGCGGTGAGCGTGCTGCCCGGCTGCACGGTGGCGTCGAGCGGCGGCTCGCCGGGGGAGCGCAGGCTGAGCATCGGCTCGCCCTTGCGCCACCGGGTGGCCATCGTGAACGAACCCTGGCGGACCGGCTCGGTCGGCATGACGTAGAGGTCGTCGTAGGCCACCGGCACCTGGTACGCCGCCCGGTAGGCGTCCCCGCCGGCGTACTCGACCAGGTAGTCGAGCCGGCGCTGCCGGTCCTCGGCGCGCTGCGGCGCGGTGGTGTCGAGCAGCCGGGCGCGGCTCGCGTCCAGCACCACCTCGGCCGCGCCGTCGAGCACCGTCTCCGGGTCGACCAGCAGGGCGAGGCCGAGCCGGTCGGGCCGCTCACCCTGGACGTCCAGCACGGTCTCGACGGTGTACGTGCCCGGCGGCAGCCGCAGCGTCCGCTCGCCGTCGACGGCATACCGCCACGGGTAGAACTCGCCGGCCTTCTTCAGCACCACCTGCGAGCTGGCGGGCTTGCCGTCCCGGCCGGTCAGCTTGATCGTCAGGTCGTACCGCTCGTCCTCCTTGAGCAGGGCGAGCGCGGTGCGGGTGACCGGCGCGCCGGTGGCCGCGTCGGTGCCGACCAGGTAGCCGGTGAGCTGGCCGTGGGCGTCGTCCCGCGGGTCGCCGGTCACCGCGACGTCGGCGCTGCCGCCGGCGGGCACGGTCACCGAGGTGGCGCCCAGGGTGAACGGGCCGGCGCCGGTGAGCGCGAGGTCCAGGGTGACGTCAGTCGGGCCGGAGTTGGTGAACGTCACCGGTCTGCTGACCGGCGCGTCGGTGGGCTCGTGCGGCCAGTCGAAGTTGCCGAAGAACGCCGAGCCGGTGGCCCGTACGGTGGCGCGTACCGCCGCCGCCACGTCCAGCCGGCCGCTGCCCACCTGGTACGGCTGGTAGCCGTCGGACAGGCCCTTGGCGCTGCTCATCAGCGCGTCCTTGAGCTGCGGGCCGGACCAGTCGGGGTGCCGCTGGGCGAGGATCGCCGCCGCGCCCGCCACGTGCGGCGCGGCCATCGAGGTGCCGTCCATGCTCTGGTACGCGCCCTCGCCGGGGGCCTGCCCGGAGCGGGCGGCGGTGATGGCGACGCCGGGCGCGGTGAGGTCCGGCTTCAGCGCGCCGGTACGGGCCAGCGGGCCGGTGCTGGAGAACCAGGCCAGCTCGTCCTGCTTGTCCACCGCACCGACGGTCAGCGCGCTGGCCGAGGTGCCCGGCGAGCCGATGGTCTGCGGGCCGGAGTTGCCCGCGGCGACCACGAAGAGGGTGCCGTGCCGCGCGGTGAGGGTGTCCACCGCCGCGGTCATCGGATCGGTGCCGTCGGTCCGCGACGCGTCGCCGAGGCTCATGTTGACCACGTCGGCCCCGGACTCGGCCGCCCACTGCATGCCGGCGATGATCCACGAGTCCTGGCCGTACCCGTCGTTGCCGAGCACCTTGCCGACGATCAGGTCGGCGCCGGGCGCGACGCCCTTGCGGTCGCCGCCGGAGGCCGCCCCGGTGCCCGCGATCGTCGAGGCGACGTGGGTGCCGTGCCCGTGCACGTCCGAGACGTCCTCGCCGGGCACGAAGCTGACCGCCTCGTCGACCTGGCCGGCCAGGTCGGGGTGGCCGGCGTCGATCCCGCTGTCCAGCACCGCGACGGTCACGCCGGCGCCGTCGTACCCGGCGGCCCACGCCTCGGGGGCGCCGACCTGCGGCACGCTCTCGGTCAGGCTGGCCTTCACCCGGCCGTCCAGCCAGAGCTTCGCCAGCCCGCCGCCGAGCGCCGAGCCGGACCGGGCCGCCGGCGTGGACGCGACGGTGGACCAGAGGGCGCGGGCCTGCTTCTTGTCGGCGGCCAGCGCGGCGCCGGTGACGCTGGGCAGGTCGCGGACGACCCTGGCGCCGCGTGGCGCGGCCGGGCGACCCGCCCGGGCCTTGGCCGGGGGATAGGTGGCGATCAGCGGCAGCTCGGCCGTCCGGGCGTCGTCGTAGCCCATCTCGATCAGGTCGGTGACGTTGAACAGCCGCCGGTCGAGCCGGTCGCTGCCGAGCAGCGGCAGCGCCTCGTCGGGCAGCACGTACAGGTCGCCGCCGCTCTGCTGGATCCGTACCCCGCCGGTGGCGTGGTCGGGCCGGTCGACGTCGGCGGTGGCCTGGCCGTCGGCGAACGTGGTCACCGTGACCACGTCGCCGGTGACCAGCGTGACGGTGTGGGTGTCCCGGGTCGCCGCCGGTGCGGGCGGGGCCGGGGCGGCCGCGGTGGCGGGTGACTGGATCGCGGCGGCGCCGGCCGCGACCAGTCCGGCGGCGGCCGCGGCGGCGATCAGCCGCCGTCTCGTCCGGCCAGCGGCGGAGGGCTGTGAGGGCGATGGCATGCGACGGTTCTACCGCCGCCGTCCGGCCTGGTGAACAGCTGACGGTGGCGGGGTCGTGCCACGGCGTCACTCCGCCACCGCCCTCGCGGTCGCTGGGCCGGCGCCGGTCAGAGATCGAGCAGGATGGTGCGCGGCCCGACGTTGACGCTCTCCACCAGCATGTGCGCGCGGAACCGGCCCGTCTCGACCTTCGCCCCCCGGATGCGCAGCGCCTCGACGACCGCGGTCACCAGTGGTTCGGCGACCTCGGCCGGCGCCGCCGCGGTCCAGGTCGGGCGGCGCCCCTTGCGGGCGTCACCGTAGAGAGTGAACTGGCTGACCACCAGGATCGGCGCGCCGGTGTCGGCCGCTGACCGCTCGTCGTCGAGGATGCGCAGCTCGTGCACCTTGCGGGCCATCGTGCGCGCGGTCTCCACGGTGTCGGTGTGGGTGACCCCGAGCAGCACGAGCAGCCCGTCGGAGATCGCGCCGACCAGCTCGCCGTCGACGGTCACGCCGGCCCGGCCGACGGTCTGCACCACCGCCCGCATCAGCCGGCCACCGGCTCGATGAAGCCCCGCTCGACCAGGTGCGCCACGATCGGCCCGGCCGCCTCGGCCAGCTCCTCGACGGCGACGTCGTGCGCGGCGGCGAGCAGGGCGAGCTGGTCGCGCAGCGGCAACCGCCCGTCGGCCCCGCCGACCAGGGCCAGCACCAGCGGGTCGATCTCCTCGGTCCAGCGCAGCCCGTGCGGCATGGCGAGCACCTGCCGATCCACCGCCCAGCCCTCGTCGCCCATGGTGGCCTCCTGGCGCAGCTGGAGCCCCTCGGCCGCCCGGTAGCGCTCGGCGAGCAGGCCGTCGGCACCGCGGCTACGCAGCCAGTCCTGCCGGTCGAACCAGCCGGCGATCCGGTCGCCCATCGGCGCCTCCACCCGCTGGCGCAGCTCCTCGACCCGGATCACCGGGTCGTCGTGCCCGGCCCGGCGCAGCGACACGATGCCGAAGCCGATCGCCTCCACCTTGTGCGCGTCGAACCAGTCCAGCCAGTCGGCCATCCGGTGCGGGTCGGCGGCCTCGCCGACGTCGGTCAGCCACAGGTTGACGTACGCCATCGGGTCGGCCACCTCGCGCTGGACCACCCAGGCGTCCAGACCGGTGCCGGCGAACCAGCCGGTGACCCGCTCGGCCCAGTCCTCCCCGGTAACGTGCACCCAGTTCGCCAGGTACTGCATGGTGCCGCCCTCGGTGAGCAGGTCGGGCGCGGCGGCCGCCAACTCGGCCCCGATCGCGTCGCCCACCCGCCCCGAGTCCCGGTAGACGTGGGTGGTGGTGCCGGGACCGACCACGAACGGCGGGTTGCTCACCACCAGGTCGAACCGGCGCCCGGCCACCGGGGCGACCAGGTCGCCGCGGAGCAGTTCCCAGTCCTGCCCGTTGAGCGCGGCGGTGGTGGCGGCGAAGCGCAGGGCCCGCTCGGAGACGTCGGTGGCGGTGACCCGCCGGGCGTGGGTGGACAGGTGCAGCGCCTGCACCCCGGAGCCGGTGCCCAGGTCGAGTGCGGTCTCCACCGGCCGCCGGGCGGTGGCGCCGATCAGGGTCTGGGTCGCCCCGCCGATGCCGAGCACGTGTTCGGCGTGCAGCGGCCGACCCGGCCGGGCGCTGGCCGGCACGTCGGCGAGCACCCACCAGTCGTCCCCGTACGGCTCCAGGTCCAGGCCCATCCGGAGGCCGTCGCCGTGCCGCTCGACCAGACCGCCGGCGAGCGCCTCCTCGATGGACAGGGGCGCCAGCGCGGCGGCCACCGCCGCCTCCGGCTCGGTCTGTTCGCAGATGAAGACCCGGATGAGGGTGCCGAGCGGGTCGCGCTCCTCGGTGGCCCGCAGCGCGGCCCGGAAGTCGTTGCGGGCCACCCCGCCGGTGGCCTGCGGACCCAGCCGGGTGGCGATGCCGTTGGCGGTGAACCCGGCCCGGGTGAGCGCGGTCCGCAGCGCCGTCACCCCGGCGGGGGAGAGCAGCATGTCGTGTTCGTCCACGTCGCCATCCTGCCTCCTGCGCCGCGGTGGGCGGCGCCACCCACGACATCCGCGCCGGACGACCGAATTAATCGACAGCCATCTCTATCATCATTATCGATATAACGGCTACCATCTGCGGCACCAGTCGTCGAGGGTGCGCCCCGCGGCCCAGCAGACACCGGCCGGGCGTACCGATGAGGAGGCACACGATGCCAGCAGGGTCCGTTCCGCGGCGGCGTCTGTTCCGGGCGCTCGCCGTCGCCGCCGGCATGGCCGCCGTCACCGCGGCCGCCACCCCCGCCCTGGCGGCGCCACCCACCGGGGAGATCCGGGGCGCCGCGTCCCCGACCGCGATCAGCGGGAGCTACCTGGTCGTCCTCCGGCCGGACGCGGCGGGCGCCGCGGGCACCGCCACCGCCCGGGCCGCCGTGCCGGAGCGGGCCAGCGCGCTGACCAAGCGGTACGGCGGCAGCGTCGGCGACGTGTACAGCGCGGCCCTGACCGGTTTCAGCGCCCGGATGACCGCCACCCAGGCCGGCCGGCTCGCCGCCGACCCGGCGGTCGCGTACGTGGAGCAGGACCAGGTGCTCACCGCCCAGGCCACCCAGTCCAACCCGCCGTGGGGGCTGGACCGCATCGACCAGCGCAACCTGCCGTTGAGCCGCAGCTTCACCTACCCGAACACCGCGTCGAACGTGCGGGCGTACATCATCGACACCGGCATCCGGACCACCCACTCCCAATTCGGCGGCCGGGCCACCTGGGGCACCAACACGGTGGACAGCAACAACACCGACTGCAACGGCCACGGCACGCACGTCGCCGGTACGGTCGGTGGCTCCACCTACGGCGTCGCCAAGCAGGTGCGACTGATCGCGGTCAAGGTGCTCAACTGCTCGGGCAGCGGCAGCACCACCAGCGTGGTGAACGGTGTCAACTGGGTGACCGCCAATGCGGTCAAGCCGGCGGTCGCCAACATGAGCCTCGGCGGCGGGGCGAGCAGCGCCATCGACAACGCGGTGGCCAACTCGATCAACTCCGGGGTGAGCTACGCGGTGGCGGCCGGCAACTCCAGCGCCAACGCCTGCAACTACTCGCCGGCCCGTACCCCGGCCGCGATCACCGTCGGCTCCACCACCAGCAGCGACGCCCGCTCGTCGTTCTCCAACTACGGCTCCTGCGTGGACGTCTTCGCCCCCGGTTCGAGCATCCTGTCGGCCTGGCGGACCAGCGACACCGCCAGCAACACGATCAGCGGCACCTCGATGGCCTCGCCGCACGTGGCCGGCGCGGCCGCCCTCGTGCTGTCGGCCAACCCGTCCTGGTCGCCGTCGCAGGTCAGCAGCTACCTGACCAGCAACGCCACCACCGGCAAGGTGACCAACCCCGGCTCCGGCTCGCCGAACCGGCTGCTGTTCGTGGTCAACTGACCCCGACCCGACCCGGCCCGGCGGACCGACCTGACCGGTCCGCCGGGTCGCGCCCGGGTGCCGGGCCGGCGGCGGCGCGCGCTGGCGTGTCGGGCGTCCCGGCTGCACCCGGGCCGGTTCGTGCGGGACCATGACTGCCATGACGCTCGCGCTGCCCATCGACCCCGAGGCCAACCGGCTGCTGGCGCGCAGCCCGCTGGCCCTGCTCCTCGGCATGGTCCTCGACCAGCAGGTGCCGATGGAGAAGGCGTTCTCCTCGCCGTACGTGCTGACCCAGCGGCTCGGCCACGAGCCGGACGCCGCCGAACTCGCCGGGTACGACCCGGAGGCACTGGTCGCTCTCTTCGCCCAGCCGCCCGCGCTGCACCGGTTCCCCAAGGCGATGGCCGCCCGGGTGCAGGAGGTGTGCCGGGTCCTCGTCGACCGGTACGACGGCGACGCCGCCCGGCTCTGGTCCGACGCCGCCGACGGCCGGGAACTGCTGCGACGGATCGCCGACCTGCCCGGCTTCGGCAAGCAGAAGGCGCAGATCTTCCTCGCCCTGCTCGGCAAGCGGTTCGACGTCACGCCGGAGGGCTGGCGGGAGGCCGCCGGCGGCTACGGCGACCCGGACGCCCACCGGTCGGTGGCGGACGTCGTCGACGCGGACTCGCTGCGCCGGGTGCGGGAGTACAAGCAGCAGATGAAGGCGGCGGCCAAGGCGAAGTCCGCGCCGGCCTGACGCAACCCCGACGTCGGCCCGGTCGTTGTAGGCAGGATGGCGACGGGCGACCGATGACGGACCGACGCGGTGCGCGGCTGCTGCGTCCCGAGGTCAGCGCGACCCGGGCCACCTTCCTCGAACTCTTCTTCGACCTGGTCTTCGTCTTCGCGCTGACCCGGGTCTCGGTGCGCCTGATCGACACCGCCGGGGCGTCCGTCGTCGAGCTGGTGGCCGAGATCGGGCGTACCGGCGTGCTCTTCCTCGCCCTCTGGCTACTCTGGTCGATCACCACCTGGGTCACCAGCCGGTACGAGCCCGAGCGCGGCGTGATCCAGTTCGTCGTGGTGGGGTCGATGTTCGCCGCCATGGTGATGGCGGTCGCGCTGCCCGGGGCGTTCGAGGACCGGGCCCTGCCGTTCGTGCTCGGCTACCTGGCGGCGATGATCGGCCGGCCGCTGATCGTCGCCGCCGCGCTGCACCGCCATCCGCGCCGCTCGGTCCCGCTGCGGCTCGCCGCCTGGGCCGCGGCCGGCGCCGTGCCGTGGCTGGCCGGGGCGTTCGCGCCGGAGGAGTTGCGCCTGCCGCTGTGGGTGCTCGCGCTGGCCGTCGACGGCACCGGGCTTCTGCTCGGCTGGCCGCTGCCCCGACTGGGCCCGGCACGGGCGTCCGGCTGGCTGATCGCCGGCGAGCACCTGGCCGACCGGTACCAGCAGATCTTCCTCATCTCCCTGGGGGAGACCATCCTGGTGATCGGCGTGACGTACAGCGGCGAGGCGTTCACCGCCGACCGCGCCGGCGCCTTCGCCGCCGCGTTCGTCACCACGGCGCTGCTCTGGCGGATCTACTTCCACCGGGCGGGTCACCTGCTCGCCGAGGCGTTGCGGATGGCCCGGTCGGCCGGGCGGCTCGGCTCCTCGGTCGGCGCCACCCACCTGGCCATCGTGGTCGGGGTGCTGGCCACCGGCGTCGGCTACGAGCTGGTGATCCAGCACCCGTACGACCGGATCGACCCGGTCTGGCTGGCCTTCGTGGTCGGCGGCCCGGCGATCTTCCTGATCGCCCGGGCCCGCTTCGAGTACGAGATCTTCGGCCGGGTGTCCTGGTCGCGGTGGGGCGGCCTGGCGGCACTGCTCCTGCTGGCGCCGGCCCTCACCCGGGGCTCGCCGATGGTGGCGCTGGTGGCGGTCGCCGCCGTGCTGGCCGCGGTGGCCACCGCCGACACGTGGCGCAGCCGAGGTCGGGCCGCTGAGGTGCCCGCCTCACCGCTGCTGCACGGCGGGGAGCCGGGTGGCGACTTCCACCGGGCCCCCTGAGCGGGCCCGGGTCAGGCGGCCGTCGGGTGGGCCAGCGCGGCCAGCGCGCGCCGGACGTCGGCGAGCGAGACGGTGGCCGAGTCGTCGAGGTCGGCCAGCCCGGCCTCGATCCACTGCCGCATCAGGGTGGTGACGCCGATGCCCCGGGCGTCCGCGGCGGCCCGCACCCGCTCGTAGGTCTCCAGCGGCAACCGGACCGAGCGGCTCACCATCGGGGTGTCGGTGTCGGGGGTGGGCAGCTCCACCGGCGGGCTCTCGTCGATCAGCTCCGCGAGCCGGTCACCGCCGCTGTGGAACTGCTTGGTCGCGTCGTTACGGTGCATCGTCACCGCCTCCTCGTCGGTGGGACCTCCGCACTGCCTCGTCGTAGCGCTTGGCCTCGACGTCGCTCAGCTCCCGGGCGGAGAGGATGTCCCAGTCGTTGTCGGTGCCGTCGGCCTCGGCGAGCAGCACGGCCAGCCGGCGCCCCCGGCGGGCGGCGGCGTAGACGACCATCACGTCGTCGCCCAGGTGGCGGATGACCCGCCGGCTGCTGTGCAGCGCCTCCCAGACTTCCCCCGGCGTGACGTCGTAGACCCTCAGGTTGGCCAACGCCTCGTCGGTGAAGCTGAACCTGCTGCCCACGGGGGCGAGCGTACCACGTACGTAACACGAAGCTTCGATACCCGGAATTTCGCTGATCACGGCCTCGGGGTGACAGGATGAGGCGTAACCCCCTCGAGGAGGTCCGTGGTGAAGCGTCAGGCGTACCAGCCGATCCTGATCACCGACGCCTCGCGCAGCCAGGACGACCAGCTCACCAGCCGGCAGAAGCGGTACGTGCTGATGATGGGCATCCGGGTGGCCTGCCTGATCGTCGGTGCGATCCTGGTCGGCGTGCAGGCCCCGTTGCTCTGGCTCTGGCTGCCGATGGTCGCACTGGGCATGGTGCTCATTCCGTGGCTGGCCGTGCTGCTGGCCAACGACCGGCCGCCGAAGGACGAGCACCGGCTGATGAGCCGGTTCCAGGCCCGGCACCGGGACGAGACCCCGCCGATGAGCCTGACCGCCGAGGAACGGCCGCACAAGGTCATCGACGCCGAGCCCTGACCGGCCGACCGGGCCCCACCCGGCCGGCTCGGCTCAGCCCGGGCGGGCGCCGACCTGTGACACCGCCGACGCGCCGAGGTCACCGGCCCGGGCCAGCGCCGCCGCCGGTGCCGCCCCGGACAGCCAGGCGGAGAGCAGTCCGGCCGCGAACGCGTCGCCGGCACCGGTGACGTCCACCACCGCCACCCGGCGGGCCGGCGACACCGTCACCGCCCCGCCCCGGTCTACCCAGACCGCCCCGGCCGCGCCCCGTTTCACCACCACCCGCCGGGCCGACGCCGTCAACGCCCGCCCCTGGGCGGCCGGGTCCAGCCCGCCGGCCAGCACGGTCGCCTCGTCCGCGTTGACCAGCAGCAGGTCGACCTCCCGTACCCAGGTCAGGAAGGCCGCCGCGCCGACCCGCCGCAGTGGCGCGGCGGAGGCCGCGTCGACGCTGGTGGTGAGCCCACGCCCGCGGGCGGCGGCCAACGCGGCCAGCCCGGCCGGGCGGGACGCCGCGTCCAGCAGCGAATAGCCGGACAGGTGCAGGTGCGCCGCGTCCGGCGCGGCGGCCAGCGCCGCCTCGACGTGCTCCGGAGTCAGCCGCAGGTTCGCGCCCCGCTCGGTAATCATCGTGCGTTCGCCGTCGGCGGCCAGCACGATCACGGTGCCGGTGGGGTGGTCCGGATGCCGGCTGACCGCGCAGTCGACCCCGGCGCGCGCCAGCTCGGCCACCCGGTCCCGCCCCTGGCTGTCGTCGCCGACCGCGCCGACCAGCGTCACCGGCACGCCCCGGGCGGCGAGCCAGGCCGCGGTGTTGGCGGCCTGCCCGCCACCGCTGAACCGGATCGCCGCCGGCGTGTCGGACCCGGTGGCCGGCGGACCGGCCAGCACCGCCACCACGTCGGTGATCAGGTCACCGACGACGAGGACGCGGCCTGCGGTCATGCGTCGGCGCGGCGGGCGGCCGCGGCGACCGCGATCCGGGCGGCGAGGTCGGCGTTGCGCAGGATGATCCGGACGTTCACCGCCAGGCTCGCCCCCTCGGTGGCCGAGTGGAAGTGCGCCAGCAGGTAGGGCGTCACCGCCTTGCCGGTCACCCCGTCGCGCTCCAGCCGGGCCAACCCCTCGGCGAGGGTGCGGTCGTGCAGGTCCGGGTCGAGCTGCTCGTCGGTCGGCAGCGGGTTGGCCACGATCAGGCCGCCGCGGTGGACCCCGTGCTGCTCACGCGCGGCCAGCACGTCCGCCACCCGCTCCGGGCTGTCGACCGACCAGTCCAGGTCGAAGCCGCCGTCGGTGACGAAGAAGCCGGGGAACCGCCGGGTCCGGTAGCCGACCACGCCGACCCCGAGGGTCTCCAGCCGCTCCAGCGTGGCGCCCACGTCGAGGATCGACTTGACCCCGGCGCAGACCACCGCGATCGGCGTCCGGGCCAGGGTGACCAGGTCGGCCGACTCGTCGAAGGTCTGGGCCGCCTCCCGGTGCACCCCGCCGAGGCCGCCGGTGGCGAACACCCCGATCCCGGCCGCCGCGGCCACCGCGCTGGTCGCGGCCACGGTGGTGGCGCCGTCCGCGCCGGTGGCGGCGGCCACCGCCAGATCGCGTACGGAAAGCTTGGTCACGCCGTCGGCGGTGGCCAGCCGGGTCAGCTCTGCGTCGTCCAGGCCCACCACGAGCCGGCCGCTGACCATGCCGATGGTCGCGGGCACCGCCCCGGCGTCCCGGACCGCCTGCTCGATCTGCCGGGCCACCCGCAGGTTGTCCGGGCGGGGCAGCCCGTGCGAGACGATGGTGCTCTCCAGGGCGACGACGGGACGTCCGTCGCGCAGGGCGTCGGCCACCTCGGTGCCGTAACGGATGTGGAAGTTGTTCACGACAGCCACGGTACGGGCTGCGCCCCGGCCGGGCTGAGGTGGACCGGGCCGCGGTGACCTGCCAGACTTGCGGGTTGGAGGTGGAAAAGTGAGCACAGAGGTTCTCGAGCGTCCGGAGCTGAAGGACGCCGACACCGGTCCGGAGATGTTCCACTACGTCCGGAAGGAAAAGATTGCCGAAAGTGCCGTGATGGGCACTTTCGTCGTGGCGCTCTGCGGGGAGACCTTCCCGGTGACCAAGGCCGCCAAGCCCGGCTCGCCGGTCTGCCCGAAGTGCAAGGAGATCTACGACTCCTGGGCCGACTGATCCCGGGCGGCCCGTCCGGCCGCCCACGTAGCCTGCGGCGGTGACCACCTCCACCGCACTGCTCCTCGCCGATCTGACCGGGGTGGCCGTCTTCGCCGCCTCCGGCGCCTCCGCGGCGGTGGCCAAGCGGCTCGACCTCTTCGGCGTGGTCTTCGTCGGCTTCGTGGCGGCGCTCGGCGGCGGCATCTTCCGCGACCTCGCCATCGACGAGGTACCGCCGCTGGCCTTCGCCGACTGGCGCTACCCGGCCACGGCAGCGATCACCGCCGCCGCCGTGTTCTGGCTGCATCCCCAGCTCGCCCGGCTGCGCACCACCGTGCTGGTGCTGGACGCGGCCGGCCTCGGCCTGTTCACCGTCACCGGCACGCTGAAGGCCCTGGACGCCCAGGTGCCAGCGGTCGGCGCCTGCGTGATCGGCATGCTCACCGCGATCGGCGGCGGCCTCGGCCGGGACCTGCTCACCGCAGAGATCCCGGTGGTGCTGCGGCGGGAGATCTACGCGGTGGCCGCGCTCGTCGGCTCGGTGGCGGTGGCGATGCTGTACGCCCTGGGGCTGGCCGACGCCGGCTGGCTGACCGCCGCGGCGATGCTGGTCTTCGGCATCCGTCTGGTGGCGCTGCGTCGGCGCTGGTCGGCCCCGGTGGCCACGCTGCGCCCGCCGCGCGGCCCCGGCCTCTGACCGTGCCCGTCGAGCCTGCTCGTGCGGCGGGAGGAGCCCGCTCCGGGGCACTCCCGGCACCGGTGACCGGTGCGGTGGACACCGGGGTCACCGGTGGCTGAGCGGCCACCGGTGGCGGCGGTCCCGGTGTGACCCGGGCGACCAGCGTGGCGTCCGCTGCGCCGGGTGGGGGCCGCTGGTTATGCTGAGTCGGCCTTCGCGGCATCTTCTGCGCGGAGGCGTTTTCATGGGCGGCGGTCCCCGTTGGCCCTCGGCCGGGGTCCGCCTGTGTGCGGTCGGAGAGGAGCGCTCGCGTGGCTGCCCGGTTGCCGGCGATCGAGACGTTTCCGGCACTACGCGCCTGGCAGCGCAAGGCGCTGGTGGAGTACCTGCGCCGCCGGAGCGAGGACTTCACCGCGGTCGCCACGCCCGGTGCCGGCAAGACCACCTTCGCCCTGCGGATCGCCGCCGAGCTGCTCGCCGACGGCACCGTCGAGGCGGTCACCGTGGTCGCCCCGACCGAGCACCTGAAGACCCAGTGGGCCGCCTCGGCCGCCCGGGTCGGCATCCAGCTCGACGCCGCGTTCCGCAACGCCGACCTGCACTCCTCGGCCGACTTCCACGGCGCGGTGGTCACCTACGCCCAGGTCGGCATGGCCCCGCAGGTGCACCGGCGGCGCACCATGACCCGGCGCACCCTGGTCATCCTCGACGAGATCCACCACGCCGGCGACTCCCGGTCCTGGGGCGACGGCGTGAAGGCGGCCTTCGAGCCGGCCGTCCGCCGGCTGATGCTCACCGGCACCCCGTTCCGCTCCGACGACAACCCGATCCCGTTCGTCAGCTACGAACGGGGCGACGACGGCCTGCTCCGGTCACGCGCCGACTCGGTCTACGGCTACTCCGACGCGCTGCGTGACGGCGTGGTCCGGCCGGTGCTCTTCCTGGCGTACTCGGGGGAGACGCGGTGGCGCACCAACGCCGGGGAGGAACTGGCCGCCCGGCTGGGCGAGCCGATGACCCAGGACCTGATCGCCCAGGCCTGGCGGACCGCCCTGGACCCGGCCGGTGACTGGATGCCGCAGGTGCTGCGGGCCGCCGACGCGCGGCTCACCGTGCTTCGCGAGGCCGGCATGAGCGACGCCGGCGGTCTGGTCATCGCCAGCGACCAGCAGGCCGCCCGCGCGTACGCCAAGCTGGTCGAGCAGGTGACCGGCGAGCGGGCGGCCGTGGTGCTCTCCGACGACGTCGGCGCCTCCGCGCGGATCGCCAGCTTCGCGGCGTCCGAGCAGCGCTGGCTCGTGGCGGTGCGGATGGTGTCCGAGGGGGTGGACATCCCCCGGTTGGCGGTCGGGGTCTACGCGACCAGCGCCAGCACGCCGCTCTACTTCGCCCAGGCGATCGGCCGGTTCGTCCGGGCCCGCCGGCCCGGCGAGACCGCCTCGGTCTTCCTGCCCAGCGTGCCGCACCTGCTCGGGTTGGCCAGCGAGATGGAGGCCGAGCGGGACCACGTGCTCGGCAAGCCGAAGGACCGCGAGGGATTCGACGACGACCTGCTCGAACGCGCCCAGCGCGACGAGCAGGCCAGCGGCGAGCTGGAGAAGCGGTTCGCGGCGCTGTCCGCCACCGCCGAGCTCGACCAGGTGATCTTCGATGGCGCCTCGTTCGGCACCGCCGCGCAGGCCGGCACCCCGGAAGAGGAGGAGTACCTCGGCCTGCCTGGCCTGCTCTCCCCCGACCAGGTGGCCCTGCTGCTGAGCAAGCGGCAGGCCGAGCAGCTGGCCGCCCAGCGGCGCAAGGCCGCCGCGCGGTCGGCCGAGCCGGCCGCCGACGCTGCGCAGCCGGCGGCGCCGATGAGCGCCGCCCAGCGCCGGGTGGCGCTGCGCCGGCAGCTGAACGCCCTGGTCGCCGCCCGCCACCACCGCACCGGCCAGCCGCACGGCAAGATCCACGCCGAGCTGCGCCGGCTCTGCGGCGGCCCGCCCAGCGCCCAGGCCACCATCGAGCAGCTGGAAGAACGCATCGCCACCGTCCAGACCCTCTGACGGCCGCCGGCCGAGCCGGGGCGTCGCCTCCGGCCGCCCGTCCCGCCCCCTCCCGAGCCGGGACGCTCACCCCTGTGCGTGCTCAGCCTCGCTGCCCATGATCGTCTGTCGGTGAGCAGGGCAGCCGGCCCGAATCACGCCTGCCCAGCATCAGACGATCTTCCGGCTTGATGGGCGGGCGTGCCGAGTGGGCGGTGCGAGGCGGTTGGTCACGCGGGTGGGCGCGTGCGATCAGGCGGTCCGGGCGGGCGAGTGTGGTGCCTGCGGGGCGAGTGTGGTGCCCGCCGGGCGAGTGCGGTGCTGGCGGGGTGCGGACAGCGAAAAGCCGGCCGGAGGCACCCTGGGGTGCCTCCGGCCGGCTATGTCGGGTAGCGGACTCAGTTCGCCATCAGATCGGCGCCACGCCAGCTGAACTCCGGGTCCGTCGCGTACCGCACGGTGATCTTCACGAGATCCTCCGCGTACTTGTTCGCGTGGTGCCCACAGAACACCAGCTCGCTCCCACCCGCCAGAGTGATCCGGAGCTTGCCGGCAGCATTGCAGCGGTCGCACCGTTCATCGGCGGCCGGGGGGCTCACCGTCTCGGGCGGCGGCGTGAGGGTCGGGGTCATCGCCTTCCTCCTCTGGTCGTCACCGATGAACAATCTCTTCGGTCGTTGCTCACCTATCGTGCAACACCCTTGTGGGGCCTTGCCTTCCCTGTGTGCCCGCGGGGGACGGAGGTCACACATGGCAGGGACAGTGTGCCGTGCACCAAGGGTGCCACGTCAACGATCACATTCGTGCAACCGAACGATCACCATCCGACGTTGCACGCCAAGTGGCCAAAACGACACACCGAGTTGACGATCGCGGATCAGTCGAGGTAGTCCCGCAGCACCTGCGACCGCGACGGGTGGCGCAGCTTGGACATCGTCTTCGACTCGATCTGCCGGATCCGCTCCCGGGTCACGCCGTAGACCTGGCCGATCTCGTCCAGGGTGCGCGGCTGGCCGTCGGTGAGGCCGAAGCGCAGGCGTACCACACCCGCCTCACGCTCGGAGAGCGTCTGCAGCACCTGCTGGAGCTGGTCCTGCAGCAGCGAGAACGAGACGGCGTCGACCGCGACCACGGCCTCCGAGTCCTCGATGAAGTCGCCGAGCTGGCTGTCGCCCTCGTCGCCGATGGTCTGGTCGAGCGAGATGGGCTCCCGGGCGTACTGCTGGATCTCCAGCACCTTCTCCGGTGTGATGTCCATCTCCTTGGCCAGCTCCTCCGGGGTGGGCTCGCGGCCCAGGTCCTGGAGCAGCTCACGCTGGATCCGGCCGAGCTTGTTGATCACCTCGACCATGTGCACCGGGATGCGGATGGTGCGGGCCTGGTCGGCCATGGCGCGGGTGATGGCCTGGCGGATCCACCAGGTGGCGTAGGTGGAGAACTTGTAGCCCTTGGTGTAGTCGAACTTCTCGACCGCGCGGATCAGGCCGAGGTTGCCCTCCTGGATCAGGTCGAGGAAGGCCATGCCGCGACCGGTGTAGCGCTTGGCCAGGGAGACGACCAGTCGCAGGTTGGCCTCGAGCAGGTGGTTCTTGGCGCGCTCACCGTCGCGGGAGATCCAGAGCAGGTCCCGCTGCATGTCGCGGGTGAGCTTCTCCTCGCCCTCGTCGGCCGCGCGCAGCCGCTCGGCGGCGTAGAGCCCGGCCTCGATCCGCTTGGCGAGCTCCACCTCCTGCTCGGCGTTGAGCAGCGGAACCTTGCCGATCTGCTTGAGGTACGCCCGGACCGAGTCGGCGGAGGCGGTCAGCTCGGCGTCCCGGCGGGCCTGCTTGAGGGCCTCGGACTCCTCGTCGTCCCACTCGAAGTCGTTGTCGCTGGCGGAGTTGGCCGCGTCGGTCTCGGCGGCCTGGGTCAGCTCGGCCGGCTCCTCGACCACTACGTCCTCGATCTCGGCGGCGAGTTCCTCCGGGTCGATCTCGCCCTCGGCGGCGTCGCCCTTGGCCTTGCCGGCGGCCTTGGTGGCCTTCGCCGGGCCGGTCGCGGCGGCCACCGTGGCCTTGGTGGCCCGGGTGGCCTTCTTGGCCGGCGCCGCGGCCTTGGCGGCCACCTCGGCGGTGGTGCCGGCGGCCTTGCGCGCGGTCGCCTTCCGCGGCGCGGGGGCGGGGGCCTCCTCCGCGGCGGGCGCCTGCTTCGGGGCCGGCGCGGCGGCCTTCTTGGTGGTCTTGGCGGTGGTGGCCCGGGACGCCGGCGTGGCCGAGCGGGCGGCGGCCACCCGGCGACGGGTGCTGGCCGAGCCGTCCACCACCACGGTCACTCCCGCCTCGGAGAGCGCCCGCAGGATCTTCTTGGCCTGGGCCGGAGTCACCTCGGCGGACTCGACGGTGCGCGCGAGCTGGGCCGACGTGAGCTGGCCGCCGGCGCTCTGCGCGTGGGCGATCAGGGTGTCGGTGAGCGAGCGAACGTCGGCGCCGGTCTGGCGGGGTTCTGTCACGAATGACCTTCCGGAGGCGAAGAGCGAGCACGGCCGGGTCGTCCGACGCAGAGCGGGGCACCGTGCCGAACGATGTGGTTGAGGAACCCCCGTGTCCCGGGCCGGCCGGTCGCTGGCGGTCCGTGGCGCGTGGGCAGGGGTGAATTGTAACGCCGTCTGCGGCGATCATCCTCCGCCGCACGGCGTGCCCCCGTGGGGACCGCCGATTCGACGCAGATGTGGACTTTGTAAGGATGATACCCGCGCGGGATCCGGAACACCCCGGTCGTGCGGGAAGGGGACGGACGATGGACCGGACGGCGCCGGCGCCGCGGGAACTGCTGGAGATCGCGGTCGAGGTGGCCCGGGACGCGGCCGCGACGGCGTACCGGATGCGGGCCGAGGGCGTGTCGGTGGCGGCCACCAAGAGCACCGCCACCGACGTGGTGACGGCCGCGGACCGGGCGGTGGAGCGGCAGGTGATGGACGCGCTGCACCGGTTGCGTCCGGCGGACGCGGTGCTCGGCGAGGAGTACGGCGCGGACGGCCCGGCCGGGCCGGGCGGGGTGCGCTGGATCCTCGACCCGATCGACGGCACGGTCAACTACCTCTACGGCCTGCCGCACTGCGCGGTCTCGCTCGCCGCCGAGGTGGACGGCCAGGTGGTCGCCGGGGTGGTGCGCAACGTCAGCACCGGCGAGGAGTGGACCGCCACCCTCGGCGGCGGGGCCTGGCGCGACGGCGAGCGGCTGCGCTGCTCCACCGAGACCGAGCTCGGTCAGTCGCTGGTGGCGACCGGCTTCGGCTACGACCCGGGTCGCCGGGCGCACCAGGCCCGGGTGGTCGCCGAGCTGATCCCGCACGTCCGGGACATCCGCCGGCTGGGCGCCGCCGCGCTCGACCTCTGCCTGGCCGCCGAGGGCCGGGTGGACGCGTACTACGAGAAGGGGCTGGCCGCCTGGGACCTGGCCGCCGGCGGCCTGGTGGCCGGCGAGGCCGGGCTGCGGGTCGGCGGGCTGGGCGGGCTGCCGCCGGGCCCGGACATGGTCATCGCGGCGCCACCGGCGCTGTTCGAGCCGCTGCACGCCCGGCTGGCCGACCTGGACGCCTCCGGCGGCCCCTGACCGGTGCATGCTCGGCCGGCCGACCTGGACGCCTCCGGCGGCCTGGCCGGCGCGTCAGCGTGGCTGGCCGGCGGGCCGGGACGGCGTCAGGGAAGTCGCGACCGGCCGGTGTCGCCCGGAGCGGCCGGGCGGCGGTCGCGGATCACGGCGCTCGGAACGGCGTCCGTCAGACTGCTCGGCGGCCGGGCGGGGGTGAGCGCCGCCGGCGGTGACGTCACTTCTCGACCGGGGCCGGGCAGGACTCGGGCGGCGCGTTCGGGGAGCCCAGGTCACCGAGGGACTGGTTGACCTCGGTGGTGGTGGCCAACTGCTGGAAGGAGTTGCCCAGCACCACGTCGACCACGTCGTCGGTGCGCTTCGGGTCGTACACCAGCTCCGCGTTGTCCAGGAAGTACGCCCGCAGCAGGTGTGCCGAGCCGACGCCCTTCGGGCCGTACCGGAGCACCGCGATGTCGTCGGACTTCTTCTTCTCGTCGGCGGTCCTCTTCACCTGGAACTTCCGGTTGCGGAAGTCGTCGGCGATCTGTCTGGCCAGGCCGTCCCGGTCCGTCGTCGCGTTCAGCACATTGATCTTGACGTCCTTGGGCTCGCGCAGGGTCACGTCGGCCAACGGCCAGCCCTCCGGGCAGCCCTCGGCGAGGCCGGCGCTGCCCTGGGTGTCGCGCACCAGCGCGACGACCACGAAGACCAGGGCGAGCACCCCCAGCAGGCCGACGACAACGAGTGCTCGCACTCGCGCAAAGCTCATCAGGGCGCTCCCGGACAGTGATGGGTGGCGGCGGACGCCGGCGGTCGGACCGCCCCGCCGGCCGTCGAGTACGCCGCTGAGGTTAACGGTTGTCCGGCCGTCGCGTGGAAACAGCCGGACATGCCGGCGCGCCATCCCGGAACCGGGTACTACTACCCCTATCTTCGTGTCGCCTGAGTCACATTGGGAACAAGTTCGCGTGCGGGGGCGTACATCTCAGCCACGAGGGCGGTATACATGCCTCGCCCAAAGGGGGGGTATGGTTCCGCGCTCGCTGGGGGAGTTCTCTGGCGGCGACGGCCCGTACGGTCAGCCGGGTCGGGTGACCGACAAAAGTGGTGGCCGGCCAGCGGAACCGAAACAGCGTCGTCCGGCGTTACAACCGGAAGCGACAACATCGATATGGGAGAGTGAAACCGATGGCCACCGACTACGACGCCCCGCGTCGCGACGAGGTCGACCTCGGCGAGGACAGCCTGGAAGAGCTCAAGGCCCGGCGCGTCGACTCACAGTCGGGCGCCGTGGACGTCGACGAGGCCGAGGTGGCCGAGAGCTTCGAGCTGCCCGGCGCCGACCTGGCCGACGAGGAGCTCACGGTCAAGGTGCTGCCGATGCAGCAGGACGAGTTCCGCTGCGCTCGCTGCTTCCTGGTGCACCACCGCAGCCAGCTGGCGGTCGAGCGGAACGGCGAGCTGATCTGCCGCGAGTGCGTCTGATCCGCACCGGGTCCACCAGCGGCGGCTCCCAGGCGGGGGCCGCCGCTGTCCGAGTCGCCGTGCGGCGGGCCGGGGGAACTGCTTGACTCGGAACGGGTAGCCGGCACGGCGGCGGCCGATCCATCCGGGAGGTTGGTTCGATGAGCGAGCGCGGCGCGGACGAGGCGGGTGTGGGCGAGGCGGGCGCGGGCGAGCGGGGGGCGGACGACGAGCTTGGGGCGACCGTCGCCGCGCTGACCGCCGACGAGATCGGGCCGGCCCGGCGCCGGCAACTGCTCACCCGGCTCGTCGGGCAGGCCCGGGCGCGTGGGCTCGGCGACCTGTTCAAGCCCCGCGCGGCCGTCCGCTGGATGGTCGACACGGTCGCCGAGATCGCGCCGCACGTGCCGGTGCGCGACCTGGCCACCCTGCGCCGGCACTTTCCCGGCCTGGACGACGACGCGCTCGCCGACCGGCTGGTCCGCAACGCCGCCCGGGCGACGGCCGGGGTGGGTGCGGCCGGCGGCGGCGTCGCCGCCGTGGAGTGGGCGGTCACCCCGACCCTGCTCTCCGCGCCGGTGCTGCTGGCCGCCGAGACGGTCGCCGTGGTGGCGATCGAACTGAAACTGGTCGGCGAGCTGCACGAGGTCTACGGCGTACCGCTGCCCGTCGGCGGCACCCCGCGCGCCGTCGCGCTGGTGCATTCCTGGGCCAGCCAGCGCGGGATCAACCCGATGATCCCCGGCGCCGGGGTGGGGGCGGTGCTCGGCACCGCGGCCCGCCGGGAACTGCGGGAGACCCTGCTGCGGCGCTTCGGGCGCAACCTGACCACGCTCGGGCCGTTCCTCACCGGGGCGGCGGTCGCCAGCTACCTCAACCGGCGGGCCACCCGTGGGCTGGCCGACCAGGTCCGTGCCGACCTGCACCGCAAGCGCCGCATGCTGCCGGGCGCCCCGCCGGCGCTGCCCGGCGCGTCCGCCGCCGGCTGAGCGGCGGCCGTCAGCCGGCGTCGCGGGCGGCCAGGATCGCCTCGGCCAGCTCGACCGGGCGGCGACTGCTCACCACCCAGAACGGGGTCGGGTCGGCCGGGTCGTCCAGCACCACCTGCACCGCGCCGCTGATCCACGGCCGCTGCACCACGAACGCCAGCGGATCCGCGCCGACCCCGAGCACCTCACGCCGTCCGGCGGCGTCCAGCGGGATCGCGTCGGCCACGAACCGCACCGGCAGCCGGGCGTCGTCCACCCGCAGCTCGCCGTCGAGTACCGCGACCCGGACCCGGCCGAGCCAGGCCAGGCCGAGCACGGTTGCCGGCGGCAGCACCGCGAACGGCAGCCACGCGCGGACCCCGGAGTAACCCATCCAGAGCTCGGCGGCGAGCAGGACGGCCGCGGCCACCCCGGCCAGCCAGAGCCACCAGGGCAGGCCGAGCCGCTCGGAGTGCCCGGCGGTGGGCGCCGCGGCGGGCGAGACCGGCGGCGTCGGCGACGGCGAGGATGGCGACAGGCTCACAGTCCGAGGGTACGGCGCACAACCGCCCGGGTACCCGGCAGGATGGCAGGGTCACCCCGTGAACCGGACGGAAGAGGGGAACCGTGACCGACGTCGTACCCGTGCCCGTACGGCAGCTCGACCCGGAGCTGCCGCTGCCGGCGTACGCCCATCCCGGTGACGCCGGGGCCGACCTGGTGGCCGCCGCGGACGTCGAGCTGCCGCCCGGCGGTCGGGCCCTGGTCCCGACCGGTCTGGCGATCGCCCTGCCCGAGGGGTACGTGGGCCTGGTCCACCCCCGGTCGGGGCTGGCGGCCAGGCTCGGCGTGACCGTGCTCAACGCGCCCGGTACGGTCGACGCCGGCTACCGGGGTGAGATCCTGGTCAACCTGATCAACCATGATCGGGACCTGCCGGCGAAGATCTCCCGTGGCGACCGGATCGCCCAACTCGTCATCCAGCGGGTGGAACGGGCGGTCTTTCAGGCGGTGGCCGAGCTGCCCGCGTCCCCACGCGGTGCCGGCGGGCACGGCTCCACCGGCGGGCACGCCGGGCTGGTGCCGCCCGCGCCGCGCGCCGGCGGGGCGGACGGGCGGACGGAAGAGGTGGCAGGGTGAGTGCGAACAGCGGAGGGTTGGCGCAGTGATCTTCTCCCGTAAGCGGGCCGACGCCGGGCGGCGTGGCCGCGACGAGCGGACCACCGAGGTCCTCGACAGTCACGACGGCGAGCAGACCTCGGCGGCCCCGGCCCGTGGCCCGTACGACATCGGCGAGGCGCCCGCCGGCGTGCAGCGGCTCGACCTGGGCAGCCTGCACATCCCGGCGGTGCCCGAGGTGGAGGTGCGGGTGCAGGCCGACCCGCAGGGCGTGATCCAGCAGGTGGTGCTGGTGCACGGCGAGAACGCGCTCCAGCTCGGCGTCTTCGCCGCACCCCGCTCCGAGGGCATCTGGGACGAGGTGCGTGAGGAGATCCGCCAGTCGCTGTTCAACGACGGTGCCGCCGCCCAGGAGGTCGAGGGGGAGTACGGCACCGAGCTGCGCGCCCGGGTCCGCACCCCGGACGGCCTGACCGACCTGCGGTTCGTCGGCATCGACGGGCCGCGCTGGATGGTCCGCGGCGTCTACCAGGGCCCGGCGGCCGTCGACCCGGCCGCGGCCGGGCCGCTGGCGCAGTGCCTCGACGGGCTGGTGGTCGACCGGGGCCCGGAGGCGAAGCCGGTGCGCGAGCCGCTGCCGCTGCGGCTGCCCCGCGACGTCGCCGACCAGGCCGGTCCGGCCGGCGCCGGGGGAGCCGACGCCGACGCGGCGGCCGGCCGGCCCGCCCCGGAGCCCCGCGAGGTCTGACCGCCGTTTCGCCGGCCCGCCGGGACCGGCCCGCTCGGCGTACGCTGGCGGAACGGTCCCGGCGCCGCCGGGCTCGGGCAGTGCCGGCGCGGGCCGGCCGGCGTGGAAGGGTGACGCGGAGGTCATGACGACCGACGAGGACCGGAGGCCGCTGCGGCGGATGCTGCGCCGGCTCACGGCCAGCGAGGCCGAGATCGAGGCGCAGGAGCTGCAGAAGGAGAGCGCCGAGCACGGCGGGGTGCCCGCCCGGCAGTGCCACCGGGGCCAGGTGGTGTCGGTTTCCGGGCGGCTGCGCACCGTGGTCTACACCCCGCGCACCAACCTGCCCACGCTGGAGGCGGACCTCTACGACGGCAGCGACGTGGTGACGCTGGTCTGGCTGGGCCGGCGGCACATCGCCGGGATCGAGCCCGGCCGGCACCTCACCGCGCGCGGGCGGGTGGCCGTCCGGGACGACCGGAAGGTCATCTACAACCCGTACTACGAGCTGGAGTCGCCGAAGTGACGACGGGACAGCACCGGGCGGCGGAGCCGGACACCGGGCCGGAGGAGGAGCGGCTGCCCACCATCGCCGAACAGATGGCCGACCAGCTTGGCGGCTGGCGGGGGCTGGTGGAGTCGAGCATCCCGGTGTTCGTGTTCGTGGTCGCCAACATCCTCGGCGAGCTGCGCCCCGCGGTGATCGCCTCGGTGGCGGTGGCGCTGGCGATCGCGGTGCTGCGGCTGGTCCAGCGCCGGCCCGTCCGGCACGCGGTCAACGGGCTGTTCGGCATCGCCGTCGGCGCGGCGATCGCCTGGCGCACCGGCGACGAGCGGGACTTCTACCTCCCCGGCATCCTCTACGGCATCGGCTACGGGCTGGCGTTGCTGCTCTCGGCGGCGATCCGGCAGCCCCTGGTGGGCTGGATCTGGTCGGTGCTGGTGGCCAAGGGCCGCTCGGAGTGGCGCGACGACCCCCGGCTGGTGAAGACCTTCACCGGGCTGACCGTGCTCTGGGGCGTGGTCTGGCTGGCCAAGGTGGGCGTGCAGGCCGGGCTCTACCTCGCCCAGCAGGACACCGCGCTGGGTGTGGCCCGGCTGGCGCTGGGCTACCCGCCGTACGCGCTGCTGCTGCTGATCACCGTCTGGACCGTCCGCCGGGTGACCCGGGAGACCCGCTCGGCCCCGCTGGCCGGCGGCTGAGCCACCCGCCGGGGCCGGCCGAGCCACCCGGGCGGGTCAGCGCGCCTCGCGGGTCCGCTCGACGCTGTCCGGCCCGAGCACCACGGCCCGCACCGCGTCCTCCACCTCGGCGGTGCAGACGAAGATCAGCTCGTCGCCGGCCTCCAGCGGGTCGTCCGGGCTGGGCACCAGCACCCGCTTGCCGCGCAGGATCGCCACCAGCGCGGAGTCGCGGGGCAGCGGCACCGCGTGCAGCGGCTGCCCGACGTACGGGGCGGTCGTCGGCAGGGTGATCTCGACCAGGTTCGCCTCGCCCTGCCGGAAGGTCATCAGCCGGACCAGGTCGCCGACCGTGACCGCCTCCTCGACCAGGGCGGCCATCACCCGGGGCTTGCTCACCGCGACGTCGACGCCCCACTGCTCGGTGAAGAGCCACTCGTTCTCGGCCCGGTTCACCCGGGCGACCACCCGGGGCACCGCGAACTCGGTCTTGGCCAGCAGCGACACCACCAGGTTGACCTTGTCGTCGCCGGTGGCCGCGACGACCACGTCGCAGCCGGCCACGTTGGCCTCCTCCAGGCTGGTCAGCTCGCACGCGTCGGCCAGCACCCACTCCGCGGCCGGCACCCGGTCGGGCCGCAGCATCTTGGGCTGGCGCTCGATGAGCATCACCTGGTGGCCGTTGTCGATCAGCTCCTGGGCGATGGAACGGCCCACGTTGCCGGCGCCGGCGATGGCGATCCGCATGCTCAGTGCACTCCTTCCGGCGGCGCCGCCGCCACCGACGTGACCGTCGCCACGATGTCGTCGGTGACCAGCATGAAGATTTGGTCACCCTCCTGCACGACGCTGGACGTGGTGGGCAGCGTGCCGATGCCGAAGCGGCTCAGGTAGGCCACCCGGGCGCCGGTCGCCTCCTCCAGGGCGCGCACCGGCCGGCCGATCCAGTCCTTGTGCGTCGGCACCTCGACGATCGACACGGTGCTGGTCGGGTCGCGGAAGATCTCCACGTTGCCCTCCGGCACCAGGTGCCGCAGCATCCGGTCGGCGGTCCACCGGACGGTGGCCACGGTGGGGATGCCCAGGCGCTCGTAGACCTGCGCGCGGCGCTGGTCGTAGATCCGCGCGGCGACCCGGGACACCCCGAACGTCTCCCGGGCCAGCCGGGCCGAGATGATGTTGGAGTTGTCGCCGCTGGAGACCGCGGCGAAGGCGTCCGCGCGCTCGATGCCGGCCTGGCGCAGCACCTCGCCGTCGAAGCCGGCGCCGGTGACCGTGATCCCGGCGAAGTCCGGGCCGAGCCGGCGGAAGGCGTCGGCGTCCTGGTCGATGACCGCCACCGAGTGCCCCCGGGACTCCAGGCTGTGGGCGAGGGTCGAGCCGACCCGGCCACACCCCATGATCACGACGTGCACGCTGCCCTCCCAAGGTGCCACCCGCCCCGCCGGATCGGGCGTGTGTCTGCGAGCCTGCCACGTTCCCGGCAGGGGCGGGGACCGACGGTACTCCGCCGGGGCGGCCCGACGTGATCGACCACCCCCGCGCCCGCGGACGGCGGGTCGTACGCTTGGCGGTTGTGGCCAGTCCCACCTCGCTGCTGAAGCGGCTGCTCGTCGGTCGACCGTTCCGGTCCGACCGGCTCCAGCACACCCTCCTGCCGAAGCGCATCGCGCTGCCCGTCTTCGCCTCCGACGCCCTCTCCAGCGTGGCGTACGCGCCGGACGAGATCCTGCTGACCCTCTCCATCGCGGGCGCGTCGGCGTACCTCTTCTCGCCGTGGATCGCCCTCGCCGTGGTCGGGGTGATGCTCACCGTGGTGGCCAGCTACCGGCAGAACGTGCACGCCTACCCCTCCGGCGGCGGCGACTACGAGGTGGCCACCGTCAACCTCGGGCCGCGCGCCGGCGTCGGCGTGGCCAGCGCGCTGCTGGTCGACTACGTGCTGACGGTCGCGGTGTCGGTCTCCTCCGGGGTGGCCAACCTCGGCTCCGTGGTGCCGTTCGTGGCCACCCACAAGGTGCTCATCGCGGTCCTCGCGGTGGTGCTGCTGACCGCGATGAACCTGCGCGGCCTGCGCGAGTCCGGGACGGCCTTCGCCATCCCCACCTACGGGTTCGTCATCGTGATCGGCGCCATGCTGCTCACCGGCCTGATCCGGGTCTTCGTGCTCGGCCACGACCTGCGCGCCCCCAGCGCCGACCTGGTGATCCAGGCCGAGCACAGCGTCACCGGCTTCGCCCTGGTCTTCCTGCTGCTGCGGACCTTCTCCTCGGGCTGCGCCGCGCTCACCGGCGTGGAGGCGATCTCCAACGGGGTGCCCGCGTTCAAGGCGCCGAAGAGCCGCAACGCGGCCACCACCCTGCTGCTGCTCGGCACCATCGCGGTGGCGATGCTGATCGGCATCATCTGGCTGTCCCGGCTCACCGGGCTGCAGTTCGTCGAGGACCCGGCCCTGCAGATCGTCGGCGGCCCCGATGGGTACGTGCAGAAGACGGTCACCACCCAGCTCGGCGAGACGGTCTTCGGCTCCGGCTCGGTGCTGCTCTACGTGGTGGCCGGGGCCACCGCGCTGATCCTCTTCCTGGCCGCGAACACCGCCTTCAACGGCTTCCCGGTGCTCGGCTCGATCCTCGCCCAGGACCGGTACCTGCCCCGCCAGCTGCACACCCGGGGCGACCGGCTGGCGTTCTCCAACGGGATCGTCTTCCTGGCCGTCTTCGCGATCGTGCTGATCGTCGGCTTCCAGGCCGAGGTGACCAAGCTCATCCAGCTCTACATCGTCGGGGTGTTCGTCTCGTTCACCCTCTCCCAGGCCGGCATGATCCGGCACTGGAACCGGCACCTGAAGACCGAGCGCGACCCGCAGGCGCGGCGGCGGATGCTCCGCTCCCGGGCGATCAACACCTTCGGGATGGCGATGACCGGCGCGGTGCTGGTCGTCGTGCTGGTCACCAAGTTCCTGCTCGGGGCGTGGATCGCGATCGCCGCGATGGCGGTGATCTACGTGCTGATGCTGGCCATCCGCCGGCACTACGACCGGGTCGCCGCCGAGCTGACCCCGCCGGACGGCGGGCGCGCCGTGCTGCCCGCCCGCAACCACGCCGTGGTGCTGGTCAGCAAGTTGCACCAGCCGACGCTGCGGGCCATCGCGTACGCCCGGGCCACCCGGCCGGACACACTGACCGCGGTGACCGTCAACGTCGACGACAAGGACACCCGGGACCTGCAGGGGGAGTGGGAGCGGCGGGAGCTGCCGGTGCCGCTGACCGTGATCGACTCGCCGTACCGGGAGATCACCCGGCCGATCCTCAACTACGTGGCCGGCGTCCGCCGGGAGTCCCCGCGGGACGTGGTCACCGTCTTCATCCCGGAGTACGTGGTCGGCCGCTGGTGGGAGAACCTGCTGCACAACCAGAGCGCGCTGCGGCTCAAGGGCCGGCTGCTCTTCGAGCCGGGGGTGATGGTGACCAGCGTGCCGTGGCAGCTCGAGTCGACCGCCAGCAAGAACCTGGACCGGTTCGACGCCACGCTCACCCGCGGCCCGGCCCGGGGCCCGCGGGTGGTGCCGCGCAGCACCCTGCCGCCGGCCGTGCCGCCGCTCGGCGTCGACGAGCCCGGGGAGGGCGGCCGGACCGCCGGGGCCAACCGTGACTGAGCCGGGGCGGGGCCTGGAGGAGGCCGAGCGGGTCGAGCTGACCGTAGGGGCGGTCGCCCCCGGCGGGCACTGCGTGGCCCGGGTGGACGGCCAGGTGGTCTTCGTCCGGCACGCGCTGCCCGGTGAGCGGGTGGTCGCCGAGGTCACCGAGGTGCACAAGGGCTTCGTCCGGGCCGATGCGGTGACCGTGCTGGCCGCCGCGCCGGAGCGGGTCGAGCCGCCCTGCCCGTACGCGAAGCCGGGCCGCTGCGGCGGCTGTGACCTGCAGCACGTCACCCCCGCCGCGCAGTTGGAGTGGAAGGCCGCGGTGGTGCGCGAGCAGCTCACCCGCCTCGGTGGGCTGACCCCGGACGAGCTGGACGGGCTGGGCGTACGGGTCGAGGCGCTGCCCGGCGGCCCGCTGGGCTGGCGCTCCCGGGTGCGCTACGCGGTGGACGCGGCCGGCCGGGCCGGCCTGCTCAAGCACCGCTCCCACGAAGTGGTGCCGATCGACCGCTGCCTGATCGCCCACCCGGCGATCCAGGCGCTGCCGGTGCTCACCCCGAGCGGGGCGCGCTGGCCGGAGGGGGACGCGGTCGACACCGTCGCCTCCACCGGCGGGGACGTCACCGTCTCCACCGTCGCCGAGGGGGTCGCCACGCCGGTCGACGGGCCGGCCGAGGTGCGCGAGGTGGCCGCCGGCCGGGAGTGGACGCTGCCCGCGTCCGCCTTCTGGCAGGTGCACCCGGCCGCGGCGGACACCCTGGTCGGCGCGGTGCTGGCGGCCCTGGAGCCGCGCCCGGGCGAGTCGGCCTGGGACCTCTACGGCGGGGCCGGGCTGTTCGCCGCGGCGCTGGCCGACCGGGTCGGCCCGGGTGGGCGGGTCACCCTGGTCGAGTCGGCCGCGCAGGGCGTGGCCGCGGCCCGGGAGAACCTGCGCGACCTGCGCCAGGTGGAGGTGGTGGCGGCCCGGGTGGAGAGCGCGCTGGCCCGCCGCCGGATCACCGGCCCGGTCGACGTGGTGGTGCTCGACCCGCCCCGCTCCGGCGCCGGCGGCCGGGTGGTGCGCGAGCTGGCCGCCGCCGGTCCGCGGGCGGTGGCGTACGTGGCGTGCGACCCGGCGGCCTTCGCCCGGGACGTGCGCACCTTCGCCGGGCTCGGCTGGCGGCTGGCCACGCTGCGCGGCTTCGACCTGTTCCCGATGACCCAGCACGTCGAGCTGGTCGGGCTGCTGCTGCCGCCCGACTGAGCGCTAGCCTGGCCCGGTGAAGATCGTCGGGTTGATGTCGGGCACCTCCTACGACGGGGTGGACGTGGCCGCCGCCGAGTTCGAGGTCGAGGGCGACACCCTGTGGCTGCGCCCGCTCGGCCACCGCGAGCTGGACTACGACGACGAGCTGCGGGCCGAGATCGGCGCGCTGCTGCCCCCGGCCGGCACCACCATCGAGGCGGTCTGCCGGCTGGACAACCGGCTCGGCGACGCCTTCGCCGAGGCGGCGGCGGTCGGGGTCGAGCTGGCCGGCGGCGCGGACGCGGTGGTCTCGCCCGGGCAGACGGTCTTCCACTGGGTCGCCGACGGGCGCGCCCGGGGCACCCTGCAGCTCGGCGCGGTGGCCCGGGTGGCCGCCCGGGTGGGCGTACCCGTGCTCAGCGACCTGCGCTCGGCGGACATCGCGGCCGGCGGGCAGGGCGCCCCGCTGGTCCCGGCCTTCGACGCGCTGCTGCTCGACCCGGCCGCCGGGCCGCGGGCGGCGCTCAACCTCGGTGGCATCGCCAACCTCACGGTGGTCGCGCCGGGCGCGCCGGTCCTCGGGTACGACGTCGGGCCGGCCAACGCGCTGCTCGACGCGGCCGCCCGCCGCTTCCTGGACCGCCCGTGCGACTTCGACGGGGCCCGGGCGGCCGCCGGCCGGGTGCACCAGGGGCTGCTCGCCGCGCTGCTGGCCGAGCCGTACTACGCCGCGCCGCCGCCCAAGTCGACCGGCAAGGAGCTGTTCCACGCCGGCTACCTGGACCGGCACCTGGCCGCGGTCGGCGAGCCGGTGCCCGCCGACGACGTGCTCGCCACGCTGACCGAGCTGACCGCCCGGGTGGTCGCCGCCGAGTGCGACCGGCACCAGGTGGTCGAGGTGGTGGCGGCCGGCGGCGGGGTGCGCAACCCCACACTGCGCCGCCGGCTGGCCGCGCTGGGCGCCGGTCGCTGGCGGCTGCGCGGCACCGACGAGCTGGGGGTGCCGGCGCAGGCCAAGGAGGCGTACGCGTTCGCCCTGCTGGGCTGGCTCTCCTGGCACGGGCTGCCCGGCGCGCTGCCCTCGGTGACCGGGGCCACCCGGGCCGCCGTGCTCGGCTCCTGGACCCCGGCCGGGCCGGCCCGCGACGCCGTCCCGCCCACCCCGCCGCGCCGGCTGCGGATCCGGTCCTGAGCTGGCGCTCAGCCCGGCGGGCGGGCCCGGGTGGGCTCGGCCCGGGCTGCGGAGTACCGGGCGGCCGATAGACTCTCCGGTCATGAGTGTTGAACAGGACACGGCCGCCTCGGGCCGGCTGCTGGCCACCGTGCGCGGTCCGCAGGACGTCAAGCGGATGTCCGCCGAGGAACTGGACGTCCTCGCCGCCGAGATCCGCGACTTCCTGATCGCGAAGGTCTCCCGCACCGGCGGGCACGTCGGGCCCAACCTCGGTGTGGTGGAGCTGACCCTGGCCATGCACCGGGTGTTCGACTCCCCCCGGGACCGGCTCCTGTTCGACACCGGGCACCAGGCGTACGTGCACAAGATCCTGACCGGGCGGCAGGCCGGCTTCGACCGGCTGCGCCAGCGCGGCGGGCTCTCCGGCTACCCGAGCCAGGCCGAGAGCGAGCACGACCTGATCGAGAACTCGCACGCCTCCACCGCCCTCTCCTACGCCGACGGCCTGGCCAAGGCGTACGCGCTGCGCGGCGAGTCGCGCAGCGTGGTGGCGGTGGTCGGCGACGGCGCGCTGACCGGCGGCATGTGCTGGGAGGCGCTGAACAACATCGCCACCAGCGGCAACCCGCTGGTGATCGTGGTCAACGACAACGGCCGGTCCTACTCGCCGACCATCGGCGGGCTGGCCGACCACCTCTCCTCGCTGCGGCTCAACCCCGGCTACGAGAAGGTGCTGGACACCGTCAAGGACGCGCTCGGCTCGACCCCGCTGGTGGGCAAGCCGATGTACGAGGTGCTGCACGCGGTCAAGAAGGGCATCAAGGACGCGGTCGCCCCGCAGGCGATGTTCGAGGACCTCGGCATCAAGTACGTCGGCCCGGTGGACGGGCACGACGTGTCGGCGGTGGAGTCGTCGCTGCGCGCGGCGAAGAACTTCGGCGGCCCGGTGATCGTGCACGCGGTCACCCGCAAGGGCTACGGCTACCGGCCGGCCGAGGAGGACGAGGCGGACTGCCTGCACGGTCCCGGCGGCGCCTTCGACATCGAGACCGGCAAGCTGGTAGCCGCCCCGTCGGTGAAGTGGACCCACGTCTTCGCCGAGGAACTGGTCGCGATCGCCGACGAGCGGCCCGACGTGGTCGGCATCACCGCCGCCATGGCCGAGCCCACCGGCATCGCCTCGCTGGCCCGCAAGTACCCGGAGCGCACCTACGACGTGGGCATCGCCGAGCAGCACGCGGCCACCTCCGCGGCCGGGCTGGCGCTGGGCGGGCTGCACCCGGTGGTGGCGGTCTACGCGACCTTCCTCAACCGGGCCTTCGATCAGGTCCTGCTGGACGTGGCGATGCACAAGCTGCCGGTCACCTTCGTGCTGGACCGGGCCGGGATCACCGGCCCGGACGGCCCCAGCCACTACGGCATCTGGGACATGTCGGTCTTCGGGGTGGTGCCCGGGCTGCGGATCGCCGCGCCCCGGGACGCCGCCACCCTCCGCGAGGAGCTGCGCGAGGCGGTGGCCGTCGACGACGGCCCGACCGTTGTGCGCTTCCCGACCGGCACCGTGGCCGCCGACCTGCCGGCCGTCCGCCGGGTCGGGTCGGTCGACGTGCTGGCCGAGTCGGCGCGTACCGACGTGCTGCTGGTCGCGGTGGGCGCGTTCGGCCAGCTCGGCATGGAGGTGGCCGCCCGGGTCGCCGAGCAGGGCTACGGGGTCACCGTGGTCGACCCGCGCTGGGTCCGCCCGATCCCGGCCGAGCTGGTCGAGCTGGCCGCCGGGCACCGCCTCGTGGTCACCGTCGAGGACGGCGTACGGGTCGGCGGGGTCGGCGACGCGCTCGCCCAGGCGATGCGGGACGCGGACGTCCGGGTGCCGCTGCGTGACCTCGGCGTACCGGCCGACTGGCACCCGCACGGCACCCGGGCGCAGATCCTGGCCGACCTCGGCCTGACCGCGCAGAACGTGGCCCGCGACGTCACCGGCTGGATCTCCCGGCTCGACGTCGAGCCGGTGGAGCCGGTCCGGCTCTCCGCCGACGACGCGGCCGCGTCGAACTGAGCACCACCGACGGCGGGCGCCCCCGGGTCACCGGGAGTGCCCGCCGTCGGCGTTGGTCAGGACCGGCCGCCCGGGCGTGGGCCGGCGGGGCCGGCGTGGGTCAGCGGCCGCCGACCGAGCGGTAGTGCGTCTTGCCCGAACCGGCCAGGCTGAACGTCTCCTTGCGCGCCGGCTCCGGCACCACCGTGAGCCCCGGCCGGTCGACCAGCCGCGGGGTGCCCGGTGGCACTGACAGCGAGCTGTCCCGGGTGGCCCGCCAGCTCAACACCACCAGCGGCTGCCCCGGCACCGGCAGCAGGTACGTCTGCAACGGGCTGGCCTGGTCGGCGGGGGAGACCACGGCCGGACCGCCGTCGGCCGGCCGGTAGACCACCGCTGTCATCGGGCCGGTGGCGGTCTCCCAGCTCAGCTGCTGCAGTTCGGCCGGCTCGCCGCCGCCGAGCGCCACCTCGCCGAGGGTGCGGACGGCGACCTTCTCCATCGGCCAGGACGACGGCACCGAGCGCGGCGCGTCCCGGTCGCCGATCCGCCGGGGGATGCTGCCGAACGGGCCCTCCTCGCCGGCCAGCGCGCAGGTGTCCAGGCCGGCCAGCGCCCGCTTGCCCGACCCGCTCTCGTCGCGGACCAGCGGGTAGCGCGGATCGGCGGTGCCGGTGCCCAGGTCGAGCAGCCGGTCGGCGGCCCGGCCCCGGGGCAGCGACTCGGTGGAGCGCAGCGTGGCGGTCACCGCCACCGCCTGGCAGGCCGGCACGTCGACCGGCTCGGTGAGGCCGTCGGTGCTGGTCAACGCCTTGCCGTCGGGGCCGAGCAGGCGTTGCACCCGGGCGGAGGTGAGGTAGCGCCGGCCGTCGGTGGTCTGCACCGGGAGCACGTCGGAGTAGACGAGGTAGCCGGGGTCGGTGTACTCGGTGGCCCGGGTGACCGCGTACCGGTCGCCGTCGTGGGTGAGTTGCAGCAGCCAGGAGGCGCTCTCCCCGGGCACGTCCGCGGCCACCAGGGCGAGCGGCGCGCCGTCCACCTCGCCAGCGTAGAGGATGCCGGAGGTGGGCAGGTGCACCCGGTCGTCGACCGGTGACCGCCAGTCGCGTACCGCCGCGGTCACCGCAGCGGTGACCGCGGCGTCGCCGGCCAGGGGGCCGCGCGGCGGCCAGACGGCGAGCGAGCCGTCCCGGCTGTCGAAGCCCACCCGCAGCTCGCGGGGCTGCTGCCGGTCGGCCACCGGGCCGCAGGCCGTGGCGGTGAGCAGCAGGGTCAGCAGTGCGGTGGCCGTCGTGCCGCGCCGGCGGGCTGGAGCCACCTGTACGCCCCCTCGGTCGAGCTGCCGTCGTGAAAGCGCCATAGTACGAGATGTCCGGTCACCCGGACGCGCCGCCTCGTCCCCGTTCCCACCGCCGTCGACCCGGTCGGCACGAGCCACCACAAGGGACCTCGCAGTGTCTTTGGGGACATTTTCCCGCTCCGGTAGACTCCGCCGACTGTGACGCCTGCCGAGACCCGCGCCGAGTCCTCGCCGGAATCCGACGCCACCACCGCGTCCGATCCGGTGACCGCCGGCGGCGGCACGGCGAACGGCCACCCGGCCAACGGCCACCCGGCCAACGGCGGCACGGCGAACGGCCAACCCGCCCCGGACGGCGCGCCGGCCCCGAACGGGGTGGCCCGCGCCGGGGTCGGCACCCTGCCGGCTCCGTCCACCACGGACCCCGGTACCAGCCCGTCCGAGCCGGCCACCGTGCCCGCCACCGAACCGGATCCGGCCGCCGAGCCGGCGCGGGCCGACGCGGACGCCGGGGCCGCCCGGCCCCGCTGGTGGCGCCGCCGGCGCACCGACCTCGCGGTGTTCGGGCTCTTCCTGCTCACCGCGCTCTGGGTGACCAGCCAGATCTGGGTGGACCCGGCCGGCCGGGTCGCCCCGCTCTACAGCAGCGACCCGGCCCAGGTGCAGTTCTTCCTCGCCCACTCGGTCCGGGTGGTGCTGCACGGGGAGTTCCCGTTCTTCACCGAGCAGTTCAACTACCCCGACGGCGTGAACCTGATGGCGAACACCGCCATCCTCGCGCTGGGCATCCCGATGGTGCCGGTGACGCTGCTGTTCGGCCCCGCGGTCACCTTCGTGGTGCTGGTCACCCTCGGCCTCGCCGGCACCGCCACGGCCTGGTACGTGATGCTCTCCCGGCACGTCGTACGCACCCCGTTGGCCGCGGTGGTCGGCGGCTGGTTCTGCGGGTTCTCGCCGGCCATGCTGTCGCACGCCAGCTGGCACCCGAACATCATCAGCCAGTTCCTGCTGCCGTTCATCGTCTGGCGGGTGCTGGTGCTCACCCGGTCGACGCGGCCGGTCCGCGACGGCGTGCTGCTGGCCCTGATGGTCACCGCGCAGGCGTTCATCAACGAGGAGATCCTGCTCTTCACCGCGCTGGCCTGCGGGGTCTTCCTGCTCGCCGTGCTGGTCCAGCGGCCCGCGCTCTGGTCGGCGGCGTGGCGGCCGCTCGGCGCGGGCCTGGCGGTCTGCGCGGTGCTCGCCGGCGCGCTGCTGGCGTACCCGCTCTACATCCAGTTCGGCGGGCCGATGGCGTACCACGGGCTGAGCGACGCGGTGCGCGACTACGGCAACGACATCGCCGCCTTCTTCGCCCCCGGCTCGCCCACCATCGGTGGCAACCAGCGGGCCAACGTCAACCTGGCCCCGAACTACTCCGAGGAGAACGCCTTCTTCGGCTGGAGCCTGGGGCTGCTCACCGTCGGCATCGTGCTCTGGCTGCGCCGCGAACCGCTGGTCCGGGCGCTGGCCGCGACCGGGGTGTTCTTCGCCGTGCTCTCCCTCGGCGAGCGGGTGTCCTGGTGGGACCGGGAGCTGTTCACCGGGCCGTGGGAATGGCTGGTCCGGCTGCCGCTGCTCGACGCGGTGGTGCCCACCCGGTTCGGCCTGATCACCAGCGTGGTGATCGGCGTGCTGCTGGCGCTCGCCGTCGAGCGGGCCCGGTCCCTCCCGCTCGACCGGCGCACCGTGCGGACGCTCACCGTCGCCGGGCTGGTGCTGGCGCTGCTGCCGATCGCGCCGATGCCGCTGCACATGACCTCCCGCCCGCCGGTGCCGGACTTCATCACCGCGGACCGCTGGCGCGGCTACGTCGGGCCGGACCAGACCCTGGTGCCGATCCCGGTGCCGAGCATGGGCAACACGCACGGGATGCGCTGGGCGGCGGCCACCAACCTGGACTTCAAGATTCCCGGCGGCTATTTCCTCGCCCCGCGCAACGGCAACACCGGCGACCCGGGGCGCTTCGGTGGCCGCCCGAGCGGGCTGGGTCAGCTGCTGGAGGAGGTGGCGACCACCGGGCGTATCCCCAAACTGGACGATCGGCAGCGCCGCCGGTCGCTGGACGAGCTGCGGCACTGGCGGGCGGCGATCCTGGTGCTGCCGGTGCGCCAGCACCACGCGGAGCCGCTGCGGCGTACCGTCGAGCAGTTGGTCGGCCCTGGCCGCCGGGAGCTGGACGTCTGGGTCTGGGACGTTCGGGCGCTGACCGACCAGCCGGCCTGATGGCGGTCGGCACCACCACCGCACCCGCCGACGCCCCGCCCGCCCGCCGGCGCCGGTGGCCGGTCCGCCGGGCGGACCTGCTGGTGGTCGCCGGGTACCTCGCCCTGGCGGTGCTGCTCACCACCGGGCAGTGGGGTCGCCCGGATCGGCTGTTCCACCAGGCCGGCGACCAGGTCCTCTTCGAGTGGATGCTGGCCCGCGCCGCCCGGTCGGTGGTCGAGGCGGAGAACCCGCTGTACAGCAGGGCGCTGAATGCCCCGGACGGGGTGAACCTGATGGCCAACACCTCGGTGCTCGGCCTGGGCGTGCCGCTGACCCCGGTCACCCTGCTGTTCGGCTCGCAGGCCGCCTTCCTCACCGCCGTCGTCTGCTGTCTGGCCGGCACCGCGACCGCCTGGTACGCGCTGCTGCGCCGCCGGTTGGTCGACTCCCGGGTGGCCGCCGCCGTCGGCGGGCTGTGCTGCGGCTTCGCCCCGGGCATGGTGGCTCAGGCCGGGGCGCACCTGCACATGGCGGCGCAGTTCCTGGTGCCGGTGATCCTCGCGCTGGTGTTCCGGCCGGCGCCCGACCGGGTCTGGCGCTCCGGCGTGCTGCTCGGCCTGACCGTCACCTACCAGGTCTTCCTCGGCGAGGAGGTGCTGGTCTTCGTGGCCCTGGCGGCCGGCGTGTTCGTGCTCGCGTACGCGCTGGCCGACCGGGCGGCGGCCCGCCGGCTGGCGCCCGCGATGCTCGCCCGGATCGGGATCGGCGCGGCGGTGGCGGTGGTGCTGCTGGCGTACCCGCTGTGGTTCCAGTTCTTCGGCCCCGGCCACTACCGGGGGATGCCCTTCCACGCCTACGGCTACCAGTTGGACGCGGCCTCGTTCACCGCGTCGGCCCGGCAGACCGTGCTCGGTGACGACTACCTGCCCGGCCTGCTGTCGCCGAACCCCACGGAGGAGAACTCGTTCTTCGGCCCGGGGCTGCTGGTGCTCGCCGTGGTGGTCACCGGCTGGCTGTGGCGCCGGCCGCTGGTGCAGGCGCTGGCCGTCTGCGGCGTGCTGTTCGCCCTGCTCTCGCTCGGTGAGCAGATTCGGCTGGACGGCGCCCCGACCGGCATCCCGGGGCCGTACCGGCTGGTGTCCGGGCTGCCGCTGCTGGATCTGGCGGTGCCGGCCCGGCTGTCGCTGGTCTGCGTACCGGTGCTGGGCATCCTGCTCGCCCTCTCGCTGGACCGGGTCCGGTCGCTCCGGCCGGCGGCCGACGCCGGTCCGGCGGCCGGGGTGCCGGTGCGGCTGCTCTGGGCCGGCGCGGTGGCCGCCGCGCTGCTGCCGCTGACCCCGACGCCGATCCGGACCGTGCCGGCGTGGCCGGTGCCGCCGTACGTGGCCGAGGGCGGCTGGCGGGCGGCCGTGCCGGCCGGCCGGACCGTGGTGCCGGTGCCGCCGGTGACCGGCGCGGGCCTGAGCCCGGCGATGTTCTGGTCGGCCCGGACCGGGCTGGCCTTCGACGCGCCGGGCGGCTACTTCATCGGCCCCCGGTCGGCCGACGACCCGGCGGCGCGCTGGGGCGCCCCGGACCGGCCCACCTCGGTGCTGCTGCGCCGGGTCGCCGAGACCGGCGAGGTGCCGGTGGTCACCGACGCCGACCGCCGCCAGGCGGTCGAGGACCTGCGGCACTGGCGGGCCGCCGTGGTCGTCCAGGGTGGACTGCACCGGGGCGACCCGGTGCGCCGCACGGTGGATCAGCTGCTCGGCCCCGGCCGGGAGATCGGCGGCGCCTGGGTCTGGGACGTGCGTCCGCTCGTCGGCTGACGCCGGCCCCGCCCGTCGGCCCGGGCGCACGTCGCGCCGCCGCGCCGACGCGATCGGCGGCCCGGTCGGGCGGAGCCTCAGCCGGGTCGGGTCAGCTCACCGCGGTAGGTGCGCGGCGTGCGGCCGGTGGTGCGCTTGAAGGCGACGCTGAGCGCGCTCTCCGAGCCGTACCCGACGGACCGGGCGATGGTGGCCAGCGTCTCGCCGCCGCGCCGGATCCGGTCGGCGGCGAGTTCGATCCGCCACTCGGTGAGGTACTCCAGCGGGCCCTTGCCGACCACCTCCTTGAACCGGGCCGCCAGCGTGGACCGCGAGACGGCGGCGGCCCGGGCCAGCTCGGCCACCGTCCACGGATGGGCCGGCCGGTCGTGCATCGCGCGCAGCGCCGCGCCGACCGCCGGGTCGGCGAGGCCGGCCAGCCAGCCCGACCGGCCACCGCCGTCGTGGGCGAGGTGCAGGCGCAGGATCCGGATCAGCATGACCAGGGCGAGGTGCTCGGCGACGAGCGTGGCCCCCACCGGCCGCCGGCGCAGCTCGGCGTCGATCTCGCCGACGGCCCGGCGCACGGCGGCGGCCTCCGGTGCGCCGGCCGGCACGTGGATGACCGGCGGCAGGCTGTCCAGCAGCAGGGCGCGGGCCCGCTCCGCGAAGGAGAACGCGCCGCCGATGACGAGCACGTCGTCGCCGTCGCCGGCGCGGGCCACGCCGTCAACGGCCGCGGCGAAGACGGGTTGCGCCGGCTCGGCCGGCAGGTCGGGATCGCTGGCGAGGGTGAACGCCCGGGGCCGGGTCAGCAGGAAGCAGTCGCCCTCGGCGAGGCGGACGGGGTCGGGCAGGCCGTCCACCCGGAGCCAGCAACGACCCCGCTGCACCGCGTTGAACTTGGCCCCGGCCGGTGGGGGGAACCGGAGCGCCCAGCGCCCGCCCGCGGCCAGACCGGAGGACACCCGACTCGTCGGGGCGAGCAGCGCCAGCACGTCCTCCAACGGGTCCACCCGACACCTCCTGGACTCACGCTAAAGAGTGGCGGATTCCAGACTATGGGCAGTCCAGCGGTGGCGTCCCTAGCGTTGTCGCCATGACGCGCCTGACCACCCCGTACACCGCCCGTACCACCGCCGCCGAGATCCTCGCCGGCGTCGACCTCACCGGCCGCCGGATGATCGTCACCGGCGGCGCTTCCGGCATCGGCGCGGCGGCCGTCCGGGCGATGGCCGGGGCCGGGGCGGAGGTCACCGTGGCCACCCGCGACCCAGCCAGCGCCGACGCCCTGGTGGCCGAGTTCGCCGGCCCGGGCAGCGTCCGGGCCGCCGCCCTCGACCTGGCCGACCTGGCCTCGGTCGACGCCTTCGTCGCGGCCTGGGACGGCCCGCTGCACGCCCTGGTCGCCAACGCCGGGATCATGGCGATCCCGACCCGGCAGCTCACCCCGCTGGGCTGGGAACTCCAGCTCGGCACCAACTACCTCGGCCACTTCGCGCTCGCCCGCGGCCTGCACGGCAACCTGCGCGCCGCCGGCTCCGCCCGGGTGGTGGTCGTCAGCTCCGGCGCGCACCTGCGGGAGGCGTTCGACTTCGCCGACCCGCAGTTCGAGCGGCAGCCGTACGACCCGTGGTCGGCGTACGGCCGGTCGAAGACGGCGGACGTCCTGCTCGCCACGGGTATCGCCCGGCGCTGGGCCGCCGACGGCGTCACCGCCAACGCCCTGAACCCCGGCTACATCAACACCAACCTGCAACGCCACATGGACGACGACACGTTGCGGGCGTTCGGGGTGCTGGACGAGGCGGGCAACCGGGTCGACCTGCCGTACTACAAGACGCCCGAGCAGGGCGCGGCGACCACCGTGCTGCTGGCCGCGTCACCGCTGGTCGAGCGGGTCACCGGCCGGTACTTCGACGACAACCAGGAGGCGGAGGTGGTGGCCGGCGGCCCGGAGGCCACCGGCGGGGTGGCCGCCCACGCCGTGGACCCGGCCGCCGCCGACCGGCTCTGGGCGTACGCCGAGCGGGCCCTGGCGTCCCGCTGAGCGCCGGAGCGCCGGTCCGGCGTCAGGGCACCAGCGGGCGGACGTCCCAGAGCCACACGTCGTCGACCCGCTGCGGCGGGCCGAGCAGGGCGGTCACCAGCTCGCGCAGCACCGCCTCGCGCGGGTGGGCCCCGAGCACCACCACCGACGCCTTCCAGAAGCGCAGGTCCTCGACCGCCTGGCGGCGGTTCTCCTCGGTCAGCGCCGGCACCGTGCCCTGGTCCATCGTGGTGTAGATCAGGCTGCTGGTCGGCCGGTTCGGCGCGCCGAACACACCCTCACCCAGCTCGTTCGGGCCGATGAAGTAACCGCCGGGAATCGGGAACGCGTGCTGGGTCAACGCGCTCCAGCGCAGCGTGGGCAGGCCGTGCACGTTGCTCGGGATCGGCACCGGCACCAGGGTGCGACCCTGCGGCACGTACGGCCGCCAGCCGCCGGCGGTGATGAAGTGCGGCGGCGGGTCGACCGGCTGCGCGGGCAGCGGACGCGGGACGAGCGGCAGCACCGCCAGCGCGATGGCGGCGTAGCCGACCGGCCGGACCCAGCGGCGGCGCGGCCGGGTCGGTGCGTCCGCCTCGCCGGTGCGTTGCGCGGGCACCGGCGGGCGGCCCACCCCGGACACCGCCTCCCAGGCCAGCGCGAGCAGCACGCCGACGGCGGCCACCACGACCAGGGCCAGCCGGGTCGGCATCATCATCTCGACCAGCGGCAGGTCGTCCGGGACGTACGCCCACGGGCCGTCGGTCTCCGTCTCCATCCCGTCGAACCGCACCTTCGGGCCGATCGAGGCCACCGTGAAGACCACCACGAGCACGGCCAGGATCCGGGCGGCGAACCAGCGGCGGACCAGCAGCACCAGCGCCACCAGCGACAGCAGCACCAGCGGCCAGCCGAACCAGGTGTTCTGCTCGGTGAGCCCGATGGTCTGCTCCACCGCCTCGTCACCGGCGACGGTGTCCCGGGCGAAGGTGACGAAGGCCTTGAGGTCCTCGCCCCAGTTGTGGAACACCCCGCCCTGCAACCCCCGGTAGGACTGCGGGCCGTTGAACTGGAACCAGATCGGGTACGCGGTGAGCAGCAGCGCCAGCCCGCCGCCGACACCGAGCGCGGCGGCGAAGGTGCCGGCCATCGCCCACGCCCGGCGCGGCCGCATGACCGCGTACGCCAGCACCACGACCAGGCAGGCCAGCGCGGTGAGCAGCAGCATCTCCTCGTTGATGAAGATCTGGTACGCGACCAGCAGGCCGAGCACGACGCCGTTGCGCCGCCAGCGGCCCGGCTCGCCCAGCCGCAGCACCCGCACCACGATCAGCGGCAGCAGGAAGTTGGAGACGAAGTTGGGCTGGCCGTTGGCGTGGTGCACGATGCCGGGCGCGAAGCCGAGGAACGCGCCGCCGACGAAGGCCGCCGCGCGGGAGCGCACCAGGTGCCGGGAGAGCGCCCAGTACGCGGTGCCGGCGGTCGCCGCCAGCGCCGCGCCCAGGTAGAGCGCGTACATCACCTGCGGGCCGAGCAGCATGGTCAGCGGCGCCAGCGGCAGCGTCACCCCGAGCAGCGAGGTGTTCGCCATCATGTTCACCCCGTCCGGGGCGTTCTGGCGGGTGGTGAAGAGCGGGTTCTCCAGGTGCCGCACCGAGTACGCGCCGTGCGAGAAGAGCCACTCGAACCAGCTGTGGTCGGTGGGCAGGTGCGACGAGACCCGGTGCTGCACGTCCACCCAGTAGTTGAGACAGACGAGGACGCCGAGCGCCAGGTAGGCGGCCACGGCCAGCACGTCGGCGCGGGCCGGCCGCCAGCGGGAGCGCCGGGACGGCCGCGCCGCGACTGGGTCGGCAACTCGGGTCGGTGCGGGGTCTACCATCGGCGCAGCCACGACGCGCCATCGTACAGGCGTGATGCGTCGCATTTGCCGGCCCGGTACGGCCCTGGCCGGTTCGCCGGGCGCGGGGGCCGACGGGGAGGACGACGTGACGCTGATCGACCTCGGTGACCTGCGCGACGCGCCGGAGCCGGAGCGGACGGCGCCACCCCGCCGCCTGCGGCCGGCCGGTCGTCCACTGCGGACGGTGCTGCTGCTGGCGCTGGTACTGGCGGTGGCGGCCGGCGCGACCCCGCCGCCGGGTCGGGTCACGGCCGTCGTGCCCGGCTCCGCTTCCGCACACGCCTTCCTCGCCGGTGACCGGCTCTACGTCGTGCGGCCGGCGGAGGGGGTCACCGACGGCAGCCGCGACCTGCTCGCCTACCCCCTGCCCGAGCGGGCGACGGCCACCCCGCAGCGGCCCGCGCCGCTGTGGCGGGTGCCCATGCCGCGCGCCGGCGACCTCTGGGGATTCCATGCCCGCGACGGGGCGGTGCTGCTCTCCGTCGCCGGATTCGGCGGCTCCCGAGGCGACACCATCGTCCTCGACGCCGACACCGGGCGGACGCGGTGGCAGCAGCCCGGCCTGGCCTGGCTGGACGCCCGCGGCCGGCTGCTGCTGGAGACCAGTGGCCGCGACGGTACGGGCACGCTCCGGTCGGTGGACCTCGCGTCGGGTCGGGCGCTGTGGTCGCTGCCGGTCCCGTCGCAGGGAGCGCAGTACCGGGGCCGCGACGGCCTGATCGAGCAGGTCGTGGTCATCGACGGCGGGCGGGTGGAGATCTACGACGCCGGCACCGGCGTGCTGGTGAGCCGGAACGAGCTGCCGATGGGCGAGCCGGGCGGGCAGGAGCAGCCGGACGTGTACCCCCAGGTCATCGGGGACCTGTTGGTGGTGGTGCGGCAACCGGCGGGGCGGGTGACCGCGTACGAGCTGGACGGGCTGCGGCGGCGCTGGGAGGCGGAGCTGCCGCTGGTGGAGTACCTCTACCCCTGTGGTGCCCTGCTCTGCGCGGCCGGGCGGACCGGTGGGATCCGGATGGTCGACCCGGCCACCGGCCTCCTCCGGTGGAGCGACCCGAGCCGCACGGCCCTGCTGAGCGTGCGGGGTGGCGCGATGCTCGCGTTCGCGCCGACCCCGTCGGGGGCGGACCGGGTGGTCGTGGTGGCGGCGGCGACCGGCCGGGAACTCGCCGACCTCGGCGCCTGGCAGCTCGTGCCGTCCCGGTCGGTGGACGACCGGGTCGTCGGGACCCGGCCGGTACCCGGTGGCGGGTTGCTGGTCGCCGAACTGGACCCCGCCACCGCCCGGGCGCGGCGGCACGACGTGCTCCGGGACGTGGCGGGGGACTGCCAGCTCGAGGAGGACCTGATCCTGTGCCGTCGACCGGGCGACGGCTTCCTGGTGCGGCGGCTGCCGTCATGAGCGAGCGGAGTGAGCGAATCAGCAGGCTCAGCGCGGTGGTGCCTCGTGGCGGCACGCAGCGCAGCGGGGTGCCAACATGAGCGGCGACGTGGTCATCGACCTGGGGGAGCGGCCGCGCGGCCCCGAGCCCGAGCTGTTTGCCGGCCGGCCTCGACCGCCGGCCCGCTGGTGGCGGGTGGCGCTGCCGCTGCTGCTCGCCCTGGGCACGCTCACCGCCGGCGCGGCCCCACCGACGGGCCCGCCGACGGTGACCGTGCCCGCGACCGATCCGGCCGACTTCCTGCTGCTCGGTGACCGGCTGCTGGTGCTGCAGGGGCTGCTGCCGACCGACGGCGCGGCCCGGGAGATGGTCGCGTACCGGCTGCCGGGCGGGGAGCCGCTCTGGCGCCGGGCGCTGCCGGACGACGACGTCCCGATGGGACTGACCGTGCATGGCGACCTGCTCCTGGTCAGCACCGGGTCACCCGACGGCGAAGAAGCGTCCACCAGTGCCCTCACCCTCGACGGCGGCGAGCCGCGGTGGCAGCGGCCGGGTCGGGCGCTGCCCGTGGCGGGCGGCGGGGTGCTGCTGGAGACGCACCGGCCGGGGCCGGGGTACACGGTGCGGGCGGTGGACCCGGCCACCGGGGAACCGGGCTGGGCCGTGCCGGTGGCCGCGGAGGGCTTCGCCGCCTACCGGTACGCCGGCGGGGGCGTCGACCTGGTCGCCGCGGTCTCGCCCGCGGGGCGGGTGGAGCTGCACGACCCGGCTACCGGCGCCCGGCTCGGCGCGGCCGACCTGCCGAGCGTCGGGCAGGCCGGGAACCGTTACCTGGAGCTGATCGGGGACGTGCTGCTGGTCGGCGACGGGACCGGCGGGATCGCCGGCTACGACGTGCCGTCGCTGCGCCGGCGCTGGGCCCTGCCACCCGACCCGCAGATGGGCTGGGCGAGCCCGTGCGGACCGGGGGTCTGCCTGCACCGGCCCGACGCCGGGGTGCGGGTGGTCGACCCGGCGACCGGGCGGACCCGCTGGGCGGACCCGCGCTGGTCGCACCTGGTGCTGGTCGGTGACCGGCTGCTCGCCGAGGCGGGCCGGCCGGACGACCGGGAGGACCGGCCGCTGGCGGTGCTGGATCCGGCCACCGGCCGGGTGCTCGGTGAGCTGGGCCGCTGGCAGGCACTCTGGGAGTGGCCGGCGGCTCAGCCGCGGTACGGGCTGCGCCGGCTGGCGGACGGGCGGATGCTGCTGGCCGAGCTGGACATGGCGGCCGCCCGGACCAGGGTGCTCACCGTGCTGCCCTCGTGGGCGCGGCGGTGCGGCGCGCAGGCCGGCACGCTGGTCTGCCAGGCGCCGGAGAACACGCTGCGGATCTGGCACCTGCGGTGAGTCACCAGTTGGCCTGCGCCGGGGCCGGTGGCAGCGGCACCCCGGCCGGGCGGACGACGTACGCCACGCCGCCGCTGCCGGCCTGCCAGACCGCCTCGAACCGGTCCCGCTCCACGGTGCGGCGCACCCCCTCGTCGTCGGCGGCGTACGGGTCGTTGAGCACCGGGTCGCCGGCCGCGGTGAAGCCGACCAGCACCATCAGGTGCCCCCGGGTGTCGTAGTCCAGGCCCGGCACCTCGCCGGCCCGGAAGGCGGCGGAGACGATCAGCGGGATGCCGGCGGCGACGAACGCCTCCGCCTCGGTGAGGGAGCGCAGCCGGGTGACGAAGGCGTCCATCCCGTGCAGCCCGGCGTAGGCGGTGTTGAACGGCCAGTTCCCGGCCCCGGCGTAGGCGTGGTCGTAGCAGTGCCGGGCGGCGTGCACCACCACCGGGCGGGGGCCCGGCGGGCGCACCCAGGCGTACCGCTCGGGGGCCGGGGCGGCACCCCAGAAGGCGAGCACCATCGAGGTGCAGGTGGGGCTGCACCAGGAGTCGCCGCCGCCACCCCACTGCCGGTGCTCGCCGGCGTGCAGCCGCTGCGAGTACGGGGGCACGTCGAGCACGGTGCCCCAGCCGGGCCGCCGATCGGGTGCGCCGGTCGGCGTCGGGGCCACCAGTGCCGGGCGGACGCCGTCCGGGCCCGGGGCGTCCGGGCCGCCGGCCGGGGGCCGGGCCGCGGCGACGACCGGCCGACCGGAGGCCACCGCGCCGACGGAACGCAGCACCGGGCCGGCCGCCGCGCCGACCGGCCGGAACAGGGTCACCCGGGCCTGCCAGCCGGTGACCGTCGCGTCGCCGACGACGAGCGTGTCGGTGTCCACCCGGGCGTCCCCGTCGCGCTGCCCGGGCACCGAGGTGCGCCGCACCGTGGCGTCGTCGGCGGCCCAGTCGGCGAGCAGGTACCAGCCGGTGGTCGGGCGGCCGTCGTGCCAGCCGCGCAGCTCGACCCGGAGCCAGCAGCCCGCCGGGCTGTCGGCGGTCCAGGACGGCACCACCTCGTGCACGGCGAAGCCCACCGGCACCGGCGGGGTGGTCCAGCTGCCCCACTCGTACGTCGCGCTGCTGCCGTCGGCGAGCGGGTGCTCCTGGCGGCCGGCCGGTTCGGCCAGCGCCAGGCCCCCGGCCGCCGCGCGTACCCCGGCCGCCTCCCCGTCGGCCAGGTCGCCGGGCAGCCGGAAGCCCTGGTAGGCGATGTCCCGCCGGGCCGCCGCGTCGGTCATGACAGGTCCGTCCGTTCCGTAGTTTCCCGCCAGCAGCATTACGTACGACGAAGGTTTTCTGCAATGGCGGCCGACCGGGACGGCGCGGGACGCTGGTTTGGCGGCCGGCACTAGGTTGTCGGGTGGTCAGCGGCGAGGAGGACCGGGATGCGGGTGCTGGTGGTCGAGGACGAGCGGAACCTCGCGGACGCGATCGCGCGCGGGTTGCGCCGGCGCGGCATGGCGGTGGACGTCGCCTACGACGGCGACAGCGGACACGAGCTGGCCTTCGTCACCCGCTACGACGTGGTGGTGCTCGACCGCGACCTGCCCGGCATGCACGGCGACCAGATCTGCGCCGAGCTGGCCGCCTCCGGGACGCTGACCCGGGTGCTGATGCTGACCGCAAGCGGCACGGTGGCCGACCGGGTGGAGGGGTTGCAGCTCGGCGCGGACGACTACCTGCCCAAGCCGTTCGCCTTCGACGAGCTGGTGGCCCGGGTGCAGGCGCTCGGCCGGCGGGCCACCCCGGCCGCGCCGCCGGTGCTGTCCCTGGCCGATCTGGTGCTCGACCCGGCCCGCCGGGTGGTGACCCGCGGCGGCGTGCCGGTCGACCTCACCAACAAGGAGTTCGGCGTGCTGTGCGAGCTGCTCAAGGCACGCGGCGCGGTGGTCTCCAGCGAGGAACTGCTGGAACGGGTCTGGGACGCCAACACCGACCCGTTCACCACCATCGTCCGGGTCACCGTGATGACCCTGCGCAAGAAGCTCGGCGACCCGCCGCTGATCGAGACGGTGGTCGGCGCCGGCTACCGCACGGCCGAGGTGGAGGCATGAGTAGCCCAGTGAGTGAGCGAATCATCGGGCTCAGCGCGAAGGTGCCTCATGACGGCACGCAGCGGAGCGGAGTGCCGGCATGAGCGAGCGGAGCGAGCGAATCATCAGGCTCAGCGCGAAGGTGCCTCATGGCGGCACGCAGCGGAGCGGAGTGCCGGCATGAGCGAGCGGAGCGAGCGAATCATCAGGCTCAGCGCGAAGGTGCCTCATGGCGGCACGCAGCGGAGCGGAGTGCCGGCATGAGCGAGCGTACGGGCCGCCGGTCCCGCCTGCGGCCCACCCTGCGGCTGCGGCTGACGCTGCTCAACGGCGTGCTGCTGGTGGGCGCGGGGGCGATCCTGGTGCTGCTGGCCTGGCTGCTGGTCCGCGACGCGCTGCGCCCGACCGACGAGCTGCTCCCCGGCACCACCGTGGTGCTCGCCGACGGGCGGACGCTGGACGCCGCGCAGTGGCAGCGGCAGCTGGTCGACGCCGCCTCCGCGGAGCTGCTGGCCAAGGGGCTGGTCGCGCTGCTGGCGATCAGCGTGGTCGGGGTGGCCGGGGCGTACGCGGTGGCCGGGCGCGCGCTGCGGCCGCTGCACCAGGTCACCGCCACCGCACAGCGGCTCGGCGAGGCCACCCTGGACCAGCGGATCGGCTACTCGGGCGCGGACGACGAGGTGGCCGAGCTGGCCAAGACGTTCGACGCGATGCTGGACCGGATCGCCGCCGCGTTCGAGGCGCAGAAGCGGTTCGTCGCCAACGCCTCGCACGAGCTGCGGACCCCGCTCGCCGTGATGCGCACCGAGATCGATGTGACGCTCAGCGACGACGAGGCGGACACCGCCGAGTACCGCCGGATGGCCACCGTCGTCCGGGACGCCTCCGAGCGGGCCAACGGGCTGGTCGACGCGCTGCTGGTGCTGGCCCGCAGCGAGGCGCAGGCCGGCCGCCGGCTCGGCCGGCGCACCGAGTGCGACCTCGCCGCCGGCACCGCCAACGCCCTGTCGGCGGTGCGCCGGGAGGTGGAGCGGATCGGGCTGCGGGTGCAGACCTCGCTGGAGTCGGCGCCGGTGGTCGGCGATCCCGGGCTGCTGGACCGGCTGGCCGGCAACCTGGTGGAGAACGCGGTCCGCTACAACCACCTGCACGGCCGGCTCTGGGTGCGCACCGGCTCCGACGGGTGCCGGTCCTGGCTGGTGGTGGGGAACACCGGGTTCGAGGTGGACCCGGCCGACGTGCCGGGGCTGTTCGAGCCGTTCCGCCGTGGCGGTCGGGAGCGTACCGGCGCCCGCGGCTCCGGCCTCGGGCTCTCCATCGTCCGCGCGGTCTGCGACGCGCACGGCGGCACCGTGCAGGCCGTCGCTCAGCCCGGCGGCGGCCTGGAGGTGACCGTGACGCTGCCGGCGGCGGACGCGGCCCCGGCGGTGACCGCCGAGGAGCACGCCGGGCCGGCGGGGAGCCGCTGACCGGGGTTGCGGCCACTGCCGGGCGGATGGAAAGATCACGCCGTCAGCCCGAGAGCGGAGGGGGGTGCGTCGAATGTCCATCGTCATGACATCCGCGCCCCGTCTCGCCGGCTGACGCTCACGCACTCGGGGCGCCTCGATCACGGAGGCTTCACCCGTGTACCCACGAATCCACAACATCAGTTTCGACTGCCACGACACCTACGCCCTCGCCGGCTTCTGGTCGGCGGTGCTCGGCTACGGCCGGCACGCCGACGACGTCCCTGGTGACCCGGAGGCGGTGCTGCTGCCACCGGACGGCGCCGGTCCGAACGTGTTCTTCCAGCAGGTTCCCGAGGCCAAGTCGGTCAAGAACCGGGTGCACATCTGCCTGGAGCCGGCCGGCCGGACCCGGGACCAGGAGGTCGACCGGGTGCTCGGGCTCGGCGCCGTCCTGGTCGACGACCGGCGGCGCGCCGACGGCACGGGCTGGGTGGTGCTCGCCGACCCGGAGGGCAACGAGTTCTGCGTCCTGCGCAGTGCGGCGGAGCGGGCAGGTACGTCCGACCTGGAGGAACAGCAGTGAGCGCACGCATCCACAACATCGGCATCGACTGCCGCGACACCTACGCCCTGGCCGGTTTCTGGGCGCAGGTCTTCGAGTGCCCCCGCCAGCCCGACGACTTCCCCGGCGACCCGGAGGCGATGCTGCTGCCGCCGGGCGGGCCGGAGGTGCTCTTCCTGGCCGTACCGGAGGGCAAGGTGGTGAAGAACCGGCTGCACCTGGACCTGGAGCCGACCGACCGGACCCGGGACGAGGAGGTCGAGCGGCTGCTCGGCATCGGCGCCACCCAGGTCGCCGACGAGCGCCGGCCGGACGGCTCGGGTTGGGTGGTGCTGGCCGACCCGGAGGGCAACGAGTTCTGCGTGCTGCGCAGCGCCGCCGAGCGGGCCGCCACCCCGGCCGCCGCCCCGGCCGGCGAGGCGCCGTCGGCCTGACCCTGTAGAACGCGGGCCGGGCTCCCGCCACCTCGGTGGCGGGAGCCCGGCCCGTCGGGTCACGGCCTCAGGAGCGCTGCTCGATCTGGCCGCGCATGCCGACGAACTCGGCCTTCGCCTTGTCCGCCGAGGAGAAGAAGATCACGATCATGCCGACGCTGCCCTTGTCGGCCCAGACGCAGACGCCGAGCTCCACCGCGTCGGTCTTGCCGTCGCCGCAGCGGGCGTCGCCGCCGAGCGGGCCCGGGTCGACATCGGCCATGTTGCTGACCGCCAGCTCGGCGGAGAGCCCGTTGACCGCGTCGTCGAGTTCCTTCTTCGGGTCGGCGATCAGCCCGGACGCGGCGGCCACCATGACCAGGTCCTGCTTGGCCGGGTCGCCGTAGAAGGCACCGACGGCGCTGGTCTCGTTCTGCACCGTCGACTTCATCTCGCTGACCATCTGCTCGGAGAGCGAGGCGAGTTCGGTGTCGGTGAGCTGCGGGCGGCCGGCCAGGGTGGCCGGGGCGACCACCCGGGTCTTGGCGGCGTCCACCGCGTCGCCCACGTCGTCCTTGACCGCGAACCAGGTGACCGCGGCGCCGCCGAGGCAGAGCACCAGCACCACGGCCAGCACGATCAGCACGATCTTGCCGGCGCCGGACTTCTTCTTCGGCGGCGGGCCGGCGGGCGCGTACGGCTGACCGGGCTGGGCGGGCGGGTAGCCGCCCTGCGGCGGGTAGCCACCGGACTGCTGCGGGTAGCCGCCGGACTGCTGGGAGGGGTAGCCGCCGGATTGCTGGTGCGGGTAGCCACCGGGCTGCTGGGACGGGTAACCGCCCTGCTGCGGCGCCGGGTAGCCCCCGGGCTGCTGCGGTGTGGGGTAGCCCCCGGACGGGGGCGGGTACGAGCCGTGGTCCCCGTAGGGACTGGCCGGCGGTTGGGACATCAGTCAGCTCCAGATCTGTCGAGTCGGAGCGATCCTAGTGACGCCGATCAAGACGGCGCTGCCCGGCTACCGACACGGTGGGAAAGACGACCGCGGTGACCGATCGCGTCCGTCGAGGACGCGACCGACCACCGCGGTCGCGGGGGAGCGGGGGGGATCAGGCGGGCAGGCTGGCGGCTCCGCGCGGCAGGAACCGCCGGCCGGTGACCCGCTCGCTGGTGCCGGTGCGGTCCAGGTACGGCGTCACGCCGCCCAGGTGGAACGGCCAGCCGGCGCCGAGAATCATGCACAGGTCGATGTCCTGCGCCTCGGCCACCACGCCCTCGTCGAGCATCAGCCGGATCTCCTCGGCCAGCGCGTCGAGCGCGTTCTGCCGTACCTGCTCGGCGGTCAGCGGCTGGTCGCCGACCACCAGCAGCTTCGCCACCTCGGCGTTGACCTCGTCGTCGACCACGATCGGCTGGCCGGAGTCGGCGATCCGCTTGAGGTTCTCGCTGACCCCGAACCGGTCCGGGAACGCGCCGTGCAGGGTGCCACCGACGTGGTACGCCACGGCCGGCCCGACCAGCTGGAGCAGGGCGAGCGGGCGCATCGGCAGGCCCAGCGGGTCCAGCGCGCTGTTCGCCACCTCCAGCGGGGTGCCCGCGTCCACGGCGGCGAAGACCGTGCCGAGGAAGCGGGTGAGCAGCCGGTTGACCACGAATGCCGGGGCGTCCTTGACCAGCACGCAGGACTTCCGCAGCTGCTTGCCGACCGCGAACGCGGTGGCCAGCGTGGCGTCGTCGGTGCGCTCGCCCCGAACGATCTCCAGCAGCGGCAGCACCGCCACCGGGTTGAAGAAGTGGAAGCCGACCACCCGCTCCGGGTGCTCCAGGTCGGCGGCCATCGCGGTGACCGACAGGCTGGAGGTGTTGGTGGCCAACACCGCCTCTGGCTTGACGATCTTCTCCAGCTCGGCCCAGACCTGCTTCTTGACGTTCAGGTCCTCGAAGACGGCCTCGATGACGAAGTCGGCGTCGGCGAAGACGGACTTGTCCACCGAACCGCTGACCAGGCCGTACAGCTTGGCGGCGGTGCCCTTGTCCATCCGGCCCTTGCTGACGGCCTTCTCGATCTGGGTGTGCACGTAGCCGACACCCTTGTCGACCCGGGACTGGTCGAGGTCGGTCATCACCACCGGCACCTGGAGGCGGCGGGCGAACAGCAGCGCGAGCTGGCTGGCCATCAGGCCGGCGCCGACGATGCCGACCTTGGTGACCGGGCGGGCCAGGCCCTTGTCCGGCGCGCCGGCCGGCCGCTTGGCCCGCCGCTGCACCAGGTCGAAGGCGTACAGGCCGCTGCGCAGCTCCTCGGAGAAGACCAGGTCGGCCAGCGCCTCGTCCTCGGCGGCGGTGCCGGTGACGAAGTCCGCGTCCTTCGCCGTCTCCAGCAGGTCCAGCGCCTTGTACGCGGCCGGGACCGCGCCGTGCAGCCGCTGGTCGAGGGTCTGCCGGGCGAAGTAGAGCACGCCCGCCCACATGTCCTTGTCGACCTCGGGCCGGGTCACCGTGACCTCGCCGCGGACCACGCCGGCGGCCCACTCCAGCGACCGCTCCAGGAAGTCCGCCGGCTCCAGCAGCACGTCCGCGATGCCCAGCTCGGCAGCCTGCTTCGGCTTGAGCATCTTGTTCTGCATCAGCGGGTTCTGGATGATCACCTGGGTCGCGGCCGGGATGCCGATCAGGTTCGGCAGCAGCTGGGTGCCGCCCCAGCCGGGCACCAGGCCGAGCGAGACCTCGGGCAGGGCCAGCGCCGCGGCGCCGCCGGAGAGGGTCCGGTAGTGGCAGTGCAGGGCCAGCTCCAGGCCGCCGCCCATGGCCGCGCCGTTGACGAACGCGAAGGTCGGGATCTGGCTGTCCTTGAGCCGGGCGAAGACCCGGTGGCCGAGCCGGCCGATCTCCAGCGCCTGCTCGCGGTCGGCCAGCGCCGGCAGGCCGACGATGTCGGCGCCCACGCAGAAGACGTACGGCTTGCCGGTGACCGCGATGAACGCCGGGTTCGCCGCCAGCGCGGCGGTGATCGCCTCGTCGAGGCTGGTCAGGCCGCCCGGCCCGAAGGTGTTCGGCTTGGTGTGGTCGAAGCCGTTGTCCAGGGTGATCAGGGCGGCCGGCCGGTCCAGCCCCGGCACGTTCACCTGGCGCAGCAGCGCCTTGGTGACGACCTCGTTCGGTGCCGCGAGCGCGCTCACTTGTTGCCCTCCCAGTGGGGGTTCTCCCAGATCACGGTGCCGCCCATGCCGATGCCGATGCACATGGCGGTGAGGCCGTAGCGGACCTCGGGGTGCTCGGCGAACTGCCGGGCGAGCTGGGTCATCAGCCGTACGCCCGAGGAGGCCAGCGGGTGGCCGATGGCGATCGCGCCGCCCCACGGGTTGACCCGCGGGTCGTCGTCGGCGATGCCGAAGTGGTCGAGGAAGGCGAGCACCTGCACGGCGAACGCCTCGTTCAGCTCGAACAGGCCGATGTCGTCGATGCTCAGGCCGGCGATGCGCAGCGCCTTCTCGGTCGACGGGATCGGGCCGACGCCCATCACCTCGGGCTCGACGCCGACGAAGCCGTACGACACCAGCCGCATGGCGACCGGCAGGCCCAGCTCGCGGGCGGTCTCCTCGGCGGCCAGCAGGCTGGCGGTGGCGCCGTCGTTCAGGCCGGCCGCGTTGCCCGCGGTCACCTTGCCGTGCGGGCGGAACGGGGTCTTCAGGGTGGCGAGCTTCTCCATCGAGGTGTCCCGCGGCGCCTCGTCCACCGTGGCCAGTCCCCAGCCGGCCTCCGGGTCGCGGATCGCGACCGGCACCAGGTCGGGCTGGAGCTTGCCGTTGGCGTACGCCTTCGCGGTCTTCTGCTGCGAGGCGAGCGCGAACGCGTCGGTGCGCTCCTTGGTGATGTGCGGGACCCGGTCGTGCAGGTTCTCCGCGGTCGCGCCCATGACCAGCGCGGACGGGTCGACCAGCTTCTCGGCGATGATCCGCGGGTTCGGGTCGACGCCCTCGCCCATCGGGTGGCGGCCCATGTGCTCCACGCCGCCGGCGATGGCGATGTCGTAGGCACCCATGGCGATGCCGCCGGCGACGGTGGTCACCGCGGTCATCGCGCCGGCGCACATCCGGTCGATGGCGAAGCCGGGAACGGTCTTGGGCAGGCCGGCCAGCAGGGCGGCGGTCCGGCCGATGGTGAGGCCCTGGTCGCCGATCTGCGTGGTGGCGGCGATGGCGACCTCCTCGACCCGCTCCGGCGGCAGCTGCGGGTTGCGGCGCAGCAGCTCGCGGATGCAGCGGATCACCAGGTCGTCGGCGCGGGTGTTGGCGTACATGCCACCCGCCTTGCCGAACGGGGTACGGACGCCGTCGACGAAGACGACATCCCGAACTTCACGGGGCACTTGAGAGCCTCCTTTTCGACCATGATCCGGTCGCCGCGCCGCCGGGCGGCGCGCGGGCCGAATGAAGGTCGCCGGCACGGGCGTGGTCCCTCGGATGCTACTCGCCAGTAACCAAACCCGACACCACCCCCCCTGTGGCCCACCCCACACCCCTCCCACCCGCCCTGTCCCCGTTGATCATGAGGTTGGCGGCGGAGTCGATCTCCGTGACTGCCGCCAACCTCATGATCAACGCCGGTCGGGCCGGGGGGCCGGGGGTTAGGGGGTGGTGGGGGGTGGGGGTTGGAGGGCTTCGGCGAGGGCGGGGAGGAGGAGGCGGATCTGCCACTCGCGGGCGTTGAAGCCGCGCAGCGTGTCCGCCACCGCCTGCTCGGTGATCTCCTCCGGCGGGACCCAGGCCAGCCGGCGCACCGAGTCCGGGGCGATCAGGTTCTCCGGCGGCAGGTTGTGCTCGCCGGCGACCCGGGTCACCACCTCCCGGCACCGAACCAGCCGGGCCGCCGCCACCGGGTCCCGTTCCGCCCAGCGGTGCGGCGGCGGCGGGCCCTCGGCCGCCGGCGTCACCGGCAGCGCGTCGTCCGGCAACTGGCGGGCGTCGTCCAGCGCCGCCAGCCAGGTGCGGGCCAGTCGGCGTACCGAGCGGCCGCCGAAGCCGGGCAGGGTGAGCAGGGTCTGCTCGTCCTTCGGGTCCAGCTCGGCCGCCGCGATGATCGCCGAATCCGGCAGCACCCGGCCCGGAGCCGCGTCCCGCCGGGCCGCGATCTGGTCCCGGGCGTACCACATCGAGCGGACCCGGGCCTGCGCCCGCGCGCCGCGTACCCGGTGGATGCCGGAGGTGCGCCGCCAGGGCTCGGCGCGCACCCGCGGCGGCCGGGCGCCCGTGCGCACCAGCGCGGCGAACTCCTCGGCCGCCCACTCGCTCTTGCCCTGCCGGGTCAGCTCCGCGTCGAGCGCGTCGCGCAGGTCGGTGAGCAGTTCCACGTCGAGCGCGGCGTAGGTCAGCCACGACTCCGGCAGCGGCCGGGTCGACCAGTCGGCTGCCGAGTGGTGCTTCTCCAGGCTGAACCCGAGTAGCTGCTCGGTCAGTGCGGCCAGGCCGACCCGCTCGAATCCGGCCAGCCGGGCGGCCAGTTCCGTGTCGAAGAGCCGGCGCGGACGCAACCCGAGCTCGGCCAGGCAGGGCAGGTCCTGGCTGGCCGCGTGCAGCACCCATTCGGCCTCGCCGATGACCTCGTCGAGGGCGGTCAGGTCGGGCAGCGGCAGCGGGTCGACCAGCGCCGTGCCGGCGCCGGCACGGCGCAACTGGACCAGGTAGGCACGCTGGCTGTAGCGGTAGCCCGAGGCGCGCTCGGCGTCCAGGGCGACCGGGCCGGTGCCCGCCGCGAAACGGGCCACGACCTCGTCAAGCTCGCGCTGCGTGGCCACCGGCTCAGGGGTGCCCTCCCGCGGAGCGGTCAGCGGTACGGGCCCGCCGGCGGTCGGGTCGTCTCCCGCGTCCGCCGGCTCCGGCCGGGCCGACGGCGGGTCGTGCGGTGCGTTTCCCGTACGGCTTTCGGCGGCCCGACGGCGCAGGGGTGGTTCGTCGGTCACCTGACAACCCTAGTGCGCCACCGGATTCCGCGGGTGCAGCCGGGGTCCGGCGTGTGTCGGTCAGGTGACCCTCAGGCGTCCCGACGGGCCGGACATCGGGGAAGACAAACCCCGATCGCGCAGGTACGGTCCATCCGGCCGCCCCGCTGGTGCGTGTTTCCCAGCCGGGGCGGCGGCCACTGGGGGCGGCTACGGGGGAGGGCGTGGCGAACATGACTGCGGGCTACGGGTCGGCGGGTACCGGACCGGCGGGGGGCGACGGCTCGGGCGGCGCGCCGCCGGACGGGAGTTACGGCCGGCCCGGCCCACTGCCGCCCCGGGTCGAGCCGCCCCGGCCGCCCGCCGCGGCGTACCCCGCGGGTCAGCCGGCCGCCCCGCCGGCCGGGGGCGGTTGGTCCCCGCCGCAGCAGGGGCAGTGGGGCCGATCGGCCGGTGCGCCGCCGGCCGCCAGCCCGGCCTACCCGCCCGCCGCCGCGCCCGGCCATCCGCCGGCCGGCAGCCCCGGCACCCCGCCCAGCTACCCGCCGACCACCGGCCCTTCGCCGGCCGCCGGTCCCGGCACCCGGTCCGGCTATCCGCCGGCCGGCGGCGCCGGCAGCTCGCCGGGCACCTCGTCGGCCGCCGCGCCCGGTCAGCCGCCGGCGGCCGGCCCGGGCAACCCGCCGACGCCGACCTATCCGCCCGCCGGAGCGGGCTACCCGCCGCCGGCCGGACCTGCCTACCCGCCCGCCGCCGGCCCGACCTACCCGCCGGCCGGATCGTCGGGCCTGCCGACCGCCGGCGGCGATGCCTGGTCGGGGGCGGTCCCGGCCGCTCCCCGCCCAGGCCGCTGGCGCACCATCACGCTCGCGGTGCTGGTGGCCGTGCTGGCCGTGGCGACCATCGTCCAGGCGATCCAGATCCACCTGCTCTCCGACCGGCTCGGCGACACCGGGCGCCGGCTGGACAGCGCCCAGGCCGCCGACGGCACCCGGTTCGACGGGCTGGAGCAGCGGGCGGGAGCGCTGGAGAAGCAGGCCGGTGCCGCGTTCAACCCGGAGGCGGTCGCCAGCGCGGTGCTGCCCAGCGTGTTCCGGGTGCGGGCCGGTCAGTTCACCGGCACCGCGTTCGCGATCGGCAAGCCGGCCGCCGGCGGCGGCACGAACCTGTTCACCAACTTCCACGTGGTGGAGGCGGTCTGGGACGGCGGTGGCCGGGAGGTCTTCCTGGAGCGCACCGACCAGCGTTTCCCCGCCACCATCGTCAAGGTCGACGAGGCCAACGACATCGCCCACCTGCGCACCACCAGCAAGTTCACCGGGCTGGTGGCGGCCCCCGCCGCGGTGAAGTCCGGCCAGCAGATCGTCGTGGTCGGCGCCCCGCTCGGGCTGGAGGACAGCGTCACCACCGGTGTGGTGAGCGCGTTCCGCAAGGCCGAGGGCGGCGACGGCCCGGTGATCCAGTTCGACGCGCCGATCAACCCCGGCAACTCCGGCGGCCCGGTGGTCAACGGCAGCAAGCAGGTGGTCGGCATCGCCACCGCCAAGGCCCGGGACGCCGAGGGCATCGGTCTCGCCGTACCGATCAAGACCGCCTGCGACGGCTTCAAGATCTGCTGACCCCGGTCAGCCACCGACCCGTACCGATCCCGGTCCGGCGGGCCCACCCTGCCCGGACCACGCGCACCTGGAGGAAGAGCAGAGATGTCCCAGCCACCGACCGGGCCGGGCGGCTACCCGCCGCCGTACCCGCCGCAGCCGCCGGCCGCGCCCGGTCAGCCGCCCGCGGGCGGCACCGTGTACGGCGCCGGCCAGCCCGCGCCGCAGCAGTACGCCGGCGTTCCGCAGTCCACGCCCCCGGCGCCGCCCGCCACCGCTCCCGCCCCGACCGGGTACGCCCCGACCGGCGCGTCCTACGGCGGCCCGGCCGCCGCGCCGGCCGCCTCCGGGCCGGGGTACGGCCAGCCGATGTCCGCGCCGCCGATGTCCGGCCCGCCGATGTCCGGCCCGCCCATGTCCGGCCCGCCGATGTCCGGGCCGCCCGGTTCGGTGCCGCCGTACGGCGCCGCACCGGCCGCCGCGAAGGGGCGCACCGTGCTGGTCCTGGCCGTGGTGGCCGGCCTGCTCTTCGTCCTCGGCGGGGTGATGACCGGCCTCTTCGTCACCACCAGCGGCAAGCTGGACCGGACCGAGAAGCAGATGGCCAGCCAGGTCAGCCAGCGGGACGGCACCATCGCGGCGAACGCCACGGAGATCGAGAAGCTCAAGGCCGACCTGCAGAGCGTGCAGGACAAGCTGGCCGACACCGAGCAGGACCTGACCGGCACCCGTAACGACCGCGACGAGCAGGCCCGGCAGAAGAAGATCATCGCGACCTGCCTGGACAAGCTCACCACCGCGCTGAACGCGGCCGCCACCGGCAACCGTGCCGCCTTCGACAAGGCCAACAAGGGCCTGGACAAGGTCTGCAACGAGGCCGAGGACTACCTCTGACCCGGCGGGTCTGACCCGGCACGTCGGTCGTGGGCCTGCGGTGCGCCGCACGCCACGACCGGCGGGGTCAGGCGGCGCCGGCGGGGCGCCGCTCGGGCAGGGCGGTCACCCCGGGCGGCGGCAGGCCCGCGGTCGAGGCGAGCAGCGCGCACCAGGCGAGCAGGTGCGGGGCCAGGTCGTCGTCCACCGGCGTCCAGGAGGCGCGGATCTCGATGTCGCCGGCCGCAGGCGGGCCAGCCAGCTCGCCGAACCGGGTCGACATGGTCTGGGTGACCGTGCCGCCGATCGCCCGGTGCCGGGCGTCCTGGGCGTCCAGGGCGTCGGTCAGCCAGGTCCAGCCCACCCCGGGCAGCAGCGGGTCGGCCGCCAGGTCGACCTCCAGCTCGGCGGTCACGTAGGTGACCAGTCGCAGCGTCCCCTGCCAGGCCTCGTGGCCGGCCGGGTCGTGCAGCAGGATCAGCCGCCCGGCGGCCACCTCGTCGCCGTCGCGCAGCACGGCCGCGGAGAGCGCGAAGGCGTACGGGGCGAGCCGCTGCGGCGCGCCCACCTCCTCGAGCACGATCTCGGGCCGGGGTGCCGCCGACCGCAACCCGGCGACCGCGCGGGCGAAGGTCTCCGGAAGCGCGATCGGGGGGGCCATGCCGGCAGCCTATGCCCGCGTCCGGCCGACGACCGGGACGGCACGCCGAGCGGGGCGGCCGCGCACCGGGCCGGCCCGGCCGACCAGAGGCGTTCGGCCCCCTCGTTCCACATCACAAAAGGCGGCGGTGGGCGCGGGCGACAGCGGGCACCGTGGCACGATGGCCGCGATGACCACCGACACCACGGGCACCGCCGCCCGAGACGAGGCACCCCGCCCCGGCGGACCGGCCGACTCGCCCTTCGTCCGGGCCTGCCGGCGCCGGCCGGGCCCGCACACCCCGGTCTGGTTCATGCGTCAGGCCGGCCGGTCGCTGCCGGAGTACCGGGAGATCCGGGCCAACGTGGGGATGCTGGAATCCTGCCGCCGCCCCGAGCTGGTGGCCGAGATCACCCTCCAGCCGGTGCGCCGGCACCGGGTGGACGCCGCCATCCTGTTCAGCGACATCGTGGTGCCGGTCGCCGCCGCCGGGGTCGACCTGGACATCGTGCCCGGCACCGGGCCGGTGGTGGCCGAGCCGGTGCGCACCGCCGACGACGTCGAGCGGATCCGCCCGATCACCCGGGCCGACGTCTCCTACGTGGACGAGGCGGTCCGGTTGCTGGTCGCCGAGCTCGGCGACACCCCGCTGATCGGCTTCGCCGGGGCGCCGTTCACGCTGGCCAGCTACCTGGTCGAGGGCGGCCCGTCGCGCACCCACGCGAAGACCAAGGCGCTGATGTACGGCGACCCGGAGCTGTGGCACGCGCTCTGCGCCCGGCTGGCCGAGGTGACCCTGGCCTTCCTGCGGGTCCAGGTGGACGCCGGGGTCTCCGCCGTGCAGCTCTTCGACTCCTGGGCCGGCGCGCTGTCGGAGGCCGACTACCGCCGCTACGTGCTGCCGCACTCGACGGCGGTGCTCTCCGGCCTGGCCGACGCCGGCGTGCCGCGGATCCACTTCGGGGTGGGCACCGCCGAACTGCTCACCGCGATGGGCGAGGCCGGCGCGGACGTGGTCGGCGTCGACTGGCGTACGCCGCTGGACACCGCGACCCGGCGGATCGGCCCCGACAAGGCCGTGCAGGGCAACCTCGACCCGGCCGTGCTGCTCTCCCCGTGGCCGGTGGTCGAGGCCGAGGTGCGGCGGATCCTGACCGAGGGGCGGGCCGCCCCCGGGCACGTGTTCAACCTCGGCCACGGCGTGCTGCCGGAGACCGATCCCGACGTGCTGACCCGGGTGGTCGCGCTGGTGCACGAGCTGTCCGCACGCCCGGCCGACGGGAGCTGAGCCCGGTGGCGCAGCCGTGGCGGGTGGCGGTGGTGGGCGGCGGGATCGCCGGTCTGGCCGCCGCGGTCCAGCTGCGCGACCGCGCCCCGGACGGCACCGAGATCACCGTGTACGAGCAGTCCGGCGCGCTCGGCGGGAAGCTGCGCACCGGCGAGCTGGCCGGCCAGCCGGTGGAGTTCGGCGCCGAGTCCTTCCTGATGCGCGACCCGGCCGGCGGCGAGTCCGCCGCGGTCGCCCTGGTCCGCCGGCTCGGGCTGACCGACCGGATCGTGCACCCCACGGTCGGGCGGGCCGCGCTCGCCCTGGCCGGACAGCTGCGGCCCATCCCGGGCGGCACCCTGGTCGGCGTACCCGGGGACCTGGCCACGGTGACCACGGTGGCCCGACCGGACGCGGCGGCCGACCGGGACGAGGGCCGTCCGCTGCTCGGTCCGGACGCCGACGTCAGCGTCGGCGCGCTGGTCCGGTCCCGGTTCGGCGACGAGGTGGTCGACCGGCTGGTCGACCCGATGCTGGGCGGGGTGTACGCCGGCCGGGCCGACGACCTGTCGCTGGTCACCACGATGCCCGCGCTGGCCCGCGCCGCCCGGGTGGAGCACACCCTGGTCGGCGCCGTCCGGGCCGCGCAGGCCGCCGCGCCGCGCGCACCCGGCGCCCCGGTCTTCGGCACCCTGGCCGGCGGGCTCGGCACCCTGGTCGAGGCGGCGGCCCGGGCCAGCGGTGCGACGCTCCGCCGGAACGCGGCCGTCCGCGAGCTGCACCCGACGCCGGACGGCTGGCGGCTGACCGTCGGCCCGACCCGGGACGCGGAGCAGGTCGAGGTCGACGCGGTGGTGCTCGCCGTGCCGGCCCGCCCGGCCGCCCGGCTGCTCGCCGGGCCCGCGCCGGAGCTGGCGGACACCGTCGGCGGGCTGGACTACGCCAGCGTCGCGCTGGTCACCCTGGCGCTGCCCGAGCCGGAGCTGCCGGAGCTGTCCGGCTTCCTGGTGCCGAGCACCGAGGGGTTGCTGATCAAGGCGTCCACGTTCTTCACCACCAAGTGGGGGCACCTGCGCCGGCCGGACGGGCTGGCGCTGGTCCGCGCCTCGGTCGGCCGGTACGGCGAGGAGACGTTGCTGCAGCGTACGGACGAGGACCTGGCGGCGACCGTGCACCGGGAGCTGTCGGCGGTGCTCGGCGTTCCGCTGCCCGCCCCGGTGGACGGGCACGTGCAGCGGTGGGGCGGTGCGTTGCCCCAGTACACGCCCGGGCACGCCGGCCGGGTCGCCGCCGCCCGGGCGGCCCTGCGGGTGGGGCACCCCACCCTGGCGCTGGCCGGCGCCGCGTACGACGGGGTCGGCATCCCGGTCTGCGTGCGCTCCGGGGCGACGGCGGCCGACGAGATCATCACAGCACTGGAGGGATCGGCGAGATGACCGAGCAGACCAACGCGGCCCGGCTGCGCGAGCTGAACGCGACCATCCGCTACACGATGTGGTCGGTGTTCCGGGCCAGCAGTCCGCTGCCGTCGCTGCGGGACAACGTCACCGGCGAGGTCGAGGCGCTCTTCGAGGAGTTGGCCGGCAAGGACGTGGTGATCCGGGGCACCTACGACGTGGCCGGGCTGCGCGCCGACGCGGACCTGATGATCTGGTGGCACGCCGAGTCCAGCGACGCGCTCCAGGACGCGTACCTGCGGTTCCGCCGGACCACGCTGGGCCGCGCGCTCACCCCGGTCTGGTCGCAGATGGCGCTGCACCGGCCGGCCGAGTTCAACAAGAGCCACATCCCGGCGTTCCTGGCCGGCGAGGAGGCCCGCGCCTACCTCTGCGTCTACCCGTTCGTCCGCTCCTACGAGTGGTACCTGCTGCCGGACGCGGAGCGGCGCGAGATGCTCGCCGAGCACGGCCGGATGGCGCGCGGGTACCCGGACGTGCGGGCCAACACGGTCGCCTCGTTCGCGCTCGGCGACTACGAGTGGATGCTCGCCTTCGAGGCCGACGAGCTGCACCGGATCGTCGACCTGATGCGCGACCTCCGTGCCTCGGGCGCCCGCCGGCACGTCCGGGAGGAGATCCCGTTCTACACCGGTCGCCGCCGGTCCATCGCCGACATCGTCAACTGCCTGGTCTGAGTTCCGTCCGGCGGCCGCGTCGCGTGCCGGGCGACGGCCCGGACCGGATCCGGCGATGGTGTCGCACCTCCGGTTCGACCGGCTGGCCGGCCGGCCCGGCTGACCGCGCCCGATGGTGTGGGCCGCGCTGGCCGGCCGGGGCCGCGTCCGGAGGCAGGGGGACGCGGCCCCGGCCGGGGATCAGCCGCCCGTCGTGCAGGTGAGCATCGGTGCGGTGTTGCTGCTGCCGTTCCACGAGCCGAGGAAGCCGAAGGTGGTGCTCGCCCCGGCGCCGAGGCTGCCGTTGTATCCGACGTTGCGTGCGACGATCCGGTTTCCGCTGGTGTCGACCGTGGCGTTCCACGCCGAGCTGACCTGCTGGCCGTCGGCGTACGTCCAGGTCACCGACCAGCCGCTGATCGGCGATCCGCCGTTGGTCACCTGCACCTCACCCTGGAAGCCGCCGGCCCACTGCCCGGTGACCCGGTACGTCGCCGTGCACGCTCCGGCCGGCGGCGGGGTGGTCGGCGGGGGAGTGGTGGGCGGCGGCGTGGTGGGTGGCGGGGTGGTCGGCGGCGGCGTGGTGGGCCCGCCGCCACCGGAGAAGTCGACGTCGCTGCACAGGTAGTACGACTGGTCGAGGTGGCTGGCCTGCCAGATGGTGTACACGATGTGCCGGCCGGTGCGACCCGGCGCGTTCGCCGGGATCTCGATGGAGACACCGTTGGTCTCCGGCTTCCACTGCGACGCCGGGGTGTTGCCGATCTGGCCGACCAGTTCCAGGTCGTCCCAGCCGAGCGGCTCGGTGAGCGCGTCGAAGCCCTGCCGGGTCACGTACACCCGGATGTAGTCGGCGCCGTGGCTGGCCTGGTCGTACAGGCGGACCCGGAAGCTGTTCGACACCGGCGTGGTCTTCCAGGCGCCGACCGTGTCGAGCGCGTTGTACCGCCCGCCCTCGGTGCGGCCGCCGCTGCACAGCTGGCCGTTCGGGATGGCCGCCTGGTGGTTGCCGGCGACGCCTTCGCGGAACAGGCCGTTCCAGTTCCACATGGCGTTCGGATTGGCCTGCCAGGCCTGCCAGCACATCGGGTCCTCGGTGGCCATCCGGGGATTCTGGAAGTCGCTGCCCCAGCGCTGCCAGCAGCCGTAGTTGCGGGACGCGGGGTCGACCACGGAGCCGTGTGCGGAGACCGGGTTGGCCAGCGCCGTGGTCAGCAGGAGGACGGCGGCCGCCGCGACGGCGAGCAGCCACAGGACGCGTGGTTTTCGGAGCTGAGTGGACAAGGGGAGCCCCCAGGGCAGAGGTCGGACGACGACGCCCGGACGGCCCGGAGTTGCCCCTCCCGGCGCTCGCGTGGCTCCCGTGGCTCTCGTGTGGCGCTGCCCGGCAGGCTGCCACACCGATCGTCAGCCGTCAATCGACTCCCGGCGCATCGGGGTGTGCGGGATGCTGTCCTCGACGTACTCCGGCCCGCTGACGGTGAAGCCGTGCCGGGCGTAGAAGTCGACCAAATGGGACTGCGCCTCCAGCACGCAGGGCCGGTTGCCGACCTCGGCGAGCGCCGCGGCCATCAGCCGGCCGGCGTGGCCGCCGCCGCGGGCCTCCGGCGCCACCACCACCCGGCCGATCCGGGCCACGCCGTCCGGGTCGGCCAGGATCCGCAGGTACGCCAGCGGCACCCCGTCGTGCTCCAGCCAGAGGTGCCGGGTGCCGGGCTCGACGTCCCGACCGTCGAGTTCCGGGTACGGGCACCGCTGCTCGACCACGAACACGTCGATGCGCAGCCGCAGCAGGTCGTGGAAGGTGCGGGCGTCCAGGTCGGCGAAGCGGGCGGCCCGGACCTCGATACTCAACGACGGCATCCCGCGATCCTAGTTCCGCCCCCACGCCAGTCCTTGATCGTCTGATCCTGGGCAGGTGCACCTCCGGCGGGTCGTCCTGCTACCGGACAGACGATCATGAGTGTCGGCTGGCTACGACAATCCCATCAGGCGGGGCGGGCGCCGACGGCGTCGCGGATCTCGGCACCCTGGGCGCCCTCCTCGGCGCGGGCGCAGTGGGCGCAGCAGAAGAAGCGGCCGGAGACCTCCACGCCGTGACCGATGATCTTGATCTGGCAGTGCTCGCAGATCGGGGCGAGCTTGTGCGCCGCGCACTCGAAGCAGTCGAAGGTGTGCACGTCGCCGCTGACCGTCCGCACCTCGAACGCCATCCAGTAGTCGTTACCGCAGACCTCGCAGGTTGCCACGACAGATCCCTCCGAACTCGACCGTTTCCTCCAGCGTGCGGCACCGGCCGGTTGGACGGGACGAAACGGGCGAACGAGGGTCGGTCGGCGGCGTGTCGCTCCCGGCGTGTCGGGCGTTGTACCTGCTGGACCGCCCGACCCCCGGAGGAACACGTGATCAAGCGCAACCGGCTCTTCGGCAACCAGACCCGGGTCACCTTCTGCCTGCCCCGGGACACCCCGCCCGGCACGGTGAGCGTCGTCGGCTGCTTCAACGACTGGCAGCCCGGCCGGCACGAACTGGTGGCCCGCCGGGACGGCACCCGGACGGTGACGGTGAAGCTCGGTCCGGGGGAGTACCGGTTCCGGTACCTCGCCACCGGCGGGGTGTGGCTCGACGACGACTCCGCCGACGAGGTCGACGAGCGGGGCGGACTGTTGCGGCTCTGACTCGGTTCACCCGCGGGAGCCGTCCCGCCACGGCTCGTGAGAAGTTGAGCGATGTCGATGATTTTATCGACAGGAGTCTTTACTGTTAACAAGGTTTAATTTACGTTGTTGGCACACCACCGCAGGCCCGAGCCGAGGGAGTTGCCAGCATGCGTCGAAGAATCACCGTCCCGCTCGTGGCGGCGGGCGCCGTCGCGTCCTCGCTCGCCGTCGCCGCCCCCGCGCAGGCGCACGGCTACGTCTCGTCACCGCCCAGCCGGCAGGCACTCTGTGCGCAGAACCGGGTCCCGGACTGCGGTCAGATCAAGTACGAGCCGCAGAGCGTCGAGGGCCCGAAGGGGCTGCGCAACTGCCACGCCAACATCGCCCACTTCGCCGTCCTCAACGACGACAGCCGGGGCTGGCCGGCCACCTCGGTCGGCAGTTCGGTGACCTTCACCTGGGTCAACACCGCCCGGCACGCCACCAGCAACTGGGAGTACTACATCGGCGGCAGCCGGATCGCCGTCTTCAACGGTGGCGGGCAGCAGCCCGGCTCCACCGTGTCGCACACCGTCAACCTGGGCGGCTACTCGGGCCGGCAGAAGGTCCTCGCGATCTGGAACATCGCCGACACCGCCAACGCCTTCTACTCCTGCGTGGACCTGCAGATCGGTGGCGGCGGCGGCCCGACGCCCAGCCCCACGCCGACCCCGCCGCCGACCGCGTCGCCCACCCCGACGCCGACGTCGCCCACCAGCCCGCCGGCCCCGGGCGGCAGCTGGACGGCCGGTAGCGCCTACCAGGTCGGTGACCAGGTCACCTACAACGGGCAGAGCTACCGCTGCCGGCAGGCGCACACCGCTCTGCCCGGCTGGGAACCGCCGAACGTACCGGCGCTGTGGACCCGGATCTGACCGTACGGGTGCGGCCCGTGCCCGCGTGCGCCGCACCCGCCACTGCCCGACGGGGCGACCGGGCCACCGGCCGGCGTCGCCCCGCGGGCCTCGCCGCGCTGCTCGGCCTGCTGCTGGTCACCGGCTGCGCCGCCGACCCCGCACCGCCACCGGCGGGCGCCCCCGCGGCCGCCGGAACGGCGAGCGCCGCCGTCCGCGGCCTCGACGTGGTGTTCCTGACCATGATGGTGGCGCACACCGAGCGGACGCTGGAGATCGTCCGGCTGGTGCGGGACCGGCTGACCGACGGCGAGCTGCGCACCCTGGTCGCCGCGATCGAGACGACCGAGTCGGACGAGCTGACCATCATGCGCGGCTGGCTGCGCGCCGCCGACCCGGCCGCGACCGCCGGCCGGCACGACCACGCCGGGCACGCCGACGCGGCCGACCTGGACCGGCTGCGCTCCGCCACCGGGGCCGACGTCGACCGGGTGCTGCGCGAGGTGCTCTCCGCGCACCAGCAGGCGGCCGCCGACCTCGCCCGGGCGCACCGGGCGACAGCGGTCGCCCCGGAGGTGGCCGACCTCGCCCGGCGCGTCGAGCAGTCGCGCACCGCCCAGGTCGAGCTGATGGCCCGGCGGCCGGCCGCCGGCGGGTGAGCCGCTAGTCACCCGACCCCAGGGCGGGCGGCGGCGTGGTCGGGGCCGGTCGCGGCCAGCCGACGTACGTCGCGGAGGCTCATCCCGCTCCGACAGCCGACCCGCGCCGGCCGCCGGTCAGCGCGGCTCCAGCCGGATGGAGACCGAGTTGACGCAGTGCCGGGTGTCCTTCGGGGTGAAGCCCTCGCCCCGGAAGACGTGCCCGAGGTGGCTGTCGCAGCGGGCGCAGCGGATCTCGGTGCGGACCATGCCGAGGCTGCGGTCCTCGATCTCCTTGACCCGGCCGGGGATGGCGTCGTCGAAGCTCGGCCAGCCGCAGTGCGAGTCGAACTTGGTGTCGCTGGCGAAGAGTTCCAGCCCGCAGGCCCGGCAGTGGTAGACGCCCGGCGTCTTGGTGTCCACGTACTCGCCGGTCCACGGGGCCTCGGTGCCGGCCTCGCGCAGCACCCGGAACTCCTCGGGGCTGAGCCGGACCCGCCACTCGTCCTCGGTGCGGGGCAGTTCGGTGTCGTCGAGACTCACCCGCCAACGGTACGTCGGTCGTCGGACCGGTGGCATATGGTCGCGCAATGGGTGGCACGAAGGCAGCGGCCGAAGAATTCGACGTGGCCGGGCACACCGTCCGGCTGACCAGCCCCGACCGGGTCATCTTCCCGCAGCGCGGCTTCACCAAGGCGGACGTCTTCCACTACTACCTCGGCGTCGGCGACGGGATCATGCGCGCCCTGCGCGACCGCCCGACGACGCTGCAACGCTTCCCCGAGGGCATCGAGGGCGAGATGTTCTTCCAGAAGCGGGTGCCCGCCCGGGGCGTACCGCCGTGGGTGGCGACCGCCGAGATCAGCTTCCCGAGCGGGCGGAAGGCGGCCGAGCTCTGCCCGGCCGACCTGGCCCACGTGGCCTGGGCCGCGCAGATGGGCACCGTCGTGTTCCACCCGTGGCCGGTCCGCGCGGCCGAGGTCGACCGCCCCGACGAGCTGCGCGTCGATCTCGATCCCCAGCCCGGCACCGACTTCGCCGACGCGGCCGCCGCCGCGGGTGAGCTGCGCGCCATCCTCGACGAGCTGGGCGTCACCGGCTGGCCGAAGACCTCCGGTGGCCGGGGCGTGCACGTCTACCTGCGGATCCAGCCGCGCTGGACGTTCGTCGAGGTGCGCCGGGCCACCATCGCGCTGGCCCGCGAGCTGGAACGCCGCCGGCCGGAGCTGGTCACCACGGCCTGGTGGAAGGAGGAGCGCGGCACCCGGGTCTTCGTCGACTACAACCAAATGGCGAGGGACCGCACCATCGCCTGCGCCTACTCGCTGCGGGCCAACGCCCGGGCCACCGTCTCCACCCCGGTCGGCTGGGACGAGCTGCCCGACGTCGACCCGGACGACTTCGACCTGCGTACCGTGCCGGCCCGGCTGGCCGAGCGGGGCGACCCGCACGCCGGCATCGACGACGCGGCCTGGGACATCACCCCGCTGCTGGAGTGGGCCGAGCGGGACGCCGCCGCCGGCCAGGGCGACATGCCCTACCCGCCCGACCACCCCAAGATGCCGGGTGAACCGAAGCGCGTCCAACCCTCCAAGGACCGCGACCGCCCCCGCGATTCGTGATCGTCCGACCGTCAGCGGGTTGGATCACGCCGTCAGCGGGGGCCGGCGAAGCTCTCCACGGCGGCCTTGGCGGTGCGCAGGTCGGCGCCGGTCAGCTTCCGGTACGCGGCGATCGCCTTGATCTTGTCGCCCCGGGCCAGGTGTTCCCGGACCTCCACCGGCACCGGGTTCGGATCCTGCACGCCCAGGTGGTCCATCACGAGCTGCAGGCGGCGCTCGATCTGCCCGAGCCGGTACGCCGTGTGCGACTGCTGCGGGGTGCGGGCCAGCAGCGCGATGAGCAGCGCGACGACGCCCAGCAGCAGGACGGTGAGGGGGGTCTCCATGCCGACCATCCAAGCAGCCCGGGACCAGCGCCCGGCCGCACCCGCCCCGGCGCCTCGACGACCTCCGCGGCCCCGACCCGGCGGGATCCGCCCAGGTCCGAAATGCGCCGACCCGGCGACCTCCGGGCGGTCGGGCGAGCCGGCCGAGCCGGGAAGCGTCGGGTAACGATCAAGTAACGGCCGCGAACCTTTCCCGACCCGTCGCCGCTCTAGCTGTTCGTCGGCCCGACGGGGGCCAGGGGAGGGCGTCGGATGAAGCTGGTGTGGAGGCGGGCCCGAGCGGCGCGGGGTCTGCTGGCCGCCGCCGTGGTGGCGGCACTGGTCGCGGTCGCGTTGGTCACCGGGCTCTCCGACTACAGCCGGCGGGCGGTCGAGGCGGGGCAGCAGGCCCTGCTCGCCCGGGCACCCATGGAGGAGCGCAGCCTGCTGGTGACCGGCTCCGGCGGCAAGGACGTCGCCGAGTACACCACCCGCGACCGGGCCATCCGGGACGGTTTCGCCGCCGCCCTCGGCGACGCCCCGTTCGCGGTCACCGGGGCCCGCTACGGCACCGGCCGGGAACTCACCGGCGACCTCGGTTCGGTGGTCCGGACCGACGACGACCCGATCTTCGCCAACCTCGCCACGCTGGACGACCTGCCCGCCCACGCGGACCTCACCAGCGGCGCCTGGCCTACCGCGGGGGCGGTGCCGGCGCAGGTGACGCTGCCCGAGAAGGTCGCCGGCGCGCTGGGCCTCACCCCGGGCGACCGGGTGCCGCTGCGCGACCGGGCCACCGAGCGGTCCAGCGAGGTGGTGCTCGCCGGCACCTGGCGACCGCGCGACACGACCGACCCGTACTGGCAGCTGGCACCCGGGGTGGGCGCGGGCAGCAGCGCCGACTCCGGCAGCTCGTACGGGCCGTTCGTGCTGGACCGGGCCGACTTCGAGGCGACCTTCCCGGGCTCGGTCTCGGCGTCCTGGGTGGTCGAACCGGATCTCGTGGCGGCCGGCATCGGCCGCCTGCCCGAGCTGCGCAAGGCGTTGGCCGAGGCGGTGGCCGAGGTGCCCGAGGCGGCCGACCTCGGCTCCTCCGCCCGCACCGTCACGTCGATGGAGCGGCTGATCGACCGGATCGCCCGGGCCGACCTGGTGGGCCGCTCCGCGCTGGCCACCCCGCTGCTGCTGATCGTGGTCCTCGGCGGGTACGCGCTGGTGCTGGTCGCCGCGCTGCTGCACGAGGACCGGCGGGGCCAGACCGCGCTGCTGCGGGCCCGGGGCGCCGCGCGCCGCCAGCTGGCTGGCCTCGCCGCCCGCGAGGCGACCCTGGTCGTCCTCCCGGCCGCCCTGCTCGGGCCGTTGCTGGCCGGCGAGGCGCTACGGCTGGTGGGCACCGGCGGGCCGGCCGGGCTGAGCACCGCCACTGGCGGCGGCACGCTGGTCTGGGCGGCGGCGTCCGCGGCGGCCGCCGGGTGCCTGGTGGCCATGGTCGCCCCGACCCTGCGCGGCTCCGGCACGTACGTGGCCGACATGGCCGCCCTGTCCCGGCCCACCCGCTCCGCCACCATGCAGCGGGCCAGCCTCGACCTGGCGCTGGTCGCGCTCGCCGTGCTGGCCTGGGTGCAGCTGCGCCAGTACTCCTCCCCGTTGACCGGCGCGGCCGGCCGGCTCGGCCTCGACCCGCTGCTGGTCGCCGCGCCGACGCTCGGCGTGCTCGCCGGCGCGGTGGTCGCGTTGCGGCTGCTCCCGCCGGCCACCCGGTTCGCCGAGCGGTTCATCGACCGCAAGCTGTGGACGGCGACCATGTTCGGCATGTGGCAGGCCGGCCGCCGCCCACACGCCGGGCCGGTGCTGCTGCTCGCCCTCGCCGTCGGTGGCAGCACCCTCGCCTGGTCGCTGGTCGCCACCGGCGAGCGGTCCCACCTCGACCAGGCCGACCACACGGTCGGCGCCGACCTGCGGGTGGTCGAGCGGACCGGCGGGGTGCCGGTCGAGGCCACCGGGCAGCGCGCCGGGGAGATCGCCGCGCTGGCCGGCGCCGACCGGACGCTGCCGGCCTGGCGGGACGAGGTGCGCCTCGGCCGGAACGACCTGCCGGTGACCGTGGTGGCCGTGGACGCGGCCGCCGCGGCCGATGTGGTGCGGCTCGACGAGCGGCTCGCCGACGTCCCGCCCTCGGCGCTGTACGACCGGCTGGTCAGCAAGCGGGCCGCCCCGGCCGGGGTCGAGCTGCCCGCCGGCACCCGCTCGCTCACCGGCACCGTCCGCACCCCCGTCCAGAAGGCGGTGCGCCCGCACGAGATCGCCGTGTCGATCCTGCTGACCCAGCGGGACGGGCTGGCCTTCCGGCTACCGGTGGCCACCGCCGGCAGCGACGGTCGGGCCGTCCCGTTCACCGTCGAGCTGCCCGACACCGGTGGCGCCGGGCTGCGCCTGGCCGGCTTCGAGGCCGACGGTGGCGACGCGGCGGGCCGGTCGTACCGGCTGGCGGTCGCTGATCTCAAGCTGGTCGGGGCCGACGGCACCGCACGCCCGGCGGAGCTCGCCGGCACCTGGGCGGCCACCAGCGGCGTGCGGGACGACAGCACTCCCGTGACGGTGACGCCGACCGGGCTGACCGCCGACTACGCGGTGGAATACCTCGCCGGTGGCCGGTTCGCCTTCCAGCCGCCGTCCCGGTTCGCCGTCGTGCCCGACGACGACAATCCCCCGGTGCCGGCGCTGATGACCCCGGCAGTGCGGGAGGCGCTGAGCCTGCGCGAAGGGGACACCTACACCCTCGCGCTCTCCGGCGTGTCGGTGCCGGTCACCCTGGTCGGCGAGGTGGACGCGCTGCCGTCCGCCGCCGGGGCCGGGGTGCTGCTCGACCTGCCCGCCGCGATGGACTGGCTGGTCCGGGAGCAGGGCGCGGTGCGGCCGGTGCCGGAATGGTGGGTGAGTACCACCGCCGGCGGGCACGACGAGGCGGCCCGGGCCGCCGGTGAACTGGCCGGCGCCACCGTCCTCGACCGGCGCGAGGTGGCCGCGGAGGCCGCCCGCGACCCGTACTGGCAGGGTGCCCGGACCGGGCTGCTCGCCGCCGCGCTCGGCTCCGTGCTGCTCGCGCTGGTCGGCCTGGTGGTGGACGTCTGGGCCACCGCGCGGCACCGGCTGACCGAGTTCGCCGTGCTGCACACCCTCGGCGCGAGCCCACGGCTGCTGGCCCGGGCGCTGCTGGCCGAGCAGACCTTCCTGGCCGGCATCGGCGTCGGCGTCGGCCTGCTGCTCGGCGCGGCGGTCGGCGCGACCATGGCCCCGCTGGTCATCCTCACGCCGGCCGGTGGCCGGCCGGTGCCCGAGGCGGCGTTCGCGCTGCACTGGGCGCCGATCGGGGCGACCGCGGTCGGCCTCCTGCTGGCGGCGTTGGCCTTCAGCGTGTTCATCGCGCTCGGCATCCGGCAGCGGGTGGCGGCGGCGCAGTTGCGGATCGGGGGAGAGCGGTGACCGGGCGGAACGGACTGACCAGCGAGTGTGGGGAGACGGCGCGATGAGCATCGGCGCGGCCATCCGCCGGGTCCGGGCCCACGGCGGGCAGTTCCTGCTGCTGGCGATGTTGACCCTGGTCGTCTCGCTGCTGATCAGCGGGGTGCCCCGGGTGGTGAACCGGCTCGCCGAGCAGGGGCTGCGGGAACACCTGGCCGGCCAGCCGGCGGCGAGGCGGGACCTGACCTACAGCACCCAGCCGCTCACCGCCGCTCCCGGGGCGACCAAGCTGGTCGAGGCGTACCAGCGTGAGTTGGACACGCTGCAGGCCGGCATGCCGCCGGCCGTGCGGGACGCGGTGGCGCAGCGCTGGTACGCCGCTGAGTCCGAGCAGCACCGGGTGACCGGTCCACACCTGGCGGCGAAGAACCTCCTCGTCGACCTGGCCCTGCGCACCATGCCCGGCGTGCAGGAGGCCGCCACGCTGGTCGAGGGCCACTGGCCCGAGGACCGTGGGGCGCCCGACCAGCCGGTGCAGGTGGCGTTGAACACCGACGTCGCCCGGCGGCTCAACCTGAGCGTCGGTAGCCGGCTGCAGATGGCCACCGGGACGCCGGACGACACGTCGGCGCGGCTGCCGGTGACCGTGGTCGGGCTGTTCGAGCCGATCGACCGGTCCGACGGGATCTGGGACAACCTGCCGTCCGCGCTGGAGGTGGTGGAGCCGCCCGGCGACGGCATGCCGTTCATCGGTGTCGGACTGGTCAGCCCCGCCGGGCTGGACGACCAGGCGCTGGTCGGGGTGCCGCTGCGGTTCAGCTGGCGCTACCGGATGGGCGCGGACGGCATCGACGCCCGGAAGCTGGGCCAGATGATCGACAGCATCGAGCAGATGAAGCGGGAGACGCCGCCGAGGCGGACCCTCGTGCAGGGGCTCGACATCCCGCTGCGGGAGTTCGCCGCCGCGCTGACCGCCGCCCGGACGTTGCTCGCGGTGATCGCGGCCGGCGTACTGGCCACCCTGGCCGGGCTGGTGGCGCTGGCTGCCGCGCTGAGCACGCGGCGACGGCGGGAGGAGTTCACCCTGCTGCGCGCGCGGGGCGGTTCGGCGACCGCCGGTGCCCGGCGCAGCCTGGCCGAGTCGCTGCTGGTCATTCCGGTCGCCGCGGCGGCGGGCTGGCTGCTCGGCACGCTCGTCCCGGGGCCGCCCGGCGGCACCTGGCCGCTCGCCGTCGCGGCGGCCGCGCTGCTCACCGTCGTGCTGCCGCTGGCCACGCTGGTCGCCCCGGTCGGCGGTCCGGGTCGACGCGACCTGATCCGGGTGCGCCCGTCTTCCCGCCGGCTCACCGTCGAGGTGTTCGTGCTGCTGCTGGCCGCGCTGGCCACCGTCCTGCTGGTCCGCCGGGGGTTGACCCCCGGCGAGGTCGACCCGTTGCTGGTGTCGGTCCCGGTGCTGCTCGCGGTCGCCGCGGCGGTGCTGGCGCTGCGCGTGTACCCGTGGCCGCTACGGCTGGTCAGCCGGCTCGCCGCGCGGACCCGGGGCAGCGTCGCGTTCCTGGGCACCGCGCGGGCCGGCCGATCGGTGGTGGCCGCCCCGCTGGTCGTCGTGGTGCTGGCCATCGCGACAGCGGCGTTCTGCGCGGTGGTCGCCACCGGCATCGAGGCCAGCCGCGACCGGGTCGCCGACCGGACGGTGCCCGGCGACGCGCTGATCCGCGGCGATCGGCTCGCCCCGGACACCGGCGCCGAGCTGGAACGGCTGCCCGGCGTGCGGGTCGCCGCCGCGGTGCTCGACGAACCGGCGCAGCGGCCGGCGGCGGACGCGCTCGGCGCCGAGGCCCTGATGGGCACGGTGACCGTGCTGCTGGTGGACGGACCGGCGCTGGACCGGCTCACCCGGTCGGCCGGTGTCGACGTCGCGGTGCCCGCGGCGCTGCTCGCCCCGGTCGGCCAGGCGGGCGCGCTGCCCGCCGTGGTCTCCCCGCTGGTCGCCGAGGACCTGGCCGAGGCCGGGCTGGCCGACTCCGCCTTCGTCAGCGTGCAGGGCCAGCGGTACGAGTTCCGGGTGGCCGAACGGGCGGAGCGTTTCCCACTGCTCCGGCCCGCCAACGACCGGTTCGTCATCCTGCCGTTGCAGTCGCTGCCGCGCCGCGACTACGACCCGGTGCCGACCGGCTTCCTGGTCGCCGGTGACGGCCTCGACGCCGAGGCGCTGCGCCGGGTCGGCGACGAGGGCCAGACCCGCTACCAGACCGGCGGTGCGGTCACCGGCGGTGAACGGCCGCGCGGCGTCGAGGTGCTCACCTGGGCGGACGTCCGTCGCCAGGTGGGCGAGGGCGGGGCCAACGGGGTGCTGGTCTTCGGGTTCGTGGCCGGCGCGGCCGGCGGCACGGTGCTCGGTCTGCTCGCCGTCGCGTTCAGCGTGCTGGCCGGCGCCCGGGCCCGTGGGCAGGTGCTGTCCCGGCTGCGCACCCTCGGGCTGTCCCGCCGGCAGTGGCGGGGCCTGCTGGTGGTCGAACTGGCCCCGCTGGTGGGCGTGTCGGTGCTCACCGGCGCGCTGGTCGGGGCGCTGCTGCCGCTGCTGCTCACCCCGCGGCTCAACCTGGCCAGCTTCACCAGCGGCGCGCCGGTCACGGTGGCGTTCGAGCCCGGTCTGGTCGCCGGGGTCGTCGTGCTCGGGGCCGTCGCGCTCGGTTTCGCGGTCGCCGTCGAGACCCTGAACAACCGCCGGCTGCGCCTCGGTGAGGTGCTCCGGCTCGGAGAGGAGAGTTGAGATGACCGCTACCGCCCAGACTCCGATGGTGCCGGACCTGGCCGCCCTCCAGGCACGGGCCGCCGAGCGTGCGGCCGAGCGGGCCGGCGGCCGGCACCGGCTGCGCGGGCACATCGTCTGCGACGGCCTGGTGCGCATCTTCAAGACCGAGGGCGTCGAGGTGGTCGCCCTGCAGGGCCTGGACCTGGTGATCGACCGGGGTGAGCTGGTGGCGATCGTGGGCGCGTCCGGCTCCGGCAAGTCCACCCTGCTCAACATCCTCTCCGGGCTGGACACCCCGACCGCCGGCATCGCCCGGGTGGGGGACTACGACCTGCTCGACCTCTCCGCCCGTCGACGGCTGAGCTACCGGCGGCAGATGGTCGGGTTCGTCTGGCAGCAGACCGGCCGTAACCTGCTGCCGTACCTGACCGCGCTGGAGAACGTCGAGCTGCCCATGCAGCTGGCGGGGCGTGGTGGCCGGCGGTCCCGCCGGCAGCGGGCCCGCGAACTGCTCGACATGGTGGGCGTCGGGTACTGCGCCGACCGCCGGCCCGGCCAGCTCAGCGGTGGCGAGCAGCAGCGCTGCGCGGTGGCGGTGGCGGTGGCCAACGACCCCGAGGTGCTCTTCGCCGACGAGCCGACCGGTGAGCTGGACGAGGCGACCGGCGCCGAGGTGTTCGCCGCGCTGCGGACCATCAACGCCGAGCTGGGCGTGACCATCGTCGTGGTCACCCACGACCACGCCGTGGCCGAGCAGGTCCGCCGGACCGTCGCGATCCGCGACGGCCGGACCGCCTCGGAGGTACGCCGGACCGCGCGGGTCGGCGCCGACGGCAACACCGAGCTGGTCGCCGAGGAGTACGCGGTGCTCGACCGGTCCGGCCGGATGCAGCTGCCGGCGCCCTTCGTCGAGGCGCTGTCGCTGCGCGACCGGGTCCGGCTCAACCTGGAGCCGGACCACGTGGAGGTGCGCCCGGGCGACCGGGCCCGGGACGAGCGGGAGGCGGGGGCATGAGCGGGCGAACCATCAGGCTGAGCGCGGTGGTGCCTCAGGACGGTACGGGGCGGAGCGGAGTGCTGGCATGAGCGAGGATGTCGTGGTGCGGGGTCTGGCGGTCGGCGGGCGCGCGGTGACCACCGACGAGGTGGTCCGGGTGGAGGGGCTCAGCCGGACCTTCGGGCGCGGCGAGCACGCCGTGCACGCGGTCCGGGACGTCTCGTTCAGCGCCGGGCGCGGCGAGCTGGTCGCCGTCCGGGGCCGCTCCGGCGCCGGCAAGACCACACTGCTGAACCTGGTCGGCGGGCTGGACCGGCCGAACGCCGGCCGGGTGGTGGTGGCCGGGCACGAGGTGACCAGCGCCGGCGAGCGGGAGCTGCTGGAGCTGCGCCGAGGCACCATCGGGTTCGTCTTCCAGACCTTCGGGCTGGTGCCGATCCTCTCCGCCGCGGAGAACGTCGGGGTGCCGCTACGGCTGGCCCGGGTGCCGGCGGCGGAGCGGGAGGAGCGGGTGGCCGTGCTGCTGGAGATGGTCGGTCTCGGCGGGCACGCGGCGCAGCGGCCGTACGAGCTCTCCGGTGGCCAGCAGCAGCGGGTGGCGGTGGCCCGGGCCCTGGCCAACGAGCCGGACCTGCTCATCGCCGACGAACCCACCGGCCAGCTCGACTCGGAGACCGGCCGGTCCATCATGGACCTGCTGCGCGCGGTGGTGCACGCCCGGGGGATGACCGCCCTGGTCGCCACGCACGACTCCGCCCTGATCGACCTGGCCGACCGCGTCCTCACCCTGCGCGACGGCCACCTGGTCGACGACTGAGCCACGGCGGGTTCGCACCGGCTCACGGTGCGAACCCGCCGTCCGGCCCGGTCCGTCCTGCTTCGACCGCGACCACTGCCCCGGATCGGTTCCGGTCGCGCCGCCGGGTCCGACCGTCAGGCCCGGCGCAGCCCGGTCCGTCCGGCCTCAGTCGCGGCAGCGGCGCTGGTGGTAGGCCGCGGTGAGGGCGAGCAGCAGCGGCCCCCAGAGCAGCAGCGGTGCGTAGCAGACCACCAACAGCGCGAACCCGCCCGGGGTGAAGCCCGTCAGGTCGCCGAGCACCAGGTTCACCGCGGCGTACCCCCAGATCAGGATGAGCGCGACGGCGCCCGCGGTGGCCGCGGTGACGGCGAACGCCGGCGGCACCCGCCGGCCGCCGACCAGCGGCAGCCAGCGCGGGAAGGTCTCGCCCCACGGTCGGACCAGCCCGATCGCGAGCAGTGCGAGCGCCTCGGAGACCACGCTCAGCGACACGATGTAGACGGCCAGCCAGCCCTCGATCGGCCCGTCCACGCCCACCGTGCCCAGCGGTACGCCGGCCACCAGCGCGATGCGCCACAACCCGGACGGGAGGGTGAGCAGCGGGATCAGGTGGGCGGTCCGCACCGCCCACCGGGGCGCCGGCCGTCCGTCCCTGGCATGGCGGGACGGGGCGGGGGCGACGGCGGTTGCGCTGGTCATGACGGACTCCGTTCCTCGGCGACCGTTCCAGCCTGGCCGGCCGGGACGGGCCCGCCACCCCGCCGCCGGGGGATCCGGCTCCCCGACGCGGGGGAGCGCCGGCGGGTCGAGCCGGCCGCGCGGACGTCGCGGGGAGCCGTCAGAGCGGGAGCTTCATCCCCTCGTGGCTGGCGACGAAGCCGAGGTTCAGGTAGAAGCGGTGCGCGTCGCGCCGGGTCTTGTCCGTGGTGAGCTGCACCAGCGCGCAGCCCCGCCGCCTCGCCTGGTCGATCGCCCAGGTCATCATCGTCCGGCCGAGCCCCTGGCCGCGCCGGTCCGAGCGGACCCGCACCGACTCGATCAGCTGCCGCTCGGCGCCGTGCCGGCCGAGCCCGGGGATGTAGGTCAGCTGCATGCAGCCGAGCAGCTCGCCGCCGGCGTCGGCGACGATCAGCTGGTTGCGCGGGTCGGCGGTGATGTCGGCGAACGCCTTCTCGTACGCCGCGTCCACCTCGGCGTGGTCGCGCGCCTTGCCGAGCACGTCGTCGGCGAGCAGGGCGACGATCGCGGGCAGATCGGCCCGGACCGCCTCACGGAAGATCACGTCGCTCATGCCGGTGAGCCTGGCACAGCGATCCCGGCCGATGTGTGGGCACCGGTTGCCGGTACCGGGCAGCATGATGCGACATGGACGCCCTGCTGCTGCCGTTCCGGTGGATCTACCGGGGGCTGGTCTGGTTCGCCAACTCGCCCCGGACGCTGATCACCTCGTACCTGCTGATGATCGTGGTGGCCGGCGTCATCTACGGCGAGGTGGAGAACCGCAACCCCGCCGACGCCGTCTGGTGGGCGGTGGTGACCGCCTCCACCGTCGGCTACGGCGACATCTCACCCACCAGCTGGGCCGGCCGCACGCTGGCCGCACTGCTCATCTCCACAATGGTGCTGCTGGTCATCCCGCTGATCACCGCGCACTTCGCCAGCCGGCTGATCGTCGACGACGACGCCTTCGAGCACGAGGAGCAGGAGCAGCTCAAAGCCGACGTACGCCGGATGCGGGCGTTGCTGGAGGAGATCGCCGCCCGGCACGGCATCGAGCTGCCGGACCTGCCGGCGGAGCGCCCGGTCAGCGGGCCGGGCAGCGCAGCCCCGCCCTGGGGACGGTCAGGTCGATCAGGTAGGCGTCCACGGCAGCGGTGATGCAGGCGGTCTGCGGGTACGCGGTGTGCCCCTCGCCCTCCCAGGTCAGCACCCGGCCCACCCCGAGCATCGTGGCGAGCGCCCCGGTCTGCTCGTACGGGGTCGCCGGGTCGCCGGTGGTGCCGACCACCACGATCGGCGGCGCCCCGTCGGCCCGACCCGTCGGGTACGGGTCGCGGCCACCGGGCCACTCGGTGCAGGAGAGCATGCCGACGGCGAGCGCCGGGCCGAACAGCGGGTACTTCGCCCGCCACTGCGACTGCAACTGGCGAATCCGCTCCCGACTCGGCTTCTCCTCCTCGTCGGCGCAGTTCACCGCCAGGTTGGCGTCGAACAGGTTCGAGTAGCGCCCGTCCTCCTCCCGGCCGGCGTACGCGTCGGCGAGGCGGAACACCTGCTCCGGGTCGCCGCCCTCCAGCCGGTCGATCGCCCGGGCCAGCTCCTGCCACCCGGACTCGGTGTAGAGCGAGGAGATCACCGCGTAGAAGACCCAGCCCGGGGTCGCGTCCCGCCCGTCGGCGCCCCGCACCGGGGAGACCCGCGCCTTGTCGATCGCCGAGGTGACCGCGGCCCGGGCGTCCGGTGCGATCGGGCAGCGCCCGGTGTTGGCGGCGCACCACCGGGTGAAGTTGTCGAACGCCCGCTCGAAGCCCTTGGCCTGGCTCTCCGAGCCGGCGATCAGGCCCAGCTTCGGGTCGACCGCGCCGTCCAGCACCAGGGCGCGTACCCGCTGCGGGTAGAGCTGGGCGTAGGTGGCGCCGAGCAGGGTGCCGTAGGAGTAGCCGAGGTAGGTCAGCTTGTCGTCGCCGACGGCAGCGCGCACCGCGTCCATGTCCCGGGCGGCCTGCTCGGTGCCGTAGAGCGGCAGCTGGTCGCCGTAGCGCTCGCCGCAGCCGCGCCCGATCCGCTGGCTGAGCGTCACGAACCCGTCGAACGCCGACTGGCTCTCCGGATCGGGGTCGTAGCCGAAGCTGGCGTCCAGGTCGGCGTCGGAGATGCACTTCACCGGGCTGGACCGGGACACCCCGCGCGGGTCGAAGCCGACGATGTCGAAGCGGTCGGTCACCGAGGCCGGCAGGCCGCCGAACGCCGGGCCGAAGGAGAGGTAGACGGCGGTGTCCACACCGGAGCCGCCCGGGCCCCCGGGGTTGACCACCAGCGAACCGATCCGGTCGCGCTGCTTCGTGGAGCGGACCCGCAGCAGCGCGATCTCGAAGGTCTCGCCGACGCCCGGCCCGGTGGTGGCCCCGGTGCCGGCGCCCCAGTTGCGTGGCACCGCGATCCGGGCGCACTCGTAGCGCATGCCCGGGGCGCTCCGCCCGACCAGGTCCTCGGCCACCTCCGGGCAGGCCCGCCAGGTCGGCGCGGTGCCCGGCGCGGCGGCCCCGTCGTCGGTGTCCGTGCGCGGCGCGAGCGCCGGGAGGGTGCAGCCGGCGGCGATCAACGCGGCGCCGGCCAGCCCGGCCAGGGTGAGCCGGAACCGGCGGATCCGGTCGGAAGTGCGGGTCACGAGCGAGCCTCCGTGATCGGGTCGACGGCCAGGCTACGCGGAGCCGGCGGCGGACCCGACGGTCGCCGCCGGGTCACCGCGCAGCACCTGGTCGACGTCGAACCGGACCGGACGGTCGAGCTGGTCGTAGCCGCAGGAGCGGGGGTCGCGGTCGGGCCGCCAGCGGACGAACTGGGCGGTGTGCCGGAACCGGTCACCCTCCATCGCGTCGTAGCCGACCTCGACCACCAGGTCGGGACGCAGCGGCTCCCACTCCAGGTTCTTCGTGCCGGTCCACCGGCTGACCCCGCCCGGGATCCGCTGGCCCCGCTCGTGGTCGCCGTGCACCCACGGGTGCTCGGCGCCGGCGTCCCGGTAGGGCGCCAGCTCGTCCAGCAGCTCGGCCCGGCGGGCCATGGTGAACGACGCGCACACCCCGACGTGGTGCAGCACGCCGGCGTCGTCGTAGAGGCCGAGCAGCAGCGAGCCGACCACCGGGCCGGACTTGTGCCAGCGGAAGCCCGCCACCACCACGTCGGCCGTGCGGGCGTGCTTGACCTTGAACATCAGCCGCTTGCCCGGCTCGTACGGCAGGTCGGCCGGCTTGGCGATCAGCCCGTCCAGGCCGGCGCCCTCGAAGACGTCGAACCAGCGGTGCGCGGTGTCCGGGTCGGTGGTGACCTGGGTGACGTGCACCGGCGGGCGCACCCCGGCGAGCGCGGCCTCCAGCCGGGCCCGCCGTTGCGGGTAGGGCGCATCGAGCAGCGTCTCGTCGCCGAGCGCGAGCAGGTCGAAGGCGACGAAGTCGGCCGGGGTGGTCTCGGCGAGCAGCTTCACCCGGGAGGCGGCCGGGTGGATGCGCTGGGCCAGCAGCTCGAAGTCGAGCCGGGGCTGGCCGCCCGGCCCGTCGCGGCGGATCACGATCAGCTCGCCGTCGACCACGCACCGCTCGGGCAGCTGCCGCCGGGCCTGCTCGACCACCTCGGGGAAGTAGCGGGTCATCGTCTTGCCGCCCCGGCTGGCCAGCTCGACCTCGTCGCCGTCCCGGAAGACGATGCACCGGAAGCCGTCCCACTTCGGTTCGTAGGTCATCCCGGCGGCGGTGGGGATCTTCTGGACGCTCTTGGCCAGCATCGGCTCGACCGGCGGATTGATCGGCAGCTCCACGGCGACCAGTCAACCAGACGGCACCGACAACGGTGAGGCAGATCACCGCCGGTACGCGGGCGGCGTGTCCGCCCCCGTCCCGCTTCCGCCCCGCCGGCCGGATCAGATAACCGCAGCTCAGAGCTACTTTCGCGGGGTGTCCGAGTGGGTCTGCGGGTGTTGTGGTCGCTGGCGGGTCACCGTCGAGTTGATCCGGGGCCGGTACCGCTACCGGCTGGTGCACCGCTACCCGCGGCAGTTCGGTGGCGGCAAGAACGTGCTCGGCGAGGTCGGTTCGGTGGCCGAACTGGAGGAGTTGCTGCGCCGGCGTACCCCCCTCGAACTGGCCGACCTGCGCGAGGCCGCCTGAGCCGCGCGTTCCCGGCGGGCGAGCCCGGCGCGCCCGTAGGCTGGCGGTGATCCGTCGAGCCTGGGGGTGCACGTGCCGGCACTGACCTATCCGCACGTCGGCGCCACCCGGGACGGCCGGCTGCCGGCCGGCTGGCGGCACGTGCGGCACCGGGTCCGGCTGCCGGACGGCGCTTTCGCCGCCGCCGGCGCGGCGGTGCTCTCCTGGCGCGTGCACCGGTCCGCCGGGATCCGGATGGACACCGACGCCGCCCGCGCCGAGCCCGGGGTGCGGGTCGTCTCCCGGTTGGGCGTCGGCCCGCTGCGGATGGCCGCGCCCTGCCAGGTGGTCTGGGCCGTCGACGACGCGGACCGGGCCGGCTTCGGGTACGGCACGCTGCCCGGGCACCCGGCGCGGGGTGAGGAGGCGTTCGTGGTCAGCCGCGATGCCGTCGGGCGGGTCTGGTTCGAGGTGATGGCGTTCAGCCGCCCCGGCGGGTGCCTCATGCGCGCGGCCGGCCCGGCCGGCCGGCTCTTCCAGCACGCGTACGCCTGGTGGCTGGGGCGCACCCTGCGCCGGCTCTGCGCCCGCCGCTGACGCCGCCGCGACGGCTCGCGCCGGTGCGCGCGATCGTGCCCCCGGCCATCGCCCCGCCCGGCCCGCCGTGGCCACCCGGCCCGCGGTCCCGGTCGGCAGCGGTCGTGCGCGCCTGTCGTCGGAGCCGGCCGGGCGTGCCTGTCGCCGGAGCCGGTCGTCAGAACCGGGCGAAGGAGCGGATCGGGGCGCGGGGACCGAACTTCGGCGCCTGGACGCCGGCGGCCTCCAGCAGCACGCAGACCCGACCCCGGTGCCCGCGGAACGGCTCCAGCAGGGCCAGCATCCGGGCGTCGTCGCCACGCGGCTCCCCGGCCAGCGCCCAGGCCACCGTGTTCGGGATGTGGTAGTCGCCGACGCTGACCGCGTCCGGGTCGCCGTACGCGACCCGGACCACCTCGGCGGCGGTCCACGGGCCGATGCCGGCGATCGCGGTGAGCCGGCGGGTCGCCTCGGCGGCGTCCGCGCACCGCTGCAACCGCTCCGCGGCGGCGGCCGCGCGGCGCAGCGTCTCGGCCCGGCGCTGCTCCACCCCGAACGGGTGGAACACCCAGTAGGGGGTGGCCGCGACGGCGGCCGGCTCCGGCGGCAGCAGCAGCGGCAGCGGGCCGGGCGCCGGCTCGCCGAAGTGGCGAACCGTCGCCGCGTACGCCCGGTAGGCCTCCTTGCCGGTCACCTTCTGCTCGAAGACCGCCCGCAGCAGCCGGGGGAAGACCAGCCCGGTGGCCGGCATCCGCAGCCCCCGGTGCTGCGCGGCCAGCCGGGCCACCACCGGGTTGGCGGCGGCGAGCGCGGCGAAGCCGGTGAGGTCGTCGCGCAGCCCGGCCACCGCGTCCGCCCGGTCCACCAGCCAGTCGGCGCCGGGGCCGTACCCCTCGGCGACCAGCTCACCGGCGGCCGGGCGCAGGGACAGGGTGGCCGGCCCGGCCGGGGTGCGGGCGGCCCACCAGAAGGCGCCGTCCACGATCCGGGCGCACGGGTCGTACGGGCTGAAGGTGAGCGCCCGTACCGACGCGGCCAGCCGGTAGCCGGCCGGCGGGCGCAGCGCCCGGCGCGCGGTGGGTTCGGTCACCGGGACATGCTGTCACGGCCGGTCCGGGTGACACACGACACCGCCGACGCGCGTGGCGTCGGCGGTGCCTCGGGAGCGGACCGGCCGGGATCCGGCCGTGGGTGCGGGTTGGGGGGACCTCGGTGGGCAGCGCCTGCTGGCGTCGGCGCGCCACCGACCCGGGCCCGCTCCCGGTTCGCCGGGACCGGCGGCCGGTGCCGCCGACCCGGTCGACGACGGTGACCGGCCGCGCCCTCCCCGGCTGCGACCGGCCACCGGGCCCAGGAGTGGGTCAGTACGAGTAGCCGGAGTCGCCGCCCTGCGCGCCCTGGTCGTCCGAGGGCGGGGCCACCGGCTTCGGCGTGCCGGTGGGCAGGCAGGTCAGGTTCTTCTTGCCGTCCGGCGCCACCACGAACCAGGTGCCACCGACGCCCTGGCCCTTCCACTGGCCGGGCTTCTTGTCGCCGATGTAGCGGTAGAGCGGCCAGCCGTCCAGGGTGATCTGCCGGGTGCCGTCCTGCCGGGTCACGGTGCCGACCTTGTCGTCGGAGACGCCGTTGAGCTGCGGGTTGCCGTCGGTGAGCGCCGGCGGCCAGACCTCCGCGCACTTGTCGACGCAGTTGGACGCCGCCGGGTCGTTGGTGTCCTTGTCGAAGCGGTACAGGATCCACCCGTCCTGGTCGGTGACCACGCTGCCCATCCGGGCGACCTTCTTGCCGATGAGCCGGTCGGTGAGTTCGACGTCGGCGGGCGGCGGCGCGTCGGCCACCGGGGCCTCCGCCGATGCCGACGCCTCCGGTTCAGCCGTCGCGCTGGGCTCGGCCGCGGCGACGGCGACCGGCTCGGCCGCGCTCTGGTTCGCCCCGTCGTAACCCGCGGGAGCGCAGGCCGTAAGTGCGACCATCGCGCTCGCGACGATGACGGTCCGCTTCATCTGTGCCACGTGCCCTCCTCATGCTTGGCAGTTCACGGGGTAATACGGCACGAGGGCTGTCAAGGTTGAAATCGGATCCGTGGCCAATTTCACAAGGAATGGTTGAACCGGGCGCGCTCCGGATGCGTGTGCGCCATCGACGACCGCCATTCAGAAGAGCCAACGACCGATCGGCGCCGGCCATTGTCGCTGGCCGGCGCCGATCGGCATCGACGGTCAGACCGGTACGGTCACCAGCGGGCTGGCCACCCCGTTCGCGTCCACCGACTGCACCTGGAACTGCTTGATGTCGTCGACCGGCGTCGAGGTGGCCGCCGACAGGGTCAGCAGCTGCGGGTTGGTGTTGGTGCCGTACCCACCTCCCGGCACCGACCAGGTGGAGATCACCTCGGTGGTGGCGTTCTTCCGCACCACCACCAGCCGGCAGATCCGCGGCCCGGGCAGCCGGGAGAGGCTGAAGTTGACCCGGGTGCCGAATTCCTTGGACACCACGAAGAACGTCGACTTCACGCCGGTGCTCGGGTCCACCACGTCGTGCCGGTCGCCCTCCTCCTCGTTGCCGCCGACGCCCGGTTCGTTCGGGCCGGCGGAGCGCGTCCCGTCCGGCGGGGTGGGCGGGGCACCGGTGGTCGGTCCGGCGATCACGTCCGGCGGGGCGTCGTCCCGCTCGACCACGCTGGCGAAGCCGATCCCGGTCAGGCCGCCGAGCGCCACCACGGCGGCCGCGGTGGCCAGCAGCTGCCGGAACCGGGTACGCCGCCGGTCGGCCCGGACCGCGACCAGGGTGCGGTCCAGCAGCGCCGGGTCGGTCTGCGTCTGCTCCAGCGCGGACATCGTCTCGCCGTCGATGCCGGAGAGCAGCCCGACCACCGGGACCATGGTCTCCAGCTCCGCGGCGCACGCCCAGCAGGTGGCGAGGTGCTCCTCGAACCGTTCGGTGTCCTGCTCGTCCAGCACGCCCAGCGCGTACGCCGCGACGTCCATGTGGTCCGCCCGGCTCATTCCGTCACCCCCCGTTCCTGCAGAGCCGTGCGCAGCGCGCGCAGCGCGTAGTAGACCCGCGACTTGGCGGTGCCCAGCGGAAGCCCCAGCTCCTCCGCCGCCTCGGGCACCGTCCGGCCCCGGAAGTACGTGGCCACCAGGATCTCCCGGTGCGACTGGCTCAGCGTACGCAGCGCGTCCGCCACGGTCATCGTGCGCAGCACCCGGTCGGTGCTGTCCGCCTCGGCGAACGCGGTCAGGTCCCGGTCGTACGTCTCGGCGGGCCGGGCCTGCTCGCTGCGGTGCTCGTCGATGGCGATCCGGCGGGCCACGGTGACCAGCCAGGGTCGCAGCGACCCCTGCCCCTGCGCCCCCAGGCGGTGCGCGTTGCGCCAGGCCCGCAGCAGGGTCTCCTGCACGATGTCCTCCGCGCGCTGCCGGTCCCCACCGGTCAGCCGCATGACGAACATCAGCAGCGGGCCGGCGTGCTCGGCGTAGAGCAGCCGGATCAACTGGTCGGAGTGAGCGGCCTCGGACGACGCCGCCTGGTGGCGTCCCGGCGCCGGTCGCGGCGTCACCGGGTCATTCTGGCGAGGCGACGGGCGGGCGTCGACCCCACGTGCGGACCGGGTCGAGCGCGACTGGGACCGCGCCGACATCCAGTCCGCCCGCACCGAGTCGCCGTGCCAGCCGACCGCCACCGCATGCATGCAGACCTCCGGGTGTCCGATGACATCGGCCCTCCCCCCACGGGCATGGCCGCCCGGTGGTACGCAGCGCCGGGCCGAACGGATCAACGGCGGACGGAAAAAATCCCGGGCGGTGGCGGCGTCGAGGCGGTGGCGTCGGCGTCCCGCACCACCGGGGCGCCGCCGACGAAGCGGTCCAGGTCCGCCCCGGCCAGCACCCGGCCGGGGAACCAGTCCCCGGCGGCCCGCCGGGTCAGCTCCGGCACCGACGGCTCCACCCGGCCGGCCACCAGCACCAGGTTGCCGTAGCGCCGCCCGCGCAGCACGGCCGCGTCCCCGACCAGGCAGGCCCGGGGCAGCACCGAACGGACCGTGGCCAGCTGGCCGCGGGCGTACCGCAGCGGCGGGCCGTCGGCGACGTTGGCCAGGTACCAGCCCTCCGGGCGCAGCACCCGGGCCACCTCGGCGGCGTACTCGACGGAGGTCAGGTGGGCCGGGGTCCGGGCGCCGGCGAAGACGTCGGCGACCACCAGGTCACAGCTGGCCTCGCGGGTGCTGGCCAACACCGCTCGGGCGTCGGCGACCCGGACCCGCAGCCGCGGGTCGGCGCGCCACGGCAGCACCCGCCGGACCAGGTCCACCAGCCCGCCGTCCACCTCGACCACCCGCTGGGTCGAGCCCGGGCGGGTGGCGCTGACGTACCGGGGCAGGGTCAGCGCGCCGCCGCCCAGGTGCAGCACCCGCAGCGGGGCGCCGGCCGGCGCGACCAGGTCGATCGCCGCGGCCAGCCGGCGGACGTACTCGAACTCCAGGTGGGTGGGATCGGCCAGGTCGACGTGCGACTGCGGCGCGCCGTCCAGCAGCAGGGTCCACGAGCCGGCCCGGTCCGGGTCCGGCGCCAGCTCGGCGAGCCCGGTGTCGACCTGCTCCACCACCCGGTCCCCGGCCCGCCTGCGCCCCATGCCGCCCAGTATCCCGGCGACCCGCCGGCGGCCGTCCCGTGCCCCACCCGCGCGGCCTCGCCCGCTTGATCGACTCCGTTCGCGGGAACTCGGGGTGGCCCGGCCGTCGGATACGCCGACTTCCCGCATCCCGCGTCGATCCTCCACCGCGCGCGCCGCGCGCCGGGTCAGGGGCGGCGGGCGGCGGGACGGGCGGCGGCGGTCAGCGCCCGGTGCAGCAGCCGGGCGTCACCGAGCAGCGCCCGCAGCCGGCGCTCCAGGCCGGCGATCGGGATCAGGTTCTGCGGGGCCCGCGGGTCCTTGTACGGCGTGGAGGCGAACCGGGGCAGGGTGACCAGGGACAGGTCGGCCAGCTCGACCGCCTCGGTGATGGTCAGGTCGGCCGAGCACTCCATCCGGACGATGCCCGCCCAGGGCGCCCCGGCGGCCACCGGCAACCGCAGGTACCAGGACCAGCCGCCCCAGGCGGTGCCGAGCCGGAACACGGGGGAGCGCTGGCCGGCGGCCAGGCCGGTGACCACTGCGGTGAGCCGGGCGTCGAGGTACTGGCTGTGCTGGGTCTTGATGTAGCCGAGGGTGCGGGGCAGCTGCCGCCGGTTGCGCAGCGGACCGTCCACCACCAGCAGGTCGCCGTCGACCCGGGCGGCGCCGGAGACCTCCACCTCCAGCGCGGTCAGCGGACCCTGCACGGCCGCCGGCAGCTTGGCCAGCTCACCGGTGCCGCTGACCCGGTGCACCGGATAGCGGACCCGCCCGGCCACCACGTCCTCGGCCGAGGGACTCGCGGTGAACAGGCCCCGGCCCACCCGGGTGCCGGCCAGCTGCGCCGCGCCCCGTTGCAGGTCACAGCGGACCACCCCGGCGGCGTAGGAGGCGGCCAGGCCGGGGAACGAACCGCCGTCGGCCTCCGCCGTCCAGACGCTGGCGTCGATCCGGCGCACCCCGTCGACGAGCAGCACCACGTCCGGCGCGCGCAGGCCCGGGCGCACGTCGATGGCCCGCCAGTCCACCGCCGGCAGTTCGGCGTCCGGGTCGACCTGGGCGCTGCTCGGCGCGGCCGGCCCGGCCGCCGACGCCTCGAACGACGCCCCGTACGCGGGATCCCACGCGTCGACGAAGAACCGGGCGGTCACCGGCCGGTCCGTTCCACCCGCGCCGAGCGGGCGTCCTTGCGTACCTCGAACCGGACCGGGATGCGCTCGGCCAGCGCCGGCACGTGGGTGACCACGCCGACCATCCGGTCACCTCGGGCGGCCAGGCTCTCCAGGGTGGCGGCCACCGTGTCCAGGGTGGCCGCGTCGAGCGTGCCGAAGCCCTCGTCCAGCACGATCGACTCCAGGCTCGCCGCGGTGGTGGACATCCCGGCCAGCTGCTCGGAGAGCGCCAACGCCAGGGCCAGCGACGCCTGGAACGTCTCGCCGCCGGAGAGGGTGCGCACGCCCCGGCGCAGCCCGGCGTCGTGGTGGTCGACGACGAAGAACTCACCCTTGTCGTGCACCAGGTCGTACTGGCCGCCGGAGAGGTCCCGCAGGATCCCGGAGGCGCCGTCGACCAGCAGGTCCAGCGCCTCGGCCAGCAGCCACCGCTCGAAGTTGTTGGCCCGCAGGTGCCCGGCGAGCGCCCGGGCCACCTGCGCCTCGCGCTCGTGCCCGGCGCGCTGCTCGCGCAGCCCCGCCGCCTGCTCCCGCCGCTGCACCAGTTGCCGCCGGTCGGCCTCGGCCCGCTCGACGGCCACCGCGGCGGCGCGGACCGGGTCGTCGGCGGCCGGCAGCCCGGCGGCGGCGAAGAGGCTGGCGATCCGCTCCGTCGCCGCGGCGGCGACCCCCTCGGCCTCGGCCACCGCCGTGACCCGCCCGGCCCGCTCCGCCCGGCGCTGCTCCGCCTCGGCCCCGGCCCAGTCGGTGAGCGTGGTCCAGGCCGCCGCGACGTCCTCCCGGTCGGCCGCCGGCGGGCCGAACCGGGCCAGCCCGTCCCGGGCCGCGTCGAACGCCCGCCACGCCGCGCGCAGCCGCTGCTCGGCGGCGTCCACCGCGCCGCGGGCTGTGCGGGCCGACTCCCGGCCGGCGCGGACCGCCCCGCCCGCCTCCTCCAGCGACCGCCGCAGCCGGGCGTGCTCGGCGAGCCGGTCCCGCAGCGCCTCGGCCGTCGCGGCCCCGGTGAGCTGGGCGTCCAGCTCGGCCAACCGGTCGTCCAGCTGGTCCTGCCGGGCGCGGGCCTGCACCAGCACCCGCTCCAGGTCGCGGGCCGCCGCGTCGCGCTCCTGCACCAGCCGCCGGGCCGCCTCGCTCGCCGCCCGGGCCGCCTTGCCGGCCGCCACCGCGCGGGCCACCGCCGAACCGGCGGGCACCGCCGGCACCGTCGCCACCACCTGCTCGCAGACCGGGCAGGCGTCGCCGTCGGCCAGGTGCGCCCGCAGCGCCACCGCCTGGTCGGTGGCCTTCGCCTCCTCGTGCGCCCGGAACGCCGCCGCCAACTCCTCCTCGGCCCGCTCCGCCGCCGCCCGCGCCTCGGCCAGGGCGCGTACGGCCGCGTCGTGCTCGGCCCCGGCCACCGCCAGCGCCGCCCGGACCGCTTCCGCCTCGCCGGCCAGCTTCTCCCGGTCGGCGTACGCCTTCAGTTGCAACCGCAGCGCGCTCTCGTCACCGGCGGCGGCCAGCTCACCCCGGAGCTTCTCCTCCCGCTCCTCGGCCAGCGCCACCGCGCTCGCCGCCGCGTCGGCGTCGGCGCGCGCGGCGGTCACCGCCCGGGCCACCTCGGCCACCCCGGCCGGCGCCCGCACCGCGCCGAGCACGGCCAGGTCGGCGTCGAGGGCGGCCAGCGCCGCCCGCGCCTGCAGGGCCGTGGCCCGGGCCGCGTCCAGCTCCGGTACGGCCGCGGCCACCGCCCCGGCCAGCTCGCGCAGCCGGTCGACCTGCGCGGTCGCCGCCTCCAGCGCGGCGTCGTCGACCTCGGTCAGCCCGCCGAGCAGCTGGTCGACCGTCTCCAACCGCGCCTCGGCCTGCGCGGCCCGCGCGGTCGCCTTCTTCTGCACCTCCTCGTAGACCCCGAGGCCGAGCAGGTTGACCAGGATCTGCTGCCGGGTTGCCGGCTTGGCGTGCAGGAAGTCGGCGAACTGTCCCTGCGGCAGCACCACGCAGCTGGTGAACTGCTCGTACGGCAGCCCGACCGCCTCCAGCACCGCCTCGTCCATCTCGGCCGGCGTGCCGGCCACCACCTCGCCGAGATCCTCCGGGCTGAGCCCGGTGTCCAGCTTCGTGACGTCGAACCCGGCCGGCATCAGCTGCAGGCCGGCGTTGGCCGTCTTGACGTTGCCCCGGCCGTCCCGGCGCACCACCCGGGTGGCCACGTAGCGGGCCCCGCCGGACTCGAAGACCAGCCGGACCCGGGCCTCGGTGGCCGACGGCGCCAGGGCGTTGGCCAGGCCACGGGCGCCGCCCCAGCGGGGCACCGTGCCGTAGAGGGCGAAGCAGATCGCGTCCAGCACCGTCGACTTGCCCGAGCCGGTGGGGCCGACCAGGGCGAAGAAGTCGGCGTCGGTGAAGTCGACGGTGGTCTCGTCGCGGAAGACGGTGAAGCCGGCCATGTCCAGCCGCATCGGGCGCATCAGTGATCCACCTCCTCGAGGAGCTCGTCGAAGAGTTCCCGGACTCCGTCGTCGGCGTGCCCCCGGCCGCTCAGGTAGTCGGCGAAGAGCTCGCTCGGGGAGCGGCCGGACCGCTGGGCGACCCGGGTGCCGCTGCCCGGCGCCGGCACCAGCTCCGGGTCGATCCGGATCTCCAGCGCCCGGGGCAGCAGTTCCTGCACCTCCTCGCGGAGCCCGGCGCGCGGCTGCTCCCGGACGTAGACCCGCAGCCAGCCGTCCGGGGCGTCGAGCTCGGCGAGCTGGGCCAGCGTGCCGCGGACCGTGCGCAGCGGGGTCGCCGCGGCGACCGGCACCTCGCGGATCTGCGCCGCCGTCGTCGCGGTCACCTCGACCAGCGTCACCGACGGGATGTTCTCCTGTTCGCCGAAGTCCACCGCCAGCGGGCTGCCGCTGTAGCGGATCGGGCAGGGCCCCTGCACCCGTTGCGAGCGGTGCAGGTGACCGAGCGCCACGTAGTGCGCGGTGCCCGGGAAGACCGTCGCCGGCACCGCGTAGCCGAGCACGGTGTGCGCGTCCCGCTCGCCGCCGCCGGTGGCCGCGCCGACCACCGTCAGGTGCGCGGTGACCAGGTGCACCCGGTCGGGCTCGGTGAAGCTCTCGGTGAGCCGGCCCAGCACCCGGCCCAGGTGGTCGGCGTAGGTCTGGGTGGTCTCGGCGGCGGTCAGCTCGTACATCTCCACCGCGCGGATCGCGTAGCGCTGGGACAGGAACGGCAGCGCGGCCAGCCGCCACCGCTCACCGCCCGTGGTGGTGCCGTCGACGACGTGTTCGTCAGGGTTGTCGCGGACTCCGCCGCGCAGCGTGATGCCGGCGGCCTCGGCCCACGGGCGCAGCGCGTCCAGGGCCTGCCCGTTGTCGTGGTTGCCGCCGATGGCGACCACGTCGGCGCCGGTACGGCGCAGCGCGGTCAGCGCCCGGGTGACCAGTCGGGTGGCCTCGGGCGTCGGCGCCGCGGTGTCGTAGAGGTCACCGGCGACGATGACCAGGTCGGGCCGCTCGGCCCGGGCGATGTCGATCACCCCGGCCAGCACCTGCTTGTGTTCCTCGGCCCGCGACTGCCCCTTGAGGACCTTGCCGACGTGCCAGTCCGAGGTGTGCAGGATCTTCACCGTGCCAGCCTTCCGGTCACGACTGCCGGGCTCGCAAGCTCACTCCTCGCGCTCACCGTGCCGTCCTCCTAGAACGGGATGTCGTCGTCGGCGCCGCCGCCCGAGCCGACCACCGCGAACGGGTCGGCGGACTGGGTGATCGAGCGCAACGTCTCGGACGGGGCCCGGCCGGCCTCGGAGACCCGGGTCGCCCAGGCGGGGAAGGGGAACTCCAGGCAGAGCGGCACCGGGATGTCGGGCTGGTTGACGAACATGGTGCCCGGCTTGGCCAGCAGCGCGCGTTGTCGCTGGGCGGGGGGCAGGAAGCCGTACTCGGGGCGGGACGCCTCGGCCGGGTCGAGCCGGCCGACCACCCGGATCGCCGAGTTGGTGACGATCCGCCGCTCCACCTCGCTCGCCGTCTGCTGGGCGCCGATCAGGATCACCCCGAGCGACCGGCCCCGCTCGGCGATGTCGAGCAGCACCTCCTTGATCGGCGAGGAGCCCTCCCGGGGGGCGTACTTGTTGAGCTCGTCGAGCACCACGAAGAGCAGCGGCTTGGCGGTGCCGGCCTTCTCCTTGCGCTCGAACTCGCTCTTGAGCGTCACGCCGACCACGAACCGCTGCGCGCGGTCCGGCAGGTTGTGCAGGTCGACCACGGTGACCTGGGCGCTCTCGGCGGTGTTGATCGAGTGCGGCCGGCGGGTGGCCAGGTCGCCCCGGATCAGCCGGGAGAGGTCCTTCTTGCTGCCGATCAGCCGCCGGGCGAACGCGTTGACCGTGCCGAGCCCGACCGCGCTGCCGGCCCACTCCGAGCGGGTCTCGTCGTCGTTGAGCTGCTCGACGACGTGGTCGACCAGGTCGGCGTACGAGCCGAGCCGCACCCCGTCGAGGCTCACCCCGCCGTCGGCGGGCTGGGCGTGCCGGGCCAGGTGGGCGGCGACCGAGTGCACCACCATCGTGTACTGCTGGCGTTCGTCGTCGGCGTCGGCGAAGACGTAGGGCAGCAGCCGGTCGGCGCAGAACTCGCTCAGCGTCCAGTAGAAGCTGTCGACCCCGGTGAGCCGGCTGCTCACGTCGGGGGTGCCGGACGAGTCGCCGACCCGCGGCGGGGCGTAGACCCGGACGTCGGGGAAGGCGCCGGCGGTGAGCCCGAGTCGGGCGTAGCCGGCGCGGGTGCCGTCGTCGAGGCGGGTGTTGGGGTGGTCGAGGAAGAGCAGGTCCTCGCCCTTGACGTTGAAGATGAGCGCCTTGGCGTTGACCGCGTCGCCGCCCAGCACGCCGGAGCGGAACACCGAGTAGAGCAGGAAGGTGGCGAAGCTGGTCTTGGTGGCCACCCCGGAGATGCCGGAGATGGAGACGTGCGCGCCCCGGGAGCCGTCGAGGAAGTCGGCGTTGAGGTAGACCGGCACCCCGTCGCGGCCCATGCCCATCGGGATCCGCCGTTCCATCCGGTCGAAGTGCAGCGCCCGGGCCCGCGCGTCGCCCTCGGCACGGTGCACGACCGCACCCGGCGCCGGCGGCACGTAGAGCTCGGGGTCGACCCGGGTGGTGGTGATCTCGGCCGCCTCCTGCACCTGCGCGGGGAGGGTGCCGTCGGCGATGGCGAAGACGTCGGAGTCGAACTGGGCGCCCTCGTGCCGGGCACGCACCTGGGTGACCACGCCGGCGATGGTCACCGGCTCGCGGTCGGGCAGCTCGCGCCGGGTCACCACCACGTCGTCGAGCTGCAGGTAGCTGCCGGGGGAGACCGCCGTCCAGAACTGCAGCGGGGTGGCGTCGGCGGTGCCCAGCACCCGGCCGACCCCCTCGCCGGGGCCGTCGACGTCGTCGTCGGTCATCGCAACTCCGGTCGGCTGGTCATCGGGGTGGGGAGGCACGCCCTGCATCCTGCCCGAGGAGTACGACAGGTCGCCACGCGACGCGGCGGACGCCACGGGCAGAACGAGCGGCGTTCACCGACCGGGACCGGGCAGCTGCCCTGGGTGAACCTCCCGTGGTGACGTGGCCGTCGGCGCCCGGTGCCGGCGGCGGGCCACCCTCCCGGCCCGGCGTCAGTCCCGGGCGTAGCGCAGCAGCAGTACGCCGTCCTCGGCGGCGAGCACGTGCCGCAGCGGCAGCTGCCGCACCGGGGTCGGGTCGCCGGCGGTGATCCGGCCGGGGCCGGGGCCGGCGAGCAGCGGGGCGACCGTGAGGCAGACCTCGTCGACCAGGCCGGCCGCGGTCAGCGCGCCGAACAGCCGCGGGCCGCCCTCGCAGAGCAGCTGGTCGTGGCCGCGGCGGCGCAGCTCGGCCAGGCCGGCGGCGAGGTCGACCGTCTCCGTGCCGCAGCGGACCAGGTCGACGACGTCGGTGAGCCCGGGCGGCGCGGCGGCGCCGGCGTGGGTGAGCACCACCGGGCGGACCGGGGCGTCGGCGAACGCGGCCTGCGCCGGGTCGAGGTCGAGCGTGCCGGAGACCACCACCAGCGTCGGGTACTCGGCCAGCCCGTGCGCGCGCCGCCAGGCCCGCCGTTCCGGGCTGAGTCGGACCGCCCGGTAGCCCTCGTGCCGCAGCGTGCCGGCGGCCACCACGAGCGCGTCGCAGAGCATCCGTAGCAGGCCGAAGACCCGCTTGTCCGGCTGGCCGGAGAGCCCGGCGGAGTAGCCGTCGACGCTGACCGCGCCGTCGACGCTGGTCACGAAGTTCACCCGCAGGCGCGGGTGGTCGCCGCGGGGGTAGAGCGCGACCAGCGCGTCGTCGTCGAGGGGCTGCGGGTGCGGTGCCGGCCAGAGCCGGGAAATCGGGATTCCGACGCTCATTCGCTGGCCGGACCGGTGACCGGAGGGGTGGGCCGGGGGGTACGGTGCTGACAGTCGCACCAGTTCCGGCCCGGACAGTCGTCGTGCCGCCTCGCCCGGCACGCTCGGCAGATCATGCTGGCAAGCCTATGCCGAGGGAGGATGGAGCAGCATGCCGCGTCAGATCTTCCAGCTGAAGATTTCCCTGGCCGGGGTCCGGCCGACGGTCTGGCGCCGGGTGCTCGTCCCCGGTGGTTACACCCTCGACCGGCTGCACCGGGTGGTGCAGCACGGAATGGGCTGGCGCGACTGCCACCTGCACTCGTTCGAGATCGACGGCATCCAGTACGGCGAGCCCGACCCGGACGGCGAACTGGCGCTCACCGACGAGCTGGACGTCCGCCTCGACGCGGTGGTGGGCAAGGGCAGCCGGTTCCACTACACGTACGACTTCGGCGACTGGTGGGAGCACGACCTGGTGGTGGAGGACGCGGTGACCGCCGACCCGGAGGTGCGCTATCCGTCCTGCCTGGACGGCGCGCGGGCCTGCCCGCCGGAGGACATCGGCGGCCCGGTCGGCTACCACGCCCTGCTGGCCGCGCTGGCCGACCCGCGTCATCCGGAGCACCGGTCGATGCGGGAGTGGGTGGGCGACCGCTTCGATCCGGCCGCCTTCGACCCGGGTCGGGCCGACACCCTGCTGCGCCGCTTCTGCTGAACGCGACCGCCCCCGGCCGCGGCCCCTCCCGCTGACGCGCGACCAGTCCCTGCGGCGTCCCTTCCGCCGACGGGCGGTCACCCCTGCGCCCTGCCGTGCGATCGCCGCCCAGCGCCGGACGCGGTAACGATCTGGGAACGCTCCCATCGACCTATTGACACCCTCGACACACCCCAGCAATCTCATGGGAGCGCTCCCGACGGGTGCGCACTCGCTCGGCGCCCGGCTCGGCGGCGGGCGGACCTCACACGAGCCTGGAACACCTCCGGAAGCCACCACCGACGAAGCAGCGTCAGGCATCCGCAACCACCACACGAACCACTTGAGAGGGGTCAGGGATGAGCGTCATCGGGCGCCGATTCCGCACTGTCGCGGTCGCCGCGCTCGCCGTGGGCGTGGCCCTTGGCAGCACGGCGTGCAGCAAGAAGAACGACGACGAGGCAAGCGGCGAGGGTGGACAGGTCAAGCTGGTCCTGCAGACCTTCCAGAACTTCGGCTACGACCAGGCCATCAAGGACTTCGAGGCGGCCAACCCGAACATCAAGGTCGAGCACCAGAAGATGGGCGAGCTGCGCGACTTCCAGCCGAAGCTGGTGCAGTGGCTCGCCGCGGGCAGCGGGGCCGGCGACGTCGTCGGTCTGGAGGAGGGCGTCCTGCTCGGGTACGTCCAGAACCACGACAAGTTCACCAACCTGCTCGACCTGGGCGCCGGTGAGCTGAAGGCCAACTTCCCCGAGTGGAAGTGGAACAACGCGCTGACGCCGGACGGTAAGAAGCTGATCGGGCTCGGCACCGACGTCGGCGGCCTGGCCATGTGCTACCGCAAGGACCTGTTCCAGCAGGCGGGCCTGCCCACCGACCGCGAACAGGTCTCCCAGCGGATGAGCACCTGGCAGGACTACATCGCGCTGGGCAAGGAGTTCAAGGCCAGCGGCAAGGTCAAGGCGGCCTGGCTGGACAGCGCCACCAGCCTGATGCAGCCGCACGTCATGCAGAACTCCGAGACGTTCTTCTTCGACAAGGACAACAAGTTCATCGGTGACACCAACCCGGTGGTCAAGCAGACCTGGGACATGGGCCTGCAGATGGCCGCCGACGGCCTCACCGCCAAGGCGCAGCGGTGGAGCGCCGACTGGGACGCGGCCTTCAAGAACTCCGCCTTCGCCACCCTGCCCTGCCCGGCCTGGATGACCGAGGGCGTCATCGCCCAGCGCTCCGGCCCGGCGAACGCCGGCAAGTGGGACATCGCCCGGATCCCCGGCGGGGGTGGCAACTGGGGCGGGTCGTACCTCGCCGTCCCGGCCCAGACCAAACACCCGAAGGAGGCGTACCTGCTGGCCAAGTACCTGACCAGCAAGGAGGGGCACCTGGCGGCGTTCAAGGAGGCGGGCGCCATGCCGTCCGACATCGCCGGCCTCGAGGACCCCGCGTTCAAGGACAAGACCAGCGAGTACTTCAGCGGCGCGCCCACCGGCAAGATCTTCGGTGAGAGCGTCAAGAACATGAAGCCGGTCTTCCTCGGCGCCAAGCACCAGCAGATCTGGGAGACCATCGTCGAGCCGCAGATGCAGGCGGCCGAGCGCGGCCGGGTCAGCTCCGACGCGGCCTGGAAGAAGGCGATGGACGAGGCCAAGAAGGCGGCCAGCTGAGTCGCCGGTGACCTGCCGGGTCCGCGGGCGTCAGGTGCCCGCGGACCGGCGGCGGCGCCCACACCCGGCCCGGGTGTGGGCGCCGACCCCGCGGACGCCCGACGGCGACCTGCGCCGAGGTCACCAACGCCCAACTTCCGGAAGGACCCGCAATGAGTTCCACCGTCGGCGCGGTGCCACCATCGGCTGCCGCCTCCCCGCCCCAGTCCACCCCGCAACACCGGCGCCCGTCGTTCCGACTCGGCCGTTGGGACATCAAGTACTCCCCGTACCTCTACATCGCTCCGTTCTTCGTCCTCTTCGGGGTCTTCGGCCTCTTCCCGGTCCTCTACACCGTCTACGTCTCGCTCTTCGACTACGAGTTGCTCAGCGGCACCAAGGAGTTCGCGGGGCTGGAGAACTACCGCGTCCTGATGGCGGACGCCCAGTTCTGGAACGCGGCGTACAACACCGTCGGCATCTTCATCCTCAGCACCGTGCCCCAGCTCGTCGTGGCGCTGCTCCTCGCCAACCTGCTGAACCGGCAGATGCGGGCCCGCACGGTGCTGCGGATGGGCATCCTCATCCCCAACATCACCTCGGTGGCGGCGGTCGGGATCATCTTCGCGCTGATCTTCGCGGACCGGTACGGCCTGATCAACTGGCTGCTCGGCACCGTGGGTTTCGATCCGATCGCCTGGCGGGACAACCGCTACGCCTCCTGGTTCGCGATCTCGTTCATGGTCGACTGGCGGTGGACCGGCTACAACGCGCTGATCTACCTCGGCGCCATGCAGGCCATCCCGAAGGACCTGTACGAGTCGGCCGCGCTGGACGGCGCCTCGGCCTGGCGGCAGTTCTGGACGATCACCGTGCCGCTGATCCGGCCGACGATCCTCTTCACGGTCGTCATCTCCACCATCGGTGGCTTCCAGATCTTCACCGAGCCCCTGATGTACGGGTTCGGTCTGGTCCGTGGCGGCGCCGACCACCAGTTCCAGACCCTGGCCATGTACATCTACGAGCAGACCTTCACCGGCAACGCCGAGTACGGCTACGGCTCGGCGATGTCCTGGCTGCTCTTCATGATGATCATCATCTTCGCGCTGATCAACTTCGCGCTGGTACGCCGTTCGGTGAAGGGGGAGAAGAAGTGACCACCGCGCAGACCCTTCCCCGGTCGGTGGCCCCACCCCCGCCGGCCCCGCGGCGCCGCCGGCGCGGCCGGGTGCCCGGCGCTCAGCTCTGGCAGGCCAGCCCGTTGACCTACCTCGCGCTGATCATGGGCTCGGTGCTCTCGGTCTTCCCGATCATCTGGTCGTTCATCATCGCCTCCCGGGACAACAGCGCGGTCTACGAGATGCCGCCGGTCCCCGGCGACCAGCTGTTCAACAACATCGACCGGATGCTGGCCAACGAGGACGCGGCGTTCGTCTACGGCCTGGTCAACTCGGCGGTGGTGTCGAGTGTGGTCACCATCTCGGTGATCTTCTTCTCCAGCCTGGCGGGCTTCGCCTTCGCCAAGCTCAAGTTCCGGGGCAGCAACGCGCTGCTGCTGGTCATCATCCTGACCATGATGGTGCCGACCCAGCTCGGCGTCATCCCGCTCTACATGATGATGGTCGAGCTGGAGTGGACCGGCACCCTGCAGGCGGTCATCGTGCCGTTCCTGGTGCAGGGCTTCGGGGTGTTCATGATGCGCCAGTACGCCATGTCCGCGATCAGCGACGAGTTGATCGAGGCGGCCCGGCTGGACGGCTGTTCCACCTGGCGGATCTACTGGAACGTCGTGCTGCCCGCGCTGCGTCCGGCCGCGGCGGTACTCGGCCTGCTGACCTTCATGCAGACCTGGAACGAGTTCCTCTGGCCGTTCATCGTGCTCACCCCGGACACTCCGACGGTGCAGTACTCCCTGAAGATCCTCTCCTCCGGGCCGTACCAGACGGACTATGTGGCCCTGTTCGCCGGCACCGCGCTGGCGACCCTGCCGTTGCTGATCGTGTTCATCATCTTCGGCCGCCAGATCATCGGCGGCATCATGGAAGGCGCCGTCAAGTCGTGAGCAACCCCGCCACCCCACCCGCCCTCGGCGTGCTCGACGAGCGCCCGCCGCTGACCTTCCCGCCCGGCTTCCTCTGGGGCGCCGCCACCGCGGCGTACCAGATCGAGGGCGCGGCGGCCGAGGGCGGCCGGGCCCCGTCGATCTGGGACACCTTCAGCCACACGCCGGGGCGGGTGGTCGCCGGGCACACCGGCGACGTGGCCTGCGACCACTATCACCGGCTCGACGCCGACATCGCGCTGATGGCCGAACTGGGGCTGAAGTCGTACCGGTTCTCGGTCTCCTGGCCGCGGGTGCAGCCCGGCGGCTCCGGCCCGGCCAACGCCGAGGGGCTGGACTTCTACCGGCGGCTGGTCGACGGGCTGCTGGCCCACGGCATCGAGCCGTGGCTCACCCTCTACCACTGGGACCTGCCGCAGCCGCTGGAGGACGCCGGCGGCTGGCCGGCCCGGGACACCGCGGGCCGGTTCGCCGACTACACCCAACTCGTCGCGGACGCCCTCGGCGACCGGGTGCGCTACTGGACCACGCTCAACGAGCCGTGGTGCTCGGCGTTTCTCGGCTACGGCTCCGGCGCGCACGCGCCGGGCCGCTCCAACGGGGCGGACGCGGTCCGGGCCGGGCACCACCTGATGCTCGGCCACGGCCTCGCCGTACGGGCGCTGCGCGCGGCCCGGCCGTCGGCCGAGGTGGGGGTGACCGTCAACCTCTACCCGGTCACCCCGGCCAGCGACTCGCCCGCCGACGCGGACGCCGCGCGGCGGATCGACGGGTTGGCCAACCGCTTCTTCCTGGACCCGCTGCTGCGCGGGTCGTACCCGGCCGACCTGCAGGCCGATCTGGCCACCGTCACCGACTTCGGGCACGTACGCGACGGTGACCTGGCGGTGATCTCCACCCCGCTGGACCTGGTCGGGGTCAACTACTACAGCCGGCACGTGGTGGCCGCCCCGGTGGAGGGTGTCGCGCCGGAGAAGTACTGGCGGTCGCCGTCCTGCTGGCCGGGCAGCGAGGACGTCCGGTTCGTCACCCGGGGGGTGCCGGTGACCGACATGGAGTGGGAGATCGACGCGCCGGGCCTGGTGGAGACGCTGCGCCGGGTGCACGAGCAGTACACCGACCTGCCGCTCTACGTCACCGAGAACGGCTCGGCGTTCGTCGACGTGGTGGTCGACGGGCAGGTCGACGACACCGACCGGCTCGCCTACTTCGACGCCCACCTGCGCGCCTCCCACGAGGCGATCAGCGCCGGGGTGCCCCTGCGCGGCTACTTCGCCTGGTCGCTGATGGATAATTTCGAGTGGGCCTGGGGTTACACCAAGCGGTTCGGCATGATCTACGTCGACTACGACAGCCAGGCCCGCATCCCCAAGTCCAGCGCCAGGTGGTACGCCGAGGTGATCCGACGCAACGGTCTGGCCGCACAATAGCGAGGACCAGCCAGCACCGGGCGGTCCCGGCGCCACCTCCCGCGAGGTGCGCCGGGTCCGCCCGACGTCGGAGGAGCAGACCATGACAACGCAGCGCACCCGGTCGCTCGGCCGCCCGACCCTCGACGCGGTCGCCGCCCGCGCCGGCGTCGGCCGCGGGACGGTGTCCCGCGTGGTCAACGGCTCGCCCCAGGTGAGCCCCGAGGCCCGGGCCGCGGTGCAGCAGGCCATCGCCGAGCTGGGGTACGTGCCGAACCGGGCCGCCCGCGCCCTGGTCACCCAGCGCACCGACTCCGTCGCGCTGGTCGTCTCCGAGTCCGGCGACCGGGTCTTCACCGAGCCGTTCTTCGCCGGCATCGTGCGCGGCATCAGCTCCGCGTTGCTGGAGACGCCGATGCAGCTCTGGCTGGCCATGGCGCAGTCCCCGGTGGAGCGGGAACGGGTCGAGCACCACCTGACCAACCAGCACGTCGACGGGGTGCTGCTGCTGTCGCTGCACGACGCCGACCCGCTGCCCACCCTGCTGGAGGAGCGCGGCCTGCCCGCCGTGCTCGGCGGCCGCCCGGCCCGGATGCTGCAGCCGGGCGCCCAGCCGGCCTGGTACGTCGACGTGGACAACGTCGGGGGCGCCCGCCGCGCCGTCGAGTACCTGGCCGGCCGGGGGCGGCGGCGGATCGCCACCATCGCCGGCCCCCAGGACATGGGCGCCGGCCTGGCCCGGTTGACCGGCTACACGGAGGCGATCCGGGCCGCCGGGGGCGGGGTCAACCCGGACTTGGTGGCGTACGGGGACTTCAGCGAGGAGAGCGGGGCGGCCGGTATGCGGCGGCTGCTGGAGGTCTGCCCTGAGCTGGACGCGGTCTTCGTCGCCTCCGACCTGATGGCGTTCGGCGCGCTGCGGACGTTGCGCGAGGCGGGCCGGCGGGTGCCCGAGGACGTGGCGGTGGTGGGCTTCGACGACGCGCCCGTGGCCCGGCAGGCCGACCCGCCGCTGACCACCGTGTTCCAGCCGGTGGAGGAGATGGGCCGGCAGATGGCCCAGCTGCTGGTCGCCCGGATCCGCGGCGACGAACTCCCCGCCCCCCACATCCTCCTGGACACCCAACTCATCGAACGCGCCTCCGCCTGACCCCCGCTGATCATGAAGTTGTTGTCGTGACGCGCCGGTGTCGCGCGCAACAACTTCATGATCACCGGCTCGGGAGGGGGCCGGGTGGGGGTGCGCCGGGGGTCAGGCGGAGGGGTGGGTCCAGCGGCGCAGTTCGCGGCGGGCCAGGGAGGCCTTGTGGACCTCGTCGGGGCCGTCGGCGAGGCGCAGCGTGCGGGTCTGGGCCCAGAGCGCGGCCAGCGGGGTGTCCTGGCTGACGCCGGCGCCGCCGTGCGCCTGGATGGCCTTGTCGATCACCCACTCGGCCATCGCCGGCGTGGCGATCTTGATGGCCTGGATCTCGGTGTGCGCACCCTTGTTGCCGACCGTGTCCATCAGCCAGGCGGTCTTGAGCACCAGCAGCCGGGCCTGCTCGATGCGCACCCGGGACTCGGCGATCCACTCCCGTACCACGCCCTGCTCGGCCAGCGGCCGGCCGAACGCGACCCGCTCGCCGGCCCGCCGGCAGAGCAGTTCCAGGGCCCGTTCGGCCATCCCGATCAGTCGCATGCAGTGGTGGATGCGGCCGGGGCCGAGCCGGGCCTGGGCGATGGCGAACCCGGCGCCCTCGGCGCCGATCAGGTTCTCCGCCGGCACCCGTACGTCGACGAAGTCGATCTCGGCGTGCCCGCCGTGCGGGGCGTCGCTGTAGCCGAACACGGTCATGCCCCGGCGGACCGTGACCCCCGGGGTGTCCCGGGGAACCAGCACCATGCTCTGCTGCCGGTGGCGGTCCGCGCCCGGGTCGGTCTTGCCCATCACGATGAAGATCTCGCAGCGCGGGTCCATCGCCCCCGACGACCACCACTTGCGGCCGTTGATCACGTAGTCGTCGCCGTCGCGGGTGATCCGGGTGGCGATGTTGGTGGCGTCGGAGGAGGCGACCTCCGGCTCGGTCATGCAGAACGCCGACCGGATCTCGCCCTCGAGCAGCGGCTCCAGCCAGCGCTTGCGCTGCGCGTCGGAGCCGAACTCGGCGAGCAGTTCCATGTTGCCGGTGTCCGGGGCGGCGCAGTTGACCGCCTCCGGGGCGAGGTGCGGGCTGCGCCCGGTCAGCTCGGCCAGCGGGGCGTACTGGAGGTTGGTCAGCCCGGCGCCGTAGCGCGGGTCGGGCAGGAAGAGGTTCCACAGGCCGCGCCGGCGCGCCTCGGCCTTCAGCTCGGCCATCACCGGCGGCCGGGCCCACGGGTCGCCGGCGGCGGCGACCTGCTCGGCGTGCACCGGCTCGGCCGGGTAGACGTGCTCGGTCAGGAACGCGGTCAGCTCACCGCGCAGCTGTTCGGTGCGGGCGTCGTACGCGAAGTCCATCAGCGCTCCCTGGCGGCGGTCAGCCCGTGCGCGACCAGCGGTGCCACCATCTCGCCGATCCGGTCGAAGCCCTCGCCGAGGGTCTGCCCCAGCGTGTGCCGGTAGTGGATGCCCTCGCAGATCACCGCGAGCTTGAAGCAGCCGAGCGCGACGTGCCAGTGCAGCGGGCCGACGTCGACGTCGCTCCGGCCGGCGTAGCGCTCGATCAGCTCACCGCCGGTGGGGAAGCCGGCGCGCGGGCCGAGCCCGTCGGCGACCGGGTTGCCGGCCGCGGCCTCGCTGCCGCCGAGCACGTCCCAGTAGGTCAGCAGCAGCCCGAGGTCGGCCAGCGGGTCACCCAGGGTGGCCATCTCCCAGTCGAGCACCGCCCGGACGGCCACCGGGTCGACGGTGGCGAGGAGGTTGTCCAGCCGGTAGTCGCCGTGCACGATCCGGCCCGCGTTGGCGCCCTCGGGCGCGGTGGCGGCGAGCAGGTCGCGCAGCTCCTCGATGCCCGGCAGCGGCCGGCTGCGGGAGCGTTCCAGCTGCCCGGCCCAGCGGCGGACCTGCCGGGCGAGGTAGCCCTCCGGCCGGCCGAAGTCGGCCAGCCCGACCGAGGCCGGCTCTACGGCGTGCAGCGCGGCGAGGGTGTCCATCATCGCCATCGCCAGCTCCCGCCGCTGCTCGGTGCTGAGCGGGTCGGTCTGGGCGCGGGTGCGGAACACCTCGCCGGGCACCCGTTCCATCAGGTAGAACGGCGCGCCGATCACGTCCGGATCCGGGCAGTGCAGCAGTGCCGCGGGCACCGGCACGTCGGTGCGGGCGAGCGCGGAGATCACCCGGAACTCGCGGGCCATGTCGTGCGCGGTGGCCAGCACGTGCCCGAGCGGCGGGCGGCGCAGCACGACCTCGTGCTCGCCGGCGCGCAGCAGGTAGGTCAGGTTGGACTTGCCGCCGGCGATCAGCCGGGCCCGCAGCGGGCCGGTGGCCAGCTCGGGCCGGTGCTCGGCGAGGTAGCCGGCGAGCCGGTCGAGGTCGAGGCCGGCGGGGGACGCCGTGGGGGTGGAGCCCCGCTCCGGCGGGGTGGCCGGGGCGGTCCCCGGCCGGAGCGCGTCGACGGCCGGATCGGTCATTCGACTAGTTGATGGCAGCCCGACCGGGTTGTCAAGGTCGGATTTTGCCCCCGGGACATGCCGCGGCAACAGGGACGAAATGGGCACCGACCAGGCTGGTGCCCAGCCTGCCGGCCGCGCTGCCGGCCCCGCCGAGCGGAGGGTAGACAGATGTTGCTGCGAGTTCGGGTCACGCTGCCGGACCGCCCGGGCACGCTCGGCCAGGTGGCCCGCACCATGGGCGTCTCCGGTGCGGACATCGTCCAGGTGGTGGTGCTGGAGCGGCTCGGCGGGCGGGCGGTGGACGACTTCACCGTGGTGTGGCCGGGCGCGGCCCGGGTGGAGCGGCTGCTGGCCGGCCTCGCCGCGATCCCGGGGGTACGGGTGGATGGGGTGTGGCGGGCGATCGGCGCGCCCACCACCACCGGCCAGGACGCCGAGCTGCTGGCCCAGGTGGCGGCGAACCCGGCCGACGGGGTCGCCACCCTGGTCGACGCGGTGCCCGGGCTGCTCGCCGCCGACTGGGCGGTCGCCGCGGTGGTGCCGTTGGACTGGGCCACCCGGGCCGGCGGCGGGCAGCCCACCATCGGGCAGGCCAGTTGGCGGGCGCCGGTCCCGCCGCCGCTGCCGGAGGTGACCCCGCTGCGCGCCCGGGCGGTCGGCACGCCCGACGGCGGCCACTTCGCGGTCGCCCCGTTCGGCCGGGCCGGCCTGGTGCTGGTGGTGGCCCGGGAACACACCGAACCGCTGGCCGCGCCGGCGTTCCACGGCACCGAGGTGGACCGGCTGGCGCAGCTGGTCCGGGCCAGTGCGGTGATCCTCGGCGACCGGCTGGACCTGGTCGGCGTACCGCCGGTGGTGGCCGGCCCCTGACCCGAGCCGGCTAGCGGGTCGGGTGTGGCGCAGGTCGCGCACCTGGTTCGTAGCCGTCACCCCGGGGCAACCGGCCGGCAACAGCCAGCCGCGAGGGTCGTACCGGGGAAGGGAGGCAACCATGACGTTGTGGCGGATCCGAGCCACCGTGGACGACCGGCCGGGCTACCTGTCGGTGCTCACGGCCAGCCTCGCGTTGCGCGGGGTCAACATCCTCACCGTGCAGGTGCACACCACCGAGCGGGGCGCGGTCGACGACTTCCTGGTCGACGCGCCGGACACGCTCGGCGAGGCCGACCTGGTCGCCGCCGTCGAGCGGGGCCGGGGCCGGGACTGCTGGGTCGCGCGCAGCGAGGCGCGCGGACTGGCCGACCAGCCGACCCGGGTGCTCGGCCTGGCCAACCGCCTGGTGCGCGACCCGGACGCGACCGGTGAGGCGCTGCGGGCGCTGCTCGGCGCGGACACGGTCAGCTGGCGGCCGGCGCCGGCCGGGGTCCGCGGCGGCATCACCGGGCGCACCATGCTGCTGGCGGACCCGGGCGGCGGCTCCTTCGAGCTGCGCCGGGCCGCCCCGGACTTCACCCCGGCCGAGTACGCCCGGGCGCAGGCCCTGGTCGAGCTGGCCGCGACCGTCGCGCGCCGGGCCGCCGAGCAGGTCACCCTGGTCCTGCCCGACGGCGCCGAGCTGGGCGTACGACCGGCCGGCGCGGACGATCTGGCTGGCGTGGTCGAGTTGCACGAGGCGTGCTCGGCGCGCAGCCGGTACCGGCGCTACCTGGGCGGCGGGGCGGCCCCGTCGCCGACCCGGCTGCGCCGGCTGCTGGAACCGGCGCGCGGGTTGACCCTGCTCGCCACCGCGCCCGGCTGCCCCGGCCCGGGGGAGCCGGTGGTGGCGATGGCGAACCTGCTCGCCGAGGGCGACGAGGCCGAGGTGGCGTTGCTGGTGCGGGACGACTGGCAGCAGCGCGGGCTGGGCTCGGCGCTGCTGCGGCGACTGGTCGGGCACGCCGAGCGGGCCGGCTACGCGGCGCTGCTGCTGCACGTCCAGGCCGAGAACACCCCGATGCTGCGCACCCTGCGCCGCCTGGCCCGACCGACGCCGACCGACCGCGACGGCGCCCTGCTCACCCTCACCATCCCGCTCACCACCTCCGCCCCCGCCCACCCCCGCTGACGACCACGCGCGATCTTGCACTTTCGGCCCCGGCGAACCGGGCACATGCCGCGTTTCACAGGCCAAAAGTGCAAGATCGCGGGATTAGGAAGCGGGGGTGGGGTGGGGGGTGGGGTCAGGTGGCGGGGTAGCTGCTGTAGTCGGGGAAGTTGCCGTAGAGGCGGGCGTCGCCGCCCTGGGTGACGGCCTGCACCAGCAGGTCACCGCCGACGAAGGCGCCCTTCCAGGAGGCGCCCCGGCCGCCGAACGGCTCGTCCCGGTCGCCCCGGGAGCGGGGCTTGTTGATGCCCACCTTGAACGCCTGCAGGTCCACCGCGAGCTTGCCGGCCAACTCCTCGTCGTCGCAGGCGAGCGAGGCGACCAGCGCGCCGTTGGAGGCGTTCATCTGGGCCAGCAACTCGTCGGTGGTGTCCACCACCACGATGGTGTCGACCGGCCCGAACGGCTCGGCGTGCATCAGTCGGGACCGGCCGGGCGGGGCGAGCAGCACCGCCGGCGCCACGTACGCGGAGGTGTCCTGCCCGTCCAGGAAGGGCGCCCCGTCGAGCTTGCCCCGGTGCAGTGGCACCGCGCCGCCGCGTACCGCCTCGTCGACCTTGCGGCGCAGCTCGTCGGCCTTGGCGGCGCTGATCAGCGGGCCGAAGTCCAGCTCGGGCAGCGGGTCGCCGGCGGTCCAGCCGTCGCCGACGGCGAGCGGGTGTCCGAACCGGACCGAGCGGACCACCGGCAGGTACATGTCGAGGAACTCGTCGACCAGGTCCCGCTGGACCACGAACCGGGGGTACGCGGTGCAGCGCTGCTTGCCGTACTCGAAGCCCTTCTTCAGGTGCCCGGCGAGCAGGTCCCACTGGGAGAAGTTCCACACGCCCCAGGCGTTGAGCCCCTCCTGCTCGATGAAGTGCCGCTTGTCGGAGTCGAGCAGCGCGGCAGCCACCTTGCCGCCGTTGGACCGGCCACCGACGAACGCCACCGCACCGATCTCCGGCGCCCGGACCAGCACCTCGGAGAGTTCCTCGCCGCTGCCGGAGACGAGCGTGGCGGGCAGCCCGGCCCGGCGCATCAGCGCGTGCGCCACGGTGAGGCAGACCGCGCCGCCCTGCGACGGCGTCTTGGCGATGACCGCGTTGCCGGCCAGCAGCTGCACCAGTTCCGCGTGCACCAGCACGCTCATCGGGTAGTTCCAGGACGCGATGTTGCTGACCGGGCCGGGTAGCGGCTCCCGGCCGTCGGCGAGCATCCGGTCGATCTCACTGACGTACCAGCGCACGCCGTCCAGGGCGCGGTCCACGTCGGCGCAGGCCAGCCGCCACGGCTTGCCGATCTCCCAGACCAGCAGCAGGGCGAGCAGGTCGCGGTGCGCGGTGAGCGCGTCGAGCGCGTCGGTGACCCGGGCCTTCCGGTCGGCCAGCGGGGTGCTGGCCCAGCCCCGGTGCGCGGCGGCGGCGTGCGCCACGGCGGCCCGGGCGCTCTCCGCGTCCAGCCGGGGCAGGTTGACCAGGACGGTGTTGTCCACCGGGGTGCGTACCGGGGTGGGCGCCCCGACCGCGCGCCAGTCACCCTCCACGAGGTTGTGCAGGGTGATGACGCCGTCGGCCGGCGCGCCGAACGCCTCCGGGGCGGCGGTCACCGCGCGGGCCAGGGTGTCCGACCAGGCGGTGCCGTCGGCGAGTCGTAGAGCCATCGCGATCTCCTCAGGGTCGTCCGGAGAGCGGCGGCGTCGATGGCACCGCTTGGTGTCGCGTACTGTCGCGCGCCGCGCGGCGGCCGGGCAACAGTACGTTCGTATGCCGGAACGCCAGGCCTGCGCGGCACCGGCGCCGACCGCGGGTCGCGGCCGATACCGATCGCCCTGACCTGGGCCTACGCGGCCAGTGCATCTGCATTTATCGATGATGTGAGCTATCTCCGGGCGACGTCGACCGGGTTACCCGTCGGTACGGATCTCGCTCCGGAACGGATCAATCCGGGCCACCTCGGCGCGGCCCGATCCCTCCCTGTCACCCGCCGGCGGGCGGGTCACCGGACGGGGCGCGCGGCACGGCCGGCCCTGGGGGCCCGCACCCGGCGCTGCGGGCCGCATCATCGCCGGCGCTGCCGTGCTGCGGCCGGCGCTGGGGGTCGCATTATGGCCGGCGCTGAGGGGGTGACACGCGAAACGGCCGCCGGACCGATGTCCGGCGGCCGTTTCGGTGTGCTGCGTCAGCTCAGCTGGTGAAGGTGACGTTGTCCCGGCGGCGGCGCAGCACCAGCAGGGCGCCGGCGCCGATCAGGGCGAGGCCGCCCAGCGCGATGCTGGTGGTGGCGACACCGGTCAGCGGCAGGCCGCCCCCGTTGTCACCGCCGCCGCCACCGACGCCGGTGCTCTCCGACGGCGTGACCGACGTCGACGGGGTGGCCGAGTCCGACGGCGTGACCGACGTGGACGGCGAGGTGGGCGTGGTCGGCGTAGCCGGCGTGGTGGGCGTCGCCGGCGTGGTCGGCGTGGCCGGGGTGGTCGGGGTGGCCGGCGTCGTCGGCGTCGTCGGGGTGCCCGCGCAGGTGTGGCTCAGGTTGAACCGGTCGGCGTCGCCGTCGACCGTGGCGCTGCCGTCGACCAGCGTCCACCCGGCCGGGGTGAAGACGTAGGCGTGCTTGACCTGCGGGTTCTTGCCGCCCGTCGAGCTGAGGAAGTCGGTGTAGGGATCCGTGGGGTCGGGCACCTTCACCGTCACCGTGCCGCTGCCGCTGTCGAAGGTCAGCGTGAGGCTCTCGAAGTCGGCGCCTCCCGAGGGCAGCACGAAGTGCCAGCCGTCGTAGCCGTCCGGCAGGTTGTCGAACTTCTCGTCCCCGCATTCCTGCTGGAAGTTCGCCGCCGTCGAGCCCTTGTGCGGTTCGTGGAGCGGGATGGTGCTGGACGCCCAGGCGGGGGTAGCGATGGCGAGAAGGGCCGTGGCGGCGGCCGTGGAGACGGCCGCGCGCGCCACGCGCCGACGCTGTGGCATGAGGATTCCTCCGGAATGGATCGAGGGGACAGCACATGATCGCACGGACGGTGACCGTCGTCGACATCAGGTGATCGGCCTGACCTGCGCGGACGTGCTGCCGGAAGCGGCCGGTTCGGCGAAATCCACTACTCTCCGCAGGCGTGTCGCTGTAACGCAAATGCCCGACGGGACGCTGCGACCGCTCCGCGGGCGGAAGCGAGGGCCGACGCCGGCCGGTCTTCCCAAATCGGCGAGGGCGAGATTACATTGCTGATTGTCCATGGGAGCGCTCCCGGACCCCGCGGCCCACCCCCACCACCGCCGCCGGCAGTCCACGTCGGATCCGACGACGTCCCGCCCGGCGGCGCCACCGACAGGAGCACGCCATGCCCCACCCGAGACGGCCCCGACCCGCCGACCAACCCTGGCCGCGCCGCCTGCTGGCCGCCGGTGCCGCGCTCGCCGCCGGGCTCGCCCTCGCGGTCGTCGCGCCGGCCCCGCCCGCATCCGCCGCACCCGCCTTCAACTACGCGGAGGCGTTGCAGAAGTCCCTCCTGTTCTACGAGGCGCAGCAGTCCGGCCGGCTACCGGACTGGAACCGGGTCTCCTGGCGGGGCGACTCGGCGCTGACCGACGGCGCCGACGTGGGCCTCGACCTCACCGGCGGCTGGTACGACGCCGGCGACCACGTGAAGTTCGGCTTCCCGATGGCGTTCAGCGCCACCATGCTCGCCTGGGGCGCGGTCGAGTACCGGGCCGGCTACGCCGCCACCGGTCAACTCCCGCACCTGCTCAACAACCTGCGCTGGGTCAACGACTGGTTCATCAGGGCGCACCCGGCGCCGAACGTCCTCTACGGACAGGTCGGCAAGGGCGACGACGACCACAAGTGGTGGGGGCCGGCCGAGGTGCTGCCGATGGCGCGGCCCGCGTACAAGATCGATGCCAGCTGTGGCGGCGCGGACCTGGCCGGCGAGACGGCGGCCGCGATGGCCGCCTCCTCGATGGTTTTCCGCCCCACCGACCCCAGCTACGCCGACACGCTGCTCGGCCACGCCCGGCAGCTCTACACCTTCGCCGACACGGTGCGCAAGAGCTACCACGAGTGCATCACCGACGTCACGAACTTCTACCGCTCCTGGAGCGGCTGGCAGGACGAACTGGTCTGGGGCGCGATCTGGCTCCACCGGGCCACCGGTGAGGCCGCCTACCTGGCCAAGGCGGAGAGCGAGTACGACAAGCTCGGCACCGAGAACCAGACCACCACCCGGTCCTACAAGTGGACCATCGCCTGGGACAACAAGCAGTTCGGCGCGTACGTGCTGCTGGCCAACCTGACCGGCAAGCAGAAGTACGTCGACGACGCCAACCGCTGGCTGGACTACTGGACCGTGGGCGTCAACGGGCAGCGGGTGCCGTACTCGCCCGGCGGGATGGCGGTGCTCGACTCCTGGGGCGCGCTGCGCTACGCCGCGAACACCGCCTTCGCCGCCCTGGTCTACAGCGACCGGACCACCGACGCCACCCGCAAGGCGCGATACCACGACTTCGCCGTCCGGCAGATCGGCTACGCGCTCGGCGACAACCCGCGCAACTCCAGCTACGTGATCGGCTTCGGGGCCAACCCGCCGCGCAACCCGCACCACCGCACCGCGCACGGCTCCTGGTGGGACAGCCAGACCGTGCCCACCGAGACCCGGCACACCCTGTACGGCGCGCTGGTCGGCGGCCCCTCCGCGGCCAACGACGCCTACACCGACAACCGCTCCGACTACGTGATGAACGAGGTGGCCACCGACTACAACGCCGGCTTCACCTCGGCGCTGGCCCGGCTCGCCCAGGAGTACGGCGGCACCCCGCTGGCGAACTTCCCCACCCCGGAGACGCCGGACCTGGACGAGCTCACCGTGGAGACCACGGTGATGCAGGCCGAGCCGCGGGCCACCGGGCTGAAGGCGATCGTCTACAACCGGTCCGGCTTCCCGGCCCGGGCGCTCACCGACGGCCGGTTCCGGTACTACTTCCGCCCGGACGGCCCCGGCCCGGTGCAGGTCACCCCCGGCTACACCCAGGGCTGCCCGGCGCCGACCAGCGCCCGGCAGTACTCCGGTGACATCTGGTACGTCGAGGTGGACTGCACCGGGCACACCATCGCCCCGGCCGGCCAGTCCCAGCACCGGATGGAGGTGCAGTTCAAGGTCGGCGTGCCGGAGGGCGGCACCTGGGACCCGACCAACGACCCGTCGTACCAGGCCGACGCCGGCCCGAACCGGAGGGTGCCGCTCTACTCCGGCGGCACCCGGGTCTGGGGCGAGGAGCCCGGCCCCGCCACGCCGGACACCACCGCGCCCACCGTGCCGGGCACCCCGGTCGCCTCGGCGGTGACGCCGACCGGCCTGACCCTGACCTGGCCCGCGGCCACCGACGCCGGGGGCAGCGGCCTGGCCGGCTACGAGGTCACCCAGGAGCAGGTCGGCAGCGACGCGCTGGTCCTGCTGAACGCCGCCACCAACTCCCTCGCGGTGACCGGGCTGACGCCGGAGCGGACGTACCGGTTCTCGGTGCGGGCGCGCGACGGCGCCGGTAACCGCTCGGCCGCCTCCCCCGTGCTGGAGGTGACCACTCCGGTCACCCCGACGCCGACCGCCGACTGCCGGGTCGGGTACGTCACCAGCGACTGGAGCACCGGGTTCACCGCGAACATCACCATCACGAACACCGGCACCACCGCGCTGAACGGGTGGACCCTCGCCTTCAGCTTCCCGAGCACCGGGCAGCGGGTCGGGCAGGGCTGGTCGGCGACGTACAGCCAGACCGGGACGGCGGTGACCGCGACGAACGTCTCCTACAACGGTGGGTTGGCGCCGGGGGCCTCGACCAGCTTCGGCTTCAACGGCACCCACACCGGCAGCAACCCGAAACCCACCGCCTTCACCCTCAACGGCGCCCCCTGCACCCTGGGCTGACCACCGTTCCGTCGAGATCCTGGGCAGTTACCGTCGCCGCGAACGGTAGCTGCCCAGGATCCGGGGCAGGATGTGGTGGTGCAGCGGGCGCTGGTGACCGTCGGGCACGGGCCGGCCGACCGGGCCCGGCTCGGCGAGCTGCTGGCCGGGGCGGGGATCGAGCTGGTAGTGGACGTGCGCCGGTTCCCCGCCAGCCGCACCAACCCCGACGTCCGCCGGGAGGAGCTGGAACGCTGGCTGCCCCGGGCCGGGATCGACTACCGCTGGGAGCCGCGGCTGGGCGGCCGGCGGCACACCCCGGCCGGCACGCCGGAGCCGGACACCTGGTGGACGGTGGCGGCGTTCCGGGCGTACGCGGCGTACACCCGCACGCCGGACTTCCGGGCGGCGCTCGGCGCGGTGCTGGCCGACGCGGCGGCCCGGACCACGGCGGTGATGTGCAGCGAGAGCGTCTGGTGGCGCTGCCACCGGCGGCTGATCGCCGACGTCGCGGTGCTCGGCCACGACGTGCCGGTGGACCATCTGATGCCGGAGGGCCGGCTCACTCCGCACCGGCCGGCCGCCGGCGCCCGCCGCGACGGCGACCACGATCTCGTCTGGGACGGCTGACCGTCGCCCGTCGCGCCGGTGCCGGAACGATCCGTTCCCGTCACTCGACCAGTTCGTCGGCGAGCAGGTCCATCAGCAGCCCGTCGTGCCAGCGCCCGTCCTCGCCGCGCTCGTAGCGGCGCAGTACGCCCACCGGGCGGAAGCCGACCTTGGCGTAGCTGCGGATCGCCGGGGTGTTCGCCGCCGCCGGGTCGATGGTGAACCGGTGGTGCCGGTACGCCTCGACCAGGTGCCGGACCAGGGTGCGGATGGCGTCCGGCCCGAGGCCCCGGCCGTGCACCGACGGGTCGAGGAAGACGTCCAGGCTGGCGTGCCGGTAGTCCGGGTCGTCCTCGGCGTACCACTGGATCGCGCCGACCACCCGGCCGGCGTGCAGCACCGCGTACACCGTCAGGTCGGGGTCGGCCAGGTCGGCCTCGACGGCGGCGGCCAGGTCGTCGCCGCCGCGCCACCAGCGGCGCACCTGCGGGGTGGCCCGGATCGCGGCGAGCGCCGACACGTCGGCGGCGCCGGCCGGGCGCAGCGTCACCGCCCGCCCGCGCAGTTCCCCGGTCACCGGCGCCACCGGGACCCCGGCGGCGGGACCGGCCCGCCGGCGACGAGGAAGCGCGGGGTCACCGGGCCTCAGCCGCGGATCTCGCCGTGCTCGACGCAGACCGCCGCCCAGCCCACCGGCAGCACCTGCACCTTCATCCGGCGGCGGCAGTGCGCGCAGAAGCGCGGCGGCTCCAGCGCCCGGGCCGCCGCGCACGCCTCGTGCGACCCGCCCGTCGCGGCCTCGCCGCACCGGTCGCACCAGGTTGGCGCCGTCCCGTTCGGCGTCACCAGCCCCGCAGCTTCCGTCACCGTCGACCCCTCACAGCGTCGCGGAGAGCGCCTTGACCGGCATCTTCAGGTCGTCCAGCAGCGCCAGGTCCTCGGTGGCCGGCCGGCCCAGGGTGGTCAGGTAGTTGCCGACGATCACCGCGTTGATGCCCCCGAGCAGGCCGTCGCGGGTGCCCAGGTCGCCCAGGGTGATCTCCCGGCCGCCGGCGTACCGCAGGATGGTGCGCGGCATGGCCAGCCGGAACGCGGCGATGGCCCGCAGCGCGTCCTTGCCCTCGACCACCGGCCGGTCGCCCAGCGGGGTGCCCGGACGCGGGTTGAGGAAGTTCAGCGGCACCTCGTGCGGGTCCAGTTCGGCGAGCTGCGCGGCGAACTCGGCCCGCTGCTCCACCGTCTCGCCGAGGCCGAGGATGCCGCCGCAGCAGACCTCCATGCCGGACTCGCGGACCATCCGCAGCGTCTCCCAGCGCTCCTCCCAGGAGTGCGTGGTGACCACGTTCGGGAAGTAGGAGCGGCAGGTCTCCAGGTTGTGGTTGTAGCGGTGCACGCCCATGTCGACCAGCTCGTCGACCTGCTCCTGGGTGAGCATGCCGAGCGAGGCGGCCACCTGGATGTCGACCTCGGCCTTGATGGCGGCGACACCCTCGCGCATCTGCTTCATCAGCCGGGCGTCCGGGCCGCGGACGGCGGCCACGATGCAGAACTCCGTCGCCCCGGTCGCCGCGGTCTGCTTCGCCGCCTCGACCAGGGACGGGATGTCCAGCCAGACCGACCGCACCGGGGAGGTGAACAGGCCGGACTGGGAGCAGAAGTGGCAGTCCTCCGGGCAGCCGCCGGTCTTCAGCGAGACGATCCCCTCGACCTCCACCTCCGGGCCGCACCAGCGCATCCGCACCTCGTGGGCGAGCTGGAGGGCGGCGGACAGGTGCTCGTCGGGCAGGTTCAGCACGGCGAGGACTCCGGCCTCGTCGAGGCCGACACCGTTCTCCAGCACCTGGGTACGGGCCTGGTCGAGGATCTCTGGCATGGCTCGTACCCTACAAGCCCGCCCGATCGACAGGAACGGCCGCGCGGCCTGCGGTGACGAGACGACGCCGGCCGGGGTGGAAGCGCCGGGCCGCTTGTCACGGATGGTAATTTCGCCCGGCGGCCGTGCTCGGACGGCGGCCGCGACCGGCGGTGTGGGGGTGACGGTGGCGGACTGGCTGGCGGCGCTGCACCGCCGCGCCGAGCTGCGGGCGAAGGCGGGACTGACCCGCCGGCTGCGGCCGCGCGCGGCCGGCGACGCCGTGGTCGACCTGGCCGGCAACGACTACCTCGGCCTGGCCACCGACCCCGAGGTCACCGCCGCGGCCGGCCGGGCGCTCGCGGCGTACGGGCTGGGGGCCACCGGGTCGCGGCTGGTGCGTGGCTCCACCGACGCCCACCACGCGCTGGAGGACGCCCTCGCCGACTGGCTCGGCACCGACCGGGCCCTGGTCTTCTCCTCCGGCTACCTGGCCAACCTCGGCGCGGTCCGGGCGCTGGTGCAGCCCCGTACGCTGCTCGTCTCCGACGCGCACAACCACGCCTCGCTGATCGACGGCTGCCGGATCTCCGGCGCGGAGACCGTGGTGACCCCGCACAACGACGTGGCAGCGGTGGCCGCCGCGCTGGCCGCCGCGCCCGGCCGGCCGGCGGTGGTGGTCACCGAGTCGGTGTTCTCCGTCGACGGCGACCTCGCTCCACTGGCCGAGCTGCACGCGGTCGCCCGCCGGCACGGCGCGCTGCTGCTGGTCGACGACGCGCACGCGCTCGGGGTCGTCGGCCCGGCCGGGGCCGGCGGGGTGTCCGCCGCCGGGCTCGCCGGCGAGCCGGACGTGGTGGTCACCGCCACCCTGTCCAAGGCCCTCGGCGGCGCCGGCGGGGTGGTCGCCGGACCGGCCGAGTTCGTCCGCCACCTGGTGGAGACCGGGCGCACCTTCATCTTCGACACCGCGCTGCCCCCGGCGGTCGCCGCCGGGGTGCACGCCGCCGTGGCGCGGGCCCGGGCCGGGGACGGCTCGCGGGCCGAGATCGCCGAGCGGGCCGCGCTCGCGGTGCGCCGGCTGCGCGCCGCCGGACTGCACGTCTCCGAACCGGACGCGGCGGTCGTCTCGGTGACCGCGCCCGGCCCGGAGGCCGCGACGGCCTGGGCGGCGGACTGCCGGGACCGCGGCGTGGCGGTCGGCTGCTTCCGCCCGCCGTCGACCCCGGACAGCCGGTCCCGGCTGCGGCTCACCATCGGCGCCGGGGTGCCCCGGGCGGACTTCGAGCGGGCCCTGGAGGTCATCGTGGAGTGTGCGCCGTGAGCGCGAGGAGTGAGCCGGTCTTGCGAGCCCCGCAGTCGCGAACCGAGGTGGGCGCATGACCGAGCCGTGGCGGGGACCGGTGCTGGTCACCGGCACCGACACCGAGGTCGGCAAGACCGTGGTGACCGCGGCGATCGCGGCCGCCGCGCAGGCGGCCGGCCTGCGGGTCGCGGTGGTCAAGCCCGGCCAGACCGGTACGGCCACCGGCGAGCCCGGCGACGTCGACCACGTGACCCGGCTGGCGGCCCCACTGACCGGCCGCACCCTGGCCAGCTTCCCCGATCCGCTGGCCCCGCTGGCCGCGGCCCGGGTCGCCGAGCTGGAGCCGCTGGAGCTGTACACCGCCGTCGACGCTGTCCGCGAGGAGGCCGACAAGCACGACCTGGTGCTGGTCGAGGGCGCCGGCGGGCTGCTGGTGCCGATGGGGCTGCGCCCGTCGGGAGAGCCGTGGACGGTGGCCGACCTGGCCGTCTCGCTGGGCGCCCCGGCGGTGGTGGTGGCCCGGGCCGGGCTGGGCACGCTCAACCACACGGCGCTCACCCTGGAGGCGCTGGACCGCCGGGCGGTGCCGGCCGGGGTGGTCGTCGGCGCCTGGCCCACCGAGCCGGAGCTGGTGCACTGGTCCAACCTCACCGACCTGGTGCCGAACCTGCTCGGCGCGGTGCCCGCCGGCGCCGGCGCGATGGACCCGGGGGTGTTCCGGCGGTCCGCGCCGGGCTGGCTCACCCCGGCGCTCTACGGGGTGCTCGACGACTGGCGGGCCTGGGCCGAGGAGATCAGCTGAACACCTGACCTTCGTCGGTGCCCGCCCAGGTCGGCCGTGGGTAGCCTGGCCGCCGTGGAGAGCTGGTGGGCGGCCCGGATGGGCGGCGGGCGGTGGTCGCGCGCCGATCAACGGCGGTTGGCCGGCGACGCCGCCCTGTGGCTGGTGACCGCCGCGCCGATCGGGTACGCGGGGGTGACCCCGCCGCATTCCGGGCGGGACACCATGCTGACGGTCTGCGCGTTGCTCGTGCTCACCGCCGCGGTCGGGGTGAGCCGGCGGTGGCCGGTGGCCGCCCTGGTCATGGCGGTGCTCGGGTCGCTGCTGAACGGCAACTTCCTCTTCGCGATCCCGGTGTTCAGCTATCTGGCGGGGCGTCGCAGCGCCACCGCCACGCCGGCCGCCGTCGCCTTCGTCGCGCTCGCGGCCGGCGGCACGGTGCTCAACCTGGGGCTGCTCGGCGCCGGCGCGGCCACCTGGTTCCTGCTCGCCTCGGTGCTGCTCTTCGCCGGGGTGTTCCCGTGGCTGGTCGGCCGGTACCGGCGCCAGCAGCACGAGCTGATCGAGGCGGGCCGTTGGCACGCCGAGGCGTTGGTCCGGGAGGAGCGCGGTGCCGCCGAGCGGATCCGGCTGCGGGAGCGCGCCCGGATCGCCCAGGAGATGCACGACTCGCTCGGCCACGACCTCAGCCTGATCGCGTTGCGCGCCGCCGCCCTGGAGGTCGCCGCGGATCTCGACCAGCGGCACCGGGCCGCCGCCGGGGAGCTGCGGGCCAGCGTCGCCACCGCCACCGAACGGTTGCACGAGATCATCGGGCTGCTCCGCGAGGAGGGCGGCGCCAGCTCCACCCGACCGGCGGAGGAAAGCGTGGCGGAGTTGGTCGACGGCGCCCGGGAGGCGGGCATGGCAGTCCGGCTGGCCGCGACTCCCGACGCGGCCGAGCTGCCGGCGCGGGTCCGGCACGCCGCGCACCGGGTGGTTCGCGAGGCGCTGACCAACGCGGCCCGGTACGCCCCCGGCGCCGCGGTCGACGTGCGGCTCGCCCGGGCCGGCGACCGGATCGAGGTGGCCGTGGTCAACGCGCCGCCGCCGGCCGGCCCGCTGCCCGGCCCGCCGTCGCACGGCAGCGGGCTGCTCGCGCTCGCCGAGCGGGTACGCCTCGCCGGCGGGTCCCTCGACGCCGGCCCGCGGCCCGACGGCGGCTTCGTCGTACGCGCCGGGCTGCCGGTCACCGGTCCGGTCGCAGTCGACTCGACCGGGCCGGCGGACGAGCCGGCCCGGGTGGACCCGGGCCGGGCGGCTCGTCCGGCTGCCGGCGGTGACCGGACCGGCCGGGCGGAGCCGCCGGAGCGGCCGGCCGAGGCGGAGCGGCGGCTGCGCGACGCCCGGCGACGGGTCCGGCGCAGCCTGCTGGCCGCGCTCGGGGCGCCGGTCGGCCTCGCCCTGGTGCTCTCCCTCGTCTACTACCCGGTGGCGACCGCCGGGACGGTGCTGGACCAGGCCACCTTCGACGCGATGCGGGTCGGCACGGTCCGGGCGGAGCTGACCGGGCTGCCCCGCCGCCAGCTCGACCGGCCCGCCGGCGCCGGAACGGCCGGCTGCGAGTACTACACCGACGGAAACTTCCCATTGGCCCAGCCGACCTGGCGACTCTGCTTCGCCGACGGCCGGCTGGTCAGCAAGGAGCGGATCAACCAGTGAGCACCGACAGCACCCCGAGCGGCCCGGTGCGGGTCGTCCTCGCCGACGACGAGGCGATGATCCGGGCCGGCGTCCGGGCCATCCTCGCCGCGGACCCGGAGATCGAGGTGGTCGCCGAGGCCGGCGACGGCCGGGCGGCGGTGGAACTGGTCCGGGCGCACCGGCCGAGCGTGGCCCTGCTGGACATCCGGATGCCGAAGCTGGACGGGCTCAGCGCCGCCGCCGAGATCCGCCGGCTGGTGCCGCAGACCGCCACGGTCATGCTGACCACCTTCGGCGAGGACGACCACGTCGCCCGGGCGCTCGGCCACGGGGCGAGCGGTTTCCTGCTCAAGGCCGGCGACCCGCGCGAGCTGATCGCCGGGGTGCGGGCGGTCGCCGACGGCGGCGCGTACCTGTCGCCGCGGGTGGCCCGCCGGGTGATCGAGCTGGGCGGCGGGCGGCTGGCCCGGCGCCCCGCCGCCCGGGACCGGCTGGCCGGGCTCACCGACCGGGAGCGGGAGGTGCTGGCGCTGGTCGGGGCGGGGCTGTCCAACGCCGAGATCGCCCGCCGGCTGCACCTGGTGGAGGGAACCGTGAAGAGCTACCTGACCAGCATCTTCACCCGGCTCGAGGTGCGTAACCGGGTGCAGGCGGCGATCCTCGCGTACGAGGCGGGGCTGGTCGAGCCGGTCGGCTGAACCGCCCCGCCTGCGCACGTCAGGCGTCCCGCCGGCGCAGCGCGAACCGGCCCAGGGCCAGCGCGGCGGCGGACCACCCGGCGAGCAGCAGCAGCCCGACGGCCGCCGGATAGGGGTCGGTGTCGCCGGCCAGGAAGTGCGCCCCGGCCACCCCGGGGAAGGCGTCGGCGATCCGGTTCAGCACCTCGATGTCCGGCTCCTGCAACGACAGCGGCACGATCATCAGGGTGGCGACCAACACGGTCAGCGTGAGCACCGCGCTGCGCAGCGCCGCGGCCAGGCCCAGCGCGAGCACCCCGACCAGCGCCAGGTAGACCGCCACCGCCGCGATGTCGGCGAGCGTCTCGGCGGCCGGCGCGGTGCCCCAGCGGCCCAGCACCGGCCGGGCCACCGCCGCGCCGACCGCGCCGAGCAGCAGGCCGAGCGCGAAGGTCACCGCCCCGGTCACCGCGGCCTTCGCCAGCAGTACGCGGCCGCGCGACGGGGTGCACTGCAGAGTCGTACGGATGGTGCCGCTGGTGAACTCGCTGGTGATCACGAGCAGGCCGAGCGCCAGCACGGCGTACTGGGTCAGCTCGACCGAGCCGATCACGACGCTGCCGACGGTGACGACGCCGGGGTCGTCGGCCGGGTCGTCGTTGGTGTTCGCGTTGGCGGCGTAGATGGCGAGCTGGCCGGCGGTCGCGGCGGTGACCAGCAGCCCGGCCAGCAAAGTCCACCAGGTGGAGCGGACCGACCACACCTTGGTCCATTCGGCGCCGATCGTGTTCATCGGTCGGTCCCTCCGGTCGGGGTGCCGGCGTACTCGACGCTGCCGGCGGTCAACTCCATGAAGGCCTGCTCCAGCGAGGCCCCGTGCGGGCTCAGCTCGTGCAGCCGCACCCCCAGCTCGTACGCCAGGTCGCCGATCCGGTCGGTGGTGGCGCCGGTGACGGTCAGCTCGTCCGGGCCGGCCGGGTCGACGGCGGCCCCGGCGGCGGTGAGCCGCTCGGCGAGCGCGGCCAGGCCGGCCGGGTGCGGGCTGCGCACCCGTACCGCCACCGGGCTGCCCGCGATCACCTCGTCGATCGGCGCGTCGGCGAGCAGCCGGCCCCGGCCGATCACCACCAGCCGGTCGGCGGTGAGCTGCATCTCGCTCATCAGGTGACTGGAGACGAAGACTGTCCGGCCCTCGCCGGCCAGCGACCGCATCAGCTGCCGGACCCAGCGCACCCCGTCCGGGTCGAGGCCGTTGACCGGCTCGTCGAACATCAGCACCGGCGGGTCGCCGAGCAGGGCGCCGGCGATGCCCAGCCGCTGCGCCATGCCGAGCGAGAGGGTCCGGCCGGGCTTGGCCGCGGCGCGGGCGTCCAGCCCGACGGTGTCGAGCACCTCGTCCACCCGGCGGACGGGCAGGCCGTTGCTGCGGGCCATCGCCAGCAGGTGGGCCCGGCCGGCGCGGGCCGGGTGGATGGCCCGGGCGTCCAGCAGCGCGCCGACCTCGCGCAGCGGTCGGCGCAGCTCCCGGTAGGCCCGGCCGTCGATCAGCGCCCGCCCGGCGGTGGGCCGGTCCAGCCCGAGGACCATGCGCATGGTGGTGGACTTGCCCGCGCCGTTGGGGCCGAGGAAGCCGGTGACCCGGCCGGGTGCGATGTCGACGGTCAGGTCGTCGACGGCCGTCGTCCGCCCGAACCGCTTGGTCAACCCACGTAATGTGATCATGCATCGACGCTAGGTGGGCGGCCCGGGCCGGCACCGCGCCCGAACGGCACCCCCCGCCCCCCACTTTCGTCAGGTCGCCCGGCTCACACCGCTACCCGGTCCCGCTCGACTGGGGCCGGCGGCGCGGCTGGCCGGTGAGCGGGTAGCGGGATCAGCCACGGCGCGGCGAGGAGCGCGACGGCGATCTGGGCGGCGCCGGCGACGACCAGGGTCGCGCCCGCGCCGGCCAGGCCGATGACCGCCCCGCCGGCGAGCAGGCCGATCGACACCGCCCCGTCGTGCACCAGGCTCTCCGCGGCGAACGCGGCCCGCCGTTCCGGGCCGGCGGTGCGGGTGCTGATCAACCGGTTCACCGCGCCGATGCCGAGCGGCATGGCGAAACCGCCGGCGGCGGCCAGGGCGCCGATCAGGACGAGCGACGAGGTGACGGCGGGCAGGGCGACGAAGGTCGCGCCGAGCACGAGCCAGCCGGTGGCCATGGTGCCCAGTGCCGGCAGGCGCGGCACCAGCACCGGTGCCAGGAGCGCGCCGGTGAGCGAGCCCAGTCCGTAACCGGTCATGCCGGCCGAGACGAGCAGCCCGGGCCGGCCGGTCTCGGCGCCCAGGATGGCGAGCCCGAGGGTGAAGGCAAACCAGGCGAGGCCACCGACGCCGCTCATGGTCACCGCGCGACGGATCTCCGGGTGCCGGGCGAGGACGTGCCGGAGGGCCGGCGCGCCGGTGGTCCGGCCGGCGGTGCCGGCGGCGGCCGTGCCGCGTACGGTCAGCAGCGCTACCGCGCCGAGGCCGACCCCCGCCGCCTCCGCCCAGAGCAGCAGGTACGGGCCGCCGGCGGTGATCGCCCAACCGGCCAGCGGCGGCGCCACGATCATCGTGGCGCGGTGCGCGAAGTCCTGCCAGGCGAGCATGCGGGCGGCGACGCCGGGGCCGGACCGGTCGCCGATGTCGGCGAGCAGCGCCCGTTGGCCCGGCCCGCCGAGCGCCGTGGCGCCACCGGTGACCAGCCCGGCGGCGGCCAGGTGGATCGGGCCGACCGTGCCGAGCGCGGCGCCGACCGGCACGACCAGCAGTCCGAGCACCCCGACGGCGAGCACCCCGGCGAGCGCCCGGCCGGTGGTCAGCCGCTGCCGCAGGCCCCGGGCCCACCAGGCCGAGGTGAGCATGGGCAGCCCGACCGCCCCGCCGACCAGGCCGGTGGTCCAGGCGGACCCGGTCTCGGCGAGCGCGACCAGGGGGAGCGCGACGGCGGTGGTGCGCTGCCCCAGCCAGGTGAGGAACGTCGTGGTCAGCATGGCGGCGATGTCGCGTCGGAAGGTCACGGACAGATCCTCGGATCCGGCGGCGATGGCTACTAGCTGGCACTTCGTGCCGGCACCTCATAATCTGTGGCTATGACCTCGGTGCCCTCGGTTGAGGATCTGCGGCTGGTCGAGGCGCTCGTCCGGCACGGCTCGCTCGGGGCGGCCGGGCGGGAACTGCTGATCAGCCAGCCGGCCGCGAGCAACCGGCTGGCGGCGCTGGAGCGGCGGGTCGGCGAACGGCTCTTCGACCGGGACACCACCGGGGCGCGGCCGACGCCGGCCGGCCGGGCGCTGGCCGCCGACGCGGCGCACGTCCTCGGGCACCTCGAGGCGATCTTCGAGCGGACCAGGGCGGCGGCGCGGGCGGGCGCCCTCACCGTCGGCACCTTCGGCAGCCTCGCCCCCTGGCTGTTCCCGCCGTTGCAGGAGCTGCTCGGCGACGCCACGGTGCACCAGGTCACCGACCACGGCGACCGGTTGGTGGAGTGGGTCGGTGAGGGTTCGCTCGACGCGGCCGTCGTGGCGATCGCCAACCAGATGCGGCTGCCCGCCACGGCGACCGCGGTGCCCCTGGGGCACGACCGGCTGGCCGTCCTCACCCCGCCGGGCGTGGAGCTCGGCTCCGGCCGCCGGCCGTTCGCCGGCGCCGACGTGGTCGTCTTCACCTACGACATGTCGTCCGACGCGCTGCACCGCCGGCTCTCCGAACTGGGCGCCCGCCCGCGCCCGGCGGCCACCGCGGAGACGGCGGTACGGATGGGCCGGCTGCTGCGCGCCCCGGTGGTCCTGCCCCGCGCGCTGGGCGTCGCCTACGCCGAGCCGGCGGAACGGGTGCTGCCGGTGGCGGTGCCGGGCCGGCTCACCCTCTTCCTGGTCGCCCGCCGGCCCACGCCGCCCGACCTGGCGGCGGCGGTGGCCGGCCTGCCCACCCGCCTCGGTCTCCAGCCGGCGCGGTGAGGCCTTGGCGCGGCCCGAATGCAGGCCGGCCGCCGGGCGCGGACCTGCAAGCCGCGTTCGGACCATGGCCGCCAAAGCCGGCGACCCGGGTCGGGAAGGTCAGCCCCGGCGGATCACGAAGGCGTCGGGCATCCGGAAGGTGAGGTTGTCCGGGCACCAGGGCGGGCGGACCACCGTCACCCCGGTCAGCAACGGGGCCGCCTCGGTGACCACCACCGCCGCCTCCATCCGGGCCAGCAGGTCGCCGACGCAGCGGTGCGCGCCCGCCCCGAAGGCCAGGTGCCGGCGCGACCCGCGCTGGCCGGGCCGGAACTCGTCGGGGGCGTCCACGGTGGCCGGGTCCCGGCCGGCGCGGGCCAGCCAGAGCACGATGCTGGTGCCCGCCGGCACCGCCGTCCCGCCCAGCGTGGTGTCGGTCGCGGCCACCCGCCGCCAGGTGACGATCGGCGGCTCCAGCCGCAGCCCCTCCTCGACCACGTCGGCGACCCGCACCGCGCCGGCGCGCAGGCCGGCCAGCACGGCCGGCTCGCCGGCCAGCCGGTGCAGCAGCAGGGTGAGGAACTGCGAGGTGGTCTCCTGGCCGGCGACCAGCAGGAAGAACAACGCGCCGACCACCGTGTCGGGCGGGTGGCCGGCGGCCCGCAGGTCGGCGGCGAGCCCGCCGCCGGTGGCCGCGAACTCCCGCAGCACCCGGTGGAACCGGCCCACCTCGGCGGCGAGGGCGAGCTGCCGGTCGGCGTCCAGCGGCGCCCAGAACAGCTCCAGCGCGGCCCGGGCGAACTCCTTCACCGCGCCGACCGGCGCGTCCGGCAGTTCCACCAGCCGGGCCAGCACCAGCAGCGGCAGGTCGGCGGCGAGCCGGGCGTAGAGGTCCACCGGTTCGCCGGCGTCCAGCTCGGCGGCGAGCGCCGCTACCCGGCCGCGGACCAGGTCGGTCAGCCAGGGCCGCTGGGCGGCGACCCGGGTCGGGTGCAGCGCGTCGGCGACGACCGCCCGGATCGCCGGATGGCTGGCGCCGGAGTTGTTGGCCAGCGTCGGCGGCAGCCGGAACCGGTGCCCGGCGAGCACCCGCAGCGCGGCCACCGGCATCGGCGTCACCGCGTCCAGCGCGTTGTCCGGCCGGTAGGTCACCGGGTCGGTGAGCACCTCGCGGACCAGCGCGTGCCGGGTGACCACCAGGTGCTCGAGGCCGGTGTGGTCGGCGACCCGGGCCACGTCGGGCCAGGACGCGTCGGCGGCCTGCGCCCAGCTGCGGAACAGCACGCCGACACGCTAGCCGGCCGCCCCCGGCCGGCCGGGTCGCAGCTGCCACACCGTGGTGCGCTTCACCCGGACGCTCTCCAGCGCCTCCGGCACCGGCACGTCGTAGCCGGCCAGCTCGTCGAAGCGGTCCCGGGGCAGGAACGCCCGGCCCGGGTCGCCGACCAGCACCCGCGCCCCGGACCGGGCGGCCCGCAGCAGGAAGCGCAGCATCCGGTTGGCCATCGCCTCGCTGTAGAAGACGTCCCCGGCGAGCACCACCTCGGCGTCGCCGGCATCGCCGTCCAGGACGTCGGCGAGCTCGGCGTCGACGCGTACCCCGTTGGCCTCGGCGTTGAGCGTGACCGCCGCGACGGCCAGCTCGTCGACCTCGACGGCGCGGACGGCGGCGGCGCCGGCCCGGGCCGCGGCGATCGCCACCAGCCCGGAGCCGGCGGCCAGGTCGAGCACCCGGCGGCCGGCGACCAGCTCCGGGTGGTCGGTGACGTAGCGGGCCAGCCCCTGCCCGCCAGCCCAGGCGAAGGCCCAGAACGGCGGGGGCTGGGCGCTGCGGAACTCGCCCTCGGTCAGTTCCCAGAGCCCGATCGGCTCGTCCGCCTGGTGCAGCCGCACCTCGGGGACGAAGGCGACCGGCGCGAGGCGGGCGTGCAGCCGGACGAAGGCGGCGGAGAGCTCGGACACCCGGTGATTCTCGCCCGGCCCGCCGGCCGGCGTGTCGCGGGGGAGGGGTGACCGGTTCACCACGCTCGGTGATATCCACCCTCGCGCTTGGCGATCGGTGCGAACACACCCGTCTGGCCGCCGGCCCGGCGCGCCCCTAGCGTTGCCGGGGAGAAGGCCGACCGGGGAGGACGAAACGGTGACGATGCGGCGGTACGCGCTGCGGGCCGGGGTGGTGCTGGCCTGCCTGAGCGGGATGGCGCTCGGCCCGGCCGCGCCCGCGCGGGCGGCCTTCGCCACTGAGCTGAGCGGCCTGCCCGACGAGTTCACCGCCGGGGACCGGGTGGCCACCGTCTCGGCGGTGGTCTCCCGCACCGACCCCGGCCGGTGCGTCAAGGTGCGCTGGTCGATGGTGCTCACCGTGCGCGGGATCCGGCTGGACCAGGTGAAGGTGGACCGGGTCGAGGAGACCGGCTCGTTCCCGCTGGAGATCCGGACCGACGGGGACGTGGCCCGGCTGACCGACCGGCAGTTGGACCCGGGCACGCTCTGCCCGAACCGGACGGTCACCGCCCGCTACCGGCTGGCCTTCGCCGAGGACGTCACGCGGGGGCGGGTCACCCTGGCGGCCGAGGCGTACGACGCGAACCTGCGCCTGCTGGCCCGGCAGACGGCGACCCGGTCGGTGGTGGGGCCGGACGCCCCGGCCACCCCGACCGAGCCGACGCCGGAGAGCACGCCACCGGCGTCGACCGAGCCGGCCCAGGAGACCGGGGAGGCCGAGCCGACCGAGGAGCCGGCGGCGGAGGTGCCTCCGGCCGCGGGCCGGCCGGTCGCGCAGTCCGGCGGGTTCGGCGTGGTGCAGGCCGCGTTCCTGCTCGGCGGGCTGCTGCTCTTCCTCGGTGTGGGGTTGCTGCTGCGGCTACGCCACCTGACCCGGACCGCCGGCGGGGACGGCGACCCGGAGCCGCTGGACCGGTGGGAGCGGCCCACCGGTCCGCGGCGGTGGTGAACCGGCCGTCCGTGACCGGCGGGCAGTGACCGGCGGGCAGTGACCGGCGGGCAGTGACCGGCGGGCAGTGACCGGCGGGCAGTGACCGGCGGGCAGGGACCCGCGGGCCCGTGACCCTGCGGGCCGTGACCCTGCGGGCCGTGACCCTGCGGGCCCGTGACGGGCGGCCGGTGTCCCGGGGCCGGCCGGCGCGCGCCGACCGGCCCCGGGCGGCGTCACTTCGAGAACGCCTGGAACTCGGCGATCCGCACCTGGTCGCGCGCCGGGCTGGCGGTCGCGCAGTCGGTCGTCGTGGCCGGATCGTCGTCCTGCTCACCGGCGTAGGCCGGGCCGCCGGTGCACTGGCTGGCCAGCACCTCCAGCCGCAGGTGGGTGGCGAGCGTGGTGGGCACCCGGAACTCGCGCAGGTTGATGTCCCGCACGTAGGCCCGGTACGCCCCACCCGGGAAGGCGTCCGCCGCGCTGGTGTAGATCCGCTGCCAGTTCGCCGGATCCGCGCAGTCGGTGGTCTTCGCGTTGCACGCCGACACCGCGAACGACCGCAACGCGCTGAGCGAGTTCTGGCTGCCCGGGTCGGCGTCACCGGCGATCGTCGGGCGCAGCATGGCGCTGACGTTCACCCGCTTCACCACCTGCGGCGCGTCCCCGGGCAGCGCCACGGTGACCTGCCGGCCGGCCACCCCGTCCAGCGAGGCCCAGTTGGTCGCCTCGGTGTCGTCGGCGATCCGGTCCAGGTTGACCCCGTCCCCGGTGATCGTCGCGCCGGACGCGGTGGACGCCAGGTTACGGCTCATCCGCAGGTCGACGTAGCCCTCCTTGCCGGCCTTGGCGACCACGGTCAGCCGCTGGTGACCGAAGCCGGGCGCGACGGCGAGCAACTGGTAGGTGCCGGGCACCAGCTCGACGGTGTCCGGCAGCGGGGTGGCCGGGTCGGTGTCGGCCACCGGCACCGCCCGCGCCTCGTACGCCCCGACGTACACCCGGATCGGCGCGTCGGCGCTGTCGCCCTTCGGTCGGAGGGTGAGCAGCGCGTTGTCCGCGTTCGGGGCGGCGAAGCTCGGCGTCGGGTCGGTGTCGGAGGCGCCGTTGGTGGCGGCGTCCCGGCCCATCCCGGAGCGGGCGAACTCGGCCCAGATCAGGTCCTGGTTGGCGCCGCCGAAGCGGAGCAGGTCGGCGGTGAGCATGTTGTCCCGCATGTCGAGCATGCTCACCTGGCTGGCGGCCTGCAGCAGGAACGAGTCGAAGACCAGCTGCGCCCAGCGCCGGTTGCCCGGGCACTGCTCGACCGGCACCTTGCCGAGCGCGCAGTCGAGCTGCCGCTGCGGGGTGCCCACGCCATACCGCTTCATCAGCGCGGCCCGGACCCGGAAGTTGGTGGCGCTCCAGATCTCGCCGTCGGCGTGCACCGCCGGGCCGCCGGTGTTGTAGCCGACGTCGGAGTAGTTCAGCGGGCTGCGGCTGAAGTCGTGGTTGCGGATGCCGCTGACCAGGTTGCCGGTGACGTACCCGCCGGTGATGTACGGCGTCTCGCCCGGGGCGCGCAGCCCGTGCTGGAACAGGTACTCCGCGGCGAGCAGGTCGCTCCACGACTCACCCATCGAACCGCCCTGGTGCCCGCCGATGCCGCTGTTCGGGCCAGCGATCATGCGGTTGGTGATGGCGTGGGTGTACTCGTGCCCGATCACCGTCATGTCGTAGTCGCCGTCCACGCACGGCGGGTACGGGCCGCCGGCCTGCGGCTGCCACAGGTACATGTTGGTGGTCGGCGGCAGGCCGTCGCGCGGCGTGCCCTGGTTAGCGTTGTTCCGGTTGCCACTCAGCGCGCCCTGCTGGGCGCGGCCCTGCTCGGCGTCCCCGCCCAGGCCGTCCGGGGTCAGGTTGACCGCCTGCAGGTTCCAGGTCGCCTCGGTGAAGCCGAGGTGCCAGGCCCAGTCATGCATCCGGTTGTGCATGGCGAAGAGGTTGGCGATCGCCGCGTCGTCGTCGTTGCGCTGGGCGGAGGTGAACACCTCGGGGTTGCACCGGGCCTGGTGCCACTGGTCGGTGAACGGGTACTCGTAGCGGCGTTCCGGACTCTCCGTGGCCGGGACGACCGGGGTGCCGGCGCCCCAGGAGCGCACCGTGTTGGCCGAGTTGCCCCGCGAGGTGAGGGTCGGCGTGCCGGTGGCCGCGTCGACGTCCCACGGCTGCCCGGTGGCCGGGTCGCGGAACGCCGCCTGGCAGCCCGGTGCCGGGTCGCCGCACCAGCGCACCCGCGGGTCCACCCCGGGGCCGAGGTCGCGGGGCGGGGTGGCCGGGAACACCGCCCAGCTGGGGTTGTCCGAGTCGTAGTCGACCAGGTCCTCGCGGACCAGCACCTGACCGGTGATCCCGTCGACGTAGGTGGTGTAGGCGGTCGGGTGATCGGCGTCGGCGCCGATCAGGGTCACCTCGTACGCGTCCCGGGCCCCGTCGAGCGGGGTGGGCACGGCGACCCGGTGCACGGTGTGGCTGCGTACCGCGGCCGGGTCCAGGCCGGCGTCGGCCAGCGCGGCCGCGTACGCCTGCTCCTCGGTGAGGGTGGCCGGCGCCGGCGCCGCCGCGTCGCGGGCCAGCGAGGAGCTCACCGACAGCACCGTGCCGTCGGCGACAGCGACGGTGACCAGGCCGTCGTGCCCGGCCGGCAGGTCACCGAAGCGCTGCCGCAGGGTGACCACCGCGCCGGTGCCGACCGGCCGGACCAGCAGCCGGTCCATCGCGGCGACGTCGGCCGCGTCGAGGCCGAAGAGGTCCTGGTTGCCGGTCAGGTAGGCGCGGGCCGCCGCCTCCGGGTCGGCCGGCAGGCCGGTGGCGAGCGGGGCGCGGCCGGGGCCGAGCGCGTGCGGGGTGCCCAGCCGGTTCCACCGCACGTCCGGGTCGGCCTTGCGGCCCAGCCCGCGCTGGCGGGCGTCCGGGGCCGCGCTGCCGGCGCGGTTGTCCACGTCGGCGTGCTGGTGGCCCTCGGCGAACGGGCCGGAGCGCCGTTCCTCGGTGGCGCCGCCGCCGGCGGGCGCGGCGGCGCCGGGGCCGGCGGGAAGCAGGGCGGCGACCACCGCGGTCGCTGCCAGAACGGGGATGAGCCGGCGTCGGCGCCGGCTCATCCAGGGTGTCCACTCCGGTTGTGCCACGGGTCCTCCTCGTGGGAGCGGGATGGCCGGCCCTTCGCCGGCCGGTGCAGCGCGGTGACGCATGCGCATTTGTGGATACCAGCCGGTGACGGTGGCGACAAGGTCGACGACTGTCCGTTTTCGCGGCCAGGCTCTTTACAAAAGCGAGAGTCTTGTAAAGAGGCCCCTCCGGTGTCAGGGTCGGGACAGTCCCCGGATCGGAGGTTGACGATGGCGACCGGTGTCCGCGCGACCGTCCCCGCTGGCCGCTGGCGCGACCCGCGCCGGCCGTTCTGGCCGCTGGCTCTGCTCGTCCCGGCGCTGCCCTTCCTCGGCTACGCGACGTGGCGGGGCACCGACGGCGGCTGGGCCTGGTGGCTCACCCCGGCCATCGTCTTCGGCCTGATCCCGGTCGTCGACCTGCTGATCGGCGACGACCGGGCCAACCCGCCGGAGGCGGCCGTGCCCGAGTTGGCGGCCGACGGCTACTACCGCTGGCTCACCTACCTCTACCTGCCCGCCCAGTACGCCGCGCTGGTGCTCTGCTGCGCGGTCTGGGTCGACGGCGGCCTCTCCCTGTTCGGCGCCGCCGGCCTGGTGCTCACCGCGGGAGTGGTCGACGGCATCGCCATCAACACCGCGCACGAGCTGGGCCACAAGCGGGAGCGGCTGGAGCGCTGGCTGTCCAAGGTGGCCCTCGCGCCGACCGGGTACGGGCACTTCCACGTCGAGCACAACCGGGGCCACCACGTGCGGGTGGCCACCCCGGAGGACCCGGCCAGCGCGCGGCTGGGGGAGAGCTTCTGGCGGTTCTGGCCGCGTACCGTCGTCGGCAGCCTGCGCTCGGCCTGGCGGTTGGAGACCGGCCGGTTCCGGATCCGCGGCCGGTCGCCGTGGACCTGGCGCAACGAGGTGCTCAACGCCTGGGCCATGACGGTCGCGCTGTTCGCGGCGCTGGTCGTCGCGTTCGGCCCGGGGGTGCTGCCGTTCCTGCTGCTCCAGGCGTTGGTCGGGTTCTCCCTGCTGGAGGCGGTCAACTACCTGGAGCACTACGGGCTGGCCCGGTGGCGGACCGCGGCCGGCCGGTACGAGAAGGTCGACCCGCGGCACAGCTGGAACAGCGACCGGGTGGTCACCAACGTGTTCCTCTTCCAGCTCCAGCGGCACAGCGACCACCACGCCAACCCGCTGCGCCGCTACCAGACGCTGCGCAGCTTCGACAGCTCGCCGCAGCTGCCCGCCGGCTACGCGACCATGGTGGTCGCCGCGCTGGTGCCGCCGCTCTGGCGGCGGATGATGGACCACCGGGTGATCGAGCACTACGCCGGCGACATCGAGCGGGCCAACGTGCACCCGCCGGCCCTGGCCCGGCTGCGCGAGCGGCACCGGCGGCGCGCCGCCAGCCTCGCCGACCGCTAGCCCCGCCGGCCGCTCCGGCGCCGTGAGCCGGTGGTCCGCGGGCCGGCTCGGCGGAGATCAGTCCAGCTCGGTGGGGTCGAGGCCGAGTTCCCGGGCGGTGACCAGGCGGACCCACTCGGTGAACTGCCGGCGGGAGATCACCCGGTCGTGCACCGCCAGCTGCACCGCCAGGCCGTCCATCACCGCGCTGATCCGCCAGGCCGCGCCGGCCGGGTCGGCACACTCGAAGGTGCCGTCGCGGACCCCGTCGGCGATCACCGTGGCCAGGTCCTCCCGCCAGCGCAGGTCGAGCCGGCGGGAGACCTTCTCCAGCTCGGGGGTACGCAGCGACTCGGCCCAACCGTCGATCCACATGGCCCAGGAGATGGTCCGCCCGGCCGGGGTGTAGATCTTGAGGATCCGGCGCAGCTTGGTCAGTGGCGGGGCGCTGGACCGGATCACCGCGTCGAGCCGGGCCAGGTCCTGCTCGGCGGCGTACGCGAACGCCTGGGCGAGCAGCCGGTCCTTGGTGGCGAAGTGGTAGAAGACCAGTGCCTGGCTCACTCCGGCGGCCTGTGCGACGTCGGCCGTCCGGGTGTTGGCCAGGCCACGTTCGGCGATCACGTCGCAGGCGGTGCGCAGCAGGGCATCCAGGCGGATCTCGGCCGCACGTCTCGTCACGCCCGTTACCGTAGCCCATTCACCCGAACACGGCGCGTTACCGAATCGGCCTGCCGCGCTCCTAAAGTCGGATGTCGGACACTTCCTGACCTGCGAAAACGTGAATCACGAATTGTCGTCGGTCATTGCCTTGCTAGGATCGGCGCTCGCGGCCGGCCGGGGCCCGGAGATCCTCCTAGGAAGCTTTGGGGGGTGGGTGGACCGACACGGACGCGCCGAGTCGCCCCCCGAGTTGGCAACCCTCCGCCGGCTCGGCTAAAGTTCTCATCCGTCACCGGGGAATGCCGGGGGCAACGCGGACGTAGCGCAGCTGGTAGCGCATCACCTTGCCAAGGTGAGGGTCGCGGGTTCGAATCCCGTCGTCCGCTCGGAGCTGCCGCCACGCATGACGGGGGCAACCTCGGTGGGGTGGCCGAGAGGCGAGGCAACGGCCTGCAAAGCCGTGTACGCGGGTTCAAATCCCGTCCCCACCTCGACACAGACGCGGGCGATTGGCGCAGTGGGAGCGCGCTTCCTTGACACGGAAGAGGTCACTGGTTCAAACCCAGTATCGCCCACCAGAAGTACAGCGGGCCCGTCACCGACCGGTGACGGGCCCGCTGCCTTTCGCGACCGCGACCGGACGATGAACAGCCGCCGGGGCGGCTGACCGCTGTGCTCGCCGACCCGCGAACCACCCGCGCCACGACCGGGCGCCCGCACGAACCTCGACCGGCACCCCGCCGACATCCGCGGCCTTCCGGGCCTGACCAGCCGCTCGCGGTCGTGCCGAGGTGCGCCCGGAACGGCTGCGGGTCGAAGCGCCCGGGCACGCCCTCAGGTTGCTGGCCGACCGCGTCCGCACACCCCGCCGCCGGCTTGACAGCGCTATAGCTAACGGCTATCTATTAGCGATCGACTCGAAGGGGTTGCCGGGTGCAGGACGTGGTGCTGGCCATGCTGGCGAAGGAACCGGCGCACGGGTACGAGCTGCGCAGCCGGATGCGGACCGCGCTCGGCCCGCTGGGCGAGGCGATGAACGCCGGGCAGATCTACGTGACGCTGGCCCGGCTGGCCAAGGCCGGGCTGGTGACCTCGCAGCGGGCCGAGGGCCTGCCGGACCGGCCCGAACGCCGGGTGTACGCGTTGACCCCGGAGGGGCAGCAGCGGGTCGCCGCCTGGCTGACCGAGGTGCACTGGCCGAAGCCGGACCTCGCCGAGTTCCATCTCAAGCTGGTGGCCGCCGCGGCCGCCCGGCTGGCAGATCCGGTGGCCCTGGTCGACGCGCAGCGGCGTGAGGTGCTGCGCCGGTTGCGCGACGCCCAGCGGGCCGCGTTGGACCGGTCGGTGGAACCGGACGCCGGGTTGCTGCTGGAGGGTGTCGTGCTGCGGCTGCGGGCGGACCTGGACTGGCTGGAGGCGTGTGAACGCCGCTGGACCGGGCTTGATCGGACCGGACGGAAGGCGGGGGCGTGACCGGGTCGACGGTGTTGCAGGCGCGCGGGCTGAGCATGCGGTACGGCGACGAGCGGGCGCTGGTCCGCGCGGTCGACGAGGTCGACCTGGACGTGCCGGCCGGGCAGGCGCTGGCGGTGATGGGGCCCAGCGGCTGCGGCAAGTCCACCCTGCTGCATCTGCTCGGCGGGCTGCAACGCCCGACCGGCGGGCAGGTGTGGCTGGCCGGGTCCCGGGTGGACACGATGAGCGAGCGGGCCCTGGCCCGGCTGCGGCGCGACCGGATCGGGTTCGTCTTCCAGTCGTTCCACCTCATGGACGAGCTGACCGCGGTGGAGAACGTCGAGCTGGCCGCGCTGCTGGCCGGCCAGTCACCGGGACGGGCCCGCAAGCGGGCGATGTATCTGCTGGACCGGGTCGGGCTGGCCGACCGCGCCGCGCACCTTCCCTCGGCGCTGTCCGGTGGGCAGCGCCAGCGGGTCGCCATCGCCCGCGCGTTGAGCAACGAGCCGCTGGTGGTGCTGGCCGACGAACCCACCGGCAGCCTGGACAGCGCCGCCACCCTGGAGGTGCTGCGGCTGTTCGAGGAACTGCGCACGGCGGGGCAGACCCTGGTGGTGGTCACCCACGACGCCCGCATCGCGGCGGTCGCCGACCGGGTGATCGCCATGCGCGACGGCGCGTTCGTCGACGACAACCGACTCGCCGGCGCCGTATGCGACGGGCGGCGCTGAGGTGACCGGCCGCCTGCTGCTCGTCTGCCGGCTGCTGGTGCGCGACCTGCGCCGCCGTCGGACCGAGACTGTCCTGCTGCTGTCCGCCATCACCGCCGCCACCGCCACGTTGACCATCGGCCTCGCCCTCAACGAGCTCGCCGGTCGGCCGTACCAGCAGACCCGGACGGCCACCGCCGGCCCGGACGTGGCCGTGACGCCCCTGGCCACCGGCCAGGCAGCGATCGATGAGCTGGCCTCGCTGACCACCGCGGCCGGCGTCACCGAGCACAGCGGTCCGTTCCCCATCGCCTACCTGACGATGACGGTCCGCGGCACGTCCGCGCACACCGTCGTCGAGGGCCGGGACGCCGCACCCGTATCCGTCGACCGGCCCGCCGTGACCGACGGCACCTGGGTACGCCCCGGCGGCGTGGTCGTCGAGCGTGCCTTCGCCGACGCCCTCGACATCCGCATCGGCGACACGGTCAGCATCGACGGTCATCCGCTGCGCGTGATCGGAACCGCCGTCACCGCCGCGAGACCGACGTACCCGTACGCCGGATGGCACCACCCGGGCAGCATCCTGGTCGAGCGCGGCGGCCTGGTCTGGGTCGACCGCGGCGACATCGGCACGCTCGCGGGCGGCCAGCCGCTGTCGTACACCGCCAAACTCAGACTCGCCGACCCGGCGGCCAGCGCGACGTACGACGTCGGCCCCCACCTCACCACCTGGCAGGAGATCAGCTATCTCAACGGTCGGCTGTACGGCGACGCGCGGATGACGCTGCTCGTCGGCAGCTGGCTGCTCACCGGCCTTGCGCTGGCCGGCGTAGCCGGCATCGTCGCGGGTCGGATCATCGGTCAGCGCCGCCGGGTGGGGCTGCTCAAGGCCGTCGGCGCCGGACCGGCCATGATCGCCGTCGTCCACCTCGCCGAGTACCTCGTGATCGGACTTGCCGCCGCCGGGGTGGGGCTGGCCGCGGGCTGGTTCGCCGCACCCGTGCTGATCCGCCCCAGCGCCGGACTCATCGGCTCCGTCAACGCCCAGCCCCCCGCCCTGCGCACAGTGATCGCCGTCACCGCCCTCGCCCTCGCGGTCGCGGTGGCGGCGACTCTGGTGCCGGTGGTGCGCGCCGCCGCCAGCAGCACCGTCCCCGCGCTGGCCGACGCCGCGACGCCACCGCGACGCCGGCGGTGGCGTATCTGGCTGTCGCGGCGGCTGCCCACCGCTCTGCTGATCGGGGTGCGGATCAACGCGCGCCGGCCGCGCCGCGCCCGGCTGGTCACGGTGAACACGCTGATCACCATGACCGCGCTCGTCGCCATGCTCATGGTCAACGCCCGGGTGGAACACTTCGACCTCGGCTACACCGAACTCGCCAATCCCCGCAGCGAGCGAATGGACCAGGCCCTGCTCGTCGTCATCGTCGTGTTGTGCGTCCTCGCGCTTATCAACGCCGTCGTGAGCACCTGGACCGCGGTCCTCGACGCCCGGCAGCCGCTGGCCGTCGCGCGGACGCTCGGCGCCACGCCCACGCAGGCCGGCGTGGGCCTGGCGGTGGCGCAACTGCTTCCCGCCATACCCGGCGTCGTCGCGGGGATCCCGGCCGGCATCGGGCTTCTCGAGGTCGTCAGCACCGGCGAGGTCCGGTACCCGCCCGGTTCCTGGCTGCTCGCCACCGCGCTCGGAGTCCTGCTCGCCATCGCCGCACTCGCCGCCATCCCCGCGATGGTCGCCACCCGGCGCCCGGTCGTGGACACGCTCCGGTCCGCACCGACGTGACAGCCGCCGGCGGCGGTGCCGGGCGTACCGCTTCCCTCGGTTGTCCGCGCTGTGCATTCCGGCAAGCCGACGGTGTCCGAGGTCTGGTGGGCCTAGGGTGGAGACCAGCGTCCGCGAGTTGTCGCAGGCGTACACCCCGGCCCAGGTTTGTAACCGACCTCGTGTTTGCAGCCGGAAGGCACCGATGTCCGAGACAAGTGCGCGGCGCCGCGTACGGGACGCCGGGCGGCTGCTGCTCGACAGCTCCAGACCCGGTCAGCCACGTGCGCGCCGGCGTGCGTGACTGACGGCCGCTGAGATGGACTGGGCCGGATGGGCAGTGTTCGGGTTGGTCGCGACCGCCGCGCTCACCGCGTCGATGATCGCGGCGCAACTGGCCGGGCTCACTCGCCTCGACCTGCCGCTGGTGCTCGGGACTCTCGTCACCGAGGACCCCGATCGGGCGCGGGTCGTCGGCTTCTTCGTCCACCTCATCGCCGGTCAGGGCTTCGCCCTGGGGTACGCGGCCGCGTTCGCCGTGCTGGACCGTGCCACCTGGTGGGTCGGTGCGCTGTTCGGTGGGCTCCATGTCGCGATCGCGCTGACGGTGCTCCTACCGCTGCTCCCCGGCGTCCATCCGCGGATGGCCTCGCCGCGGGCCGGACCGTCCAGCACGGCCGTGCTGGAGCCGCCCGGGCTGTTCGCCCTCAACTACGGCGTCCAGACGCCCGCCGTCGCGGTCGTCGTCCACGTCATCTACGGGGTCGTCCTCGGGCTGCTCCTCCGGGCCCAGTGAGCCGCACCGGCCCGGGTGACCGTCCCCTTCGCTGTGATCCCGTGCGAACCGTCAGCACGGGACCGGGGCGACCGGTGGGCCCACGGTGACGGGGCCCCGGCCGCCGGCGCCGATCAGCGACTACGGGCTGCTGGGCGACACCCGTACCGCTGCCCTCGTCGCCAGTGACGGCGCCATCGACTGGCTCTGCGTACCCCGCTTCGACGGCGAACCCCTGTTCGGCCGCCTCGTCGGCGGTCCGCAGGCGGGCACGTTCCGGGTCGGCCCGGCCTCGGCCGCCACGGTTGTCGAGCGGCGCTACCGGCAGCACACCGCCACGCTGGAGACGACCTGGGCGGTGGGCGGCGGTCGGCTCACCCTCGCCGAGTCGATGGTGGCCGAGGTGTCGGGCCGCCTGCTGCCGACGACGCTGCTCGTGCGGCGGCTGTCGGCCGAGGGGGGAGCGGTCGACGTCGTCGTCGAGTTCGACCCCCGCCTCGGGGTACCGCACCGCCGGCCCCGCACCCGCCACCGCGGCGGAATCCTGGTGTGCGAGTGGGGGGCGCTGGCTGTGTCCCTGAGCTGTACGCCCGACCGCACGATCGAACCGGGGCGGCCCACCTCGGTGAGGGTCGTGCCGGGCCACCCGGTGACCCTTGTCCTCGCCGTGGCCTACCGCGAACCGCTGATCCACGTGGAGCCGGCGGCGGCGTGGGAACTCGTCGTCGCAGACGAGGCCCGCTGGCGGGCCTGGACGGCCGGGATCCAGGAGTCGCTCCCGTTCCGGGAGCCGGTCGTACGCAGCCTGATGACCATCCGCTTGTTGACCTATTCCCCCTCGCAGGCCCCGGTGGCCGCACCGACGACGTCGTTGCCCGAGGATCCCGGCGGGGCGAGGAACTGGGACTACCGCTATGTCTGGCCCAGGGACGCCAGTATCGGCGTCAACGCGTTCCTCGGCGTCGGCAAACTCGACGAGGCCCACGGTTTCCTCGCGTGGCTGCTGCACGCCAGCCGCCTGGAGCGGCCACGCCTGCCGGCGCTGTTCACCCTGACCGGCCGCCACGTGCCCCGCGAACGGGAACTGTCCGGCTGGCCCGGCTACCACGACAGCGTGCCGGTACGCTTCGGCAACGGCGCCGCTGACCAGCACCAGCTCGACGGCTACGGCTGGGTGGTCGACGCCGCCTGGGTGTTCGTCCAGGCCGGTCACCGCCTCTACTCCGAGACGTGGCGGGCCGTGCGCGGGTTCGCCGATGTCGTCGCCCGCCGATGGCGGGAGCCCGATGCCGGCGTCTGGGAGGTCCGCGAGCCGGGCCAGCACGTGCATTCCAAGCTCATGGGCTGGCTCGCCCTCGACCGGGCGCTGCGCATCGCCGACACCCACCGGCTCCCGGCGCGGCAACGCCGGCGCTGGGAGAGCGCCCGGGATGCCATCGCCGCCGACGTCCGCACCCAGGGCTTCGACCCGACGCAGGGCAGCTACGTCCGCAGCTACGGTTCCACCGACCTGGACGCGGCCCTGCTCGTCCTGCCCCTGCTGGGCATGGACAGCGTCGGGTCCGCCCGCGTGCGCGGCACCATCGACGCCATCCGTGAGCGGCTGTCCGCCGGCGGTCCGCTGCTCTACCGCTACCCACCGGGACGCGACGGCCTGCCCGGCACCGAGGGCGCGTTCCTGCCCTGCTCGTTCTGGCTCGTCCAGGCCCTCGCCAGCACCGGGCGACGCGGCGAGGCGATCGAGCTGTTCCAGACGCTGCTCGATTACGCCAGCCCGCTCGGCCTCTTCGCCGAGGAGGTGGATCCCAGGACCGGGGCCCAACTCGGCAACTACCCGCAGACGCTGACCCACGCCGCGCTCGTCCAGGCCGCGCTCGCGATCTGCGACAGCCCCCCGGCTTGATCTTTAGGCCCCGCTCGCCGCATCGGGTGGCGCGGTCTTCGCGGGCCGGTCGAGGCGCAGGATCGTTTCTTCGATCTCCGCTTTCCGCGCGTTGGCGAACGCGATCTCCGTGCCGGTGATCTCGAAGCCTGCTTTCCGCAGCACCTGGAGCGATCCCGCGTTGTCACTCGCGACGCGGGCGAACAGGGGCCGGACGGGAACCGACTCGATCAGCAGGGCGAGCGCTCGGCTGGCGATTCCCTGCCCCCAGAAGGCCCGGTCGATCCAGTACGTGACCTCGGTGACTCCCTCGATGACGAAGGCGGCGATGCTGCCGACCAGCCGTCCATCGGCGGTGACGGCGCGATTGATGGCCGTGGGCGACGCCCTGACCTTCGCCATGTGGACATCGAACGCGGTGCGGTCGTCGGGATCCTCGGCGGTGAAGGCAGCCATCCGGACCGATTCGGGATCCCGCATCTGTTCGAACAACGCGTCGAGATCGGAGTCGTCGATCGGCCGCAGCGCCACGTCAACCACAAGTGCCTCCTACTAGTCCAGCACCGGTCAGCGCGGGCGAACATACCAGCGGGGTGCCACAGAATCCGGTCGTGTCGACCGTGAGTGCGCCCCGGCCGGCCTCTGGTCAGGGCGTGACTGGTGCGCTGGGCGTGCTGGCGGGCTGGAACAGTTCGATGAGATTGCCGGCGGGGTCGGTGAGCAGGATCTGACGTCCGCCCGGCCCGGTAACCACCTCGCCGCGGAAATCCAATCCGCTGCCGCGCAGGCGGTCGATCTCGGCATCGAGGTCGTCGACGACGAGGTGGATACGGTTGCGTCCGGCGGTGGCGGCGTCGGCGGGAGTGGCACGGGCGCCGGAGCTGGTCGGTCCGGACAGCAGCAGCCGTAGCGGGCCGCGCACCACGTCGGCGAAGGCGGGAGCGGCACTGGTGTGGACGGTGAACCCGAGATGGGTCGTGTAGAAGTCGACGGCGGCCTGGACGTCGTCGACGAGGTAACGGACGCTCGCGTACTGGCTGGGTGTTGTCATGACGCGGTCTCCTTCGCGGGCCGGGTGGCGCTGAGCAGGGGCAGCAGATGTCTGACGCGGGTGTCGATGTCGGTCGCGGCGCGCTGGAAAGCGGAATAGTCGGGGTCGCTGGTGTCGCCGGTCGTCGTGGGGTCGGGAACGCTCCAGTGCATCCGCCGAGGCTCGGCTGCGAAGTCGGGGCAGACCTCGCGGGCCTTGTCGCACAAGGTGATCACGTAGTCGTACCGGCGGCCGGTCACCGTATCGAGGTGCCGGGGCTGTTGTCCGGTGATGTCGATGCCGAAGGTGTCGCGCAGCACCCGTACGGCGTAGGGATGGAGCCTTGGTCTCGGCCGGGTGCCGGCGCTGAGAACCGTCACCTGGCTACCGGCTCGATGGCCCAGCAGGGCCTCGGCGATCGGCGACCGCGCGCTGTTGCCGGTGCACACGAACAGCACATCGAGACGCGGTGAGCGCCGCGGGTCCACGGGAGGGAGCGCTGCTTCCCGGTGCAGCGCCGGGTGCAGGGCCGTTCCGATACCGGCCAGCGCCCGGGCGCAGTGGTCCAGATCGAGGTGGTAGTAGCTGTCCCGGCCGTCGAAGCTGCTGCGCGTGGCGATGACGAGCCCGCTGTCACGCAGCAGTCGAAGGTGGTAGGACACCAGGTTCTGTGGCTCGCCCACCAGCCTTACGAGCTCCCGGACGCGGTAGTCACCAGCCGCGAGTGCGGTCAACAGCCGCCAGCGCAGCGGATGGGCGGCCAGGTAGAGGAACGCCGGGGCATCGGGGCTCGATGGCGCCATAGACCGACTTTACATCAAAACCATTTGATGGGTTGACGGATCGGGGTCGGGCGTCAGCGGGCTGATGGGTTGCCGGACCGGCGTCGGCGGGCTGACGCAGGCCGGGCTCTACTGACCCCGCCACATCCGGCCCGCGAGCGGCGCGGCGGCACCCGGCCCGAGGCGGTGGCACCGAGCGCTCGCCGCCGGTCGGGTCAGCCGGCGGCGGCATCGAGCGCTCGCCGGTCCGGTCAACCGGCGGCGGCGAGCAGCGCCTCGGCGACCTCGGTGCGGACGCTGAGCAGCGTCCGGCCCTGCCGGTGGGTGGTCACCAGCCCGGCCGCGCGGAGCGTGGTGAGGTGCTGCGACACCCCGGCCGGGGACATCCCGGTCCGCCGGGCCAGCTCCCCGCCGGCGGTCGGCGCGGCCAGTTCGGCCAGCAGCCGGGCCCGCCCCGGCCCGAGCACCGCGGCCAGCGCCCCGGGGGTGCCCGCCGGGCTCTCCCAGAGCGTGCCGACCCCGCGGGCCGGGTAGCTGAGCTGCGGGGCGTCCCCGGCGGCGACGCTGAGCACCGACGGCCAGACGAAGACCGAGGGGACCAGCACGAGGGCGCCACCGGCGGGTACGTCGGGGGCGGCGCAGTGCCGCTGGGCGATGCGCAGCGTGTCGTCCTCCCAGCGGACCCACTCGTGCAGGTCGTTGAGGAGCGCGGCGACGCCGTCCTCGGCCAGCCGGCGGGCCCGGGCGAACACCTCGGCGTCGAGCAGCACCCGGATCCGGGGCCAGTCGGCGGCCACCGCGAGCCGCCAGTATGCCTCGATCTCCCCGGCCAGCCGGCGCAGGCCCGCCTCCGGGTCGGCGTACAGGGCGGCCACCGCGGGCGGCCGGTCGCCGGGACCGAGGTCGAGCTGCGCGCGTACGGTCGCGGCGGGGGTGGCCCGCAGCACCGCCAGCTCGGCGGCCAGGTCGGGGTTGAGCCCGGCCGGCGGCGGGGTGAGGAAGTCGGGGAAGTAGCCGGGTGCGGCCGGGATCAGCTGCCAGAGCAGCCCGTCCGGGCCGAGCAACCCGGCCTCCGCGAGGCGTGGCCGCACCCGGCGCACCCAGGGCAGATGCACGGCGTGGCGGCCGGGCTCGCGGAGCACCCGGACGCCGGCGGCCACCTCCCAGAGGCAGGAGACGGCGAAGCGGATCCGGGCGACGCCGGCCGCGGACAGCCCGATCGAGACCACGGCACCCCCGGTGGATTCAGCTGGGACTGAAACGATACTGCCGGCGGCCGGACCCGCCCAGACTGGCCGGGTGAGCGATCAACACAGCCGAGCAGAGCTCTTCCGTTCCCTGCACACCGCCGCGTCGCCGCTGGTCCTGGTCAACGCCTGGGACGTGGCCAGCGCCCGGATCGTGGCCGCCGCCGGCGCCCGCGCGGTGGCCACCACCAGCGCCGGCGTGGCCTGGAGCCTGGGCGCCCCGGACGGTGACGCCCTCGGCCGCGAGGCGGCCGTCGACCTGGTGCGCCGGGTCGCCGCCGCGGTGCCGGTACCGGTCTCCGCGGACATCGAGTCCGGTTACGGGGCGAACCCGGCGGAGGTTGGCGAGACCGCACGGGCGGTGATCGCGGCCGGCGCGGTCGGGGTGAACATCGAGGACGCCCGGTACGACGGTGGGCCGGTGCTGCGGGACGTGGACGACCAGTGCGCCCGGATCGCCGCCGTCCGGGCGGCCGCCGACGCCGCCGGCGTGCCGGTCTTCGTCAACGCCCGTACGGACACCTTCCTGTGGGGCGTGGACGGGGTCGCGGGGACCGTGGCGCGGGCCAGGGCGTACCTGGCCGCCGGCGCGGACGGGGTGTTCGTGCCGGGCGTGGTCGACCCGGAGACCATCCGGGCCCTGGTCACCGGCGTGTCGGCGCCGGTCAACGTGCTGGCCGGCCCGGGTGCCCCGGCGGTGCCCGAACTGGCCCGGCTGGGGGTCGCCCGGGTCAGCCTGGGCTCGGCGGTGGCCGAGGCGGCGTACGCGGTGGCCCGCCGGGCTGCCGACGAGGCGTTCGGCCCGGGGACGTACCAGACCCTCGCCGGCGGGTTCGACTACGGCGCGCTGAACAGCCTGATGCGCTGACCCGCGCACGGCGAGGTGCCGGCCACCGGGTGGTGGTCGGCACCTCGCCGTCGCGACCGTCCAGCTCCGTCGGCCGCGCCGGTGCGGTCAGAGCGGCGGAGCGATGTCCCGGCGCTCCTCGACCCGCCGGTACTCCACCGGCTCGACGGGCTCCGTGGTGCTGACCACCTGGCGGCGCCGGCCCCAGATGAGGGTGGTCATGATGAGCCCGAGCACGCCGGCCGCCATCAGGATCCAGCCGACCACGTCGAGGTCGATGCCGCCGATGCTCGCGTCCAGCGCGAAGGTGAGGATCGCGCCGACGGCGATCAGGAAGATGCTGGTGCCGATACCCACGACAGCCTCCTTGTCAGGGGATGTGGTGTGCTGTCGAGGGTCTTCAGTACCCCGGCGCTGACCAGCGCAACCATGCCGCGACCCGGGGCCGGGTGGGCCGACGGACCGGGGGATCTTGTCATCGGGTAGAGTTTGCCCCGTCGCCGGGGAACGCCGGCGGCACGCGGACGTAGCGCAGCTGGTAGCGCATCACCTTGCCAAGGTGAGGGTCGCGGGTTCGAATCCCGTCGTCCGCTCGCGAACCACCCCGGGTCTCCGACGGGTGGTCACCAGGGGCGATTGGCGCAGTGGGAGCGCGCTTCCTTGACACGGAAGAGGTCACTGGTTCAAACCCAGTATCGCCCACCGTACGTGGCAGTGCCCGAACTCCATGCGGGTGCTGTCGTTTCCTCCGCTTGCCAGCGTGGTTCCGGGTCAGGCCGTGGCGCTTCCAGCTCGGCTTCGGGTCATCGGCAGGCGGCGTCGACCAGCACGCGGGCCGCGGCCTTGGCGGTCTCGGGGATTTCCGGATCCGCGTCCAGCACACCGGCGGACAGTCCGCCGTCGAGCAGCAGGGTCAGCTGGCGGGCCAGCCGTGCCGGGTCGGCGGCGCCGGCCCGGCGGGCCAGGTCGGTCACCCAGACCAGCACCACCCGCTTGTGCTCGACGGTGCGGGCGTGCACATCGCCGCCGGCCTCGCTCTCGGCGGCGGTGTTGATGAACGCGCAGCCGTGGTAGCCCTCGCGCCGGCACGCCGAGGCGAGCGCGTCGAACATGTCGACCAGCTGGTCGCGTGGGTCGTCGCTGCCGGCGCGGGCCGCGGCGCGTAGCTGCCCGAACCAGGTCTGGTCGACCTTGTCCAGGTACGCCAGGACGAGGTCGTCCTTGCGGGGGAAGTGCTTGTACAGGGTCGCCTTGGCCACGCCGGACTCGGCGATGACGGTGTCGACGCCGACGCCGCGGGGCCCGTGGGCGTAGAACAGCCGGAACGCCGTGTCGAGGATCCGCTCGCGCGCGGGCTGGGCTGGCTTGGTCACCCGTACACACCTCCACTGGCCAGGCCGAACAATGATACAGACAAGTCTGTTCATGCCCTGGTTTGGGTTGTTCCTCCCTGGAGCTGGATGAGTGCTGGTGGTAGACAGACCTGTCTGTTAGCTTGGTGGCCCGGGCGGGAACCCGCTCCGGATGGCCAGCCAGACCTGACGAGGGAGCAGCACCATGAAGATCGCGGTTCTCGGCACCGGAATGGTCGGTCAGGCGCTGGCCGGCCGCCTCGCGGACCTGGGCCACCAGGTCACCGTCGGCACCCGCGACGTCGCCGCGACGCTGGCCACGACCACCCCGGACGGGATGGGCAACCCGCCCTACGCCGCGTGGGCCGCCGGCCACCCGCAGGTCCGGCTCGCCGCCTTCGCCGACGCGGCAGCCGGTGCCGAGCTGCTGGTCAACGCCACGTCCGGGGCGGTGTCCATCGCGGCGCTGCGGGCCGCCGGTGCCGACAACCTGGCCGGCAAGATCCTCATCGACCTGGCCAACCCGCTGGACTTCGGCAACGGGTTCCCACCCACCCTGTTCGTCAAGGACACCGACAGCCTCGGCGAGCAGATCCAGGCCGCCTTCCCGCAGCTGCGCGTGGTCAAGGCCCTCAACACGCTCACCGCGGCGCTGATGGTCGAGCCGAAGGCCCTCGCCGGCGGCGACCACTCGGTCTTCGTGTCCGGCAACGACGCCGAAGCCAAGAAGACGGTCACCGGCATCCTGACGTCCTTCGGCCACACCGACGTCGTCGACCTCGGCGACATCACCACCGCCCGCGGCACCGAGCTGCTGCTGCCGCTCTGGCTGCGCCTGATGGGCGCGCTGGACACCCCGCTGTTCAACCTCAAGGTCGTCCGCTGACCCGGGCCCCCGGCCGCCGGGCGTGGCCGGCTCACCGGCGGTCCGCGCCGGTCGCGGCGTAGACGGCCAGCTGCACCCGGTTGGCGCTGCCGGTCTTGGTCATCAGGTTCGCCACGTGGGTCTTCACGGTGGTGACGCCGAGGTGCAGCCGGGCGGCGATCTCCGGGTTGGACAACCCCTGCCCGACCAGCGCGAGCACGTCGCGCTCGCGCTCGGTGACCCCCGCCGGCGCCGCCACCGGGGCCCGGTTCGCCTGGGTGTGCACCGCCTGCTCGACCAGGCGGCGCAGCACGGCCTGGCTGAACGGGCTGTCCCCGGCGGCTGCCCGCCGCACCCCGTCCAGCAGCTCGGCCGGGCTGGTGTCCTTGACCAGGAAGCCGCAGGCGCCCGCCGCCAGCGCCGGGTACAGGTGGTCGTCGTCGTCGAAGGTGGTCAGCACCACCACCCGGGTGGCCGGCCGGCTCGCCAGGATCCGGGCGGTGGCCGTGGTGCCGTCGACGCCGGGCATCCGCAGGTCCATCAGCACCACGTCCGGGCGGAGCTGCTCGGCGAGCCGGACCGCGGCCGCCCCGTCGGCGGCCTCGCCGACCACCTCCATGTCCGGCACCGAGTCGCACAGCATCCGCAGGCCGGCACGGACCAGTTGCTGGTCGTCGACGAGCAGCACCCGGATCACGCGGCCACACCCGTGGGCACCCGCGCGCTCAACCGCCAGCCGGTGCCCGCCGGGCCGGCGTCGAGCCGGCCACCGAGGACCTCGACCCGCTCCCGCAGGCCGACCAGCCCGTGCCCGGCCGGCCCGTTGGGCGCCGAGCCGGCCGGGCCGCCGGAGTCGCGCAGCTCGAACTCCACCCGGTCGTCGTCGACCTGGATCGACAGTCGGGCCCGGGCCGCCGGGCCGGCGTGCTTGGCCACGTTGGCCAGCCCTTCCTGGGTCAGCCGCAGCACGGCCAGCGCGGTACGGGAATCCAGCCGGACCACGTCCGGGTCGATGTCCGCCTGCACCTGCAGGCCGATCCGGTGGCTGCGGTCCACCGCGGTACGCAGGGCCACCGGCAGCCCCTCCGGGTCGACGAAGGTGACCTCCCGGGCCGAGCCGGGATCGCGCAGCACGGCCACCAGCCGGCGCAGGTCGGTCAGCGCCCCGGAGCCGGTCGCGTGCACGTCGTCGAGGACCTGCCGGACCCGGGGATCGTCCAGCGGCAGCACGTTGCGGGCCACCGCTACCCGGAGCACGATCGAGGCCACGTGATGCGCCACCAGGTCGTGCAGCTCCCGGGCGATGGCGGTGCGTTCCTCGGCGCGGACCCGGGACACCTCCTGCCGGGCTCGGTCGGCGGCCTGCCGGTTCAGCTCACCCAGCGCCCGCACATGCAGGCCGAGCAGCAGCGGCGCCACCACCGCGGCGGCCGCGGCGTAGAGGACGGTGAGCGCCACGTCGATCAGCTCGTCGTAGTCGGAGAGCATGCTGCCGGTGAGACCGACCACCAGGCCGGTCCACACCTGCCAGCCGGAGCGGCGGGCGCCCAGCTCGAACATCGCCCAGGCCAGCGCGACCGAAGGGACGGCGTCGTTGTCCGCGCCGAACAGGTAACCCACCGCGAACGCGACGGACACGCCACAGACGACGGTGAACGGGGACCAGATCCCGGAGTAGCCGAAGAGCAGGACGCCGACCGCGAGCCCCCGGTCGAGCGAACTCATGGTGCTGCCGGCCGGGGTCAGGACGAGGTAGCCGACCCCGGTCAGGCTCACCAGGGTGAGCCGGATCGCGGTGTACCGCTCCTCGAACAGCCGCTCCACCCAGAGCATGCCGGCATCCTATGCGGCGGTCCGGGCGGGCAGTAGCGCCGCGGAACGCGTGGGCAGCAGCCAGGCCGCCGCCGTACCGGCGGCCGTGGCCAGCACCAGCACCGCGAACGCGGCGAGCGTGGCGGCGTCCGGGGCGGTGAGCGGCTGGCCGCGCAGCGCCTGCCAGGTCACCAGCACCAGCAGCCCGCTCCAGGCGAACGCGAAGACGAACACCAGGCGGGTCCGCCGGGCCACGTCGCCGACCAGCCCGGACAGCAGCATCGCGAACAGCAGCAACGCCTGCAGGCCGTGAATGCCGACGAAATGCCCGATCCGCAGGTCACCGCCGGTGGTGCTCCACCCGGTCAGCGGCATGCCCGGCCCGCCGTCGGGCACCCCCACCGCGTGCGCGCCCATGGTGGTGCCCAGTCCCCGCTCGTCGAGGGCGAGTTGGGCCTCGGTCGGCATCGTCATGGTGAGCCCCTGCAGCAGACCGACCAGCAGCACCACCATGCCGAGCCGCACCGCCCAGGTGCCGGCCCGGTCCGGCATGCCGTCCCGCCAGAGCAGGACGGTCAGCACCGCGGTGCCCAGCCAGAGCACGCTGATCAGGCCACCCATGGCCTGCCACAACGTCTCGTCCAGCGGGGTGGCCTCGTTGAAGTGGCTGGCCCGGCCGCGGGCGGCCTGGGCGACGATGATGCCGACCTCCAGGATGGCGGTGCCGACGACGGCGTACGAGGTCCAGCTGGCGATCCGCCGGCCGCGCCGTAGGTGCGCCATCAGCCAGGCCAGAGTCAGTCCGTAGAGGACGAAGGAGGCGGCGAACTTCGCCGGCTTCAGCCAGATCGGCTGCCCGCCGAGCGTACGGTCGTCGACGACCAGGCCGGCGGCGCTGGCCACGAGCAGGCCGCCCATCAGGGCGGCGAGGAGGGTGAGGGCGGGGCTGCCCCGCCAGGCGGTGCGCAGTGAAGTGGTCATGCCTCGACGGTCGTCGTCGCGGGCGGCCAGCACCTCCTGCCGCACGGCCGGACCGGGCTCCTGCCACCGGCCGCGCCTCCTGCCACCGGAGGAGCCCGGCGGCAGGAGGCGCGGGTTGCCCGGGCGGCTTCTGCCGTCAGCAGATCCGCTCACCGTGAACACCTTGCCGGGGCGTCACCGAGAGGCGGCACAGTGGAGCCCATGCGACTGCTGGTGCTGGGTGGTACGGGTTTCGTGGGCGGGGCGACGGTGGCCGAGGCGGTCCGCCGGGGCTGGTCGGTGACGGTGTTCAACCGGGGCGTCTCCGGGAGCACGCCGGAGGGCGTACACCGGCTGCGGGGTGACCGGACCGCGCCCGGCGGGCTGGCCGCGCTGGCCGACGGCGAGTGGGACGTGGTGGTGGACACCTGGGACGGCGCGCCGCGGGCGGCGGGGGCGGCGGCGCGGGCGCTGCACGGCCGGGTCGGGCAGTACGTCTACGTCTCCAGCGGGTCGGTCTACGCCGAACCGGTGCAACCGGGCTCGGCCGAGGACGCGCCCGTGGTGGACGCCGACCCCGACGCCACCGACGGCGACTACCCGCAGCTCAAGGCGGGTGCCGAGCGCGCCGTGCGGCAGGTGTACGGCGACGCCGCACTGATCGCCCGGGCCGGGCTGATCCTCGGCCCGGGGGAGGACATCGGCCGGCTGCCGTGGTGGCTGGAGCGGGTCGCCCGAAGCGGGGAGGTGCTCGCACCCGGCCCGGCCGACCTGCCCCTGCAGTACGTCGACGCGCGGGACCTGGCCGGCTGGCTGCTCGACCGGGGCGCGGACCGGCTCGGCGGGACGTTCAACGTGGTCAGCCGCACCGGGCACACCACCATGGGTGAGCTGCTCGACGCCTGCATCGCGGCCGCCGGGGCGGACGCCCGGCTGCGCTGGGTCGACCCGGAACCGATCCTGGCCGCCGGCGTGGTGCCCTGGAACGACCTGCCGATCTGGATCCCGCTCGGGCACGAGTACCGCTGGTTGCAGGAGCGCGACGTCAGCCGGGCGTACGCGGCGGGGCTGACCTGCCGCCCGGTGGCCGAGACGGTGGCCGACACCTGGCGCTGGCTGCGCCAGGTCGGCACCGTGCCGCCGCGGGCCGGGCGGCCGCAGCGGGCGAAGGTGGGGCTCGACCCGGCCCGGGAGTCGGCGCTGCTGGCCGGCCTCGCCCCGGCCTGACCGGCCGGCGCGTCCCCGCTCGGCCGGGACGGCGGCGCCCGCCTGGCCGGGACGGCGGCGCCCGCCTGGCCGGGACGGTGCCCCGCACGGGAAGCCCCACCCGAGCCCGACGGCCCGCCGGTCACGGGTGGACCGGCAGTTCCAGCACCTCGTCGACGTCGCGGCGGGGCGTCGGCGAGCCCGGCTGGCCGTAGCCGATCCGCAGCACCATCTGTGGGGTGCCGAACCGGCCCAGCGACAGCCGCAACTGCTCCCGGGCCCCCGGCACCTCGATCGGCTGCGACAGCATCGACGCCGACAGCCCGGAGTCGGTCGCGGTGAGCAGCACCCGCTGCAACGCCTGCCCGGCGACCACCTGGTCCACCGCCGTGTTGCCGGCCGAGCCCAGCACGGCGACCAGCGGCTCCGGTTCGAAGTCGCGCCCCGGGGCCCGGTTCAGCCCGCCGAAGCCACGGGACGGCAGCAGGTCCTGCGGCTCACTCTGCGGGCCGCCGGCGGCGGCCGGCACCCCGTCCGGTGCGGGCTCGGTGCGCACCCAGTCGGTGCGTTCCGCCCGGTAGGCGGGGTCCCGTTCGAGCACCCGGTGGGCGCTGCGGGCGATCTCGGCGAAGGCGTTCACCGCGCTGACCCCGATCAGCAGCTCCAGCCAGCACAGCTCGGCCCGGGCCGCCTCGGCGAGCCGCCACCGGGCGTCGGCCGGCACCGGGTCCGGCCAGAACGGCGCCCGGTTGCTGAACCGGCGGGGGATGGCGGCGTGCAGGCTCTGCTCCGCCGGGGTGGGTCGGCGGGGCACGTCGGGCACCAGCCGGGCCACCACGTCCGGCTCCGCAGGGTAGGGGCGCAGCCGCACCCGGGCCGGGGTGCCCGCCACGGCCAGCGCGAGCCGCAGGTTGAACAGGGCCGCCCCGCAGGCGATCCGGACGCCCCAGCCGCTCGGGTCGGTGGCCGGCAGCCGCCGGGTCGCGTCGACGAGCACCTCGATGCCGCCGTCGCGCAGGCGGAACCGCCACGGCTGGGTGTTGTGCAGCGACGGCGCCCGTACCGCGTCGGTCACGGCATCGCGCAGCTGCTCGACGGTGTAGGCGGTGTCCATCTTCGGCTCCTTCGGCACTCGCCGGGTTCCTCTCCACCGTGCCCCGGCCGGCACCGGGCCGGACAGGGCCGGACGTCCCGTCCGCCCGGGCCCGAGCGCCCCCCGCCGCAGGTCAACGGCCTTGTGCGCACCCGCCGGGCCAGGTCCGCCCGCCCGCCTCCGGCGGCCTGCCACCGCCCGCCGCTGGTGCGGCCGCGTCCGTTCCGCCCGGTCGGTCACCCGTGGCGTCGGCTGTCCGTTCGGCCGCAGGTCACGGCGGTTCGGGACCTTCGGCCCGTGCCGATCCGCCCGGCGGCGGGTAGAAACGAGGAATGATCCGGGTGTTCCTCCTCGACGACCACGAGGTCGTCCGTCGTGGCCTTGCCGACCTGCTGACCAGCAGCGGTGACATCGAAGTGGTCGGCGAGTCTGGCTCCGCCCAGGAGGCGGCGCGGCGGATCCCGGCGCTGCGGCCGGACGTGGCCATCCTCGACGCCCGGCTGCCCGACGGCAACGGCATCGACGTGTGCCGCGACGTCCGGGCCGTGGACTCCTCGATCAAGGGTCTGATCCTCACCTCGTACGAGGACGACGAGGCGCTGTTCGCGGCGATCATGGCCGGCGCGGCCGGCTACGTGCTCAAGCAGATCCGCGGCACCGACCTGGTCGACGCGGTACGCCGGGTGGCGGCCGGGCAGTCGCTGCTCGACCCGGCGATCACCACCCGGGTGCTGGAGCGGATCCGCAGCGGCGTCGAGCAGCCCCGGGAGCTGAAGGACCTCACCGACCAGGAGCGGCGGATCCTGGAGTACGTGGCCGAGGGGCTCACCAACCGGGAGATCGCCGGCAAGATGTTCCTGGCCGAGAAGACGGTCAAGAACTACGTCTCCAGCGTGCTGGCCAAGCTGGGCCTGGAGCGCCGCACGCAGGCCGCCGTCCTGGCCACCCGCCTGCTCGGCAAGACCACCCACTGACCCGCCACCGCTCTCCCCGCCCGCCGACCCCGGCGCGCACTTTCTGGGAACGAGTGGCCTCGTCGCGCCCGGATGCCACTCGTTCTCCGTACGAGCGCCCCATGCGGTCGTGGCCGGGGTAGGTCAGGGAGGGTCAGTCGCGGAGGGGGACGGACCAGTGCAGTTCGGTCCCGCGCGGGCTGGCCGGGCGCACCTCGAACACGCCGCCGTGCCGTTCGGCGCGTTCGCGCAGGTTGACCAGCCCGCCCCGGCCGGCGGCCGGGTCGCAGCCCACCCCGTTGTCGGTGACGGTGACCGACACCTGCCCGGCGTCGACCCGGACGGCGACCGCCACCCGGTCGGCCTGGGCGTGGCGTACCGCGTTGGACAGCGCCTCCCGCAGCACGGCGGTGAGGTCCGGGCGGACCGCGTCCGGCACGGCGCTGTCGATCGGGCCGGCCAGCTCCAGGCTGGGCCGGTAGCCGAGCGACTCGGCGGCCACCTCGACCGCCTCCCGGATCTCGGTGCGCAGCGCCGCGCTCATCGGCGTGCGCAGCTCGAAGATGGTGCGGCGGATGTCCTTGATGGTGGCGTCCAGGTCGTCGACCGCCGCGTTGATCCGCTTGGCGATCTCCGGCTTCGCCGCCATCGGGGCGGCGCTCTGCAGTTGCAGGCCGGTGGCGAAGAGCCGCTGGATGACCACGTCGTGCAGGTCGCGGGCGATCCGCTCGCGGTCCTCCAGGACGACCAGCAGCTCCCGCTCCTCCTGGCCCCGGGCCCGCTCCATGGCCAGCGCCGCCTGCCCGGCGAAGCTGCCGAGCTGGGCGAGCGCCTGGTCGTCGATGCCGGACGGCAGGTGGTCGGACCGGTGCGCGATCACCAGCACGCCGTGCAGGGTGTCCGCGGTGGCTAGCGGGGAGACCACCGCCGGGCCGGTGTGCAGCAGTGCCGGCCAGGGCGCGGCGTGCGCGAGGTTGTCGACCACGTCGTGCCGGCCCTCGGCGACGGCCGCGGCGAAGCTGGTCTCGGCGGCCGGCAGCGCGGTGCCGACCAGCGCCCCGGCCTGGTCGCCGGCCCCGTCGACGACCTCGACGGTGAACTGGCCGGCGTCGGGGTCGTAGAGCAGCACCAGCGCCAGCTCGGCCTCGGCCACCTCGCGGGCCCGGCGGGCCACCAGCGCCAGCGCGTCGGTGCGGCGCACCTCGCCGAGCAGCACCGAGGTGATCTCGGCGGTCGCGGCGAGCCAGCGTTCCCGCTGGTGGGCCAGGGCGTACAGGCGGGCGTTCTCGATCGCCACGCCGGCCGCGGCGGCCAGCGCGACCACGATCTCCTCGTCGTCGTCGGTGAACTCGGCGGCGTCCTGCTTCTCGGCCAGGTAGAGGTTGCCGAAGACCTGGTCGCGGATGCGCACCGGCACGCCGAGGAAGCTGTGCATCGGCGGGTGGTGCGGCGGGAAGCCGTACGAGTTGGGGTGCTGGGTGATGTCCGGCATCCGCACCGGGCGGGGGTCGTCGATGAGCAGGCCCAGCACGCCCCGCCCGTGCGGCAGGTCACCGATCTTGGCGTGCAGCTCGGCGTCGATGCCGTAGGTGATGAAGTCGTGCAGCATCCGGTCGGCGCCGATCACGCCGAGCGCGCCGTAGCGGGCCCCGGCCAGCTCGCACGCCGCCTCGACGATCCGCTGCAGGGTGCTGCGCAGATCCAGGTCGGTGCCGATGCCGACCACCGCGTCCAGCAGCGCCCGCAGCCGCTCGCGGCTGGTGACCACCTCGCCGACCCGGTCGAGCATCTCCTGCAGCAGCTCGTCGAGGCGGACCCGGGACAGCGGGCTCAGCCCGAGCGAGGGCGTCGCCGGGAGCTCCGGCCGGGGGTTCGGTGCGTTGGCGGCCATCGGCCGATCTTAACGACCGGCCGGCCGCCGGCACGAGCGCGTCAGCCCTGCCCGCCGCGTACCGCCGAGGTGTCCACCACCTGCTCCACCGGCAGCCGCGGGGTGTGCGGCGGCCCGGCGTGCGCCGGGTCCGCGATCCCCAGGCGCAGCACGATGTACGGGTGGCCGAGCCCGGCCAGCAGCCGGCGCAGCGTCTGCCGGGTGCGCTCCACCTCCACCACCCCGCTCAGCGGCACCACCGATACGCCCTGCCGGGTGGCGGTCAGCCACGCCGCGGAGAGCGCCTCGCCGGCGTGCAGCCAGCTGTCCCGCTCGTCCTCGTCGCCGTAGAGCAGCGCGTACACCGCCGCCCGGTCGTGGCCCGGGCCGATCGGCAGGCTGCCGGGGCGGCCGAAGTCCCGGCCCGGCACGGTGGTCTGCGGCGGCTGCTCGGGCAGCACCTCCGGGGGCAGCCCGGTGCCGGTGCCGGCCCGGCTGGTCCAGTAGTCCAGCTCCTCGCGCAGCTGCGGGTCCTCCGCCTCCACCGTGGCGGCGTGCCCGGCCGCGGCGGCCAGCTCCATCACCTGGTCCTGGTCGAGGATCTGCAACCGGCAACCCTCGGCGGCGACCGCCGAGCTGATCTGCCCTAGTGCGGCGGTGGACACCGGCTCGTCGCTGACCGGACGCCGGTCGGTGTGTCGCACCTGCATGCACTGCACCATGTGCATCGCGTCCGGGTCGGCGCCGGTGCGGGAGAAGCCGGTCAGCCGGGCCAGCAGCTGGGCGTCGTCCGGGTTGGGCAGCCGCTCCACCATCGCCGTCCAGCCCTCGGCGGCCAGCGCCAGCCGGGCGTGGTGCAGCGCCGTGCCGCAGCTGATCGCCAGCAGCCGCCCGTCCGGGTCGGTCGCGGTGAGCCGGCGGTCGGGGACCGCGTGCAGCTCCAGCGCGTCGGGCAGCACCCGCCACCGCCACGGTTGGGTGTTGTGCACCGACGGGGCGTGACCGGCCATGGCGGCCGCCTCCGCGAGCGCGGTGGTCAGCGGCCGGTCGCTCGCCGGCGTCTCGTGGCTCATCGTCACGACCTTTCGTCTCTCCCCATCGTGCCGCACGCTGGTGGCGTCGCGGGCGGGGTTGCCGCTCCCATCCTGCGACATCCGCCGGACCGCCGCACGGTCCCCAGGTCCCGCCGTCGCCGGGTCCTTGGGCCCGCCCCGCCCGGCCCGCACGCCCCGCCCGGTCCGCCCGGCCCGCACGCCCCGCCCGGTCCGCCCGGTCCGCCCGTCCGGCCCCGGTCCGCCCCGGCGCGGGCGCCGCGACCCGGCGGGACGAACCGCCCGCCGTCCGCCGCCGGAACTGGGACGATCCGCAGGGTGGGGGCCGAGCCGACGGAGTGCGTACCGGAGCATCCGGTGCGGCGGGCCGCGGCGCGCTGGGCGACGTGGGCGCCGCTGGTCGGCTCGACCGCCGTGGTGCTGGTCGGGGCCGGGTTCTGGCTGGCCGGCCGGCGGGACGCGGCGAACCTGATCTGGGCCGCGCTGACCCTGGTCGCCCTGCTGCCGGCGGCCTGGTCGGTGCTGCGCGACCTGTGGCGCCGACGGTTCGGCGTGGACGTGATCGCCGTGCTGGCGCTGGCCGGCGCGCTCGGCGTCGGCGAGTACCTCGCCGGCGCGGTGATCGCGGTGATGCTGGTCACCGGCCGGTCGCTGGAGGCGTACGCCCAGCGGCGGGCGACCCGCGACCTGCGCGCGCTGCTCGCCCGTGCCCCGCGCACCGCCCGGCGGCGCACCGCGGACGGCGGGATCGAGGTGGTGCCGGTCGACCGGATCGCGGCGGGGGACCGGCTGCTGGTCGGCCCCGGCGACGTGGTCGGTGTCGACGGCGTGCTGGAGGCCGCCGCCACCCTGGACGAGTCGGTGGTCACCGGAGAGTCCCAGCTGGTCCAGCGGGCGGCCGGGGAGGCGGTGGCCAGCGGCGTGGTCAACGCCGGGGCCGGCTTCGGGCTGCGCGCGACGACCAGCGCGGCCGGCAGCACGTACGCCGGGATCGTCCGGCTGGCCGAGGAGGCGACCGCCCGCAAGGCGCCGATGGTCCGCCTCGCCGACCGGTACGCGGCGGCCTTCGTCCCGTTCACCCTCGCGCTGGCCGGCCTGGGCTGGCTGCTCTCCGGTGAGCTGGCCCGGGCGGTGGCGGTGCTGGTGGTGGCGACCCCCTGCCCGCTGCTGCTGGCCACGCCGATCGCGATCGTCTCCGGGCTGTCCCGGACCGCGCGGCGCGGCGTGCTGGTCCGCGACGGCGGTTCGCTCGAACTGCTCGGCCGGGCCCGCACCCTGCTCGTCGACAAGACCGGCACGCTCACCGCCGGGCGGCCGCGAGCCGCGGAGACGGTCGCCGGCCCCGGCGTCGACCGGGACGAGGTGCTGCGGCTGGCCGCCTCCGTCGAGCAGCTGTCGCCGCACGTGCTGGCCACCGCACTGGTCGGCCAGGCCCGGGCGCGTGGCCTGCCGCTGACAGAGCCGACCGAGGTGACCGAGGAGCCCGGTCGCGGCGTCACCGGCCGGGTCGACGGGCGCCTGGTCCGGGTCGGCCAGTTCGGCGGCGAGCTGCCCGACTGGGCCGAGCGGGCCCGGCAGCGGGCCGAACTGGCCGGCAGCTCGGTGGTCTGGGTCGGTGACGAGGCAGGCGCGCTCGGCGCGGTGCTGCTGGAGGATCCGGTACGCCCCGACGCCCGGCGCACCGTACGCCGGCTGCGCGCGGCCGGCCTGCGCCGGATCGTGATGGTCACCGGCGACCGGCCGGGCACCGCCGAGCAGGTCGCCCAGCTGGTCGGCGTGGACGACGTGCTGGCCCGGTGCACCCCCCGGGAGAAGGTCGACCGGGTCCGGGCGGAGGCCGGCCGGGCGGTCACCGTGATGGTCGGCGACGGGGTGAACGACGCTCCCGCGCTCGCCGAGGCGCACGTCGGCGTGGCGATGGGAGCCACCGGGGCGACCGCCTCCGCCGACGTCGCCGACGCGGTGCTGACCGTGGACCGGCTGGACCGGCTGGCCGACGCGGTGGAGATCGCCCGGTACGCCCGCCGGATCGCCGTGCAGAGCGCCGCCGTCGGGATGGGGCTGGCGGTGCTCGCCATGCTGGTCGCGGCGGCCGGCCGGCTGCCACCGGTCGCCGGCGCGTTCCTCCAGGAGGGCATCGACGTGCTGGTCATCGTCAACGCGCTGCGCGCCCTCGGCGGCGGACTGCGCCGCCGCGAGGTCGCGCCCGGCACCCGGGACCTGCTCGACCGGTTCGCCGGCGAGAACGCCGCGATGCGGGACGTGCTGGCCGGGCTGCGGGACACCGCCGACCTGGTCGCCACCCGCCCGGACTCGCCGGAGTGCCTGCCCGCGCTGCGCGCCGCGCACCGCCGGCTCACCGACGAGGTGCTGCCGCACGCGGCCGCCGAGGAGCGGCAGCTCTATCCCGCGCTGGCCGGTCCGCTGGGCAGCGCGGAGGCGACCTCCACGATGAGCCGGGCGCACGTGGAGATCCGGCGGCAGGTGGACCGGATCGGCGCGCACCTGGCCGGCGCCGACGACGGTCGGCTCCGGGCCGACCAGGTGACCGACCTGCTCGCCACGCTCTACGGGCTGGAGGCCGTGCTCCGGCTGCACCTGGCGCAGGAAGAGGAGGACTACTTCTCGCTCGCCCCGCCCGCCGACGCCGGTCACTGAGCCGCCCGCGCCGGCGGTGCGACCGGCGCCGGGGGCGGGGTGTTGTCCCCGCCCCCGGGTGGTCAGCGCTCGCGGACCACCGCGACCGGGCAGTGGGCGTGCTGGATGAGCTGCTGGCTGACCGAACCGAGCAGCATCCCGCGCAGCCCGCCGCGACCGCGGCTGCCGACCACCACCAGCTGAGCGTTGCGGCTGGCCTCGACCAGCAGGGCGGCAGGCGCGGCGGACGCCACCTCGATGGTCACCTCGACGTCGGGGAAGGCGGGCCGCCAACGGGCCAGCGCCTCCTCCAACTCGGCCCGGTCGGTGGCCACCGCCTCCCGTTCCTCCGGGCCGGACGGGGACCGCTGGCCGGCGGGCGGGTGCGCGGCCCGCAGCACGCGCAGCGGCACCCGCCGGGCCGCCGCCTGCTCGACCGCGAAACCGAGCGCCACCAGCGAGAACTCCGAGCCGTCCACGCCGACCGCGATGTGCCCGGCCCGCCGGCCGGGTTCACCGCGGACCACCACCACCGGGCAGTGCGCGTGGCCGGCGACGGCCACCGCGGTCGACCCGGCGAGCAACCCGGTGAAGCCGCCGTGCCCGCGGCTGCCGAGCACCAGCAGGCCGGCACTCGCCGACCGTTCCTCCAGCACCAGCGCGGGTGGCCCGTCGAACACCTCGCCGTGCACGGTCACGCCCGGGCTCGTCGCGGCGGCGTCCGCCGTCGCCTTGCGCACCAGGTCCTCGACCTGCCGCCGGGCCGTCTCGTCCGGCCAGACGCCGGGGGCGATGCCGGGGCCGAGCCAGCCGGCCACGGTGAGCCACTCGTAGACGTACGCCAGCCGGACCGGGCGGCCGCTGCGGCCGGCCTCGTCCAACGCCCACTCCAGCGCCCGCGCGGCCTCGGTGGAGCCGTCGTAGCCGACCAGGATCTCGGCGCCGCTCATCGGGTCCACCCGCCGTCCGCCTCGCCCGGGCCAGCGTGCGCGACCACCGCCCGCGCGCTCACTGCCCGCCCCGCAGGCTCGGCTCGGTCTCCCGGATCCAGCGCCACTCCGCCACCCGCGGGTCGTCCTCGCCGTAGCGGCGGGTGTAGTCCCGGCAGGACTGGCGGGCGTCGACCATCTCCTGACGCAGGTGCGCGGCCCGCGCGGCCAGCCCCGGCACCCGGTCGATGACGTCGATGACCAGGTGGAACCGGTCGAGGTCGTTGAGCATCACCATGTCGAACGGCGTGGTCGTGGTGCCCTCCTCCTTGTAGCCGCGCACGTGCAGGTTGTCGTGGTTGGTACGCCGGTAGGTGAGCCGGTGGATCAGCCACGGGTAGCCGTGGTACGCGAAGATCACCGGCCGGCTCTGCGTGAAGATCGTGTCGAACTCCTTGTCGGACAGGCCGTGCGGGTGCTCCGAGGGTGGCTGGAGCCGCATCAGGTCCACCACGTTGACCACCCGTACCTTCAGCTCCGGCAGGTGCCGGTGCAGCAGGTCCGCGGCGGCGAGGGTCTCCAGCGTCGGCACGTCCCCGGCGCAGGCGAGCACCACGTCCGGCTCGCTGCCCTGGTCGTTGCTGGCCCAGTCCCAGATGCCGATGCCGCGCCGGGCGTGCTGGATCGCCTCGTCCATCGACAGCCAGTTCGGGGCGGGCTGCTTGCCGGCAACCACCACGTTGATGTAGTGCCGGCTGCGCAGGCAGTGGTCCATGGTGGAGAGCAGGGTGTTCCCGTCCGGCGGCAGGTAGACCCGCACCACCTCGGCCTTCTTGTTCATCACGTGGTCGATGAAGCCCGGGTCCTGGTGCGAGAAGCCGTTGTGGTCCTGCCGCCACACGTGGCTGGAGAGCAGGTAGTTCAGCGAGGCCACCGGCTGCCGCCAGGGGATGCCCCGGGTCACCTTCAGCCACTTGGCGTGCTGGTTGACCATCGAGTCGACGATGTGGATGAACGCCTCGTAGCTGGTGAAGATGCCGTGCCGGCCGGTCAGCAGGTAGCCCTCCAGCCAGCCCTGGCACAGGTGCTCGGAGAGCACCTCCATCACCCGGCCGTCGGGGGAGAGGTGGTCGTCCCCCGGCGCCGTGCCGGCCACCCAGGCCCGGTCGGTGACCTCGAACGCGGCACCGAGCCGGTTCGAGGTGACCTCGTCCGGGCCGAAGAGCCGGAACGTCTCCGGGTTGGCGGCGATCACGTCCCGGATCCACGGCCCCAGCGCGCCGGTGGCCCCGGCGACCGTCCCGCCCGGCCGGGGCACGTCCACGGCGTAGTCGCGGAAGTCCGGCAGGTTCAGCTCGCGCAGCACCACCCCGCCGTTGGTGACCGGGTTGGCGCTCATCCGCCGGTCGCCCTTCGGCGGCAGGTCGGCCAGCTCGGCGACCGGGGCGCCGGTGGCGTCGAAGAGCTCCTCCGGCCGGTAGCTGCGCAGCCAGCGCTCCAGCCCGGCCAGGTGGTCCGGGTTCTTGCGCACCTCGGACAGCGGCACCTGGTGCGAGCGGTAGGTGCCCTCCACCTGCTTGCCGTCCACGTCCCGCGGGCCGGTCCAGCCCTTCGGCGTACGCAGGATGATCATCGGCCAGCGGGGGCGCTCGACGGTGCCGCCGGAGCGGGCGGCGCGCTGGATCGCGGCGATCTCGTCCAGCGCCCGGTCCAGGGTGGCGGCGAGCGCCTGGTGCACCCGCGCCGGCTCGTCACCGGCCACCACGTACGGCTCGTACCCGAAGCCGCGCATCATCTCCAGCAGGTCGTCGGCGGGGATCCGGTCCAGCACCGTGGGATTGGCGATCTTGTAGCCGTTCAGATGCAGGATGGGCAGCACCGCGCCGTCGCGGGCCGGGTTGAGGAAGACGTTGGAGAGCCAACTGCCGGCCAGCGGGCCGGTCTCCGCCTCGCCGTCGCCGATCACGCAGGCCACCAGCAGGTCCGGGTGGTCGAACGCGGCGCCGTAGGCGTGACTCAGCGCGTACCCCAGCTCGCCGCCCTCGTGGATCGAACCCGGCACCTCCGCGGCCACGTGGCTGGGGATGCCGCCGGGGAAGGAGAACTGGCGGAACAGCCGCGCCATGCCCGCCTCGTCGCGGCCGGTGCCGTGGTACTTCTCGCTCCAGGTGCCCTCCAGCCAGGTGTTCGCCACGATCGCCGGCCCGCCGTGACCGGGCCCGGTGATGAACATGGCCGACAGGTCACGGTTGACGATCACCCGGTTCAAATGGGCGTAGAGCAGGTTCAACCCCGGCGACGTGCCCCAGTGGCCCAGCAGCCGCGGCTTGACGTGCTCCGGCGTCAACGGTTCGCGCAGCAGCGGATTGTCCAGCAGGTAGATCTGCCCCACGGTGAGGTAGTTCGCCGCCCGCCAGTAGGCGTCCAGCCGGCGCAGCTCGTCTTCGGTCAGGGGGCCGTGCAGGTCGAGAGCGGTGTCCATACTGCCTGAGCCTCTCGCGGGTAGGGGAATCCTGCATCTTCACGGCGCGGATCCATCCGGGCCGATCCCAGCTTCGCCGACCGTGCCGGTACGGCTCAGGGCCGTTGGTCCCGCGCCGGCCGGGCGCTACGCCCCGTCCATCGGAATTCCGGTCAGCCCCCGGATCACGATCACCGGCGCCGGTGAGTGGTAGAGCATCGACTGGCTCACCGCGCCGAGCATGCCCCGGGCCGGCTCGTCGCCCCGAGCCGCGACGATGGCCAGCTGGGCCGAGCGCGACTGGTCGACCAGGACGGTGCCCGGGTCGCCGCGGATCGCGTGGCACTCGACCGGCACGTCGGGGTGGCGGTGCGCGTACCGGGCCACCATCGCTTCCAGCTGGTCGGTCGTGTCCTCGGTGGTCTCGTCCGGCTCGACCACCCGTACCGCCAGCAGGCGGGCTCCCCGCCGCGCGGCGCAGTCGAACGCCCACTCCAGGGCGGCCCGCGAGCTGGCGGTGCCGTCCACGCCGACCAGCACCGGCCCCTGTGGTGGCGGCTCCCGGCGGGCCACCAGCACGGGGCAGCTGGCCCGCGCGGCCAACTGCACGGCCGGCGCGTCGGCCGGTACGCAGTCGGCGCAGGCCGCCATGCCACCGTCGCCCACCACCAGCAGGAACGCCGAGTCCGAGCGGCGGGCCAGCACGCCCACCGCCGGCCCCTCCGCGATCTCCTCCTGCACCGGCAGATCCGGCGCGACCTCGGCGGCGATCCGGCGGGCCTCGGCGAGCAGCTCCTCGGCGCGGGCGCGGGGCTCGGCCACCGACGGCGCCTCGAACGCGGCGGTCCAGTTGAATGCGTGCAGCAGATGCAGTTGCCGCTCGTGCGCGGCGGCCTCCTGCGCGGCCAGCTGAACCGCCGGGTAGTTGCGTTCCGAGCCGACGCCGACCAGCACCGCTGCGTCGGCGGCTGCGGCCATCCGGCATCACCTCCGCAGGCGTCGCGCCCGGCACGACTGGCTCCCATCCGAGGTTAGTCCCGACCGTACGGGCTCGGGGCGGTATCGCCGGCTCTGGGCCGGCTCCGATGCCCGGGGGTTCGCTCGCGCCAATGGTGTGGCCCGCCGGTGACGGGCCTTCAGCGATCGGAGCTTGATGTTTGCGTCGGGGTTCGCTTGCGGTGGGTGGGTGGTTGCGGTTGGGTGTGGTCCGCCGTGACGGGCGCTTGATCCCTGCGTCAGGGGTTCGCTTGCGGTGGGTGGGTGGTTGCGGTTGGGGTGTGGCCCGCCGTGACCGGCTCCGGGCGGTCAGGCTTGATCCCTGCGCCGGTCACGGCGGGCCACACCTCGCCGTGGTCCAACTCCGTCGGCCGCCGACGGCGACTGGATGCACGTCTGGGCCGGCGGTGCGGTCACGGTGGGCCGACGTTGTCGTGGTCCGGCTCCGCTCGTGCGGTCACGGTGGCCCCACCGTTGTCGTGGTCCGGGTCCGTTCGTGGCGCTGGCGCTGGCGCCGGTTCGCTCGACCCGTCCGGCGCGGCTGGCGGCGGCTGGTCGGGTCGGGTGTGTCGTCGGGGCTGGGCATGTTGTCCGGGAGGTTGATACCTGTGAGTCATCAATATGCCCCTGAGGTATCACGCTCGTTCCTCAATGACCCACCCCGGCTCGGATCCGCCGGGCTGCTTCTTCCCGGTGCTTGACCCAGCCTCGCCAGGGTCTGCCTGGCTGCGTCTTCCCGGTGGTGAGGCAACCCCACGTCCACGTGGCATCCGGACTTTCCGCGCATCCGGGGCCTTGAGCGTGCGGGCCCGCCGTGGGCGTGTGGGCCCTGTCGTCGTTTCGCCGATGTGGCGGTGTCGACCCGTGCGGGATGGCCCCATATCGGCGACATGGTGTCGATCACGCCGTCCGGCCCGTCGGCCGGGCTGGTGGTTCGACCGGTGAGTGGGGTGTTTGTCGGGTTTGTGGGTGTGATCGGCGGCATCCGGGTGGTGGAATCGGGGCCGGGTCGGGGGCGTTACATCATGCGGACGATCGAGCAAGGGCACGCCGCCGGCCCGGCCGGCCGCGAGGCCCGTGGGCCCGGTGGAATGGTGGCGGGTGGCCGGTCGTTACATCTCCCGGCGATCGCAGCAACGGTCCCGCCGGCAAGAGCCGGGTGAGGGTCGTGGCCGCGGAATGATGGGGTGCTGGCGGTCGTTACATCCCCCGGCGATCGCAGCAACACCCCGCCCGGCAAGAGCCGGGTGAGGGTTCTGGCCCCGGAATGATGGTGGGCTGGCGGTCGTTACACACAGTCCGGCACCGCGCAGGGCACCCCCGCCCAGCTGGTCTGCCGGGCATCTGGCACCAGGGCATCCCCCGCCCGGCGAGAGTGCCGAGCAGTTCTTTCCCCAAGTCTTCTGAGCGCCTGATGGTGCTTGCGCCCCGACGGCCCGTCCCCCCGGGCTGGTGGCGTCATCCCCGAAGGAGCTTTGTGATGAACACGATCATGCGTAAGAGCGTTCTGGGTATTGCTGGTCTGGCTTTCGCCGGTGGCATCTTCGCTGGCCCCGGCACGAACGCCGAGGCCGCGCCGGTCGAGTCGGTGAAGCCGGTCGCCGTGACCGTGCAGGCTGACAAGCCGGGTGTCGACAAGGCGAAGCTGATTCCGCATGGTGTGCAGGGTGAGCAGTCGCGCATCGAGCTCGACGGTGAGCAGGTGGAGAACGTGAAGGCGATCATCGCGGCGACGAAGAAGTCCGACATGGACGAGCGGGCCGCGGTGGTGGCGATCGCGACCGCGCTGCAGGAGTCGAAGCTGGAGAACCTGGGTCACCTGGGTGACCGGAATGACCATGACTCGCAGGGTCTGTTCCAGCAGCGCCCGTCGAGCGGTTGGGGCACGGTGGAGCAGATCACCGACCCCGAGTACTCGACCACGGCGTTCCTGAAGGGCCTCAAGCAGGTCGACGGCTGGCAGGACATGCCGCTGACCAAGGCCGCGCAGACGGTGCAGGTGTCGGCCTACCCGTTCCACTACGCCCAGTGGGAGCAGCAGGCCGCCGACCTCGTCGCCGAGCACTGGAACAACTGACCCAACCCAACACGCAGCACTGACTTTCCGCATAGGGGGACTGCTGGCCGACACCCACACCGGGTGTCGGCCAGCAGCACATCCACCGACCGCAGGGCCGGCACCCACCCCGGGTGCCGGCCCTGCGGCGTATCCGGACCTGGGCCGGGTGGGCTGGCTGTCGATCGGGTCAGCGGGCTGAGGCGTGGACGCGGATGACGGCGGCCGTGGCGTTGTCGTCGCCGCCGGCGGCCAGCGTGGCGTCCAGCAGCGCGCGGACGGCGTCGGCCGGTTGGTGGGTCGACAGCAGTTCCCGCAGCCGGTGGTAGTCGACCTGGTCGCTGACCCCGTCGGTGCAGAGCAGCCAGGTGTCACCGGGGCGCGGCGTGACGGCGAGCAGGTCCGCCTCGGGTCCGTCGGGGTGGCCGGCGTACCGGGTGAGCTGGTAGCGGGCCCGGGCGGCGGCGGGGGAGTCGGCCGGGTACCAGCCGTGCACGACGCCGAGCCAGGCCACCGTGTGGTCCACGGTGATCAGTTCCAGCAGACCATCGCTGAGCCGGTAGGCGCGCGAGTCGCCGAGCTGGGCCAGCCAGCCCTGGCCGCCGTCCGGCTCCACCAGCAGGGCGGTGAGCGTACAGCCGGTCAGCTCGGGCCGGCCGGCGCCGGCGGCGCGTACGGCTGCCTGCGCCTGGGCAACCGCGGCGCGCAACGGGCCGGGGCCGGCGGCCGGCCACGCGGCCCGGACCTGTTCGACCAGCGTGCCGATCGCGGCGGCGCCGGCCCGCCGGCTGCCCTCGCCGTCGCCCATCCCGTCGGCCACCGCCGCGAACGACAGCGCCGGGTCGACGTGCAGCACGTCGTAGTTCGCGCGGTAGCGGTTGCCGATGACGCTGCCTCCGGCGCAGTCCAGGGTGAGCCCGCCGGCCGACCAGCGGTGCGTCCGGAGGGGACCGACGGAGTCACCGGCCACGGCGCTCACCGGCGCGAGGGGGACACGGCGGGTGTGACACGGGGCGGACCGTAGCACCGGGCGACCAACCTTGGGTGTCAACGAGGGTTGACATCCCCGCCATGTCAACGTAAGTTGACGGCATGAGTCAGGCGACGGAACTCGCGGCGGCCGCGGGCAGCACCGACCCCCGGGTCGGCCTGCGCGCCGTCCGCGCGCTGCGCCGGCTGCTCGAGCGGCTCGAGGTGGTCCAGGTGGACAACGCCCGTCGACAGGGCTGGTCCTGGCAGGAGATCGCCGACGCGCTCGAGGTCAGCCGGCAGGCGGTCCACAAGAAGCACGCCGGTCGACCGGCGGTCGGACAATCCTGGGAGGCGTGATGTTCGAGCGGTTCACCGACCGCGCCCGCACGGTGGTGCGGCAGGCCCGCGAGGAGGCCCGGAGCGAGGGGCAGCGGCCGGTCGGCACCGAGCACCTGCTCCTCGCGCTGCTCGCCGACGGCGACAGCCTCGCCGCGCGGGTGCTCGCCGAGGCCGGCGTCCGCGGCGACGACCTGCGGGAGCGGATCCGCCGGCACGTCGCACACGGCGGCACCGGCCTCGCCGAAGCCGACGCCGCGGCGCTGCGGGAGATCGGCATCGACCTGGCCGCCATCGTGGCCCGGATCGAGGAGTCGTTCGGTCCGGACGCGCTCCGCGAGGCGCCGCCGGCGCCGCGCCGCTGGTGGCGCCGGCGGTACGCGGGCGGCCCGTTCTCGCCCCGGTCCAAGAAGGTGCTGGAGCTGTCCCTGCGCGAGGCGGTCCGGCTGCGGCACAACCACATCGGCACCGAGCACATCCTGCTCGGGCTGCTGCGGGAGGGGCGCGGGCTGGCCGCGCTGGTGCTCACCGAGGCCGGGCTCGACCTCGACGACCTGCGCCGCCGGGTGGAGGTCGCGCTGCGCACCGCTGCCTGAACCGGCGGGCAGCCGGGCCGCGTTTCCAAACCTGTCTGTGGCACTGTCAACGGGCGGTCCGCGTGGGCTCGCTGAACGCTCCGAGGTGCTGCACACTGGCGCCGTGGATGCTGGACAGGAGAGCCGACCGGCGGCGGGCGCCGGCGGGCCGCGCTCCGCCGTGGTGGTCAACCCGGTCAAGGTGGCCGACCTCGACGAGCTGCGCGGCACCGTCACCGACGCGCTCGCCGCCGCCGGCTGGCCGGAGCCGCTGTGGTACGAGACCACCGTCGAGGACCCGGGCCGGGGCCAGACCGAGCAGGCCGTCGAGGCCGGCGTCGAAGTGGTCTTCGCCTGCGGTGGCGATGGCACCGTGATGTCCTGCGTCCGCGGGCTGGTCGGCACCGACGTCGCGCTGGCGGTGCTGCCCCAGGGCACCGGCAACCTGCTCGCCGCCAACCTCGGCCTCTCCACCGACCTCGCCGCCGGCATCGAGGTCGCCGTCGAGCGCGGACGGCGGCTGCTCGACGTCGGCGCCGTCGAGGACCACTACTTCACCGTGATGGCGGGGATGGGCTTCGACGCCCAGATGCTCGCCGCGACCAGCGAGACGACCAAGGCGCGGATCGGCTGGCCGGCGTACGTGGTCGGGGCCGTCCGGCACCTGCGGGACCGGCCGATGCGGGTCTCCATCCGCCTCGACGACCAGCAGCCGCTGCGCCGGCGGGCCCGGTCGGTGCTGGTCGCCAACGTCGGCCGGCTCCAGGGCGGGCTGACCCTGCTGACCGAGGCCGAGCCGGACGACGGCTACCTCGACGTCGCGGTGCTCACCCCGCGTACCCTGCGACACTGGCTCGCGCTCGGCTGGGCCGTGCTGCGCCGCCAGGACCGGGTGCCGCGGATGGAGGTCTTCCGCTGCCGGCGGGTGGAGATCACCAGCAACCGGGCCCAGCCCCGGGAACTCGACGGCGACCTGATCGCGCCCGGCCGCACGCTGAAGGCCGAGATCCGCCGCCGGGCGCTCTGGCTGTGCGTACCGCAGCCGGAGCGGGCGCGCGACCTGACGGTGGACGTCGACGCCGCGGCCGAGCGGGGCGAGCAGTTGATCGAGGAGGCCCGCCGTGAGTAGCACCCGGATGGTGCCGGAAACCCGGCTGATGGCCGACGAGGAACTCTCCGCCGACGACGCCTGGCACACCCTGCGCCGGGAGGGCGGCTGGCACCTGCTGCGGGACGCCTTCATCCGGTTCCGCTACGGCGACGGGTTCAGCCACTCGCGCGCCTTCGCGCTGCAACTCTGCCTCGCCGTGGTGCCGTTCATGATCGCGTTGACCGGGCTGATCAGCGAACTCGGCGTGGAGGAGGGCGGGGAGGTCGTCGCGGACACCGTCCTGGCGCTCACCCCCGGCGCCAGCGAGCCGATGGTGGCCGAACTGCTCGGCGAGCGGGAGAGCACCGAACGCGCCGGTGAGCTGGCGCTCAGCCTCGGTCTGCTGACCGGGCTGGTGGCCCTCACCAGCACCATGGCCCAGATCGAGCGGGGCGCCAACCGGATCTACGGCGTGGAGCGGGACCGCCCGGCGCTCTGGAAGTACCTGCGCGCCGCGGTCCTCGCGCTGGCCGCCGGCGTGCCGGCGCTCACCGGCTTCCTGATCCTGGTCGGCGGCGGCCCGATGGGCGACTCCGTGCAGCGGCACTACGAGTGGGGCGAGGCCGTCCACGGCCTCTGGGACGTGATCCGCTGGCCGCTCAGCCTCGGACTGACCGTGCTGGCCGTGGCCGTTCTGTTCCGGCACGCCCCCCGGCGCAAGCAGCCGGGGCTGTCCTGGCTGATCTTCGGCGCCGCCATCGCCACCGCGCTGTGGTGGCTGGCCAGCCTGTTGCTCGCCGCCTACGTGGCGTTCAGCGACGGGTTCGGCCAGACCTACGGCGCGCTCACCGGGATGATGGCCCTGCTGCTCTGGGCCAACCTCACCGGGATGGCGCTCTTCGGCGGGCTGGCCTTCGCCGCCCAGCTGGAGGCGGTACGCATCGGCGTGCAGGAACCGGCCCAGCCCGACCTGTGGGAGCCCGAGGCCGAGCGGGACGAGGTCTTCGACACCGGCGAGATGACCTCGCTCTAGCGGTGCCCCGCCGGGCCGGTGTACGGGAATCGTCGATCGGGTACAAGCGGCACGCCGAAGGCGAAAGGGAGGCTGCCGTGACCACGGTCCGAGAGGCGTTGCGACGACCCCTGGGTCACTTCACCGAACGCACCCTCGCCGGCCTGGCGCTGGTGCTCGGGGCCGGGGTCGGCTTCGGGATCCTGCTGGTCCTGGTCCGGGTGCGGTGGACCCCGCTGTACGACGTCGACCACGGCGTGGCCGCCTGGCTCAACGACCTGGTCGCCCCGCACGGGCCGCTGGTCACCGTGCTCAACGCGCTCACCGACCTCGGTGGCCGGGCGGTCATCATCTGGCTGGTGTCGGTCGCCGTGATCGGCCTGCTGATCCGCCGGCAGGGCCGGCTCGCGGTCTTCCTGATCGTCACCGGCCTCGGCGCACTCATCCTCGACCCGGCGCTGAAGACGCTGGTCGACCGGCTGCGCCCCGAGGTGGAGGTGCCGATCGGCAGCTACGCCGGGGACAGCTTCCCGAGCGGGCACGCGCTCGGCTCGATGGTGGCCTACGGGGCGCTGCTGCTGGTCTTCCTGCCGGCCATGTCGCGCCGCTGGCGCAAGCCCGCGATCGCCCTGGTCGCCGCCGTGGTGGTGCTCATCGGGCTGACCCGGATCGCGCTCGGCGTGCACTTCGTCTCCGACGTGCTCGGTGCCTGGCTGCTCGGCGCCGCCTGGCTCGGCGTCACCGCGTACGCCTTCCGGCTGTGGCGGCTGGAGCGCGGCCGGCCGGTGCCACCGATCACCGAGGGGTTGGAGCCCGAGGCCGCGCACGACGTGGCGCCCGCCCCCGACGAGGCACATCTGCTTCCGCACCCGCGGGCCGCCGTGTTCGAGCTGATCGTCGGCTGGGTGCTGGTGCTCGGCGCGCTCTACGGCTTCGGCATGTTCGTCAGCTACCACGCCGGCGGGACCTTCTTCGCCACCCTCGACACCGACGTGCCGCAGTGGTTCGCCGAGCACCGCACCCGGGCCCGGGACGACGTCAGCTGGTGGTGGAGCAAGGCCGGCGACACCCACGCCATCCTGCTCATCTCGCTGGTCTTCTGCCCGCTGGTGCTGGCCGTGTGGCGGCGCTGGCGGCCGGTGCTCTTCGTGGCGCTGACCATGTTCGGCGAGCTGAGCCTCTTCCTCGCCGCGGCCGCCGCGGTGGACCGGCCGCGCCCGCCGGTGGGGAACCTGGACGGGCCGATGCCCACCTCGTCCTTCCCGTCCGGGCACATCGCGGCCACGCTCTGCGTCTGGATCGCGATCACCCTGATCGTCTTCCCGCGTACCGACCGCTGGTGGCGGTGGATCTTCGTGGCGCTGGCGGTGGTCATGCCGGTCGGCGTGGCGGTCTCCCGGATGTACCGGGGCATGCACCACCCGACCGACTTCATGGGCGCGATCCTGCTCACCACACTCTGGATCGGGCTGCTGTACTGGGTCGTCCGACCCAACGAGGACCTGCGCGAGGGCAACCGGCCGAGCATCGAGTCCGAGGACGTCCGCAGCCTCGACGACGAGCTGGCCAAGGCCGCCCGGGTGGAGTGAGCGGCCCGTGCTGCGGGTGCTGACCTGGAACATCCGCACCGGCGGCCGGGACCGGGGCGGCCCCGACCGGCAGGACCGGCTGCTCACCGTGCTCACCGGGCAGCGGCCCGACGTCCTCGCGCTCCAGGAGCTGCGCGGCTTCGACGCCGGCGCGCTGGCCGGGCTCGCCGCCCGGCTCGGGATGCGCGGCCACCTGGCCCGCTCCTGCTTCGGGCAGCCCGTCGCGGTGCTGGTCCGCCCACCATGGCGGGTGGTGGGCGCCGGCCCGCTGCGCCGGCCGTTCCACCACGCCGCCCAGCGGGTGGTGCTGGCCACCGGGGCCGGCCCGCTCACCGTGCTGAGCACCCACCTGGATCCGTACTCGGGCACCCGTCGGCTGGTCGAGGCGGGCTGGGTGGCGACCGCGCTGCGCCGGGCGCCGGGGGAGTTGGCGCTGCTGGCCGGCGACCTGAACACCCTCGACCCGGTCACCGATCACACCGACCGGATCAGCAGGCTGGCCCCGCCGTACCGTCGCCGGCACCTACGCCGGGACGGGCGGACGGTGGACAGCCGGGCGGTGGCCCGGCTGCTCGAGGCCGGCCTGGTCGACCTGTACCCGGTCGGGACGCCGGACGAGGGGCTGACCGTGCCCACCCGGCACGGCGGCGGCGAGTTCGCCGGGATGCGGCTGGACTACCTGCTCGGTACGCCCGCACTCGCCGCCCGGGTGCGTAGCTGCCGGGTGATCCGCGGTGGTGCGACGGAGTACGCCTCCGACCACTACCCGGTCGTCGCCGAGCTGGACTTGACCCCGGCCTGAGCGGCGGCAAGACCGGCCGCGCGGGCGTGCAACCCTTTCCGCTCCGGCAGTCATCGGTACGGGTGAAGTCGCGCGGACCGGAGCGGGGAGTGGCCGATGCAGGCGACACAGCAGCAGGAGTACGTCGAGTTCGTCACCGGGGCCACCCCGAAGTTGCGGCGCACCGCGTACCTGCTGACCGGCGACGGCGACCGGGCCGACGACGTGGGGGATGGGGCCTTCGCGCTCGCCGCCGCCGTACGACAGTTCGACGGCCCCGACGCCATGGCGACGTGGCAGCCGGTGTAGCAGCTGGGTTGGCTCGCGGCGGCCGGACCGCGGTGTCTGACCGTGGCCAACCGGGGCGGCGGCCGTTGCCCCGGCTGGCTACGGTGACCCGGTGATCGACCCCGCGCCGCCCCGGCCGCAGGCACCATCCGATGCCCTGGCGCCGCCCCGACCGCCGGTCCCGTCCGATGCTCCCGCGCCGCTGGTGGCCGCCGTCGCCCGTGGGATCGCCCTCGTCGTGGTGCTGCCGGTCCGGCTCGCCTGGGAACTGGTCGCGGCCATCGGAGCCGCGCTGCACCGGTGGCTGCTCGCACCGATCGGCCGGTTCGTCGACCGCTGGCTGCTGCGCCCGCTGCGGTGGCTGCTGCACCACGCGCTCTGGCTGCCGCTGGTCTGGCTCGGGCGCGGCCTCGCCTGGGCCGCCCGGACGCTGATCTGGCAGCCGCTGGTCTGGCTGTTCCGCAACCTCGTCTGGGTGCCGCTGGTGTGGCTGGGGCGGGGACTGGCCTGGCTTGCCCGCAACCTGGTCTGGGTTCCGCTGGTGTGGCTGGGGCGCGGGCTCGGCTGGCTGGCGCGCACGGTGGTCTGGGCGCCGCTGGCCTGGTTGGCGTACCACCTGGTGTGGCTGCCGGCGGCGTGGCTGGCCCGCCGGCTCGCGCCGCTCGGCCGGCTGTTGCTGGCCGGGCTGACCGCCGCCGGCCGGTGGCTGCGGCGCGGGGCGGCGGCCGTCGTCCGGGTGCTGCTCCGCGCGGCGGCGGCCGTGGCCCGGGTGCTGCTCGGCGTGCTCCGCTGGGCGTGGTGGGCGGCCGGCCGGCTGCTCTGGTGGGGGTACGTCGTCACGCTGCGGCCGTTCGTGCGCGGGGCGGGCTGGCTGTGGCGGCACGCCGTGGTGCCGGTGGGGCGGGCTATCGCCGCCGCCTGGCGGGCCACCGTCACCCCAACCGCCCGCTGGCTCCGGCACGCCGTCCTGCACCCGATCCGTATCACCACCCGCGAGGTGCTGGTCGCCCTCGGCCTCCGCCGCTGACCGCCCCGCACACTGCCGGCGCGCGTCAAGCAAAGCGGATCTTGGTAGGAAACGGCCCCACAAGGGCCACTACTACCAAGATCGCTCCGCGGGCCGCGCTCCGCGGGCCGCGCGGTTCAGAAGACGAGGTTGAGCAGGACGGTCAGGACGATCGAGGCGACCAGCGAGAAGAGGATCATCAGCAGGCAGCCGACACCGCCGCCGAGCGGGCGGATCTCCACGTTTCCGAAGCGCATCGGGTCACCCTTTCGTGGACGGATCGAGGAAACGGCGGATCGCGGCGGCGACCTGCGCCGGTGCGGTGGTGGCGACGTTGTGCGCGGCGCCGGGCACCACCACCTCCCGAGCGTCCGGCACGAGCCGGGCCAGTTGGGTCCGCCAGGCCGGCGGCACCACCGGGTCCCGGGCGCCGGTGACCACCAGGGTCGGGGCGGCGATCCGGACCAGGTCCGCCTCCACCGTGTTGCGCACCGAGTGGGTCAGCGTGGCGGAGACCCGCCAGGGACGGGCGTCCCACACGTCGCGGAGCAGGATCGGCGCCTGCAACGGCGCCTCCAGGACGGTGTCCACGAGGAACCGGCCGATCTGCCCCCGCCGGGAGCGGGCGGTCGGGTCGGTGGTCGGCCCGGCCAGCACCACCGCGCGGACGGCGTCCGGGTGGCGGGCGGCGACCGCGGCGGCGACCTCCGCACCGAACGAGTGCCCGACCAGGCAGACCGGCGGCAGCCGGTACGCGGCCAGCCAGGCGGCCAGGTGCGCCGCGTGCCCGGGTACGTCGTAGGCCGTGCCGGGGCGGGCGGAGAGCCCGAAGCCGGGCAGGTCCGGCACGTACACCGGATGGCTGGTGGCCAGCGCCAGCGCCAGCGGGGTGAGGTAGCGGTGCGAGACGGCCAGCCCGTGCACCAGCACCACGGGCGGTGCGTCGCTGCCCGGGTCGCCGCCGCGGCGGGTGTGCGTCCGCAGCCCGGCGACCAGCCGCCATTCGCTGGTCAGTCCGGCCGCCGGGCGCGGTGCGGCGAACGCCAGGCGGAGGTCCGCCGGGCCGAAACGCCCCGGTGGGATGGCCGGGGTCGACGGTTGCGTCGCCCGGCCGGGCGCCCCTGGTCGGGGTGCGCCCACCGCCCGTTCCACCAGGTCGGGCCACCCGTGCTGGCGGCGCGGGCTGGTCGCGGTTCCGGCCGGCTTCGCCGCCGGCCGTCGTCCCGGCCTCACGGCTGGCGCCGCGCGGCTCGCGCGGCGCCCCCCGGGCCGGGCCGCCTCCGGCTCACAGTTCGCGCAGTCGCGGGAGCAGCTGCTCCTGCGCCCAGTCCAGGAACATCGGCTGGCTGTCGGCGCCCACCTGCACGATCGCCACGTGGGTGAAGCCGGCGTCGACGAACTTCTTGAACGCCTCGACGTGCCGGTCCACGTCCGGCCCGCAGGAGATGCCCTCGGCGACATCCTCCTCGCGGACGAACTGGGTGGCCGCGGCGAACCCCTCCGGGCCGGGCAGCTCGGCGTTGACCTTCCAGCCGAGCCCGAACCAGCGGAACTGGTCGTGCACGATCTTGCGGCACTCGGCCTCGTCGGGGCCGTAGCAGATGGCCACCTGCCCGTACCGGGGCTGGCCGGCGCCGCCGGCGTCCTCGAACAACTCGATGATGTGCGGGTCCGGTTCGGTGGCGATGACGCCGTTGCCGTACTCGGCGGCGAGGGTGGCCGACTGCCGGCCGGAGGCGGCGATCGCCATCGGCACCGGGGTGTCGGGGCGGTCCCAGACGTACGCGTCCGGCACGTCGTAGTGGTTGCCGGAGAAGGTCAGTGTCTCCCCGTTCAGCAGCGGCCGGATGATCTGCAGCGCCTCCTCGAACATCTCGTGCCGCTGCTGCACGTGCGGCCAGCCGCCCACCACGTGCTCGTTGAGGTTCTCCCCGGCGCCCAGGCCGAGGGTGAACCGGCCGTCCGAGAGCACTCCGACGGTGCTCGCCTTCTGCGCCACCACCGCCGGGTGGTAGCGGCGGATCGGGCAGGTGACGAAGGACATCAGCGCCGCCCGGTTGGTGGCGTGCGCGACCGCGCCGAGCACCGACCAGGCGTACGGGGAGTGCCCCTGGGAGTCCAGCCAGGGGTAGTAGTGGTCGGAGACGACGAGCTGGTCGAAGCCGGCCGCCTCGGCCCGTACCGCGTGGTCGACCAACTGCTTGGGACCGGCCTGCTCGCACATCAGGGTGTAGCCGACGCTGACCATGACGCCTCTCCTTCCGACCCGGGCGGATCATCCCCGGATACCCGGGCGGGCGTCGGTCAACCCTCCCGTCCGGTTCGTCGGTGGCGTCCGAGAGCCGGACCTTAACCGGTTCATTGCGTTCCCGAACCCATCGGCCTACGCTGATCCCTGCGCCGGGATCCGGGCGGCGGCCGTCGGGCTGCGGTCGCCTCTCCCTGTCAGTTCCCTCCCCACCGGGCAGTGGGGGTCCTCCCGTTGAGGAAGGCCATGAAGACACGACTCACCGCCGCCGGCGCGGCCCTGCTCGCCCTCCTGGCCGCCGTGTTGGCGTTCGGCCAACCGGCGCAGGCCGCCGCCGGCTTCACCGTCGCCAACGGCAAGCTCTACGACGCCAACGGCGCCGAGTTCGTCATGCGCGGCGTCAACCACGCGCACACCTGGTACCCGCAGCAGACCAGCTCGTTCGCCGACGTCAAGGCCCTCGGCGCGAACAGCGTCCGGGTGGTGCTGGCCAGCGGCCAGCGCTGGACCCGCAACACCAACGCCGACGTCGCCAACGTGATCTCGCTGTGCAAGGCCAACCGGCTGATCTGCGTGCTGGAGGTGCACGACACCACCGGCTACGGCGAGCAGAGCGGCGCGGCCAGCCTGGACCAGGCCGTCGACTACTGGATCAGCCTCGCCGACGTGCTCACCGGCGAGGAGGAGTACCTCATCGTCAACATCGGCAACGAGCCGTACGGCAACCAGGGGTACGCGGCCTGGACCACCGACACCAGCAACGCGATCAAACGGCTGCGCGCCGCCGGCTTCGACCACACGATCATGGTGGACGCCCCGAACTGGGGCCAGGACTGGGCGTTCACCATGCGCGACAACGCCACGTCGGTGTTCGCCGCCGACCCGGACCGCAACACCGTCTTCTCCGTCCACATGTACGGCGTCTTCGACACCGCCGCCGAGATCAGCGACTACCTCGGCCGGTTCCGCAGCGCCGGGCTGCCCATCGTGGTCGGCGAGTTCGGCCACAACCACTCCGACGGCGACCCGGACGAGGAATCGATCTTCTCCTACACCCAGGCGAACGGGATCGGCTGGCTCGGCTGGTCGTGGAGCGGCAACGGCGGCGGCGTCGAGTACCTCGACATGGCCACCAACTTCAACCCGGCCAGCCTGACCGGCTGGGGCCAGCGCATCTTCAACGGCGCCAACGGCATCCGGCAGACCGCCCGGGAGGCGACCGTCTTCGGCACCCCGCCGACCACGCCCCCGCCGACCACGCCGCCCCCGACCACCCCGCCCCCGACCACCCCGCCCCCGACCACCCCGCCGCCCACCACCCCGCCGCCCACCACCCCGCCGCCCACCACCCCGCCGCCCACCACCCCGCCGCCCACCACCCCGCCGCCCACCACCCCGCCGCCCACCACCCCGCCGCCGGGCGGGTGTACGGCCAGCTACACGGTGGTCAACCAGTGGCCGGGCGGCTTCCAGGGCGAGGTGAAGGTGACCGCCGGGTCGGCCGCCATCACCGGCTGGACGGCGACCTGGACGCTCGCCAACGGCCAGGCGGTCAACCAGTCCTGGAACACCAGGCTGACCAGCAGCGGGTCGGCGGTCACCGCGCGCCACGTGGACTGGAACGGCCGGCTCGGCGCCGGCGCGAGCACCAGCTTCGGCTTCATCGCCAGCTGGAACGGTGCCAACGCCGTGCCGGCGGTGAGCTGCGCCGCCAGCTGACCGGCGAACAGCACGTGGCCGGGCCTTCGCGCGGGCCCGGCCACCCCGCCGGTCCGGCACTCGGCGAAGCGCAGGTCAGGACAGGGCGACGCCCTCGGCGGTGGCGAGCCGGGCGGCCCGTACGGTGAGGTAGCGCTGCTCGGGCAGGCTGGTGGTCAGCCCGGCGGCAAGCCGGTAGTGGTGTACCGCGCGATCGCGGTCGCCGGCCATCTCGTACAGGTGGGCGCGGGCCGCGTGTAGCCGGTGGTGCCCGGCCAGCCGCGGGTCGTCGGCCAGGGCGGCGAGGGCGTCCAGTCCGGCGGCCGGGCCGTGCACCATGGCGGTGGCCACGGCCCGGTTCAGCGCCACCACCGGGCTGGCGGAGTGCCGTTCCAGCACCTGGTACAAAGCGAGGATCTGCGGCCAATCGGTCTGCCCGGCGGTGGGCGCCTCGTCGTGCAGTGCCGCGATGGCCGCCTGGAGCTGGTACGGCCCGACCGGCCCGCGCGGCAGCGCCCGGGTGACCAGCGCGACGCCCTCGGCGATCAGCGCCGCGTCCCAGCGGCTCCGGTCCTGCTCGGCCAGCGAGATCAGCTCGCCGGTCGGCCCGGTCCGGGCCGCGCTGCGGGCGTCGGTGAGCAGCATCAGCGCCAGCAGGCCGGTGACCTCGCTGTCGTCGGGCAGCAGCGCGTGCATCGCCCGGGTCAGCCGGATGGCCTCCTCGGCCAGGTCCACCCGGCGCAGCTCCGGGCCGAGGCTGGCGGTGTGCCCCTCGGTGAAGATCAGGTAGAGCACGTGCAGCACCGCGGCCAGCCGCCGCTCGCGGTCCCGTTCGTCGGGCATCCGGAACGGCAGGCCGGAGCTGCGGATGCGCTGCTTGGCCCGGCTGATCCGCTGGGCCATGGTGGCCTCGGGCACGAGGAAGGCGCGGGCGATCTCGGCGGTGCTGAGCCCGCCCACCGCGCGCAGGGTCAGCGCGATCTGCGAGGCCGGCGAGAGCGCCGGGTGGCAGCAGAGGAAGAGCAGCACCAGGGTGTCGTCGCGGTCGGCCGTCAGCTGCTCGTCGGCCGCCGGCACGACCTGCCGGTCGTCCGGTTCGCGCCGGGCGACCAGATCCTCCCGGCGCCGCCGGGCCGCCTCGCCGCGGACCAGTTCGACCATCCGGCGGTACGCGACCTGGATGAGCCAGCCGCGCGGGTTGTCCGGCAGCCCGTCGCCGGGCCACTGGGTCGCCGCCGCCAGCAGCGCCTCCTGCACCGCGTCCTCGGCGGTGGCGAAGTCACCGAACCGGCGCGCGAGCACGCCGAGGACCTGCGGCGCCAGCTCGCGCAGCAGGTCCTCGACGGGTCGGTCAGGTGCGGACAGGCGTCACATCTCCTGCGGTGGCGCGGACATCACCGGGTGGACCTCGATCGGCATGTTCAGCGGACGGCCACCCGGGCCGGGCGCGGTGGAGATGTGCGCGGCGATCTCGACGGCCCGCTCCGGGCTGTCGGTGTCGACGATCCACCAGCCGGCGAGGAACTCCTTGGTCTCGGCGAACGGGCCCTCGGTGACCACCGGCGCCCCGTCCGCGCCGGCCCGGACGATCTTCGCCTGCGCCGGCCCGGCGAGCCCCTCGCCCTGGACCCACTCCCCGTCGGCGACCAGCTTCGCGTTGACGTCCCCCATGAAGCCGATGTGCGCCTGGATCTCCTCGGGCGTCCACGTCTCGATCGAGGGGAAGTCGGTGCCCGCCGAGCTGAACTGCATCAGCAACATGTACTTCACGTCTGGCTCCTCACGTCTGCGCACCATCATCGGTGCTCTCACCCTGAGGTAGAAGCAGGCGCACCCGTTCTCGACATCCCCGGCGGAGAAATTTCCGGCGGATCTCCGGCCGGGCCGGGAGAGCCTCAGTCCAGCGCGGTGACCTCCAGCAGCAGCGCCTGCTCCGGGTGCAGCGCGGGCAGTTGCAACCCGGCAGTGCCCAGCGCCGCGCCGGTCAGCGTCGTGCCCGTGGCCAGCCACGGCGGCGGCACCCGGTCCAGGGTCGCCGGTCCGGGTCCGTCCCCCGCCGGCCGGACGGTGTAGCGGCGCCGCCGGTCGAGGCCCGGCAGCCGGACCGGGCCGGGCACCTGGGCGACCGAGGTGGCCAGCCGGGTGACCGCGTACACCGCCCGGGAGCGGTCGTGGGCGACCACGCCGTGCGCCCAGACGGCCGGGTCGGGGTGGTCCACCCGGACCACCCGCCCGGCGTGCAGCAGCGGGCGGAGCCGCTTGTGCAGCGCCACCCAGGCGGCCAGTTCGACCCGCTCGGCGGGCTCGATGGAGCCGATGTCCCACTCGATGCCGTAGTGGCCGAAGAGTGCGGTGGCGGCCCGGAAGCCGAGGTCGTGCACCCGGTGGGTGGTGTGCGAGCGCTCCGGTCCGATGTGGCTGCCGACCAGCTCGGGTGGGAGCAGCAGCCCGGTCCAGCGCTGGATGGCCAGCCGCTCCAGGGCGTCGTTGCAGTCGCTGGCCCAGACCCGGTCGGTGCGGGCGAGGATCTCCAGGTCGACCCGGGCGCCGCCGGAGGCGCAGCTCTCGATCTCCACCGCCGGGTGGCGGCGGCGCAGCTCGTCGAGGAGCCGGTACACCGCCAGGGTCTGCTCGTGCACGCCGGGCCGGCCGTGGTGGCCGGCGTCGGTGAGGTCCCGGTTGTGGTCCCACTTGAGGTAGCCGATGCCGGGATGCTCGGTGAGCAGCGCGTCCAGCCGGTCCAGCAGGTATGTGTACGCCGCCGGGTTGGCCAGGTCGAGCACCTGCTGGTTGCGCCACGGCGGGGGCAGCCGGCCGGGCACCGCGAGCACCCAGTCGGGGTGGGCGCGGAACAGGTCGGAGTCGGGGTTGACCATCTCCGGCTCGACCCAGAGCCCGAACCGCAGACCGCGGGCGGTGACGTGCTCGATCAGCGGGTGCAGCCCGGCCGGCCAGACGCCGTCGTCGACGTACCAGTCGCCGAGCCCGGCGGTGTCGTCGCGCCGGCCGCGGAACCAGCCGTCGTCGAGCACGAACCGTTCCACGCCGATCTCGGCGGCGTGGTCGGCCAGCGCGCGCAGCCGGTCCAGGGCGTGGTCGAAGTAGACCGCCTCCCAGACGTTCAGGGTGACCGGGCGGGGGCCGCGCGGGTGTCCCGGCCGGGCGCGCAGGTGGGTGTGCAGCACGTCGCTCAGCCCGTCCAGGCCGGCGTCGGACCAGGCCGCGTAGAGCAGTGGGGTGGCGTACTCCGCCCCGGGGGCGAGCAGCACCTCGCCGGGGGCGAGCAGCTCGCCGCCGCCGAGCGTGGACTCGCCGGTGGGCCGCCGCTCGGCGAAGGTGACGTGGTCGCCGCTCCACGCGGTGTGCACCGCCCACACCTCGCCGTGGCCGAACCCGAACCCGGCCGTGCCGGCGACCAGCAGCAGGGTGGCGTCGTGCCCGGTGCGGCCGTGTCGGCCCTCCCGGACCCAGGCGCCCATCGGCCACGGGTGCCGCTGCGGCGCGCGTTCCCGGCACCACCGGCCGGTCAGGTCGAGCAGTTCGGTGGCGACCGGCGGCACCGGCAGCACCGGGGTCAGCTCGCGCAGTTCATACGCGGTGGCGCCGGTGTTGCGCAGCCGGTGGCGCAGCAGCAGCAGCCCGGTCGGGTCCAGCTCGATCTCGACGGTCAGCGACAGCGCCGCGTCCGCGTCGACCGCCCGGACGGTGACCCGGGCGGATCCCGTGCCGCTGTCGGCGACGTCGAGGTCGTCCAGCCGGAACGCGGTGGACCAGGCGGCTCGCTCCCGGTGCCCGGCCAGCGCGGGGCGGCCGCTCCAACCGGCGCTCGCCTCGGGCAGCAGGGACAGCACGGTGGGCGTGTCGAAGCTGCTCGGCACCACGGGCGCGATGCTCGCCTCGGCGAGTTGCCGCAGCCCGTCGGCGTCGAGCGGGCCGAGGTCGCCGCCCCAGTGCACGACGCGCGGCAGGCCGGGGCCGCGCGCGTCGAGCACCAGGTGCGTCCCGCCGCGGTGCAGGTGGACGATCGTCATCCCTTGGAAGCTCCCAGCGTCAGCCCCCGGACGAACTGCTTCTGCAACAGGAAGAAGATGACCAGGGTGGGGATCGCGACCAGCACCGAGCCGGCCGAGACCAGGTTGTTGTCGGTGAAGAACTCGCCGCGCAGGTTGTTCAGCGAGCTGGTCACCGGGAACTTGTCCCCGGTGCGCATCAGCACGGTGGCCCAGAAGAACTCGTTGTAGATCCAGGTCACCTCCAGGGTGGCCAGCGCCGCCAGGGCGGGCCGGCACAGCGGCATGGTGACCTGCCAGTACTGCCGCCAGACGCTGGCCCCGTCGACCATCGCCGCCTCGTACAGGTCGCGCGGCAGCGCCTTCATGTAGTTGCTGAGCACGAAGACGCAGAAGCCGCACTGGAAGGCGACGTTGACCAGGATCAGCCCCCAGTAGCTGTCGTACAGCAGTTCCGAGTCGCTCATGAACGCCGGCAGCGGTACCTGGGTGAAGAGCCGGAACAGCGGGATCAGCAGGGCCTGCTGGGGCAGCAGGTTCGCCGCGGTGAACAGGCCGAGCAGGACGATGTTGACCTTCCAGCTGAACCGGGCGATGACGAACGCCACGCAGGAGGCGAGGAAGAGGGTCAGCAGCACCGCCGGCACCGTGATGTAGACGGAGTTGAGGAAGTGCTGGCCGAACTCGGCGGTCCGCCAGGCGGTGACGTAGTTGTCGAGGGTCCAGCCGCCGAACGAGACGTACCCGTTCGCGGCGGTGTACTCGTAGGAGCGCAGCGAGGTCAGCACGGCCCAGAGGATCGGGAAGAGCCAGCCGAGCGCCACCGCGATGAGGAAGGCGTGCAGCACCACCCGTTGCGGGCGCAACGGCCGACGCTGCCGGCGCGGGGCGGCGGCCAGGTCGGCCGCGCGGGGCGTCGTCGCGGTGCTCATCGGCGCCCCTCCCGCATCACGGTGGCCAGGTAGATGGTGATGAAGACCAGCGAGACGACGAGCATGATGGTGGCCAGCGCCGAGCCGAAGCCGATCCGGCTGGCCTCGCCGACCACGTTCTGGGTGACCAGCGCGGAGAGCAGTTCCAACCCGTTGCGGCCCTTGTTGACCACCCAGACCAGGTCGAACGCGCGCAGCGACTCGATCACCGTCACCACCAGCACGATGATGTTGATCGGGCGGAGCACCGGGAACACCACCCGGAAGAAGGTGCTGGCCTCGGAGGCGCCGTCCACCGCCGCGGCCTCGCGCAGCGACGGGTCGACGCCCTTCAGCCCGGCCAGGTAGAGCAGCATGATGTAGCCGACGTGCCGCCAGGCGGAGGCGACCAGCACGGCCCAGATGTTGACGTCCGGGTCGCCGTACCAGTCGACGTCGGTGCCGAACACCCCGTTGATCAGGCCCTGGTCGCGGGAGTAGAGCAACTGCCAGACGAAGCCGATCAGCGCCAGCGAGAGCACCACCGGCAGGTAGAGCGCGGTCTGGTAGAACCGGCTGCCGCGCAGCTCCTTGTCGAGCAGCACGGCCAGGAACATCCCGAGCGGGGTAGCCACCACGAACAGCGCGGCCAGCCAGAGCAGGTTGTTCTGCACGGCCGGCACGAACGGCGGGTAGATCTGGACGACGTCGGCGTAGTTGCGGCCGCCGACCCACTCGATCTCGCTCAACGGGCCGATGCCGTCCCAGTCGGTGCCGGAGAGCGCCACCGTGGCCAGCGCCGGCAGCCAGACCAGGCCGACGACGAGCAGCAGCGGTACGAGCACCATCAGCGCGATCACCACGCGGTCGGTGCGGGACAGGAGCCGTAGCCGGCGGCCACGGCCACCCGTGGGGGTGGCCGCGGCCGGCGACGGCACGGCGCGATCCGCTTGGATCAGGGGCAGGTCGGACACGGTTGTCCTCCCCCTCTCGCCGTCAGTCGGTGAAGATCGACTTCTTCTGGTTCTCGATGCTGGTCAGCAGGCCGCTGATGTCCTTCGGGTCCTTGATGAACTGCTGGAAGGCCGGGATGATCACCGTCGAGGCGAAGTCCGGGCGGGTGTCCCGGTCCAGGAACTGGGCGATCTCGGTGGCCGAGCCGACCAGCTCGGCGGCCTTCTTCTGCAGTGCGGTGTAGCCGCTGGTGTCGGCCTGGCCGTTGGCGACCAGGGTGCTCGGGTCGTTCTTCACGGTGATGTCCGCGGCCGCCTTCGAGCCGAGGTACTCCAGCAGCTTCTTGGCGTTGTCCTCCGCCTTCGGGCGGCGGGCCATCATGTAGCCGTCGATCGGCGCGTCCAGGGCCTTGGCGCCGATCGCCGGGTCGATCTCGGGGAAGGTGAAGAAGTCCAGGTCGTCCTGCTCGTCGTTGTTGAACTGCTGGCCCACGAAGAGCCCGAGGAGGTACATGCCGGACTTCTTCTGCTGCAACGACTGGGCCGCCTCCTGCCAGGTGCGTCCGAGGCTGTCCGGCTGGTGCAGCGGCAGCAGGCCCGCCCAGGTGTCGAAGACCTTCTTCACCTTGTCCGAGGTCCACGCCTCCTTGCCGGCCATCAGGTCCACGTGGAACTGGTAGCCGTTGATCCGCAGGTTGAGGATGTCGAAGGTGCCCATCGCCGGCCAGCCGTCCTTGTCGGCGAAGGCGATCGGGATCAGGCCGTCCTTCTTCATCTGCCCGGCGAGGTTGGTCAGGTCGTCGAGCGTCTTGGGCACCTGGTAGCCGTACTGCTGCCAGACCGACTTGCGGTAGAACATCGCCCACGGGTAGTACGACGCCGGTACGAAGTACTGCTTGCCGTCGTCGCCGGTCGACGCCTTCTTGAACGCGTCGGAGTAGCCGGAGAGCTTGCCCCACACGTCGCTGAGGTCGCCGGCCAGCCCGCGGGCGGCGAAGAAGCGCATCCGGTAGCCGGCGAACCAGGTGAACACGTCGTCCGGCTTGCCCTGGAGGTAGTTGTTGATGTTCTCCTGGAACGTGTTGTGGTCGACGGTGTTGATCGAGACCTGAAGGCCGGAGGAGGTCTGGAACCCGTCCATGACCTTGGCGATGACGTCCTTCGGCTTCGGGTCGGACTGGTTGGAGCCCAGGGTGACCGTCTTGCCGCCCGACCCACCGGAGTCGGAACCACCGCAGCCGGCGAGCAGGCCGGTGCCGAGCAGCGCGCCGGCGCCGGCCGCGCCGGCCAGCAGGGACCGCCGGTTCAGGCCGGCGACGGAGGGCGGTACGAGACGGGCCAGGTACTCGGCGTGGGATCGGGGACGGGACATGGTGCCTCCTGCGGATGAGAAGGTGCGCTGCGCCCGAGGGCCGTCAGTGGTGGCGGGGCCGGCCGGTCGTGATCCCACATCCGGATCCACCGTGAATCCACATTGGCGAACACGAACTGCCAGTGGCGCCTCAAGCTACTCGCCGATCCGTCGCTGTCAAGGGGTAGGTCAGGCACCGATAACCCAGTCGTGACAAGGCCGTTACGAGGTAAACGTTGGAAACCTGGTCGATGTTGGAAACTGTTGACTTGCCAACGTCGTCGGGGCACGCTCTGCTGCCATGCGGCGATGGCAGGGCGATCACATCTACTTCGGTGCCGACTACAACCCCGAGCAGTGGCCCGAGCAGACCTGGGCCGAGGACGTCGAGCTGATGCGCCGCGCCGGGGTCAACCTCGTCTCGGTCGGCATCTTCTCCTGGGCGCTGCTCGAACCGGAGCCGGGCCGGTTCGAGTTCGGCTGGCTGGACCGGGCGCTGGACGTGTTGCACCGCGGCGGCATCCAGGTGGACCTGGCCACCGCGACCGCCAGCCCGCCGCCCTGGCTGGCCCACCGGCACCCCGAGACGCTGCCCCGGCGGGCCGACGGCGCGGTGCTCTGGCCGGGTGGCCGGCAGGCGTACTGCCCCAGCTCGCCGGTGTTCCGCGAGCGCTCGCTCGCGCTGGTCGAGGCGGTCGCCACCCGCTACGCCGAGCACTCGGCGGTGGTGATGTGGCACGTCTCCAACGAGCTGGGCTGCCACAACGTGCACTGCTACTGCGAGGTCAGCGCGGAGGCGTTCCGTCGTTGGCTGCGCGAGCGCCACGGTGACCTGGACCGGCTCAACGACGCCTGGGGCACCACCTTCTGGAGCCAGCGTTACGGCGACTGGGCGGAGGTGAACCCGCCACGGCTCGCGCCCACCTTCGCCAACCCCACCCAGCAGCTGGACTTCCTGCGCTTCTCCTCGGACGAGCAGCGCGCCCAACTGCGGGCCGAACGCGAGGTGCTGGGCCGGCTGGTGCGGCAACCGGTCACCACCAACTTCATGATCGGCACCGGCATCAAGTACCTCGACTACCACTCCTGGTCGTCCGACGTGGACCTGGTCGCCAACGACCACTACCTCACCGCCGCCGACCCGGACGCGCACGTCGGGCTGGCGCTGGCGGCCGACCACACCCGCGGGGTCGCCGGCGGCGCGCCGTGGCTGCTCATGGAGCACTCCACCAGCGCGGTCAACTGGCAGCCGCGCAACGTCGCCAAGACGCCGGGGCAGCTGCGCCGCAACAGCCTGGCGCACGTCGCCCGCGGCGCCGACGGCGTGCTGTTCTTCCAGTGGCGGGCGTCCCGGGCCGGCGCGGAGAAGTTCCACTCCGCGCTGGTGCCGCACGCCGGGCCGGAGACCAAGGTGTTCCGCGAGGTGTGCCGGCTCGGCGCCGACCTGGCCAACCTGGCCGAGGTACGCGGCAGCCGGGTGGACGCCGAGGTGGCCATCCTGTTCGACTACGAGGCGTGGTGGGGTGCCGAACTGGACTCCCACCCCAGCGTCGACGTCACCTACGGCGACCGGCTCCGGGCGCTCTACGACTCGCTCTGGCGGGCCGGCGTCACGGCCGACATCGTCCACCCGTCGGCCGACCTGTCCGGCTACCGGCTGGTGCTGGTGCCCACGCTCTACCTGGTCAGCGACGCGCACGCCGCGGCGCTGCGCGCCTTCGTCGCCGCCGGCGGCACCGCCCTGGTCACCTACTTCAGCGGCATCGTCGACGAGCACGACCACATCCGGCTCGGCGGCTACCCCGGCGCGTTCCGGGACCTGCTCGGGGTCCGCACCGAGGAGTTCTTCCCGCTGCGGGAGGGGGAGCGGGTCAGCCTCGACGACGGCTCGACCGCCGACGTGTGGACCGAGTGGCTGCACGCCGAGGGAGCGCAGGTGCTCGCCGCGTACGCCGACGGGCCACTGCCGGGGGTGCCGGCGCTGACCCGGCACCCGGTCGCCGCCGGCGCCGCCTGGTACCTCGGCACCCGGCTGGACCAGCCGGCCACCGACCGCCTGGTGGCCCGGCTGCTGGCCGAGGCCGGCGTACGCCCGGCGGCGGCGGCGCCGCCCGGCGTTGAGGTGGTGCGCCGCCGCGACGGCGACCGCAGTTGGCTCTTCGTGGTCAACCACACCGACGCGCCCGCTCGGCTCGACGCCACCGGCACCGAGCTGTTGACCGGTGGGCGGTGCGCCGGTGAGCTGGTCGTACCGGCTGGGGAGGTGGCCGTGGTCCGCGAGGACCGGGCCGCCGGGCCGGCGTGAGACCCGGACAGTGACGGCCGCGAAGGAGGTTACCCAGATGCTGGCCCAGCAGCGGCAGACCGCCATCCTGGAGCTGATCCGCCAGCGCGGCGGGGTACGGGTCAGTCACCTGGTGAGCCGGTTCGGAGTCTCGGACATGACCATCCGGCGCGACCTGGAGGTGCTCGCCGAGCGGGGTCTGGTCGACAAGGTGCACGGCGGGGCGACGCTGGCCGGCCCCGGTTCGGCCGAGGAGCCCGGCTTCGCCGCCAAGTCGATCCGCCAGCAGGCCGAGAAGCGGGCCATCGCCGAGCGGGCCGCCGCGCTGGTCGAGCCCGGCATGGCGATCGCGCTCTCCGCCGGCACCACCACGGCCGCGCTGGCCACCCTGCTCGCCGACGTACGCGGGCTGACCGTGGTGACCAACTCGATCCCGGTCGCCGACGCGCTCTACCAGAACCCCCGGGCCGACCAGACGGTGGTGCTGACCGGCGGCATCCGCACCCCGTCGGACGCGCTGACCGGGCCGGTGGCCGAGGCGGCGATCGGCGCCCTCAACGTCGACCTGCTCTTCCTCGGCGTGCACGGGATGAGCCCGCGTACCGGCTTCACCACCCCCAACCTGCTGGAGGCGGGGATCAACCGTTGCCTGATCAACGCCTCCCGGCGGCTGGTGGTGCTGGCCGACCACACCAAGTGGGAGACCATCGGCATCGCCACCATCGCCCCGCTGGAGGACGCGGACGTGCTGATCACCGACGGCGGGCTGCCGCCCGAGGCGCGGGCCGCGATCGGTGAGCAGGTCGGTGAGCTGATCGTGGTCGACGTGGAGTGAGCCCGTCGCGCCTCCCAGGCAGCTCACAGCGGCGGCGGTTAGGGTGCCGGGTGAGCGTCCCGTTCCAGGGTGGAGCGGGACCGGTGGCACGGGAGTTCGCATGGTCTTCAAGAAGATGTTGAGCGCGCTCGGCGTGGGCGGTCCCAGCGTGGACACCGTCCTGACGAACCCGAACACCCGCCCGGGCCTGACCCTGGAGGGCCAGGTCAACCTGCTCGGCGGGGACGCGCAGGCGAACATCGAGCAGGTCGTGCTCGGGCTGGTCACCCGGGTCGAGATCGAGGGCGGCGACACCGAGTACGCCGGCATCATGGAGTTCCACCGGATGGTGGTCAGCGGGCCGCTCCAGCTGGCCCCGAAGCAGCAGCTCGCCATCCCGTTCCAGCTGCCGGTGCCGTGGGAGACCCCGATCACCGACGTCTACGGCCAGCGGCTGCGCGGCATGACCATGGGGCTGCGCACCGAGCTGGCGGTGGCCCGGGCGGTCGACAAGAGCGACCTCGACCAGGTCAACGTCCACCCGCTGCCGGTGCACGAGCGGATCCTGGAGGCGTTCCAGCGGCTCGGGTTCCGGTTCAAGCACGCCGACCTGGAGCGCGGCCGGATCCACGGGGTGCAGCAGACGCTCCCCTTCTACCAGGAGATCGAGTTCTTCGCCGCGCCGCAGTACGCGCAGACCGTCACCGAGGTGGAGCTGACCTTCGTCACCAGTCGCGACGGCGTGGACGTGATCCTGGAGTGCGACAAGCGCGGCGGCTTCCTCAGCGCCGGGCACGACGCCTTCGGCCGCTACCGGGTCCCGCACACGGACGCCGACCGGGTCGACTGGGCGCAGGTGGTGGACGGCTGGCTGCGGGAGACCACCTCCCGCTACGGCAGCCTGCGCGCCCAGGGCTTCGGCGTGCCGCACGCCCGCGGTCGGGGCCACGGCATGGGCGGCATGGTCGCCGGCGCGGCGCTCGGCGTGGCCGGCGGCATGATCGCCGGCGAGATGATCGAGGACGCCTTCGAGGGCGACTTCGGTGCGGACTTCGGCGGGTTCGAGGAGTGACCCGCTCCCGCCTGCGGTGACGCGAGCACATCGGACGGCGGGTACGAAGAGGCCGGTGGCCTCCGGGATCGGGGTCCCGGGGGCCACCGGCCGTCACGCGGTGCGGGTCAACGCCCGCGGGTCTTGCGCTCCTCGCCGGAACGGCGTGCCGAGCCGGCCTTCGCCAGACCCCGGCTGATCAGGTACGCACCGGTCAGGATGGACAGGTACCACCAGACCTGGTTCGGGTTGTTGAGGTTCAACCCGTTGGTCTCCGGACCCCGCCAGAACGCGGCGATCACCAGGACCGCGGTCGCGGCGGCGTAGATCCAGAACTCGGTGGTCAGGAACGAGTGCTTGGTCTCCGTACCCGGAGACGGCATCTGCTCCCGGTGACCGTCACCCATCACCGGCATCGGCCGGGTTTCCTGCATCGCGCGGTTCTGCACGTCCTGCGCGGGCCGGTTTATCGGCCTGGTGGATGCAGCCTGCGTGCTCATCTTGTCCTCCTCGGATGCGATGAGTCGGTACCTGCACTCCCTCGCCCCGCTACCGCGTTTCGGCCACGGCACGGTTCGCGTTCATGGCGGGGGCACCTCCCGACTACCCGACCCCCCGAGGCAGTAACACCGGGCCACCGGCGGAAATCCGGGATCCGCCGGTGACACCGGGAGCCCGGTGCCACCGGCGGGGCACCTCAGCGCAGGCCGTTGCGGATGGCCACGTCGACCAGCAGGTCCGGGTCGTCGGTGATGATGCCGTCCATACCGAGGTCGATCACCCGCTGCATCACCCGGGCGTCGTTGACGGTGTATGGCACCACCTTCAGGCCGTACCGCTCCCGCAGGGTCGTCACGTCCGGTCCGTGGAAGTATGCCGGGTTCTCCCGCAGGTACCAGTCGGCGTCCGCCACCGTGCCCTGCGCCGGGTCGTGCACCTGCCAGTTCGCCGACACCGTGCCGGCGCCCGCGGCCCGGGTCAGCCGGCCCAGGTCCCGGTGCTGCCACCAGTCCAGCCCACCGGTCCACGGGCTGCGTACCGACCGGTCGCCGTAGACCGCCTGCAGCGAGCACTCGTCGGCGAGGCTGGCGCACTCGGCCGGGCCGTACTGCCAGACCAGCGCGACGGTGCCGATCCGCTTGTTCAGCTTGTTCGCGTATCGGATGGTGCGCCAGTCGAAGGACTGGATGGTCGCGCGGTCGGTGAACCGGGCCCGTTCGATCGCGGTGACCAGCTTGCGGGTGAAGCTGCGGTACGGCTCGGTGTCGGCCACCAGGGGGCTGATCTTGGTTTCGATGTTCAGCCGGACGTCGTCCCGGCCGCTTCGCCGCACCAGCGCGAAGACCTCGTCCAGGGTGGGAATCCGGGCGCCCGGGACGGGCACCTGCGCGGGCAGCTCCGGCAGTGTCCGTGAGCCGCAGTCGATCGTCTTGAGCTGCGCCAGGGTCAGCTCGTGCACCGGCCTGCCCACGTACGGGAACTCCGGGTCGCCGGGGCGGGCCGGGACGGTGTCGACGCAGTGCGAGCCGTTGACCGTCCGGTCGTGCAGCACCACCAGCGTGCCGTCCTCGGTCACCCCGGTGTCCAGCTCCAGAGTGGAGATGGCCCGGTTCTCCAGCGCGTGCGCGAAGGCGGGCAGGGTGTTCTCCGGGCGGGTGGCCCGGCCGCCCCGGTGCGCCTGCACGTCGAACGGCGAGGCGTACGCCGCCGGCAGTCGGTGGCCGCGCTGCGCGAGCAGGCCGCGCAGCCGGTCCGGGTAGTCGGTGATGATGCCGTCCACGCCGTCGTCGATCAGCTTCGCCATCGTCGGCACGTCGTTCACCGTCCACGGGATCACCTTGAGGCCGTGGCGGTGGGCCCGCGCCACCAGCTCCCGGGTGACGTACGGGCGGTAGCCCGGGTCGGTGACGGTGCCGTTCTGTGGGAAACCGTGCACCGGCGAGAAGGCGTCGGCGCCGAAGCTGCGTACGGCCCGGATCGGGTCGCCGCCGAAGTCGTCGATGTCGAGCCCGCCCAGCCACGGCGAGGCGCCCGGCTGGCCGGTCTGCAGGAAGTCGTAGTTGGTCAGCGCGACCAGCGGCAGCCGCGGTTCGACCTGACGCATCCGCATCAGCGCGCCCCAGTCGAAGCTCTGCACGGTCACCTGCTTCAGCAGCCCCGCGTGCCGGATCTCGGCCGCGGTGACCTGCACGAACTGCTCCCGCGGGGCGGTCTCGGTCGGTGCGCCGGCCTCCACCTTGGTCTCCACGTTGAGCGTCACGTCGTCCGCCCGGTACCGCTTGACCAGCGCGAAGACCTCGCGCAGCAGCGGCATCCGGGCACCCGGGACGGCGAGCTGGCCGGGCTTGTCCGCGAGCGTCCGTGACCCGCAGTCCAGGGTCCGCACCTGGGCCAGGGTGAGCGTGTTGACGTACTTCCCGACGTACGGGAACTCCGGGTCACCCGGCGTCACCGGGGCGGTGTCCACGCACTTGGCGCCGCTGACCTTCCGGTCGTGGGTGACCACGGCCTGCCCGTCCTCGGTGATCTGCACGTCCAGTTCCAGGGTGCTCACCCCGAGCTGGAGCGCGTTGCCGAAGGACGCCAGGGTGTTCTCCACCCGCAACCCCAGGCCGCCGCGGTGGGCCTGCACGTCGAATGTCCGGTCCGGTCGCGGTTTCGCCTCCGCGGGCACCGCGAGACCGGTCGCCACGGTCGCCGCCGCCAGGGCCGCGACGGCGGTACGGCGTGCTGTGCGCACGCTGTCCTCTCTCCCTCCGGCGGGGATGTCCCGCCGGTCCGCGGATCAGCATGGGCAGCCGGGGCGGCCGGCAGGCGAGCGGTGGACGACACCCCGGTGAACCGGCGGTGGGGGTTTGGCCGCCCGGTCGTCGGGCACGCACAGAGACCGACCCTTTCTGCGAGGTGATGGATCGTGCGTGAGGACGACATGCGACAGGACGCCGCCCGACAGGCGGAGAACCGGATCGCCGGCGGTGTGTACGGCGAGGGCGCCCTGGACGAGGTGACCGTGCCCCGCACGGACGTGGAGCGGGTGCGGCAGGAGGAGGACCCGGACGACCCGGCGCACGTGGCGGTCGACCCCACCGTGCTGCGCGACGGCGGTCCGACCCGGGGTCAGGGGGCGGTCACCACGACCGGCGGCACCGCCGGCCCGGCGAGCGTGCGGCGGCTGGCCCGCCAGCCGGAGCGCCACCCGGGCAAGGTCGCCCCGACCACCACCGGCGACGCCACCACCGGCGGCCTCAGCACCCCCACCGGCGGCTCCACGAGCGACCAGTCCACCATCGCCACCGGCCCCGGCAACTCCACCACCGAGTAACGACCCCGTTGATCATGAGGTTGGCGGCAGTGGAAGAGATCCACATCGCCGCCAACCTCATGATCAACACATCCGGGTCAGGGGGTGGGGTGGAGGGTGGTCAGGCGTTGGGTGGCGCGGGTGAGGGCGACGTAGAGGTCGCTGCGGCCGCGGGGGGACTCGGCGAAGATCTGGTCGGGGTCGACCACCACGACCGAGTCGAACTCGAGGCCCTTGGCCTGGGCGACGGTCAGCACCACCACCCGGCTCTCCAGCTCCGGGTGCTCGCCGACGGCCGCCTCGGGCAGCGCGGCGGTGACCGCGGCGCCGAGCTCAACCACCCGACCGGCCGGCACGATCACCCCGAGCCGGCCGTCGGTCAACCCGGCCGCCTCCCGGGTCACCGCGTCGACCAGCTCCGCCGCCAGCCGCGCCACCGGTACCGCGACCTCCCGCGGCGGAAAGCCACTCTGGCGTACCGAGCGGGGTGGGCGCAGCGCCGGGTCGATCTCGGCCAGCACCTCGGCGGCGACCGCCATGATCTCGGCCGGGGTGCGGTAGCTGACCGTCAGCTCCTCCAGCCGCCAGCGCTGCGCCACGTACGGCTCCAGCGCGTCGGCCCAGGACGGCGTGCCAGCCAACGCGCCGGTCTGCGCCACGTCCCCGACGATCGTCATCGACCGGCTCGGGCAGCGGCGCATCAGCAGCCGCCAGGCCATCGGTGACAACTCCTGCGCCTCGTCCACGATCACGTGGCCGAACGCCCAGTTCCGGTCGGCCGCGGCCCGCTGGGCGGTGGTCAGCCGGTCGACCTCCTCCTGCCGCTCCAGCAGCCGGTCGGCGTCCAGCAGGTCGGTCACGCCGAGGATCTCACCGCCCTCGGCCTCGTCCTCCACGTCGATCGACCGGGAACCCCGGGCGATCTCCAGCACGCCCTCGGCGTACTCGCGTTGCAGCGCCCGGATCCGCTCCCGGCGGGCCGTCGCGGCCCGCTCGTCCTCGCCGAGCAGCTCGGCCGCCTCGTCCAGCAGCGGCACGTCGGCCGGCGTCCAGCCGCCCGGCTCCCGGTGCAGCAGGGCCCGCTCGGCGGCGGTGAGCATCGGCGCGGCGGCGGCGATCCGCTCGGCCGAGGCGTACAGGTCGGCGAGCAGGCGCTGCGGGGTGAGCACCGGCCAGAGCTCGTCCAGCACGGCCCGCACCTCGGGCTCCTCGCGCAGCTCGCGGCGGATCTCCGCGATGTCGGCCTCGTCGAGCAGGTTCTCCCCGCCCAGCGGGTCGGCGCCGATCCGGTCGGCGACCTGCGCGGAGAGCGCGTGCACGATCTCGATGTCGAACAGCGCGCGGGCCAGGTTGTGCGGGCGGCCGGAGCGGCGGGCCCGGTCCCGGGCGGCGCTGACGGTCGCCGGGTCGAGCCGGAGGATCTCCCGCTGCGGCAGCTCGACCTCCAGCGGCTCGGCGGGCACCCACTGCCGGTCGCGCACCGCGGCGGCGAGCACCTCGGTCATCACCAGCCGCCCCTTGAGCGCGGCCGCCTCGGCGCTTTCGGTGCGCCGGGCGCTCACCCCGGGAAAGAGGTCGCCCTGGGTGCGCAGCAGCACACCGGTCTCGGCCAGCGCCGGCAGCACCTGGGAGATGTAGCGCAGGAAGGTCGCGTTCGGGCCGACCAGCAGCACGCCGCGGGTGGCGAGTTCCCGGCGGTGGGTGTAGAGCAGGTACGCGGCCCGGTGCAGCGCGACAGCCGTCTTGCCGGTGCCCGGCCCGCCCTGCACCACCAGCACGCCCGGCAGGTCGGCCCGGATGACCGCGTCCTGCTCGGCCTGGATGGTCTCCACGATGTCGCGCATCCGCCCGGTCCGCCCGGCGTTCAGCGCGGCGAGCAGCGACGCCTCCCCGGTCAGCTCCTCGTGCGCGGTGGGGGAGGCGGTGGCCAGGTCGAGCACCTCGTCGTTGAGCGCGGTCACCTTGCGCTCCCGGGTGCGCAGGTGCCGGCGCCGGCGTACGCCCTGCGGGTTGGCGGCGGTGGCGAGGTAGAAGGCGCGGGCGGCCGGCGCCCGCCAGTCGATCAGCAGCGGGTCGTAGTCGCCGCTGGTGTCGAAGATGCCGATCCGGCCGATGTAGTGTCGCCCGCCGTCGTCGGTGTCGAGCCGGCCGAAGCAGAGGCCGTTCTCCACGGCGGAGAACTGCTCGACCTGTTCGGCGTACATCCGCACCGCGCTGTCGCGCTGGGAACGGGCCTGCAACGTGCCGCCGGTGTTGCGCAGTTCCTCGGTCAGTCGCCGGGACGCCTGCTCACGCAGCCCGTCCAGCCGGCGGTAGAGCATCGAGACGTACTCCTGCTCGCGACCGATCTCGTCGTCGGGCTGCAATTCACCGGAATCGCCGGAGTGCCTTGACAAGCCGTCTCCCAATTGGTTAGTATCTTTCCCGGAACGGCTATTCGGCCGTTCTTTTTTGTTGCCTGAACTGAGAAAGATACCGCGCGCCGATCCGCCGCACCAAGCGTTGCGGGCCGGCGTCACCCGCCGGCCGCACCCCCCGAACACGCCGGTCGGAAGGCCGCCTGCGCGTACCTCCCGACCGTCGCCGCGTTCAGCCCTTCGCCACCTCGTAGAGCCGCTCCGGGGTGACCGCGCCGGCGAGCAGCCGGCCGTCGTCGGTGAGCAGCGCGCTGAACAGCTTCCCGGTCAACAGCCGCCCGCTGCCCCAGTCGCCGCTGACCTTCGGCAGCGCGTCCAGCACCCCGGCGACCTCGGCCGGCGGGGCCTCGGCCGGCTTGCCGGCGCCGCCGCTGGCCGCGCCGCCGAGCCGCGCGACCACCACCGTGGTCCAGCCCTCGCCGACCGTACGCGCCTGCGGCCGCTCGCCGGCCGGGCGTTCGGCCCGGTGCGCGCCCGCCGGCCGCTCCACCGACTCCTCGGTGATCTTCACCCCGGGCGGCGGGTTGAACGCGAACTGGTCGGCGGCCGGCCGGGCGTAGTCCACCTGGGTGAACGCCATCTCGAAGGCCGGCTGGTCGCTGCCGTCGGCGAAGACCTCGAAGCGCAGCGGCACGTGCTCGCGGGCGTCGATGGCGATCCGCACCTGGTGCACCAGCGAGGCGGCGTCGCGCGGGGCGAGCACCAGCTCGTACGCGTCCCGCCCGGCCACCGTGGCGGAGCGGCCGACGCTCACCTCGGTGCTCGGGTCGATCGCGGCGAGGGCCTGGTCGGCCGCCTGCTGCGGGGTGGCCGGCAGTTCCGGCGCGGCCGGCTCGCCGCCCTCGATCGGCAGCGTGCGGTGGGTGGCGGTGTTGGTCCGGCTGTCCCAGGTCCAGACGTCCCGGCCGTTGCGGATGATGTCCTTCTCGCCGAGGGTGTCCAGCAGCGCGATCCGCTGCCGGTCCGGGCCGGAGTGCCAGACCCGCAGCGTGTGCGTGCCGGTCAGCAGGCTGCCCAGCTCCCCGCCGGCCAGCCCGGCCAGCGGCGGCAGGCCCAGGTCGGCGCGCTGCACGACCGTGCCGGAGAGCCCCTCCAGCCGGGAGGTCTGCAGATCGACCAGGAGTTCGGCGGCCGTGCGCGGCGGCAGGCTCGGCTCGGCCTGGGCGGCGAACGTGCCGAGCGCGGCACCGCCGCCGATGACGGTGGCGGCGGCGGTCACCGGGACCAGCCAGCGCAGGACGGGACGGCTCTTCAGGACGGACATGGATGGCACCTCCTGGACACATCCTGCCCAATCGAGGCTGAGAGGGCGCTGAGGACGGCGCTTTGGCCCCTCGTCCGGGGGTGGCACGCTTGAGCCGTGCGGTTGCTGGTGGTGGAGGACGAGTCGCGGCTGGCGGCCGCCCTGCAACGAGGGTTGCAGGCCGAGGGGTTCGCGGTGGACGTGGCGGCGACCGGCCCGGCCGGGCTGGACGCGGCCCGGCACGGCGGCTACGACGCCATGATCCTCGACGTCATGCTGCCCGGCCTCTCCGGCTACGAGGTGGTCCGTCGGCTGCGCGCCGAGGAGCACTGGCTGCCGGTGCTCATGCTCTCCGCCAAGGACGGCGAGTACGACCAGGCCGACGGGCTGGACTGCGGCGCCGACGACTACCTCACCAAGCCGTTCTCGTACGTGGTGCTGCTGGCCCGGCTGCGGGCGCTGCTGCGCCGCGGCGCCCCGGAACGCCCGACGGTGCTCGCGGTGGGTGACCTCACCCTCGACCCGGCCCGGCGGCGGGTGACCCGGGCCGACGCCGAGGTGGAACTCACCGCCCGGGAGTTCGCCCTGCTGAACTACCTGATGCGCCGTCCCGGCGAGGTGGTCTCCAAGACCGAACTGCTCGACCACGTCTGGGACGCCGGGATGGAGACCGCGCCGAACGTCGTCGAGGTCTACGTCGGCTACCTGCGGCGCAAGATCGGCCGGGAGCGGTTGGAGACCGTCCGCGGGGCCGGCTACCGGCTGGCGACGTGACCGGGGCCGGACCGTGGAGCCGGCTGCGGGCGGCGTTCGGGCTGCGCGGCCGGCTCATGGTGATCGGTGTGCTCGGCCTCTCCGTCGGGTTGGCGGTCGGCGGGCTGGTTCTGCTCGGCGTGCTGCACTTCGTGTTGCAACGCACTGTCGACAACGAGGCGTTCCGCACCGCCGACGCGGTCGCGCTGCTCGCCGCGGAGGACGCGCTGCCCGACCCGCTGCCGGTGGCCGCCGGCCAGATGAGGGTGCAGGTGGTCGACCACGAGGGTCGGGTCCGGGCCGCCTCGATCGACGCCGACCGGCTGGTGCCGATGCTGCGGCCGGAGCAGATCGACCGGGACGCCCGGCAGCGCCTGACGGTGCCGGGGGAGCGGGTCGGGTTGCCCGGGCCGGTTCGGGTGGTGGCCGTGCCGGCCGGCACCGGGGCCGAACCCCGTACCGTGCTGGTCGCCCGCTCGATGGCCGACGTGCGGCACAGCACGCATGCGGTACGCACCATCCTGCTGGTCGCGTTCCCGCTGCTGGTGGGGCTGCTCGCGGTGGTGGCCTGGCGGGTGGTCGGGGCGACCCTGCGGCCGGTGGAGGCACTGCGCCGCGGGGCCGAGGAGATCACCGGACGCGACGGCGGTGGCCGGCTGCCGGTGCCCGCGTCCCGGGACGAGATCCACCGGCTGGCGGTCACCCTCAACGGCATGCTCGGCCGGCTGGAGTCGGCCCGGAACCGGCAGCGCGCCTTCGTCGCGGACGCCGCACACGAGCTGCGCAGCCCGTTGACCAACATCCGCACCGAAGTGGAGGTGGCGCAGCGGCTGGCCGAGCGGACCGACTGGACGGCGGTGTCGGCGAACCTGCTCGCCGACACCGAGCGGCTCAGCCGGCTGGTCGACGACCTGCTGCTGCTGGCCCGGCTGGACGAGGCCCCGCCGGCCCGGGCCACCGGTCCGGTAGAGCTGGGCGGGCTGCTGGCCGCGGTGGCCGCCCGGTACCCGTCGCCGCCGGTGCGGGTGCTCATCCCGGAGTCGCCGGTCTGGACGGTCGGTGATCCGGACGAGCTGCACCGGATCCTGGCCAACCTGGTGGACAACGCCGTCCGGCACGCCCGCGGCGAGGTGGTGCTGGCCGCCGTACCCGCGCCGGGCGGCGACGGGCCCGCCCCGGCGTCGCGGCGGGCGGGTGCCGGGCCCGGCGCGTACCACCTGGTGACGGTGACCGACGACGGGCCGGGCATCCCGGTCGCGGACCGGGCACGGGTCTTCGACCGGTTCACCCGGCTCGACGACGCGCGGGCCCGGGACGCCGGCGGCACCGGCCTGGGGCTGGCCATCGTCCGCGAACTGGTTCGCCGGGCCGCCGGTTCGGTCGAGCTGGCCGACGCCGAGCCCGGGCCGGGCCTGTGCGTGCGGCTGCGGCTGCCCGCCCTGCCCGACGAGCCGGCCTGAGCCGGCCCCGGCGGCACTGTCGACGCCGCCCGCGGGCTGCGCGGGCGACGTCGACCCGGACCGACGAGCCGGTTGAGCCAGCCCGCGCCGGCTCGACGGCTCCGCTCGCCGCCGTCGGGGCGGGCCGGGTGGTCAGCGGCGGCGGGTGCAGACCTGCTCGGCGCGGGCGACGGTGTCGGCGGACCAGACCACGGCGACCGTGAAGCAGTAGTCGGTGCTGCGGTTCAGGCCGTAGACGACGAAGCTGGTGGTGCCGGCGGGCAGGTCGGCGAAGGCGGTCTGGGCCTGGCCCGCCCGGCCACCGGAGATCACTACCGGACCCTCGCCGCCGGCCGGGTAGGTCCAGCTCAGCGCGACGTTGTCCCGGTTGTCCCGCAGGGCCACCGCGCCGGGCGGAGTGCCGGGTGAGGCCGCCGCGACGCCGGTCGGCGAGGACGTGGCCGGCGCGGGGGTGCTCGGCGCGGTGGAGGTGACCGGCCCGCCGCTGGCGGCCGGGGCGGTCGGGTCGGCGCCGCCGTCCACCCGGGACACCCCGGCGATGACCGCCGCGGTGCCGAGCAGCACCACGGCGACGCCCGCGACGACGAGCAGCAGCAGCCGGTTGGTACGCCGGCCCGGCGGCCGGTGCACCGGCACGGGCAGCAGCGGCGACGGCTGGTGCGGCGGTTCGTCGTACCGGGGCACCCGGCGCACCCCGTCCGCCTCGTCGACCGGGCCGTCGGCCAGGGTCACCACCGACGGGGGCACCGCGCTGTCCGACCCGTCGTCGGAGCCATGCTCCGGGGGCCACCAGCCCTGCTCCGCGGTGGCGGTCGAGCCGTCCACCGGCTGCCGGGGCGTCGGCACCGGTGGGTCGGCGGCCTCCGCCGGCGCGGATTCCTCGCCCGGCTGCCAGCCGGCGGGGTGGTAGCCGCCCGAGGGGTGGTAACCCTCGGGCGGGTGCTGGCCGGTCGACGGGTGCCAGCCCTCCGGGGGGTGCCAGTCCGGCGCCGGGTGCTCACCCGACGGGGGCCAGCCCTGCGCCGGGTCCTCGCCGGGCGGGGGCCAGTCCTGCGGCGGCTCGGCCGGCCCGTCGCCGGGCGGCGGGGTGCGCGCGGCCGGCACGACCGGGCCGTCCCGGGTCACCGGCGCGGTCTCGGCGCAGACGTGATCCGGGTTCGCCGCCGCCCGGGCCAGCGTGGCAACCTGCGCGGCCAGCGGGTCGTCGGCGGGCAGGTGCTGGCGGCAGAGCTCGCGGGCCAACGCCAGGTTGTCGTGCGCCTCGGCGAACTGCCCGCAGTCGCGCTGCATCGCGCCGAGCCGGGCGAGCATCTTGATGCCGCTGGGGTGCCCGTCGCCGTACACCTCGCGGTGCAGCTCCCAGGCGTCCTGGAGCCGGTCCCGGGCCACCTGGCACTGGCCGCGGGCGTACTCCACGGTGGCCAGGTCGGCGTGCGCGGCGAGCACCCGCAGCGACTCCGGGCCGTCCAGGGCGGTCAGCTCGATGATGACCTCCTGGTAGAGCCGGGCCGCGCGGGACCAGCTGCCGACCCGGTGCAGCACCGCCGCCAGAGTGGCCGCGGCGGCCACGGTGCGCTGGTCGGAGCGGCCGTGCAGCCGGGTGGTGGCCGCGTACGCGAAGGCGGCCCAGCCCCGGGCCGAGTGCGGTTCGCCGAGGGCGACCAGCACGCGGGCCTGCAGGCTGGCCGCCTCGGCCAGCTCGGGCGTGGCGTTGGCCGGTCGCGGGTCGGCCTCGGTCAGCGCGTCGGCGAGCAGCCGCTGGGCGCCGGCGAGGTCGCCGGCGGACACCAGGTGGTGCGCCTGGTCAGTCAGTTCACCGAAGCCGGAGGGCACGCCCCATCGTGCTCAACCGACGACGGTAAGTACAAGTCCCGCGCCGGAGCGGTTCGGTCAGGAACCGGTCAGGTGGTCGGCCAGCGTCTCGCTGATCCGGCGCAGCTGGTCGACCTGAGCCGGGCTCAACGCGTCGAACAGGTGCCGGCGTACCCCCTCGACGTGCCCGGGCGCGGCGGCGGCGAGGGTGGCGAACCCCGCCTCGGTGAGGAGCGCGACCTGCCCGCGCCGGTCGGTGGGGCACTCCTCGCGGCGCACCCACCCGGCCGCCTCCATCCGGGACACCGCGTGCGAGAGCCGGCTGCGCGACGCGCCGCTCGCCTCGGCCAGCAGGCTCATCCGCAGCCGCCGCTCCGGCGCCTCGGAGAGCCGGACCAGGATCTCGTAGTACGCGTGCGGCATCCCGGCGTCGCGTTGCAGCTCGCGATCGAGCGTCTCCATCAGCGCCCGGGAGGCGGTCAGGAACGCCCGCCAGGTGCGCTGCTCGTCCGGGTCCAGCCAGCGGGTCATGACGCCCATCATAGCGCTAATAGTTGAAGGTTCAACTAAATCGAGCTAGCGTCGAGGCATGGGAATCCACCGCCTCAACCACGCCGTCCTCTACGTCAGTGACCTCGCCCGCAGCGTCGCCTTCTACCGGGACGTGCTGGGCTTCCGCCCGGTGGCGATGACTCCGGACGGCTTCCGGGGCGCCACCTTCCTGCAGGCGCCCGACTCCACCAACGACCACGACCTCGGCCTGTTCGAGATCGGCGCCGGCGCCGGCCGCTCCACCGCGGGCCGCGCCACCGTCGGCCTCTACCACCTGGCCTGGGAGGTGGACACGCTGGACGAGCTGGCCGCCACCGCGCAGCGGCTCGCCGCCGCGGGCGCCCTGGTCGGCAGCTCCGACCACGGCACCACCAAGAGCCTCTACGGCCAGGACCCGGACGGCCTGGAGTTCGAGATCGTCTGGCTGGTGCCGGCCGACCGGCTCGACGACGCCGCGCTGGCCGCCCGGAAGCGGATCGGCCGGCTCGACCTGGACGCCGAGCGGCAGCGCTACGGCGGCCAGACCCGCGGCGGAGTGGGCATCTCCATCCCCGCCTGAACCTGCGGGTCGGGGTGGGTCCCGCGGAGCCTGCGGCGGGTGTCCGTCCGGCGCCCGGACGGGCCGGGCCGCCCGCCGGGCGCCGCGGTGCGGTAGAACGGCAGCATGCCGACCGACGCCGTGCTGCGCGAGCTGCTCGTCCGACACCTGGAGCACTGGTTGCCCGGGGCGCTGCACCGCGCCCGCCGGGCCACCGTCGCCTGCGCGTACACGGGGGACGACGCGAGCGGGGCCGAGGCCGCGCTGCGGGTGGTCGCCGAGTACGCCGACCGGCTGCGCGGTCGCCGGCTGACCGTGCTGGTGCTGGCCGAGGGGAGCGAGGACCTGCCGGCCCGGCTCGGCCCCGTCGAGGCGGACCTGCCGGCCGAGGTGGCCGTGCACGTGGTGCCCGGCCGGCCGGCCCGGCTGCCGGTCGCGCTCAAGGCGGCCGGAGCGGCCGGCGCACCCGCCCTGTCGTTCGTGGACGACCCGACCGCGCCGGACCCGGCCGTGCTGGCCGCCGCCGCCACCGGACGCCCGGCCGAGCTGCTGTTGTTGACCGGTGCCGACGCGCCGACCCGGGACGCGCTGGGCGTCGTCGGCTTCCCGCTGGTGACCGAGGTCGACCTGGTGCCCACCGACGGCTCACCGGCGCGGCGGCTCGCCTTCGCCACCGGGTCGGACAAGAGCCTGGAGGCGTTCAAGGAGGCGCTCTGGGCAGTCGACGAGTACGCCGGCGTCCGGTACCGCGACCCGGCCGACCCGGCCGGGCGGCTGCTGGACATCGCCCTGGACCCCGAGCCCGGGCCGCTGCGCCGGGAACTGCTGGCCGAGCTGCACCGCGCCGGCCCCCGTACGGTCACCGAGCTACGCCGGCACGCGCTCACCTCGACCGTCTACCGCTCGGCGGACGCCGTCCGGGCGCTGACCGGGCTGCTGCACTCCGGGGCGGTCAGCCGCGAGCCGGAACACGGTCGGCTCGGCGGCGACGTCGTCATCACCGCCGTCGAACCGCCGACCTGACCGCCGTCCCGCTGCCGGTCTGCGGACGTCCTGGGTAACGGGCCTGGACGCCGAGCGGGGTGCCGGTGAGTCACCGGCACCCCGCGCGACGTTCGGACGGTCAGGTCCGGGACTTGTCCTGCTTCCAGGAGAGCGGACCGGGCAGGTCGACCCGGTGCGCCTTGGCCCGGGAGTTCCAGGACCAGCGACCGATCTTGATGCTCCAGGACGAGAACCCGTTCTCGGTGAAATTCAGGATGATCGGCCCGTACTTCTTGCGCTTGCGGAACATCAGACCCATCGCGGGGCTCCCTTCGTCACCATTCCCTGCCGTGTCCAAACCGAACTCTTCCCGGGAGCGCGATTCACGAAACCCGGTGCCGTCCGCCCTGGACGGTGACGTCGATGGCGAAGCTGCTCGGCAACCCCCGCCAGCACGGCGGCCCGGCCGACACGGTCATCACCACGCCCGCCGCGACCGGACCGGGTGCACTTGTTGTCGTCCCAGCGACAACAAATGCACCCGAACGCGCGGTAGGCGCACGCTTTCGGCGCGGCGGACGCCGCCTCACCAAGCCAGGCGGAGAGGGGTTGGGCGCTGGTTGCGGGCCGGGCGGACATGGAAACGGCCCGCGGTGCCGCGGCGGCGGATCCGTTGTGGTGCCGGCGGGGCTGTGGCGGGATGGGTTGCACGGCCGCGGCGATCGCGGTCGTCACGCGCGGTGTAGGCGCGACGAGTGGATGACGCTGCGGCCAGCGACAGGTCGAACCGACGATCAGGTCCGGTTCGCGGGTGCCGCGCGGCTCAGCTCGCCGGGCCGGGCCGGTCGACGACGAGGACCCGGGTGACGCTGGCGTCGTCCTCGAGGATGTCCCGCTCGTGCGCGAAGCCCAGCTTGCTCAGCAGCGCCAGCGAGGCGTGGTTGGCGTCGGCGACCGTCGCGTACACCCGGGGCAGGTCGAGGGTGTCGAAGCCGTACCGGACCAGGGCCCGGGCCAGCTCGGTGCCGAGGCCGCCGCCCCACGCCGGCTTGGCCAGCGCGTAGATGATCTCGTGCCCGGCCACCTGGTCGGTCCGCTTGATCTCGGCGTGCCCGACGTACCGGCCGTCGCGGCGCACCGCCCAGACGTCGAACAGGTCCGCCGCGTACACCTTGCTGAAGACCCGGCCGAACAGCGCGCCGGCCTCCTCGGCGGTGAGTGGTCCGTCGCCCATGAACCGCCCGACCTCCGGGTCGGTGAACAGGGTGACGAAGTCCTCGGCGTCGTCCGGCTGGTAGGGCTCCAGCAGCAGCCGGTCGGTGTGCAGGGTCGGGGTGGGCATCAGCGGGGTCTCCCTGGGAGGTCGAGCGGGGCGGCGGTCAACGTACGCGCCGGGTCGGTGCGGCGACCACCGATATCTCCCGCCCGCCGTCAGGCGGGGCCGGCGCCGGTAAGCGGGTCGGCCGGCCGGCGGGGCCGGATGACCGGCCCCGGTACGGGCTGCTCGCGGGCGGCCCGGAACGAGCCCGGGCTCACCCCGACCTCGCGGGTGAAGAACCGGCCGAAGTTGGTCGGCTCGGAGAAGCCGAGCCGGCGGCCGATCCGGGCGATCGGCTCGTCGGTGGCCGCCAGCAGCCGGCTGGCCTGCAGGGCGACCCGCTCGTCGACCACCTGCTTGGCACTGCGCCCGGTGACCGCCAGGCAGGCCCGGGTGAGCGTCCGGACCGAGCAGCCCAACCGGTCGGCGTAGTCCTCAACCCGGCGGGTGTGCTGGTAGCCGCGCTCGATCTCCCGACAGAGCCGGTGGAAGGTGGCGGTCTCGGCGCGCGGCGCCGGCCGGTCGGTCGGCAGCAGCGCCAGCCGGATCAGCAGCACGGCGAGTTGGTGGCGGAGCAGGGCGCGGGCGGCCGGCACCCCGTGGTGCCGCTGGCAGTCCACCGAGAGCTGGCTGACCTCGGTGATCACCGCGTCCTCGTCCTCGCCGGCCAGTTGCAGCCAGGTCGGAATCGCGTCCGGGTCGACGTCCAGCCCGCGCAGCGCATCGGCCCGCCAGCGCACCACGGTGGCGTCGAGGTGCGCGCCGGTGCAGCGCAGCACCTGCCCGGCATGCACCCGCAGCAGCGTGCCGGGCCGGCAGGGCAGTGCCCGGAAGTCCACCTCGGCGGTGCCGTGTCCGCCTGTGGTCAGGACGAGCAGTTCCCGCTCCAACAGCACCGGCCGCCGCCAACCGGGACCCGGTGCGAGGTCACCCAGGGTGAGGGTGTCGATCTCGGCGGGGCAGGGCGCACCGGTGGGGTACGACGCCGGGGAGAGCTGACCGGAAGGGACCATCGCCTGCGACGGTAGCCCGCGTCGCCGGTTGCCGCACCTCGACGGCGTGGCGTCCGGCCCTGCTCGGCCGGCTGCCCGCCCTCCCGGCCCGGGCGCCGCACCCCCGCCACCGTCAGCTTGCGACGCACGCATACCGGACCTCACCCCGGCACCCGAGATCGACGACAGACACGACGACGCCGTGCTCGGAAAGAGCGGCCATTCGCGCGCGGACGGGCACTCTTTCCGAGAAAGCGCGGATCATGGCACAGGGCGGGGGTTGTCCGGGGTGAGGGGGAGGGTTAGGTTACCGATCGGTAGCGGTGACGGGCGATGGGGTGGGCATGACGGATCTGTTCTCGGTCGACGGCAAGACGGTCCTGGTCACCGGTGGCTCGCGGGGGATCGGTCTGATGATCGCCCAGGGCTTCGTCCGGGCCGGCGCGCGCGTGATCATCTCGTCCCGCAAGGCCGACGTGTGCGAGCGGGTCGCCAAGGAGTTGTCGGCCGAGGGGCGCTGCGAGGCGATCCCCGCCGACCTGAGCCACGACGCCGGCGCCGAGGGGCTCGCGGCGGCCGTCCGGGAGCGGGTCGACCGGCTCGACGTGCTGGTCAACAACGCCGGCGCGACCTGGGGCGCGCCGCTGGAGGCGTACCCGGAGAGCGCGTTCGACAAGCTCTGGGCGGTCAACGTGAAGGCCGTCTTCCGGCTCACCACCGCGCTGCTGCCCGCGCTGCGGGCCTCCGCCAGCGCCGACGACCCGGCCCGGGTGATCAACATCGGCTCGATCGACGGCATCCGGGTGCCCTGGATGGAGGTGTACGCGTACTCCGCCACCAAGGCTGCCGTGCACATGCTCACCCGCAGCCTGGCCCACCAGCTGGCCGGCGAGCAGATCACCGTGAACGCGATCGCACCGGGGCCGTTCGAGAGCAAGATGATGGCGTTCGCGCTGGACGACCCGGAGTCCCGGACCGCCATCGAGTCGCAGGTGCCGCTGGGCCGCATCGGCCGGCCGGAGGACATGGCGGGCACCGCGATCTACCTGTCGTCGCGGGCGGGGGCCTACCTGACCGGCGCGGTGATCCCGGTGGACGGGGGCATCACCACCCACGGCTGAGCCCGGCCCGCGGCGGGAGGCTGCCCGCGTACGGCCGGGTGGGCCGGAGCCGCGCGGACTCGGCAGATCCGCGCGGCCCCGTCTGGCCGGTTGTTCCGGTTTTTCAGCGACCGGCGAGCAGCCGGTTCACCGCAGTGTCGACGTCCAGGTGCTCGGCCTCGCGGCCGCGCGGGACGACGACGTAGGTCCGCCGCAGGAAGCGCACCAGGACGCTGCGCGGCACCTCGAACAGGGCGTTGCCGTCGGGCGACGACAGCGCCAGCGCGACGAAGTCGCCGCGCGGGGTGGCCCAGGGCCAGACCCGCACGTCGCCGATGCCGGCTGGCTCGTCGAGGCCGGTGACCAGCAGTTCGCGGGCGAAGGACCAGCTCACCGCCTCGCCGCCGGCCGATTCGGCGTGGAACAGGACATGGACCGCATACGGGTCAGCAGGGTCGTAGCGCAGGCTGGCACGCACCGGCAAGGCGGTGGCGTCAGGCGCGACGAGCCTTAGCGACGTCTCGACCTCTACGGTCGTCGGTCGGATGACACTCATGGACGTTCTCCCCCCGGCACCGCTGCGGAACGCGCGTGTCCCGCTTTTTCCCATACTCAGGTGCTACTCCTGGCTACGCTCCGCCATACGCTGACTTCACCCAGTGGTGGGAAGGGGGTCGGAAGAGCCGTCAGAATGTGAAAATTCATGTAGGATTTCCGGTTCTGCCCAGTGCGTGATCCCGCCCGGCATCGGGTGGTTCAGTCGTCGACTTACTCCGGTAACGTCCAGTCGTCGGAAGGGGTGACGGTTCCGCGCGACACTGGGGGTGGAAATGGTCACGAAACGATCCTCAGTGGATCCGATGGCCGCGTCGCGGCCGCCGAACGTCGCGGTCCGAGCAGCCGAACAGCGGGGGTACGGGGTGCCGATGGAACAGCACGACCGGCACGGTCGGCCGGAGGCCGGGCGCGGGGCGTCCGAGCGCACCGGCGGCACCGCCGTGGCCGACCGGCGGCCCCGGCCGCGCTGGCGGGAGCGGGTCAGCATGACCCTGGACCTGATCCGCGCCAACCCCACCGGACGGGTCGCCCTCAAGATCTTCATCGCCATCGCCGGCGCCCTCGTGGTGACCATCGGCGTCGCCCTCATCCCGCTGCCCGGGCCGGGCTGGCTGTTGGTGATCGCCGGGCTGGGCATCTGGGCCGTGGAGTTCCACTGGGCCCGCCGGCTGCTCGGCTTCACCCGCCGGCACGTCCACGGCTGGACGCAGTGGGTGAAGCGGCAGTCACTCGGCGTACGGTTCGTGCTCGGCTCCGTCGGCCTGGTCTTCGTCGGCACGGTGGTCTGGCTGTCGCTCAAGTACAGCCTCGGCATCGACGTGGTCGCCCGGACGCTGCACTACCTCGCGACGCACTGACCCCGGATTCGCGGGGACGGCAGCCGATCAGGTACAGTCATCCGCGCTGAGGGCGATTAGCTCAGCGGGAGAGCGCTTCGTTCACACCGAAGAGGTCACTGGTTCGATCCCAGTATCGCCCACGCAGGTCAAAGGCCATTCCCATTCATCGGGGATGGCCTTTTTGCTGCCCGTACAGCAGCGAAGTACAGCAACGGTCATCTGTCGAGGGAATCGCCGAGCCGCTTGAGTGCTTCTCTCGTCGCCTTGGACGAGACCTGGGTGTAGATCTCCATCGTTACGGAGAACCGGGCGTGCCGGAGCACCTGCATGGCGACTCTCGGGTGGACGTCGAGGTCGGCCAGGAGGGTGGCGCAGGTGCGGCGGGCGTCGTGGACGGTGATCGGCTTGACTCCCGCCTTGTCGCATCGGGTCTGCCAGGAGCGTTGGAAGTTGCGCGGCTCGATGGGTGTGCCATAGCGGGTGGTGAATACGAGGCCGTTCTCGTGCCATGCCTTGCCGGCGGCTGCTCGTGCCTCGTCGCGCTGTTCGCTTCGTAGCTTGAGGACGGTCAGGCAGATGTCGGGCAGGGGGAGGGTGGCGTCGGACGCCTGGGTTTTGGTGTCGCGGTGCAGGAGCTGTCCGCGTACGCGTTGCAGTTGGCGGGCGATGGTCAGCTCTCCGGCGTCGAGGTCGACGTCCTCCCAGGTGAGTCCCAGGGCCTCGCCCTTGCGTAGGCCGGTGACGAGGACGAGGGCGTAGGCGGCGTAGAGCGGGTCCTCGTCGTGGCGGGCGGATTCGAGGAACTTGCGGGCTTCATCGCTCGACCAGGACTTGCCCCCGCCGCCGGCGGACGGTGGCCAGGGTGACCGGCACGGCGGGGTTCTTGGCGATGAGGTCTTCGGCCTGGGCGTGGGTGAGGGCGGCCCGCAGGGCGGCCCGGATGTCGCTGACCGTCCGGGTGGACGGGACGGCCTGGCAGCAGCGACCGACCGCGCAGCAGCGCCGCTTGTCCTTCGGTCGGGCGGCGTCTTGCCCTGGGAGCAGCACTGGCAGGTGCGGGTTACCTGGTTGATCCAGGTCTGCACATCGCGCGACTGGAGTCGGTCGAGCCGCTTCGCCCCGAGGCCGGGGGCGATGTAGCGGCGGACGAACGTCTCGTAGGTGGCGTAGGTCAGGGGTGCCCGGTTCGGCTGGATGATCTCGGCCAGCCAGTAGGTGAGGAAGCTGCCGACCGTCGGGACGCTCGTCGCTACCGGTCCCTGCTTCGCCTGCTGGTGCAGCTTGATCCACTTGTCGTGGACGGCCTCACGGGTCTTTCCGTAGACGTACTTGCGGGTGCGTCGGCCGTCGGGTTTGGTGACCCAGACGTAGGCGGCGAAGCCGTTACGGTACGGGAAGATCGAGCCTTCGCCGTTGGCTCGTGCGCGTCCGGGCATCAGGCGGCCTCCTGGCGTTCGACCTGTTCGCGGATGTAGTCGTCGACCCATTCGGGGAGGATGCGGCGGTACTTGCCGTCCTTGATGGAGCGCAGTTCGCCGGTGGCGATCTTCATCTTGACCTTGGAGATGCCGAAGCCGAGCAGGACGGCGACCTCGGCGGGGGAGTACCAGCGAGGGCGGAGGTCGTGGCTCATGCGGCGGCTCCGGTGAGCCACGCTTCGTGGGCGAGTTCTTCCCGGCCGATGCGTCTGCTCTCGCGTCGCTGCCGGGCGGCGGTGTTGGCGAGCAGGGCGTCGCCGTCGGTTGGCCAGCCGGCCCCGATGTAGGTGAGGGTGCCGACGGTAATCGTGTCGGCCTGGTCGTCCTCGGTACGGCGGTGGGTGGCGCGGGTGTCGCGGAGCTTGCCGAAGGTGACGGAGTAGCGGCGGGGTTTGGTGAGGAAGTGGCCGCCGAAGCCGAGCATGTGCGCCCAGCGGCGGAGTCCGGCGTAGGCGTTGGATTTTGCGTCAAGCCTGTCTTGACGGTCGTCGGCGGTTGCGGCGCCGCTGGTCGTGACGTCGAGGGTGGGGCGGCCGAGTCGCCAGCAGGCGTCGATGAGGCGGGCGATGTGATCGCCCTCTGGGTCGGCGAAGTCGTCGATGGTGGCGGCGGTGAGTCGGGTGGAGCAGTAGCCGGTGGCTTCGGTCGCCTTGGTGGCGTACTTGGCCAGGTAGGCGGCGACCTTGCCGTCGGTCAGCTCACCGCCAGCGCTGTTGATGCGGCGCACGTCGACCTGCTCGCCCCAGGCGACCAGCCAGCCCTGCGGCTGATCAGCGTGCGGCGGTGTGGTGACGGTGATCTGGCGGGCGGCGGCGTGGATCGCGTCTTCCAGGTCGTCGAGGGTGATGCCGGCCGGTGGCGGCACGAGATCGTCCGGGTTGTCCGGGTCGACGCCGTCGAGGCGCAGCAGGACGTGGAAGTGCACGGCGGCCCGGCGCTGCATCTCGGCGACCTTGCCGTGCGACACCCGCACGGGCAGCACCCAGCGGACGTTGCCCGAGGCGGTGACGACCTGGACGAAGGGGATGCCGCGCTTGCGGCAGACGGCGGCGAGGCGGCGGTCGGCGGCCTGTTTGGTGCGCCGCCACAGCTCGCCGGAGAAGTAGTTCCAGACGACCTGGTGGGCGTGGTCGTAGCAGTCGAGGCACAACGGCTGCCCGAGCCGCGGATCGTCGGTGTCGTGGCGGGCAAAGCACGCCGCGGGCCGCCCGTGCGGGCAGATGCCAGCGTTGCTGCGGGCGCGGCAGGGCGCGGGGCGGCAGTCGCAGCGCTGCCGGCTGCGGCAGGTGTGGCGCGGGACGTGCCGGTGGTGGACCGCGCCGAAGGACGGGGCGGTGAAGGTGGCGAAGACGACCGGGTGGCGGCCGACCGAGGCAGGGACGCCCTTGCCGCCAGTCAGGCCGCAGCGCACTACCTGGTAGGCGTCACCTTGGTAGAGCCAGGTCGGGGACGGCCTGATCTGCAAGATCCGGAACATGCGCGGAATGATCTAGCCCACCGCTGCGGAGCGATCGCCCGAATGCCCTGGTGTGAGGGGGTCCGCACGCTGAGCGCTACTCCCTTCCTAAACCGTGTGGCGGAGGCCTGAGCCCTGCCGGCGGTGCTTGAAGATCAGTGCTTGACGTGGATGAGCAGGCCCACGAACACGAAGACAACAACGAAGAGACAAAACAGGGCGGACCCAACCCCCTGGTTAGCGCACAGGTAGATGACGAACGCGAGCCCAGCCAGGCCGATGAAGTTGGCATACCACATGGGCACATAGACGGCCTGCTGCCGGCGCCGGCGTGAGGGGGACACAGACTCTCCGATCCGTTTGGTCAAGAGTTCGGATCGTAGCGAGGACATCGACGGAGCGCCCGGTGCTCACACGGGGTCGCATCGACCGGCCCGTTGGGTAAGGGCCGTGACACGAGCAGCGCCGCTCGACGGCCGGCACCTGCTCATCGATGCGCGCCGGCGCCGGTTGGCAGCAACCAACAACTTGTGTCCGCTCCCTCCCCAGCGGGGTCGGCCTGAGTCGCGGGCGGAACGGCTGTCGACAGCAACGCTGACAGCAACGCCGCCGGACGGCGGCACGCTGACGAGCGCTGGCATGGACGAGGCTCCGAGCGTGCGGCCGTTCCCGGACGCGTGCGGACGCGGCGCACAGAGCTTGTAAGCGAGATGTCCGGGCGGTTTCAGTCCGTGCAGTTCATGGTCGGTAGGAGGACATTTGGCCGGGTGCTGCTGGCTTGGGTACTCGGGGGAACAGTCGCCATGAGATCACGTTGGAGATGGCGACTCCGGTGAGTACGGCGGTGGCCGTGACGGCGACCAGGATCGGGGGGAGCAGGATCGTCACCGGGGCCACTGCGGCAAGGGTTAGGAGTCCGATCGGTCGGGACCAGGAGACGTGGCTGAAGGTTACGTAGTCGAGCAGGGCCCGCCCGATCAGGAACACCGCAGGACCGCCGAGGATGACCAGGACCCAGGGTCGCTCGGTGTGGCCGAGCGGGTGCGAGATGATCAGTTCGTCGCCGACGGCGGTGAGGCCGACGCCGGTGATCATGGCGAGGTGCGCGTATGAGGCGAGTCTGCCGACGTATGCCGGAGACGGTGCCGATGCGATTGCGATGGCCAGCAACTCACCCGCCCGGTAGAAGTAGATCTGCCACAGCAAAACCGTGATGGCGAACGACACCAGCAGCGCCGCGACTCGATCCCGCTCGAGACCGTGCGGGCTGATCTGGATACCGGAGATCAGGATCGTCTCGCCCAACGCGATGATGAGGAGCTGCCGGTAGCGCTCGGTGAGATGGTCTTCTTGGATCGGATCAGCTCGGAACCTTGCCCGGCCGAGTCGCGGCGTGGGGTAGTCGAGGACGCCCGCGAGGTAGTCCAGGGCGACGGCAAGGCTCCACCAGGCTAGTCGCGCTCCGCTCTGGGTGAAGGCGCCGGCGATCCACGGGATCGCTGAGATGAGGGCCCAGAAGAGGATCCGAACGCTGACCAGCCGTACCTCTGTGTTTGTGCCGATGAGAATGATCCAGAGCGGGCGGATTGTCTGGATCGCGACGTAGACGCCGGCGAAGAGGAAACCACTGTCGCCGTATGCCTCGGGCACGGCGATGGCCATCAGCAGGCTACCGAGCGTGGTGCCGATGACCATGATCTGGATCGCTGGTCGGGTCGAGTCGTACCTGTTGGTCGCCCATACCAGCCGGTACCACACCCACCAAAGCGCCAGCGTCAGCACGAATGTCGCGTAGCCCATTCGCCAGCTGAGGTCAGAGACCATCCGGTCGGAGAGTCGGGTGAAGGCGAACACGAACACCACGTCGAACAGCAGTTCCACGAAGCCGGCCCGCTGGGACTGCTTGTATGTCCCCGGCTGTTCACCCGCCCTACTCTCCATGGCCATGGGATGACGCTACTTTTGATCGCTTCAGGCGGGTTGCCAAATGCCTGTCCGCTGCGGGGTCGACAGCAACGCCGACAGCAACCGGCCAAGACGGCGACGGACAGGCAAGCCCAGCGATGGACGCCAGTTCTAGCGTGCAACCCGTTCCCGGACGTGCGCGGACGCGGTGCACAAAGCTGTCAGCGAGACGTCAGGAGCGAGGCAGCAAGAAGGCAGCGCGAGCCTCGATGCGAGTCGGCCACGAACATCAATGGACGAGGCCCGGTGCCTGCTCGTTGACGCCAGACGTCACCCGCTGGCACGGGCCGACAGCTTGAGACCGCATCCCCCCGGCGGGGGTCACTTCGGTATTCGACGCGCTGACGAGCGGGTCGGCGAGATGGTGGGTTACCAGGTGCGCCGCCTGTGAGTACCGTGGGCACGACGGCGGCTGACAGGCCGGTGATGCATCCCGCGCTATAAGGGGGTTCGGGATGGACTCCATGCCAGAGCTGACCTTTGGGCAGCGCCTGAAGCTCTACCGCGAGCGGTCGGGCAAGACCCGCGCTGTGCTCGGCGGGCTGGTCGGTCGGAGCGCCGAGTGGGTCAAGGCGGTGGAGACAGATCGCATCCTGCCGCCGCGCGTCCACATGCTGGATCGGATCGCCCGGGCGCTCAAGGTCGACGTGTCCGCGTTGATCGGGGAGTTGAGCGATCGGTCCGCCGTGGTCAACGGGCCGGAGCATCCCGCACTTGCTTCGGTCCGTGACGCCGTCAACCGCTTCTCGTTCTCGGGTGCTCTGCCTCCGCAACCGTTGGCGGCGATCAGGGAACGTCTTGACGCAGCGTGGCGGGCACGCCATCAGGCGTCGGACCACCGGACGGTCCTCGGCGCTTTGCTGCCGGATCTGGTGCGAGATGCGCAGCAGGCCGCGTTGACATACGAGGGTGACGAGCGTCGCCGGGCGCATGCTCTGCTGGCAGAGGTCCTTGGGCTGGCTCAGATGTTCCTGGCCTACCAGCCCGCTGCCGAGTTGCTGTGGCGGGTCGCGGACCGGGCGATGGTGGCGGCGCAGGAGTCGGGCGATCCGGAGGCGTTGGCTTGCGCGGGCTGGTTCCTGTGCCAGGTTCACCGGGACGCCGGGGACTGGGACACCGCCATGACGGTGACCTTGGACGTGGTCTCGGTGCTGGAGGCGCGAACCGACGAGGCAAACGCCAATCTGCTCGCGCTGTGGGGCGCGCTCAATTTCGAGGCCGCCTACACCGCCGCCCGTGCTGGCGAGGACGGCCGTGCGTGGCGTTACTGGGATCGCGCGGATCGGGTGGCGCAGCGATTGCCGCAGGGCTTCTACCAGCCGCAGACGTCGTTCTCCCGGGTCATCATGGGAGCCCACGCCGTGACCGTCGCCGTCGAGTTGCAGAAGTCCGGTGAGGCGGTGCGACAGGCCAATCGCCTTGATCCGGCTGCCATCCCGTCGAGGCCGCGACGCGCGCGCCACCTGATCGAAGTGGCCCGCGGCCACTATGGCAAGGGCGACAACGAGGCCACTGTGGCGACGCTCCGGCAGGCGTACGACTCCGCGCCGGAGACGATCCGTTTCAACGGCTACGCCCGCCAGATCACGCTGGATCTGCTCCAGGCGCGTTCCGTGCGTGGCGACGTGCACGATCTCGCGTTGAAGGTTGGCCTCGTCTCCTGATCTACGGGTAGGAACGGTACCCGTTCCGCCCGGCAACGCTACGTAGGTTTTCCCTCACGGGATGCGGCGGGCGGTGCGAATTCGCCTGGTCGCCGCGTCCCTCTCAATTCCGGGGGCAGATCAGCACGCCCTCGTGAATGACGAGGGAGATTCGGTGCCGCGCGTCTCGTACGAGGAGTACCTGGTCGCCGTCGCACTCACCTTCGCCCGCCGGCATCAGCCGGTCTGGTCCTGGCGGAAATGGCGGCGGATCTGCCGCTGTGGAGCCGACCTGCCCTGCCATGCCCGGCATCGCATCCCGATCAACCGTGGCCACTGGCCGGGAGAGGAGGCGCAGTGAAAGACGACCAGGAGCAGGCGATCCTCGCCGTACACGTCCGGGGAATCGACGGGATGTGCGTCGGTTGCCGAGCGTGGTGGTCACGGCTGGTGCCGTACCCGTGCTGGCAGGTGGATTGGGCAATCAGGCGGCAGGCCCGGACGATCACCACCCGGTTCCTGGCTGGTGTGCGATGACCACCCACGGCCCGGTCATGCCGATCTGGAGCTGCGGCGGCTGCGACCTGCCGTGGCCCTGCCCGACGCGGAGGCGGGAGCTTCGCGCGGAGTATGCCGGCGCCCCGGTGTCGTTGGCCCTCTACCTCGGCTCCTACCTCGTCCAGGCCGCCGAGGACATGCCCTGGACGCCGGCCGGCGTGCTGCACCGCCGCTTCCTCGGCTGGGTCAGGGTGGCCGACCTGCCGACGCCAGCAGTACAGCAGCGAAGTACAGCAACCATGCCAGCCGAACCGAGCCGAGAAGCGCCTCAGTAGGCCCTTTGACCTCGCATCGATCCCTTCCCGACCCGCTCGCCGACAGTTCACACCGAAGAGGTCTGGGCAGGACCCGACTATCTGGCCAGTCGGTCATTGGGCATGATGAGTTCGTGGACGACGTGACGCTAACAAACTTGCCCAACGTCCTACTACGTGAGGGCTTCAACCCCGACAGCTACCGGGTGTACGGCGGCCTCGGAGCTAACGAACGCTACGTGCTTGACGTCGGCCCGGCGGGCTGGGAGGTTTACTACTGTGATTTACGCGGGATGAAGGACGGCCTCCGAGTCTTCCAGACAGAGGGCGAGGCTTGCGCCTACTTCCTCGAACTCTTGCGGCGCGACCCCACAACGCGGCGACAACAGTAGGCCCGCACCTCACGGCTGGGCCGTCGCGTGCCCGACACGTGCCCGTTCAGTCGGTCAGCAGGGGGCAACAACGGAGAATTGAGCGGACCGCCCCGCCACAGAGACCTACCGCTACCTCTGGTCAACCATCCTGTTTGAGAGATCAAGGGTGCAGATCAAGGCACCTTCCAAACTGACAGTGCTGGAGGACGCTAGCAGTGCCGCCGGAAGCAGGGTGGAGAATTAGGACGTGCTGGTCACGTCACAGTGGGTGCCGATACCGAGCTGCACCCGCGACTCTTGCCCGCGTGATCGGATTATCAGTGGTAGGCAGGCTTGCCGTGCAACCCACGTACCACCGGCAAAGGCCAGCCATTGAGGTTGCCCAACGGCAGATGCACAGGCACGCACCTGGACGTTAGCCGCTGGCTCGGCTGGAGCGCCCCATCCGATTCGCGCCTTGTCCTCCCATCCAGGCGCTACTTGAAGATCAACCACTGTACCGCCGCGTACCACTAACCCCCATTTGGCGAATAGCCGCGCAGCTGGATCGGTCTCTCCTGCGACCCGCCTGATGGGACCACGTCAGCAAGAAGTCAGCGAGACGCGCGACAACAAGCGACAACCGCCGGCAGGGGACAGCAAGGTCGTCGACTTCAACGCCACTCGCCGACATTGATCAGCAAAGGCCCACTGCATCGAGCCGCCTTTGCAAGGCAGGGGTTAGGGGTTCGAGTCCCCTAGGCTCCACCATGTCATCCGGCCAGCTCATGGCCTATTTCCCTCCTCCGTTGGATTCCCTTGGATAGGGGATCATCTCTGGTAGTCAGCAGACTGTCCGAAGACGTGAGTGACACTTCCCGGCTAGCAAGGTGGTGCGGCGGGTTCGGGTGGGCGTCCTCGGGTCCTAACCGCGTCGGCTACGGCGACACCGACCAGGACGAGAGCAGCGAAGGCGGCGACCAGCAGCGGCGACAGGAAGACCGTTGCCGGCGCGATGGCGAGGAGCGCGAAGATCGCGACCATGCGCTGCGGGACAACCGGCCGAACACCGTATGTTCTAAGGTGGCCCGCCCGACGAGGAACAGTGCCGGCCCGCCGAGGATGAAGGCGGCCCAAGACGGTCGTGTGTGCCCGAACGCGTGTCTGACGACGAGATGGATGCCGGCGGAGATCACGACGGTGCCGGCGATCATGACCAGGTGGGCGTTCACCGCCCTCCCGGTGACGCGGAGCGGACTGCAGGACGCAGCGAAGGCCTCGGCCAAAACCTCCCCAGCCCGGTGGATGTAGATCCGCCACAGCAGCACCGTGGTCGCGAACGCCACAACCACTGCCGCGACGTGATCAGCGTCAAAGGGGTTGCTGCTGAGCCCCAGCCCTATGTCCAGAATCATCCCACCGAGCGCGATGATGAAGAACTGCCGATGCCGCTCGGCCAGGAACATGCCTGTGATCGCAAGATCCGAAGCATTGGCGCGCCCCAGCCTCGGCACAGGCCAGCCGATCCAGAACGCCGTGATGTTCACGGCCAGCGCTAGCGCCCACAGCACCCCACGCGGCCAACCCTGCACGACAGCGCCCGCGAGCCATGGCACCGCCGACACGCCATACCAGAGCGTCAGCCGCACCTGCAGACGCTGCCGCTCGTCGCCGCGGCTAATGATCACGACAAGCAGGCTGCGACCGACGTGGACGGCGACGTACGCGCCGGCGAATACCAGACCATGTGCGCCGAACGCCTCAGGAATTGCGGCCGCCATCACTAAGCTGCCGAACATGCACCCGATGACCACCGCCTGTATCGCCGAGTGGCGCGGGTCGAACGTATAGGACACCGAGCTCGTCGCGTCCCACACCCACAATACGGCGAGCAGCAGCAGCAGCGTCTCGGCGGCGCCGCTCCAATGCATGCGGTCCAGCAGCACTAGCGAGAGCTGGAGAAGCGCGAAGACGAACACCAGGTCGAGGAACAGGTCCAGGAACGTCGTCTGCTGTTCCTCCGGTCTCCGGGCCGGCCGGGCTGGATCTCTCGCCAACGGTTCGCTCCGCTTCTGCCGCCTCGTCAACCCCTCAACAGTGGTACCACCCGGCAGGCCCCTGGTGGATGTACTGCTGCCAACCCGGGGTCGAACGGCCCGTGGCGGACGGAGGTAGAGGCCGATCACGTCCAGTCATCACCGGTTCTGATCAAGCTCGTCAAACCGTGGCCAGGTGTGGCTACCGCCACGATGGCGAAGTGTCACTCAGGTCCTGATAACGATCTGTCCCGCAGGTCACGAGACCGGACATGATGGGGACCGATTTGTCGGGTCTCAGGACCTGCGTGACGGACCAGTCTCGCGACGTGGATGACACGTCCGGCTAGGACCTGTATCGAAGTCGGTGAGGTAGCTCTCCTCGGCCTACTCGGTGAACGCGGGGAATGAGCGCATCTTGTCGAAGCAACCGGCGGCCAGGTCGTCGAATCTGATCAAGAAGCGTCCGAAGTGGACCTACCCGACGCGAGGCATCATGTGCGGGTGGGGGACTGGGACCAAGTCGACAGGCTTATCCTCGCAGGCCGGAGGATCCAGGCTGCGCAAGCGATCCGAGCAGCCCGCGAGTGCGCCATCCCGGATGCCCTGGACGCCTTGGCTGAACGGCACGCACTGCTCCGCGCAACCCGCCCAGACGAATTCACGCAGAGCCACGAGGACTACTGGACAGAGTTCTACTCCTGAGCCACGAGCTACACTCCGGCGCGCATTTTTTGCTGGCGGCCGATGGGCGACGGGACCTGGACGTCGAGCGATGAGCCGGCAAGATCATTGGGCAAATGCCGGGCACAACTGACGCTGACAGGGGCTGTCATCTGCCGTAAGGCAGCGGAAGATGCCACCCAGGTCAGCGAGCCGATCCGTCCGATTCGGCATGTTCGACGACATGCGAGAGGGGCTCAGGGCTCAAGTCCACGCCAGCGCGGGAGGGGGCTAAGGCTCAGCGGGTGTCGGGTTTGGTGGGGAACGTGTGCTGGCAGCGAGGAACCAATGCGCGGCGACCAATGGGATAACGCCGACGGGGTACCAGGCAACATCAATGAGGTCGAACTGGGCGCCTAGCAGCTGGCGGGCGAGCCAGCTGCGTTGGGAGAGTGCCGCGGGTATGGGGGTGAGCTGTGCAAACTCGATGAACCAGCAGTATGCGATCGCGGCGCTGCCGGCGGGAAGTGGGGAGATCAGCGGCCATATGAAGATCACTATCGTGTAGACGATGGCCGCGGACAAGGCGGCGCCTGAGTACTGTTCGATAGGCCCGTCCATCGCGGCGCGGATTGTGAAGGCCGCGCCTATAAAGCCGGCTGCCGATACCACCATCAGCAGCCGAGTCCAGCGCACTGCGAGCGACATCGGGCAATCATAAGTGGCAGCGCAGGAGGAGTGCCTCCACAGGTGAGCCCGGGTCAAACGGGTGAGTGAGGCAGCCAGGAGGCAGCGAAAGCAGCAGCAACGGCCAGCGGCGGACGACACGGGATGGCGAAACAGTCATGGCCGGCACCACAGAACGGTGCGCGACAGCACCCAACGGTGGGCCCCACCCGCGATCACACCGAAGAGGTCTCTGGTTCGATCCCAGTGTCACCCACCATGGATATCTGCAGGTAGCGAGCCCGTCGCCGGAACCACCGGTAACGGGCCTTCGCGCTGAGGAACTCGCATTCCTTGCCATCAAGTGCGCGAGTACGGTCCGAAGCCGCAAACTCGGTAGTCGTGGTCAGAGCCTCCGCGGCGATCCTTTCCGAGGAGGCTCTGACCACTGCTGGTGGATTGGTTCGGCTATCTCACAGGCGCGGGTCCTGCTGGACCTTCAGGGCGTTGAGGATCGGGTCGCGCTCGCCGATCTCGCGGCGAAGCTCGATCTTCAGATCGCCACCGGCGTGCTCGACGGTGACCGTGTTCACGTCCGAGGTCAGCGCACCCACCTTCGCCTGCACGTCGTGGTCGTGGAGCACGGCTTTGCCGTCGACCAGAACATCGAAGGCACGCTTGCCGACCTCGACCTTCTCGATCTCCGCGAAGTCGAGGCCGATCCGGTACGTTCCGGCGGGCGCGTTCTTGAACACGTAGCTGAACGTCTCGCCGGTCCGCTGGGTGCGGAATAGCGCGTCGTCCTCGGTGCCGGCGATGTCGGCCTTGGTGGTACGCGCCTTGCCGCCGACGTAGCCCCACGGCCGCGAGCCGAGCTGCTGGTCGGGCGACCAGACGAAGCCGTCGGTGCCGACGTACCCGGATCCGCCCACGTCGACGCCCTGCCAGTAGGCCGAGGTCGCCAGGCGGACCGGCTTGAGCTGGGTCTCGCCCTTGGCGGCGTTCGACGCCACGAGCACGTCCCCGACGAGCACGCCGGGCTCGACGCCGGAGTTGTCTGCCGCCGCCGTGACCGTGGTGGACTCCCCGGCCGCCAGCGTGACCGTGCCGGTTGCGGCCGCGCCCGTGAGGGTCAGCCACGGAAGGTCGGCGGCCTCGTGCCCGCCGTCGCTGGTGCGCTTCTGCTCGCTGAGCCGCACCTCGAGCGGGGCGGAGCCGGTGTTGGTCACGGTCACGTCGGCCGTCGCCTTCTGGTCCTTGTCGAGGAGCCAGTCGAAGTCACCTCCGGTGAGGGTGGCGACGCCCGTGGTCAACGCCGTGTCGACGACCTCAGCTTGATCCTTCTTGGCGATGGTCACCGGGTGGCTGGCCGTGACGTAGTTCGGCGCTGAGACCTCCACGGTGTTCTCGCCGACCAGCGCCTGAGCCTTCCACCGGCCCTTCGCGTCGGTCGTGATGACCCGCTCACCGTTCGGCCCCTTGAGCGTGACGATCGCGCCCTCGATCGGCTTGCTGTCGTTCTTGTCGGTGACCGTGCCCTCGATCGTGCCCGAGGCGGGGAGTGTGTACTCCACCCCCAGGCCGGCCTTCAGGACAGGCTGGTTGAAGGAGTGCTGGCCCGCGGGGTTGTGCGTCAGGCTCTCCACACCGACCGTCGCCGACGACCCCCGGGTGAGGGGGTTGTCGCCGCCGACGCCGTCGCCGTACCCGATCTGGATGCGCCCGTCGGCGATCAGGGTGACCGAGAAGCTCACGCGAGCCGTCCGGTCGCTGTAGAAGGTGACGTTGCGCCATTCGATGACCTCAGCGGCCAGGCCGTCCACCTCGATCATGCCGAAGTAGATGCCCGCCTCGTCGTCGACGATCAGGTCGTCCCAGAACGGATAGATCGCGTCGAACGCGTACGGCGACGGCAGCTCCGTGTTGCCTCCCACGGCGCTGGCCTGGTCGAAGATCAGCTGGCCGTTCGTCGTCACGCACACGCCGTCCCAGGCCGTGTCGTAGAACGGGAACAGGAAGCTGGTGTCGAACCACAGCACGCCGCAGACGTCGTCGCCGTGCCACCCGGACTCCTGCGCGCCCTGGCGGTAGAGCCCGTCGGTCAGCTTCATCGTGTACGAGCGACCGGCGGGGGCCACCGGCACGGGACCCGGATCCGGCTGCTCGGGCTGGGGCTCCGGCTCCGCCGTGTCTGCGCGCGGGTCGAGCGTCACCCGCAGCGCGGCGATGGTCGGGGCCTTCAGGCCCTTCGAGCCCTGCAGCTCCACGGTCAGCGGACCGCCCTCGTGCTTGACGACGGCGGTGCGCCAGTCGGCGGCGTTCGGCCCCACGACCGCGGCCGCGTCGTACGCGTAGTCCGTCAGCGTCCCGTCCACGAGGACGTCGAACACCCGCTTGCCCTTGGCCACCTTCTCGGTCTCGGCGAACCCGAGGTCGATCGCGTAGGTGCCCTTGGGCGCGTCGGGGAAGCGGTAGAACAACTGCTTGTCCGCCGTGGTGCGCTGCGACTGGAACAGGGCGTCGTCCGTCGTACGGTCGATCCCGGCCTGCGTGGAGGCGACCTTCGTCTTCCCCTCGTAGCCCCACGCCGTCTTGCCGGCGGCCTGGTCGGCGGACCAGGTGAAGCCGGAGCCGTCGGTGAACGACTTTCCGCCGGCGTTGACGCCGACCTGGTACTTCGTGGTCGTGAGCGTCACCGGGACGTAGGTCTTGGACTGGCGTCCGGTGTCGGATCGCACCACGATGTTCGCGCCGAGGACTCCTGGCTTGGCGTCCTTGGAGGAGAGCGAGACGTTGACGGTCGTCGACTGGCCCGGGGCGAGGGTGCCGCCGGTCGAGGAGAGTGACAGCCACGGCAGGTCGGTGAGCAGATCGTCCTCGACGTCGACCAGCACGACGTCATCGGCGACCTGGTCCGCCGCCCACAGCGCCCCGGTCGAGTCGGTTTCGAGGCCGCCGCCCTGGGTCGCCTTCTGGCCCGGGAACCACCACGCGTTGACCAGCGAGCAGTCGTCGGGGTCGACCTGCAGCAGGCGGGTGGGCCGGTTCGAGGTGAGGTCGGTGTACCAGATGGTGTCGGACGCCTGGTTGTAGGCCAGGCCCGCCACCTCGGGCAGCGGCGGCGCGCAGAACGACAGCAGCGCACCGGCGTTGTCGTGCGACGTGCCGGCGACGGTTCCGATCATGCCGTTCATCCGGCCGCCGACGTAGAACACGTCCTCCGCCGGGTTGTAGGCGAGGCCGGTCAGCTGCAGCGTGGACCAGTCACCCTTGATCTGCCGGGTCTCCTTCCCGGTCTCCCGGTCGAAGCAGTGGATGTAGCTGGCCGGGCTGTCCTCCATCTGGCACATGTCACCGGTCCTGGTGTCGAGCGCCATGTCGAACGCCCGGTACTGGGGGTTCCACGCCGCGTCGAAGACCTTCCCGGTCCGCTTGCCCGTCACCGTGTAGGCGGTGTTGGTCCGCGCGTTGTAGTCGTGGACCCAGACGTCGCCGTCGTACCCGATGCCGGTGGGCTCCTTCTCGGCGATCGTGCCCGGGATGGGGATCCGGGTGATGACGTCCCCGCCGGAGGTCGGGCCGACCTTGGCGGCCGCCTGTGCTTCCGCTTTGGTCGCCGTCGCAGCCTTGCCGTCGGCGTTCGACGGCTTCATGCCGCTGGCACCGGCCTTCCACGCGGTGAGGTCGATCGTGCTGGCCGTACCCTTCCCGGTACGCGTCGTGGCGCCGGCGGCGTCGAGCTCGGGGTGGCGCGCGGCCTCTCCCAGGTTGTACGTCAGCGGTGCCGAGCCGGTGTTGGTCAGCGTGAGCGTGCCGACGCCCATCTGGTCGGTGCCCAGCACCGCGTCGAGGCCGTCGGCCTTCAGGCCGGCGACACCCGTGGTCAGCCGTGCGTCGACCGTGGCCTTGGCGTAGAGCTTGTCGAGGGAGAAGGGGTACGCCGCGGTCGTGTAGTTCGGCGCCTCGACGGTCATCGTGTAATCGCCGACCGGAAGCTGGCGATGCACGATGCCCGTCCCGTTGGTCGTGACGCTCTCGACGAGGCCGTCCTTGTCGGTGAACGACACCTTGGCACCGGACACCGGCAGCCCGTCGTTCTGGTCGACGACAGTAGCGTCGAGGTAGCCCCAGTCGGGAAGGTCGTAGGTGACGATCATCCCGTCGCGCAGCACCGGGGCGTTGTCGGAGAACCGGATGCCGTCGACGCCGGCCCAGCCCTGGATGCCGGTGACGGTGCGGGCGCCGCCGGTCACCGGGTCGTCGGTGCCGACGCCGTCGCCGTACCCCAAGATCACCCTGCCCGAGCGGGTGAGCGTGGCCGAGAAGTTGACCGGCTCCGTGTACTCCGACCGGATCGGGTAGGCCCAGATCTTGGCGTTGCGGAACTCGACGACGAACGCGTCCTCGCCGTCGACCTTGGTGACCGCCGTGAAGACTCCCCCGCCGGGGGCGAACTCGACGGGGGTCTCGACGTAGAACGGGAAGACGCCCGCACCGCCGCTACCGGGTCCGGTGCTGGTGTCCGGCGAGATCACACCGCGCAGGCCGAGGCCGAGGGTGTCGTGGCTCCCGTTGTAGAGCGCGACCGGGAACGGCAGCTTCACCGTCGCCCACACGCCGCTGGTGAACGCGACCGGGTCGGTGCCGCGCAGGTACTCGCCGTCGGAGACGGCGCAGCTGTAGCCGCCCTCGTCGACGACGAGCCCGACCGGGATCTCGCGCGACTCGTTCTGCGCGCCCACGGTCAGCGGGACCGTCGTGGGCGAGAAGCAGGCGTTGGGCTTGACAGTCAGCGTGTACCCGCCCTCGGGGACAGCGCTGATCGTGAACGCGCCGTTGGCGTCCGTGCGTACCGGCTTCAGCGGCGTGCCCTTGACGGAGACGTCGGCGTTCGGGACGGGCCGCTTCTTGTCGTCGACGACCCTGCCGCTGATGTCGTGCTTCGCGGCGGCCGTGAGCGGCAGCTTGACGGAGGTGTCCTGGCCGAGGGAGATCGTGACGTTGGCGGTCGCGGTCAGGTAGCCGAAGACCTTGGTGCTGAGCTGGTAGTCGCCGACCGGGAGGTTCGTGGTGAACCGGCCGTCCTTGTCGGTGCCGATCGACCGGCTGAACGGCCCGCTGATCGTCACCTCGGCGGCGGGGACCGGGGCGCCGTCGGCGGTGACGACACCGGTGAGGGTGCCGCCCTCCCGGGGCGCGAGCTCGAGCAGGCGGACGAGGTCGAGCCGGCCCTCGCCGTACTTGTTGTTGACCTCGGCGGTGCCGCCGCACTCCGTGTCGTCGACGTCGACGGCCGACTCGCCGAGCAGGCGGCGGGTCTGCTCGACCTGCCCGATGAGGGTCGGGTCGTAGCTCCACAGCGCCGCGACGGCGCCGGCGACGTGGGGTGCCGCCATCGAGGTGCCGGACATCTCGGTGTAGGTGTTGCCCGGGTAGGACGACAGGACGCCGGCGCCCGGGGCGGAGATCTCCGGCTTGATCCGGCCACCTTCACCCTCACCCTTGCGGGAGAACGACGCGAGCCTGCCGTCCGAGGCGTAGGCGCCGACGGAGTAGGCACTCTCGGCGGAGCCCGGCGAGGAGACGGTGTCGCAGGCCGCGTACGGCGCGGTGTTGCCCGACGACCAGACGCTGAAGATACCCGCGGCGCTCCACGCCTCGTCGATGGCCCGGAAGAAGTCGTCGAAGTTGTGCTCGACGGTCTGGCCCCACGAGTTGTTGATGACGTGCGGGCGCTTGGCCGGGTCAGGGTTGTTTCCCTGGACGTCGGTCGGGGCGAGCAGCCACCAGCCCGACCGGAGCAGCGACTCGACGCCGGTGCTGTCGCAGCAGCCGTTCGTCGCGATCCACTGCGCGTCCGGGGCGACGCCGACGTGGTTGGTGCCGTCGTCGCCGACCATGGTGCCCATCGTGTGCGTGCCGTGGCCGTTGTCGTCGCACGGCGCGCCCGTGCACGTGCCCCGGGTGGCCATCCAGTTGTAGTTGTGGTCGACGGTGCCGTCGGGCTTCGCACCGCGGTACTGGTGCATCAGGGCGGGGTGGTCGAACTGGACGCCCGAGTCGAGGTTGGACACGGTGATGCCCGCACCGGTGGCGCCCATGGCCCACGCCTCGGGGGCGTGGATGGCGTCCAGACCCCATGTGGCGGTGCCTTCCTCGGCCGCGGCCTTCGGGGCGGCGGGGCGGGCAGCCCGGTCGGCGGGGACCTTCTCGTCCACGGGATCGACCAGCGCGACCTGTGGCGTCGCGTGGATCTCGGCGACCTGCACCTTCGAGGCCACGTCGAGGGCGAGCTTCTCGGTGCCCCCCTTGACGAGCACGGTGTTGGCGATCGGGTACGAGGTGTACTTGACGCCTGCTTGGTCGAGTTCGGTGGAGACCGATGCCAGTGAGTCCTTCGCCGCCGCGGTCAGCGCGTCGTAGACGAACTGACCGCGGGCGGTCCAGTCGGCGATCTTCTTGGCCGGCCCGAGGTCGGCTTTGGTGTCGAACGTGATCCAGAAGTCGGAAGCCGGCTGCGTGCGGAAGCGGTCCTTCAGGCTCGACTCGATCTTCTTGGCGGCCGCGCCGGGATCCGGCTCAGCGGCGGACGCCGGTAATGGCTGAATGATGCTCAGGCCGACCGCTGCGGCCAGCGAAGCCGCGAGGGCTTTGAGTCTCATGAAAAGTCCTTCTGCCTACAGGGGCTGGTAGGGGTCGTGGCTCTCGTGGTCGTCGACACCATCGGCGTCGCGAGCGTCGGAGACGTCGCCTGCGCTGACGCCCGGCTCGCGCGACAGCTCGAGAGGTGGCTGGTGTTCGATGGCAGAGTCGTCACGCGCGACAGGTCGCTCAGCCATGCATCGGCCCAGGGCTATGGATCATGGAGTCATGCTCGGGCGCGACGAGCGTCCTTCGCTATCCAGCGGATACGTCAATATTCACGACGCGCCGTCGAGGGAATCCTCTTCTGCGAACACTCCGGCCTCCACCGCCTTGACCGCGAGCGCGGTCCGGGAGGTCACCTTCAGCTTGCGCATCGCCGCACGTAGCTGTTGATCCACCGTGGCCGCCGACTTGGCCAGGATCCGGCTGATCTCCCGGTTCGTCTTGCCGGCGACAACCAGTTGGACCACGTCGAGCTCGCGAGGGGAGAGCTGGTCGCCGTACCCTCGTCGGCCGCCGCGCCACAGTCGCGGAACCTCGGCGCCGTGTTCGCGAAGCCGCTGTGCGACACGGTCCGCGTCGCCGCGGGCCCCGAGCCTGAACAGCTGCTCGTACTGTGCGGCCAGCAGCTCCCGGCCTGGTTCGATCTGGCCTTGCGCGATGAGCGCCTCGGCTTGACGCTCGCGGGCGAGCATGGCGTCGTAGGGGCGCGGCAACGCGCTCCAGGCGCGCGCCGCCCGGTCGTATGCCGTCGCCGCGCGGGCGTGGTCTCCGGCTGCGGCGAGCAGCAGGGCGCGGCATACGGTGAGCGCGGCGCGAGGCGCAGGCGCCGTCCGGCCACGCAGTCCTCTGGCGAACTGGTCGCCCAGGCGTGTCGCAGCCTTCAGGTCGCCCGCGGCGAGGTGCGCCTCGACCCGGGCGGGGACGAGGTCCGTCGCCCAGACCCAGATGCCTTTTCTCCGGACGGTGTCCATCGGCTCGTTCGTGACCTGCAGCGCCCGGGCGCTGTTTCCGTCCGTCAGCCACAGTCTGGCCAGCGCAGCGGCGGCCTCCATCGTGTCGTCGGCTGCGCCGAGCCGGGCGGACTCCTCGAGGACGAGCCGGAACTGCTCCTCCGCAGCGCGCCGCCGTCCGGCTGCGGCTGCCAGCCGGGCCGCGAGGCGAATGCTGCCGAGGTAGTGCGCCGGCCGGTCCCGGTCGGCATCGGCGAGTGCCGCGCTTCGCTCCGCGAGACCCTCCCACCGGCCGGTGAGCCACGCCAGGTTGGCCTGTTCGAGTCGGACGTTGTGCTGCAACCGGGCCGCCTGCTCGGTCTCGGCAAGGCGCATGGCCACGGCGAGGTGCTTGTCCGCGTCGGCGTACCGACCCCAGATCAGTGCACCGGTCCCGACATTCGCATGGATGCGGGCCACGTCGAGACGCTCCGCCGAGCTCGCGCCGTCGGTGGGCAGGCCGGCGACGACGTCCCAGGCCTCCTCTTCGCCGAGCATGAGCAACGCCGCGGCTCGGTTGCCGGCCAGGTTCAGCCGCTCCGCGGGGGAATCGAATTCGGCGGCGAGCTCGGCGGCGCGATCCAGCCAACGCCGGTGGGTCGACGCCGGCCACGGTCCCGCATAGGCCCATCCGAGGTAGGTCATGGCCCGAGCCGCCTCGACCGGGTCATGGTCGAGGTTGGCCACCGCCTGCTCCAGCTCGCCGAGTGCGGCCTGCGCCTCACCCCCGGTGATCAGGAGCCGACCCAGGGGGTTGCGGATCTCGGCCTGCTGGCGGGCGGAGATACCGGGGGTCTCCAGCACCGACCGCAAGGTACGGATCACGCGGTGGTGGACCTCGTCGACCGGTTCGCGACGGCCCAGTGCGGCCACTCCGGCGATGCGCGCGACCCGGGCCCGATCCGCCGGCGGCAACACAGCCCACGACAACAGATCGACCAGCAGGTCGACTGCCTTGGTGTGGTCACCCGAGGCCATGGCCAGCTCGGCACCCTGCTCGGCGTACCGCGCCCAGGACCGCGTCTCGCCCGCCTCCCGGAAGTGGTGGGCAAGGCGTGCGACAGGCGGCGGCTGGATGTCCTCCAAGGCGCGGCCGGCCAGCAGGTGGAAGTGTCGGCGGTCGGTCAACGGGATCGCTTCGTAGACAGCCGTGGCGGCCAGCACGTGCCGGAATCGCCACTGGCCGCGGTCGTCTCCGTCCAGGACTCCGGCGTCGGCAGCCTCCGCGACAGCGCCTCGACACGCAGTTGGTGACAGACCGGCGGTCATCGCGATCGTGGCCAGCGACGACCGTTCAGCCAACGTGGCCGCGGCTCGCAACGCCTGCTGCGCCGTCGGCGACAGACGGCCCACCCGCTCCCGGGTGGAGTCGCGCACCGTCGGCGGCACCTGTAGCTCGCGCAACTTCAGCCGGACCCACTGTCCGTCGCGGAAGACGAGGTCGGCACGGTCGCACATGAGGCGAACCGACTCCTCCAGCGCGAGAGGAACGCCACCGGTCCGCTCGTGCATGAACGCCGTGAACTCCTGCGATATCGGGTTGCCGTCCAGCATCGAGGACACCAGCGCTGCCGTGTCGTTGGGTCGCATCGGCGCCAGGGCGATCCTCAGCTGGGTCACGCCGGCGGGCAACCGGGACGTCAGCCGCAGCAACAGCGATCCGTCGTCCACCTCCTCCGGCCGGTAGGAGATCACGAGGCTTGGCCCGTCCGATTGCTGTCGGGAGGTGACGAATAGCAGGAACTCCAAGGTCACCTCGTCGGCCCAGTGGGCGTCCTCGAGCACGAGAACGTCGACACGCAGGGCCCGCAGCAGCTCGTCCAGGGCGCGGAACAGGCGATGCCGTGCCGCCTTCGCATCGTCCAAGGGCGGCAGTGCGGGCGGCAGGTCCGAGGACCATTCAGGGAACAGGGGTCGTAACGCACCCGCGAGCTCGGTGAGCCGCAGTCGCGACACCGGGCGGTCGATCCCACGGAACGCGTCGACGATCGGCCCCAACGTCAGCGACTCGCGAAGCGGTGGGCACACCGAGACCAAGGCCGTGCGCTGGTCCGGCGCGGCCAGCCACTCTCGCAGCAGTCGGCTCTTCCCGATCCCCGCCTCGCCCTCTACCAGCACGATCGCCGGTGGCCGGGCCAAGGCGCCGCGAAGCGCCGTCATCTCCCGATCACGACCCACGAAATGCGGCGTAGAGACCGTCGGTGAAGTCCCGTCGTCCTCGGGCGAGGGGTCGAGCATGCGTGATGATCTCGCTTTTCCATGCTCGGGCACAAGTAGCATCGCGGCCACTCGCGTTGCGGGACCCTCAGCCGGAGTACCGAATCAGCATCGGGTTGGGCCGTCCGGAGACCTGGGGGGTTGCGGGGTCAGCTCGCCCGCCACCTCTTCGGCAGATCCGGTGCTGTCATGGTGCCGGGTGCTCGAGTTCCGAGCGGATCTGCGGAAACGAGTCGGTTGGGTTGTCGGTCTGGGGGAAGCCTATGAAGATCACCATGCCGATGGTGTAGACGTCGGCCCATGCGCAGAGGTTGACGAGGCCGTCCCTGCTTTGGCTGCTGCCACAGCGGGCTGCGCCGCCGAGCGGGCCTGGGGGGACCGGGGCCAGGTCGGTGATGGCCGGCCGGGCGGCGAAGACCTGGTCTAGCGTTGCGTCGGGGTCGGCGACGATGCCGGACACTCCGCTGATCAGGATGATCCGGCTGTCGCCTGGGCGGTGTACTCCGAGCTCGTTCGAGTACTGCTCCTCGACCGGCGTGTAGGCGGTGCCAACAGCGCTGGTCGCCTCCCCGTCGAGCAGCCTCTCAAAGCCGTCAGTGTTCTTCAGGACGGGTTCGCGCAGCCGTCGGTCGACCGTTTCGTTCCAGCTTCCGAGCAGCTTCTTCGGCTTGTCGAGTCGCATCGCTACGGGGGAGGGCGATGGCTTTGTGGCAGCCGCGGACTCGATCGTCTCGGCGCGTCGTGAGCAGCGCGCCGACCCCGACGTCAGTCCGGTGTTCAACAGCGACCTTCGCGGGCTGCCGCCCGCCGTTGTCGTCACGGCGGAGCACGATCCGCTCCGAGATGAGGGCAATACCTATGCGGCTCGGCTGGCGGCCGCGGACGTACCGGTCAGACATCGCTGCGAGGCCGGGATGGTGCACGGATTCCTTACCCTCGACACCATCTCACCCGCTGCGGCGGCGGCCGGAGACCGAGTTTTCGCCGACGTCGCCGATCTGGTCATCCGCCTCCAGTGACGTCGGCGGCGAGGACCTCGGGACGCTCGACCAGAACGCCGCGTTCGAACCGGACCCCGTGCCGGTACCACCGCTAATAGACGCGGCGCGTTCACCGCTCACCACCCGCTGCTGGTTGCTCGGGTCCCCGTTGGGCGTTCTTGCGGGCTACGGACTGGGCTTGCTCACAGTGTTGATCGGAACACCGGCGCGACGGGAGATCAGGCTGGCCAGCTGGTCCACGTCGGCGTAGGTGGTGTTGAGGGTCCAGTCAACGGTGTCCGGCCGTGGCGGGCATCGCAGCTTCAGCGTGTAGTGCAGCGTCGTGCCGGCCGGCAGCGAGTTCAACGTGTACGCGGTTTGCTCCGTGCTGATGGACACCACGTCGGCCCACCGCACGCCGACAAGGCGCCGGCCGGCGGCGTAGACGAAGCCGCCGTTGAAGACGTAGAGGCCGCCGCGCGTACGCCGGAACCACACGTAGACCCAGGCGGCGATGCTCAGCAGAACCAGCGCCATCCCAGTCACGGTCACGGCGTTGTACGGACCGTTGTTGAGGAAGTTCAGGGCGACGATCAGCAGCAGACAGCAGAAGAACGCCCAGGAAGGCCGGGCCGGCGGCGCACCCGCCGCTCGAATCGGCCGAGTTCTAGGCGTCGCGCCAACGCCGTAACCGCTTTGCCAGGGGCATCATTCGACATGGCCTGCGTAGGGGGTAGGTGGGGGTGGTCGCGCTTGCACCCTAGCTGATTTCGCAGCAGGGCAAGCCCGTCGTCCGGCGTCAACGCGCGGAGGCGGCACAGGAGCGCCTGGGCGACGTCGCGTGACTGGCGCTGTCGCGCGCTCATGCCGATGACAGCGGGTCGCAGTCCCCGTACGTTGGCGCCATGGCGACTTTCTGGACCTTGGGATGCGATGCCGACGATCCGCAGCGGATCGCTGCTTTCTGGGCCCTGGCCCTCGGCTATGTCAAGGAATCAGGCTTCGAGGAGCCCGACAACGCGTCCATCGTCGACCCGGATGGCCGGGGCCCCGCCATCAGTTTCCTCAAGGTGCCCGAGGGCAAGTCCAGCAAGAACCGTATGCACATCGATGTCCGGGTGGCCGGTCCAGGCCCCTGGGACATGGTCGAGCGCGCCCGACTGATCCGGCAGAAGGTCCCCGAGTTGGTCGCCGCCGGCGCGACGGTGATCCGCGAGGAGTGGTACGGCGACGCGCTCGGTCACGTCGTCATGCAGGACCCCGAGGGCAACGAGTTCTGCGTCGCTTGATGCCACGGCCACTGCCCGCGTTTCGACATCCGGATATGCCGCTGGTAGGCGCGGCGTTCGTGAACGTGCTGCGCAATCGACCGATACGGGTGCAGGAGTCAGCGCTGGCGAGCGCGCCCCCGAGCGCGGGTTCGCTCCGTCTGAGTGCCGGTTCCTGAAGGAGACCTTCGTCGACCAGCTCATGTCCGCGTGGCTGGGCATCGGCGCCATGGTGCGCCGGGACACCGCTATTCCTGGCCGGTCGGTTTGATCGGCTGTGGCCCGCGGTTCTGTCCCAACTCTGCGAAGGAGCGGACGAGCGGTGTCTCCCGGTCGGTGCGCCAGACGAGAGCCCATTCGGTGGGCGGGGCGTCGTGGATGGGCAGGTAGACGACGCCGGGGTAGGTGTAGTACCCGGTGACATGGGCGTTGAGTGGGCTGACGAGCTGTCCAGCGGCGATGAGGGCGAGGACCTCGTGGAAGGTGCGTGTGCGGGGGCCGCGGGGGATGGGCTGGCCGCTCGGGGTGAAGGCGGGCAGCATGGCCTCTACCCAGTAGTCCGGTGCGTCGGTTCCTGGGTTGAGCACTGTGCGCCCGGCGAGGTCCTCCACGGACACCGTCTGGCGTACGGCGAGGTCGGAGGTCGCAGGCACGGCCAGTACACGTCCCTCGGTGAGGACGACAGGTCCGGTGGTGAGGTCGTCCTCGTGCACGGGCAGCCACATCAGCTGCATGTCGACCTGCTCGGAGCGTAGGGCGGAGAACGGGTCGCTGAAGTGGAACTCGGCGGTCTCGACGGTGCAGGCGGGGTGGTCGGCGGTGAACTTCTCGATCAGCGGTCTCAGTTCGTTGCCCAACGCGCCCATCACGCCTATGCGCAGCGTGCCGTGGGCGCCTTGGGCTTCGGCGGCGGCGCCGGCCAGGCCGCTCTGGATGAGGTCGTACGCCTGCCGAAGGTCGTCGCGCAGACGTTGGCCGACCGGGGTCAGTCGCACCATACGGCTGGTGCGCTCGAACAGTGGGGCGCCGACGCGGCGTTCCTGCTTCTTGATCGACTGGCTGACACGTGCCTGCGTGACATGCAGCTTCTGCGCCGCGCGGCCGAAATGCAGCTCCTCGGCGAGCGCCAGAAAGATCTCGATGTCACGCAGCTCCATCGCGTCCCTTCGATCAATAAGTGTGAGCTAATGCCATGTTATCGAGCCTGTTGTTGATCTTCGGCCGCACTGCGCGGAAAGCTGCCGCTGACCAGGCGAGCACCGGAAGAAGGCAGCACACGTGCGCACGACAGACAACGAACCGGCTCTGCGGCTGGACCGGCTGACCAAGACGTTCGGGATAACGCCCGTCGTGGCGGGCGTGAACCTGACCGTGCCCGCGGGCGCGTTCCTGGGACTGGTGGGGCAGAACGGCGCGGGCAAGACCACCACGCTGTCGATGGCCGTCGGGCTGCTGCGGCCCGACAGCGGCACTGCGCACCTGTTCGGCGTGGACGTGTGGGCGAAGCCGGCCCGCGCCAAAGCCCTGGTGGGAGTCCTGCCGGACGGGTTGGCCATGCCGGAGCGCCTCACCGGCCGGGAGCTGCTCACCTATCTGGGTCTGCTGCGCGGCCTGCCCAAGGACGTCGCCGACGGGCGGGCCGGGCAACTGCTGAGCGTCCTGGAACTCGATCGGGCTGAGCGGACCTTGGTGATCGAGTACTCCACCGGGATGCGCAAGAAGATCGGCTTGGCCGCAGCCCTGCTGCACGCTCCACGGCTACTGGTCCTGGACGAGCCGTTCGAAGCGGTGGACCCGGTTTCCGCGGCGACCATCAAGACGATCCTGCGCGGATTCGTCGCCGGCGGCGGCACGATCGTGCTGTCCAGCCACGTCATGGCGCTGGTCGAGCAGCTGTGCGACCACGTGGCCGTCATCGACCGCGGTCGCGTGGCAGCAGCGGGACCGCTGGAACAGGTCCGTGGCGGGCGCAGCCTCGAGGACGTGTTCGTCGACCTGGTGGGCGGGAACGGGACCACCGGGAAGGAGCTGTCGTGGCTGTCGCGCTGACCCTGGCCCGGATGAAGGCCACGCTCCTGCGGCACTCGCTGCGCGGCCGGCAGCAACCGATGACCCTCACCGGCCTGACCATCGGACTTTTGCTCGCCGGAGGCACGCTCCACCTGGCCGCCACGGGAGATCTCGAGCTGCTGGCAGCCGTCTACGCGTTGTGGATGCTGGGCTGGGCGCTGGGGCCCGTGGCGATGGGCGGCGGCGACGAAACCCTCAAGCCCGAGCACTTCGCACTGCTCGGCCTGAAGCCCCACCGCCAGGCGACAGGTCTGTTGGCGGCGGCATTCGTCGGTCTGGCGCCGCTGGTGAGCCTGACGGCGCTGCTCGGGCTGCTCGTGTCCGGGATCCGGCAGGACCTGGCCGGTGCGCTGGCGGCGGTGCCGGCGATCATTCTGCAGCTCGCCCTGTTCGTCCTGCTGTCGAAGGTCGCCGTGGGACTACTGCGCCTGGCCCTGCGATCACGTATCGGCGCCGTCGCGGCAGGCGTCATCAACGGCGCCGTCCTGGCTGCGCTGTGCCAGATCTGGGTCTTCCTCGCGCTGTTCGACCAGCACGGCATCCCGCGGTTCGTCGCCTACCTCCCTTCGAGCTGGGGCTTGCGCTCCATCCGTGGTGACTACCTGGCACTGGCCGGCCTGGCACTGTTGGACCTGCTGCTCCTGGCGGTCTGGGCCGGCCTGCTGGCCAAGCCGGCTGTAGCCCCACCGACCTCGGGCCGACCCCGCCGACCCATCACCGCGACCACCGCCCAGGGCGCCATCGTGGCCCGGGAACTGCGCACCTGGTCCCGGGACCTGGCCCGCAACTACCAGATCGTCTTCGCGCTCTGCTTCGGTATCTGTTTCGGGGCGACACCGCTCCTGCTTGGCTGGCCCGGCATGCTGCCCTACGCCGGCCCGATCTTCATCCTGATGGCCGCGGGCATGACCGTGAACCTCTATGGCGCCGACGGCACCGCCCTCTGGCTCACCATCACCAACCCGGACGGCGGCGACGTCCGCGGCCGGCAGCGAGCCTGGCTGGCAGCCGTCGGACCGGCCGCAACCGTCGTCACGCTGGCCGGCACCGCCATCGCGGGCGGACCGTGGCCGCTCATGCTCGTACTGCTGCCCGCGCTGCTCGGCGCTGCGGCCGGCCTGGTGCCCCTGCTGGCGGTGTACGGACTGGTCCCGGGTATCGACCCGCACAAGCGCGGCGCCAACCCGCTGCGACTCAGCGACGACAACAGCGGCCTGACCGGACTGACCTATCTCACGCTCGCCCTCGTCGCGGCCGCCGCAGCACCGGCCGCACTGCTCGCCCTGCGGTACGGCTGGGCCGCCGTGCCCGTCGGCCTCGTGTCAGGCCTGCTCTGTTACTGGGGCCTGGGCCTTCTGGCAGCGCAGCGCCTGGCCGCGCGGGCACCGGAACTTCTGCACGCCATGCGTACCGGCCGAAAGCCACCGGCCCAAGCCGCACCCCGACTGCCCGCCCTGCCCGCACGCGCGCAGAACGCCGAATGGGTCGGCTTCGCCCTGGCGGCGGTCCCGCTGTTTCCCCAGGGTGTCGTCGCCGCGTTCTTCGTCGCCGACGGTGCCGAGCGCCACACGTGGTTCCTGGCCACCTACCTGAGGCAGGACCTGCGCTGGCCGACCGTGATCGGCATGATCGTGCTCGGGCTCGTCATGTTCGGCGCCGCCTGGCACCGAAAGCGAAGGTCCGCTGCCATGGCCGCATCCCCCGTCATCGCCAACAGCCCACCAGCATGATTCCCACAATATGGGCGCGCTTGGCGTGATCGGAGGTTGGTGGCGGCTGCGGTCAGTGGTGGCCACTCCGGATGCGCTGGCGGGCGTGGGAGCGGGCGGCGTCGGCCGGGGTCGAGCCGGTGGCGCGGGCGGTGCGCAGGATGTCGGTGAGGGTGTCGGCGATGCCGTGGACCCGGACGGTGGCCTGGGCCGAGGTCTCGTCATGTAGTTCGACGGCGGTGGCGTGGATGATGCCGCCGGCGCTCACGATGATGTCCGGGGCCCAGAGGATGCCACGCTGGTGCAGCAGGTCAGCGGTGGCCGGGGTGTCGAGTTGGTTGTTGGCCGGTCCGGCGATCGCGGCGCAGCGCAGTTTCGGCACCGTGTGCAAGGTGAGCAGGCCGCCGAGGGCCGCGGGGACGAGCACGTCCACGTCGGCGGTCAGGCAATCCCGCGGGCTGGCCCAGGCCGCGCCGGCGGCGCCGGCGAGCGTACGACGACTGTCGTCGACGTCGCTTGCCACCAGCGTCGCGCGGGCGTCGGCGAGCATCCGCAGCACGTGGCCGCCGACGCGGCCAAGGCCGAGCACGGCGAAGCTGCGCGTGGACAGGTCGGACGATCCGAACCGCTCGGCGCACAGCGCGTGCAGTGCGGCGAGGACGCCGACCGCGGTGTGCTCGGAGGAGTCGCCGCTGCCACCGGCGCCAACCGGTCGGCAGAACGCGTACGGCGTCCGCTCGGCGATCGTGACCATGTCGTCCGGGCCGGTGCCCACGTCCGGGCCGGTCGCGTAGGTGCCGGTCAAACCGGCGATGACGTCGCCCACGTCGTGCAGCGCCGCCCGGCGGGAGGCGCCGTCCAGAGTCATGCCGAGGGGCAGGGCGACGACGCTCTTGCCGCCGCCGTTGGGCAGCCCGGCCAGCGCGCACTTGTCCGACATCGCGGCCGAGAGCCGCAGCGCGTCGTCCAGGCCGTCGCGCCAGTGTGGGTAGTGCGCCAGCCGGCATCCACCGATGGCCTGGCCGAGCGCGGTGGAGTGCACCGCGACGACGATCGGCAGACCGGATCGTGCGCCCCGCCTGACGACGACGTGTTCGTGCATGGACTCGGTGTCGATGTCGGTCGCGACCATGATGGCTTCCCCTCGCCTGCTCGTCAGAACGGGAACGACAGTAAGCACCTGGCCGGTATCAACTGGCTCTCACCGAACGTCGTTCGGAGAAGGTGGCAAGATCTCGGTCGTGGACGAACTTGATGCGGCGATCATCCAGCATCTGCAGACACATGCGCGGCAGACCAACCGCGAACTGGCCCGCGCGGTCGGCATCGCGCCGTCGACCTGCCTCGAGCGCGTACGGGCGTTGAGGGAGCGCGGCGTGATCACCGGGTACCACGCCGAGATCAGCCTGACCGCCCTCAACCGCGGCGTTCAGGCACTGCTGCACGTGCAGGTCCGGCCGCTGAGCCGCACCGTCATCGACGGCTTCAAGAAGTACGCGATGGGGTTGCCCGAGGTGCTGTCGGTGTTCGTCGTGGCAGGCGGCGACGACTTCCTCGTCCACGTCGCCGTGCCCAGCGTGGACAGCCTGCACGCCTTCCTCATGGACAAGTTCAGCGGACGCCGCGAGATCGTCGGCTTCCGCAGCTCAGTGATCTATCAACACGCCCGGAAACAGGTCATCGACCCACTCGACATGTGAGCGGGCACCGCAGTCCCGACCAGCCAGAACGGCGTTCCCCGCTCCCGGCTGCGCGAGGCGCTCACCGACGAACACATCCGCGAAGATCACGATTGCGCCCCGGTCGGGAGTCGAGTTCGACTGGGCCGTTGACGGTTCCATGCGTCTCCCGTCTGCTATGCGCGGACAGGACGCGGATCGGGGGGCGCGACGATGGAATCCACGGCACCGGAACCGGCACACGTTACGCCGCCGGAACCGCACCGCCTTCGTGGATGGTTGGCGGTCGCGCTCGCCGGGGTGCTCATCGGCGGGGCCGCCGGGGTGACGGTCTGGCGGACGAGCGCCACCCGGTCACCGGCACCCGCCGAGGTCGTCACCCCGGTCACGGCCCAGGAACTCCTCGCCGGGCTGCCCGGCCGGCTGCTGCCGCCGGCCAACCCGACCGCGCTGCCCACCGATCGGGCCGTGGGACGCGGAGCCCTGCTCTACCAGATCGACGACACCAACGGGTTCGACGCGGCGGCCGGCGCCTTCCCTGAACGGCCGATGTATCTGGTGACCGCCTCCGGTGAACAGTTCGGCGTCGGGATGGCGCCCACCGTGGGCGAGTCCCGTCACATGCTCTCCCCGGACGGGCGGTGGCTGGTCCAGCGCCGAGACGGGCAGTGGCGGCTCCGCGACCTCACCGGGATCACCGAGCGGGCGGTCCCGCCCGGGTACGCGTTGCGGCAGTGGTCGACCGACGGACAGGCGTTGCTGCTCAGCCAACCCTCCGGCGCGGTTGAGATGTACACAGCGTTCACCCTGCCCGGCGGGGAGCTGCGCCCACTGGCGTTACGCGGGACGCCGAACCGCCGGATGCTGCCATTCCTGGACGGGCGAGAAATAGTCAGCGCAGAGTTCAACCTCGGCCCGAACGCCCGACCGCACCAGCAGCTCACCATCGCCATTCATGACGCCGACGGCCGCACCGCCCGTGCGGTGTCGCTCCCCACCACCCAGGAGGTAAGCCCCGGCGATATCCGCAACGCGCTCGCCCCGCTCGTGCGCGGTGGCGGCAACCCGCCAGCGGTATGGGCTCTGGTCATAGGACAGGAGGGGAAGGTCCTGACCGGCCAGCCGGAGGGGACGCGAGCAACGACCCCCAACACGTTGGTCGGGGTCGACCTACGGTCCGGCCGACCGGCCGGCCGGATCGAACTCGTGACATCCCGGGGTGACGAGGGTGAGTACTTCCTCGGTCTCGCCGGCACCGAGGTCCTCCTGCAACGCTGGACTGCGGACGGCAGTGAGCTGGTCGCCGTCGATCCGGCCACCGCCCGGCGTCGGGTGCTGACCTCGCTGCCCGAGCTTGCGCGGCTGACCGTCCCCGGCGAATAAGGATTATTTCCCGTCAATGTGGCACAACCATGATTCGTTGCTTGTTTTGGTGGCCGTCCGCCACGCACTGGCGCGGTGGGTGCGGGTCCGGCTCGGAGCAGCGGGTGGCGGGGATAAATGGCTTGCACAGGCGCCGGGCTGAGAGTTGGCTGCCGCCATGCCTTCCCCCTCACCGGTCTTCGTCGCGGGTACGGGTCGTTCGGGAACGTCACGGATCGCCGACATCATCGGCGAACATCCGCTGATCCACCGGATTCCCATGGAGACCCGGTTCCTCGTCGACCCGGGTGGCCTGCGGGACCTGGCCGACGCGCTCACCGATCGATACGACCCCACCGTCGGTGAGGACGCCCTGCGCCGGCTGAGCGACTTCCTCACCGTACGAGTGCCCGGCCGGCGCGACGATCGCGGCAAGACCGTTCCCGAGCTGGTCGGCGAGCGGCGCTACCGGGACGCGGTGCAACAGCTCTGGCCGCAGTTGGTCGCGTACACCTACGACGAGGCGGCGCCCGCGGAGGGCTTCTGGGACGTCGACCGGCCTGCCGGGCCGTTCGATCCGCTGAGTCGTCGGCGGGTACTTCCCAGGTATTTCAGCGACCGGGGCGAACTGCTCGGAATCTTGCGGGGTCTGATCGACACCCTGTTCGGCGGAGCAGCCGCCGACGCGGGCAAGCCGACCTGGTGCGAGAAGACACCGTTCAACCTGCTGTGCATGGAGTTCCTCTGGGAACTGGTCCCCGAAGCGACCATCGTGCACATCAAGCGTCACCCGGTCTCAGTGCTCGCATCCCACCTGGCCCAGTCCTGGGCACCGTCCACCGTCGACGGTGCGCTCGCCTACCTCAAGCCGGTCTACCACCGATGGCTCACCTGGAAGAACACGGTCGACCTGACGGGTAGGCGATACATCGAGGTGAAAGCGGAAGATCTCGCAGCCGACTGGCCCGGGCAGCGCCGCGCCCTGTTCGAACGGCTCGGCGTCGACGACTTCGCCACTCCTTCAACGTTCCAGTCGCACAAGCTGACGCGCCGCAACAACCAGTTCGACGACGAGACCCGCGAGTTCATCAGAGAAGCGCTCGGCAAGGTCATCCCGGCCATGGGATATGAGTGACGGCTCTGGCTCGCCACCATGACGACACCGCACCGCGGCCCTCGAACGCCCGGTAGACGCTGCTTCAGCCGAACCGCATCGCAGACCACTCGTTTCTGACTTTCCGCGGGGTAGCGGCGGGGCGCGACAGCCGGCACCGTGTGCTTACCTTCTGATATGCCGCATCCCATCATGTTTGACGAGGCGGACCCGCTCCTGAACCGGCTGCGGGCGCTCGCCCTGGCCTTCCCGGGCGCCGCCGAGAAGATTTCCCACGGACACCCCGCCTTCTTCACCACCAAGGTCTTCGCCTACTACGGGGGATCGGTGAAGGTCGACGGCGTCTATCGGCAGCATGAACAGTCGGTGCTCGTGCTGGTTGATCCCGACGAGCGTGCGGCGCTGGTGGGGGAGGACCGCTGCTACGTGCCGGCCTACCTGGGTGCCTACGGGTGGATCGGGGTGGACCTGACCGGCGACACCGACTGGGATGAGATCGACGAGCTACTCGACGCCAGCTACCGACGTACAGCCGGGCCACGCAGGGTAGCTGTGCTCGACTCCCGGCGGCCCCAACCCTGATGCCGACCGGGGCCATCAGGAGCGACGACCGCCACGACAGCGCCGGCCCCCGCCAGCCACCTGGATGCTTGGCTGCACCAGCCCGGCTAGATGATCATTGCGTACTCGGTGATCTAGGGTAAGGCGGATGCAGGTGACCGAGATCCGCAGGTATCCGATCAAATCGCTGCTCGGTGAGCAGTTGACGACCGTGGAGGTCGAGCAGCGCGGATTGGTCGGTGACCGGTTGTGGGCGGTGCGGGACGCGGACGGGAAGCTGGGCAGCGGGAAGAACACCCGTCGCTTTCGCCGGATGCCGGGTCTGTTCATGCTCCGCGGGCACCGTGGTGACCCGGTGCCGGTCGTCGAGTTGCCCGACGGGCGCCGCTTCGGTGCCGATGAGCCGGCCGCACACGAGGTGGTCAGCGAGGTGCTCGCTCGTCGCGTCACCATCGAGCGCGAGGCGGAGGTCAGGCACCATGACGAGGGGCCGGTGAGCCTGATCAGCACAGCAGCGCTGCGACGACTGCATGATCTTCTCGGGGAGCCGGTCGACCCGGCGCGGTTCCGGGCGAATCTTCTCGTCGACGTACCCGGCGGCGACTTCGTCGAAGACGGATGGCTCGGCCGAGCCATCCGTATCGGGCCGGAGGTCGTGTTGCGGCCACGCCAGCGGCTGACCCGGTGCGTCATGATCGACCTTGCCCAGGAGGACCTTCCCGAGCACGGACAGCTCTTGAGGACGGTCGCGGAGCACAACGACATGACGCTCGGCGTATGGGCAACGGTCGAGCGCCCTGGTCGTGTCGGGTTGGGGGATGTCGTCGAGCTCCTGCCGAGCTGACACCAGCGCCTGGCCGAGCGGTGCGTGCTCACCGCCCTGCTCGACCTGGTGTTCTGGCCCCGGCGCCCAGCCGGATGCGGCAGCGCCGCGCGTCATCACCTAGCGCATGTCGGGCGCCATCGGCCCATGGCCGGGCGGCGGGACGTTCCCTTGCGGACGGGCCGACCCCTCCGCGATCATGAGCGCCCCCCGACCGTCACCGTCCCGGCCGGCGGGACCGCCACGGTCACCGTCTCGATCGACGCGCCGGCCCTGCCCCTGGCCCAGTACAGCGGCGCCGTGGTCGCCACCGACGCCACCGGACAGATCGTCCTGCGGGTGCCCGTCGGACTCGAGATCGCACCACCGTCCTTCCCGGTCCGCGTCGAGTTCCGGGGTCACGATGGCAAGCTCTGCGGCGAGACCGGCTGGTACCACTGCTCGCATGTCTCGACTCCGTGGTACATGAACATCGACGACGGCCGGGTGGAGTCCCTGTCCATGACCGCCTCGGCCCCCACGACGGTACGGCTCCGGGCCGGCCGGTACGGCTTCCAGTCCTACATCGGCTGGGTCGACCCCGCCACCGACCGGCAACAGTTCGCGCTGGTCGTCGCCGACGACGTCGAGGTGATCGGGCCGACCACCGTGGTGCTCGACGCGTCGAAGGCGCGGCGGATCACCGTCGCCACACCGAAGCCGAGCGAGGCGATCCAACAGGAGATCGGCCTCACTCGATACGGCAACGCCGAATCGGTGGCGGCCATGTCGCTCATGCCCAACTACGGCACGCCCCTCTGGGCGACCCCGGCCAAGCAGATCCGGAAGGGCTCCCTGCTCTTCCAGCACCAACGTGACGCCACCGCCCCGCTGATCACGATGTCGGCGCCGTCGATGCCCTTGCACCCCTTGTACAACCAGTGGGTTCCCTGGTGGACGAAGTTCAGCGGCGTCCAGAACCTGAAACTGGTCGACCTCGGCGTGCTGAAGGCCCAGGAAGACGTGGCCGGCCAGCTCCCCGACGACCTGCGCATCGTCAGGGGCAAGCTGGTGATGATCGAGCTGGACGACGGCTGGAGCAGGTCCGGTGACAGCTGGACCTGCACGGTGCCGGACGCGTACGTCGATGCGATGGCGCAGGCGGGTGCCGCCGGACTGGTGGGCTTCCCCCAGGCACACTGCCCTACGGGCGTCGTCAATACGATCTTCCCGCACCGGTCGAGCATCCCGGCGCTGACCCTGCCGCCCGCCGAGGGGAGGGCGCTGCGCGAGCTGCGCCGGACCGACGCCTCCCTCTCGATCCGGATCACCGGCCAACCGGAGAGCGCGTACTCCTACCACCTGAAGTTCTACCAGCACGACCGGGTGTCGGCCGATCAGCACTACACCGCGACGGCGCGACAGCTCCAGCGGATCGACCGTGACTTCCACGCCGAGGAGCCGATCAGCGTCGTGGACAGCTGGAGCCAGCTCCTACCCGGCGAGCTACCGCCCACCCAACAGCTCTTCTTCGACCAGGGGCCGCGGGACCGTGAACGGTATGTCGGGCCGGTCGGTAACCCGGGCCAGTACGCCGAGAACATCGTGTTCCGGGTTCACGACCACGCGGGCGCGAACAGCACCGGGGTGGAACCCGACATGCCGCCCGCCAACTCGTACTACACGCTGCGGGCGGGCGCCACCAGCCACGAGGAGTGGTGGGGCGGACCGGTCGTTCCCGGTGCGCCCGAGACGACCCCGGACCGGTCCCACCTGGCGCTGTGCGGGGCGTGCCGGCAGGGCGACGTCTTCAGCCCGCTCCTCCCGGCCACCTTCACCGACCCGCACATCGAGTCGTTCTACCTCGAACCCATACCGGTGGGCCGGATGCACCTCTACCGGGGCGACCAGGAGATCGAACCCACTCCGCTCCTCGGCTACATCACCGCGTACACCCTCCCGGCCGAGCAGGCCCGCTACCGGCTCACCCACGAGCTGAACCCGATCGCGGAGAGCCTCCGGGACCGGTTCCACGACCGGCGGGTCAGCACCGAGTGGGGCTTCACCTCGGCCCGGGTGAGCGAGGAGAACAAGAACCATCTGGACTGTGCCGGCACAGCGATCGGGATCTCCACCGAGGCGTGTGCGGTGCAGCCGCTGGTCTACCTGCGCTACCGGCTCAACCTGGGTCTCGACAACACCGTCCGCCGCGGCGTGCACCGAATCCAGCTGCACGCGTACCACGAGGTGTCGGCTCGAACCGCACCGGCGATCACCTCGATCACGGCGTGGGTCAGCTACGACGGCGAAAAGACCTGGCAGGCGGCGTCGACCGGAACCCCCGACGGGGGTACGGCCACCGCCACCCTGCCGCCACCGCCCGCCAAGGCCAAGGCGGTCAGCCTGCGGGTGCAGGCCACCGACGCGGCCGGCAACACCGTCACCCAGACCGTGCACGAGGCGTACGGCCTGCGCTGACCAAGCACACGCGCGTGGATCCGTGGAACGCGCGCCGACCCACTGGAATGAAGCGAGCAGCCGGCCGGTCCCCAACCGGTCGGCTGCTCCGCGTTCGCGCATCGACGTACCGCACTATTTGTCAATCGGCATCCACACGATGAACCCGGCTGCCGTACTGATCCGCGTCGTTGCTCGTCAAGCGTCGGATGTGCAAGGGTTGGCGGCGAGGCCGGGAGTTGGACCGAGTAACCAAGTGGGGCGGATGGGAACCATCTATCGCGAGGCGAAGCTGACGGTAACGGCGGACGTTGCGTGGGATTTCCTGGATCGCTACACACGCTCGGAGGTGCATGCCTTCTCAGCCTGCAAGAGCGAGCGCCAAGAGGACGACTACCGCGTGGTCACGCTGGCCGACGGCACTGAGATCTGGGAGCGCAACGTGACCGTCGACCCCGCATTGATGCGGGCCGTCTACACGATACCCAGCTTCCCCGGGGCAGAGCACCACCAGGCTGAGATGCGGGTGCTGACGGACGGCGATGGTGCGGCGACCTTGGTCTGGACAACCGACCTTCTGCCGCACGAACTGGTGGAACGCCTCAGTGAGGCTTATGAGGTCATGTTCGGTGAACTGGTAGCGGCGATCAACGAGCACGGCGCACAGTCGGGCTAAGGCCCCGTCGCAAGGCTCGCCAGGCCGCCGGCGGGGAGGCGACCAGCCCGAACTCCGCCCGCGTCGCAGTGCTCCGCTCGATTGAACCGTCCGCGCCAGCCGTGGCGTAACAAGCCAGCGACGTGGCAAAACTGACCATCTACGTCGTCGACTGGACCCCCGACAAGATGCCCCTGCTGGGCGAAGGGGTCGCTCGGGCGGCCGCGAAGCTGGGAGTCGACCCGGTCAAGCCGATCACGCTGCTGGGTGTTGCCGCGCTGGGCGAGCCCGATCTCTTGGTCGAGGTCGAAGCCACCGCGGTCATCGACTGAACGCAGGTGTCAATGTGCGGGTGCCGGCTCGGTGGGCTGCGGCGTGAAGAAGCGGACGATGTCGTCGGCCGCGGTGGGGGACAGCATCATCGCTTGGACTCGTGCGGACATCTCGGCGATCGGGTGGATCCTGGCGAACATGGCCTCCTCGTACGCCTGGATCGCCGCGTCGGGGTCGGCGGGGTCGGCGGCGAGTTCGGCGGCGAGTTCGGCGGCGTCCAGCATGGCCTGGTTGGCGCCCTCGCCGACCGGCGGCATGAGGTGCGCGGCGTCGCCGATGAGGGTGATGCCCGGCTGGTGGGTCCAGCGTGTACCGGTGGGCATCGCCTCGATCCGGCGTGCGGTCGGCGGGCTGTCGCCGGCTTCGATGAGTGCGGTGAGGCCGGGGTCCCAGCCGTCGAACAGGTCCAGCAGAGCGCGCTTGCTGCGGTAGGCGTCCAGGTGGCGGTCGTCCGCGGGTAGGGAGATGCCGACTCGGACGCTTCCGTCGCCGAGGCGCTGCGCTGCCAGGACCCGGTTCGCGCCGATGCACCAGAGGTTTCCGGGGCCGACCAGCTCGGCGAGATCCGGGTGGCGCCGGTCGACGTCGCTGATGCCGAGCTCGGCCAGGGTGGCCACGGGGGACAGTGTCGCGTCGGTGAGCAGCGACCGGACGACCGAACGTGCGCCGTCCGCGCCGATGAGGACGTCGCAGTCGGCGCTGTGGCCGCCGCCGAACACGAGCCCGAAGCCGCCGTCGGGTCGTGGCGTCGCCGCGACGAGTCGGTGCTGCCACGCGACCGCGTCGCCGGGGAGCGAATCGAGCAGGAGATCACGCAGTGCGCCGCGGTCGATCTCGGGGCGTCCGGAGAACGAGCCGGGTTGTGGCTTGTGGTGCACGAGGGTGCGTCCGGCCGGGTCGAGGATGCGATGTTCCTCGCCCTCCGGCCGTGCCTCGGACCGGAATCGGCCGGCGAGGCCCGCGTCGGCCAGGGCCCGTTGCCCGGACTCCGGGTGCAGGTCGAGCGATCCGCCCTGTGATCGCGCGGATCGGCTTGCCTCGCGTTCGTACACCACCGCGTCAATGCCGTGCCGGTGCAGGATTCGGGCCAGCGTCAGGCCGCCGAGGCCGCCGCCGGCGATCGCGATTCGCATCATCATCTTCCTTACCGTACGCTGTATCTTATGGATACGCCGTACGGTAGCGCACCGCTGCCCGTCTGGGAACGGCCCGAGCCTCAGCCACGGGCGGCTCCGGTGCCGCTGAGCCGCGCGAAAATCGCCGCCACGGCGATCCGGGTCGCCGACGCCCACGGCCTCGATGGGCTGTCGGTACGCAAGATCGCCAAAGAGCTCGGCGTCGGTCCGATGCGGCTCTACGATTACGTGATCAACAGATCGGAACTGCTCGATCTGATGGTCGACGCCGTGTACGCCCAGATCGCCGAGGCCGGTCAACACCCCGAGTGGCGCGCCACGGTACTGGCCATCGTTCACCGGACCCGCGACGCTGCTCTTGCTCATGAATGGATCGCCGACCTGCTCGGCGCAAGGCCACACCTAGGGCCTCACGCGCTCGCCGTGGGCGAATCGATCGCGGCAGCGCTCAGCCAGGCCCCTGGCGTGCGCGATGTCGCCGATCTCCAGCGGGCTGTGGGCGCCCTCAACGCGTTCATCGTCGGAGCGCTCCGCACGGAGATCACCGAGCGCCGTACCGCCCGTTCAACCGGCACCGACGTGTCCGCATGGCAGGCCGCCCTCGGGCCCTACCTGACCCGCATGCTCGAAACGGGCCGCTATCCCACCGTCGCGCGACTCGTCATCGACGGCGCCCACCTCGACGCCGAGGAAACCTTCCACCACAACCTGATCACCATCCTGGACGGCATCACCAGCCATCCCCACCCGTGACCTGCTGCCCGCGGGCCAGTACCGGCTGAATCGCCCACGCGGGTCACCGGCCACATCCGCGGTTCCGCAGGTGGCCCTCCGCTGTCGTACGGCAGCTACGGCAGCACGCATCAGCCGGCGGGTGACGATCGGGCGAGAAGACGTCGGCCCGTGCTGTTACTTTGCCGGCCGTGAATGATCAGCTGACGTGGATCGACCGGATCATCGACGTGACCGGGTGGCGCCACGAGCCTGCCGACAGCGCCGGCTGGGAGCAGGCGGAAGGCGAGCTGGGAGTCGCCCTGCCGGCGGACTTCAAGGAACTGTGCCGGCGGTTCGTGCCAGGATCGTTCTACGCCTACCTGGATCTGCTGAGGCCAACCGATGAACACATGTCGCGGGACCTGCTCGCGGCGTGGACCCTCTGCCGGAGCGAGTCCTTCGCGAGTGTGTACGCGCCGTACGGGATCTACGGACCGGGCAAGGGATCGGGGCTGATCCAGTGGGGTGACGACCAGGTCGAGGGGCAGTACTACTGGCTCGCGGATCGTTCGGTGGAACCCGACCGGTGGCCTGTCGTCGCCCAGAAGTACGGCGGCGATCCGTGGCATCGGTTCGACATGTCGACCACGGAGTTCATCTACCGGCTGATCGCGGACCCCGAGTTCAAGCCGTTCACGGTGGCCGAGCCAGCACGGCGGGCCTTCTATCTGCCTTACTGGCAGACGATCTCCAACGCCGAGGAGTGGAATGCGCTCACCGATCCGAACCGGGGAAGCTAGCCGGCGTTTTCGAAAACCATCCCTGCCTTCGCGCGGCTCGGGGGCTGTGCCGCAGCCGGCAGCGGGGAGTGAGTCAGGCGAGAGGTTGTCGCTGAGGACGGCGCCGACCCACTTGCGGCAGACGGCTGTCGTGTGTCTCTGCCGGTCCGCCGTCAAGGTGCGTCCGGCGCTGACGGCGTCGGCTATCGTTCCTTGTCCTGGCTACCAGCCGGCGGTCCACGGGGGAACACAGATGAGAAAGCACAGCATCCTGCTCACGCTCGTCCTGACCGGCAGCCTGCTCCTGGCTGGCGGATGCAGCGGGACGCCGGAGCCCAGCCCCGCCGAGAAACCGACCCAGGGCGCCACCGTAGCGCCGTCCCCGACGCCCGACGCCCGTACCGAACTGGTCGAGGCACTGCAACGGTCGCAGGGGGTCGCCCACCGGTACGCGGTGAGCGGCAGCCTGCCCGAGAGGCAGAACGTCAAGGGCACCGGCGCCTTCGATCCGAAGAAGCGCCGCTTCCAGGCCACCATCGCGGTCACCGGCGGAAAGCACCCGTCGGCGGGAAGCCGGATCGTGATCGGCACCGATAGTTACGTACGGCCGTCCGACGAGAAGAACTGGGTGCACGTCGATCTGAAGCGGGTGAAGCGCGACGATCCCTTCCTGCGCTTCGACTGGGCCGACCCGACCGGCCTGACGGCATTCACCTCGTCGATCACCTCGGCGCACCGCACCGACCAGCACACCTACACCGGCCGTTTCGACCCCGACGGCAAGGACACCAAGTCCTTCCTCCCGGTAGGCGCCCCGAGCATCGTCTCGATCGGCACACCCCTGTCGCCCTTCACGATCGTCACCGACGACCAGGGCTGGGTCACCTCGATCAGGGTGGAGTTGACCTCCAGGGAGGGCCCGACGTTGACGATGACCACAACGATGAGTGATCACGGGAAGCCCCTGAAGATCAGCGCTCCGGCACATGCTGACGAGGCCGCCGACTTCTACTACCGCACGTGACAGCACCGGACCGGCGACCTGCCCGACACGCTTCGGGTCGGAGAACTGCCGTGCCGCCCGAGCCGTCCCGGTAACTCCGGTCCCGTTCACGCCCGGATCGGACCGGGTCAGGCGCGCGAGTCGGTCGACGGGGCTGGCGCGTACTCGAGCACGACCGCCCGCAGGTAGCGCGGGCTGGTGGGGAGATCGGCCGCTCCCACCGCGAACATCAGCGGGCTGCCCGGGGTCCCGGCAATCCCGTGCAGACTCATGCCGATCGCATCCGACGGCTGCGGCGCGGGCATGTCGACCCACGCGCCATTGCTGTACGTGGCGAGCGCCGCGCTCGGCGCCGGGGAGTTCTCGATCAGCCACGGCATTCCGGCCGGGTCGGTCGCCATGTCGGGCAGTGCCCCTCCTGGCGCGTCCCGGAGCACCTCGAAGGCTCCACCGCCGCCGCGTACCGCCAGCCCCCTGTCGCCGACCGCCCACAGTTCGCCGGACGAGCGACCCGCGAGCGTTTCGAACGAGGATTCCTGCTCGTTGATGCCGACCTGGACCGTACGCCAGCCTGAGCCGTTCCAGTGGAAGAGCAGCGGGCCGTTGAACCCCTGCCACGCGCCGTTGCCGGCGGCCCAGACGTCATCCGGGCGGAAGGCTTTGATCGCGGTGACCGTGCAAAAGTTCGGCATGCCACCGAAGGACGTGCCGCCGGTGCGGCATTCGGCGGGCGACTGGTGTGACCGCCAGGACCGGCCGTCCCACTGCTCGATGATCACCTCGCTCTGGCGATTGCCCACCACCCAGGTGTGCCCGCTTACGACGGTCAGTCCGGTGATCAGCTCGTAGTTCCCGCCGGTGCCCCGTGGGAACGGCACCTCGCGCCAGGCGGTCCCGTCGTAGTGCAGGATGTGCGTGACCTGGTCCTCCGGGCCGGCGGCGGCCGTGCTGCCAACCGCCCAGACGTTCGAGGGCGAGTCGGCCGCGACGAGGTCGAACCGACCGTGCCAGGCGATCGCCGGTAGTGCCGCGCGGGCCCAGCGCGTCCCGTTCCACTCGAGGATCAACGGGGTGCCGGTGTCGTTCGGCTGTTCGGGCGAGTAGGCCTCGCTGCCGACGGCCCACGCGTGCGTGGCGTCCACCGACACGACGTCCCACAGCACGCTGGTCGGCCCGGCCAGCTCCGGCAGCGTGGCCAGGCGCCAGGTCGGCGCCGGCGGGTCGGTGACGACGGCTTCGGGTGACCCGCTGGCGGCGGTCACGGAGGGTTCCGAGGGTGATGACGAGGTGCTCGTGCCGGCACCCGTGCCGGTGCACCCCGACGCCAGCAGGACAACGGCCAGCGTCACGGCAACCTTGCAGCGCATGGCACCGATGATCGCAGGATGACGCCACCCACGGATCCCAGTGCTCAACGCGCCTTACGGCGTGGCTCACGGCGCAGGCGTTCAGGTGCCCGGCACCCGTCCGGGGACGCGGCAGCCCCCGGTCAGTCGGGCAGTTCGGGGAGAGGGCCGGCGGTGACCAGCGCGGCGAGCGTGAGGGGCTGGTCGCCGTCGCTGTGCCCGAGGACGAGGGCGAGGCGCCGGTCGTCCGCCTGGTCGGGCGCCCAGACGTGCAGGTCGCCGTAGAGGTCCTGCCGAAGCAACGCCTCGTAGACCGGCGGACGGTCCGCCTGCGGATTGCGGATGAGGTGGTCGATGGTGAGGAGGCGGTGCGGCCCCCACCGCCCATCCAACGTCCCCGCCAAGGTGGCCAGGTGTCGGTCGCCGAGCTCGAGCTGCTCGGTCCACTCCGGGTCCCGCAGGCCGATGAGGTCCGGCCCCTCCCACAGCGGCGCGAGGACGAAGCCGCCACCACGGGTCGCCAGCCACTCGCCGGTGTGCGGATCGGAGTCGATCAGGGTGGGGTTGCCCGCGGACGGGATCGGTCCGGTCAGGAGTGCCGTGATGGCTCCGAGGGCACGGGATGCATCGAAGGCCAGGCCACGAACGACAGTCACGGCACCCATCCTGACCGCTGGCCGCCGAGTTGCCCAGGCGGTCGGTGGTGGCTCAGCCGATGTCGCGGCAGCCGACCTGGTCGCCGAGCTTCTTCGGGATGCCGAACGGGCTGCATTCGAGCGCGCTGCCCTCACCCAGCTTCTTCCACCTACCGGCCGAGTACTCGAACAGCAGCACGCCGTCGCCCTGCATCCGCGGGTCGGCAGCGATCACACCGGCCGTGGCCCACCGGCCCGCGCACCTGATGTGAGCCGGGTCGATCCGGTGGGTGTCCGCGAGCCCCGACGCCCGCTGCAGGGTCGCGGCACTGACCGGGCAGGCGGACCCGGTGGTGGCCGGGGTGGCGGACGGTGCGCTCTGGGCCGGCGGCGCATTGCTGGAGGTGGATGGCGCCGCAGTGGAGGCGAGCGTGGGTGACGGTGTGCTGGACCCGGCCACGGGGGCGGGTGAGGTCGTGGTGCAGGCGGCCAGCCCTGCCAGTACGGCCAGGGGCGCGAGGGTGCGCAGAGCTGTCAGGTTCATCGTTCCTCCGGTATCAGCGTGGACTGCGATATCCGGATACACGCCCTCCCTCCCGGTCGGGTTGCGACCGGTTGGACGCTCGGCTGAGCGGCGGCGCGCGGGTGCGTCAGGACGCGGTCACCGGGGCCGGGGCCCGGCCGCCGCGGCAGCAGGTCGTGGTCTCAGGACGAGGTCAGGACCATGTCCAGCCGTGCGCGTACCGACCGGCGAGCCGCTCGACCTAGGCGTCATCCTTGGATCGTCAAGGCGACCCGATGGAGGTGGCGCCAACTAGGACCTGTGCCCGGACCAGGAGTTCCGGCACGGTCTGCATGGCGTTGTGCCGCTCACGTCGAGTCCTCGGGCTTCGCCGCCCCTCCGATGAGCGACGGTGCCCGATGATGGTGCCACGGGTGCGGCGTGCCGGTGCTGTGCCCGAGTCGGATGGATGGAGGGGCGACCTTGCCGAGCGACCTGGCGGAGGTGCGGGTATGGCGACTGGGCCTCGCGACGCGGATCATGGCCGGACTGTTGATCGGCGGCATGGCCGTGGTGGTGGTCGTGTTCTTCTTCTGGCAAGCCACCGCCCCCGACGGGAACCTGCTCGCGCCGCTCGCCATCGGGGCCCTTACGGCTTGCTCGGATTCGCCATGTGGCGGCGAAACTTCCATCCTCGGCTGTCCGCCGGCCCGGAGGGGCTGATCCTGCGCGGGCAGTGGCGCACGATCCGCGTCCCATGGTCAGCCGTCGTGCGGTGTGACGCGGGCTATCACGGGATCACCATCACCTGCGTCGATGGCAGCCGAGTGGTGGCCCCCGCGCCGCAGCGGTCGAACCTGAGCCGTTGGCTCGGGCGGGAGACCCGGGCGGACGTCGTCGCGGCGTACCTCGAACGGCGCGCCCGCGAGCACCGACGGATGTCAGCGGGCGCGCCGCCGCGTCTGCCGTACGAAGGGTGAGCTGAACCCGTCGGATCCGCTGGGTTCAGCGGGTGCCGTCGAGGACGGGGATCAGTTGTTCCTCCTCGTAGGTCAGGTGTTGTTCGAGTTCGTCGGTGAGGTGGTCGACCCGCCGGCGCAGCTCGTCCGGGTCGATGGCGGCGTCGGCCAGCACCCCGTGCAGCTGTTCCAGCAGTTCGGCTATCCGCTGGTGTTCCGCCCGCAACCGGGTCAGCGTCGCGGCCAGGTCCGGACGTTGCTGGTCGAGGGCGGGGAACAGGCCGGTGTCTTCCATCGTGTGGTGGTGGTGCAGTCCCTGGCAGACGGTCAGGCAGTTGATCCGCAGCTGGGCGCCCAGCCGGGGCCCGGAGCGGGCCACCTCGGCGCGGATCAGTGCGAGTTCCCGCCGGAACGCGTCGTGCAGCAGCTTGAGGCCCGCGCCGAGGGACGGGGCGTTGGGCGGTCCGCCGGCCACGCGGTACAGCGCCACCACGGGGATGACCCGGCTGGTCTTCTCCTGGTACGCGGCCCAGCCGGGGTCGGCTTCCACCGCGCGGGCGAAGACGCTGTCGCGGTCGGCGCCGGTCAGCATCTCGGCGCGAGCCTGGTAGGTGAAGACGCCGTCCTCGACGGTGACCTGCGGGTCGGCCACCAGGTTGTGGTACCAGTCGGGGTGTCGCGGTGCGCCGCCGGCGGAGGCGATCACCAGGATCCGCTCCCCGCCGTCGGGCAGGTAGCCGACCGGGGTGGTGTGCGGGGTGCCGGTGCGCGCCCCGGTGGTGGTGAGCAGGATGAGCCGGCCGCCCGCGAAGGGGCCGCCGACCTGGCCGGAGTTGGCCCGGAACTCGTCGATGATCTGCTGGTTGAAGTCGTTGGGCATGCGCTGCTTTCGGTCGAGGGCGTACGGCCGATCGGTGGCCGCACGGAGGTCGCGCCCGCCGCCCGTGGTCGGGCCGGCGCGAGGGAGAGAACGGTGGTGGTCACCCGGCGCGGGGCACGGGGACGGCGCGCGAGCATGCGCGCGTGGCGGCGGACCTGTGGCGGGGTCGGCGGGCCGCGGGCCCGCCCGCGGCTCACGAGGTAGCCGGGTGCCCTGTCCGCTCGTGGCCCATGGCCGACCCGGCAGTCACGCTCCCGACCGTACTGCCACCCGACTCCGCCCGGCAATGATCTTTTCTGGTCGGTTCGTGGTCTCGCCGTGCACGGATGCGCCGACCACGGCACCACCGGGTGCCGCCCCTCGTGGGCCTACCGGGCGCATGCCGCTTGGCATGCGGCCAGCCGGGTCACCCGCCGGCGGTGGCCAGCTCGTCCTCGGCGACCGCCGTGGTGGCATCGGCCGAGGCCGGCGTCGTCGTACGTCGGGCCGAGCGTCACAGCCTGGTGCCAGGATGCGGGGATGGCGTACGACGAGGATCTCGCGAACCGGGTACGGAGCCTGCTCGGGCGGGAGCCCGGGATCGGCGAGCGGCGGATGTTCGGCGGCCTGGCGTTGCTGCTCAACGGCAACATGGCCGTGGTGATCCGCGGCGAGGGTGGCTTGATGGTCCGGGTCGACCCGGCGTGGTCCGAGCGGCTGCTGGCCGAGCCCGGCGCCCACCCGACGCGGATGCGCGATCGGCCCCTGCGCGGCTGGATCACCGTCGAGCCGTCGGCCTGCGCGACGGACGGCGACCTGCGCCGCTGGGTCGACCGGGGCATCACCCACACCCGGGGCCTGCCGGCCAAGTGACCGTCGGGCGCCGCGACGTCCGCGCCTCGTGCCGAGGCCGGCGGATGGCGCGGGCACCGGGTCGCGTCCCGCGAGGTGGGCTTGTCGGCGAGCTGTCCACCGGCCGGGGACGGCTCGGCGATCCTTGGCCTTCCAAGGAGCCCGATTCAGGGTGTGCCGGTCAGCTCGGGGTGTCGGCGAGCCGGGTGATGAGGAAGTGGAGTCGCTCCTCCTGAACGTCCGAGGGAATGCGGCCGCTGGCGGACAGGGTGGCTATGCCGTGCAGTGCGCTCCAGATGACCTCGGCGAACAGTTCGCGTCGCGGGTTGTCCGGGCGGAAGCAGCTGACGAACTCGTCGAAGGCGGCGCGCAGTGGGGGTGGGGTCTCGGCGTGCGCGAACTTCACGTCGGTGGGCATGACGAACATGGCCTGGTAGAGGGCAGGCCGCTCGGTGGCGAACTCCAGGTAGGCGCGGCAGACGGCGTGCAGCGCCTGCTGCGGCTCGGGGTGGGCCAGCCGAGCGCGGCGTAGCTGGGCGGCGAGTTCGCCGAAGCCGTCGATCGCGACGGCGCGGACGATGTCGTCCTTGCCGGTGAAGTGGCTGTAGAGCACGGGCTGGCTGTACTCGACGCGCTCAGCGAGCCGGCGCGTCGTCACCGCCTCCCAGCCTTCGGCCTCGGCGAGTTCGCGGGCCGCGGTGATGATCAGCTGATGGCGCTGGGCGCGTTCACGTTCACGGCGCTGCTTGATGGCGGACATGTGGTGATCCTAGCAACGCTAGACATCCTGTCGAAGGTACGGCTATCGTCGGCAAGACAACTAGCGCCGCTAGCGTTCCTGCGTGCTGCTATCGGGAGGAAGCATCATGCTCACCAACGTCGCCACCGTGCTCGCCGGACTGATCGGCGCCGGCGTCATCGTCATGGGCGTAAACGCCTTCAGGGCGCCGCAGGCCGCGGCCGGGTTCGGCATCCCCGACACACCGACCGGGGACCGTACCTTCCAGGCATGGTTGGGCGTCAAGGCCGCGCGCGACATTGCCGCCGGCCTCTTCATCCTCATCCTGCTGGCCAATGGGTCGCCCCACCTGCTGGGCTGGTTCATGCTGGCCGCCACCGGCATACCCGTGGGCGACGCGCTGATCGTGCTGCGCAGCAACGGGCCCAAGGCGGCCGTCTACGGCGTCCACGGCGCCACCGCGGCGGTGATGCTGGCGATCAGCGTGCTCCTCCTTGTCGGGTAACCGCTCGGCACGCCCGCCACGGCGGGGGTGATCGGGAGGAGGACCAGCGCGATGTCGTCGCCGGCCACCCCAGGTGCGGACCTCGGGTGGGCCGGCGCCGGACGGCGCGGCGTCCCCGCGGACCGCTAGACCGCGCCGGACAGGTACTCCCGGCGTCGCTGCGGGTCGAACTTGTCGATCGCGTACCGGAGCATGACCCGTGGCATGACCCGGTAACGCCCGGCCAGGAACGCCTCCTCCGCCGCTCGGTCGCGGTTGCCCACCTCGCGCAGCATCCAACCCACCGCCTTCTGCACGAGGTCGTGCGGGTCGCGCAGCAGCCGTTCACCGAGCCGGAAGGTCCAGTCGAAGTCGCCGGCCCTGATGAAGGCGAAGGTGGCCATGACGGCGATCCTCCGGTCCCACACCAGGCTCGACCCGGCCAACCGGTCCAGGACGCCGCGGTCCTTGTCGAGCAGCCAGGGGCCGACGATGTACGGCGCGGACGAGTCCACCAGATCCCAGTTGTTGATGTGGCCGGTGTTGGCCAGGACCAGGTCGAAGATCCGGCCCCGTTCCTCGTCGTCGCCCTTGGCGAACTTCCGCACCAGGATGAACAGCGCCGTCAGCCGCTCCTCGTGCACACCGCTGGTCAGCAGCTTCCCGGTTTCTGCCAGGGGCAGGTCGCGCCAGTACCGGCCGGCCACCCTGCGCTGTTCCGGCACCGGGACACCGATGGCCCGGTCGCCCTCGCCGTACCCGCCCGGCACCATCTGCAGGAACCGGCTGACCTCCGCCGCCCGGCGCGGGTCGGCGAGGCCGGCGAGGTCATGACGGACGTCCGCGCAGGTGGCCATGACCGGGAAACCTACCGCCTGGCAGGCTGGGTGGATGACGCTGACCGAGAAGTTCGAGTGGCGTGGACGCGAGGTTCGCTGGAGCCGGACCGGCTCCGGCCCGGACGTCGTCTTCTGCCACGGGACCCCGTGGTCCTCGCAGCTGTGGCGCCCCTACGCCGAGGCGCTGAGCGATCGGTTCACGGTCCACCTGTGGGACATGCCCGGTTACGGGCAGTCCTCGAAGTCGGCGGAGCACCGGGTGTCGTTGGACGTCCAGGGCGAGTTGCTCGCTGACCTGGTGGCGCACTGGGGTTTGGCGGCTCCACACGTCGTCGCCCACGACTACGGCGGCGCCGTCGCGTTGCGGGCCCATCTCCTGCACGGCTGCCGGTACGCGTCGTTGGCGCTGGTCGACGTGGTGGCGCTGGCTCCGTGGGGGTCGGACTTCTTCCGGCTCGTGCGGGACAACGCCGAGGTGTTCAGCGCGTTGCCGAGTGCGGTGCACGAAGGAGCGCTCCGGGCCTACATCACCGGTGCCAGTCACGTCGGCCTGGCGCCGAGCCAGCTGCGGGCGCTCGTCGCGCCGTGGCTGGACGCCGAGGGGCAGGCCGCGTTCTACCGGCAGATCGCCCAGGCGGATCAGTCCTACACGGACGACATCCAGCAGCTCTATCCGCGTATCGACCTGCCGGTTCTGGTCGTCTGGGGCAGCGACGACACGTGGATCCCGGTCGACCGCGCGCACCGACTGGCCGAACTCATCCCCGGCGCGCAGCTCAAGGTGATCGAGGCGGCGGGTCACCTGGTCCAGCTCGACCAGCCGGTGCAGCTGGCCACGACGCTGAGCCACTGGCTCACCACGCGGACCGCGACGACGTGACGCGACTCCACCGCCGCCCACCGCGGCGGGCATGACGAGCTGGTGACTCCAGGACGGTCAGGGTCGCTCGCACTGAGCGGCTACGGCGTGGCCCGTACCATCGGCAGGCTCGACGACGTGTACGGGCCGGGATTCGACTGGCAACTCGCCCACCTCCTCGGCCTGGCCGGCTTCCTGCTGTTCGTGCCGCTGGTCCTGGGGTTGCGGACGCTGGTGCCTGCCGGAACGGTCCGCGAGGTGGCGGTCGGCGCGACGTTGTTCGGGCTGGCGGCCTCCGTGGTCCAGTTCGGAGCGGACATCGTGCTCGCGGTCATGGCCGCCGACAAGGAAGAGCTGCGGAGCCTGCAGCAGGACTTCGCCGGCCTGCCCGGGGTGCGACCCGCGATCTACGACGTCGGGCCACTGTTCCTCTTCGTCGGGATCGTGGTGGTCGCGGCGCTGGCCGCCGGGGCGGGTCGGCTGCCGTGGTGGAGCCCGGTGGTCCTGCTCGTCGCGGTGCTGCTGCCACCGGTGAACCTGGACCTCATGCCGCTGGCCGGGTTGTTGATGCTGGTGGCACTGCTGCCGCTGTGGCAGCCGATCCGGCAGGTGTCGGCGGCGGGCTGACGCCGCGGCGCGCCGGGGGGCCGAGACCACCGGCGCCCGTCGACGTCAGCGACCTCGGCGGGTGTTGAGCCGGGCGGCCTGGCGGGTCAGGTGGTCGCGCTCGGCGAGGTTGGCGGCCCGGTGGGCCGCCTCGGCGTAGAGCCGGGCCGCCGTCGCCCGGTCGCCGTCGCGTTCGTGCAGGTACGCCGCCACCGCCGCGTAGCGGGGGAGGGAGTCGTCCAGCCCGGCGAGCGCCGCCAGCCCGGCGCGCGGTCCGTCCGCCTCACCGACGGCCACCGCCCGGTTGAGCAGGACGACCGGGCTGTCGGTCAGGCGGAGGAGTTCGTCGTACCACTCGACGATCTGCACCCAGTCGGTCTCCTCGGCGGTGGGCGCGTCGGCGTGCAGTGCCGCGATGGCGGCCTGGGCCTGGAACTCGCCCAGCCGGTCGCGGGCCAGGGCCGCCTGCAGGATCTGCACGCCCTCGGCGATCGACCTGGTGTCCCACCGGCGGCGGTCCTGCTCGGCGAGCGGCACCAGGCTGCCGTCGGGCGCGGTCCGGGTGTCGCGGCGGGCGTGGTGCAGCAGCATGAGGGCGAGCAGCCCCGCCACCTCGGGGTGGTCGATCACCGCCGCGAGCTGCCGGGTGAGCCGGATGGCCTCGGCGGCCAGGTCGACGTCGCCGGAGTAGCCCTCGTTGAAGACCAGGTAGAGCACGCGCAGCACGGTGGCGACGTCGCCGGGCGCGTCGAAGCGTACGCCGGAGACGGTGCGCTTGGCCCGGCTGATCCGCTGCGCCATGGTCGCCTCGGGCACCAGGTAGGCCTGGGCGATCTGGCGGGTGGTCAGCCCGCCGACGGCGCGCAGCGTGAGCGCCACCGCCGACGACGGGGTCAGCGACGGGTGGGCGCAGAGGACATAGAGCTGGAGCGTGTCGTCGACCGCGGGCACCGGCCCGGGCGCCGGCTCCTCGTCGACGAGGCCCTCCCGCCGGCGGCGGGCGGCGTCGGCCCGGGTCGCGTCGAGGAACTTGCGCCAGGCCACGGTGACCAGCCAACCCTTCGGGTCGCGGGGCGGGTCGGCCGGCCAGCCGCGGACCGCCTCGATCAGCGCGTCCTGCACGGCGTCCTCGGCCGCCGCGAAGTCGGCTCCGCGGCGGACGAGGACACCGAGCACGGCCGGCGTGAGGCTCCGGAGCAGGGCCTCGTCCATCAGGTCACTCCGTGATGGTGTGCGACGCGGTCAGGAAGGGACGCAGCTCGAGCCACTCGTGGATCGGCTTCCCACCCGCCCCGGGGGCGGCGGACAGCTCACCGGCCAGCTCGACGGCGCGTTCGTAGCTGTCCACGTCGATCACCATCCAGCCGGCGATGAGGTCCTTGGTCTCGGCGAACGGGCCGTCGGTCACCGGCGGGCGGCCCTCGCCGTCGTACCGGACGAACGTCCCCTCGGGGGCGAGCGCCTGACTGTCGACGAACTCGCCGGTCTTCTCCAGCCGGGCCGCGAAGTCGTTCATGTACCTCACGTGCGCCGAGATCTCCTCCGGCGTCCACTGGGCCATCGGCACGTCGTTGACCGCGGCCGGAGCGCCCCGGTAGTGCTTGAGCAGCAGGTACTTGGCCATCGTGGTTCTCCTCGATGCGGGTGACCCATTCTGGTCACGTTCACCCCGGGGACGGAGCCGCCCACGGGTTCTCGACATCACCGGCCGAACTTTTCCCGCTCGCGGGAGCCTCGCCGAGGGCAACGGGGCGGGGCAGCAGGTCAGGCGCCCGCCGGCTCGCCCAGCAGCGCGCGGATCTCGTCTGCCTCCGGGTCGCCGAGCTCGTCGAAGACGGCGAGCGCCCGACGCCAGCAGGACCGGGCGCGGTCGGCGTCACCCAACTCGCCCAGCGACCGCCCCAGCGCCAGCAGGGTCCGCGCCCGGCCGTGTTCGTTGCCGGTGGACCGGTGCAGCCGTACCGCCTCGCGGAAGCGCAGGATCGCCCGGTCGTGATCGCCCAGTTCGGCGTGCGCCTCACCGAGGTTGGCGATGCAGATCGCCTCGGCGTACCGGTCGCCCGCGTCGCGCATCGCCGTCAGCGCCTCCTCGTGGCGGGCGATCGCCTCTCCGGGCTGGCCCAGCAGGACGTGGCACTGGGCCATGTTCTGCAGCGCCACGCCCTCACCCCGCCGGTTGCCCCGTAGCCGGTGCTCCGCGCGGGCGAGGGCGAACGTGGCCAGTGCCTCGTCCGGGCGGCCCGCCTCGGCGTGCGCGACGGCCAGGCTGTTCAGGCTGGTGGCCCGCCAGTCCCGGTCGCCGCTGGCCTCGTGCAGTCGCAGCGACTCCTGGTACAGCTCGATGGCCTCGGCGTAGCGTCGGCTCTCGCACAGCGCGGTCGCCAGGCTGGCCAGCAGCGCTCCCTCGGCCCGCCGGTCACCGTCGGCACGGGTGGCGGCCACCCCGATGCGGGTCGCCGCCCGCCAGTCCTCCCGGCGCTTGGCGATGTACCAGTACGCCGAGGCGCCCAGCGCGATCCGCCAGGCGTGCCCGGACGCCCCGCCGGACGCCGCCGCGCGGATCACCGGGAGCAGGTTCGTCCGTTCGCTCTCGCACCAGCTCAACGCCGTCTGGTAGGTGTCGACGCGGACCGGCTCGACCAGGGCCGGCGCCGGCGGCGCGAAGTGCGGCCGGTGCGGCTGCAGCACCAGGCCCGCCGCGTCGACCGTGCGCAGGTACCAGTCCAGCAGGCGGTCGAACGCCAGCCGCCGGTGGGTCGCGTTCTCCGGTGCCTCGGCCAGCTCCCTGGCGTACGCGCCCACCAGGTCGTGGAACTGGTACCGGTCGGGAGCCGGCAGCTGCAGGAGGCTGGCCCGGTGCAGCTCGGCGGCCAACTCGCGGACCCGAGGCAGGTCGAGCCCGGCGAGCGCCGCCGCGGCGTGGACGCCGACGCTCTCGCCGGGGTGCAGGGCCAGCCGCCAGAACAGCTCGGCGGCCGGCGGTGACAGGCAGCGGTACGACCAGGAGAAGACGGTACGGAGGTTGACGTCCGGACCGTCCGGCTCGGCGAAGGCGTCGAGGCGGCGTCCCCGCCGCAGCTCCCGCAGCAGGTCGCCGAGCGGCCGGTCGGGCAGCTCCAGCGCGCGGGCGGCGACGATCCGGATCGCCAGCGGTACGTGCCCGCAGTAGTCGGCCAGCGCCTCCCGCTCGTCGGGTCGGGACCGGTGCAGGCATCCGGCGACCAGGTCCACCGACTCGGTCGGCCGCAGCGGCGCCAGGCTGAGCGGCACCGCCTGCTCGCGCACCACGAGCCCGGTCAGCCGGCGGCGGCTGGTCACCACGACCAGACCGGCCAGGTTCCCCGGCAGCAGCGGTCGGACCTGGCTGGCGTCGTAGGCGTTGTCCAGCACGAGCAGCAGCCGGCGGCCGTCGGTCAGGCTGCGCATCCGCCCACTCTGGGCGTCGACCGTGGGCGGGATGTCCGCCGGTGGCACGCCGAGCGAGAGCAGGAGCCGGGGCAGCGCCTCCGCCGGCCGCATCGGGGTGTCACCGGGGCTGAACCCGCGCAGGTCCAGGTAGACCTGGCCGTCCGGGAAGTCGCGCCGGTGCAGGTGGCCCCAGTGCAGGGCGAGGGCGGTCTTGCCGATTCCGCCCATGCCGTCGATGACGACGACGCCGGCTCCGTCGCCGCACCGGGCGGCGTCCAGCTGGCCGTCGAGGGTGGCGAGTTCGGCGTGCCGGCCGACGAACACGCCGTGGGCGGGTGGCAGCTCGGCCGGTCGTACGGGTGGATCGGCGCGGCTGCCGCGCGGCCGGCTGCCGGTCGGCCGGCCCGGTGGGACCTCCAGCGTGGGGTCGGCCCGCAGGATCGCGGCTTCCAGCTGCCGCAGTTCCGGTGTGGGGTCGAGGCCGAACTCGGCGACCAGCCGGGCCCGCAGGTCGCGGTAGGTCCGCAGGGCCTCGTCGGTGCGCCCCTCCCGGTGCAGGACCAGCATGAGCTGACCGGCCAGCCGCTGCCGGAAGGGATGTTCGGCGACCAGTTTGGTCAGCTCGTCCAGCGCCTCCCGGGACCGGCCCAGCCGGATCCGTGCCTCGAGCCGGTCCTCCACCGCCGTCCACATCACCTCGCGCAGGCCGGCGCAGAGGCGGTCGCGCACGTCCGTCGGGGCCACGTCGGCCAGCGGGTCGCCCCGCCACAGCTGGAGCGCCAGGTCGAACAGCTCGACCGCGGGTGCGTCGTCGGCCTGCCGCGCGCGGGTGACCAGGTCGGTGAAGCGGTGCACGTCGACTTCGCCCGGATCCACCCGGAGCAGATAGCCGCCGCCCGTGCGCAGGATCTCGTGGCTGTCCGGCGGGTCGGCGCCGGTCGCGTCGCGGGCGCGGCGCAGGCAGGCGCGCAGCCGGGAGACGAGCGCCTGGAGCGTGCCCCGGGCGGAAGCCGGCGGGTCGGACCCCCAGACGAGCTCGACGAGCCGGTCCACCGTCACCGGGCGGCCGGGTTCCAGCAGGAGCAGTCCGAGCACCAGGCGCTGCTGGCGGGAGCCGAGATCGATCGACGTGCCGGCGGCGTACGCCTCGACCGCACCGAGGACGCGGAACTCCACCTGGTCACCTCCGGTCGTCCATTATGGCCGCCGCGCGGCAAGCCGTCTGCAGGCTTTCTGCAACCGGCCGGGATGATCCTTCGCGCGATCGGATCTCACGAGGATCGATCCGTCCGGGGAGCTACGTCACCCGCCCATCGCGTCCACTGGGAGGTTCATCGTGCCTGTACTCGTACGCCGCCTGCGACCGTGGCTGGTCGCCGGCGGCGACGCCCTGCTCGCCACGGCGTTGACCGTCGCCGTCTGCTGGCTGGTGCTGCGGTCGCTGGCCGGCGGCGCGGCCGGGCCGGTGGGCGCCTACCTGGCCGGCGACCTGACCGGCCTGGCCGCCGCGGTCGCCGCGAGCACCGGCGCGCCGCTGGACTGGAGCATCGGCGCCACCGGCGGCCGGTTGTATCCGATCTCCATGCTGCTGAGCGGCTCCCAGCTGGCCCTGCTGGTGGCCGGCCCGCTGGCCGCGGCGGTGTTGCTGGCCTGGCGGGCCCGCCGCCGCCCGCGGTCGCCCGGTGCGGCCACGCTGGCCGCCGGCGGCTACGCGACCCTGATCGCGGGCCTGTCCGCCGCGGGCGCGGCCACCGCGACGGATCCGCTGGTGCACCTCGCCTCGCCGGCCTGGCTCGCCGGGCTGGCCGCCCTGGCCTGGGCCGGAACCGCCCAGCTGGTCGCGGCCGCGCTGCCCCGGCGCGGGACGCCGGCGCTGGCCACCCCGGCCCGGGCCGGGGTGCTCGCCCTGGTGCTGGTGGCGGCGGGCGTGGTGGTCGGGCAGCCGGCCGCGGCGCAGCCCGGGCGACCGCCGGCCGAGCGGGTGGTGCCGTTCGAGGGCGACCCGACGCCCGCGCCCAACGGCTACCGGCGGGCCGGAGTGGCCGCCGCGCTCGCGCGGGTCACCGCCGAGCAGGGCCAGGCACCGCTCGCCGCGTTCGAGCCGTGGCGCGGGACACCGTCGATGCTGAGCCTGTCCAGCCGCCTCGGCGGGGACGTGCCGGGCTGGCTGCGGCGCAACTCGGGCCTGTTCGGGGTGGCCGACGCGAGCGCCCAGCTACGGCCGCTGCGCGAGCAGCGCGAGCGGACCGGCGAGCGGCACGTGTGGTTCGAGCAGCACGTGGGCGGGGTGCCGGTCTACGGAACCCGGGTCGGCGTGCACCTGGACGCCACCGGCCGCACGGTGGAGTTCCTGACCAACTCGCTGGAGCCGGACCTGATCGTGGACCGGGTCAGCGCCGCGGTCAGCGCGGAGACCGCGACGGCGAACGCCCGCCGCGCCCTGCCCGACGGGTCGTTGGTGGAGCCGGCGAAGCTGTACCTCCTGCCCGCCGGGGCGGATCCGGGCCGGCGTACGCCGACCGTGCTGGCCTGGCACGTCTGGCTCACTGACGTCCGGCAGGGCGTGTCGACGTCGTACTTCGTCGATGCGGCGACCGGGCGGCTGGTGTACGCGCTGCCGCGCACCGCGCACGCCAAGGACCGGCGCATCTACGACCTGAACAAGCTCTCCGACGACAAGGTGCCGGTGTCCCCGAAGCGGGCGGAGGGCGATCGACCCAGCGGCATCCAGGACGTGGACGAGGCGTACGACAACCTCGGCCACACCTACGACTACTACCACCAGACCTTCGGCCGGGACAGCTTCGACGACGAGGGCGGGCAGCTGCGGGCGCTGGTGCGGGTGCGGCAGAACCCGGACCGGCCGATGCGTAACGCGATGTTCATCCCGGACGTCATCGACACCATGGTGTTCGGCGAGGAGATGACCAAGCTGGACGTGGTGGCGCACGAGCTGACCCACGGGGTCACCTTCGAGACCGCCGACCTGTGGTACATGTACCAGTCCGGGGCGCTCAACGAGAGCTTCTCCGACATCTTCGCCGAGGCGGTGGAGAAGTTCGCCACCGGCAGCAACGACTGGCTGGTCGGCACCGGCATCCCCGGCGGCGCGCTGCGCAGCATGGCCAACCCGCCGTCCTACGGCGATCCCGGCCACTACCGCGACTTCGAGCGCAGCTGCCTGGACATGGGTGGCGTGCACACCAACTCGGGCATCCAGAACAAGGCGTTCTACCTGCTGTCGCAGAAGATCGGCATCGAGAAGGCGGCCCGGATCGCCTACCGCACCCTGATCACGTACCTGGCTCCGCGGGCCCGGTTCACCGACTCCCGGGTCGGCTTCATCGAGTCGGCCAACAAGCTGTACGGCAAGGGCTCGACCGAGGCCAAGGAGGCGGCTGCCGCGTGGACCGCGGTCGGGGTCGACGGCGTGTACGAGCAGGATCGGCAGGACTGCCTGTGCATCGCCGACACCTCGCTGACCGGGGTGGGCCCGGAGGGCCTCGAACCGCAGGGCCCGGGCGTGGACGCGGTGCTCGGCGCGCTGCTGCACGTGCGGGACCTGTTCGCCGACGGGCGCACCCCGGCCCTGCGGCACTACGAGGTCATCTACGCCGACGGCGGCGACCGGGCGATCGCGCTGATGACCGCCGACGACGACCTGCGCCGGCGCACCGCCCACGCGATGCAGACGCTGCAACCGGTGCTGCAGACCGTCGGCACCCCGGACGGTGACGGCACGGTGGTGACGGCGGCGATGCTCACCGAGCTGGAGACGCTGCTGCGCGACTACGCGGCCGCCGACCGGGCGGCCGGTGGCGGCGAACTGGCGTCGGTCATCGAGACCGAACTCGGCAAGGCGAACTTCCCGGCGCTGTCCGGGCTGACCGCCAACCAGGCGCTGTCGTATCTCGACACGCACGTCGGCTGATTCCTTCTCCGGTGGTGGCGGGCGCACCCGCGCCCGCCACCACCGCACGCCCAGACGAGGACCTCCATGCATCCATCCCTTCCCGCCCCACGGTCCCGCGCCGTGCGGCGGCTCGCCGCCGCGGTGGCCGGCGTGCTGGCCGCCGCACTGCTCACCGCTCCCGCCCCCGCGACCGGTGCCCCGGCCGACAAGCTCCAGCCCGCGGCGCGTCAGGCGCTGGCCGGCGGGCGCACCGCCGACCTGATCGTCGAGCTGGTCGAGCGCGCCGACCTGCGCCCGGCCCGCGAACTGCGCACCCACGCCCAGCGCACCGCCTACGGGCAGCGGACCCTGTCCGCGCTCGCCGAACGCAGCCAGCGCGGCATCCGGCAGCTGCTCACCCAGCGCCGGGTGGGTCACCACCCGTTCTGGATCGTCAACGCGGTCCACGTCGAGGACGCCGACGCGAAGCTCGCCGCCGAACTGGCCCGCCGGCCCGAGGTGCGCACCGTACGCACGATGCGCACCTTCCAGCTGCCCGAGCCGACCCCGGTGCAGCGGGCCGCGGCGGCCGCGGCGGTCGAGTGGAACATCGACCGCATCCAGGCACCGCAGGTGTGGTCGCGGTACGGCGTGCGCGGTGAGGGCATCGTGGTCGCCAGCATCGACAGCGGGGTGCAGTTCGACCACCCCGCGCTGGTCCGCCAGTACCGGGGCAACGTCGGCGACGGCGTGTTCGACCACCGGTTCAACTGGTACGACCCGTACGGGCAGTGCCGCACCGCGCCCTGCGACACCAACGGCCACGGCACGCACACCATGGGCACGATGGTCGGCGACGACGGCGACGGCACCCAGATCGGCGTCGCGCCCGGCGCGCGGTGGGTGGCCGCCCGCGGCTGCGTCGGCAGCGGCTGCACCGAACTGGCCCTGCTGCTGGCCGGCGAGTGGGTGATGGCGCCGTTCGATGACACCTTCACCAGCCGTCCCGACCTCGCCCCGCACATCGTCAACAACTCGTGGGGTTCGCCGAACAGCGACCCGTTCTACAGCCAGGTGGTCAGCCGGTGGATCGAGGTCGGCATCATGCCGGTCTTCTCCGCGGGCAACAGCGGCCCCGACTGCGACACCGTCGGATCACCCGCCGACTACCCCCAGGCGTACGCGGTGGCCGCGTTCGACGCCGAGGGCGCAATCGCCGACTTCTCCAGCCGGGGCTCGGCCGCCGCGGAGATCAAGCCCGACATCGCCGCACCCGGCGTCGCGGTGGTCTCCTCGTTGCCGGGCGGACGCTACGAGGCGTACAACGGCACCTCGATGGCGGCGCCGCACGTCTCCGGGGCGGTCGCGCTGCTGTGGTCGGCGGCCCCCGAGCTGATCGGCGACATCCCGGCGACCCGGGCCCTGCTCGACGGCGGCGCGATCGACGTCGCCGACGCGCAGTGCGGCGGCACCGCGGCCGACAACCCGGTGTGGGGCAAGGGCCGCCTCGACGTGCACGCCGCGGTCGCCGCCGCGCCCCGCGGCCCCCGCGGCACGCTCACCGGCGTCGTGCGGGGGGCCGACGGACCGGTCGCCGGCGCGTCGGTGCGGCTCAACGGGCCCAACCGCACCGAGCGGGTGGCCACCACCGACGCCACCGGCCGGTACAGCGTCACCGTTCCGCCCGGCGGCTACACGGTGGCGGTGAAGGCGTTCGGGTTCGGCGACGGCGCCACGTCGGTCACCGTGACCGCCGACAGCACCGCCACCGCCGACCTGACCCTCGTCGCGCTGGCCCGGCACCCGGTCAGCGGGGTGGTCCGTGACCCGGGCGGCGTGGGTGCGGCCGGCATCTCGGTGAAGCTGCTGGCCACGCCGCTGCCCCCGGTCGTCACCGGGCCCGACGGGGCGTACCGGATCGACAACGTGCCGGTCGGCGGGTACACCCTCACGTTCGGGGCGGGCCGCTGCCTCAGCGCGGGCAGCCGGCAGGTGACGGTCGACGGGCCGGAGACGGTCGACCTGTACCCGCCGGCCCAGGTGGACAGCTCCGGCTACCAGTGCAACGGCACCACCGCGCCGTTCCCGACCGGCACCACCGCGCTGGCGCTCACCGGCGACGACGAGTCGGCGCAGGTGAACCTGCCGTTCGCGGTGCCGTTCTACGGCCGCAACCACACCACCATGTGGGTGGCCACCAACGGGTTCCTCAGCTTCGACCGGGCCGCTGACAACTCCATCAACCGCGAGGTGCCCAACCCGTCCACGCCGAACGCGTCGGTCTTCGCGTTCTGGGACGACCTGGTCGTCGACGCCCAGGCCACGGTGCGCACCGCCAGCTACGGCACCGCGCCGGACCGGCGGTTCGTGGTCGAGTGGCGCAACGTGACCTTCTGGGAGGACGAGACGCAGCGGGTCACCTTCGCCGTCGAACTGTCGGAGACCGGCGCGGTCACCGTGCACTACGGCGACCTGACCTCCGCCGCCGTGGCCCGCGGCGCGGGCGCGAGCGTGGGCGTGGAGAACCAGACCGGCACGGTCGGGCTGGAGTACTCCCGTGACGTGGCGGCGCTGCGCCCGCACAGCGCGGTCACGTTCCGGGCGGCCGGGTCGCTGTACGGCACCGTCACCAAGCCCGACGGGTCACCGGCCGCCAACGCGCTGATCTCGGCGGTCACCGGTGACGCGCCCGCGGTGACCACCACCGCCGCGGCCGACGGCACGTACGTGCTGCACCTGCCGCTGGGCACCTACACCGTGGACGTCTCGCTGGTCACGTTCGGGATCCACCGGTCCACGGTGGTGCTGGACACCAGCGGCGCGCGGGTGCGCCACGACGTGCGGCTGTCGCTCAACGAGCGCACGGTGAGCGGCGTGATCCGGGACTCGCTCGGTCAACCGGTGCGGGGGGCGGAGGTGTGGCTCGCGCACAGCGAGCTGCCGACCGTGCGGATGACCACCGGCGCGGACGGGGCGTACCGGTTCACCAAGGTCCCCGAGTCCGACGTGGCCACCTACGTCTACGCCAGCGTCCCCGGCTGCCAGCGCGACGGGCGGCTCTACCTGCCGACGATCATCGGCGGTGACGCCGTCAACGACATCACGGTGATCGCCCCGATGGGCGTGGTGGACGGCGCGGACGGGTTCGGCTACCAGTGCGTGCTGGGCTCGGTGGAGCCGAGCTTCGCCGGCACCGCGGTGACGACCAGCGAGTACGGGCCGCCGACCGCGGTCGCGCTGCCGTTCGAGTTCCGGCTGTACGGCCAGCCGTACCGCACGACGTACGTGTCCCGCTACGGCTACCTGACGTTCGAGCCGTCGGACCACCAGAGCGGCTCCAACAATTTCCTGCCCAGCACGTCCAGCCCGGACGCCGCGGTGTACGCGTTCTGGGACGCCCTGGCCATGGACGCGTCGTCCCGGGTGACCCACGGCACCGCCGGCACGGCGCCGAACCGGCGGTTTATGGTCTCATGGCAGGACATGCTGCTCGACGGCGAGCGGATCAGTGTCGACGCGGTGCTGCACGAGGACGGCCGGATCGACGTGCAGCACCGGCTGCTGCCCGACACCGCTGCCGGACGCGGCGACGGCGCGACCGTCGGCATCGAGGACGCCGACTCCTTCCACGCGCAGGAGTACAGCTACCACGACGAGCGGCTGCGTTCCGGGCAGTCGGTGCGGTTCCTGCCGCCGGGCACCGTCACCGGCGTCGTCACCGACGCGACGACCGGCGCGCCGCTGGCCGGGGCGACGGTGCAGTTCCTGCGGCTGGAGGAGGTCGAGGAGGAGGTCGTCACCGACGCCACCGGCACGTTCACGCTGCGGGTGCCGCTGGGCGCCTGGGACCTGGCGGTCGACGCCGCCGGTCACTTCCCCGGCACCGCGCAGCTCCGGCTCGACGCGCCGTACGGCACGGTGCGCCGGGACGTGCCGGTGACGCCGATCGGCTGACGGCGGGTGGATGCGGGGCATCTCAGCCCCGCATCCACCGTCGCCACCACCGCGGCCGCTGCGGTTGTCGATGAACTCGGATGTCATGGCGTTCGGCGCGACGATGCGTACGCTGCATGATCGTGTATGCCGTCGGGGAACTCCTGCGGCAGTGGCGGCAACGCCGGGGGCTCAGCCAACTGGACCTGGCGATCGCTGCAGACGTCTCGGCTCGTCACGTAAGCCTGGTCGAGACGGGTAGATCCAAACCGAGCGCCGACATGATCCTCCGACGGCCAGATCGGCTCCACGTGTCCGTTCTTCGCTCACGTACCCCCGCCGTGCTGACCCGGCTGCTCACCGACGCCGCGCTGCGCGACGCCGCGGCCCAGGTCGGCCGGGAGATCGCCGCCATGCCGGACCCGGCCGACCTGGTGCCGCGGCTGGCCGCGCTGGCCCGCTGAGCGCCTGGCGCCGATCGGCGCCAGGCTGGCCGCCGCGCCGGCCGCCGCGCCGGTCGCCGCGCCGCCGGCTCTCCACCCGTCACTGGGACAGCATCACGGCGATCGCTGGTCCGAACGCGACGCTGAGCAGGTAGGCGAGGTTGAACAGACCCAGGGCCTCCGCCTCGTGCGCGGCGGGCACGACGCCGGCCGCTCGCAGGGCGAGCACGCCCTGGCCGGTCGAGGCGGCCAGGGAGCCGAGCGCCATCGCCCCGAGCAGCAGCGGTACGACGGTGGTGGCCGCCGCCAGCAGCGGCGCGGCGGCGCCGGCGGCGAGCAGCGCGGCGGCCACCGCCCGGTGCGGCACCCGCGCGGACGCCGCGACCAGGAATCCCGAGCCGAAGCCACCGAGCAGGTACGGCGCCAGCAACCAGATCCCGCTGCGGGTGCCGTCCCACCCCGCGTGCTCCCGCAGTAGCTCCGGCGCGGTGTAGAGCAGGGCGAAGTTCACCACACCCAGCGCGAAGGCCAGCGCGCACGCCCCGAGGAACCGGCCGTTGCGGGCCACCGCGGCGGCCGGGAAGCCGTCGGGACGCGCCTTCGTCCGGGCCGCGAGCACCAGCAGCAGCGCGACAGTGGCCGGGCCGGCCACCAGCGGCCGGTGCGGAGTGAGGACCGCCGCGGTGACCAGCAGGGCGAGGAGAGCCATGCCGAGCGGATCGAACGACGCCGGCGCCGCTTCCCGCGGTGACGCGCCGCGCCGCGCCGCGGGCACGGCGAGCACCGCCAGCAGCGGCAACGCCAGCACCGCCTGCCAGGAGAGAGCGTCGGCCACCAGCGCGCCGCTCAGCGGACCGGTGCTGCCGACGACCGCCAGCGACGCGGTGACCACCCCCATCCGCCGAGCCGAGTCGGCCAGTTTCATGGCCGTCACGGTGAGCCCGGCGGATCCCAGCGCCTGCACCGCCGCACCGACCACCAGCACCGGCACGTTCGGACTCAGCACGAGCAGGACGGTCCCCGCGACCATCAGCGCGGTCGCGACGCTCAGGACCGCCCGGACGCCGCGGCGGGCCAGCAGCGCCGCCAACAGGGGCGTGCCCAACGCGATCCCCCAGCCGAAGGCGGTCACGGCGGAGGCCGCTGTCTGTTCCCCGGTACCCATCGCCCGCGCCACGTCGTCGAGGACCAGCGCCGGCCCGGCGATCCCGTACGACAGCGGGCCGGCCAGCAGGGCGAGCCAGGGTGTGGCCACCCGGTCCGATGCGGGCTGGCCGCCGCGGCGAGCGGCCGCGCTGTGCTGTAGGTGATCCATCGCACTCCTCCGGTGTCAATCGGCTGGATCGAGCCTGCCCAGCGCCCTTACCGCCGACTGACGGTCGCCTGACGTACGGGTCGGGCACACCGGGAAACCGACGCTGCCCGGCTCGGCGGTCGGGGCGGCCGGGCGGACGCGTCCGCGGACAGTCGGCGCTGGTCAGGCACAGCCGGCTGCGCCGTTCCGGGCGCGACCGTGCCCGTCGGCGCGGGTCCTGCCCACGGTCGACGGAGCCGCTGGGCGGGACAACCGGCTGGCTAGGCTGAAGCCGTGCGCTTCGGGGTGCTGGGTGAGATCGCCGTATGGACGTCGGACGGCGAACCCGTCACCGTGCCCGGGCTGAAGGTTCGTGGTCTCCTGGCTGACCTGCTGGTTCACGAGGGGCGCCCGGTGTCCGCCGACCGCCTGATCGAGGATCTCTGGGGTGACGAGCCGCCGGGCAACGCGCTCGGGGCCCTGCAGACCAAGGTGTCGCAGTTGCGCCGCGCGCTGGAGGGGGCCGAGCCGGGTGGCCGTTCGCTGGTCGAGTCCGGTGATGCCGGCTACCGGCTGCGGACGTCGGCGGAATCGATCGACGCCGTACGCTTCACCGCGCTGTTGGCGCGCTCGCGCACGCAACGGGAGCCGGCGCGGCGGGCGGCGACGCTGACCGAGGCGCTGTCGCTCTGGCGCGGTTCCCCGTACGCCGACTTCGGTGACGAGCGGTTCGTCCGCCAGGCGGCCGAGCGGCTCAACGACCAGTACCTGGCCGCGCTGGAGGAACTGGCCGAGGCGCGACTCGAGCTTGGTGAGCACCACCTGCTCGCCGGTGAACTGGCCGACCTGGTCGCCCGCCACCCGTGGCGCGAGCGGCTACGGGCCGCGCACCTGCGCGCCCTGTACGGCTCGGGACGCCAGCGTGACGCCCTGGCCGCCTACGAGCGGTTCCGTCGGCAACTGCGCGACGAACTGGGCATCGACCCCGGGCAGGAACTGGCCGATCTGCACCGGGCGATCCTGCGCCAGGACCCGGCGCTCCAACCGCCGGCGCCACCGCCGAATCCGGCCCGGACCAACCTGCCGGCGCCCCTGTCGCCCGGTCCGTACGGCGGGTTGATCGGCCGCGACGAGGCCGTCGAAGCGGTTCGGGAGCGCCTGACGAACGGGCGGCTGGTCACCCTGACCGGTCTGGGCGGGGTGGGGAAGACCAGACTGGCGCTCGAGGTCGCGCGGATGCTGGCCGACACCTTTCCCGCCGGCGTGTGGCTCGTCGAACTGGCCGGCCAGCCGCGCTGCGGCGACGCGGCGACCTGCACCGAGATCGTCGACCTGGTGGCGGCGACGCTGGAGATCCGGGACGACAGCCCGCCCGGCGATTCACCGCGCGAGCCGATGGACCGGCTGGTCGCCGCGCTGCGGGATCGGAAGATGCTGTTGCTGCTCGACAACTGCGAGCACGTGGTGGAGCCGATCGCCCAGCTGACCGAGATGCTGCTCGGCGCCGCGGCCGACCTGCGCATCCTGGCGACGAGCCGCGAACCGCTCGGGATCGCCGGCGAGGTGGTCTTCCCGGTGCCGCCGCTGGCGCTGCCGGAGCCCGGCGCCACGGCGGAGCAGATTGTCGAGGCCCCGGCGGTCCGGCTCTTCGTGGCCCGCGCCCGCGCCATCGAGCCCGGGTTCGCCGTCGACCAGGAAGACAGCGACGTCATCGCCACCATCTGCCGGCGTCTCGACGGCGTGCCGCTGGCGCTGGAACTGGCCGCGTCCCGGTTGCCGGTGGTCGACCCGAAGGAGCTGGCCGCGCGGCTGGACGACCGCTTCCGACTGCTCTCCTCCGGCCGGCGCACCGCGCCCCCGCGTCAGCAGGGGCTCCGCGCCATGATCGACTGGAGTTGGGAGCTGCTGTCGCCTCCCGAACGCGCGGTGCTGCGCCGGCTGGCGGTCTTCGCCGACGGCGCCACCCTGGCGACGGCCGAGCAGGTCTGCTCGGGCGGGCAGGTGGCCCCGGACGACCTGCTCGACGTGCTGGCCCGCCTGATCGACCGGTCACTGGTCATGGTGCGGCACGGGGAGAGTCCGCGACGCTACCGGCTGCCGGAGACGGTGGCCGCCTACGGTCTCGAACAGCTCGACAGCGCCGGTGAACTCTCCACCACCCGTCGCCGTTACGCCGCCTGCTTCGCCCGGCTCGCCGAGCGCGCCGCCGGACGGCTTCGGGGCCACGACCAGAGTCGCGTGCTGGGCGAGCTCGACGTCGAGAACGGCAACCTTCGGGCGGCGCTCGACGTCGCCGCCACCGACGGTCATGCCCGCGCCGGATTGACGCTCGCCACCTCGTTGACCTGGTACCGGTTGCTCCGAGGCCGTTTCGGCGAGCTGGGCCGGTCCCTGCGGACGGCGTTGGACATCGTCGCGACGAGCGAGGAGGAGGTCGCGCCGGACGCCCTTCGCCGCCGTGCGGACATGTGGCTGGTCGCCCTCGCCACCCGCGACGGTGACCCGACCGCTCCCCGCCAGCGGGTCCTGGAAAGCTACCCGGATGCCGACGGGCCGGACCGGGCGTTCGCGCAGTGGTTGTTCGCCTCGATGATGCTGGGCTCCGGGGATCCGGGCGAGGCCGCCGTACTGGTCAACGCGGCGTTGGCGGCGTTCCGCGCGCACGGCGACCGGTGGGGCATCGCCGCCGCCTGCGCCACCCGGGCCGACCTCGCGCTCGTCCTCCGCAGCGACCTGTCCGCCGCCGAGCGGGACTGCGAGGTCAGCCGGTCGTTGTTCGGGCAACTGGGCGACCGCTGGGGTCAGGTGCATCCGACGAGCCTGTTGGGGAGTCTGGCGGAGATCCGCGGCGACTACGACCGCGCCGAGGCGTGGCACCGCGAGGCGCTGCGCATCGCCGAACACCTGCGGCTGTGGACGTTGGTGTCCCGGCAGTTGGCGCACCTCGGCCGGCTCGCCCTGCTGCGGGGCGACCACGACGAAGCCGTCGCCTGGCATGAGCGCGCGCTACAGGTGGCGCAGGAGCAGTCGAGCCGGTCCGCCGGCGCGTTCGCCGGCACCGGGCTGGCGTTGGCGGCGCGCCGGCGCGGCGACCTGGACGCCGCCGAGACCCGGCAGCGGGACCTGCTCCAGTGGAACCGCCACGCCGGCTACCTGCCGGGCTGTGCGCTCGCGCTGGCCGAGTTGGGGTTCATCGCCGAACACCGCGGTGATGCCGCCCTCGCTGAGCGCCGGCACCGTGAGTCGCTCGACGCGGCGCGCGCCACCGGAGACCAGCGGGCCGTGGCCCTGGCCCTCGAGGGCCTGGCCGGCGCCGCCAGCCTCGGCGGTGACCACCGCCGGGCCGCCCGGCTGCTGGGCGCGGCCGGGGCGCTGCGCGAGGCGGCCGGAGCGCCGCTGCCCGCCGGCGAGCAGCATGACGTACGGCGGATCACCGCCCGCCTCCGCGAGGCGCTCGGCAGCGCGGAACTCGCTGCCGAGATGAGCCGCGGCGCGCGGCTCGACCTCGACGAAGCCGCGCTCGACGTCGTCGGTAAGCGGACGGTCAGCAGCCGGTAAGCCGCCTCGGCACGGTTGATCGGGAACCGAGCCGACCCAAGGAGGCAACCATGCAGGCGGACGCCAGGATCGCCGTCATCTACTACTCCGCCACCGGCACCGTGCACCGACTCGCGCAGGCATTTGTCGACGGCGCCGCCGACGCCGGCGCGGAGGTCCGCCTGCGCCGGGTGGCAGAGCTGGCGCCGGAACAGGTCGTCGATGCCAAGCCGGAGTGGCGGGCCCACCTCGACGCCACCGCCGACATCCCGCTCGCCAGCCTGGACGACCTCCGGTGGGCCAACGGGTACGCCTTCGGCACGCCGACCCGTTTCGGCAACATCTGCTCCCAGCTGCGCCAGTTCCTCGACACCACCACCGCCCCGTGGCAGGCGGAGGAGCTGGCCGACAAGCCGGCGACCGGCTTCACGGCCAGCTACGAGGAACACGGTGGCCAGGAGGCGACCCTGCTCAGCCTCTACCAGACCTTCCACCACTGGGGGTCGACCATCCTGCCCACCGGCTACCTGAACTACGACATCGCGCACGCCGCCGGCGGGAACCCGTACGGCGTCAGCCAGGTGGAGAGCCGCGCCAGCCGGGATCCCGAGTACGCCAAGGCGGTCCTGGAAGCGGCCCGCTTCCAGGGCGCACGCCTCGCCCGCATGGCGGCCGCCGTCGCCGCCGTCCGCGCGGACCGCCGGCTCGGTTGACCCCGGCGGCTCGGCGCCCCGCCCCACGGGTGCGCCGCGCCGGCAGTGCCGAGGCCCAGCGGTGCCCCGCCCGGTGGCGCGACTGCCGTCGAGCGCCGGTCGCGCTACCGGGCCGCGCCGGGGACCGGTCGCCGCTGGCACGTCCTCGGGACCGGGTCTGGCGGGTGAGCGGCTGGCCGACACGCCCAGCTCCGCGACCGTCGGGCTGCGGCAGCCCTCGATCTGCTCCGGCGGGCGACCGGGCCCGCCGGGGCGTGCCCGCTGGGCGGCCTCGACTAACGCCCACCACCGGCCCGGCGGCACGACCTGCGAGACTCGCTGCACACCGTCTGAGCGGAATGGCCGTCCCGCAGATGCGACACAGGGTGTCAGGTTTTCGGCGGAGAATGCCCTCACCGGCCGGCGTCGACGACGAACGTGACGCGGCCCCGGATGGATGAGGACCTCAATGCGCGAAACCCCCGAAGAGCTCACCACGCTTCAGGCGCTGCTCGACGCGTCCCTGTCGCGTTCCACCGCTCACCTTCGCTCCATCGTCGTCGAGCGCACCATGACCGCGGAGCAGCTCACGCAGGTCCTGACCGGAATGTGCACGCTCGCCCTGTCGACCGTGACAGCGAAGAGCGAGCCACGGATCAGCGGCGCGGACGGGCATTTCCTGCACGGCAGGTGGCACTTCGGTACGGCGCGTAACGCCGCCAAGGCCCGGCACCTCGCCGCCCGGCCCGCCGCCAGCGTCGCCCACCTGCGCGGCGAGGACCTGGGCGTGTTCACGCACGGGACGGTGGAGATCCTCAACCCCCGGGACGGCGAGCCGGCCGCGGACTGGCCGTATCTGCTCGGGTACTTCAAGGACTTCTACGGCGCCGACGCCTTCGACTGGGACAACGACGTGGTCTACTACCGGCTGCACCCGCACTGGATGACCGTCTACGCCCCCGACGTCGACAAGCTCATCGCCACCTCGTGAACGGTCCAGCGGCTGCCCGCCCAGTGGTGGCCGCGCAGGACGTGGACCGATAACCGGTGGCTTATCCGGCGGTTCGATTTTTGGCGTTGTTCCCACCGGCGGTCGGAGCGATCGTTGGTCCCATGCCCGAAGCCTTGATCGACGTCGTCGCGCTGCCGGTCCACGCCCGGCGTCGCGGTGGCAGGCCTTGCTTGTCTCGGCGGTGGTCCAGGACGTCGGACCCGCCCGTTCGACCCGGACCGATCCCGGCCATCCCTTCCACAAAGGAGCCCGCCGTTTCCCCACCGACCCCGAACCGCTCGGCGAACCTTCCTTCGTCGGCGCGACACCAGGGATACCGAACGATGAAGAACCGACCTCCCACCAGCGACCACCGCGGGAAAGCAGCACCCCTGCAACGGGCGCCACCGCTCGGCGACACCCGGCGATGCCGGGGCATGCGGCTCCGGGAGCATCCGGCGCCTGGGCGACCCGCAATCGTGCCTCAGGAGGACAGGTCCCGCCGTGCGGATCGTCAAGAGATCGACGAACGCCCACCCGCCGGGGCGCTGCCCCGCGGACTACGCGTACATCAGGTGCAGCGTCATCCCGGCGTCGGCGTGCGCCAGGTTGTGGCAGTGGTTGGCCCACATCCCGGGGTTGTCGGCCCGGAACGCCACCTGCCACACCTCGCCCGGGCGCACGTCGAAGGAGTCCAGCCACAACGGACTGCCGGCCGCCGGTCTCCCGTCGCGGGTCAACACCAGGACGTGATGCCCGTGCAGGTGCCAGGGGTGCACCACCTGGGACCGGTTCACGATGGTGAACCGGACGACGTCGCCGAGCCGGACGACCTGCGGCGGGATGTCCGGATCCGCCGCACCGTTGACGGTGTGCGCGTACCGGGGGAGCAGTCCGCGCAGGTCGAGGCCGCGGTCGAGGACGAGGGTGAACGTCTTGTCGAACCGGGACCACGGCGCCGGGGCGGCGACGCCGTAGCCGAGCGGGTCCAGCACCGGCCACCCGTCGGTCGCCACCGACACCGGCCCGGTCGCGTAGACCTGGCGACCGTCCACGAACAGCGCCACCGGCGTGGCGGGTGCGGTGAACACCAGGTCGTAGCGGCCTCCGGCCGGGATCAGCACGGCGGTGTCCACCAGCGGCGTGGGGCCCCGCAGGTCGTAACCGTCGATCGCGGCGACCCGGAACGGCGTGCCGGCCAGGGCGTACCGATGGGTGGTGCTGTCGGTGTTGATCAGCCGCAGCCGCACCGGCGTCCCCGCCTGGACCGGCTCCGTCCTCGCCGCGGGCAGCGAAACGCCGGACAGGGTGTGCACCGGCACGGTGACGTCGACGCCGGTCACCGGCGCCGGGCGCACCACCAGGACGCCGTAGAGCCCCTTGCGTACGCCGACGTCGGACGCCGAGTGGGTGTGGTACCAGTACGTCCCGACCTGGTCGGCCCGGAACCGGTAGACGAACTCCTGCCCGGGCAGCACCGCCGCCTGCGTCACGCCGGGCACCCCGTCCTGACTGTTCGGCACGTCGTACCCGTGCCAGTGCAGGGTGACCCCGCGCCCGATGTCCCGGTTGCGCAGCGTCACCTCCAGCACGTCGCCGACGGTGGCGGTCAGTTCCGGCCCGGGTACCTGCCCGTTGAACGCCCACGCCGCGACGTCCCGGCCGGCCACGGTCACCGTGGCGGTCCCGGCCGTCAGGGTGAACCGCCGGGTCGGCTCGCCCGCGGTCCCCGCCTCCCGGTACTGGTGATCGTGCGGTACGGCGGGAGCGGGCTCCGGGGTGACGGTCAGCCCGGTGCCGGTCACCAGCGCCGCGACCGCCACCGCGACGGCCGCCCGGGACACCGTCGGGGACGGGCGTGTGCCGAGGACCCGCCAGCTGACCGCGGTCGCCGCGACGACGCCGGCGAGCGCCAGCAGCCCGACACCCGCCGACGCCGGGTAGCCGTGCAGGACCGTGACGAGCAGGCCGGCGCCGGCGGCGTACCCGGCGAAGAGCAGCGGGACCGCGACGGCGCGGACGTCGCCCGCGGCCCGCAGCAGCCGCGGCCCGGCGACGACCACGCCCGCGACCGACAGGGGCGCGGCGATCAGCACCTTCTCCGCCGCGAACCACCAGCCGGCGCGGGCGAGCGCGGTGACCGTGACGGCCCGGGCGAGCATGGCGAGCAGCGCCAGGGCGGCCAGCCCCAGGGCGAGCGGCCGGCGCCGGGCGGCCGACGCGCCGCCGGCGCCCAGCCACCCGGCGGCCGCGAGGACCGCGATCACCAGGTCGACCGCGAGCAGCGAGCCGGTGGTCATGCCGGCTCGCCTTCCGGTACGACCACCGGGGCGGCACCGGCCGGCGTCGGGTTGGCCAGTTGCCGAGCCGCCTGGAGGACGCCGACCACGACGTGCACCGCGATGATGCCGTTGAGCGCGTGCAACCCGGCGATGGTCAGGCCGAACGGCGTGCTGGCGCCGGCGGCGTCGGTCAAGCCGCTCGCGAGCCCGGCGAGGAGCACCTGCAGGACGACGAGGCCGAGCGGCAGCACCGCCAGCCCGACGACCCGGCCCGGTGCCTTCGCCAGCACGGCGAACAGGATGGTGAGCAGGGTGAGAACGGGGATGACCGCCATCCCGGTGACGCTGTGCAACAGGTACGCGCCGTCGCCCGCGGGCTTCGTGAAGGCGCCCACGGCGGCGAAGATGAACTGCAGGGCGAACGCGACGAGCGACAACGTGCTGACGATGACGAAGGCCTTGCGCATGGTGAACTCCTAGTGGTGAGCCGGGGACAGGGCCTGGGCGACGTGCGCGGTGGCGGTGATCGCGCCGTACGCGACCAGCCGCACCAGGTCGGCGTCGTCCGGATGGGTGAACCGCCACAGGGCGACGTCGCCCGGGCTGATCGCGCTGGGCGCGAACGCCGCCAGCAACGCGATCCGGGTGCCGACGCGGTCCGCGCCCGGCACGTCCCGGACCAGATCCACGGCCCAGTCCGCGGGCCGGACCGGGTACCGCCCGTCCTCCCACCGCACGGTCGCCGTGACGGTCTGGCGGGCCACATCGCCCAGCAGCTCGCCGCCCCGGGTGGCGGCGTCCCGCAGCGCCGCGTACGCGACGCCGACCGGGCTGTCCCCGGCCCAGGCCGGTGCCGCCGTCGTGCCGGCGGCGAGCAGTGACAGGCTTCCGCCGGGCTCCTTCGGCTCCCGGGCCGCCCTGGCGTAGAGCCGGCCGCCCACCGACCGCACCAGCGGGGAGCGCTGCAGACCGCCGGGCAGCAGGTCCGGGTCGAGCAGCGCCGAGACGACCCGGTTGATGAAGTGGAAGGCGAGCAGGGTGCCGGTGACCTCCGGGCGGTACGGGCTGGTCCAGTCGGCGGCCCGGGGGTTCCGGCTGGCCTCGGCCCAGCCGACGAGCTCGACCTGCCTCGGCTCCGTTGGCATCCCGCCCCGGGCGATGACCTCGGCCAGTTCGTGCTCGCCCAGGGCGTGCAGCAGCAAGACGTGCGCGTCGACGCAGAACCGGCACCGGTTGGCCCGGGACACCGCCGCCGCGACGAGCTCGCGGTCGACCCGGGACGCGTCCCCGGCGAGCAGCGCCTCGCGCATCAGCGCCCAGGTCGCGGCCTGCACCTCCGGCACCGGCGAGAGCGCCTGGAAGGTGGGCACCGGCCCGAGGAACTCGTCCCGCAGCTGCCGGTAGACCGCCGCGGTGAGACCGGTCGCGGTCGACGCCTTCGCTGGGGTGAAGAAGCGGTATGTCATGGGTTCGATGCTCGCCGCGGCGGGCCGGTAAGGCGTCGTGCCGCCGCAGGCACTTGCCCGGCCGCCGATACCACGTCCGCGGTACGCCCCAGCTACCGCGCCAGGAGGATGCCCCCCGCCGACGGCCGCTCTACAGTTCGATCATGCGCCGCGATCTGCCGTACGCCCTCGGCGGCCTCGCCCTCGGCGGCCTGCTGCTCGGCAACGCCACGCTCGCCCCGGACGCCGCACCGGTGCGGGCGGTCGACGTCGCCCTGGTCCTGCTCATGGCGGCCGCGCTGGCGGTGTGCCGGCGCTTCCCGGTGGTGGCGTTGGCCGTGGTGACCGCCGCCATGCTGGCCCTCCACGTCCGGGTGCACCCCGGGGCGGCCGCCTCGTTCCCCGTCCTCGGCGCCGTCTACGTCGCCGCCTGGCGCGGACACCGGGCGCCCGCCGTCCTGGCCAGCCTGGTCTTCCTCGGCGTCTTCCTGGCCCGCGACGTCTCGGTCGCGCCCACCGACCGCCCCGGGCAGCTGATCGTCGAGCGGACCTCGCTGCTGCTGGGCTGGTTCGTGGCGGCCAACGTCGCCGGGCTCGTCGCGGGGCAGCGCCGGGCGTACCTGGAACAGGTCGAGCAGCGGGCGATCGAGGCCGAACGCACCCGCGAGGAGATGGCGTTGCGCCGCGCCGGCGAGGAGCGGCTGCGCATCGCCCGCGACCTGCACGACTCGCTGACCCACAACATCTCCGTGATCAAGGTGCAGGCCGGGATCGCCGTGCACCTGGCCCGCAAGCACCACGAGGAACCGTCGGCCGCGCTGCTGGCGATCCAGGAGGCCAGCGGCGCCGCGATGCGGGAGCTGCGGGCGACGCTGGACGTCCTGCGCTCGCCCGCCGACGGGGACCGGGTCGGGCTGGCCCGGGTGGACGAGCTGGCGGAGCGGACCCGGGCGGCCGGCGTACCGGTGCGGGTGACCGTCACCGGCCCGCCGCGGGAGCTGCCCGCCGAGGTGGACCAGGCCGGGTACCGCGTGGTCCAGGAGGCGCTGACCAATGTGGCCCGCCATGCCGGCCCCGCCACCGCCCAGGTCCACATCGACTACGCCCCGGCCCAGCTCACCGTCGCGGTGGACGACGATGGCCAGGCGTCGCCGGACCGCCCGGTGACGCCGGGGGTGGGCCTGCGCGGCATGACGGAACGGGTCACCGGGCTGGGCGGCACGCTACGGGCCGCCGCCCGCGACGGCGGTGGGTTCGCGGTACGCGCCACCTTCCCGCTGGATGGGCCGGCATGACCGAGCGCTTGCGTGAGGTCCAGCCAGCTCAGTTCGTCACGGATCGTGGCGGCTCCGACCGGAGGGAGGAGCCGGCATGATCCGGGTGCTGCTCGTCGACGACCAGGCGCTGATGCGGGCCGGGTTCCGGGCGCTGCTCGACGCCGACGACGACCTGGAGGTCGTCGGCGAGGCCGCCGACGGCGCCGCGGCGGTCGAGTTGTCCCGACGCCTGCGGCCGGACGTGGTGCTGATGGACGTGCAGATGCCGGGACTCGACGGCATCGAGGCCACCCGGCGGATCGCCGCCGCTCCCGACCTCGCCGCGGTCCGCGTCCTCATCCTCACCAACTACGGGCTCGACTCGTACGTCTTCGCCGCGCTCCGCGCGGGCGCCAGCGGGTTCCTCCTGAAGGACGCCGACCCCGCCGACCTGTTGCAGGCCGTCGACGTCGTGGCGCGCGGCGACGCGCTGCTCGCCCCGGCGGTCACGCGTACGTTGATCAGCGAGTTCGTCGCCGGCCCGCCGCCGGCCGACCCGGCGGCCGGACGCGACGTGCTGACCGCCCGGGAGCAGGAGATCGTCGAGCTGGTCGCCTGGGGGCTGAGCAACGACGAGATCGCCGAACGCATGGTGATCAGTCCGTTGACCGCCAAGACCCACGTCAACCGGGCGATGACCAAGCTGCACTGCCGCGACCGTGCCCAGCTGGTCGTCTGGGCGTACGAGTCGGGGCTGATCACGCCACGCCGCCGGTGAGCCCGGTGCGCCGAACTCGCGACCAGGGCACCAGCTGGACGACCCCGAGCGCCACCTCGACGACGAGGAACAGCCACAGCAGCCGGAAGGCGCCGTGGCCCAGCGCGTACGCCTGCCACGCCGCGAACAGCGTGCGCGCGACGCCGTCGGCCAGGCCGTGCACCGGCAGCGGCCGGACGATGCGCAGCAGCGCCCAGACGACCACGACCGAGCCCATGAGGTTGGCGTACAGCGTCTGCATTGGGTCGAGGGCGGGCAGGGTGCCGAGCCCGAGCGTGCCGCTGAGCGCCGACAGCGCGCGGTGCACCAGCGCGTACGTCCACGGGGTCGTGAAGCCCGCGGTGACGACGAGGTCGTACCAGGCGCTCGCCCGTACGACGCGCAGGTAGCCGGGGTGGTAAGGGGTGAAGGAACGGATCACGACGAGACTCCTGCTGATCACACGGCAGCGACGCCTCACGGTAGACAGTGGAGTACGCTCCAAGGTCAAGACCGCGATCCGGCGGAGGGTCATGCGCATCGGGGAGCTGGCCGCGCAAGCGGGGATGACCAGGGACACCATCCGGTTCTACGAGAAGGTCGGCCTTGTCTCGGGTCGACGGTTGCCCAACGGCTACCGCGACTTCCCAGCCGAGACGGTGCCCTGGCTGGCGTACGTCCGCACGGCACAGGCCCTCGGGTTCACGCTCGCGGAGATCGCCCGGCACGGCGCGGAACTGCGCGACGCCCCGGACGCCGCCGAGGCGTTGTCCGCGCTGTTCGCAGACAAGATCCAGGTCATCGACGCGCGGATGGCCGAGCTGGCCGCGCTACGGGCCGACCTCCAGGCGCGGGTCGGCACCGGATGCCCGATGCGGGCGACCGGCCAGGCCGGCTGAGCGTGGCCCTGCCGGTGTCGGTGGCGTCCGAGGCCCCTCGCCGCGGCCCGGCTCGGCAGGCATCATCGATGGTCGTTCCTGCTGTCCCTGTCCTGGGAGCCCGCATTGCGCGTCGGCATGACAACCAGCGCCGGTAGGGCCGGCCGACCGAACGAGGACTTCGTCGGCGCCGTTCCCGGGGCTGTCGTGCTGCTGGACGGTGCCGGCATCCCGGGCACCGAGTCGATCTGCCGCCACGGGGTCGCCTGGTACACCCACCGCCTCGGCGGCGTGCTGCTCGGCCGGCTGTCGCGGGACGACGGGCGGACTCTCACGACCATCCTCGCCGAGGCCATCGCCGAGACGGCCGAGGATCACCGGCACACCTGCGACCTCACCGACCCGAGCAGCCCGCAGGCGACCGTGGCGATCGTCCGCGTCGATCGGGGCCGGCTGGACCATCTGCTGCTCGCGGACTCCTTCCTCGTCCTCGACCCGGTCCGCGGGGGCCCGCAGGTCCTCACCGACGAGCGGGAGGTCGCCGCCCGGCGGGTCTGCGCGGCGCCGTTGGACGGTGTGCCCGGCGGAACCCCAGAGTACGACCGCGTCCTCGACTCGTGCCGCCAGGCGCTGCGGGCCCGCCGGAACCAGCCGGGCGGCTACTGGATCGCCAAGGAGGATCCGCGTGCGGCCGAGGAAGCGGTGACCGGCAGCCGGCCCCTCGCCGAACTGGCCGGCGTGGCGCTGCTCAGCAACGGCGCCAGCCGCATCGTCAGCCCGTACCGCCTGACCGACTGGCCGGGCGTCCTGGAACTGCTGCGCGGTTACGGGCCGGCCGAGGTCATCCGGCGGGTCCGGCAGGCCGAGGCCCGCGCCGTCGCCGGCCCCGATGCGCCGGACGACGCCACGGTCGCGCACTGCACCCACCTGCCAGACTCCCGGGCCGGCGAACCTCGGCCGGCAGCAACCAGCAGCCAGGGCCGTCGCGGCACCTGATGCGCCTCGCCTGTTTGCCCCTCAACCTGGTCGAGCCCCCAGGATCGTCGCGTCAGCCGGTCGGCGATCAGTGGGAGTGACGATGGATCTCGGTAATCCGGTGCTGCGGCTGTGCCAGGACGGGATGCGGGCGGAGGCGGAGGAGCGGCCGGCCGACGCGCGGGCGTTGTTCGAACAGGCCTGGGCGAGGCGTACCGACGACTACGACGCTTGCGTCGCTGCGCACTATCTGGCCCGGCAGCAGGACGACCCCGAGGAGATGCTGCGGTGGAACCAGGCGGCGCTGCGGCACGCCGACGCCGTCGGCGATGACCGGGTCGCCGCGTTCCACCCCTCGCTGCACGTCGGTGTGGCGATGGCCAACGAGCGGCTGGGCAACATGGCCGCCGCGCGCGCCGCCTTCGAGCGGGCGGCGGAGCATGTCGACGCGGTGCCGGCCGGCGAATACGGTGAGCTGCTCCGCGCCGCCGTCGTCGAGGGTCTCCGCAGGCTGAGCTGACTTCTGGTCGACCGTGTCGGGCACCACGCCGGTCACCGCGCGCCCGACCTGCTCGTCCATGGCATCCGCCGGCTCTCCGCGAGCCTCGGTCGCTGACCGCGCCCGCTGCCGCAGGCCAGTAGTAACGACCGGTTCGACTACGCGCGTACCGCGTTGTCGGCGCCGGTGCGCGCGGACGCCTGCCGCGCGCCGACGGCGCGGCCCATGCGGGCGACGGCCTCGGTGAGCACCGCGGGTGAGGTGGCGAAGTTGAGCCGGACGAAGCCGGTGCCGCCGGTGCCGAAGACGTGCCCGGAGCTGAGCGCGACCCGGGCCCGGTCGAGGAACATCTGCGCCGGCCCGGCGAGGTCGCTGGCCACCCCCGGCTCGCCGGCAGCCGGCCGCTCGGTGTCGACGCCCAGCCCGGTGCAGTCGAGCCAGGCGAGGTAGGTGCCCTCGGGGCGGCGGTAGCCGACGGACGGCAGGTGCTTCGCCAGCAGCGTCTCCAGCAGCGTGCGGTTGGCGTCGAGGCCGTCCAGCAGCAGGTCGAGCCACTGGCCGCCGGCGCGGAACGCGGCGGTGTGCGCGAGGATGCCGAGGTGGCTGGGGCCGTGGCTGACCTCCTCCGGCATCCGGTCGAGGTCGGCGGCGGCCCGTGGCCCGGCGACCGCGAGCGCTGCCTTGAGACCGGCGAGGTTCCACGCCTTCGACGCGGAGGTCAGGGCGAACGCGTTCTCGGCGCCGGCCACCGTGAGGTACGGGGTGAACCGCGCCCCGGACAGCACCAGGGGAGCGTGGATCTCGTCGGAGACCACCCGTACGCCGTGCCGGTCGGCCAGGTCGGCGACGGCCTCGAGTTCGTCCCGGCGGTGCACCACGCCCGTCGGGTTGTGCGGGTTGCACAGCAGGAACGCCGGCCGGCGGCCGTACTTCCGCGCGCGGCGGAACGCCTCGTCGAGGGCGGCGAGGTCCAGCCGCAGGTCCGGTCCGAGCGGAGCCTCGATCACCCGGCGGTCGGCGTGGCCGACGAACGCGTAGAAGGGCGGGTAGACGGGGGAGCAGACCACCACCGCGTCGCCCGGGTCGGTCACCAGCCGGAGCACCTCGACGACGCCCATCATCACGTCCGGGACGACAGCGGTGCGGTCGACCCGGAAGTCGTGCCAGCCCCAGCGCCCGGCGGCGAACTCGCCGAGCGCCTCGGCGTACCCGGTGCCGTGCGGGTAGCCGGTGTCGCCGAGGTCGACCGCCCGGCGCAGCGTGTCCGCCACCACGGGAGCGAGCGGCACGTCCATCTCGGCCACCCAGAGCGGAAGGACGTCCGGCGGGTGCAGGCGCCACTTCACGCTGGTGCGCCGCCGGAGTTCCGCCAGCGTCAGCACGGTGAGCGGATTGTGCGCCGGGGAGCCGTCGGCGGCGAGGCTTGCCATGCCGCCCACCCTAGGCCCTGCGCCGACCGCCGGTGCCGGACGCTACCAGCGGTTGCGCGCCTCCTCGGCCCAGCCGACCAGGCCGGCCAGGTCGATCCGCTCGCCGTCGTCGGTCGCCGCCCAGCCGGTGAAGTGCCCGAAGCACTGGTGCGTCTCGTTGGCGAGCACCCCGAGGTTGGTCCGGGCGACCTTCTCGTGGAACGGGTGGAACTCCACCGCCACCCGCTCACCGCTGATCCGCCACGGCCGCAGCCAGTCGGTGCGGTCGTACACCCAGCGCAGCTCGTCGCCGATCTTGTGCAGCCGGCCGTCGACGAAGAGGCCGTTCTCGGTCGAGCCGGTGCCGTCGGTCCACGTGCCGCCGAGCTGGATCGCCCGCCCCGGAGCGCTGCCGGCGGCCCAGTTCCACCAGATCGCGTACGGCCACCGGCCGCGGCCGTGGTCGAGCACGGCGAAGGAGTCCGCCTCGGCGACCTGGTGCTCCACCCCGTCGACCAGCAGCGTGCCGCGCACCGGGCGGCCGACGTCCTTGACGGTGTACTGGAACCGGCGGGTGCTCCAGGGCACCACCACGCCGAGCGACTCGTGCCCCGCCGGCAGCGGCACCACCAGATCGACCTCCAGACCGGGGGCGCTGGCGCGGATCGTGGTGCCCGACGCCGCCTGCGCGATGTCGATCGAGAGCCCGCCGCCGCGGGCCCGCACCGCACCCGCCCCGCTGGCCGGCGGGAAGAGCGTGCCCCGGGCGAAGGGCACCACCGCGTTCCGGTCGATCTCGACCTTGGTGGCCCGGTCGAGCACGTAGAGGCCGTGCACGCCGGCGTAGTCCAGCGACGAGGCGACCAGGCCGACGATGTGGCTCGGCGTGACGATGCCCCAGTACTCCCAGCGCTTGTTGCGGCCCCAGCCACGCAGGTTCGCCCGGTGCACCGGCCGGCGGCTCCAGCCCACCGCCGAGGGATTGAGCCGCCCGTTCGGCAGGCACAGGTCGACCGGCCCGGTGATCTCCTTCTCGCGCGTCACGACGGCGAGGGTATCCGGCCGGCCCCCGGGTTCTCCGGCGGCGGGACGTCGCGCTGATCTTCATGATCTGCCTCGGTCTCGGCGCGGGTTACGCGCGGATGTCGCTGTCCGGGTAGCGGGAACCCACTACGTCGAGCACGAGCGGATCGGCCGCCGCCGGGGGCGGGGAGGTGAGCTGGCGTGGTATGACTGCTCTAGCCCGGTACAAGTCCGGCAGAACAGGCGAACCTATGACAACCGGCAGGGTGGGCGGGCTGCTGCGCGGACCCGGAGATCCCCGGGCCACGTACCTGGAACTCTTCTTCGATCTGGCGTTCATCTTCGCCCTCGCGCAGCTGTCGTACGCGCTGCTGACCGACCTCTCCCTCAGCGGTGCGGTCGACGCGCTGGTGCTGCTGCTGGCCGTGTGGTGGGTCTGGTTCACCACCGCCTGGATCACCGAGTTGTTCGACCCGCAGCGGCCGGAGATCCAGGCCCTGACCATCGCGATCATGATCGGCGTCCTGGTGATGGCGGTCGCGCTGCCGGACGCGTTCGGCGGGCAGGGGCTGGTCTTCGCGGGCGCGTACGTCGCCATCCACCTCGGCCGCGAACTCTTCCTGGTGGTCCTGCTGCGGGGGCACGAACTGCGGTGCACGGCCCTGCGGGGGCTGTTCTGGTTCGGCGTGTCCGCGCTGCCGTGGCTCGCCGGCGCGCTGGCGCCCGGTACGGCACGGGGCATCCTGTGGGCACTGGCGGTGGGCCTGGACTACGCCGCGTACGTCTTCCGCCACCCCACCCCCGGGATCGGCCGCACGCCCATCGCGCAGCTGCCGAGCGTGGCCGAGCACCTGGCCGAGCGGTACCGGCAGTTCTTCATCATCGCGCTCGGCGAGTTGATCCTGGTGACCGGACTGACGCTGCGCGGCACCGGTTTCACGGCGTACGGCAGCATCGCCTTCCTGGTGTCGATCACCACCACGGTGCTGCTGTGGCGGATCTACATCTACCGCGCGGGGGAACTGCTCTCCGCCGCCATCGACGCAGCCCCGGACCGGGCCCGCCTCGCCCGATCGGTGTCGTACACCCACCTGGCGATGGTGGCCGGCACCGTGTTCACCGCGGTCGGCGCGGAACTCGTCATCGCCCATCCCCTCGGGCACAGCGAACCCGCCTGGGGCGCCGTGCTGCTCGGCGGTCCCGCGCTGTTCCTGGCCGGACGGGCCGCCTTCGAGTACACCGTATTCGCCCGCCTGTCCCGCGGGCGGTTGATCGGGCTGCTCGCGGCGGTCGCCCTGATCCCGGCGATGCGCCACGTGCCGCCGCTGCCGTCCGCCCTGACCGCCACCGCCGTACTCGCCGGCGTGGCCGCCTCCGACGTGGCCCGCGCCCGGGGGCGCCCACCCGAGGTGCCGTCGCCACCGACCTGACCGGCGACCACCGGCCGCCGGGGTGGGCCAGCGGCGCCGGCACCAGGCGACCCGGGCCGCGGATCGCTATTCGGCCCGCGGCGGCCCTGGCTCCGTCGGCGGGCGCAGGCGCTCGACCAGCTCCCGCGCCGCCTCGACGAAGCGCTGGTCGGACTCGCAGGCCCGGTGTCCCTGGATCGGCGGCGGGACGCTGTCGCCCGGTGGCGTCACCACGTCGGCGGGATCCCGGAGCCGGCGGTCCACGGCCGCCGCCGGGCCGACGGGGGCCGGCGCGGTGGGCAGGTGCGCAGACAAGACCCAGCCGCCGATCGGGTCCGTGTCGCGCCACAGGTTCACCCACCGCCAGCCGACCCGGGCGCCGATCTCGTGCAGCACCTCGTCGTCGATGTAGGCGGGGAAGAGCCGGGCGTAGATCCGGCGCAGCGGCGACCCGTGGGTGAGCAGGGCGACCCGGTTGCTGACCGCGGGCGGCAGTTGGAGCACCGTCGCGGCGGCCAGCACCGAACCGTAGCTGTGCCCGGTGAGCAGCACCGCGTTGCCGCGCCCGACCAGGTACGTGATCCGCCGGGTCAGCTCCGGCACGGCGCGCTCGGCGTAGCAGGGCGGCGCGAACGGGTGGGCGGCTCGCGGCCAGAACGTGCCCAGGTCCCACAGGACACCGACGTGGCGCCGGAACTCGACGGTCCGGTAGGCGAAGATCCCACCGAGCACCAGGCCCAGGATGATCGCCGCGATCACCCAGCTGCCGAACGCCACGGCGAAGGTGACCAGGTCGGCCGGCACACCGGCGAATCGCTCCAGAGCGCCGGCCGGATAGAGCCCCAGCAGTCCGATGGTGGTGGTGGCCGTGCCGAGCCCGGCGAGGCCGGCGTAGACCACGGCCAGCGGGATCAGCAGTTCGGTGAACCGGGCCCGGGCCACCGCCCCGCGCACCTGGTGCAGGCGTGGCTCCGCCTCCGCCGGCGGGTCCGGGTAGTCGTGCGCGATGAGCGTCGCCGCGGTGCGGTAGCGGCCGCGCCGCGAGATCAGCGCGACCAGGCCCACGACCACCAGCGTGACCAGCACCGCGCGGAGGAGGCCGTAGATCGCCCAGGTGTACGCCCGCGGCGGCCCGTCGGCCACCCCCGTCGCGGTCGGCGTGTCGCGATCCAGGAAGTCCGCCACCCGGTAGACCAGCTCGGCGGAGTACGCCACCGCCACGCTGATCGCGGCGGCCGCGACCGCCAGCGCGCCCAGCCCGAACAGCGGCGTGTCCTCCGGCCGGCGTTCCCGGCTCCAGAGCAGCACGGCGGCCAGTGCGATCAGCAGGGTCGTCTGGGCGGCGAACAGGCCGGTGAGGATCGAGTCGTAGCCGGGCAGGCCGCCCCCCTCGGGCCAGCGCGCCGGGCTGGAAAGGAGGTGGGCCGCCACCACGACGGTGAGGACGACGGAGATCGTCCGCAGCGTACGGGTGACCCGGTCCAGCCGCCGGTCCGTGGCACCCCGGTCGATCAGCGGGGGTGTGCAGAGCAGCACCGCACACGCGGCCAGGACCGTCCCGGCGGCGACCGCCAGCGCGACGGTGCCGGCCGACGGCCCGGCCGAGACCCGGGCGGCGAGCAGGGTGACGTCCAGTGTCGCGAACGCCGCCGCGACGTGGACGGCGCGCAGCCGGCCCACCAGCGGCTCGGCGTCCCACTGGCCGACCGCGCTGAGCCGGTGCCGGGAGACCTGCGCCTCGGGAGCGCGGAACGCCTCGAACACCCGCCCCGGGCGGGTACTGGCCCGCCAGAGCAGGCCGATGGCGGCGGCCGGCACCAGCGCGAGCACCGCCAGCCGCAGTCCGACCGGTCGCCCGGCCAACCAGGACAACCAACTGCGCCCTTCCAGGCAGGGCGCCGAGGTCAGGCACTTCCACCCGATCAGGTCCAGCGCGACGCCGGCGGCGGCCAGCACGTACAGGGCGGTGAGGGTGAGCGCCAGCAACCGGCACAGGGACCTGGCCACCGCGTCCGAGCCGGGTTGCGCCGGGCGCATCCAGATCGCCACGTTGACCAGCATGAACGGCAGCAGGAACACCAGCGACAGGGTGCGGGCCACGGTCCCCGAGGGAAGATCACCCCAGCGGTACGCCTCCAGCGTCACCTGCCCGGCGTCGTCGGTGTCCGAGCACCGGCGGGTCCGGTAGAAGCCCCCGCTGCGGTCGCCCGCGACCTGCTCGATCCGCGGCAGGTCCAGCACCTCGCCGGCGCTCGCGCTGGCGGCCCCGTGCACCCGCAACTCCACCACGTCGTCGGGCGTCCCCGGCCCGCCCCACCGCGCTGACCCATCCGACATCGGCCCCCCGCGCCGTCCCGCCGGTCCCCGCCGGGCGAAACCCGGCCGGGGACCGCCCCGCCAGTCGCGGCGGTGTACCCCACCCGGCCGGGCCCAACCGTCGGACACCAGGACGGCTGCCGCCCGGCCGGTGGTACCCGGGGGGAGGGGCATGATCGCAGCCCCGGGGGCTACCGCAGGTGTGCCTCGATGGCCTCGATGACCCGCGGACGGAGTTCGGCCGCCCGGATGACCGCGTCGACGGAGCCGACCTCGACCGCACGCTGGATGCTGTGCACCCGGTCGAACTCCGTGGCCACCTCGCCGAGCTTCTCCGCCCGTACCGACGCGCGGAGCTCGTCGAGTTCGGCGGTGAGCGCGGCCCGGTCCGCGCCGGCGGCGGCCGCGGCACGGGCCTCCAGGTCCCGTACCCGCGGGTCGGCCGCGGTGCGGGCGTCGACGTCGGCGGAGAAGACCACCGCGGCGGCGGGCGCGCCGCCGAGCACCGACGCGAACGAACCCTCCAGCGCCAGCACTGTCATGTTCGGGTTCAGCGCCTTCGAGAAGACCACGAACGCCCCGCCGTGGTACCGCGAGATCACGCAGAACACGATGGGCCCGCGGAAGTTCACGATCGCGCGGCCGATCTCGGCGCCGTACTCCAGTTGCAGCTTGCGCATCGACTCCGGCGAGCCGTCGAAGCCCGACAGGTTCGCCAGCACCACCAGCGGCCGGTTGCCGCTGGCCGCGTTGATCGCCCGCGCGGCCTTCTTCGACGAGCGCGGGAACAGGGTGCCGGCGGTGTAGGTGTCCGGGCCGTCGGTGGGCGGGAAGCCCCACCGGGGCACCGCCCGTGACTCGATGCCGAGCAGGCACACCGGGATGCCACCGAGGTGCACGTCCTGCACCACCGCGGTCTCCGCGTCGGCCATGCCGGCCCAGCGTTCCAGCACCGGGTGGTCCTGGTCGGCGAGCGCCCGCATGACGGTGCGGATGTCGAACGGCTTCTTGCGGTCCGGGTTGGCGGTGGCGGAGAAGATCTCGCCGACGGTGGTGAAGTCGCTGCCGGCCACGGCGTGCGGGAAGTCGGAGATGTCCCGGTCGGTGGGGTCGCTGGTGGTCGCCCGCCGCGGTGCGTCCTCGCCGGGTGCGACGTACGTGTGGTCGTAGTGCGCCATCAGCACGTCCCGCGCGGCGGGCAGGCTCGGCGCCCAGTACTGCGCCTGCCCGTTGGGGCCCATCACCCGGTCGTAGCCGCCGATGCCGAAGTTGTCCTCGGCCGACACGCCACCGGAGAAGTCCAACGACTGCTTGCCGGTGAGCACCATCGCCGAGTCCGGCGTCATCACCAGCACGCCCTTGGTGTGCATGAGCATCGTCGCCTCGGCGTTCCAGTACGGCTGGGCGCCGACGTTGATCCCCGCGACCACGATGTTGATCTCGCCGCCGGCCTGGGTGAACTCGACGATCCGCTTGAGCGCCGCGGCCACCCAGTCCATGTTCTCCGTGCCCGAGGTCATCGAGATCCGGGCGCCGGCGGAGAGCGCGTACCACTCCAGCGGCACGCTCATCCGCTCGGCCAGGTCCAGCGCGGCGATCACCCGGCGGCACTCCGGCTCGGAGAGCGCGCCCAGCGACTTGGTCGGGTCGCCGAGCAGCACGACCCGGGTGACGCCCTGCGGGTGCCGCGGGGTCGGTGTGGTGACCACACCGGCGACGATCGCCGCCGTGTTGCGCCCCCGGGGCCGGTCGACGGGCACCAGCGCGTGGTCGTCGTCGAGGTCGTGCTCGACGAAGTCGCCGAGCAGCCCGGTCAGCTCGTACGGGTACACCGTGTTGCGGCTGGCCGCCCGCAGCACCTTCAGCCGGTAGTCGTCGAGCGGCTCGACCGGGTCGACCGGCGGTTCGCCGATGGTCAGCTTGGCGGCGCCGGTGGCGTCGAAGGAGATCCGGACCGCCATCTTGGTCAGCTCGCCGGTCGTCCGGTCGCGTTGGCGCGCGATGAACAGGATCTCCTCCAGGCGGGCGCCCCCGGTCGTCGGGCGCACCCGCCCGGCGATCATCTCCATCTCCTCGCGGGTGAGCTCGCTCGGCGGCCAGACGTAGATCACGATCCGGTTGGTGTTGAACCGCGACTTCGACGGGCGCCGCGACTGGGCGCGGCGGATCGAGTCGAGGCAGGCGGCCACGGTGTCCTCGGTCGTCGGCAGCGCGACCAGCCGGCCGTCGTGATCGCGCAGCTCGGTCAGGTCACGCACCTGCGCGAACGCGATCAGCCGCTCGTCCGACGGGTTCTCCCGGGCCACGCACCGGAAGAGGTAGACCTCCTCGTCCGCCGACGGCAGCCGGGTCAGGTCGAACCGGTGCAGCCGCTCCAACTGCATCCGCTGCGCGATGTAGGGGTGCAGGCCGCGGATCAGCCGCTCCTCGGCCATCCCGGCGTCCGACGGGCGGAAGGTGAAGTGATGGTGCATCACCGCTCCGCCTCGACCGGCGACGGTGGTGGTGACCCGACGGACCTGCGGCGGCAGCGGGTGCGCGTTGATGACCTGGAGCAACTCGGCCACCGTCGCGTCGAAGTCCTCCGGCTGGCTCTCCCAGGCGAGGTAGATGTCGGCGTCGACGGCCTCCTCACCGCTGGCCAGTTCGGCGAGCCCGCGCAGCGCGCCGCCCAGCGCGTCGAAGCGCACCGCGGCGGAGACCACGCACGAGTCGGCGCGCTCGGCGACCACGAACGTGCAGCCGGCGACCCGATGGGTGCCGACCCGGGTCAGCCCCTTGTTGCCGTAGTAACGCCGGGTCAGCACCTCGAGCATCACCGCGTTGTCGAGGTGGTCGCGCACCAGCCGCTGGCCGAGCAGCCGAACCAGCGGCTCGGTGCTGCGGACCATCTCGGCGACGCGCTCGGCGCGGTCCGGCGCGTCCGGGTACGCGTCCAGGTGGCGCAGGTTCCGGCGGACCTCCGCGTAGACGCGGGCGCGGTTGCGGCGCAGCAGCGGCTGGGCGAACCAGGCGAACACCACGCCGCGGGCGAGGTCGGCGACCACGGGGAAACGGACCTGCGTGGCGGCCACCAGCCGCTCCAGCGCGAGGCCCGCCGGCTCGCGCAGCGTCTCGTCCGGCGGGGACTCGCGCAGCCACGCGCGCAGCAGCGTCGCGACGACCGTGGCGTCGGCGGACGCGCGCTGCTGGGCGAGGAAGATCCGGAACACGGCGGCTTCCAGCTCGGGGGAGCGCTCCAGGTCCGTGACACCGTAGTGCCCGAGCGCCTTGGCGAGCTTGGCCTGGAACGAACTCGGCAGTCCGGCCCGCTCGACGTCGAGGCTCTGCAGGTAGGTGTGGAAGTACTCGCGGGCGCTGTGCACGTGGGCTTCCCCGCCGCCGTCCTCGCCCGTGGGCCGGTTGCGGCTGAGCTCGGCGAGGTCGACGAAGGCGGTGACGAGGTCGAGTTCCTCGGCCAGCGGCCGGTGGCCGTCCGCCGTCTCCACCTGTCGCGCGGCGAGGTAGTCGTCGAGCACCCGACGGTCGTCGTGCGGGTCGACGTCGAAGCCGAGCAGCAGCCCGCGCAGGTCCTCCCGGCCCCGCGCGGCACGCTGGCGCACCGGCACCGCACCGTTGGCGGCCGGCAGGTCCAGCTCGACGGACGCGGCGGCCGGGGCGTCCGCGGCCTCGTCGGCCGCCTCGGCCAGCGGCTCCAACCGCAGCAACGGCGCGCCGGCCTCCACCTGGCTGCCCACGGAGACGGCGCACTCCTTCAGCCGCGCCTTGAACGGCGCCCGCAGCACCGTCTCCATCTTCATGGCCTCCAGCACCAGCACCGGTGCGCCCGCCTCCACCTCGGCGCCGACCTCAAGCGGGGTGGCGACGACCAGCGCCGGCATGGGCGAGCGGACCACCCCGCCCTCGTCGCGGCTGATCCGGTGCGTCACGCCGTCCACCTCGACCAGGTGGATCGGCCCGTGCGTCCCGGTGAGCAGGCGGTACCGGGCGCCGTTGACGGCGATCTGGCCGGTGTGCCGGTCGAAGCGGTCCAGCTCGACGTCGGCGGTGCGGACGGTCGCGCCCACCTCGATGCCGACCCGGAACCGGTGCGCCCCGACCCGCGCCACCCGCATGCGGTAGCCGACGCCGCGCAGCTTGAGGTCGAGCGGTCGGCCACTGGCGTGCCGTACCTGGGGGCGTCCACCGGACGCCGTCGACAGCAGCCGCTGCCGCTCGACGCGTTCCTCCTCCTCGTACGCCTCGATGGCGGCGGCCGCCAGCGCGACGGCGGAGTGCCGGTGCGCGACGAGCCGGCCGGCGCCGCGGACCCGGTCGATCCAGCCGGTGTCCGCGCTCGCGTCGATGACCTCGGGCTGGTCGAGCAGGTCGAGCACGAAGCTCTTGTTCGTGGCGCCACCCTCGATGATCACCGTGGTGTTCGCCATCGCCCGGCGCAGCCGGCCGAGCGCCTCGTCGCGGTCGCGGCCGTAGGCGATGATCTTCGCGATCATCGAGTCGAAGTCGGCCGGGATGGTGTCGCCCTCGCTGACGCCGGTGTCCACCCGGATGCCCGGCCCGGCGGGCAGGTCCAGCCGGGCGATCCGGCCCGGGGACGGCGCGAAGTCACGGTCCGGGTCCTCGGCGTTCAGCCGGGCCTCGATGGCGTGCCCGCGCTCCGCCGGCGGCTCGCCCTCGAGCCGCCCGCCCGCGGCGACGTGCAGCTGCGCCTTGACCAGGTCGAACCCGGTGGTCGCCTCGGTGATCGGGTGCTCGACCTGCAGCCGGGTGTTGACCTCGAGGAACGCGAACAGCCGGTCGCCCGGGTGGTAGAGGAACTCGACGGTCGCCGCGCCCCGGTAACCGACCGCGACGGCCAGCCGCTCGGCCGACGCCTTGAGCTCGGCGGCCTGCGCCGGGCTGAGCACCGGCGACGCCGACTCCTCGATGACCTTCTGGTTGCGCCGCTGCACCGAGCAGTCGCGGACCCCGAGCGCCCACGCCGTGCCCTGGCCGTCCGCGATGACCTGCACCTCGACGTGCCGGGCGCCGGTGACCAGGCGCTCCAGGAACACCACGCCGCTGCCGAACGCCCGCGCCGCCTCCTGGCTGGTGCGCTCGTACGCGTCGGCCAGCTCGGCGGAGTTGCTGACCACGCGGATGCCGCGCCCGCCGCCGCCAGCGGTCGCCTTCAGCATCAGCGGGTAGCCGATCTCGTCGGCCGACGCCAGGGCGGCGTCCAGGGTCTCGACCGCGCCCCGGCTCCACGGCGCGACCGGCACGCCGACCTCTTCGGCGATCAGCTTCGCGCCGATCTTGTCACCGAGCTTGCGCATCGCCTCGGGGCTCGGCCCGACGAAGGTGACCCCGACCTTCTCGCACAGCTCCGCGAACGCCGGGTCCTCCGCGACGAAGCCCCAGCCGACCCACGCGGCGTCGGCCCCGGTCTCCACCAGTGCGCGCTCCAGCGCCTTCAGGTCCAGGTACGGGCGGGCGGACGCGGGACCGAGGTCGTAGGCGATGTCGGCCTCCCGCACGAACGTGGCGGTGCGGTCGACGTCGGTGTACAGGGCGACGGTCTCGATCCGGACCCCGGTCTCCGCGGCCAGCTCCCGGACGGCGTGGATGAGCCGCATCGCGGCCTCACCACGGTTGACGATGGCGACACGGCTGAACACCCGACCGACCCCTCCGGTAGACCCACGATGTACGCGCCGCGAGATCCCGCCCCCCGGCATTGGTCACCTTTCCGCCTGCCGGCGGGCCGCGCCATGTCGTAACCACCGAACCCTGTGCGGCGCCGTTTGTAGGAACTGAACAAAACTTTTTGGCGCCCACACTTCGGGCTCGTACTGGTGCTAATGGCGCCGGCGAGCGCGGCCCACCGGCCGGGTGGCGTCGGGCCGGCGGGACCGGCCGCGCGAACGGCCGTCCGCCCGGCCGAGCCGGGGCGTCCTGCCTCCCATCAGATGACTCGCGGTCGATATCTATTGACTTTCGATAGGTAGCGCGTGATAGTCGATGTATGATCGCAGGGCAGAGTGGCGTCACGGCGGCGGTTCCGCAAGCCCCGTGGGGAGGACGCCGATGATCGAGGTTCGTGGGCTCACCAAGCGCTACGGCGACGTCCTGGCCGTCGACGACCTGAGCTTCGTCGTTGAGCCGGGGAAGGTCACCGGGTTCCTCGGCCCGAACGGGGCGGGGAAGTCCACGACGATGCGGATGGTGCTCGGCCTCGACCGACCCACCGCCGGCCGGGCCCTGGTGAACGGCCGGGCGTTCGCGACCCTCGGCGAACCGCTCCGCGAGGTCGGTGCGCTGCTGGATCCCGGCGCCGTGCACCCCGGTCGTACCGGACGCAGCCACCTCCGGGTGGCCGCGCGGGCGAACGGCATCCCGGAACGCCGGGTGGCGGAGGTGATCGAGCAGGTCGGCCTCGGCGGCGCGGCCCGGCGCCGGATCAAGGGCTACTCGCTGGGCATGCGCCAGCGGCTCGGGATCGCCGCGGCGCTCCTCGCCGACCCCCGCGTGCTGCTGTTCGACGAGCCGATGAACGGGCTGGACCTGGACGGCATCCGCTGGATCCGCGGGCTGCTCCGCGAACTCGCCGATCAGCAGCGCACCGTGCTGGTCTCCAGCCATCTGTTGAGCGAGATGCAGCAGACCGCCGACCGCCTGATCGTCATCGGTCGGGGCCGCCTGATCGCCGACACGACGACCGAGGACATCCTGCGGGGACTGGGACACGTCGAGGTACGCGTGCGCAGCACGCAGGCGGACGCGCTGCTCGCCCGGCTCCGGGAACGCGGCCTCACCGTCCGGCGGGTCGAGGCGGACGAGTTGCTGGTGGAGGGCGGCACCGCGGTGCAGGTCGGCGAGGTGGCCAACTCCGGCCACATCCCGCTGCACCACCTCTCCGAGGTCCAGCAGTCCCTGGAGCAGGCGTACCTCGAACTGACCGGCAACCACGTCGAGTACCACGGCCGCCAGCGGACGGCGGCCCGGGTGAGCACGGAGGGGGAGCGGTGACCGCTTCGTCGACCATTCCCGTCCAGCGCGGTGCGGCCGCCGAACCCGCCACCGGGCGCCTGTTCGCGCGTACCTGCGCCGCCGAGTGGACCCGGCTGTGGACGGTCAAGGCCACCTGGTGGTTCCTGGCCGCGGCCGCCGCCGCGACGGTGGGGATCGGCGCGATCGCCGGCTTCGAGGCCGCCGCGAGCCCCGATCCGCCGCAGGGGGAACCGGCCTGGGCCATCTCGGGGATCAGCGCCATGCCGGCGCAGTTCGCCCTGCTCGCGCTCACCCTGACCGCCGTCACCGCCGAGTACGCCACCGGCGGGATCGTGCCGACCCTGCAGTGGACGCCACGCCGCGGTGTCCTCTTCCTCGCCCGCACCGTCGTCACGGCCGGCGCCGCCACGGTCGCCGGGGTGCTGTTGGGGCTCGCCTCCGCCCTGACCGCCTTCGCCGCCGCCCGGCCGGGCCTCCGCCTGCCGGTGGGCGACGGCGCCGAGGTGCTGGCCACCGTCGCCTTCGTCCTCGCGGCCGGCACCGTTCTCGCCGTCGGGCTCGGCTTCCTGCTGCGCAACACGGCCGGCGCCCTGGTCGCGGTGTTCCTGCTGATGCTGGTGCTGCCGCTGCTGCTACCGCAGTTCGGTTACGAGTGGATGTCCGCGCTGGCCGACGTCCTGCCCGGGACGGGCGCGGCGTTCCTCCTGCTCGGCGAGGTGCCGGGGATGACGACGTCGTCGTCGGTGCTCGTCCTGCTGGCCTGGGCCGCCGGCGCGCTCCTGCTCGGCGGGCTGCGGCTGATCCGCGACGACGCGAACCGATGACCGTGGACGTGCTGGTGGTCGGGGCCGGGCTGGCCGGGCTGCACACGGCCACGCGACTCGCGCGGGCCGGCCACGAGGTGCTGCTGGTCGAACGGCGATCCACGCTCACCGGCGCGATCCGCACCACGGGGATCTTCGTCCGGCGTACGCTCGACGACTTCGCGTTGCCGCCCGGGTGCCTCGGGCCACCCATCCGACGCGTGGTGCTCTATCCGCCGGGGCTGCGCCGGCCGGTGACCCTGGTCAGTGCCCGCGACGAGTACCGGGTGGCCGACATGGCCGCGCTGTACGTGACGGCGGCCCGCGCCGCCGCCGACGCCGGCGTGCGGATCCTGCTCGGCACCCGCTACGCCGGACGGCGAGGCGACTGCGTCCTGCTGGTCGGTCCGGACGGCCCGACCCGGGTCCGGGCGCGGTTCGTCGTCGGCGCCGACGGCGCCCGCTCGCGGGTGGCCCGGGACCTCGGCCTGGACCGCAACCAGCACCTGCTGGTCGGTGCCGAGGAGGTGTTCGCGATCCCGGCCGGCGGCGAGGCGCCGGCGTTCCACTGCGTGCTCGACCCGTCGCTCGCGCCCGGGTACCTGGCGTGGGTCGTCAACGACGGCCGGCACGCCCACGTCGGCGTGGCCGGCTACGCCGACCGCTTCCCGGACGGTCTCCGGCGGGCCCTGCAGCGGTTCCGTGCGGCGGCGCCCGGACTGCCCGGCGTCGACCACCCCGAGCAGGTCGAGCGGCGCGGCGGCCCGATCCCGGTCGGCGGGGTGCTGCGCCGGATCAGCTGCGCGGACGGGCTGCTGGTGGGGGACGCCGCCGGGGCCGTCTCGCCGCTCACCGCCGGCGGCCTCGACCCGTGCCTGCGGCTGTCCGAGCTCGCCGCCACCGTCCTCGACGAGGCCCTGCGAATTGGGCGGCCGGAGGCGTTGACCCGGTACGACGGGGCCGCCCTGCGGGCCCGCTTCCGTGGCCGGCTGACCCTGCGCCGGGGGCTGGCCCAGGTGCGTACGCCCGCCCTCGCGGCGGCGGCGTTCACGCTGCTCCGGACGCCCCTCGGCCGGGCCGCGGCCAGCCGCATCCTCTTCGGCGACGGATCATTCCCCGACCCCTGACTCCTCGGCGACGCCGACGGCCCGGCGGTCGACCAGGCGACCGCCGGGCGGGGCGACTGCGTCATGCCTCAGTTCGCCTTGTCCAGGAAAGCGAGGGTGACCGCGGCGAAGAGCGGGGACAGGAAGATGTCGTAGTGCGTCAGCCCGGGCAGGATGGCCAGGGCATGGCCGCCCGCCGGCCGGCCCTCGCCGGCCCAGCCGCCGTCGCGCAGCCCGCCGTCGAGCAGGTTGAAGACCTCGACGTAGTGGCTCGGCGGCGCCATGTCCGCGTCGGCGGCGACCACCAGCGTCGGCACCCGCAGGCCGCGCACCTCCTCGGTGAAGTCGAAGTCCTTCGCCATCGCCGCACCGATCTTGTCCAGCAGCCGCGGGAAATCCTCGGGGCGCGGCGCGACCCGCTGGTACAGCTCGTACATCGGGGTGTCCTTCATGAACTCGGCGGCCGCCCCGCTGACCTGGCCCTGCTGCTGGAGCATCTCCGGGTAGATGGCGCTGCGGCGGATGTTCGCCGACGCCGAGACCACCCGGCCCACCTTCTCCGGGTGCCGGATCGCGACCTGGAGCGCCACGCCGCCGCCGAGGGAGTAGCCGACGACGTCCGGCTTCTCCAGGCCGAGGTGGTCGATGAGGGCGGCGACGTCGTCGGCCATCAGCGTCACGTCCAGCGGCCGGTCGACGTCGGCGGTACGGCCGTGCCCCTGCAGGTCGACCGCGACGACCTGGTGGTGCTCGGCCAGCGTCGGCAGGATGGGCCCGAACATCTCACCCGAGCCGAGGCCGCCGTGCAGCAGGATCATCGGGCGGCCCGTCCCGTGCGTCTCGTAGTACAGGTGGACGCCGTTGACGTCGGCGTACTGCCCGGGGGTGGTGGTCTCGGCGCTCCACTGCGTGGTGGTCATGACGTGCTCCTCGTCTGCTGTCCGTGCTGAAGTGACGCCTGGTAGACCGGACCGGGACCGTGGACTCATCGGCGCGGGGGACATGAATTCCTCCGCTGGGCGGCTACGGTTGTCCGGGTGAGCGATGTGGCGACGAGCGCACCGATCGAAGCGCACCTGGAGGCGTACCGGCCGGAGCTGACCGGCTACTGCTACCGGATGCTGGGCTCCGCCTTCGAGGCCGAGGACGCCGTGCAGGACACGTTCGTCCGGGCCTGGCGCGGCTTCGACCGCTTCGAGGGGCGGGCGGCGCTGCGCACCTGGCTGTACCGGATCGCGACGAACGTCTGCCTGAGCATGCTCTCCAGCGCCCAACGTCGGGTCCGACCGATGGATCTCGGCCCCGCCGGGTCCGGTGCGGCCACCCACCCGGGCGAGCCGCGCCCGGAGGAGATCTGGGTGGGCCCGATGCCGGACGAGCGGGTCCTGCCCGAGGGCAGCGACCCGGCGGAGGTGGTCGCCGGGCGCGAGTCGGTCCGGTTGGCGTTCGTCGCGGCGCTGCAGCACCTGCCGCCGCGGCAGCGGGCCGTGCTGATCCTGCGCGAGGTGCTGGCCTGGTCGGCCCAGGAGGTGGCCACCCTGCTCGACACCTCGGTGGCGAGCGTCAACAGCGCCCTCCAGCGGGCCCGAGCCACCCTCGCGAGCGCCGACGTCAACGCCGACGTCCACCGGCCGATGGACGACGAGCAGCGGTCGCTGCTCACCCGCTACGTGCGGGCATTCGAGGCGTACGACCTGGAAGCGCTGACCGCCCTGCTGCACGAGGACGCGACGCTGTCGATGCCGCCGCTGCCGCTGTGGCTGCGCGGGCACGCCGACATCCTCGCCTGGATGTCCGGCACCGGCAGCGGCTGCCGCGGGTCCCGCCTGGTGCCGGTGGTGGCGAACGGCATGCCGGCGTTCGGGCAGTACCGGCCCAGCCTCGACGGCGCCGGGCACGATCCGTGGGCGCTGATCGTGCTGGAGCTCTCAGCCGGGCGGATCGCCGCGGTCAACAACTTCCTCGACACCGCCCGCCTGTTCCCGCTGTTCGGCCTGCCGGACCGGCTCGAATAGCGCGTCGGTCAGGCCGAACAGGCCGGCGAGCTCGCGCAGACCCGCGCCGGCGCCGCTGACCACGAGCCGCCAACCGTGCCGCCGCGCGGTCAGCCGCAGCCGGGCCAGCGCCTCGATGGTGACCAGGTCGGGGCGGGTCACGCCGGTCACGTCGCAGATCACCACGCCACGATCCCGGCCCCGCAGCACGTCGGCCAGGTCGGTGCAGAGGCCGGGCAGGTCCGCGCGGGTCACTGCGCCACCGACGGTGAAGCGGATCGTGGAGGTCGTCACCCGGGTAGGACCGGCGGGCGCCGGGAAAGTCATCGCTGTCGCAGCGATGACTCCGGGACGACCCCATGGTCTGACCGGCATGACGATTCAGCAGACACTGCGCATCGACGGCCGAGTCCTCCTGCCCGGGGACGCGGGCTACGACGACCACCGCAAGGCGCTCAATCCGGCGCTCGACCCCCGGCCCGCCGTCGTGGTCCGGGCCGCCGGCACCGCCGACGTACGCCGGGCGGTGCTGGCCGCGCGGCGCCACGCGCTGCCCTTCGCGGTCCAGGCCACCGGCCACGGTACGCACGTGGCGCACGACGGCGCGTTGCTGCTCCACACCGGCGCGATGGCGGCGGTCGTGGTCGACCCGGACCGCCGGATCGCCCGCGTCGGCCCCGGTGCCCGCTGGGGCGACGTGCTGCGGGCCGCCGCGCCGTTCGGGCTCGCACCGCTCTCCGGTTCCTCGCCCGACGTGGGGGTGACCGGCTACACCCTGGGCGGCGGCCTGGGCTGGCTGGCCCGGGCGCACGGCCTGGCGGCCGACAGCGTGCTGCGCGCACAGCTCGTCACGGCAGACGGCACGCTGCGGACGGTCAGCGCCGATCGTGACCCCGACCTGTTCTGGGCGCTGTGTGGTGGCGGCGGCTCGTTCGGCGTGGTCACCGCGCTCGAGTTCCGCCTCTACCCGGTCACCCGGGTGTACGCCGGCGCGCTCACCTTCGGGCGGGACCGGGCCGCCGAGACGCTCGGCTACTACCGGCAGTGGATCGAGCGGGTGCCGGACGCGCTCAGCTCCGCCGTGCTGCTCACCCGCGACGGGTCGCTCGTGCTGAAGGCCATGTACGCCGGCGACCCCGACCGGGGCCGCGCGCTGCTGGAACCGCTGCGCACGGTCGCCGGACCGGTCCTCGACGACGGCATGCGGGTCGTCGACTACGCCCACGCGGCGATGGGCGGGACCTTCGCGCGTACCTTCGACCAGGTCCGTACGCTCGACGACGACCTCCTCGCCGCACTGCTGGACGAGCCGGACAGCACGGTCGAGATCCGCCACTGGGGCGGTCGCATCGCCCGTGACTCCGGCGCCGCCGCCCATCGGGACGCGCCGCTGTCGATCGTCCTCGACACCGTCGCGTCGGCACGGACCGCGGCGGCGCTGGACCGCTGCGGGATCGGCAGCGGCTTCCTCAACTTCCTCCACGACCCGTCCCGGATGCCGTCGGCGTTCACCGCCGGGAACTGGGCGGCGCTGCGCCGGATCAAGGCGGCCCACGACCCGGACAACGTCTTCGGCGCCGGCCTCGCCGTCCCGCCCGCCGTGCTGACCGCCGCCTAGGTGTTCTGCCCGCTCGGCGCCGGCCCGTGGTGCCCGCGCCGCGGCCGCTGAGCGGCCGTCAGAGCGCGAGGATGAGGATCATGGCGGCGTAGCTCACCAGCAGCAGGATCCCTTCGAAGCCGAGCCGGCCCCATCCGCAGGTCTGGCGGATGAGCAGGCCACCGAGCAGCGTGGCGGTCATGAAGAGACTGGTGGTCGTGGCGAGCAGTTCGGCAGCGCCCGCGCTGTGGTAGATCGATCCCTGCCGGTAGGCCACGTCGCCGGCCACCAGGGTGAGCACGTCGAGGATGTTGCCGCCGAGCACGGCGGCGATGGCGAGGGTGACCGCGCCCCGGCGCACGGCGGCGATGGCGGTGACGGTCTCCGGTAGCGCGTTGACGATGCCCATGAGCACCGCCCCGACGAACCCGGCGGTGAGGCCGGTGACGTCGACGATGCTCTCGGCGGCCAGCGCCACGACCCACCCGCCGGCGGCGACCAGCAGCCCGACGATGGCGAACCGGGTCCACAGCCAACCGGGCGGTCGGCGGTTGAGGGGGTTCTCGTTGTGCGGGACGTCGGGTCGGGTCTCCGCGGTGGCGATCGCCTGCCACATCGGTTGTGCCCCGGCGCGGCGGATGAGCACCAGCCCGCCGACGTAGGCGGCGACGAGGACGGCCGACATCGGGTCCACCCCGGCGATGGTGGTCTCCGGGACGTAGCTGGCCAGCAGCGCGAGGGCGAGCAGCGCGATGAGCAGACAGCCCGAGAGCAGGTTCGACACCGACGCGGCGGCGTGTTCGAGATTCGCCCGTCGGTGGAAGGCGTCGGCGACGGCGACCGCCGTGGTCTGCGCGGCGATCCCACCCACGGCGTTGCTGTAGCCGAGGCTGGCCTCGCCGCTGCCGGCGGCGACGATGGTCATGATGACGCCCGACAGCCCGGTGACGAGGCCGAAGAACACCACCCCGAACAGGGCCTCGCCCCAGCCGGTGCGGTCGGCCAGGGCGTCGCCGAGGCCGGCCAGGCGGATGCTCCCCGCGACGGTGACGACCCCGGCCAGGACGAACACGCCGGCACTCCAGGGCAGGGGCCAGGGCAGAGCGGTCACGTCCGGCACCGGCCGGTGGTTCCCCGAACCGCGCCGGTGATGCACCGGCACCCCGAACGGGTCACCCCAGCAATAGTAAGGTTTGTGAACAGAAGATGTTACAGTCATCCCTGTCGATGGATGACCGGCCATCGGCCCGTCTCACCGGAAGGAGTGGTCAGATGCTCAGACTGCGCGCCCTGGTCGCGCTCGCGGCACTCGCTGTCGCCGGCGGACTGGTGGCGATCATCCCGTCGACCGCCGCGTCCGCCGCCGCCTGCGCGGCCCCCTGGCAGTCCTCGGCCGTCTACACCGGCGGCGCCCAGGTCTCCCACAACGGCCGCAACTACCAGGCGAAGTGGTGGACCCAGAACGAGGCACCGCCGGGCACCACCGGGGTCTGGCAGGACCTCGGCGCGTGCGGTGGTGGCAGCACGCCGCCCACGGGCAGCTGCAGCTACCCGAACTGGGTCGCCGGCACCTGGTACACCACCGGAGCCGTCGTGCGGTACACCAACGGCCTGTACTACATCGCCGAGCACGACAACCCGGGCTACGACCCCACCATCAGCACCTGGTACTGGGACCCCTACACCTGCGGCGGCACCCCGCCCACCAGCAGCCCGCCGCCCCCCAACCCCGGCGGCTTCGTGGTCAGCGAGGCCCAGTTCAACCAGATGTTCCCGAGCCGTAACTCCTTCTACACGTACTCCGGGCTCGTCGCCGCGCTCAGCGCCTACCCGGCGTTCACGAAGACCGGCAGCGCCACCGTCCAGCGCCAGGAGGCCGCGGCGTTCCTGGCGAACGTGCACCACGAGACCGGCGGACTCGTCCACATCGTGGAGCAGAACAGCGCGAACTACCCGCACTACTGCGACTACAGCCAGCCGTACGGCTGCCCCGCCGGGCAGGCGGCCTACTACGGGCGCGGGCCGATCCAGCTGAGTTGGAACTTCAACTACAACGCCGCCGGCAACGCCCTCGGCCTGCCCCTGCTCACCAACCCCTGGCTGGTGCAGAACGACGCCGCGGTGGCCTGGAAGACCGCCATCTGGTACTGGATGACCCAGAACGGGCCGGGCACCATGACCGCCCACAACGCGATGGTCACCGGCGCCGGGTTCGGCGAGACCATCCGCAGCATCAACGGCTCGATCGAGTGCAACGGCGGCAACCCCGCCCAGGTGCAGAGCCGGGTCACCAGGTACCAGCAGTTCGTCGGCATCCTCGGCGTGCCGGCCGGAGCCAACCTGTACTGCTGAGCCCCAACCCGGGCCTCGTCACCCGCTCGCGCCGAGGGCGACGAGGCCCGGTGCGCGGGCGGCGCCGCTGATGGCGGGCGAGGCCGTCGGCTCGACGCCGCGGCCGAGCCGGCGGTGCTGGCTGGGGCTGACGCCGCGGACCCGCTTGAAGGCGGCGCTGAAGGCGAACTCACTGGCGTAGCCGACCCGACGGGCCACGGCGGCGAGCGTCACCTCGCCGTCGGTCAGCAGCTCCGCGGCCAGCGCCATCCGCCACGAGGTCAGATAGGTCAACGGCGGCTCGCCGACCAGCGCCGTGAACCGCTTGCCCAGCGCCGCGCGGGACACCGCGGTGTGCGCCGCCAGCGCGGCGGTCGTCCACGGCCGGGCCGGGTCCTCGTGCATCGCGCGCAGCGCCGGGCCGACGACCGGGTCGGCGAGCGCCCGGTACCAGGCGGGCGGCGCGGCGTCCGGACCGTCGAACCACGCCCGCAGCGTGCAGACCAGCAGCCAGTCGAGCAACCGGTCCAGCACCACGGTCTGCCCGGCGCGATCCTCGGTGATCTCCGCGCTGATCAGGCGCAGGAGGCTGTCATCACAGGTCCCCGGCACGACGAGCGCCGGCGGCAGGGCGCCGAGCAGCCGACGCCCGGTGTCCTGGTCGTTCCGGTACACGCCGACGGCCAGCACGGTGGCGCCGTCGCCGGCGCAGATCTCGGACCGGACCGCGTCGCAGGCCGCCGGGTCCAGGCAGCGCACGTCGGTCGGTGTGACGCGCGGCGCCGGGCCGTCGGCGAACAGGAACGGTTCCGGCCCGCGAACCACCGCGATGTCGCCGGTCCGCAGCTGCCGCGGTTCCCCGCCGGTGGGCACCAGCCACCCCGAGCCGCGCGTCAGCACGCACAGGGTCAGGTCCGCCCCGTCGGCGAACCGGAGCGACCACGGCGCGGACAGCATCGTCTCGCCCAGCACGGCCCCGTTGCTGCGTACCCCGCGCAGCAGATCTCCCAGCACATCCACGGGTTTCACGGTAGCCGGACGGACATGCGCCGGAGCCGCTGACGTATGTCCCGGCCGGACGCGGCTCGGTTGACTGGACCCATGACCGCAGGAATGACCTTGGTATTGGGAAGCACCGGCAAGACCGGACGTCGGGTGGTGCGGCAGCTGCGGGCGCGGGGCCTGCCGACCCGTCCGGCGTCCCGCTCCGGGGAGGCGCACTTCGACTGGCGCGACCGCGCGACCTGGCCCGCCGTGCTGCGCGACGTACGCGCGGCGTACCTGGTGGCGCCGGAGGACGCCGACCTGGCCGCCGAGTTCGTCAAGACCGCGACGGCGGCCGGGGTCGAGCGGTTCGTGGCGCTCTCCGGACGCGGCGTGGACGTGTGGGCGCAGCGCGAGGGTGCCGACCAGAGCATGATCGCCACGGAGCACGCGGTGCGCGACTCCGGCGCCGAATGGTCGATCATGCGGGCGAACAACTTCGCCCAGAACTTCAGCGAGGACCTGTACCACGCGCCGCTGCTGGCCGGGCGGCTGGCGCTGCCGACGGGCGGCGTCCCGGAGCCCTTCGTCGACGCCGACGACCTGGCGGAGGTCGCGGTGGCGCTGCTGACCGAGGACGGGCACGCCGGCCGGACGTACGAGCTGTCCGGGCCGCGCGCCGTCAGCTACGCCGAGGCGGTCGACATCATCGCTCGCGTCAGTGGCCGGCCGATGCGCTTCGTGGAACTGACGCCGGCGGAGTACGAGGCGGAGCTGCGGGCGGGCGGCGTCGAGGACCCGTGGGTCGGGCTGCTCAGCTCGCTGTTCGAGGTCACCCGGGAAGGGATCCTGGCCGAGCCGGTGGACGGCGTCCGGCAGGTGCTGAACCGGGAGCCGGCGGACTTCGAGTCCTACGTCGCCGCGGCGGTGGCGGCGGGGGCGTGGCGCTGAGCCGGCAGCCGCCGGCGACCGCCCGCACCGGGCCGTGGATGCCAGGGCTCCGCCCGGCGCCCTGGCATCCGCACGCCCGGCTCAGCGGCCCTGGAGCGCCTTGACGTTGTCGCCGAAGGTCCAGCCCTTCGACCCGTCCCAGTTCAGCGACCAGGTCATCAGCCCCTTCAGGCCGCCGCGGTAGGTGTTCCACGCCTGCGCCACGGTCGCCGGGGGCATGTGGCCGCCGCCGGCGCCGGGTTGTGCCGGCAGGCCGGGGACCTGCTTGTCGTACGGAACGCGGATGGTGGTGCCCTGGATGACCAGGCCGGCGTTGAGGCAGTCGGTCTGGACGGTGAAGCCCTGCACGGTGCCGGCGGGGTAGGAGTCACCGGAGCAGCCGTACATGCTGCCGTTGTAGTACTGCATGTTCAGCCACCAGAGCCGCCCGTTGTCGGCGTACCGCTTGATGATCGGCAGGTACGCGCCCCAGATCGACCCGTAGGTGACGCTGCCGCCGGTGACGTACGCGGTCTCCGGCGCCATGGTGAGGCCGAAGGTCGGGGGCATCTGCGCGAGCACCCCGTCGATGATCCGGATCAGGTTCGCCTGCGACGTCGAGAGCTGGGAGATGTTCCCGCTGCCGGTGAGCCCGGTCTCGATGTCGATGTCGATGCCGTCGAAGTTGTACCGCTTGAGGATCGGCACGACGGTCGCGACGAACCGGTCGGCGACGGCGGACGAGCTGAGATCGATTCCGGCGGTGGCGCCGCCGATCGACATCAGGATGGTCAGCCCGGCAGCCTTGGCTCGGCACATCTCGGCGGGGGTGGGCACCCGTACCGTGGCGTCCATGCCGTCCTCCCACAGCACCGTGCCGTCGGCGCGGATCACCGGGAACGCCGCGTTGATCACGTTGTAGCCGTGTGCGGGGATCCGCGGATCGGTGATCGGGATCCAGCCCAGCGGTGGGTGGACGCCGTTCGCGGCGCCGTCCCAGTTCTCCCAGTAGCCCTGGAGCACCTTGCCGGGCGGCTTCGGCTTGCCCGCACAGGTCTCCGGGCCGGGCGGGGTGACCGTTGCGGTGGGCGTCGGGGTGGGGGTGGGCGACGAGGTGCCGGTGGGCGTGGGCGACGGCGCGCCGTCGCAGGCGCCGAGATCGGTCCAGAGCGACGGGGTGGCGGCCGGGTTCCAGCCGGCGCCCGGTGGTGGGGTGTGGGTCACCAACGCCTGGTACGACCGGCCCGCGTAGCTGACCCGGCTACCGGCGGGGTAGGTGGTGCCCTCCGCCCAGGCCGGCGCCGTGCAGACGATCATGGTGTGCTGGCCGGTCGTGGTCGCCGCGAAACCGTCCACTCCCGGCAGTGCCGCGAGGGTGGCCACCAGCGCCACGCCGGCCAGTGCGGCGGGCATCGTCCGTCGAAGTCCCATGACATTCCTCCTCGTCGATGAATGCGAGATTATCAATTAACTTTCTTAAAAGTAAGAGCCGGCGTGCGCCGGCGCGGTCGGCGGGCCGCCCACCGGGAGTGGATCGCTTATCCTGGCGCTCGTGCCGGCCCGCCTGTCGCCCCGCCTCGCCGCGATCGTGGACGCCCTTCCGCTCCAGCCGCACTCCCGCGTCCTGGAGATCGGGTGCGGTCCCGGCGCGGCCGCGCGCGCGGTAGCCGCCCGGCTCACCACCGGCCACATCCTGGCCATCGACCGGTCCGCCAGCGCCGTCGACCAGGCGCGGGCCGCGGCGGCGGCCGAGATCGGGTCGGGCCGGATGAGCGTCCGGCAGGTAGCGGCCGAGGACTTCGTGCTGGAGCCGGGGGAGGAGCCGTACGACATCGTGTTCGCCGTCCGGGTCGGCGCGCTGGACGGGCGGCACCCCGAGGCCGGTCGGCAGGCGCTGCGCCGGATCGCGATGGCGACCACCGCGGCCGCCCGGCTCTTCGTCGACGGCGGCGATCCGCTGCGCGCGCTGGACATCCCGCGGCCCTGAGCCGGCGACGGACGCCGGGTCGACGTGGTCGGCGTGGTCGGGGCGGCGGCTAACCTGTGCGCATGCGGGTTGCGACCTCCGGCGGCGACGTCGATGGCTGACGCGGACGACGTCCGTCGCCTGGCCCTCGCCCTGCCGCACGTGATCGAGATCGACAGCGAAGGCTTCGACTTCCGGGTGGCCGACAAGGGCTTCGTCTGGTCCTATCCGGAGCGCAGCCCGGGTCGGCCGCGGGTCATCCGGACCGACATCGCGGTGCTGTACGTGGGCGACGAGGCGGAGAAGCAGGCCCTCCTGCTCGGCGAGCCGGAGCTGTTCTTCACCACGCCCGCCTATGACGGGTTGCCGCTGGTCATGGTGCGGTTGGCGGAGGTGAGCGCGGCACGCCTGCACGAACTCGTCACCGACGCGTGGCGGATGCGCGCCCCCGATGCGCTCCACGGCGACCTCGACGAGCGCGCCGGCCCGTCCAGCGCGACCCCGGCCTGAGCGACCCCGGCCCGGGGCGATCCCGACCTTGGGCGATCCGGCCGGACCCCCAACGGCCGTCCGGTCGACCGGTCGGCGCGGTCCGCGGGCGAACGGCCACCGGTCCGCCGCCGGGCGATTCGGCGGCGGACCGGTGGGGATCGTCGGATCGGGTGGCGGGAGTGCCGGGCGGGCCGCCCGAGGTACGGCTACCGGGTGGCGAGCCCGAGGCTGATCGTCCTGGTCAGCGTCGCGTTGTCGTCGTCGCCGTCCAGCGACCAGATCATCGCGCCGCCCAGGCCGGCCCGCCGGATGTACAGCGTCTTCTGCAGCACGACCACCGGATCGTCGTACGTCCAGAAGGTCGTACCGTCGAACAGCCAGGCGTGCCCGGCGCGCAGGTCACGGTGGACCGCGTAGCCCTTGCCGGGCAGGGTCTTGAGCTGCTTGTAGTCCTCGAACCCGGCGGCGTGGGTGGCCGGGGCGGGCCCGGCGGCGGGCTGGAACAGGCCGTTGCCGCCGCCGGTGACGCCGGTCCAGCCCTGGCCGTAGTACGGGATGCCGAGGACCAGCTTGCCGCGCGGGGCGCCGCGGGCGATCCAGCCGTCGATGGCCACCTCGACGGAGAAGTCCGGGTTGTCCGGCGCGCCCGCCGGCACGCGCAGCGCCGACTGCTGGTTCGTCACCGTCTCCCAGGTGCCGTGGAAGTCGTACCCCTGCACGGTGGCGAAGTCCAGGTACCGGAAGATCTTGCGGCCCTCGTAACCGGCGTCCATCGCCGCCGGGTTCGCCGGCAGGAAGGCGGTCAGTTGGTAGTGCTTGCGGGTCTGCCGGCCGTACGCGTCGAGTTGCCAGCGGAACTCGGCGAGCAGCTTGGTGAAGTTCTCCCGGTCCTCCGGGCGGACCACGTTGCCCGGCTCGCCCGGCCAGTTCGGCCACTCCCAGTCCAGGTCGATGCCGTCGAACACGCCGGCGGCGGAACCGGGGCCGCCGCTGCCGCCGTCGAGGATCGGGAGGTTGCCCTTGAGGTAGAGGTCGATGCAGGAGGCGACGAACGCCTTGCGGGACGCGTCGGTGCGGGCGGCGTTCGAGAAGTACGTCGACCAGCTCCAGCCCCCCAGCGAGATCATCACCTTCAGGTCGGGGTGCTTAACCTTCAGCTTGGCCAGCTGGCCGAAGTTGCCGTTGAGTGGTTCGCCCCAGGCGTCGGCGACGCCGTCGACGCTCTCCTCCGCCGGGACCGGACGCTGGTAGTCGGCCCAGGCGTCGCCCTCGCCCGGCCCACCGTCCAGATAGCAGCGACCGTCCTCGCTGACGTTGCCGAAGGCGTAGTTGACGTGGGTGAGCCGGCTCGCTGCCCCTGAGGTGTCGAGCTTGCGGACCGGGAAGGCCCGACCGTAGATGCCCCACTGGGTGAAGTAGCCGACCCGGTGGTAACCGGCGGAGTGTCGCCCGCCGTCACCCGCGCTCGCGGCGGTCGGCGGTGCGCCGGCGACCAGCACGGTCACCAGGGCGGCGAGGGCGGTGAGGCGGCGGTGACGGAATGGTCGCATCGGCACTCCCACGAGGACGGAGCGAAGAATTAGTTAAGACACCTTTCTGATCGATGAAGCTAAGCGGATCACCGCCGCCGGTCAAGGGCCCCCGGGTCGCCGGCGGCCGGCCGCACGGGGGATTGTGAGGCGGTTACCGGGCGGTCACCATGTCGTGTCATGGACTCGGCGCTGACCCTGATCGGACTGCCCATCGCCCTCGGCGTCATCATGCTCGGCCTGGGTCTCGGGCTGACCGTCGACGACTTCCGCCGGGTGGCCCACCATCCGAAGGCCGCCGTCATCGCGTTGGTGTGCCAGGTGCTGCTGCTGCCGGCGCTCTGCTTCGCCCTGGTGCTCGCCTTCGACCTGGCACCGGAACTGGCCGTCGGGATGATGCTGCTGGCCGCTTCCCCCGGCGGCACCACCGCCAACCTCTACAGCCACCTGTTCGGCGGGCACGTGGCCTTGAACATCACCCTGACCGCCATCAACTCGGTGCTCGCCGTGTTCACCCTGCCGGTCGTGGTCAACCTGTCGGCGGGACACTTCCTGGCCGACGGGCGCAGCATCGGCCTGCAGTTCGACAAGGTGCTGCAGGTGTTCGCCATCGTCCTCGTCCCGGTCGCGATCGGCATGCTGATCCGGGCCCGGGTGCCGCGCGTCGCCGAACTGCTCAACCGTCCGGTCCGGATCCTCTCCGTCGTCGTGCTGGTCGCGGTGATCGCCGGCGCGGTGCTCGGCGAACGGGAGAACATCGCCGACTACTTCGTCTCGGTCGGCCTGGCCGTGCTCGCGTTCAACCTGCTGAGCCTCGCGATCGGCTACGGGGTGCCACGGTTGGCCGGGGTCGACCGGCCGGCCGCGACGGCGGCCGGCTTCGAGATCGGCATCCACAACAGCACCCTGGCCATCACGATCGCGCTCAGCCCGGCGCTGCTCGACAACACCCGGATGGCGATCCCGGGGGCCGTGTACGGCATCGTCATGTTCTTCACCGCGGCAGCCTTCGGCTACCTGGTGACCCGCGTCGGCGCCCGGCCCGCCGCCACGTCGACCGGCTCCGCGCCCGCGTGAGGCGCTGACCGGCGTGTCGTTCGGCCCGGCGGCGGCTTAGCTGATCGTTAAGTAATCGGCCCGGCTGTTCATCCGGCGGGCCGGGCTGGGCAGACTGGGGCGATGTCCGCCGCCGAACCGTCCGCTCCCGCCAGCCACCGCCGTCGTACCAAGGCCCCGGTCGCGGTGCTCGTCGCGCTCGCGGTGGCCGTCGGGGCCGGCGCCTGGTCGCTGCGGGACCGGGTCGTCGGCGAGGGTATGCGGGGTGACGCGGCCGCCGTCCGCGCCACCCCGGACGGCGGCGCCGCCGACTGCGCCGGGCGGCCCATCCAGGCGCCCCGCGAGCTGCGCGGGATGTGGATCACGACGGTGAACAACATCGACTGGCCGAGCCGGCGCGGGCTGCCGACCGAGACGGTGCAGGCGGAGTTCCGGGCCTGGCTGGACCTGGCCGTCCGGAACAACCACAACGCGGTCTTCGTGCACGTGCGACCGAGCGGGGACGCGCTCTGGCCGTCCAGCTACGCGCCCTGGTCGGAGTGGCTGACCGGGCGCCGCGACGGCCGCGACCCGGGCTGGGACCCGATGGAGTTCATGGTCGCCGAGGCGCACGCCCGCAACCTGGAGTTCCACGCCTGGTTCAACCCGTACCGGGGCGGGCAGCCGGCCACCGTGGGCGGGCCCGGCCCCCGGCTGGACCAGTTGGCGCCGACGCATCCGCTGCGTCGACACCGCGACTGGGTGGTGACCTACCCCAGCGCCGACCAGCGCGGCAGCCGCCTCTACTTCAACCCGGGCATCCCCGAGGCGCGCAGGTTCGTCGAGGACTCGATGCTGGAGGCGGTCCGCCGCTACGACGTCGACGGGGTCCACTTCGACGACTTCTTCTACCCGTACCCCGAGGCCGGGCAGGACTTCCCGGACGACGCGGCGTTCGCCCGGTACGGCCGGGGCTTCCCGGACAAGCACGCCTGGCGCCGGCACAACGTGAACACGCTGGTCCGCGAGATGAGCGAGCGGATCAAGGAGATCAAGCCGTGGGTGAAGTTCGGCATCAGCCCGTTCGGCATCTGGCGCAACAAGCGCACCGACCCGGCCGGCTCGGCGACCGCCGGGTTGCAGAGCTACGACGCCATCTACGCCGACACCCGGCTCTGGGTACGCGAGCAGTGGCTCGACTACGTCGTGCCGCAGCTCTACTGGCACATCGGGTTCGACAAGGCCGACTACGCCAAGCTGCTGCCGTGGTGGACGGCCACCGTGAAGGGCACCCGGGTGCAGCTCTACATCGGCCAGGCCGACTACCGGGTGGGCGAGCGCGGCGCCTGGCGCGACCCGGCCGAGCTGGACCGCCAGCTCGCCCTCAACCGGCGGCACGGCGTGCACGGAAGCGTGCACTTCAGCGCCAAGCAGGTACGCGCCGACCGGCTCGGCGCGGTCAGCCGCTACCGCGCGGCGCACTACGCCGGCCCGGCGCTGGTGCCCACGATGGCGCAGCTACCGGCGGCGCCCCCGGCCGCCCCCACGGTCACCGAGGTGCGGCGCGCGGACGACGGCGGAGTCGCGTTGGCCTGGCGCGGCGACGGCGCGACCAGCTTCGCCGTCTACCGGGTGGACGGCGACACCGCCCGGCTCGTCGGCACCACCCGCGGCTCCGGCTGGGTCGACCGCAGCGCACCGGCCGAGGGCTCGCTCACCTACTGCGTGTCCGGCCTGGACCGCAGCGGGAACTCCGGCGGCCTCAGCGCGCCGGTCCCGGTCGCCGGCTGAGCCGACAGCTGGCCGCCCGGCCGACTCCGCCGCGCCCCGCCGGCGCATCCCCGACCTGAGGACGGAGCCGGACGATCGCCTGTGACCTCCGTTACCTCGGGCCGGACCGGGAATCAGATCACCGGATCCGGATTTGGAGTCAGGTGTGACTCCTGACCTGTTTCCCGCCCGACTGCCCGCCGACCGGTCGGAGTCGATCCGATGACCGCCACCGTCGACGTCCCCGAGGCTGCGGCGGCTCCGCTGACGCCCGGTGACCTGATGAGCGCCCGGCAACGCCTGCGGCTGGTCCTCGTGCTCGGGTCGCTGATCGCGGTCGGGCCGTTGACGATCGACATGTACCTGCCCGCGCTCCCCGCGATCGTCGCTGACTTCCACACCACGTCGGCCGCGGTCCAGCTGACCCTCACCGGCACGCTGGCCGGCCTCGCCCTCGGCCAGTTGCTGATCGGCCCGCTCTCCGACGCCGTCGGCCGGCGCGGGCCGCTGATCGCCGGCATCGCGCTGCACGTCGTGGCGTCACTGCTCTGTGTCGTCGCACCGAACATCGCGGTGCTCGGTGCCCTGCGGGTGGTGCAGGGCCTCGGCGTCGCGGCGGCCTCGGTGGTCGCGATGGCCGTGGTCCGCGACCTGTTCAACGGCGCGGCCTTCGCCCGGCTGCTGTCCCGGCTGCTGCTGGTCATGGGTGCCGCGCCGATCCTCGCGCCGACCCTCGGCGGCGGGCTGCTGCGCTGGACGGACTGGCGCGGCGTGTTCGTGGCCCTGGCCGCGTTCGGGGTGCTGCTCGTCGTGGTCGCCGTCCTCGGCCTCCGCGAGACGCTGCCGGCCGATCGCCGCCGGCCGCTCGGGCTGGCCGCGACGATGAGCGGGTACGGTTCGCTGCTGCGGGACCGGACGTTCGTGGGCCTGGTCCTGGTCGCCGGACTGGCCATGGCGGCGCTGTTCGCGTACGTGGCCGGGTCGTCGTTCGTGCTGCAGGAGCAGTACGGCCTGGACGAGCAGCAGTTCGGGCTGGCCTTCGGCGCCGGGGCGGTCGGGCTGATCGCGGCGACCCAGTTCAACGTACGGCTGCTGCGCCGCTATCCGCCGCAGCGGATCCTCGTCGTGGCCCTGGGCGTGGGGACCGCGGCGGGGCTGGCGATGCTCGGCTTCGCGGCGACCGGGCTCGGCGGGCTGCCGAGCCTGCTGGTGTCGCTGTGGGTGGTGCTCGCCGCCGCGGGCCTCGCCATGCCGAACGCGCCGGCCCTGGCGCTGTCCCGGCACGGGGAGGCGGCCGGCACCGCCTCCGCGCTGCTCGGCGCCGTGCAGTTCGGCGTCGGCGCGCTGGCCGCGCCGCTGGTCGGTGTGCTGGGCACCGGCGCGGTGGCGATGGCCGTGGTGGTCGCCGGTGGCATGGTGGCCGCGACGGCGGTGCTGCTGGTGGTCGTCCGGCCGGCCCGGCTCGCCGAGCTGGGCTCGGACCCGGTGGTCGTGGCGGCGCACTGACGAACCGTCGCGCCGGCGGTCACGGGCGTTCGACCCGGATGGGGTGGCCGCGGACGAGGTCGTCGTGGATGCGCCACCGGGCGGTGTCGGCGGCCTGCCGCGCCGCCTCGTCCCCCCGGCTCCACGCGCTGCCGCAGCAGCTCGATCGCGGTGCGGCGGTTGAGGCTGAACCGCCGTTCGGTGTCGACCACGACGACCAGGCCCGTGGGGCGGTGGGTGGCCCGGACCGCCGTGCTGACCCTGTTCCCGTCCCCGGCGGAGAGCAGCAGGTGGACGCTCATCGCCGGCCTCGCCGGCGGCGGTCGTCCCGGCGGTCCGGCCGGGGCGTGGACCCGACGTCGGGCGTCTTGTAGGTGACCACCGGAACCGTGGTGGCCACCGGGCTGGCCAGGCCGTGGTCGACGAGGTCGCCGATCACCCGCTCGATGCGCTTGTAGGCCGTGGGCGCCTCCTCGAAGAGCAGTTGGCGGTCGCCGCAGACCACCAGCGACCCCACCGGGGTGCGGCGCAGCTCCTCGACGGTGTGCTTGACCCGGCCCCGGCGCAGCGCGTCGGCGCGGGACATCTTCCGCCCCGCGCCGTGCGCCACCGAGTGGTTGGCCTCCGGCCCGGCGTGGGCGGCCACCAGGTGGGAGGGGGTGCCGCGGGTGCCGGCGACCAGCACGTCCCGGCCGTCGCCCGGCGCCGCGCCCTTGCGGTGCAGGTAGACCCCGTCGCGGCGCTGCACCAGGTTGTGGCACTGGTCGACCACCGGCTCGGTCGGCTCGGCCCCGAGGGCGTACGCCACCCGGGCGGCCAGCAGCCGCCGGTTGAGCGATCCCCACCGTACGGCGTCGTCATGCGCCGCCAGGTAGGCGGCGGGGTCCGGGGTGGGGCCGGCGCCGTGGACCTCGGTGTGCGCCCGCAGGATGCGCTCGCCCAGCCCGCGGGAACCGCTGTGCACGACGAGCACGAGGTCGCCGGCGTCGAGCCCGAGTCGGCTCGCGTGGCCGGGCTCGAAGACGGTGCCGATCCGGGCCAGTTCGACGAAGTGGTTACCCCGGCCGACCGTCCCGAGCCCGTCGACGTGGCCGGCGGGCACCTCGCCGGTCAGGACGGACCAGGCCGGGTCGTCGGCGTCCCGGTCCGGGTCGAGCGCGCGGTCCAGGTCGGGGAACCGGGCGGCGAGCTTCTCGGGTACGACGCGCCGGAGGTTGATCGGGAACACCGCGATGCCGCATCCGATGTCGGAGCCGACCAGGAACGGGTACAGCTCGGTCGACGTCATGGCGGCGCCGATCGGCGCGCCCTTGCCGGGGTGCAGGTCCGGCATGCCGGCGACGTGGATCATGCCGTCGAGGGTGGCGACCTGGTGGCACTGGGCGACCGCGTCGGACTCGATCCAGCTGGTGGGGGAGGCGAAGACGGTGACGGTGGCGGAGGTGGGCTGCGGCAGGGACTCCTGCCGGACGTGCTGCTGGGACAACGACGCTCACTTCTCGGGGAGAGGGATGGACGGAAGGGCACGGCGGCGCCCTGGCGGCGCTGCGGGGGCGCTGCGGGGGCCTCGGTGCGTGGCGAGGGTCCGTCAGAACGTCATGGAGGTCACCCTGCCGGAGCCGGCCGTACGGCGGCAAACGACTTTCGATGGCGGCCGGACCCCGCCCGCCGAGGTCCGGTGAGCTGGCGGGGGCGGACGGCCCTGGCCGGGCCGAGGTGACGTCCGAGATTTTTTCTTGACTCATTCCAGAAAACCGGCCAGACTTCCGGGCGTGGCCACGGCTCTGGACTTCCAGCAGATGCTGCGCGGGGCCGCGTTGCGCGTGACCCGTCCCCGGGTGGCGGTGCTGAACGCGGTGCACGCGCACCCGCACGCCGACACCGACGCGATCATCGGTGCCGTGCGCAGGCACCTCCCCGAGGTGTCCCGCCAGGCGGTGTACGACGTGCTCCGCGCGCTGACCGCCGCGGGCCTGGTGCGGCGCATCGAGCCGCCCGGCAGCGTGGCCCGCTACGAGGCGCGGACCGGGGACAACCACCACCACGTGGTGTGCCGGTCCTGCGGCCTGATCGCCGACGTCGACTGCGCCGTCGGCGCGGCGCCCTGCCTGACCGCGTCCGACGACCACGGTTTCTCGATCGACGAGGCCGAGGTCGTCTACCGGGGCCGCTGCCCCGACTGCTCCACCGCTGGCAACTCCTGATCCCACTGTTCCGCCCACCACGGAAGGAATGCGTTGTCCGAGAACCCGATGTCCCAGCACCACGAGGCCGTCGTCCACGACGCGGAGGCGGGCAGCGAGTCCCGCTGCCCGGTCGCGCACGGTCGCGCCCCCCACCCGACGCAGGGCGGCGGCAACCGCGGCTGGTGGCCGGAGAGCATCAACCTCAAGATCCTCGCCAAGAACCCCGCGGTGCGGAATCCCCTCGGTGAGGAGTTCGACTACGCCGCGGCGTTCCAGAGCCTCGACCTGGCCGCCGTGAAGCGCGACATCGCGGAGCTGCTGACCACCTCGCAGGACTGGTGGCCGGCCGACTTCGGCCACTACGGCCCGCTGATGATCCGGATGGCGTGGCACAGCGCCGGCACCTACCGGATCAGCGACGGCCGGGGCGGCGCCGGCGCCGGCATGCAGCGCTTCGCGCCGCTCAACAGCTGGCCGGACAACGGGAACCTGGACAAGGCCCGCCGCCTGCTGTGGCCGGTCAAGAAGAAGTACGGTCAGCGGATCTCCTGGGCCGACCTGATGATCCTCGCCGGCAACGTCGCCCTGGAGTCGATGGGCTTCAAGACCTTCGGCTTCGCCGGCGGCCGGGCCGACGTCTGGGAGCCGGAGGAGGACGTCTACTGGGGCCCCGAGACCACCTGGCTGGGCAACCAGCGCTACACCGGCGACCGGGAGCTGGAGAACCCGCTCGCCGCGGTGCAGATGGGCCTCATCTACGTCAACCCCGAGGGTCCGAACGGCAACCCGGACCCGGTCGCCTCGGCCCGGGACATCCGCGAGACGTTCCGCCGGATGGGGATGAACGACGAGGAGACGGTCGCGCTGATCGCCGGCGGCCACACCTTCGGCAAGACCCACGGCGCCGGCCCGGCGGACCACGTCGGCCCGGAGCCGGAGGCCGCCCCGATCGAGCAGCAGGGCCTGGGCTGGAAGAGCAGCTTCGGCACCGGCAAGGGCGCGGACACGATCACCAGCGGCCTCGAGGTGACCTGGACCTACCACCCGACCCGGTGGGACAACGAGTTCTTCCACATCCTGTTCGCCTACGACTGGGAGCTGGTGAAGTCGCCGGCGGGTGCCAACCAGTGGCGGCCGAGGAACGGCGCGGGCAGCGACATGGTGCCGGAGGCGCACGATCCGACCAAGCGCCGCGAGCCGCGGATGCTGACCAGCGACCTGGCCCTCCGGTTCGACCCCGTCTACGAGCAGATCTCCCGGCGCTTCCACGAGCACCCGGACGAGTTCGCGGACGCCTTCGCCCGGGCCTGGTTCAAGCTGACCCACCGCGACATGGGCCCGATCCAGCGCTACCTCGGCCCCGAGGTCCCCACCGAGGTACTGGTCTGGCAGGACCCGGTCCCGGCGGTGGACCACGAGCTGGTCGACGCCGACGACGTCGCCGCCCTCAAGGCGCAGATCCTCGCCTCCGGCCTGTCGGTGCCCCAGCTGGTCTCCACCGCCTGGGCGTCGGCGTCGACCTTCCGCGGCGGCGACAAGCGCGGCGGCGCCAACGGCGCGCGCATCCGCCTGGAGCCGCAGAACAGCTGGGAGGTCAACGACCCCGACGAGCTGGCGCGGGTGCTGCGCACCCTGGAGGGCATCCAGGAGTCGTTCAACGCCGCCCAGACCGGCGGCAAGAAGGTCTCGCTCGCCGACCTGATCGTGCTCGCCGGCGGCGTCGGCGTCGAGCAGGCCGCGCGGAACGCCGGCTTCGACATCGACGTTCCCTTCACCCCGGGACGCACCGACGCGACCCAGGAGCAGACCGACGTCGAGTCGTTCGCGGCGATGGAGCCGGCCGCTGACGGGTTCCGCAACTACCTCGGCAAGGGCAACCGCCTGCCGGCCGAGTTCCTCCTGGTCGACAAGGCGAACCTGCTGACCCTGACCGCGCCCGAGATGACCGTCCTCGTCGGTGGTCTCCGCGTCCTGGGCGCCAACTACCAGCAGTCGCCGCTGGGTGTCCTCACCAGCACCCCGGGCTCGCTGACGAACGACTTCTTCGTCAACCTGCTCGACCTGGGCACCACGTGGCGGGCGACGTCCGAGGACGCGAACACCTTCGAGGGTCTCGACGCCGCCACGGGTGAGGTCCGGTGGACCGGCAGCCGCGTCGACCTGGTCTTTGGGTCCAACTCGGAGCTGCGCGCGCTCGCCGAGGTCTACGCGGGCGACGACGCGCGGGAGAAGTTCGCCCGGGACTTCGTCGCGGCGTGGGTCAAGGTGATGAACCTGGACCGGTTCGACCTCGCCTGATCCCGACCTGCGGGCCGGTCGGCGTACGCCGACCGGCCCGCCCGTCGTCGGTCCGGCTGTCGGTACCGTCGCCGGTGGCCGGCCGCACACCCGCCGGACCCTGCCCCACTGCCGAGCAGCATGGTGCGGCCGGGCAGCGGCGGTACGACGCCTGATTTGTCGGAAACCCGTCCGGGCGGTGGCCCGTGGTCCGTGCGACGATCGTCGGGCGGCTCGTCCGCCGGCCCGCCCAGGCACGATCGCCGCCAGGCGAGCAGAGGCCACACCTCGTACCCCTTGGAGAGCACCATGTCCCTCTCCCCGGCTCGGGTCTTCGCGGCGCTGAACGCGGTGCGACCCCCCGAGCGGTCGTGGCCGGTGCTGGGCAAGGCCGTGGTGGTCGGCGGCAGCGTCGCGGGGCTGCTCGCCGCGCGGGTGCTCTCCGACCACGCGGAGAGCGTCGTCATCCTCGACCGGGACGACCTGCACGCGCCCGGCGGGCGGCCCGGGGTGCCACAGGGGACGCAGCTGCACGCGCTGCTGCCCGGCGGCTTCCTCCAGCTCGAGCAGCTGTTTCCCGGGTTCCGCGAGCAGGCCCTGGCCCAGGGGGCGGTGGAGGCCCCGCCGGCAGCCCGGCGGAGCTACCTCGACGGCCGACGGAAGGTCGTCGTACCCGACGACGCCGACAGCCTGGCGGGCAGCCGGCCGCTGCTGGAAGGGCTGATCCGCCAGCAGGTGCTCCGCCTGCCCAACGTCAAGACGGTCACCGCCCGCGCCACCGGCCTGGTGGTCGACGGCGCCGTGACCACCGGGGTGCGCTTCGACGTCGACGGGATGTCCGGCGTCGAGAGCGGGGACCTCGTGGTGGACGCCATGGGCCGGTCGAGCCGGCTGTCCGACTGGCTGGAACAGGCCGGCTGGGAGCGGCCGGTCACCCGGCGGATGACCGTGCACCTCAACTACGCGACGGCGCTGTTCCGCCGCCGGGAGGCGGATCCGGACCTGACGGTCGTCATGGCGCTGCACACCCCGAGGGTGGCGTCCGACGTGGCCGGGGCCGCGTTCTTCGCCATCGAGGACGGCCGGTGGATGGCCATGATGGCCGGCTACGGCGACAACCGGCCGGGGCGTACCGCCGAGGACTTCGTCCGCCGGCTGCGGGAGCAGTTCCCACCGGAGTTCGGCGAGGTCGCCGGCAGTGAACTGCTCGGCGACGTGCAGACCTACCGCCACGCCGACAGCCGGCGGCGGGAGTTCGCCGCGCTGCAGCGGTTCCCGGCCGGGCTGATCAGCGTCGGCGACGCGGTGGCGTCCTTCAACCCGGTGTACGGGCAGGGGATGACGGCGGCGGCGCTGCACGCGGCCTGCCTGTCGACGTACCTGCGGTCCGGGCCGGATCTGCGGGTGCCCGCGCGCCAGTTCCTCGCCCTGCAGAAGGTGGTGGTCGACGCCGCCTGGTCGATGTCGACCTCCGCCGACCTGGCGCTGCCGCACGTCGACGGGCCCTACCCGCGCGGCTACCGGCTCTCCAGCTGGGTCAGCCGGCAGATCGTCACGGCGACCGTCACGGACGTGCCGACCGCCCGGCGCTTCAACGACGTCGTCTCCATGCGCGCGCACCCACGCTCGCTGGCCACGCCCGGCGTGGTCCTCGGCGCCCTGCGCGCCAACCTGCGGGCCCGCTGAGCGTCGCTCACCGCCGCCGGACGCCGACGGTGCCGACCCGGCCAGCGACGGCTGCCGCCCCGGACCGGTCCGCGCCGCCGTGGTCGCCGTCGCCCGGCCGGCGGTGGTCGGCGGCACGCGCCGTCCGGCGGTCCGGATCGGTGTCGGCCAGGAACCTCTCGATCCCGGGATCGCGGCCGGTCACGCAGTTGTCCAGGATCTCCCGCGCGGCGGCCCGGCTCGACTCGGCGAGGCCGAGGTCCCCGGTCATCTCGTGCACCCGGGCGGACTGCCGCAGCACGATGCCGTACAGGAAGGGGCGGCCCAGGCCCTCGGCGAGGTGACCCGCGCGGTGCAGGTCGGCGAGGGCGGCCTCGGCTTCGCCGCGGCGCACCGCGACCTCGGACCGGACGATCAGGCCGTGCCATTCCGCCTCGCCGTATCCCACCTCGCGGGCCTCGGCGATGCCATGGTCCAGCCACGAGCCGGCCTCCTCGGCCCGGCCCTGCCGGACCAGGGCCCGGCCGACCGACACGCGGGACATCGCCAGGAACCGGTCGCCGAGCGCCTGCCGGGCCGCCAACGCGCGGCGGGCGAAGCGCTCCGCGGCCGCCGGGCGGCCCAGGACGTCGTACGCCTCGCCGAGGTTGTGCAGGCTGACCGCCATGTTGAAGCCGTTACCCGCCTTCCGGTACAGCCGGTACGCCTGGACGAAACAGGAGACGGCGTCGGCGGGCCGCTCGATCTCGTAGTAGATCAACCCGATGATCTGCAACGTCGTCGCCTGCAGCGGGTCACCGGTCCGCTTCCGGATCGCCAGCGCGGCCTCGAGCTGCGCCAGCGCTTCCTGCTGGTGACCGAGCCGGTGCCGGGCCAGCCCCAGTGAGGTCAGGGCCAGCGACTCACCCGCCAGATCGCCGGCGGCGGCGTCCCGGGCGAGCGCCGCGAGCTCACCGAGCTCCGCCCAACGGGACCGGGGCGCCAGGTAGGGGCCGATCGCCCGCAGCAGATCCAGTGCGGCCGTGCCGGGATGACGGCGGGCGACGGCCAGCAGCGTGGGGAGTTCGCGCTCCAGCCAGCCGTTGGCGGCCGTCGGGTCGGGGAAGGTCACCGCGTGCGGGGACTCGACCGGCCCACGGTCGAGCGGTCCCGGCCGGACGATGTTGGCCGCCCGCCAGGCGGTCGCCACGTAGTAGGCGATGATCCGCTCGGCGGCGGCGCGCGTCTCGGGCCCGCCTCCGTCGGCGTCGATCAGTTCCTGGCCGGTGAGCCGCAGCAGGTCGTGCAGGCGGTACCGGTCGGACTCGAGCAGCTCCAGCAGCTGCAGTTCGACCAGGCGTTCCACGACGGCGTCGGCTCGGGCCGCCGGCACGTCCAACAGCGCGGAGACGGCGGCGGCGTCGAACGGCTGCACGGCCAGCTCCGCCAGCAGGCGGAACGCCTGGGCCGCCTGCTGGTCCACCAGGGTCCCGGATTCGTGTAGCTGCTGATACCCGGAGCGCAGGCAGGCCCGGACGCTGAACTGGGGGAGCTCCAGCAGGTCCAGCCGGTTGCGCTCGTCGGTCAGCCGGTCCGCCAGCCGCTGGAGCGACAGCGCCGGGTGGGCGGCCAACCGGGCACCGACCACCCGCAGCGGCAACGGAAGGTGCTCGCACAGCCGGCCGAGCCGGGCGGCCTGCTCCGGCTCCGCGGCCACCCGTTCCGCACCGACCAGCTCGGCGAGCATCCGTACGGACTCCGCGGGTGACAGCGGGCCGACCGGCACGTGCACCGCGCCGTCCAGCGAGTTGAGCATTATCCGGCTGGTCACCAGCACCAGGCAGTCCGCCGACGCGGGCAACAGCGTGGCGACCTGGTGCGCGTCGATGGCGTTGTCGAGCAGGATCAGCACCTTGCGGCTGGCCGACAGGGAGCGGAACTGGGCGGTCGCCTCCGCGTGGTCGCCACTGATCGCCGAGGCGGGCAGGCCCAGGCCGGTCAACAGCCGGGTCAGTGCCGCGAGCGGCGTGAGCGGGGTGAGCGCCGGGGTGGAACCCTGCAGGTCCAGGTAGAGCTGGCCGTCCGGGAACCGGTCGGCGAACCGGTGCGCCAGCCACACCGCCAGGGTCGACTTTCCGGAGCCGGCGGGGCCGTTGAGGGCGAGCACGGCCGGACGCGCTCCGGTGCGGGACGCACCGGCGGCGAGCCGCAGGGCGGTGCGCTCCCGAACCCGGCCGACCAGTACGGCTGGCGCGGGCGGCAACTGCCGCGGTCGGACCCCGGCCGGTTCCGCCGACGGCGCCGGACCGGTGACCGGATCGCCGGGCGTCCAGAGCGTCTTGTCATGCGTCAGCACCGCACGGTGGGCCTGCCGCAGATCCGGCCCCGGTTCGATGCCGAGCTGCTCACGCAGGGCCAGCCGGGCACGTTCGTACGCCTCCAGCGCCCCCGCCGGATCGCCGGCCTGGCTGAGCCCGTTCATCAACAGGGCGTGCGCCCGTTCCCGGGTCGGATTGGCGGCGACGTGCCGGCGCAGCAGCGGCACCGCGTCCTTCGCCCGATCCAGGCGCAACAGCAGGGCGGCCTGCTCCTCCACGGCGTAGGTGAACTCCGCGTCGAGCTGCGCCGTGTACCAGCTGAGCAGCGGTCCGGTTCGTACGTCGGCGAGCGTCACTCCGCGGCGCAGGGCGAACGCCCGGTCCAGCAGGGACAGCGCCTGATCCTGATCGTTGCCGGTCCGGGCGGCGCCGGTCAGCTGCCGGAAGGTCTGCGCGTCGAGCTGGTCCGGCGTCAGGTGCAGGACGTAACCGTCCCGGGCGGGCACCAGCAGGTCCTGACCGGTCGGGCCGAGGTGGTGCCGGACGGCGTCGACGAGTTCGCGCAGTTCGGCGTGGGCCGCCGCGGGCGGATCCATGCCCCAGATCTCCTCCGCCAGGGTGTCGAGATCGACGGGGTCACCGGCCCGCACCAGCAGGCAGGCCAGCACGATGCGGGAGCGGGGTGGGAGGGCCGGCAGCGCCGAGCCGTCGCGTTCCACCCGCAGCGGGCCGAGCAACCCGAACCACAGCACCTCGCCGGCCGACGCACCACGTCGCTCCGGCGCCGCGGTCCTGGTCCGGGCGTCGGCGGTCGGCTGGCCCGTCGGCCGCGGCGCACCGCGGCGGACCTCCTGGTGGAGGTCCTTCACCACCGGCTCTGGTACGACCTGGAGGCTGGGGTCGTTGCGCAGGATCAGGTCGCGTAGCCGGGCCAGCTCCGGGGTCGGGTCGACGCCGAGCTCCTGGACCAGGCGGCGGCGGAACTGGTCGAAGCGGTCCAGCGCCTCGCCCGGCCGGTTGGTCAGGTACAGCGCCCGCATGAGCCGGCCGACCAGCGGTTCGCGCCACGGGTACGCCTCGACGAGTTCCAGCAGCCGGCCGATCACCTCGTCGTACCGGCCGAGGCCCAGTTCGAGATCGAGGCACCGCTCGACCACCGTCATCCGGCGCTCGTCGAGGCGTTGGGCGGCGGCGGTCAGCGCCGGCGTACGCAGGCCGTCCAGCGCCGGGCCGTGCCACAGCGCCAGCGCCTCCCGGAGGCTGGCCACGGCGGCCTCCGGCGCGCCCTGGTCGAGGTGCCGGTCGGACTGGCGGACCCGTGCCTCGAAGACGTCCAGGTCGAGCTGACCGTCGGCGACCGTCAGCAGGTAGCCGGAGCCCTGGGTGCCGATGACGTCGGCGGGAAGTCCGGCCTCGCGCATCGCTCGCCGCGCGGCGGCCACCCGGTTGCGGACCTGCACCTCGGCGCTCGCCGGGGGATGGTCGCCCCAGGCGGCGTCCACCAGCCGGGAGACCGGGACCAGGCGGTTGGCTTCCAGCAGCAGCGCGGCCATCATGGCCTGGCTACGCGGGCCGCCCACGGGTACCGGCCGGTCGTCGACGCGCACCTCGACCGGACCGAGCAGCCGGAACGTCACCGCTGGCACCTGTTCGCCCTCCGAAGCGCCGGTCAGGGCGACCGCGATCGGTGGCTCGCGGTCGCCGTGTCAGGCTCGACAGTAGGCGAGGGCGGGAAATGGGCAACGTGGCGTCCCGGGGTGGGGTGGCGGCCGGCCGAGCGGGCCACCCCGCCCGGTCAGCCGGCGGGCATCGGCGCGGCCCGCGGCACGTCCCGGTTGCTGGCCGGCGTCCGGCGGCGACGGGCGTGCCGGCGGTAGAGCGTGCCGAGGTAGATCGCCTGCAGGGTGCCCTCGACCGCCAGCACCAGCGCCCCGTCCACGGCCGCGAGCAGGCTTCCACCGGTCGCGCCGGCGATCACCGCCGAGCCGGCCTGGACCGCCCCGTTCAGCAGGATCGGGATCCCGAAGCCGACGAAGCTGGCCAGCGCGACCAGGCTGCCGAGCACGACCGCCGCCGAGTAGAGCCGCACCGCGCGGCGCTCGTGCGCCGGCAGCTCGGCGCTCGGATCCGTCCCGGCCGCCGCCACCCGGCGGGGCAGCGCCGCGTGGCCGCACCGGCGCAGCAGGTGTCGGGCGTACGCGAGGCCGTCGTGGAACAGGTTGCGGCACCGCAGCAGGTCGAGCAGGACGAAGTAGAGGTCGGTGCGCATGTAGACGTGCAGTTGCAGCACCATCGACATGACGATCACCAGCACGACGGCGGCCAGCAGCCCTTCGACCAGCGGCGGCGGCCCGGCGTACCCGATCAGCAGTAGCGCGCCGCAGACGACGGCGAGGTCCCAGAGCAGCCCGCTCAGGTAGACCCGGTACCGGTTCCGGCGCGGCACCGACCAGATCGCCGTCACGTCGGTCTCCAGCACCAGGTGGTGCAGCCGGGTCGCGAACCGGATCCGCGCCGGCGCGCCCAGCGAGCGGGCCGCGACCAGGTGGCTCAGCTCGTGAATCGTCACTGTGACTGAGAAGAGCGCGGTGTTGACCAGCACGGCGAGGCCGACGTAGTCGGTCCAGAAGAAGTCCCGGTACGACGGCAGCAGGTCGGGATCGCGTACGACGGTGACCAGGGTCGTCGCGACCAGCGCCAGGTAGGCCAGCTTCGCCGCCGGGCCGAAGAGCCAGCTCACGTGCCCGGCCCGTAGGCCGGGCAGGTGCGGTCGGAGCGGGCGGTGCGGGTCGACGACCGGCCGACCGTCGATTTTCGCGACCAGGCCCGCCTCGCGCAGCGCCTCCACCAGGTCCACCAAATCGACGTCGACGTCGTGTTCGGTGACGAGCCGGTGCTCGGCCGCGCCGATCGACAGCCCGGCGTCGAGCAGTTCGACGGCCCGGGCGCCGACCGCCGGCAACTCCACGAACTCGCCGACGTCCGGCCGACCCGCCACCACCATGTCCGGGTCGTCGTCGGACGGACGGACCCGAAGCGGGTGGAACCGGACAAGGCTGTCGGTCGCCACGCCCGACCCTGCCGACGCCGCCTCCATCCCGGTCATCTCCGCACCGTCAGCGGTGCTCCGGGCCCGCAGGAGGGGCAGTCGGGGTCGCGCGACACGTCCACGAAGTACTGATGCTCCCAGCGTGCGACGTTGTGGTGGAAGACCCGCCCGACGACCTGCCGCGGCAGCCCGCCGAGGTGGTAGAGGACCTCCAGTGCGCACATGTGCCCGGTGACGTTGGCGCTCGCTGCGATGACTGCGTTGGGCCGCTCCACCTGGATCAGCGGCGTGCCGTTCGTGTAGAACTCGTGCTGGTTCTGACGGCGGCACAGGCAGGTGTAGCAGCCGGTTTGGTACGGCAGGAACGAGCCGACGACGGTCATCGGGCCGGTGTAGAGGGCCATGAACCAGGGCGTTTGGGTACGCAGCGCGGCCTCGCTCGTCCAGCTCTGGATCAGCCGCACGGGCTTGTCGGCGCAGAGCACGAAGGCGTCGCAGCCGGCCATCAGGGGGACGACGTCCTCGGCGGAGCGCACCTGGCACTCCTCACCGGTGATTTCCACCCGGGAGTTCATCGCCCGCAGCCGCTCCACCGCGACCTTCACTTTCGGCTGGCCGACGTCGCGCTCGGTGTAGAGCAACTGGCGGGTCAGGTTCGGCTCGTCGACGACGTCGAAGTCGACGCAGTGCAGGCTGCCGACGCCGCTGGCGACCAGGCCGGCGGCCACCGCGGTACCGGTGCCACCGAGGCCGAGCAGGGCGACCCGGGCCCGGCCGATCCGCGCCTGGACCTCGAAGGGCGACTGCCGCGGAGCGGGGTCGATCCAGGAGTAGAAGTGTCGTGCACGGTCGTACCGGGCGGCGGCCTCGGGCGGGAATCCGTCGGGCAGCGGCGCGCCGGCGTCCTCGATGAACCCCTGCTCGATCAGCTGGTTCACCACCTCGCGGACGCTCTCCTCGTCGAGACCCGGGTGAGTGACGGCGAGGTCCGCGCAGATCTCAGCCAGGTCGCGGGTGCCGTCCAGCAACGTCAGGAGCCGGGCGATGGTGCCGTCCTCGTCGTCCTGGATCTCGGCGGCCACGCCGTACTGCATCAGGCCGATGAGCAGTCGGTCTCCCGGCAGGCGGTACGGCTGGTGCACGCTCTTGACGCGCGGCCTGAGTATGGGCATCCGCGACCTCACAAGCGCTCGCTGGGACAGGGGCCCGACCCGGACCGACCCGGACCGGGTCCGGACGGAACCTGGTGTGGAGACGGCACTTCGGTCGCCACCCCCGATGTTTGATGGCGACCGAAGTGCCGGGCGTGGAATCAGCCGCCGACCGCGTCGCGGACGGCCGTCGTCTCCAGCTTCTCCAGCTTGCGGACCTTGAGCGCGAGCTTCTTCGTGCCGGTCTGCTCGACCTTGGCCTTCTCCATGTCGTGCCTCCTCGGGTCGCGTCGCCTCCCGGGCACCCCGGAAGGTGAGCCTACCCTGCCGTCCGCCGTCATCAGCTCAACACAAGTCGATCATCAATGGCGGTGGTGCCCGTCCCGGCCCGCGAGCTCAGCGCCTTCGGCACGTAGTGCGGCGGCGCTCCCCGCGGTCGAACCGCCGCGCGCCGACCCGGATCGGCGTGATTGGATGTGCGCCGTGCGGCTGTCTGCGGGAACGGTGTGCTGGTCGGTGGTCGGCGGCGCGGCGGTGGTGCACGTCCTCGGCGCGCTGTCGGACGCGCCGGTGCTCGCCGGGCAGGCGACCGGCGTGGCTCTCGCCGGCCTTGCCGCGATCGTGCTGCTCGGCGGCGGGCGGGGCCGCCCCGCCGTGGCTGCCGGTGTCGCCGTACTCGCGGTCGACGCCGTGGTGGCGGCCCGGGATTTGGGCGGGCCGAGGTACCTGTCGCCGTTCTACGCGCCGCTGAGCACGCCCGGTCCGTATTCGGTCGGCACCGACCTGGCCTGGCTGGGTGAGGCGTTGTCGGCCCAGCTCACCGAGCACTGGCCGACGTTGCTGGGTGTGTCGTTGATCTGCGGTGGCACGGTGCTGACACTGGCCGACCGGCCGCGGACCGAGGCGCGGTGGCCGCGCCGGATCGGCTGGGCCGTCGTCGCGGTGGTGGCGGTCGTCCTGCTCGTCGACTTCGGCGGCGGGACGCTGGCCCGGCGGCTGGTCACGCTCGCCGCCCGGGTGCCGACCATGGTGGCGGTCGCCGCCGCGCTGGCGGTGCTCGTGGTGGCCGCCGGCCGGCGGTGGCGCTCCGGCGTGCCGGCCGTGCTGGGCGCGTTGCTGCTGACCGCCGCCGTGCTCAGCGCCGACCTGACGGCCACGGGGCCGGCCCGGCCGATGGTCTGGCCCGAGGCGGACGCGGTCGCCGAGCCACAGGCGTTCCTGGCGGTCGGAGTCCGCTCCGAGGCCTTCGTCGCCACCGCGATCCTCGACGCCCCGTCGGCCGGCCTGGTCACGGCGCCGCTGCTGGCGCTCCTGGCGGTCCTCGCGATCGGGCTGCTGGCGCTCGCGGCGCCCGGCCGGGGTGGCGGCGGGACCGTCGGTCGGGATGGCCCCGACGGGGAGAACGACTGAGCACCGGAGGACGCTGCCGGGTGCGTCCGGAGGGTGCTCGTCTTCGCGGTACTGCGCAATCAGGTGAAGAAAGTTCCATCCGCTAAGGGTTGCAATCGAGCAATTCGGTCAGCACGGGGCGGACGGCTCGGTGCCGGCCGGGCTAGCGTGCCCTCCATATATGACCGTCCATGGATGTCGCGCGGTGGAGCCGGCACCTGGCCGGAATTGGAGGGTGTGACGTGGCGATACACCACGGGCTGAGATGCCGACTGGCGGCTGCGGCCCTCTCGACGGCTCTCGTGATGACCGCGCTGGTGGCGGCGCCGGGAGCCGCGGCGGCCGAACCATCCACGACGGAGTTGCCGACGGCCGAGCCGTTCACGATCCGGCCGTTCTTCGCACCGATCGAGGCCGACGGCGACGCGGTGCCGCAGGCCGCGCAGCGGTCGCTCGCGCCGGCGGAGGAGCGCGAGCCCACCGCGGAGGACGCCCGCGCCCTGGCGGAGCGGTTGGGCGACAAGTCCTTCTCCGGTGCCGGGGAGGGCACCGCGCTGGCGGCCCCGAGCGGGGCGCGCCGGCCGCCAGCAGCGCCGGACGAGAGCTACCTCGCCCCGTGCTGGGACAGCGACGGCGGCCGCGGTGAGTACGGCCGGGTCTACAACCGCTTCCACTGGTGCCAGCGCGGCCGCATCGGTGGCATCGTGCTCGACGAGGACCAGGACGAGGTGGGCCGGGTCAGCGTGATCTTCCGGGCCGCCGCGTACGGTCGCGACGACGGCAACCGCGACGTGCGGGTCTTCCTGCGCTCCGAGCCCGGCTCGGCGGTTTACGAGGGCGGCTGGCCGTGGGATCAGGCAGCCCTGCGCAGCGCCCTGCTGCACGTATGGGCGGACTGCGACAGCTGGCTCGACGGATGCTCGGCCGGCGGCGCGACCGCGGGCAAGACGATGGACGACTGGAACACCGACGGAAGCTGGCACTCCTGGACGGTGGCGTCGTCCGACAGCGGCGACGGCCCGGACAAGGTCAAGCGGCACCTGTGGCACCTGAAGTCACGGGTCTTCTCCCACGTGCTGCCCGGCGTGCCGGCGCAGAAGTTCGCGCAGTCGCACACGATCCGGTGCGACTCGGCGTCCGTCGGTTTCGCCCGCAGCCGGTCCAAGGCGTGCATCTTCGACGACGTCATCCCGCACCTGCAGTACTCGGCGATCAGCCCGAAGCACGGCGAGGTGGCGCGGCACATCCAGTGCGCGCTGGATCCCGGCTGCACGTCGTGGCCGTTGAAGGACGGCAAGCAGGTCCCCGGCAAGTTCGTCGACAACCGCGACGCGCCCGGTCTGCACCGGATCACCGAGACCGTGCCGAGCCACCCGGCCGGCGGCACCTACTACAGCCGGAACAGCTACCAGAAGGACCAGGCCTGCCAGCGCGGCTTCCCCTACTACGAGCTGGGTCTGCCGGCGGAGAAGTACAACCCGCCGGACCAGCAGTGCGACGAATTCCCGTTCGCCTCGACCCGGGAGGGAGCGGGCGTCGGTGACTGGAACTTCTCCGTGCTCGGGGTGACGGCGGCCGACAACCGGTGCGCCGGACTGGCGCTGAAGCGGTACTACCGCGACGACCGGGTCCTGGTCTGGCAGCCGACCGTGCCCACCGCCGCGGAGGACGAGTTCTTCGTGCACATCACCGACGTGCCGGACACCAGCGGCCCGGAGGCGTGCGAGGACGAGCCGGACGACGGTGGGGTCACCGACCTGCCGCCGACCGTCGACGCGGGGCAGGACGTCAGCGGCGACGAGGGCTCGGTCATCACGCTCAGCGGCAGCGCGTCCGACGCGGAGAGCACGCCGACGACCGGCTGGACGTACGCGCCGGGGCCGGACACCGACCCGGGCGCCTCCTGCAGCTTCACCGCCGAGGGGAGCACCACCACCGGGATCAGCTGCACCGACGACGGCACCTACACGGTGACGCTGTCGGCCAACGACGGGGTCAACGGCTCGGTCAGCGACAGCGCGACGGTCACCGTGCACAACGTGGCCCCCGCGGTCGCCGGGTCGCAGCCCGCCCCGCTGGTGGTCACCGCCGCACCCGCCACGGCGAGCGGCATAGTCACGCCCACGCCGTGGCAGGTGTTCCGGGTCGGCACGTCGGTCAAGCTGACCGCCGACTTCACCGACCCCGGCCTGAACGACACCCACGTCTGCGCGGTGAACTGGGACGACGGCACCTCCCAGAACTTCACCTCGTACGGGCGGCAGTGCGTACGCGAGCACACCTACACCCGGGCGGGGATGTACACGATCAGCACCGGCGTCACCGACGACGACGGCGGGATCGCCGGCGCGGCTAGCGTCCTGGTGATCGTCTACGACCCTGATGGCGGGTTCAGCACCCAGGGTGGCTTCCTCGATTCCCCGGCCGGGGCGCTCGTCGACCACCCGGACGCGGCCGGCAAGTTGACCGTCACCTTCAACCCGAAGTACCTGCCCGGTGAGACGGGGCCGGTGCCCGGTGGCGGCAAGGTGAACGCCTCGTTGCAGGGCGCCGCGTTCGACCTCGACTCGACCGCGCTGGAGTGGCTCGTGGTCACCGTCGACCGGAAGGTCGCGGTGAAGGGCATCGGCACCGTCAACGGCGTGCCCGGCTACGGGTTCGTCGCGTACGGCATCGACACGCCGGATGCCGTACGGCTGGTGGTCTGGCCGCTGTCGGCCGGGCCGTACCCCCAGGAGACACTGCTCTACGACAACCGCGGCCAGGCCGGCTACGACCTGGACGTGAGCGATCCCCAACCGCTGGGCGGGGGATCCCTGCAGATCCACCAGTAAGGTCGGCCGGGTGCCCGGTACGCCGGGTGCCCACCGACACCGTCACGGCGCCGACCGTGCCCGCCACGCCGCTGGCGGGCACGGTCGCGGCCGGGAAGGACCGCCGATGCCCCGATGCCTGGCCCGGCTGGAGACGGAGACACTCGTCTCGCGCCGCATGATCGTGCTCCTCGACGACGCCGGCGACTACGGCCTGTCCGGCGGGGACTGGTTGTCGGTCACCCCGAACTGCGTGGTGGCGATCAGCGCCGGCGCCACCGACCACTACGCGACCGTGACCGTCGAGATCTGGGACGCGGCACCGCCCGTGCTCGACGGGTGGGAGAGCGGCAAGGCCGGACAGGTCCGGCTGGACAGCGGCTACCTGGAGATCCAGCCGACCGACACGCACGTCCTCCGGGTCGGCCCGCCCGGCCGCTACGAGCTGCGGGCGTACAGCAGTGGGCGGTCCCGCATCGCCGCGGCGACACCCCGGGCCGGCATCGAGGAGCTGCGCGGCGTGGAGTCGTTCCTGTTCCAGTTCTGGCCGGCCGGGCCGTCCCGCTGATCGGGGCCGGCCGCGTCCGCCTCACTCTGGTGTGGATGGACCGTCGGTCCGACCGATCGACGGGACTGCCGACAGCGCCCAACCTGTGACATGTTCGGGACACCCCTGGCCGAGCGTGGCCATCAGCCCGACCGAAGGGAGACGCGCGTGCGTCGTTCCCCCTCCCTGGCCCTACTCGCCGTCGGCGTGTCCGGCGCGTTGCTGCTCAGCGCCGCCCCGGCGGCGGCCCGACCCGCGGCCACCACCCCACCCGGCATCGTGGTCGTCGACGGCATGACCCAGCCGGTGTTCTCGCTCGCCGACGCGATCGAGGAGCGGGTGTACGTGCAGACCACCGTCGACACCGACCACGACGGCCGGCTCGACCGGGTGGCGATCGACATCTCCCGGCCCCGCGAGACCGCCACCCAGGGGCTCAAGGTGCCGGTCATCTTCGAGCACAGCCCGTACCGCAAGGACGTCTGGGGCGACGTGCCGTACCCGAGCGTGCTGGTGGACGAGCTGCCGCAGAACGGCCTGACCCGCGGCTCCGGGCTGCGGGCACTCGACCTGGGTGTCCAGCGGGCCGGGGCGAAGGCCAACCTGCCCGGCTCGCTGGACGACTACTACGTGCCGCGCGGCTACGCGGTGGTGCTCGGCCAGAGCGTCGGCACCGGCGACTCCGACGGGTGTCCGACCAGCGGCGACCGGGCCGAGACGCTCGGCACCAGGGCGGTCGTCGACTGGCTGAACGGTCGTGCGCCGGGGTACGACGCGAACGGCGCGCCGGTCAGCGCCGGCTGGACCACCGGCGCGGTCGGCATGACCGGCGTCTCCTACAACGGCACGCTGCCCAACCAGGTGGCCACCACCGGGGTCGAGGGTCTCCGCACGATCGTGCCGGTCGCCGCGATCAGCAGCTGGTACGACTACTACCGGGCCAACGGGCTGGTCGTCGCGCCCGGGACGTTCCAGGGCGAGGACACCGACGTCCTGGCCCGGTTCACCGCCGGCCAGGCCCGGGCCGAGGGGCCCTGTGCCGACGAGATCGCCCGGCTCACCGCGGAGCAGGACAGGGTGACCGGCGACTACACGAGGTTCTGGCGGGAGCGCGACCACCTCGACGCCCGACGCGTCGAGGCGAGCGTCTTCGTGGTGCACGGCCTCAACGACTGGAACGTGAAGACCGAGCACTTCGCCGGCTGGTGGGACGAGCTGGCCCGGCGTGACGTCCCGCGCAGGATCTGGCTGCACCAGGGCGGGCACGGCGGCCCGGGCAGCAACGCGTCGGTGACCCTGCCCGACGGCCGGACCTGGACCTACAAGCAGACCGAGAACCGCTGGTTCGACTACTGGCTCTGGGGCGTACGCAACGGGATCATGGACGAGCCGACCGCGGTGGTGCAGCGGGAGAACCGGGTCTACACCACGTACGCCAACTGGCCCGACCCGGGCGCCCGTGAGGTCGGGCTGAAGCTGGCCGCGACCGACGCCACCGGGCCGGGCACGCTCACCGCCGGCAAGCGGCCGAAGGGGAAGGTCGAGCAGGGCTTCGTCGACGAGGGCCGGACCATCCACCCGGACACCCTGGTGGCCAACCCGGACACGGCGAGCCCGCACCGGCTCGTCTACCGCTCCCCGGCCCTGAGCCAGGACGTCCGCATCTCCGGCCGGCCGGAGATGCGGCTGCGGATGGCGATCGACAACAAGCCGGACGCCAACCTCACCGTGTACCTGGTGGACTACGGCCCGGCCGGATCGACCGCCGCACCGACGGTGGTGACCAGGGGCTGGATGGACCCGCAGAACCGCACGGACCCGGCCCGCACCCGGCCGGTGAAGCAGGGCAAGCTGTACGACTACCGGTGGACCCTGGAGCCGAAGGACTACGTCTTCCCGGCCGGCCACCGGATCGGCCTGGTCGTCTTCTCCACCGACCAGGAGTACACCCTGCTGCCGCTCGGCGGCACCCGGCTGCGGGTCGCCCCGGTCGACAGCGAGCTGCGGTTGCCGGTGGTCGGGGGCAGGGCCGTCCTCGGGTTCTGAGCCGCTCCCGAGCCGGCGGACCGACCGGTGGCTCAGGCCTACGGGCCGGTCGGCGCCGATCGAGGTGGGGCAGTTCGACACGTCGGCCTGCCCCACCTCGGGATCCGCCCGAGGCCCATCGAAGCTGGCCATGGGTGTTCCCCGCCGGGCTGGCAGGTCACTGTCCGGCACTGATCCGGATATGCGCATTGTCCATTCCCGGCCAATGCCGGCAGGGGTTGCCGGTCTTGCCGCCAGCCCCTACTGTGGCCGCAATCCCGCAGGCTTGCGGCCCCTTCTTCGCTCGCGTCGGGCCCCGGTGGGCTTCGCCGATCGGCTTCCTTCGTCCGCTTTCGATCTCACGGGGTGTCCAGTTGCGTAGAATTCGCAGTTTCCTCGGCGTCCTCGCCGCCGGGGCCTGTGCCACGGCCCTGCTACCGGGGATGGCGCTGGCCGCTCCCACCGCGCCGTACACGGCCCTCACCGTCAACCTCGGCGAGCATGCCCCGCTGTCGGTGGGCAGGTCCGCCGCCTACGACGACAGTTCCGCCACGATGCGGGTGGAGAGCGAGCCCGGCGGATCGTTCCTCATCGAGGCGGTCGTGCCCAGCGGCACCACGGAATATCGGACCAACCTCGCCACCGCACCGCCCTTCGGCGGGAGCTGGGAGGTGGGCCGGACCTACCCGACCGCTCCGGTGGCGGATACCAGCCACGCCCGACTCGAACTCACCTCGACCGCCCGCTACAGCTGCGCGGAGAGCACCGGCTCGATCACCGTGCAGGAGCTGCGGCAGGATGCGGCAACGGGAGTGGTGGACGTGTTCGCCGCCCTTTACCGGTTCACCTGCGCCGGCCAGCCGGTGCCGATCAGCGGCGAGATCCGGTACAACTCCTCGTTGGACTACGTGGCCGCGGTGCCCGACCGGTCCCGCCTCTCCTTCGAGCCGGTGCGCGTCGGCGAGTCCGGGTCGACGTCGGTCGAGTTCAGCTCCGCCGGCAGCTTGGATGTCCAGTTCGGTGCCGCCAGTCTCGGTGGCGCCGATCCCGGTGCCTTCACGGTTAGCGAAGACACCTGTTCCGGTCGGGTTATCGCGCCCGGCTCCAGCTGCCGGGTGGCGCTGACCTTCCGGCCCGACCAACTGGCCCGCAGGACCGCCGTGCTCCAGTTGCCCGACAACGGTCCGGCCGGCCGCCAGGCGGTCCCGATCGAGGCCACCGTCACGGACGGCGTCAAGGGCACGTACTACCCGGTCAGCCCGGCCCGGCTGTTGGACACCCGGTCGGGGCTCGGTGGACACCAGGGCAAGCTCGGGCCGGACTCGTCACTCGTGCTTCAGGTGGCGGGACGCGCCGGGGTGCCGGGCAGCGGCGTCGCCGCCGCCGTGCTGAACGTGACCGTCACCGGTCCGACCGCCAGCAGCTTCCTCACGGTCTATCCCGCCGGCGAGGCGCGACCCACGGCATCGTCGGTCAACTTCGCCAAGGACTGGCTCGGCTCCAACAACGTCACCGTCCAGCTCGACAGCAGCGGGCGGATCTCGATCTACAACCGGGCCGGAAGCACTCACGTGGTGGTCGACGTGGTCGGCTTCCACCACGGGGCGAGCGTCGCGCCGACCGGTCTGGGCCAGGGCGGGCAGTACCGGCCGGTGGCGCCCGTCCGGCTCTTCGACAGCCGCACTGACCATCGGGGCGCACTGCCCGCCGGGGCCGCGCTCAACGACTGGGTGGACTTCGCCGCTTTCGGCAAGGTGGACTACAACTCGCACGTCAAGGCACTGGTCCTCAACATCACCGCGGTCCAGCCGCTGAAGGACGGCTTCCTCACCGCGTGGTCCGGGGAGGGCGCCGCGCCGGAGATCTCCACGGTCAACTACCGGGCGGGCGAGGTGGTGCCGAACCTGGCGTACGTCACGACCCACCGCTGCCCCCTGATCCACTGCGGCATGGAGGACGTCGCTCGCTACATGATCTACAGCTCCGCCACCACGCACCTGGTGGTCGACCTGGTCGGCGTGATCGACGACGGCCTGGTCGCCAACGGGCTCCGTTTCCGCGCGAACGGCCCGGTGCGGATCGTGGACAGCCGGATCGGGATGCGGTTGCGGACCCTCAGCTCCGCCGAGACCGGCCGGGTCGACCTGGCCGGCAACCCACCGCCCGGCTTGATCGACGGCGCCACCCAGGTGCTGGCCACCAACGTGACGGCGGTGACTCCCGAGAAGAACACGGTGCTCACCGTCTGGCCGGCCGATGCCGGCATGGCGAAACCCGCCTCCAGCAACCTGAATCCGGAGGCCGGTCAGATCGTTTCCAACGGAGTGCTCGTCGGGCTCGGGCCACGGGACGCCTTCCACGTACACAACCTGACCGGACGCGCGGACGTGGTCGTCGACGTGGTCGGCAGCTTCTACCTGTATCCGGGTACCGCCAGCGCGGCGGGCACGGCCGTCGGCGTGGCCGGGCCGAAGGTGGCCGCGGTGGGCGACGCGGAGTACGCCCTCCGCTGAGCCGCCGATCGAACGGGGGCGCACCGGTGCCACCGGTGCGCCCCCGCGCGCTGTACCGTCACGCCGCCGCGGTCAGGAAGGCGGCGAGCGGGTCGACGAGTCGGGCCGGCGCCCGGTTGATGCCGTCGTGGCCGCAGCGTGGCACCGGCAGCACCCGCATCCGCGGCAGTGCGGTGGCCAGGGCGGCGGCGATGCGCGGGTAGTACGGCGGCCCGGCCTGTCCGTAGGCGAACAGCACCTCGGCCTCGACCCCGGTGTACTGCTCGGGCGCGCCGCCGTGCGCCGCGACCAGTGCGGTCTCGTCGAGGGTGATGTCGAGCAGTTCGCTCATCTGCCGCCCGACCTGGGTGCGCAGGAAGAGCCGGCAGAGCGCGGTCTGCGCGCCGAGCGGCAGTCGGGACGCCGGGAGGTGCGGGTTGGCGGCGGCGCCGACGATCGCCATCGCGCGGGCCGGGTCACCGGCGCGGATCGCCGCCCGCGCCGAGGCGATGAAATCGCCGGTGAGGATGCCGTCGACGGAGACGGCCGGGTCGTAGAGCGCGAGCCGGGCGATCGGCAGGGTGAGCGCGGCGCGGAGCGCGATGAAGCCGCCCGAGCTGTGCCCGACGACCGTACGGGCGCCGGTGTGCGCGAGCACCGCGCCCAGGTCTTCGATCTCCTGCGTCAGCGTGTACGGCTCGCGGCGCGCGGGCGCGTCCGCCCGACCCCGCCGGTTGTACAGGTGCACGGTGCAGCGTTCGGCGAGGGCGGTGGCCAGCCGCCGGTACTGCTCGATGGTGACCCCGCCGCCGTGCACCACGACGACGTCCGGGCCGGTGCCGGTGGTGTGCAGCACGATCTTCTCGCCGTCCGGCGCGACGATCCGGTCCATGGGCGTTCCGCCTTCCCCGCGTCTCCGCGTCGACAAAAACTGCGAACGACGTTTGCAGTTTACAGTGGATCGGTGAGCGACGCAGCCCCGAATTCCGGCCACTCCCAGCGCGAGTCGATCTGGCGCCGACCCGAACGCGGCACCCGGGGCCCGGCTCCCGCGCACAGCCGGGACGACATCGTGGCGGCGGCGATCGCGATCGCGGACGCCGACGGGCTGGCCGCGGTGTCGATGCGGGCGGTCGCCACCCGACTGGAGACCGGGGCGGCCTCGCTCTACCGGTACCTCTCCTCCCGGGACGACCTGCTCGACCTGATGGCCGACCGGGTGGCCGCCGAGCTGCGGCCGTATCCGGAGCCCGACGGCGACTGGCTGGACGCGATGCTGCGGATGGCCCGCGCCCAGCGGGCCGTGCACGAGCGGCATCCCTGGCTGTCCGAGCTGAGCCAACGGGCGTCCGCGATCGGCCCGGAGGCGCTGGCGTTCTTCGACGCCTGCCTGCGGATCATGGCGCCGGTCCCGGCGACGCCGGTCGCCAAGTTCGAGGCGATCGGCGTGATGAACGGGATCTCCATCCTGTTCGCCCGGAAGCGGACGGCCGGTGAGGCGTTCACGTTCGCCGGCCTCGACGTCACCCCGTACCCGCATCTGGTGGCAGCCCTCACCCAGCCGCCCACCGCGCCCCCGGCCACCGACCTCTTCGAGCGGGCCCAGCGGAGCCTGCTGTGCGGCCTGCTCGCGCCTGACCCGGCCTGACCCGCACCGCCCGAGGCGCGCCCCCGGCGGCACGCGGAGTGGACCCGGGCGCGCGGGGGGCCGATCATCCCGGGACCGCGCTCACCCTCGGCCAGGTCAGGACGCTCACCTATCAACCTCGCTGAGCGCCGGGCCTTCCGTCCCCGGCCGGCATAGTCGGCCGCCCCGAGGGGTAGAAGTACGTCACTGCGCCGGCAGCGGCTGGCGGCAACGTGGCCGGCCCCGCACCAGGGCTCAATCCCCTCGACCCCCGCTGGCGGCGCACCGGACGAGGAGCGAGTGGAGCGTGGTCAACATGATCTTCCTGAATGGATCCGTAGCCCGGCGGGCGGCGCTACCCGGGACGCCGGGCGGCGGTGTGCCGGCCCGGCGGCCGTACGCGCTGGTCACCTCGCGCCGGCGGCACGGTCCCGCCAGCTGTCCGGGGCGGTGATGGCCATGTCTGCGCTGTCCACCACCCGGCTGGAGTTCGCCAGCCCGGCGATTCCCCGTGGATACGTGGCGTACCTGCAGTCCAGGCTCCTGGAGGCCGAGGCCAGCCTGGCGGCGATGACCGAGAAGTACGACCGCACCAAGGCCCGCTTCGACCGCTGCTGCGCGCGCCGGGGCATCGACCCGGACACGGACATCGTCAACTACATCAACTCCAAGTCGATGAACCCCGAGCTCAAGTACTGGTACGCCAAGGTCGAGCACTTCCAGCGCGAGGTCACCGCGTACGGGGCGGCGCTGACCGGGATCGAGGCCGCTCGCCGGATGCTCGGCCCCGGCGGCCGGACGGAGAACGTACGCCGAGGCAACGACCGGCGCGGCCTGAGCCGCGTCACCTGACGGCCCTCCGGCCCACGGACCTCGCCGCTCGCGCCTCCTCGCGAGCGGGCGGGGATCCGCCGGATGCTTGCCACCGGCCAACCATCGCACGCATACCGCACCCGGTGGTCCTACCGCCCGACGGTGGGGATTAACCGGCGCTGTCCGGGTACCCCGCCGTGTCCTGACGCGGTGGGACCCGCCACGGCCGTTCCACCGCGGACCGCCCGTTCGCGCGCAGGAGGTGCGGAAGTGCCCGTGTTGGCCGCGCTCGACCCTCGGCACACCGTCGCGCCTCCCGGATACAGCCGGTGGCTGATCCCGCCGGCGGCGCTCGCGGTTCATCTGTGCATCGGACAGGTCTACGCCACCAGCGTCTACAAGAACTCGCTGATCGCCCGGTTCGACGTCAGCCAGACCGCCATCGGGGTGATCTTCAGTATCGCGATCGTGATGCTCGGTCTCTCGGCGGCGGTCGGCGGCACCTGGGCCGAGCGCAGCGGGCCTCGCAAGACCATGTTCACGTCCGCCTGCTTCTGGGCGGCCGGCTTCCTGATCGGCGCGATCGGCATCGCCACCCGGCAGCTCTGGCTGCTCTACCTCGGCTACGGCGTGATCGGCGGCATCGGGCTGGGCATCGGCTACATCTCGCCCGTCTCCACGCTGATCAAGTGGTTCCCGGACCGTCCCGGGCTCGCCACCGGCCTGGCGATCATGGGGTTCGGCGGCGGCGCGCTGCTCGCCAGCCCGCTGTCGCGCCAGTTGCTCTCCCTCTACGACCCCGGCTTCGACCCCGCCAGGGCGGGAGCGGTGGCATCCAGCGGCGCGCTGGTGGGGCTCTTCCTCACGCTCGGCATCGGCTACTTCGTGATCATGATGTTCGGCGTGTTCAACGTGCGGGTGCCCCCGCCCGGTTGGCGCCCGCCCGGCTTCGACCCCGCCTCGGTGGCGCAAAAGCCCATGGTCACAAGGGCCAGCGTGTCCGCCGCGAACGCCATCCGCACGCGCTCGTTCTGGCTGCTCTGGATCGTGCTCTTCACCAACGTGACGGCCGGCATCGGCATCCTCGAGCAGGCCGCGCCGATGATCCAGGACTTCTTCCGGGACAACGGGGTGTCGGCCGTCTCGGTCGCCGCGGCGGGGGGCTTCGTCGGCGTGCTGTCGCTGTTCAACATGGCCGGGCGCTTCGTCTGGTCGTCGACGTCCGACCTCATCGGCCGCAAGCCGATTTACGTGCTCTACCTCGGTCTCGGCATGGTGCTGTACGTCCTGCTGGCGGTGGTCGGGCAGAACGCCACCGTGCTGTTCGTGCTCCTGGCCGGCGTCATCATCTCCTTCTACGGCGGCGGGTTCTCCACCGTCCCCGCCTACCTGCGGGACCTGTTCGGCACCCACCAGGTGGGCGCCATCCACGGCCGGCTGCTGACCGCCTGGTCCGCCGCGGGGGTGGCCGGGCCGCTGATCGTCAACGGGATCCTCGACACGCAGGGCAAACCGGGCACGCTCACCGCCTCGGCGTACCGACCGGCCCTGTTCACCATGGTTGGCGTGCTGGCCGTCGGCTTCATCGCCAACCTGCTGGTCCGCCCGGTCCCGGAACGCTTCCACGAACCGGACACCGGCGGAGCCGTGCCGGTGGCGCCGGCGGAGAAGACCGACCCGGTCGCGCTGGGGCCGGACAGCCGCCCCGCGGCGCCGGCCGTCGGGACGCAACAGGCCCGACTCTGGATCTCCTGGGCGCTGGTCACCGTGCTGCTCGGCTACGGCGTCGTGCAGACCCTGACCACCGCGGCGAAGCTCTTCACGGAGTGACCGACCGCGCCACCCCGCAGCCGGAGCCTTGCCCGCGTCTGCCATGCTTCGGGCGGTGACGACCGGCCATCCCTCAGCCCGACACCGCGCCCGCCGCCACACCCGCAGACGTACCATCCGGTGGATCCTCGCGCTCGGCGCGGCCGCGGCGATCGTCGCTGCCGCCCTGGTGGTGGTGCCACTGCTGCGGCCGCCGGGCCCACGTCCGCTCTTCCAGCTCCCGGTCGCCTGCGGCGAGACCTGGCAGCTCGGCACCTACCCCGGCCACGACGACTTCGATGTCGACCTGTTCCCCACCACGGGTGAGGCGTGGGGCAGGCCGGTGCTCGCGTCCTACGCCGGCACGGTCACCGTGGCCGGGATCAACGGCTCGCTGGGCGGGCGCACCCCGGACAACCCGAACGGCCCGCGCGGCCGGGGCGGGGGTTACTGGGTGAAGATCGACCACGGCGGCAGGTGGGAGACCCAGTACCTCCACCTGCTCGAACCGCCGCTGGTCAGGGAGGGCCAGCGGGTCGCCCAGGGCGAGCAGATCGGACGGGTCGGCAGCACCGGCAACTCCGGCGCCCCGCATCTGCACTACGAGCAGCGCCGCGGCTGGGAGAAGGTGGAGACCTACTTCGACGGCCAGCCGTCGGGCATCACTAACGACGACACCGAGTACACCGTCGAGCGGAAGAGCAACAACTGCTCCGCCGGGCGGCCTTAGCGGCCGTCGGCGCGGTGCCCCGCCAGGCGTGGACGACGAGGCACCGTGCCGACCGGTCGGCGTCAGGAGCTGGTGAGGATCACCAGCCGTTGGGTCGCCCGGGTCATCGCGACGTAGCGGTCGACGGCCCCCTCGATGCCGTCGCCGAACTTCTCGGGGTCGACCAGGACGACCAGGTCGAACTCGAGCCCCTTCGCCAGTTCGGGGGTCAGCGACCGGACCCGGGACGTGGCCTCGAAGGTGGGGTCGCCGATGACGCAGGCGATCCCGTCGGCGTGCGTGGCGAGCCAGGCGTCGAGGATCGGGCGCAGCTCCGAAACGGCTCCGCGCTCGACGGGGACGCCGCCGCTGCGGACGGAGGTCGGCACGTTGGCGTCCGGGAGCGCGGCGCGGATGACCGGCTCGGCCGCCGTCATGATCTCCTTCGGCGTCCGGTAGTTGATGGTCAGGGACGCCAGGTCGATCCGGTCGAGCCCGATCCGTTCGAGCCGCTCCCGCCACGACTCGGTGAACCCGTGCCGGGCCTGGGCGCGGTCCCCGACGATGGTGAAGCTCCGGGACGGGCAGCGGAGCAGCAGCATCTGCCACTCCGCGTCGGTCAGCTCCTGCGCCTCGTCCACCACGATGTGCGCGAACGGGCCGGCGAGCCGGTCCGGCTCGGTGTCGGCCGACGTGCTCCCCTCGACCAGGGCGTCCCGTAGGTCCTGCTGGCGCAGCATCGTCAGCAGACCTTCGCCGTCGTCGTAGGCGTTGGCCTCGATCAGGTCGTCGACGACCCTGGTCATCTGCTCGCGTTCGACGGCGGCCGCGGTGTCGGACCGGCTCCGGCGTCCGGACGCCCCCGGGTCACCGATCCGCTGCCGGGCCGCGTCCAGCAGCGGCAGGTCCGACAGCGTCCACGCCCGGGCGTCGTCGCGCTGGAGCTTCCGGATGTCGTCCGTGCTCAGCCAGGGGGCGCATTTGCGCAGGTAGGCGGGGACCGACCAGAGATCCGCGACGAGTTCGGCCGGGTCGAGCACCGGCCACGCCCGGTTGACGGCCGTGCGCAGCTCCGGGTTCCGCAGCAGCGACCGGCGGACCAGCTCGTCCGGCTCGTCGCCGTCGTACTTGTCGATCAGGATCGTGAGCAGTTCCGCCCAGATCTCGTCCCGCGCCTCGTTGTGCGGGGTGCCGGGATCTGGGGCGTCGAACGCGTCGGCCCAGTCGGCGACGCTCAGCCTGAGCTCGGCGTCGTCGGTGGTGACCGTCATCCCCTTGCTGGGCGGCTCCTCGTAGAACCGGACGGCCGCCTCGATCGCCCGCACCAGGTCGGCGGACGACTTCAGCCGGGCCACGTCCGGGTCAGTCTCCACGCGCGCCGCGGCGCCCTCGGGGACGAGGTCCCGCAGGGTGCAGATCTGCACGTCCTCCTCGCCGAGGCTGGGCAGGACGTCGGAGACGTAGGCCAGGTAGGGCTGGTGCGGACCGACGAACAGCACGCCGCCCCGGCGGTGGCCGAGGCGAGGGTCGGCGTAGAGCAGGTAGGCGGTGCGGTGCAGCGCGACGACGGTCTTCCCGGTACCCGGACCGCCGTCCACCACCAGCGCGCCGGTCGATCCCGCCCGGATGATGGCGTCCTGGTCGGCCTGGATGGTGCCGAGCACGTCCCGCATCCGGTCCGACCGGCTGCCGCCCAGACTGGCGATGAAGGCGGACTGGTCGTCGAGGGCGGCGGCGTGCCCCGCGAACCCGTCCGGGCTGAACACCTCGTCCCAGTAGTCGGTGATCCGGCCCTTCGTCCAGCGGTACCGGCGGCGGCTCGCCAGCCCCATCGGGTTGGCGTGGGTGGCGCCGAAGAACGGCTCGGCCGCGGGGGAGCGCCAGTCGAGCAGCAGCCGACGACCGGCGCTGTCGGTGAGGCCGCGCCGCCCGATGTACACCGGCTCCGGGTCGTCCGCGCTGACCATGTGCCCGAGGCAGAGGTCCAGACCGTAGCGACCCAACGCGCGCAGGCGCGCGGACAACCGGCGGATCTCCTGGTCCCGGTCGACCGCCTGCCGGCCCTTGCCGCCGGGCGCCTTGCGCGCGGCGTCGAGGCGGTCGGACAGGTCGGCGGACAGCTGCTCGAGGCTCTCCGCCATGGCCGCGAAGTGCTGCTCGTCCTGGGCGATCAGTGCCGGGTCGGCCTTGCCGGCGAGCTGGTCGGGCAGGTCGAACACGCTGGCGCCGGTCAGGGGCGCCCGGCCGCCGTTGCCACCGGCCGCGCCACCCGCCGGCGGCTCGCCGGTCCCACCCGCCCCATACGTCGACAAGAACGTACGCATGTCGCAACCCCCCCATTTCCGCCAGATCCTGGCCTCGGCCAGCGATTCTGCGGCACGACCCGGGTCTTGCCACAAGCCCCCGGGTCCGCTATACCTTGAAAATGGAGGGAAGCGATTCCCCCCTTTTTTCTTGCCCGCCCCCTCGGGGGCCCGGTGCCGTCCGTACGAGCCCTGCACCCCGTACCCCCAGCCCATCACCAGCGGCGGGACGTCGTGCTCGGCGCAGAGCTTGGCCACCGCGTCGGTCAGGCTGCCCTCCTCCCGCAGCTTCACGAAACGCAGAGCTGCCTGCTGGTCTTCGTGCTGGCCACCATCGCCGGGGTGCCCCTCACCGAGGTGGCTCCCGCGTTCCTGGCCCTGCTGCTGTACCTGGTCGGCACGGTCTGCTACGTCAAGACCATGATCCGGGAGCGTGGAGATGTCGGCTACCTGCGCCTGTCCATCGGCTTCCACGCGGTCGCGCTGCTTGCGGCGGCCTGGCTCGACCCGCTGCTCGCGCCGGTCTTCCTGCTGCTGCTGATCCGGGCGGCGGCCCTGCCGGGCCGGGGGCTCCGGCCGGCGCGGGTCGGGATGATCGAGATCGGCTGCTCCCTGCTCGTCCTCGCCGTCGTGCTGCTCGCGTTCTGACCGCCGGCCCCCGCCGCCAACGGTGGCTCCCGGCTGACTGATCGCCGGGGTCCGTGCCGCCGGCGGTCGATCCGGGCTGGCCGCTCCGCCCTGTCGCCACCCCCGGCACCCCCGCCAGAGCGCCGGTTCCTCGGCGTGCGCGTGAAAACCGCGTCAATAACCGCGTCGTCGCCGTCATGGTCGCGTCAAGACCCCTGTCGGCCCGGATCGCACGGCGCTTTGATTGCCCGGCGCGGCCGGGAATCGGCCGCGGGAACTCGTCCGGTAAGGGGAGTCAGACGTGTCTGACGTGCTGTTCGTGGGGCTGACGGTGGGGTTGTTCCTCGCCCTCGCCCTGCTGGTGCGGGCGGTGGAGAAGCTGTGAGCGCGGTCAATGCCGTCGGCCTGGTGCTGGCGATCGGGCTGGGTGTCTTCATGGTGGTCGCGCTGCTGTTTCCGGAGCGCTTCTGATGACCATGACAACGGCCGGCGTCGTCTTCGTCCTGTCGCTGGTGGTGGCGCTGGTCGCCGTACACAAGCCGTTCGGCGACCACATGTACCGGGTGGTGTCCGGCACCCGGCATTCCCGCGTCGAGCGGGGGATCTACCGGCTGGTCGGGGTCGACCCGGCCGCCGAGCAGGGCTGGGTTGTCTACGCCCGCGGCGTGCTGGCGTTCTCGGCCGTCTCGATCCTGTTCCTGTACGGATTCCAGCGGTTGCAGAACCACCTGTGGTTGTCCCTCGGCTTCGGCCCGGTGGTGCCGCACGGAGCCTGGAACACCGCGGTGTCGTTCGTGACCAACACCAACTGGCAGTGGTACTCGGGTGAGTCGACCATGGGCCACCTGGTGCAGATGGCCGGCCTGGCGGTCCAGAACTTCGTCTCCGCGGCGGTCGGCATCGCGGTCGCGGTCGCCCTGGTCCGCGGCTTCGCCCGGCACCGGACGGGCCAGCTCGGCAACTTCTGGGTCGACCTGACCCGGATCACGCTGCGCATCCTGCTGCCGATCGCGGTGCTCGGCGCGATCGTGCTGATGCTCGGCGGGGTGGTGCAGAACCTCTCCGCCGGCACCGACGTCAGCACGCTCACCGGTGGCAGCCAGACCATCACCGGCGGCCCGGTGGCCAGCCAGGAAGTGATCAAGGAACTGGGCACCAACGGCGGCGGCTTCTACAACGTCAACAGCGCCCACCCGTTCGAGAACCCGACGGCCTGGACCAACTGGCTGGAGATCTTCCTGATCCTGCTGATCCCGTTCAGCCTGCCCCGGGTGTTCGGCCGGATGGTCGGCCAGCACCGCCAGGGGTACGCGATCGCCGCCGTGATGGCGATCCTCGCGCTGGCCAGCGTCACGCTGACCAACGTCTTCGAACTGGCCGGGCACGGCACCGTGCCGCAGGCGGTCGGTGCGGCGCTGGAGGGCAAAGAGGTCCGCTTCGACGTGTCGAACTCGGCGACCTTCGCCGCGGCGACCACGCTCACCTCCACCGGCGCGGTCAACTCGTTCCACGACTCGTACACCGCGCTGGGCGGGATGATGCCGCTGGTCAACATGATGCTCGGCGAGGTCGCCCCGGGCGGCGTCGGCGCCGGCCTCTACGGCCTGCTGATCCTCGCGGTGGTCACGGTTTTCGTGGCCGGGCTGATGGTCGGCCGGACGCCGGAGTACCTGGGCAAGAAGATCGGCGCCCGGGAGATCAAGTTCGCCGCGTTGTACTTCCTGGTCACGCCCGCCCTGGTGCTGATCGGCACGGCCGCGGCGTTCGCCACCGGCAACGCGGCGACCGCGCTGAACGCCGGCCCGCACGGGCTGTCGGAGGTGCTCTACGCGTTCACCTCGGCCAGCAACAACAACGGGTCCGCGTTCGCCGGCATCACCGTGAACACCACCTGGTGGAACACCGCACTCGGACTGTGCATGCTGCTCGGCCGGTTCCTGCCGATCATCTTCGTGCTCGCCCTGGCTGGTTCGCTGGCCCGGCAGCAGCCCACCCCGGCGTCCGAGGGGACCCTGCCGACCCACCGTCCCCTGTTCGTCGGGATGGTCGTCGGCGTCACGGTCATCCTCGTCGCGCTGACCTTCCTGCCCGCTCTCGCGCTCGGCCCGCTGGCCGAAGGGCTCTGATCCCCATGAGGAACGAGAACATGTCCGTCACGTCGGTGACATCGGGCGAAGCGCCGACCGCCGGCACCCCCGCCCGCCAGGGCAACCGTGCCGGCGGAGGGCTGCTCGACCCACGGCAGCTGGTCCGGTCCCTGCCGGACGCGCTGCGCAAGCTCGACCCGGGCACGCTGTGGCGCAACCCGGTGATGCTGATCGTCGAGGTCGGCGCCGTCTTCACCACCGTGCTCGCGGTCGCGGACCCGTCGGTGTTCGCCTGGGCGATCACCGGCTGGCTCTGGCTCACCGTGCTCTTCGCCAACCTGGCGGAGGCGGTGGCGGAGGGCCGGGGCAAGGCTCAGGCGGCCACCCTGCGCCAGGCGAAGCGGGACACCATCGGCACCCGCCTGATCGGCTGGGCGCCCGGCATGCCGGCGAACCGGTACCGGGACGAGTCCGTGCCGGGGCCGGAGCTGAAGCAGGGCGACATCGTCCTGGTCGAGGCGGGCGGCGTGATCCCCGGCGACGGTGACGTGGTCGAGGGCATCGCCAGCGTCGACGAGTCGGCCATCACCGGCGAGTCCGCGCCGGTGATCCGCGAATCGGGCGGCGACCGTAGCGCGGTCACCGGCGGCACCCGGGTGCTCTCCGACCGGATCGTCGTACGGATCACCCAGAAGCCCGGCGAGAGCTTCATCGACCGGATGATCGCCCTGGTCGAGGGGGCAAACCGGCAGAAGACGCCGAACGAGATCGCGCTGAACATCCTGCTCGCCGCGCTCACGATCATCTTCCTGCTCGCGGTGGTCACCCTCCAGCCGCTGGCGATCTTCTCGAAGGGCTACCAGGCGGCCGCGCCGGACACCGGCGCGATCACCGACGCCGGCGTCAGCGGCGTGGTCCTGGTTTCCCTGCTGGTCTGCCTGATCCCAACCACCATCGGCGCCCTGCTGTCGGCGATCGGCATCGCCGGCATGGACCGCCTGGTGCAGCGCAACGTGCTAGCGGTCAGCGGCCGGGCGGTCGAGGCCGCCGGCGACGTGAACACCCTGCTGCTGGACAAGACCGGCACGATCACCCTGGGCAACCGGCAGGCCGCCGAGTTCCTGCCGGTCGACGGGGTCGCGGCGGCCGACGTGGCCGACGCGGCGCAGCTCGCCAGCCTGGCCGACGAGACCCCGGAGGGGCGCTCTGTGGTGGTGCTCGCGAAGAACGGGTACGGGCTGCGCGAACGCGAGCCCGGCGTGATGCCGCACGCCACCTTCGTGCCGTTCACCGCCCAGACCCGGATGAGCGGCGTCGACCTCGGCGCGGAGCGCGTCGACGGCGGCGTACGCCGGATCCGCAAGGGCGCCGCGGCGGCGGTGCTGACGTGGGTACGCGACAACGGCGGGCACCCGACCGGCCAGGTCGGCGAACTGGTCGACGGGATCAGCGGCAACGGCGGCACCCCGCTGGTCGTCGCGGAGCACCTCGACGGCCAGCCTGCCCGCGCGCTCGGGGTCATCCATCTGAAGGACGTGGTCAAGTCCGGGATGCGCGAGCGGTTCGACGAGATGCGCCGGATGGGCATCCGGACCGTGATGATCACCGGCGACAACCCGCGGACCGCGAAGGCAATCGCCGACGAGGCCGGGGTGGACGACTTCCTCGCCGAGGCCACCCCGGAGGACAAGCTCGCCCTGATCCGCACGGAGCAGCAGGGCGGCCGGCTGGTCGCGATGACCGGCGACGGCACCAACGACGCACCGGCGCTGGCCCAGGCCGACGTCGGGGTGGCGATGAACACCGGCACGTCGGCCGCGAAGGAGGCCGGCAACATGGTCGACCTCGACTCGGACCCGACGAAGCTGATCGAGATCGTCGAGATCGGCAAGCAGTTGCTGATCACCCGGGGCGCGCTGACCACCTTCTCCGTCGCCAACGACGTGGCGAAGTACTTCGCCATCATCCCGGCCATGTTCGCCGGCCTCTACCCGAGCCTGGACGCGCTGAACGTCATGCGGCTGGCCAGCCCGGAGTCGGCGATCCTGTCCGCCGTCATCTTCAACGCGATCGTCATCGTCGCGCTGATCCCGCTCGCGCTGCGCGGCGTGCGGTACCGGCCGGCGAGCGCGTCGAAGCTGCTCAGCCGCAACCTCTGGCGCTACGGCCTGGGCGGCCTCGTCGTGCCGTTCATCGGCATCAAGCTCATCGACCTGCTCATCCAGCTCATTCCGGGGATCTCCTGATGCGCCTTCCCAGCTGGCTCGCCCAGCACCTCGCCGCCCTGCGGGCCCTGCTCGTCCTCACCGTCCTGCTCGGCCTGCTCTATCCGCTCGTCCTGGTTGCCGTGGGCCGGATCCCCGGTCTCGACGGCAAGGCGGACGGCTCCCTGGTCAGCGTCGACGGGCGGACCGTCGGCAGCAGGCTGATCGGGCAGTCGTTCACCGACGCCGACGGCAAACCGGTGCCGCGCTACTTCCAGAGCCGCCCGTCCGCCGCCGGCGACGGATACGATCCCACCGCCACCGCGGCCAGCAACCTCGGCCCGGAAAGCGTGGTGGACACCATCGCCACCGACCCCGAGGAGTCCACGCCGAGCCTGCTCACCCAGGTCTGCTCGCGCAGCAGGGCGGTCGGCGAATTCAACGGGGTGGACGGCAGTCGCCCGTTCTGCACCCCGGGCGGGGTGGGCGCGGTGCTCGCGGTGTTCCGCGCCGACGGGCTCACCGGCGCGGTGACCCGGGTGGTGAGCGTCAACCAGACCGCTCACGCCACCCCGTTCCTCACCAGCTACCAGGGGGTGCCGGTCGAGCTGGCCCAGCCCGGCCGGGACTACGTGGCCGAGGGTGGGATCGTCACACCGATCCGGGGCGACGCGCCCGCGGAGCCAACGGTGCCCGCTGACGCGGTCACCGCCAGCGGCAGCGGTCTCGACCCGCACATCTCCCCGGCGTACGCGGAGTTGCAGGTCAACCGGGTCGCGCGCGAGCGCGGCACGGACCCGGACGCGGTCCGCCGCCTGGTCGAGTCGCACACCACCGGCCGGGCCCTCGGATTCATGGGCGAACCCGGGGTGAACGTGCTGGCCCTCAACCTGGCCCTGGACCGGGAATTCCCGGCCCGCTGATGCCCCCGATCGCGCGGGGCGGGGCCACCCGGGTGGCCCCGCCCCGTACCGTCATCGCAGGGAGAGGAAGGTCGCGTGCCACGAGGTGAACTCCGCATCTACCTGGGCGCCGCCCCGGGCGTCGGCAAGACGTACGCCATGCTGGAGGAGGCTCACCGGCGGGCCGAGCGGGGCACCGACGTGGTGATCGGGCTGGTGGAGACGCACGGCCGCACGCACACCGCGGCGATGATCGGCGACCTGGAGCAGGTGCCCCGCCGGGCGGTCGAGTACCGCGGCGCCGAGTTCACCGAGATGGACGTTGACGCGGTGCTGGCCCGCCGGCCGCAGGTCGCCGTGGTCGACGAGCTGGCGCACACCAACGTGCCCAGCTCCCGCAACGGCAAGCGCTGGCAGGACGTGCAGGAACTGCTCGACGCCGGCATCCACGTGCTCTCCACGGTCAACATCCAGCACCTCGAGTCGGTCAACGACGTGGTCGCGCAGATCACCGGGACCGTCCAGCGGGAGACGGTGCCCGACGAGGTGGTCCGGGCCGCCGAGCAGGTCGAGCTGGTCGACATGACCCCGGAGGCGCTGCGCCGGCGGATGGCGCACGGCAACATCTACCGGCCCGACAAGATCGACGCGGCGCTCGGCAACTACTTCCGGGTCGGCAACCTCACCGCGCTGCGCGAGCTGGCGCTGCTCTGGCTGGCCGACAAGGTGGACGAGCAGCTCGGCCGCTACCGGGACCAGCAGGGCATCGCCGAGACCTGGGAGGCCCGGGAGCGGGTGGTGGTGGCGCTGACCGGCGGGCCGGAGGGGGAGACGCTGATCCGCCGGGCCGCGCGGATCGCCGCCCGCGGCAAGGGCGCGGACCTGCTCGCCGTGCACGTGGCCCGCAGCGACGGCCTGGTCGGCGCCGACCCGGCGCGGCTGGCCCGGCAACGGGTGCTCGTGGAGAGCCTCGGCGGCACGTACCACCAGGTGCTCGGCACCGACGTGCCGGCCGCCCTGCTGGACTTCGCCCGCGGCGTCAACGCCACCCAGCTCGTCCTCGGCGCCAGCCGTCGTGGTCGGTTCGCCCAACTCTTCTCCCGCGGGGTCGGGGTGACCACCATCGCGCAGTCCGGCGCGATCGACGTGCACCTGGTCACCCACACCGAGGCCGGCCGGGGGCGCCGGGCCGCCGGGGTGCCGGCGGCGCTGTCCCGGCGCCGGCGGCTGCTGGGTTTCGCCCTGGCCGCGCTCGGCCTACCCGTGCTCACCCTGCTGCTGACGGTGCTGCCGGACCTCACCCTGGCCAGCGACATCCTGCTCTTCCTCGCCGGCGTGGTCGCCGTCGCGCTGGTCGGCGGGCTCTGGCCGGCGCTGGTCGCCGCGTTCGGCGGATCGCTGATCCTCAACTGGTTCTTCACCCCGCCCTTCCACACGCTGACCATCGCAGAGCCGGACAACCTGCTCGCCCTGGCCGTCTTCGTCGGGGTGGCGGTTTCGGTCAGCTGGGTCGTGGACGTCGCGGCGCGGCGTACCCGGGAGGCCGCCCGCGCCGCCGCCGACGCCCAGACGCTCGCCGCGGTGGCGGGTGGGGTGCTGCGCGGTGGGCGCCCGCTGATCGCGTTGCTCGACCAGCTCCGCGAGACGTTCGGGCTGCGCGCGGTCAGCATGCTGGAACTCGCCGCGGAGGCCACCGGCCGGCCGGCCCGGACCCGGGAGGAGCGGGCGTGGCGGGTGGTGGCGAGCGTCGGCGACCACCCGGCCACCACCCCGGACGCGGGGGAGACGACGGTGCCGGTCGACGAGCGGATCACCATCGTGCTCCGCGGCCGGCGGTTGGCGGCCGCCGACCGGCGGCTGGTCGAGGCGTTCGCCGCCCAGGCCGCGGTGGCGCTGCGCCAGGAGCGGCTGGCCGAGGAGGCGGCGACGGCCCGGCCGCTGGCCGAGGCCGACCGGATGCGGACCGCGCTACTGGCCGCGGTCAGCCACGACCTGCGGACCCCGCTCGCCTCGGCGAAGGCGGCGGTGACCAGCCTGCGCAGCCCGGACGTCGAGTTCGACGAGGAGGACCGGGCGGAGCTGCTGGCGACCGCCGAGGAGTCGCTGGACCGGCTGGCCCGGCTGGTGGCCAATCTGCTCGACATGAGCCGGCTCCAGGCGGGCGCCCTCGGGCTCACCCCGGCCGCCATCGGCCTCGAGGACGCGGTGCCGCGCGCCCTGGACGAACTCGGGCCGCCGGCCGCGGGCGTCACCGCCGACATCCCGGCCGACCTGCCCGCCGCCACCGCCGACCCGGGCCTGCTGGAACGGGTGCTGGTCAACCTCATCGCGAACGCCCTGCGGTACAGCCCGCCCGGCCAGCCGCCGACGGTGACCGCGAGCGCCCACGCCGGCCAGGTCGAGCTGCGGGTCATCGACACCGGCCCGGGCATCCCGGAGGACCAGTGGGAGCACGTGTTCCTACCTTTCCAACGCCTCGGCGACCGGGACAACCAGACCGGGGTCGGCCTCGGGCTGGCGCTCTCCCGCGGGCTCGCCGAGGCGATGGGAGGCAGTCTCACCCCGGAGACCACGCCGGGTGGTGGACTGACCATGGTGCTGCGGCTGCCGGCCGCCAGCCAGGGCATGGTGGAGGGACCACAGGAATGACCCGGGTCCTGGTCGTCGACGACGAGCCGCAGATCCTGCGGGCGCTGCGGATCAACCTGCGCGCCCGCCGCTACGACGTCGAGGTAGCCGAGACCGGCGCCGGCGCGTTGAAGGCGGCCGCCAGCCACCCGCCCGACCTGGTCGTCCTCGACCTCGGCCTGCCGGACATGGACGGCGTCGAGGTGATCCGCGGGCTGCGCGGCTGGACCGGTGTGCCGATCATCGTGCTCTCCGGGCGGGCCGGCAGCGAGGACAAGGTGAAGGCGCTCGACGCGGGCGCGGACGACTACGTGACCAAGCCGTTCGGGGTCGAGGAACTGCTCGCCCGCATCCGGGCGGTCACCCGGCGGCTCGGGCCCTCGACCGACGCGAGCGCGACGTTGCGGGTGGGACGGCACACCGTCGACCTCGCCGATCGTACGGTCAGCCGCGACGACGGCACCGAGGTCAGACTCACCCCGACCCAGTGGGCGGTGCTGGAGAAGCTGCTGCGCCACCCCGGCAAGCTGGTCAGCCAGCGGCAGTTGCTGCACGACGTGTGGGGGCCGGAGTACCAGAACGAGACGAACTACCTGCGCCAGTACATGGCCCAGCTGCGCCGCAAGCTCGAGGACGACCCGTCCCGCCCCCGGCACCTGATCACCGAACCCGGGATGGGCTACCGCTTCCGCCCGTGACACCGGCCGATGCCGGCGAGAACCCGGCGCGCGGGTGATGGTCCGCAGTTGACCGAACGGGGATCATCGAATGGTCGGGAGTTCCGAGCGATGGGGTGTGCCATGGTCGTGGAACCGAACGAGGCTCGCACCGAGCGTTCCTACGCGGTGGAGGTCGCCGACGGTTCGTACCGGTGGTATCTGGTGGCCGCGAAGCGCTCCCGCCGGTCACACCGGATCTCCGAACTCACCACCGTGGTGCTCTCCGCGGCGATCCCGCTCGCCGCTCTGCTCGTGCCGAATTGGCCGCAGATTCCCGCGATTCTGGGTTCGCTCCTGGTGGTCATCGCAGGGTGCCGCGCGGTGTTCCAGTGGCAGGAGAACTACCTGCGGTTCAGCCAGGCGCGGGAAGCGGTGGAGGAACAGCGTCGGCTCTATCGGGTGGGCGCGCACCCGTACGACGATCCGGCCCTGCGCGACGTCGAACTCGTGAAGGCGGTGACCCGGATCGAAGGCGATGAAATGCAGCGATGGGCGCAAATCGCCCAGGAACGCGCGGAGCCGGGTCGGTCGCTGCCGAACTAGACGTGTCGTTGAGTCGGATATTTGTAGTCGTTTTCGCATCTGCGGTTTGTTTTAATGCAGGGAAGTGAGGCAATTTCGCCGGCCAGGGGGCGGGTATGCCACTAGCTGACGTGTCAGTCCAGCCGACCCGCCCGAGCAGCGCCGGTCCCGACAGCGCGAGTGCCACCGTCGCGTCCGATGAGGACGAAGGCTTCGATGTCCTGTCCCATCACCTGCGCGCGGCCCGCCGCCGGCAGCGCGATCCGGAGTCGACGGAGCAGGTCGCGCCGTGGAACTCCGCGGTCTGACGCCCTGGCTTCCGTTCCGGCAGTTCGTGGTGAAGATCCACGGCTGGTGCGACCTGGCGTGTGACTACTGCTACGTGTACGAGCACGTCGACCAGAGTTGGCGCCGTCGCCCCCGGGCCATGGCCGCCGCCGTGGTCGACGCGACGGCGGTGCGGATCGGCGAACACCTGCGGCGGCACGAGGTCCGGCAAGCCCGGGTCATCCTGCACGGCGGTGAGCCGTTGCTGGCCGGCCCGGCCCACCTGGCGAGGACCGTGACCGCCGTCCGCGCCGCGGCGCCCGCGGACACCGACATCGGCTTCACCGTCCAGACCAACGGCGTCCGGCTCGGGCACGAGTTCCTCCGGCTCTTCCGGGAGCAGCACGTCCGGGTGGGGGTGAGCCTCGACGGTGGACTCGCCGCGCACAACCGGCACCGCCGCTCGGCGGCCGGCGCGGAGAGCTTCCCCCGGGTCGCGCGGGCTCTGGCGTTGCTGGCCAGCGAGCCCTACCGGCCGATCTACGGCGGCATCCTCTGCACCATCGACCTCGCGAACGACCCGCTGGAGGCGTACCGCAGCCTCCTGGCGTTCGAACCACCGATGATCGACCTCCGGCTGCCGCACGGCAACTGGGTCCATCCACCGCCCGGGCGGCACCGGGCCCGCACCGCGACGCCGTACGGCGACTGGCTCGTCGCGGTCTTCGACGAGTGGTATGACGCCCCGCGCCGCCCCGTCGCGATCCGGCTCTTCGACTCGATCATCCAGCTCCTGCTGGGCGGCGCGAGCGGCACGGAGGACATCGGCACCACCCGGACCGGCGCGGTGGTCATCGACACCGACGGCAGCATTCAGGGCAGCGACGTGCTGAAGACCACCGTCCCCGGCGCACCGGAGACCGGGCTCACCGTGTTCTCCCACTCGTTCGACGACGCCCTCGCCGTGCCGTCGATCCGCGCCGAGCAACGGTCGGCGTACGCCGTCCCCCGGGCCTGCGGTGGCTGTGACGTGGTCGACGTCTGCGGCGGCGGGCTGTACGCGCACCGCTTCCACCCCACCGCCGGGTTCGACTTCCGCTCCGTCTACTGTCTCGACCTGTTGCGGCTCATCCGACACGTTCGGCGACGCGTCTCGGCGGACCTGGCCGCCCGGCGACCGCCCTCCGGGTCGGCGCCGCTCACATGACGAACGGCTCGATGTCGAGGTCGACCCGGCGCTTCTGCCGCCCCAGCTCCGTGATCGGATGATCGTTGCCCAGCACCTGAGCCGAGTAGGCCACCGCGTCGTTCCAGCCCGACTGGTCGTAGTCGCCGCTGGCGAGCCGACCCACCGCGACGTTCAGCATCGCGCCGATCAGTGCGATGTTCTCCGGTCGCAGTGTCTCCCGGAGGATGTCGTACGCGCGCTCGTCGGTGTGCCGGCCGTACTCGGCGTCCCCGGCGGCGTGCGCGGCGTTCGCGACGTTGACCAGGGCCAACGCGGTGATGGTGTGCGTGGCGCCGAGCACCTCCTCGAAACCCGCAGCCGCCCGCTCGGCCATGGCGCGACCGGCCGACAGGTCACCGCACCGGCGGGTGAAGACCCCGAGGTTGTTGAGGGCGACCAGGTACAGCGGGTGCGCGGGTTCGAACAGCTCCCGGTACGCCCGTTCGGCGTCCGCGGCGAGCCGCCGGGCCACATCGTCCTCGCCGAGGTCGGACGCCACGTTCGCGCGTTCCAGGCGGCACCCGACGGTAGCCGGGTGACCGGCGCCGAGGACACGCTCGTAGCGCGGCAGTGCGACGTCGAGCAGGCTGGCCGCCAGCCGGGTCTCGCCGAGCCAGCGCAGCGTCGTCGCGAAGTTGCGCAGCGTCCGCAGGGTGTCGGGATGCTCTTCGCCGAGCACCTCCTCGCAGGCCTTCCACGCCGCCTCGAGCGTCTTACGCGAACCTTGCAGGTCCCCGTTGTCGCGCTGGTCGGTGCCGTAGGCGTCGGCCGAGGAGAGGGTGAACGGGTGCCGCTCGCCCAGCAGCCGGCGCCGCTTGTCCAGCGTCTGCCGGTCCAGCCGCAGCGCTTCCGCGTAGTTGCCGGCCAACCGCATGGTCAGCGCGTAGTTGAGCGCCGCCATCAACGTCCGTGGATGGTCCTCTCCGAGCACGACCGGGATGAGCCCGAACGTCTTTGCCTCCCGCTCCTCGGCCTCGGCCCACCGGCCCTGCTCGCGCAGGTCCTGGGCGTAGCTGCCGGCGACCATCAGGGTGTACGGGTGGTCCTCCCCGGCCACCCGGGTGAACCGCTCCATCAGGTCGTTGTCGATCCCGTACGCCTCGGCCATCCGCCCCAGGTCGCGGATGATGTTGGCGTACTGGAACCGCAGGAGCAGCGTCATCACGTCATCGGGATCCGGGAACAGCTCCGCCCAGGCGGCGGTGGCCCGGTCGGCGAGCTGCTCACCGCCGGCGTAGTAGCCCCGCAGCCGCAGGTAGCGCACCAGGTCGATGATCAGCTTGCGAACGTTCGGCGAGTTCGAGGTGACCGCCTCGAGCGCGTCGACGTGCGGCCGGAGCCCCTCGTAGAGCGGCCAGTTGTCGGCGTTGTCGGCGTCCCCCGGGTTGATGTCCGCCAACGCCTCCTGGGCGATGCCCCGGTTGACCACCCGCTCGTCCGGGCTGAGGCCGTGCCGGATCGCCTGCTGGGTGAGCACGTGCATGCTGATGCTGCGGCTGGCCGGATCGGACTTGATCAGACCAAACCGTCCGATGTGCTGGATCAGCCGGCTGAGCAGGAGCGGGTCGCGCAGCGCAGCGTCATGCTCGGCGAGCAGCGAACCGATGCGCTCGGACTTCAGGATGGCCGTGGGGATCGGGTTGGGTGCGAAGAACGTGAGCAGCTCGACCAGCCGGGCGGCGGCCGGGCTCCGGCCGCGTAGCGACTCCATCGCCACCGAGAACGTCGCGGTGATCGGCGCGTCGTAGCCGGGCACCTGGAGCGCCTCGGCGACGTGCCCCTCCAGCAGCCGCAGGTACTCCGGCAGGGTGCCGGCCGTGCTCGCCAGCCAGTAGCCCGCCGTCTCGACCGCTGCCGGAAGGTCACCGAGCCGCTCCGCCAGGACCGCGGACTCGCTGGTGGCCAGTTTCGCGCCGCGCCGGGCGAGCAGGGCGACGCTCTCGGCCCGCTCGAACACGTCGACCTGCATCTCTCCTGTGGAGCGGGACCACGCCTGGTCCCGGGTGGTGATGATGGCGTCACCCGGGCCGGTCGGCACCAGGTCGGCCAGCTCGCCGGGATCCTCGGCGTTGTCGAGCACGACGAGCCAGCGGGTGGCGCCGTCCCGCTCGCGCAGGGCGCGCAGCACCGCGTCGACCCGCCCGGTGCCCTCCCGGTTGGGCGGCAGCCCCAGCACCTCGCCCAACGCCTCGAAGCCGGCGGTCACCTGTTCGACGCTGTCGGCCGAGATCCACCACACGATGTCGTACGCGGCAGCGAACCGGTAGACGTACTCCAGGGCGATCTGCGTCTTGCCGACGCCGCTCATGCCGATCAGCGAGACCGCGGTCGACCCATTGAGGTCGAGCAGCCGGTCGCGCAACTCCTCGATCGTCGCCTCCCGCCCGACGAACGCCGGGTTGCGCCGGCTCGGCACCCGCCAGTGCCGGGTGTGCTGGGCGGGAAAGCGGATACGCGAGAGGTCGCCGGCGGCCGATCCGGGCGGCGTGTAGCGGATCCCGAGGGCTGTGAAGACGGCCTGCACCGCCTCGTCCGCCCGCAGGTTGGGGAAGTCCACGGTGCCGGCCACCGACGCTGGCACCGGCAGGACCGGGCCGTTGACGCGCATCGGCACGAGGAAGTCGGCCGGACGCAGATCGGCCCGGTCGACCTCGCGCCGCCAGTACCGTTCGATGCCCTCGTAGGTCAGCCCGTCGTGCGAGAGCAGCACGACGACCCGGTCGATGCCCTCCAGCGCCGGGGCCTCCTCCCGGCCCGGCCCGACCAGCAGGCAGTCGTGGCCGATCCGGATCAGTTCCTGGCTGATCCACTCCGCCCAGATCCGGTCGATCGCGGCGTACTGCACGATCACCTGGATCGGCGCCGAGGTGGCCGTCCGCTCGAACCGGGCCAGCACCGACAATCGCTGCTTCTCCGGGGTGTCCGGGGTTTCCAACGGCCGGTCGGCCAGCAGCTCGGCGAGGGCCACGAACGCCGACAGCGGCGAGTTCGGCTCGCTCGGGCGGTCGCCGAAGATCGCCAGGATCTCCTCGTACGCGTAGTACGGCTTGTACGGCACCTCGACGCTGCGCCAGTAACGGTCGCCGTCGAGTTCGAGCGCGTCGGTGTAGGGCCGGAACTTGCGCTGCGCGTAGTCCCGGCCCCGCTGGAGTTTGGCCTGCTCGCCCGGCTCGACCCGGCCCGGCACCGGGTAGATCCTGATCGACGGGTCGGCGCGTACGATCGACCGGGCGACGCTGACGGCGCCATCGACGCCCTGGGTGTTGAGGGCGAAGCAGTCGACGACCGTGTCCGGGAGGCTGATGGTGCACACCCCGGCGCTGTCGCTCAGCCCGGTCCGGCTGTCGACCAGCACGAAGTCGTAGTCGCGACGCATACCCGCCGCGAGCGCGTCGATGAAGCCCTTGCCGTTGAGGCGCTGCCAGAAGTTGTCCCAGTCGAACTTCGAGACCTTCACCGAGTACCGGCCGTCCTGCTTGCCGGACGGGAGGAAGTCCAGCACGCCGCCGCGCGGGAACATCCAGTTCAGCGACATCGTGGCGCTGTCGAGGCGGCTCACCTCCTCGAACCACGAGGGCGAACTCTCCTGGGTGACCGTGGCCGCGCTGTAGCGCTGGAGCAGCTCAATCAGGCCCTCGGTCCGGCGCAGCTCGTCGTCGACCAGGAACGGGTGGAAGTAGCGGTGCAGGCCGGGCGACTCGAGGTCCCAGTCGATCGCCAGCACCTTGTAGCCGTTGCTGGCCAGGATCCACGCGGTGTTGGCCAGCGCCATCGTCCGGCCGCTGCCGCCCTTGTACGAGTAGAAGGTGATGATCCGCCCCTGCCGCGGCTCACCGGCGGCGGGCTCGGGGACGCTACCGGACACCGTGGACCTCCCTCTGGATCGCTGTCACCGGTCAGTTGCCGTGCAGTCGCGGAAGCTCACCTCTGCCGCCCAGGTCGGGCGGCGTGCGGGGTCTGCCGTCAGGGTGTTGCCGAGCGGTCACCTCGGCGTCCCGTTGCCGGGGAACCGCCCCGGCGCCGCCCCCCGTGGGCGGAACGGCCGGAAACGCGGCGGGCAGGCGGTAGAAATCCGGACCCGGCCGCGATGGCGGAATCGGATGACTCCGCGCCGTCCGAACGATCAGAGCCGCGAGCTTGCCCACGAATTCATGGTAGGCATCACGATGCCGGGTCAACCGCATGACGTGGAGCAGGCCCTCGTCGAACACGACAGTCGACAATGACCGGTCGGCGTACTGGATCGTGCCGAGATGTTCCGGAATCTCGGTTGCCCGCCACGAAACAGGCAGCAACGAGGGTGCGTCCCGACCGGTGGCCGTGCGGTATGCCACCAGTCGGTCGGCGAAGGCCTGCCATTCCCGACCGCAGGATTCGCTGGCGAAGTAGGTCGGTGAGCTGAGCGCGACAAAGACCCGACAGGTGCCGAGTGCTGTCCTGATCTCCTCCGACCAGTCGGCGCCGAGTCGCAGGTTGGCGATGCTGAGAAACCCGGTGGCGGCCGGGTCGCTCTTCCGAGTGCCGCTCACCGCCCGCACCTCGTTGCGCAGGTCCTTGAAGAAGATCGCCACCAACTCGTCGTCGGTGTCGCTGGACTCGGCGAAGCTCAGGAAGAAGAAGATGTCGGGGTCGGCCTCCGCGCCCGCCGGACCGCGCCGACCGGTTGCCCCGCTCAAGGGGCGTCGAGCAACGGGCGGCTGCCGGCAGGGGCGCCCGGGGCGACTCTGCGGACATCCGCGGAGCGGAAGGTGAGGTTGCGCGACGCCTCCAGGATGCCGCCCAACTCCTGCTCGAACTCCTCGGCAGAGTCGGGGCCGATCCGCAGCATGGGGTTGCATCGCCCGGAGCGCAGGACGAGCAACCGCGACAACGCCTCGGTCAGCTGCTCCCGCGCCTGGCTCGTCTCCGGGTCGGTGGCACTGATCGGCACCACGAACCCGGTGACCGGGTCGGCGCGCCGGTCGACCTCCGCCAGCGCCTCCCGGTGCGCGGCGATCCGCACCACCCAGGCGTCGATCAGCATGACGAGCAGTTCGTCGTCGGTGTCCGCCCGCTCCAGCACACCGACGATGTCCTCGATGTCGTCGACGACATCGGAGTCGAACAGATGGTCGGCGGCGACCGCCTGCGCCTGGGTGGCGAGGGCCTCCGGCCGCAGTGGACGGTACGGCCGCCAGTCGGCCCGCCGGGGACCGTAGAAGTCGAGGTCGTCGCGGACCGGGGCCATCTCGTCGCGACGTCCCGCTGCGACGACGAAGCGCACCGACTGCGACGGAAACCCGGCGGCGGCCCCGGCCGGCCGGGCGGCCTGGTTGCCCACCGTCCGGAAGGCGTTCGGCGTGGCCGCGTAGGGCAGCAGGGTGACCGCCGGGCGTACCGGATCGGTGCGGCTGACCTCGACGATGTGACGGGCGAGCCCGCCCAGCAGGTCGCGGTAGCGGGACCGGTTGCTCGTGAGCCGAACCAGCGCCCGGACGTCCGCCCGCCGCGCCAGGTCCGTGGTGAACTCGCCGGCCGGGAGGTCGCCGTAGAGCCCGTTGTCGCCCCAGGCGACCGGTACGACGGCCTTCGGCCGGCGTCCGGTGATCGTCTCGTGGTGGTGCAGCCGGTCCTGAAAGGCCGACCATTCGCGGCCACACCGCTCGGTGAGGAAATACCGCTGCGAACAGATCGCGAGGAACACCGTGCATTCCGCCAAAGCCTGCGCGGCCGCTCGCGTCCATTCACCGTCGACGACGGCGTCGTCCCCGAATGTGAAGACTGTCAACGACGTATCGCCGCCGCTCAGCAGCCGGACGGCGTCGCAGAGTTCGCCGAGGAACGCTTCGGCGTAGGCGCCGTCGTCGTCGGGTCTGTAACTCAGAAAAATGGATGCCACAACCCCTCCGGACACGCTCGATTGGACGCGGAGGCGCGGTCTCGGCGCAGGTCGCAGGATCCTCCAGAGCTACATACATACACGCAAGGGTGTTGAGAACGCAATCGGGTGTACAGTCGGATAAGCGCTGGTGCAAATCGGACGATAACCGGCCCGTCGACGGTGCGGCTCGACGGTCGTACCGTCCCGAACCTGCTCGATGCCGGCATGGCGCGATCCGACCGTGGCCGGCCTGCGGCGGGTCGACGTCGCCGGCCTCGTCGACGACAGTCACGGCCCGTCCGGACGGGTTCCCGATCCCGCCGCGGGGCGCACCACGGGTGATCGACCGTGCGCCATCTCGCCATGCCGGTGAGTGTTCCGCACCGTCGGGCCGAGCTGTCCTCGTGTGTCGGAAAGTTCGCGGAGCCGTGATCACAGACGGACGGGCAGCACGTCCCGGGCCGGGTGAGCGTCGGTTGCGGCCGGGCGGCGCCGGTCACGGGGCGCCGAAGGCGCCCGCGCCCCGGGGCAGCAGGCCGTTGCCGTCCGCGGGCGGCCGGGCAGCGACCCGGTGGCGTTCCTGTTTCACCCGGTAGAGCCGCTGGTCGGCGGCGAGCATCAGCGCTTCGAGGGAGTCCCCGTCGTACGGCGCGGTGGCCGAGCCGACGCTGACGCTGGTGTGCTGGCCCACCGCCGCGCCGATCCGGGTGGCGATCGCCCGGGCGGTGGATGCGTCGGCGTCGACCAGCACGACGACGAACTCGTCGCCGCCGACCCGGGCGATGGCGTCCTCGACGCGCAGGACGTCCCGGGCCGCCGACACGGTCCGCCGCAGCAACTCGTCGCCGGCGGCGTGCCCGAGGCGGTCGTTGACCAGCTTGAAGTCGTCCAGGTCCAGGCAGAGCAGGGACGGGCCGGGCCGGCAGCCGCCGTGGAAGAGGTGGCTGGCGAACTCCGCCAGACCGCGCCGGTTCAGGGCGCCGGTGAGCGGATCCAGCGCTGCGAGCGCCCGCAGTTGGGACCGCTGCCGCGCCAGGATCCGGGCCTGCGTCGAGCAGACCGAGGCCAGCACCAGCATGCCCGCGAGATAGATGAAGACGTGACCGGAGTGCGCCGGTCCGCCGGTGACGGCGACGGCGAGGTAGGACCCGACGACGAGCACCTCGAGCGCGATCATCAGCCGCAGGTGCGGCGTGTAGTTGGCGACGAACACGGTGGTGGTCACGAAACCCAGCGCGGCCGGCGAGGTGACGCCGCCGTCCCAGTGCGCGCCGAGCGCCGCCGCCAGGAGTGTGACCAGCAGGATGGTGAACGAGAGACGGTATCCCGCCACCTGCGTCGTCACCCGCCGCGCCGCCCACACCCCCACCAGCCCGGACGCCATTCCGCACAGGTAGGCGGCGAGCATGAGGGACCGGTTGGGCTGGTCGAGCGTCAGCAGACAGTAGATGACGGCCACCGCGTGCGAGACGACGTGCAACGCCGCGCCGAGGAGGATCCTGCGGCGTCGCTCGTTCACCCGACTGTCCACCGTATCCACGCCATCCCGACGACGGACGTGGTAGGGCGACCGGTCGAGGCGGCCGGGTCGTTGGTCGGTGTCGAGGCCGCTGCGGTGGCGCGTCCTACCACCCCGCCATTGAATGGTGTGCCTCAGCTCACAGTCAATAGCCGCACCACCGCTCTCACCAGCGGGTACGCGTCCGGATACGCGGCGTCGCGCGGTACCGCGGGTCGGGAGTGGACGGCCGGCGGACGTTTGCCGCCCACTCCCGCTCGCCGATGACGCTCAGGCGACCGCGCAGGGCGATCCGTTGAGCGTGAACGAGGTCGGCCGCCCGGTGTTCCCGGTGTGGGTGGCCTGGAAGCCGATGCTGACCGAGGCGTTCGGCGCGGTGGTGGCGTTGTAGGAGACGTTCCTTGCGGTCACCGCGCCGCTGGCCGGTGCGTACGAGGCGTTCCTGCCGCCGGTGATGGTCTGCCCGGCGCGCAGGGTGAAGGCCAGGCTCCAGCCGTCGACCGGGGTGGTTCCGGTGTTGGTGATGGTCAGCGAGGTGGTCAGGCCGGTGTTCCAGGCGTTCACCGCCTACGCCACCCGGCAGGCTCCGGTGGGCGGCGGGGGAGTGCTGGGCGGCGGGCTGGTGGGCGTCGCCGTGCTGTCCAGGTCGAAGAAGCGGATCGCCTGGCCGGCGTCGACCGGCAGGTTGTGCGGGACGCCTCCGGAAGTGCCGATGGGCGGGGGTTCCGATCGAGGCTGCCCGATGCCCGATCATGTCCGGCTCGAAAACATCCACAAGTATGGATAAGTGGGGCGGGCCGACAACCGGCGCTCACCGACCATAAATCTTGTCTTGACAGGAAAAGCTGTCGGTGAGAGGCTCAGAGCATGCACGACATCGCAGTGATCGAGGACCCGGCGGCAGCCGAGGCGTCGCTGGACCCGATGCGGGCCCGGCTGCTGGCCGAGCTCGCCGAGCCGGCCTCGGCGACCATGCTCGCGGCGCGGGTCGGCCTTCCCCGGCAGAAGGTCAACTACCACCTTCGCGCGCTCGAGCAGCACGGCCTGATCGAGCTGGTCGAGGAGCGCCGCAAGGGCAACGTCACCGAACGGGTCATGCGGGCCACCGCGGCGTCGTACGTCATCTCGCCAGCCGCCCTCGCCGCCGTGCGGCCCAAGCCGTCCGAGCAGCCTGACCGGCTCTCGGCGCGGTGGCTGCTCGCCGTCGCCGCCCGGCTCGTGCAGGACGTCGGCGCCCTCATCACCGGCGCCGACCGGGCGAAGAAGCGGGTGGCGACCTTCGCGATGGACGCCGAGGTGCGGTTCGCCTCGGCGGGCGAGCGGGCCGCATTCGCCGAGGAACTGGCGTCCACGCTCACCGACCTGGTGAGCAGGTACCACGACGAGTCGGCCCCCGGCGGGCGTGCCCACCGGGTGGTGCTCGCCCTGCATCCCAGCGTCACCCCGGCCGGCGGCGACGAGACCGGGAACCCCTGAGCCGACCGCTGCGGCCCGGCCGTCGCTGCCGCACCACCCGGCCGGCGCATGCCGAACGCCGCTGCCGCCAACCGCCACCACACCGTCGGCGGCGCTCCGCGCCACCGTCACCACACCGTCGGCGGCGCTCCGCGCCACCGTCACCACACCCCGACCGACCTCCGACCGACCACGACCGAACGCTGACTGAGAGGTGCCGACCATGGGACACGCATTCGAGCTGACGAAGGACATCGAGCTGGCCGCCACGCCCGAGCAGGTGTGGGAGGCGATCGCCACCGGGCCGGGGATCGACTCCTGGTTCATGGGCCGCAGCGAGGTGAACCCGGGCGAGGGCAGCCGCACCCGCCACGACATGGCCGGCTTCGTCAGCGAGGCGACGGTCACCGGCTGGGAGCCCGGCAAGCGGTTCGCGTACCGCGGCGACGCCGGCCCGGACGGCACCTTCATGGCCATCGAATACCTCATCGAGGGCCGGGAGCAGGGCAGCACCACGCTGCGGCTGGTGCAGAGCGGCGTCCTCGGCGACAACTGGGAGACCGAGTACGAGGCGATGAAGGTTGGCTGGGACATGTACCTCGGCACCCTGGCCGCGTACGTCGCCCACTTCGCCGGCCGCACCGGTGCCCCGGTCACCGCCTTCCGGCCCCAGGCCGGCACCCCGGACGAGGTCTGGGCGGCGGTCGCCCGCGCCCTCGGCATCACCGGCCCGGTCACCGAGGGGGCGCCGGTCCGGTTCACCGTCGACGGACTGCCGCCGGTCGAGGGGGTGGTCGACCTTGCCGGGCTGCCCACCTACCTCGGCGTCCGCACCGATGACGCGCTCTACCGGTTCCTGCACTCCGGCACCGACCGCGGCAACGCGCTGGTGCTCGGCCACCACCTGTTCGGCCGGCAGCAGGACCCGGAGCGCACCGGCCCGGCCTGGCAGAACTGGGTCGCCGCCCTCCCGATCGGCTGACCACCGGCCGGCCGCGGCCCCGCCAACCCACGACGGGCGGCGGGGTCGCCGCCTGTCGATCGCCGGGGTCGCGCTCGTCGCGCACCGGCCACGGCGGATCCTCCGCGTGGTCGACGAGCAGCCGGCCCGCGACCTATCCGCTCCACGCCTCGTGCAGGGTGCAGACCGCCGACGAGAGCGGCCGGCCGCGGTCGTCCCGGGTCACCCGGGGCGCGCCCGGTAGGCGCCGGCCAGCCAGCGTCACGGTGGCCTCGGCGCAGGGCAGCACCTGCATCGACAGGCCGTGGCCGCGCCCGTGGAGGGGAAACTCCGGCGCCGCGAACGGGCGGGCGTCGAGGATGCCGGACAGCCGTACGGTGATGTCGCCGCCGTGCGCGGTGGTCCCGCTCGCCGGGTCGACCTGGACGGCGGTGTCGGCGACGGTCACCGTGGCCGCCGGCCAGCCGGGCAGCGCGGTCGCCTCGTCGAAGTTGCGGACGAAGTACTCCTCGATCCGGCCGGCCAGCCGCCCGTCGTCCCCGACGACGTGGAGCCGGCCGTCGTACCAGAGGATCAGCATGTTGCCACTGCCCCAGATCGACCAGTCGACGCGCCAGACGGAGGCGTACGCGCTCGGCTCCCCAGCGGCGTAGAGAGTGGCGAAGGGATTGGCGCCCAGGAGCAGCGGCCGGCGGACGGCGTACGGTCCGGGTTCCTCGTCCGGCATCCGGCCCTCCTCGTCCCGATGGCCGGCGCCCCGTCTCGTGGGCGGGCCCGCGCTCGTACGCCGAGATAGTGGATCTTAGTAGGCCCCCGGGCACCGGGTGGCGGACCCGGTCGGGACCGGCGCCGGCGGTGCTAGGGTCGAGGGGAGTGATCGAGTGAGGGAGATCAGACATGGCGGGTGACGACGACATCTCCGGGTGATACCGGGAGGTCCGGCCACCGGCCGGCGCAGTGACCAGCGCCGCCGACGTGGCCATGCCGTCGTTCCACCAGCCCATGTCTCCTCAGGGCCGGCGCCGCCGCGCCCACGTCACATCCGAGGTCTCCCGATGTCCGATGCGTTCATCGTCTGCTCGAACCTGTCCTTCTCCTGGCCGGACGACACCCCCGTCTTCCAGGACCTGTCCTTCTCCGTCGGCGCCGGCCGCACCGGCCTGGTCGCGCCGAACGGCGCCGGCAAGACCACCCTGCTCAGGCTGATCGCCGGCGAGCTGCGCCCGACCGGCGGCACGGTGACCGTCAACGGGGTGCTTGGCTACCTTCCGCAGAACCTGTCCCTCGTCGGTGACCTGACGGTGGCCGAGGTCCTCGGGATCGACCCGGTGCTCCGGGCGCTGACCGCCATCGAGTCCGGCGACGCCAGCGAGGAGCACTTCACCACCATCGGCAACGACTGGGACATCGAGGAGCGCACCCGCGCCGAGCTGGACCGGCTCGGCCTCACCGAGGTCACGCTCACCCAACGGCTGCGGACCCTCAGCGGCGGCCAGGTGGTCTCCCTCGGCCTGGCCGCGCAGCTGGTGAAGCGACCGGACGTGCTGCTGCTCGACGAACCGACCAACAACCTGGACGTCGACGCCCGGCACCGGCTCTACGGGGTGCTGGAGAACTGGACCGGCTGCCTGCTGCTGGTCAGCCACGACCGGGCGCTGCTCGACCGGGTGGAGCGGATCCTCGAACTCGACCGGGGCGAGGTCCGCTCCTACGGCGGCAACTACACCGCGTACGCCGAGGCGGTGCGGGCCGCGCGGGAGGTGGCCGAGAAGAACCTCCGCAACGCCGCGCAGGAGGTCAAGCGGGAGAAGCGGGAGATGCAGCAGGCCCGCGAGCGGGCCGAGCGCCGGGCCAGCAACGCGTCCCGGAACCTGAAGAACGCCGGGCTGCCGAAGATCTTCGCCGGCACGATGAAGCGCGGCGCCCAGGAGTCGGCGGGCCGGGCGCGCGAGACGCACGCCGCCCGGGTCAGCGAGGCCAAGGCCCGCCTCGACGAGGCCGGCCGCGCCGTTCGCGAGGAGGAGAAGATCACGCTGGAGCTGCCCGGGACCAACGTCCCGGCCGGCCGTACGGTCTTCCTCGGCGAGCGGTTGCAGGTGCGCTACGGCGACCGTGCGCTCTTCGCCGGCGACGGGCTCGACCTGACCATCCGCGGGCCCGAGCGGATCGCCCTGACCGGGCCGAACGGCGCCGGCAAGTCCAGCCTGCTGCGCCTGCTCAACGGTGACCTGACGCCGGGTAGCGGGGTGGCTCGCCGGGCCGAGGGGCGGGTCGCCTACCTGTCCCAGCGCCTGGACCTGCTGAATCTCGACCGTACGGTGGCCGAGAACCTGGCCGCGTTCGCGCCGGACCTGCCCGAGGCGCAGCGGATGAACCTGCTGGCCCGCTTCCTGTTCCGGGGCGCCCGCCCGCACCTTCCGGTCGGCGTGCTCTCCGGCGGGGAGCGGCTGCGGGCCACGCTGGCCTGCGTCCTGTTCGCCGAACCAGCGCCGCAACTGCTGCTGCTCGACGAGCCGACGAACAACCTGGACCTGGTCAGCGTGGGCCAGTTGGAGAGCGCGCTCAACGCGTACCAGGGCGCGTTCGTGGTGGTCAGCCACGACGAGCGGTTCCTGGAGAACATCCGGGTGCAGCGCTGGCTGCGGCTCGCCGCGGGCCGGCTGCTGGAGACCGCGGCGCCCGACGGCGGAACTATGTGATCTTCGGACCGGTGAGCCGGTAGCCGTCCTCGGCCAGGGTGCGGGTCATGTGCTCGGCGTAACACTGGGGCCAGTCCGGGTCGGGTCGGCCCAGCTGCCGCTCGTGCACGCCGTGCGCCTCGACGGCGCGCTTCAGCGCGTCCAGCAGGACCTCGGTGGTCGGATCCATCGCCGTGCCTCCCCGCTCACGCTGGCCGCCGGGTGCCGCCCCGCACCGGTCGCCGATGCCGGCCGTTCCGCGGCCCGGTCGACCCGCGACCGCCTCACCGGCAGCCTAGGCCGAGGTGCCGCGTCCGGCGGCGGAACGGCGACTCGCCGGCGCGACCGCGGCGTACCGGTCGCGCATGGCCTCGCTGGCGGCCGGGCCGGCGGCGAAGACGAAGGTCTCCGGGTCCAGCGGGCGGCCGGTGGCCCGGTCCACGACGACCGGCTCGACCTCGGCGCCGGTCTGGCGGTCGATCAGGATCATGCTGCGGTCCTCGGGCCGCAGCCGGGAGTTGCCCCAGGCGGCGAGGGTCACGATCACCGGCCGCAGGCTGCGGCCCAGCTCGGTGAGGACGTACTCGTAGCGGTCCGGGTGGGTCTGGTAGCGGCGGCGTTCCAGCAGCCCGTTGGTGGTGAGCGTGCGCAGCCGGCTGGTCAGCATGCTGGAGGAGATCTTGAGGTTCTCCTGGAACTGGTCGAATCGGGTGTAGCCGTCGAACGCGTCGTGGAGGATCAGCAGGGTCCACCACTCGCCGACCACGCCGAGCGTCGCTGAGAGCGGACACTCCCGGTCCTCGAGTCGAATCTTCCCTGCCATCGGTGGCTCCTCGGAGAGTAGGTGCTAAAGTCGAAGTCACTAACTTCTAATTCAGCAGTAAGGGTACCCGCGCGGGCCGTGGGGCGGGAGCGTGCCCGCCTCGCTGATCACGCGGCGCGAGCCGCGGCCGATCCCGCGCCCAGCTGATAAGGAGTCCTCGTGACGGGAGCACCCGAGATCATCCGCCGGTACTTCGAGCTGGCCGGCCAGCCGGACCGGGAGGCCTACTTCGCGCTCTTCGCCGACGACGCGGTGGTGCAGGACGAGGGCCGGGAACACCGGGGCATCGAGGCCATCCGCGCGTGGCGGCGGGAGACGCCGCTGGTGTCGTACGACATCACGGACGTCGCCGACACGGCCGAGGGCACGGTGGTGACCGCCACCATCACCGGTGACTTCCCCGGCAGCCCGTTCGCCGGGCTGCGGTTCCGCTTCGAGGAGTACGACGAGGCGCACATCCGTCGGCTGCGCATCGCCCCCTGACCGGCGTGACTCGCACGGGCCGGAGCCGCGCTCGGCTCCGGCCCGTGCCGTCGGTCGTCGTTACGGGGCGGGGTACTGCGTGACATAGACCGGCGCGCCGACCCGGGTCATGTCGGCCGCCTCGCCCACGCCGTTGACCACGTGGTCGATCGTGCCGGCGCTGAGGTTGACCGTCATCACATGGTGCAGCCGTACGCCCGGGGTCACCGGCACCTCGAAGCCGTTCTCGGTGTGGATCGACGGGTTGTTCTGGTTGAACACGTAGACGCCGCCGCCGTACAAGGTGTGGTGCTTTACCCGGTCGCCGACCTTGTACCCGGCCCAGCCCTCGACCTCGCCGTTCATCCAGTCGGCCTGCGTCGGCGGGTCGTACGGCAGCTCGTTCTGGTAGAGGATCGTGGTGCCGTGCTCGCCGTTCCAGACCGTGTTGTAGCGCTGGAAGTGCTCGACGAAGAGCCCGGTCGCGGTCACGTGGTCGCCGTTGATGACCGCGCCGTACCGGCCGGTGTTGGTCCGCCACCGCTCGGTGTCGCCGTTGACGCCCTCGGTGAAGCCCTCGACGCCGTGGTCGCCGCGCCACACCCAGGTGTGGTCGATGAGGACGTGGTCGCTGTTGACCTCGAGGGCGATGTTCGTCCGGCCGATGTGCGGCCCGCCCACCCGGAAGTAGACGTCGGACAGGGTCGTCGGATTCCACGGGGTGCTGCGGTTGCGGCCGTGCCGGTCACCCACCCGGAGCAGCACCGGCGACTCGGTCGGGCCGGCGTCGATCGTGACGCCGGCGATCACCACGCCCGGAACGCCCGCCACGTCCAGCGGAACGGAGCCGCCAACGGCGGTGAGGGTGGCGTGCCCCAGGCCGAGGACCACCGTGTTCGGCCGGTTGACCTGGATGCTGCGGGCGATGTCGTACACGCCGGGGGTGAGCAGCAGGTGCTTGCCGCGGGCGAGCTGGCTGTTGATGACCCGGACCGAATCGGACGGCTTGGCGATGAAGAAGTCGCCGATCGGGATGGTCCGGCCGGGCGTCAGGCCGTCGGCCCAGGTGATGCCGCGGCTGTCGCGCCGCACCGCGGGCACCCGGACCTGGTAGCGGCCCTTGGCGTCGACGAACAGGTAGGGCTTCTCCCGGCTGAGCGGGGTGGTGTCCAGCGTGGTGTACGGCGGGTCGGGGAAGCCGGCGTCGTCCGGTGCGCCCACCACGCCGGCGAAGACCTGGTTCCACACCGCGTTGGACCAGCCGGCGATCTCGCTGTTGCGGGTCAGCCACTGCTGCTGGGAGCCGTTGGTGGTGGCGGGCAGCCGGGAGTCGGCGATGAAGCCGCCGCTGGCGTACTGCGGGCCGGCGGTGCAGTAGTCCATCAGCGACAGGTTGCCGCCGGCGATGTCCAGCCGGCGCATCGACACCGCCTGGGAGACGGCCCAGAAGTTCGCCGACGACCGGCAGCCGTCCTGGCCGGCGGCGTCGATGTCGATCGACAGGTTGGACAGCGTGCGCCAGAAGTTGACCAGCGCGATGCAGTTGCCGGCGCCACCGTCGGCCAGGCAGCGGTTGTAGACCTCGATCTTGCCGTTGACGTCGACGTCGGTCGGGGCGGCGCCCAGCCCGGCGACCTCGGTGTAGTAGCCGACCTTGACCTGCAACGGCTGCTCCGCGGTGCCGTAGCTGCCCGGCTTGAACAGGTAGGCGTGCCGGGCGGTGCCCATCTCGGCGTCGACCTGGCGGGCGTGCGCCGCGTCCAGCGTCGCCTGGATCTCGGTGACCGGCATGCTCGGGTCGAAGATCGTGACGTTGGGCCCGAAGTCCGGCGTGCCGTGCCGGGGTGGACCGGCGGTGGCGGCGGTGCCGGTCAGGCCGGCGGCGGTGGTGGCCAGCACGAGTCCGAGCGCGAGCGCCCGGCCGCCGGTCCGCCGCCGCCCGCCGCGGGGATGCGTCGTCATGCGGTTCGTCCTCTCCGCTGGCCGGCACCTGCTCCCGGGCGCAGCGACGTCGGTGGGGAAGGAGACCTGCCACAGCCGGCGGTCGGACCGCCTCTGTGAGAGCGCTCTCTCGACCGTTCGACTTGTATCACGTCGTGAAGGAAGGGGTGGCTTGTTTCTACCCTGTGAACCGGGCCGCCCGCTACCGGCGCGAGCATCGATTTTCCGTCCGGCGGGGTCCACGACAGACGCTGGCCGCGGACGGCCGGCCGGGAAATGCCCCGGGGGGTGGCGACGCGGCGCGTCGCCACCCCCCGGGTCGGGTGTCGTCGGGTCAGGAGGCGGTGCAGGACCGGACCTGGGGTCGGGTCCAGTTGCCGTTGGCCATGGTGGTGAAGCCGAAGACGTTGCCGCTGCCGTTCGACCGCATGGTCATCACATTGCCGCTGCTGTCCCAGCTCGGGGTGCCGTTCCAGGTCGCCGAGACCTTCTGTGGCGGGGTCACCGCGACGACCACCGTCCAGTTGCTGGCCCCGGTGACGGTGACCTCGCTGTTGAACCGGTCGCCCCAGCGGGTGCCGTCGCGCAGGGTCGCGGTGCAGCTGCCACCGCCGGGCGGCGGGGTGGTCGGCCCGGTGGTCGGCGGGGTGGTCGGGGGAGTGGTCGGCGGGGTGGTGCCGCCGTTGAGGGCGGCGAGGACCGCGTCGTACGCCGGCTTCTTGGCGCCGCTGCTGGTGAACAGCAGCGGGTTCTGCTCGGCCCGCCAGGAGTCGCTGTCCCGGATGCCCCAGACGGTGATGCCGGTGCAGCGGGCGACGGCGAGGCAGTCGTTGACCACGTTGCGGTACGTGTCGGCCGGCGCGTTCTGGATGTCGAGCTCGGTGATCTGCACGTCGACCCCGAGCGCGGCGAAGCTGGACAACGTGGTGCGGTAGTTGCCCGGGTACGGCGAGCCGCTGTTGAAGTGCGACTGGAGGCCGACGCAGTCGATCGGCACGCCCCGCTGCTTGAAGTCGCGGACCAGGTTGTAGACGGCCTGGGTCTTGGCGTGCGTCCAGTCGTCGGTGTTGTAGTCGTTGTAGCAGAGCTTCGCGCCCGGGTCCGCGGCCCGGGCGGCCCGGAACGCGGCCTCGATCCAGTCGTTGCCGGTGCGTTGCAGGTTGGAGTCGCGCCGGGCGCCGCTGCCGCCGTCGGCGAACGCCTCGTTCACCACGTCCCACGCCACGACCTGGCCCCGGAAGTGGGTGGCCACCTGGGTGACGTGGTTGAGCATCGCCTGGCGCAGCGCGCTGCCGCTCATGTTCTGCATCCAGCCGGGCTGCTGGGAGTGCCAGGCCAGGGTGTGGCCGCGCACGCTCATCCCGCGGCTGCGGGCGTGGCTGACGATCCGGTCCGCGTTGGTGAAGGTGAACTGCCCCTGCTGCGGCTCGGTGGCGTCGATCTTCATCTCGTTCTCGGGCGTCACCGAGTTGAACTCGCGGTTCAGGATCGTGGTGTACGCGCTGTCGCTGAGCTTGTTGGCGGCCACGGCGGCGCCGAAGTACCGGCCCCGCTCCGCCGCGGAGGCGCCCAGGGTGGTGCCGGCGCTGGCCGCGACGGGCAGCACCACGGCACCGGCCGCGGCGAGCAGGCCCACGGCGGCGAGGGCGAGGGCCGTCCGCCGTCGTGCTGTCGATCTCGGACGGTTGTTCCGCTGGCAGCTGTCGATCATCTCTGCCCCTTCTGGTGGGGGACCGGGCTGGTGGGGGCGCCGGCCTGGTGTGGTGGGGGTGTGCCGGGTCGTCGCCGGCCGCCGGTGGAACGCCGACTTGGCATCGACCCTAATAGATGTGGAGTATTACAGCGGTCGATCGGTGCGGCAAGAATTTCCGGAAAGCTAACGACAGTTCAGCCGGAGCTTGATCGTTTGTCATGGGACGAAATAGCAGGCAGCCATCCATGTTGGGTCAGGCGACGAAGGTCACCTGTGGACATCAGAGGGAGGACGTGGGCGGTGCCTGATCCCGGATATTCCGGGGATGTTCCGTAACGAAGCTGCGTCGCGCGCCACACCGTGTCGGCAGTTCGCGGGCGGCCGTGGAACCCGCCTCGGGGCCGGCCGCGGCACCGGTGCCGCCGGGCCGAACCCGTGGGCGACGATTCGCCCGGGACGGCCGGCCGCGAGCCCGGCACTCCGTAGAATCGCTGGGTGCCGCAGATCGTGCAGTTGCTGGCCTCGCCCGTGCACCGCTACCTGGGCCGGCCCGCCGACGGTCCGGCACCGGCGCCACCCGGCGAACTGGTCGACCAGGTCCAGCTCCGGGCGGGCCTCGGCATCGTCGGCGACCGGTACTTCGGCAAGCCGGCTCACCGCGAGGCGAGCGTCACGGTGATCGCGCAGGAGTCGTTGCCACCCGGGGTCGACCTGGTGCAGGTGCGGCGCAACGTGCTCACCACCGGGATCGCCGTGGACGAGCTGATCGGCGCGGTGCTCACCCTGGACTCCGGCGCGGGCCCGGTCCGGCTGCGGGTCAACCGCCCGGCGAACCCGTGCGCCTGGATGGAGGTCGCCATCGGCCCCGGCGCGTGGAAGGCGCTGCGCCGCCGGGGCGGCATCCGTTGCACCCCACTGGACGACGGGACCCTGCGCGTCGGCCCGGTCGAGGTGACGATCAGCCGCTGACGCGCCGGCACCAACGCGGATTCGCCCGAGACCTTCGGGATGGTCGGGGAGGCGGCCCGGCCAACCGCCCCCGGCCGGCGCTCGTTGACCTAGCCGGGTCGGACGGTGAGCGGGACGTCCCGCAGGTCCGGCACCTCCTCCCGGCGCGGCTCCCGGGTCAGCGTGGCGGTGAACTCCGCCGGCCGTACCTCCAGGTAGGGCGGGGTCTCGGTGGTGGGCAAGCCGCCGCCGGCCACCCCGCTCGGGGTGGGGCACTGCTTCTCCGGCCGCACCTGGATGATCTGCCCCGGCCGGACCAGGTAGGACGGCTGGTTGACCTTGCCGCCGTCGAGGGTGAACGTGTTGTTCGTGACCAGGTGGCGGGCCTCGCTCACGCTGCGGGCGAAGCCGGCCCGGTGCACCAGCGCGTCCAGCCGCTGCTCCAACTGCCCGGCCAGGTTCTCCGCCGCGTCGCCGGGCTGCCCGGCGGCCATCACCAGGGCCCGGACCAACTGCCGCTCGCGCAGGTCGTACGCGGCCCGGAGGCGGTGCCGCTCGGCGTCGGGCAGCCGGTAGCCGCGTGGGGCGCGCCGCGGCCCACCCCGGCGCCCGATCGGGTGCCGCTGCCGGCGCAGCCGGTAACCCCACGCCGGCTTGAGCGGTACGTCGTCGGTGGGCGCGACGTTGACCTTGGAGCGCAGCATGATGCCTCCCTCGACTGCCGTGGTCCCTCACCGTGCCCTTGACCCGGGTGAGCCGTCCTCACCCGATCCGGGTGACCGGTGCCGGCCGGCTCGCGGCCAGCGCCCCCGGATCAGCCCGGCGCTCTCCGCGAGCGCCGCCGGATCAGCCCGACCGGTCGGCCGGTGGTGCCAGCGCCCGGCGGCAGCGCTCGCCGAGGGCGCGTACCGCCTCGACGAGTTCCGGCGGCTCGGTGACGGTGAAGTCGACGCCGATCACCGCCACCATCCAGGCCAGGTCGGCGGCCGTCTCGGCGCCGAGGTGGACCAGGCAGCTGCCCGCGTCGACCGGCTCGACGGCGCCCATGCCGGGCCAGAGCCGCTCGGCGACCACGGCGGCCGGCTGGTGCACGGTGACCGTGGCCCGCACGGTGGCGAACTGGTAGCGGGCCAGCACCTCGCCGGTGCGGGTGTCGACGACCCGGGCGTCGCCGGCCGTGCCGCCCGCGACGAACAGCCGCCCGCGCCGGTCGACCTCGAGGCCGAGGGACGGGGTGCGGGCCCGGACCCGCCGGCTCGTCCACCTCGATGGCGGGTCGCCGCACCTCACCGGCCGCCGGCGCCGGCCTCGGCCCGCCGTCCGGTCGGGCCGTCGCCGCCCGGCGGGGCGTCGAGCAGGACGCCGGGGTTGAGCACCCAGGACGGGTCGAGCGCGGCCTTCGCGGCGCGCAGCGCGAGCCCGACCGGCTCCGGGCGCTGCCGGTCGTACCAGGGGCGGTGGTCGCGGCCGACCGCGTGGTGGTGGGTGATGGTGCCGCCGGCGGCGAGCAGCGCCTCCGAGACGGCGTGCTTGATCTCGTCCCACTGGGCGAGGGTGCCGCCCCACCGACCGGTGGCGTAGACGCCGAAGTAGGGGGCCGGCCCGTCCGGGTAGACGTGGGTGAACCGGCAGGTGACCACGCCGGTCGCGCCGACCGCGCGCAGCGCCGCCTCGGCCGCGTCGAGCACCGCGGCGCGCAGCCCGGGGTAGCGGTCCCAGGTGCAGGCGGTCTCGAAGGTCTCCACGATCATCGACCGCGCGGCGAGGGCGTCGCGCTGGTACGGCATCCGCAGGAACGCCGAGCGCCAGGTGTCCACGGCGCCGCCCCGCGCGGCGGACGCCGGGCCGTACCGCGGCGGGTCGGGCAGCGATCCGCCGTGGTCGCGGCACAGCTCGACGGCGCGGTCCAGCGCCGGCCCGACCGGATGGTCGGCGGACTCGAAGCCCAGCACCAGCACCCCGCCGGTGCTGGCCACGCCGGCGTTGAGCAGCGCCTCCGCCGGGTCGAGCAGTCGGCAGTTGCTCGGGTGCAGCCCGGACTGGGCGATCGCCCGGGTGGCGGCCACCGCCGCGTCCGCCCGCCAGCGCGGCCTCTCCTGCAGGCGCAGCCACGCCTCGGTGATGACGCCGAGCGCGCCCTCGGAGCCGAGGAAGAGCCGGTCCGGCGAGGGCCCCGCGCCGGAGGCGGGCAACCGGCGGGACTCGCTGGTGCCGGCCGGGGTGACCACCCGCAGCGACTCCACCAGGTCGTCGATGTGGGTGAGCACCGTCGCGTAGTGACCACCGGCCCGGGTGGCCAGCCAGCCGCCCAGCGTGGAGAACTCGAACGACTGCGGGAAGTGCCGCAGCGTGAGGTCGTGCCCGCGGAGCTGGTCGGCCAGCGCCGGGCCGAACACGCCGGCCTGGATCCGCGCCGCCCGGCTGGTCCGGTCGACCTCCAGCACCCGGTCGAACCGGCCGAGGTCGAGACTGACCGCGCCGGGGTAGCCGTCGGCCACCCGTGGCTCCACGCCGCCGACCACCGACGAACCGCCGCCGTACGGGATCACCGCGATGCCGGCCCCGGCACACCAGTCCAGCACGTCGACGACGTCCTGTTCGGACGCCGGCCGGACGACCAGGTCCGGCGGGTGCCGGATGTCGCCGTGCAGGTTCCGGACGACGTCCCGGAACGCCTTGCCGTGCGCGTGCGCGGCCCGGTCGGTGTCCTCGGTGGAGCAGAGCTGGGCCAGCGACGCCGGCGGGGCGACCCGCGGCGGCCGCAGGCCAAGCTCGGCCACCGGCGGCGGGACGTGCGCGGTCAGGTCGGCGTCGGGCAGCAGCGCCCGCACCCGGTCGGTCAGCGCCGCGGCCTCCGCGCCGGTCACCGCCTCCTCGACGTGGCCCCAGCCCCACCACGAACGGTGCTTCCCGGCCATCCGGCCTCCCCGCCGTCATCCAGCCCGACCCGCCGTAACGTACTCGACCGGTGGCGGTGCCGGGTATCCCCGTGCTCGGGTGGCCCCTGATCGCGGGGGCGGCCACCGTCCTGTGGCCGCCCCCGCGCGTACCCCCGGATCAGGAGTTGGCCGGGACCGGTTCGGCCGGGCGGCGCCGGCCGGCCAGGGACGCCGGGCGGGCCAGCGCGCTCGGCCACCAGGTGCGCCGGCCGACCTCCAGGGCGAGCGCCGGGACGAGCAGGCTGCGCACCAGGAACGTGTCGAGCAGCACCCCGACGCCCACGATCACGGCGGACTGCACCGACGGCACCAGCGGCAGCACGCTGAGCGCGCCGAAGGTGGCCGCCAGCACCACACCGGCGCTGGTGATCACCCCGCCGGTCACGGTCAGCGCGTGCAGCACGCCCTGCCGGTGGCCGAGCAGGACCGCCTCCTCCCGCGCCCGGGTGGTGAGGAAGATGGTGTAGTCCACGCCGAGGGCGACCAGGAACAGGAAGGTCTGCAACGGGATCCCGACGAACAGCTTGGCGTGCCCCATCGCGTCCAGGATCAGCCCGGCTGCCCCCAGCGCCGCCAGGTACGACAGCACCACGCTGGCCAGCAGCAGCAACGGCGCGACCAGCGCCCGCAGCAGCACGGTCAGGATGACGAACACCACCGCCAGGACCAGCGGGACCACCCGCCGGTTGTCCCGGTCGACCGTGCGCTCCTCGTCCAGCAGGTAGGCGCTGTCCCCACCGACCAGCGCCTGGGCGCCGGGCACCGCGTGCACCGCGGTCCGCAGCCGGTCCACGGTCTCCAGGGCGGCGTCGCTGTCCGGGGTGTCGGCCAGCACCGCGCCGATCCGCACCCATCGGCCGTCCGGCGAGCGTTCCGGCGCGCCCACCTCGGCCACCCCGGGCACGGCCCGGGCGGCGGCGACCACCTGGTCGGCGCGGTCCGCGGTGGCCAGGATGTCGGCCGGGGCGACCGTGCCGCTCGGGTAGTGCGCCGCGATCATCCGCTGGCCGGTGATCGAGCCGACCTCCCGGGTGAACGTCTCCTCGCCGGGCAGGCCGACGCTGAGGTTGCCGATGCCGAAGCTGAGCGCGACCAGCGCCGCGGCGGTGCCGATCCAGACCGTCCGGGGGCGGCGGCCGACCAGCCCGGCGATCCCCCGCCACACCCGGTGGTCGGCGGCCACGTCCGCCCCGGCCACGTCCGGTGCGTAGCGCGGCACGAACGGCCAGAACAGCCACCGGCCGAACAGCACCAGCACGGCCGGCAGCAGGGTGGTCATGGCGAGCAGGGCGGCGACGATGCCGATCGCGCCGACCGGGCCGAGCCCCCGGGTCGACGGCAGTTGCGCGGCCAGCAGGCAGAGCAGGCCGATCGCCACGGTCGCCGCGGAGGCGCCGATCGCACCGAGCGAGCGGCGCAGGGCCACCGCCATCGCGGCGTGCCGGTCGGCGTGCCGGCGCAGCTCCTCGCGGTAGCGGGCGATGAGCAGCAGCGCGTAGTCCACGCCGACGCCGAACACCAGCACGGTGAGGATGCTCTGGCTCTGGAAGTCGACCGCCAGCCCGGCGTACCGGGCCAGCAGGTAGACGACCGCGCTGGCGAGCTGGTTGGCGAATGCCGCGGTGAGCAGCGGGATCAGCCAGAGCACCGGGCTGCGGTAGGTGATCAGCAGCAGCAGGGCGACGGTGGCCGCGGTGGCCAGCAGCAACGCGGTGTCCATGCCGCCGAACGCGTCGAACACGTCGTTCTCGGCCGCGGCCGGGCCGGTCAGCGCGGTCCGCAGGCCGGTGGGGGCGCCGGCGGTCAGCCGGTCCTTCAGCTCGGTGACCGCCGTGCCGCGCCGCTCGTCGTCCCCGGCGACCGGGAAGGACAGCAGCAGCGCCTGGCCGTCCTCACTCGGCACCGCCGCGGGCACCTGCCCGCCGTCGGCGTACGGCGTGAAGGCGGCGCGGTCGGCGTCGACCTTCGCCCGGTCGGCGTCGGTGAGACCGCCGTCCCGGACGTAGACCGCGATCGCCAGCGGGGCCCGCGAGTCGGGGAACGCCGCCTCCGCCCGCTGCGCCGCCCGGCTGTGCTCGGCGCCGGCGGGCAGCGCGCCGAGGGTGTCGTTGTCCTGCACCTCGGTCAGCTTCAGCGCCAGCGGCCCGGCCGCCGCGATGACGATGAGCCAGAAGACGAGCAGGGCGTACTTGGATCGTCGACCGGACGGCAGGCCGGCCAGGCGGTGCCGGAACATGGTGGGTTCCCTCCGCGGGTTGGGTGTTCTCACGCCTTCGATCCTTCGGCCCTGGGTCGGCGAGGGCAGGGGTGTCACGTCCCGAACCGTGGTGGTGCTGGCACCACCGATCCGGCGGCCGGCGTGGCCCAGAATGGGGCCGTGGACAGCTCCGTACGTCTGTTCGTCCGGCAGTGGCTGCGGCCGGGCGCGATCGCCGCCGTGCAGGGCCTGGCGCTGGCCCTGCTCTGCCTGACCACCAACGTCGCGCTGTTCGTGCTCTCGGTGGTGTCGCTCGCGTTGATCCCGGTCTTCGGCATCGGGTTCGCGCTGTTCCCGGTGGTGACCGCGCTGGTCCGGCTCTGCCTGGGGGCGCAGCGCCGGCTCGCCCGCTGGGGTGGGATGCCGATGGCCACCCCGTACCGGCCGATGCCCGCCGACGCCAGGATCGGCACCTGGCGGCGGTTCCGGTGGGTGGTCGGCGACCCGGCCACCTGGCGGGACTTCGCCTGGCTGGTGCCGGGCGTGGTCACCGGCGCGGCCTGCCTGCTGGCGTTCGTGCTGCCGGCGTATGGGCTGGAGGGCGTGCTGCTGGTGCCGCTGGTGCTCTACCTGACCATCGACTGGTACGGCTACGGCGTGTTCTGGCCGATGGACAACATCGTCAAGGCCTGGCTCTCCGTACCGCAGGGGTGGTTCTTCCTGATCGGCGGGCTGGCGGTGGCGCCCTGGCTGGTCTGGCTGCACCTGCGCTTCGCCGGCCTCTTCCTGACCCCGACGAAGGCGCAGGAACTGGCGCTGCGGGTGCGGCAGCTGACCGTCACCCGGGCCGACACGGTCGACACCCAGGCGGCCGAGCTGCGCCGGATCGAGCGCGATCTGCACGACGGCGCGCAGGCCCGGTTGGTGGCGCTGAGCATGAGCATCGGGCTGGCCGGGAAGCTGATGGCGGACGACCCGGTGGCGGCCCGGCGGCTGCTGGCCGAGGCCCAGGAGGCCAGTGGGCAGGCCCTGGTCGAGTTGCGCGACCTGGTTCGCGGCATCTACCCGCCGGTGCTCGCCGAACGCGGCCTCGGCGGCGCGGTCGAGGCGCTCGCGCTGGCGGTTCCGCTGCCCGTGACGGTGGAGGTGCAGCTGCCGGGCAGCCCGCCGGCGGCGGTCGAGTCGGCGGCGTACTTCGCGGTGGCGGAGGCGCTGGCCAACGTCGCCAAGCACAGTGGCGCGGCGCGCGCCTGGATCCGGATGACGCACCGGGAGGGCCGGCTGGCCGTGGTGGTCGGCGACGACGGCCGGGGCGGGGCGCAGCCGGACGCGGGGACCGGCCTGGCGGGTGTGCGCCGCCGTCTGGCAGCCTTCGATGGAACGATGACGGTGACCAGTCCGCCCGGCGGACCGACCGTCGTGACCATGGAGCTGCCGTGCGAGTTGTCATCGCCGAGGATCTCGCCCTCCTCCGGGACGGGCTGACCCGCATCCTCGACGCCTTCGGCTTCCAGGTGGTCGAGGCGGTCGCGGACGGGCCGTCCGTGCTGCCGGCGTTGAGCCGGCACCGCCCTGACGTCGCGGTGGTCGACGTCCGCCTGCCGCCGACCTTCACCGACGAGGGCCTGCAGGCGGCGTTGCAGGCCCGCACCCGGCTGCCCGGCCTGCCGATCCTGGTGCTGTCCCAGCACGTCGAGCAGCTGTACGCCCGGGAGCTGCTCTCCGACCGCGGTGGGGGAGTGGGCTACCTGCTCAAGGACCGGGTGTCCAACGTGGACCAGTTTGTCGACGCGGTGCGCCGGGTGGCGGCCGGTGGCATGGTGATGGACCCGGACGTGGTGTCCCAACTGCTGGCCCGCAACACCGGCGGGCGGCGGCTGGCCGAGCTGACCGCCCGCGAGCGCGAGGTGCTGGGCCTGATGGCGGAGGGCCGGTCGAACGCGGCGATCGCCGGCCGGCTGTTCGTCACCGAGAAGGCGGTCAGCAAGCACATCAACAACATCTTCAGCAAGCTCGGCATGCCGCCGTCGGACGACGACAACCGGCGGGTGCTGGCCGTGCTGGCGTACCTGAACGGCTGAGTCTGCTCCGCGGGCTGGCGCGGCGACCGGGTCGGGCAGGCGAGCCGGGTCAGGCCGGCGAGCCGGTGCCGCCGCGCATCGCGTCGGCGGTGACCGCGCAGCGGTCGGGGTCGTGCGCGACGCCGTCGGCGGCCTGCCGTAGCAGCCGGTGCAGCAGCGCGCGCTCCGCCTCGGGGAGCGCGCCCAGCAGTTCCTCCTCCACCTGGCGCACCCGCGCGTCCAGTTCGTCGAGCCGGCGGCGCCCGTGCCCGGTGGGGACGATCCGGCGGGCACGCCGGTCGGTCGGGTCCTGCTGACGCTCGACCAGGCCGGATTCGACGCAGCGGTCGATCAGGTAGGTCATCACGCTGCGGTCGATGCCCAGCCGGGTGGCCAGCGAGGCCTGGCTTGGCGGCTCGTCCCGGACCACGGCCGAGAGCACCTGGTAGCCCCGGGTGCCGGACGGCAGGTCGCCGACCGCCGCCGCCACCCGGGCGCTCCACTCCCGCAGCAGCACGGTGAGCGCCCAGCCGAACTCGCCGACGAACTCCGGTTCGGGGTTGGTGCGGGCCGGGGTGGGGACGCCAGCGGTGGTCATGCCGACGATGCTACCAGCAGTGATTGAAGCGACACATCATCTGTTCGACAAATGAGTTAGTTAGTGTATCGTTTGTCGCGCAAACAATTGGCAGTACGACGGAGCGGACCCATGACCGACTACGGGCACGAGCTGACCTTCGGCACGTTCATCACGCCCCAGAACGAGAACCCCCAGGTACCGGTCCAGCTCGCCCAGCTCACCGAGGCGGCCGGGCTGGACCTCGCCACCTTCCAGGACCACCCCTACCAGCCGGGCTTCCTGGACACCTGGACCCTGCTGACCTGGGTCGCGGCGGCCACCGAGCGGATCTCGGTCGCCGGCAACGTGCTCAACCTGGCGCTGCGCCCGCCGGCGGTGCTGGCCCGCTCGGCCGCCAGCCTGGACCGGCTCTCCGCCGGCCGGTTCACCCTCGGCCTCGGTGCGGGCGCCTTCTGGGAGGCGATCGAGGCGATGGGCGGCCGGCGGCTCACCCCGGGCCAGGGCGTCCAGGCGCTGGCCGAGGGGATCGAGATCATCCGGGGGATCTGGGACACCGCCGACCCGACCGCGCTCACCGTGGACGGCACGTACCACCGGGTCGCCGGCGTCAAGCGCGGCCCGGCGCCGGCCCACGACATCCCGATCTGGCTGGGCGCGCTCAAGCCGCGGATGCTGCGGCTGACCGGCCGGGTCGCGGACGGCTGGGCGGTCACCCTCCAGTACGTCGGCGACGACGGCCTGGTCGAGGGCAACGCCACCATCGACGAGGCGGCCACCCGGGCCGGCCGCCATCCCGCCGAGATCCGCCGGGTGCTCAACATCGGCGGCGCGTTCACCCCGCACGGCAGGGGCTTCCTGCAGGGGCCGCCCGCGCAGTGGGTCGAGCAGCTCGCCCCGTACGCCCTGGAGCGCGGCATCGGCACCTTCATCCTGATCGGCGACGACCCGCGCGCCATCCAGACCTTCGGCCAGGAGGTCGCCCCGGCGCTGCGGGAACTCGTCGCCGCGGAGCGGGCGGCCGCCGGCACCGCGCCGGTCGCCCGGCGCCGGGGCAGCGCCGCGCTGGCGGCCCGCCGGGCCGGCATCGCCTACGACGACGTGCCGGCCGCGCTGGCCGCCCGGGCGGTCGAGCCGGGCGACCGGGAGTACGCGTCGGTGCGCTCCGGCTACCTGCGCGCCGGCCGGCCCGGCCTGGTGCTGCGCCCGCGCAGCGCCGAGGAGGTCGCCGAGGCGCTCGCCTACGCCCGCAAGCAGGAGGTGCCGATCGCCGTCCGCTCCGGCGGCCACGGCATCAGCGGGCGCTCCACCAACGACGGCGGCATCGTGGTCGACCTGGGCGCCCTCGACGGCATCGAGCTGATCGACGAGCGCACCGGGCTGGTCCGGCTGGGCGCCGGCGCCCGCTGGGGGCAGGTCGCCGAGCAGCTCGTCCCGCACGGCCTGGCGATCAGCTCCGGCGACTACGGCGGCGTCGGCGTCGGCGGGCTGGCCACCACCGGCGGCATCGGCTTCATGGGCCGGCTGCACGGGCTGACCATCGACCACGTCCGGGCCGCCGAGGTGGTCCTCGCCGACGGCCGGATCGTCCGCGCCGACGCCGAGCACCACCCCGACCTGTTCTGGGCGCTGCGCGGCGCCGGCGCCAACGTCGGCGCGGTCACCGCACTGGATCTGGCCGCCGACCGGGTGGGCGACATCGTCCACTCCGTCATGCTGCTCGACGCCTCGGACACCGCCGGGGTGCTGGCACGCTGGGGGCAGGTGGTGGAGACCTCGCCGCGCGAGCTGACCAGCTTCATCATCCTGTCCCCGAACCGGGGCGCGCCGTCCGTGGTGGCGCGGGTGATGAGCGTCTACGCCAGCGACGACACCGACGCCGCGGTCGCCGCGCTGCAACGGCTCGCCGACATCGCCCCGGTGCTCGACCACGAGGCCCGGCTGACGCCCTACTCCGGGGTCGTCTTTCCCACCCAGCCGCACCACGCCACCGGCGGGCTGGGCCCGATCACCCGCTCGGGGCTGTTCACCCACCTCACCCCGGAGGTGTCCGGCGGGCTGGCCCGGCTGGTCACCGAGGGCGTCTCGTACTTCCTGCAACTGCGCGCGGTGGGCGGTGCGGTCAACGACGTGCCGGCCGGCGACACCGCGTACCCGCACCGGCACCAGAACTTCTCGGCGGTGGCCTTCGGCGGCGGGGTGCGGCGAGCCGCCCTGGACGAGCCGTGGGACCGCTGGGTCTACCCGCACGCCGAGGGTCTCTACCTGAGCTTCGAGACCGACCCGCGCCCCGAGCGGCTGCGCGACGCCTTCCCGGAGCCCACGCTGAGCCGGCTGCGGCAGGTCAAGCGGGCCTACGACCCGGACGCGGTGTTCAACACCAACTTCCCGGTCCCGCCGGCCACGGACTGACGCGGCGGCGGGGTGGGCCGGCCGCCCACCCCGCCGCCGTACGGGTCAGTGCCCGGCCGCCTGCGCGGCGGCCTCCTCCTGCGCCCGCCGCTCGTCGCCGCTGAGCGTGTGCAGCGGCTTCTCCTTGATGAACAGCACCACGATGAGGGCGAGCACCGCGAACGGCGTGCCGACCAAGAACAGGTCGGCGGTGGCGACGCCGTAGACCTCCTGCACGATGCGCAGCACCGGCTCGGGCAGCGCGGACAGGTCGGGCACCTCGGCCGAGCCGCTGCCGCCGGTCGCGGCCGGCCCGAGCTTCTCGGTCATCAGCGAGGTGACCCGGTTGGCCAGCAGGGCGCCCAGGGCGCTGACCCCGATCGCACCACCCATGCTGCGGAAGAAGGTGAGCACGGAGGTGGCCGCACCGAGTTCGTGCGCCGGCACGTCGTTCTGCGCGGCGAGCACCAGGTTCTGCATGAGCATGCCGACGCCGACGCCGAGCACGGCCATGTAGACCGAGAGCACGAGCACGCTGGTGCCGGCGTCGATGGTGCCCAGCAGCAGCATCCCGACGGTCATCACGGCCGCCCCGGCCACCAGGTACGCCTTCCACCGGCCGTACTTGGTGATGAGCTGGCCGGCGACCGTCGACGAGACCAGCAGACCGAAGATCATCGGCAGGCTCATCAGGCCCGCCACGGTCGGCGACTTGCCCAGTGAGATCTGGAAGTACTGGGACAGGAAGACGGTGCCGCCGAACATCGCGACGCCGACCAGCACGCTGGCGATGGTGGCCAGCGAGACGGTCCGGTTGCGGAAGATGTCCAGCGGGACGATCGGGTCGGTCGCCCGCGCCTCGACCCGTACGGCCAGCGCCAGCAGCAGGATCCCGCCGACCACCATCAGCGCGGTCCAGCCCGAGGCCCAGGCGAACGTGTTCCCGGCCAGCGACGACCAGATCAGCAGCGTGCTGACGCCCGCGGTGATCAGTACGGCACCGAGCCAGTCGATGGTGACCTGCCGCCGGACGACCGGCAGGTGCAGGGTGCGCTGCAGCAGCACGATGGAGAGCAGGGTGAACGGGACGCCGATCAGGAAGCACCACCGCCAACCCAGCCACGAGGTGTCCACCAGCACGCCGCCGATCAGCGGTCCGGCGATGGTGCCCACGCCGAAGACCGCGCCGAAGATGCCGGCGTAGCGGCCGAGTTCGCGCGGCGGGATCATCGCCGCCATGACGATGGTGGCCAGCGCGGTCATGCCACCCGCGCCGATGCCCTGCACCACCCGGCTGGCCAGCAGCACCTCGACGTTCGGGGTGAAGCCCGCGATCAGCGAACCCACCACGAACAGCCCCAGCGACAGCTGGATCAGCAGCTTCTTGCTGTACAGGTCGGCCATCTTGCCCCACAGCGGCACCGTTGCCGTCATGGCGAGCAGTTCACTGGTGACGATCCAGGTGTAGATGGTCTGGCTGCCGTTGAGATCGGCGATGATCCGCGGCAGCGCGTTCGCCACCACGGTGGAGGCGAGGATCGACACGAACATGCCGACCATCAGGCCGGAGAGGGCCTGGAGGACCTCCCGGCGCGACATTCGCGCGCCGGCCTCGGCGGGCCCGGCGGGTGGGGCGGTAGCGGTCATTGACGCTCCCTCGTGGGGTGTTCCGGACAGGCGGACCCGGGGCGGCGGCGCCCGGGGTGCGGGTGGGGCTCAGGGCCGGGGATCCGGCAGGCCGGCGGCGACCGCGGCGAACGCCTCGTCGACCAGGTCCCGCAGCGGCCGGGTGTCGGCCTCGGCGGCCCAGCGCAGCAGGGCGATGCGGAACGCGGCGCCGGCCACCGCGGCGACCAGGGCCGGGTGGTTGTGGTCGGGCGGCACACCGAGTCGGCTGGCGAGGGCCTCGACGATCGCCCGCTCGGCCTCGGCGTTGCCGGCGATCAGCCGGGTCAGCAGCGCCGGGTTGCGGTCGATGACCGCCAGCCGCAGCCGCCACAGCTCCCGGTCGGCCTGCATCGTCTCGACCGTCTCGGTCAGCGCCAGCCGGATCGCCTCCAGCGCCGGCACCCCGGCCGGGGTCGCGACCAACCGCGCCAGCAGCACTTCCCGGTCGGCCGCCGGGTTGCCGATGAGCGCCTCGTCCTTGGACGAGAAGTAGTTGAAGAAGGTGCGCGCCGAGACGTCGGCCGCCTCGCTGATCTGCTCGACGGTGACGTTCTCCAAGCCGTGCTCGGCGACCAGCCGCAGCGCGGCGGTGGTCAGGGCGTCCCTGGTGAGCCGCTTCTTGCGGTCCCGGCGCCCCGGCGTGGTCTGCTCGGCAACCGTCACGCGGGGACGCTACGAGGAAACTTGCACGCTCTGCAAGTTTTTATCGAATGAAGTGATGTTGGCGACTCCGGCGGCGCCCGCCACCCGCCGGGCCGCCGTCGCGCCACCGTCGGTCCGATGCCTTCGACCACCGCCGCTGACCTGCGGTTATGTGTCAAATCCCGGGTGGACGGAGGTTCCCGGACAGTGGTACGACTGGGGTACGTCGACCCGGCCAACGGTGGCCTGTCGTCGCTCGTGGTCACCGGCGTCGGTGCGGTGCCCGGCTCCCTGGTGCGGGCCCGCCAGGCAGCCGGACGGCGGGAACGGGCGTCCCGCCGGCAGTCGACGCGGGGTCCGTCGCCGTCCGGCAACGCCGTCCGCCGGCGGCGGTGGACCATCACCTCAAGGAGCCGCCGTGCCCCACATCCGAATCCGTTCGCGGCACCAACCGTTCGAGATCGCCGTCCTGGTGACCGCTCCGGTCTGCGGCCTGCTCCTGATCGTCCTCGACGTCCGGCCGCAGTCGGTGGAGCTGGCCATGCCCGCCCCGATCCAGGTCGGCTGGGAGTCGGGCCTGATCCTCGTCGGGATCACCGGCCTGCTCGGCGTGCTCTGGCCGGGGCGGCTCTCCACCGCCCTCGGCATCGAGCTGGCGGCGGTGCTGGTGCTGGCCACCCTCACCGGCATGTACGCCGTGGCGCTGACCGTGGTCTCGGGCCGGCAGGCGGTCGCCGCCGCGTCGTTCATCGCCGCCGTGGCCGCCGGTTCGGGGTGGCGTTCGCTGGAGATCCTGCTCGACCTGCGCCGGATGGTGCGGGCCAGCCAGCTCGCCCGTGCCGACCCGCTCGCCGCCGGGGGTGGCAGGTGAGCACTCCGGCTCCGTCCCCCACCGCCCCGCAGTGGCTCCAGGTCCTGCTCTCCGTCCTCGGCGTGCTCGGCGGAGCCGGTGGCCTCGCCGTCATCGCGACCGTCGTGGTGCAGCGCGGGAAGTTCAAGGCGGACGCCGCCGACACCCTCACCGACGCGGCCCTCACCCTGGTGCAGCCGTTGCGTACCCGGGTGACCGAGCTGGAGGAGGAGGCGCTGGTCGCCCGGTCGCAGCTGGCGAACTCGCGCGAGCAGGTGCAGCAGCTGCGGGCGACGGTCTGGGATCTCCGCGGCCGGCTGGACCGGTGGCGGGCGGCGATCCTCGCGCCCGACGCCACGTTGCGCAAGATCCGTGCGTTGGTGGCCGAGAGCGACCGGCGGCCGGAGCGTCCGTAGCCGGTCCGTTCCACCGACCGGGTGTCGGGGCGGGGGCCGCCGATCACCCCGATATTCGGTTAGCCTAGCCTAACCACCATGACCCAGGCCCTGCCCGTCGCGCCGTGGCGCGTCTTCACCGTCGAGGTCCGCGCGGTACGCCGGATCAGCCCGTCGTTCCTGCGGGTCACCTTCACCGGCCCGGACCTCGACCGCTTCGCCGACAACGGCTACGACCAGCGGATCAAACTGGCGTTCCCGCTGGCCGGGGAGAACGGCGTGCGGCTGCCCGACGGCGAGGACTGGTACGCGCAGTGGCGGGCGCTGCCGGAGGAGCGGCGCAACCCGATCCGCACCTACACCGTCCGGGCCGTCCGCCCGCTGCTCAGCGAGGTGGACGTCGACCTGGTGCTGCACGGTGACGGCGGCCCGGCCACCCGGTGGGCCCGCCGAGCCCGCCCCGGCGACGAGATCGCCATCCTCGGCCCGGACGCCGGTTACCCGGGCGACCACGGCGGGGTGGAGTTCCGCCCGCCGTCGACCAGCCACCTGCTGCTGGCCGGCGACGAGACCGCCGCCCCGGCAATCTGCGCCATCCTGGAACGGCTGCCGGTCGACACCCGGGGGCGGGCGCTGCTGGAGGTGCCCGAGCCGGCCGACGCGCTGCCGGTCGCCGCGCCGCCCGGGGTCGAGGTCGAGTGGCTGCCCCGGGGCGACGGCGCGCACGGCAGCCGGCTCGTCCCGGCCGTCGCGGCGACGGCGGGCGCACTGCTCGACGACACCGGCACCGGTGCCGACCAGGTGATCGCCGACGTGGACGTCGACCGGGACATCCTCTGGGAGGTGCCCACCCCGGCCGCTCCGGTGCCGCTCTACGCCTGGCTGGCCGGCGAGGCGGCGGTCATCCGTACCCTGCGCCGGCACCTGGTCGGCGAGCGGGGGCTCGACCGGCGCGCGGTGGCGTTCATGGGGTACTGGCGGCTCGGCCGGGCCGACACCGCCTGAGGCGCCGACCGCCCCGGACGGTGGCCGCTCCGGTTGTCGGTTCCCAGGCCCTGGCGGCGGAGGCCGCCGCGCGGAGCGGTCCGCCGGGACGGCGCGGCCGGAGCGCCCGAGGTGAGCGACTCAGGGCAGTGGCCGGGAGATGCCGCGGGCGTGGTCGGTGAGGGCCGCGCCGACCACGGTGGCCTCCAGCGGCAACACCTCCAGGCACCGCCGGACGGCCGCGGCCATCAGCACGTTCGGCACCCGCATGGAGAGCGTGCAGTGCGGCACCCAGCGGCCCGGCCGGTAGTGCTCGACCAGCGTGATCCCGGCCGCGGTGAGCTGGTCGTGCACCCGCCGGTGGTGGTCCAGCAGTTCGGCGGTGGGGGTCGGCCCGAGCCAGAGCACCCGGCCGACGAACTGGCCGGCGTGCTGGAAGGACAGCCGCAGCGGCGCGGCCACCACCGTCCCGGCCAGCGCGGCGGCCACCCGTTCCGGGTCGAAGCGCGGCGCCACCGCGAGCGAGACGTGCGGCCGGTGGCGCTGCTCCAGCAGGGAGCGCATGCTCTGCACGCCCTCGGACTCCAGCGCCTCCCAGAGCACCCGGATCCGCCGGGTGGCGTCGGTGTCCAGGTAGAGCTCCAGCGCCGCGACCACGCGATCACCTTAGGCGGCGGGGTTTGACGGTGGCCCCCGGCGGTACCCGGAGAGGTCCGCACAACCAGGAGGCGCCGGATGGACGTGAACGACCTGCTGACCGAGACGTACGACCGGCTGCCCGCACTCGTCCGCGCAGCGGTCGACGGCCTCACCCCGGAACAGCTGCGGCACCCGCCTGGGCCGGGCGCGAACCCGGTCGGCTGGCTGGTCTGGCACCTGACCCGGCTCCAGGACCACCACGTGTCCGACGCGTTCGGCGTGAAGCAGCTCTGGGCCACCGGCGACTGGGCGGAGCGCTTCGGGCTCAGCCCGGATCCCGACGACACGGGCTACGCGCACACCCCGGAACAGGTCGCCGCGGTGCGTCCGGAGAGCGCGGGAGCGCTGGTGGACTACCACGAGGCGGTGGCGGCGCGCACCCGCACGTTCCTGGCCGGACTACGTCCGCCCGACCTGGACCGGGTGGTCGACGAGTCCTGGGACCCGCCGGTGACCCTCGGCGTCCGGCTGGTCTCCGTGGTCGAGGACGACCTGCAGCACCTCGGCCAGGCCGCCTACGTGCGCGGGCTGATCGAGCGGGGCTGGCGGCCGTAGCTCAGGGCACGATGACCGCTCGCCCGTCCAGCGTGCCGTCCCGCATCTGCCGGTACGCCGTGACCGCCTCCTCCAGCGGGTAGGTCGTCTCCTTCGGCCGCACCAGGCCCCGCGCGCCCAGGTCGAGCACCTCCACCAGCTCCGGCCGGCTGCCCCAGTAGGTGGTCTGGATGCTCAGCTCGTACGGCACGCTGAAGAAGCCGACCGGCAGGGTGCCGCCGCCGATCCCGATGATGGTGAGGTCGCCGACGGTCCGCGCGGCGGCCACGCCCAGCGCCAGGGTGGCATCGGCGCCGACGAAGTCGAGGATCACGTCCGCGCCCCGGCCGCCGGTGAACCGCCGGATCTCGTCGGCGGTCCCTGCGCCGGAGGTCAGGGCCAGGTCGGCGCCGCACTCCTCGGCCAGCCGCAGGGCCGCGTCCCGGGTGTCGACGGCCACCACCCGGGCGGCGGTGGTCGCCTTGAGGATCTGGATGCCGACGTGCCCGAGCCCGCCGACGCCGATCACCACCGCCGTGCTGCCGGGCACGAGCTTCGGCCAGGACCGCCGGATCGCGTGGTACGGGGTGAGGCCGGCGTCGGTCAGCGGCGCCGCCCGCACCGGGTCCAGCCCGTCGGGCAGCGGCACGAGGTGTCGGGCGTCCGGCACCAACTGGTAGTCGGCCATCCCGCCGTCCGCGCCCAGCCCGCCACCGCCACCGGGCGCCGGCGCCGCGGCGGTGTTCTCGCAGTACGGGTCGACGCCGACCCGGCAGCGGGCGCAGGTGCCGCAGCCCCACGGCCCGTAGACGGCCACCGGCTGGCCGACCTCCAGCCCGGTCACCCCGGCGCCGAGGGCGTGCACCCAGCCGGCGTTCTCGTGGCCGAGGGTGAACGGCGGGTTCCAGGGCACCGCGCCGGGCTCGAAGTCGTGCATCAGGTGCAGGTCGGAGTGGCAGGCGCCGGCCCCGCCGATCTTGACGACCACCTGGCCCGGACCCGGGGTGGGTTCGTCGACCTCGATCAGTTCCGGTTCCGACTTCCAGCCCGGCAACCGCAGTGCGCGCATGACCTGACTCCCGTCCGTCCGTTCCACCGTCCACGGCGGGTCTGCCCGCTGACCGGCGACGCAAACAGCGGCCGGAACCGGATCGGCGCGCGGCGCGACCGGGAATCACCCCATCCGGGTGAACGCCCGTCACCCTCGTCCGGGTGACCCTGAGCCTGCGAGGCGCGACGGAGGGAGCCGATGACCGTGTCCGCGGTGGAGTACCTGCGGCGGCTGAAACCCGGTCGCCGGGCCGACCTGCCCGACGCCGTCGCCGGCACGGTGCGGTTGGACATGCGGGAGGACGGGCGGACCGAACACTGGTACCTCGCCATCGCCGACCAGCAGATCCGGGTGAGCCGTTCGTCCGACGACGCCGAGCTGGTGGTCCGCGCCGACCGCGAGGTGTTCGACCAGCTCGCCCGCGGGCGGCTCCATCCGGCCGAGGCGCTGATGCGCAACGAGGTGACCGTGCAGGGCGACATCCGGCTGTTCGTGCTGCTGCGGCGGGTCTTCCCCGGGCCGCCAGACGCCCGGCACCCCCGGAAGCTGCCCTCGACGGCGGGTGACCGCCGATGAGGCAGGAACGGCTGCACGTCATCTCCGGCAACGCCTTCGCCATCGGCGACGCCCAGGGCGACATCGAGGTCGACCCGCACTCACCGGTCGGGCTCTTCTCGTTCGACACGCGGTTCCTGTCCCGCTGGGTGCTCACCGTGGGCGGCGAGCGGCTCGACGCCCTCTCCCGCGACGACCTGACGTACTTCGAGACCCGGTTCGTCCTGGTGCCCGGCGCGGCCAGCCACTACGTCGACGCCGACGTCTCGGTGATCCGGCACCGTTCGCTGGACGACAGCTTCAACGAGCGGCTCATTGTGCTCAACCACGCCGCCGAGCCGGCCGACCTCACCGTACGGATGGAGATCGGGGCCGACTTCGCGGACATCGCCGAGCTCGGCCAGCCGCGGCACCGCGAGGTGGCGGTCACCACCGACCCCGAGCGGGGGCAGCTGCGGCTGCGGTACAACCGCGGTCGGTTCGGTCGGGAGACGGTCGTCTCCAGCACCGCCCCGGTGGACGTCGACCGGGGCGGGATGACGTTCCGGATCCGGGTGGAGCCGAACGGGCAGTGGGCCACCGACCTGCACATCGCGATGACCTTCAAGGGCGAGGCCGGGCGGGACATGCGCGCCGACCTGACCACCCACCGGCAGCACATCCGCCGCGGCATGCGCGAGGACCTGCAGGCCTGGCTGGACCGGGCGCCGCAGCTGACCGCCGAGCACGACGGCCTGTCCGGGCTGTACCGGCGCTGCCTCACCGACCTGGCCGCGCTGCGCTACGAGCCGCTGTCGTCCGTCGACCGGGTCCCGGTGGGTGGCCTGCCCTGGGCGATGTCGCTCTACGGCCGGGACAGCCTCATCACCTGCCTGCAGACCCTGGCGTTCGTGCCGGAGCTGACCCCGGCGACGCTGCGCCTGCTCGCACTGCTGCAGGGCGGGCAGCTCGACGACGAGCACGACGAGGAACCGGGCAAGATCCTGACCGAGCTGCGCTACGGCGAGACCGCCGCCTTCGGTGACCGGCCGACCGCGCTCTACTACGGCGCGGCCGACACCACGCCGCTCTTCGTCGTCCTGCTCGACGAGTACGAGCGCTGGTCGGGCGACGGCGAGCTGGTGCGGCAGCTGCGGCACCCGGCGCGGATGGCGCTGGACTGGATCGACGAGTACGGCGATCTCACCGGCGACGGCTACCTGCGGTACCAGACCCGCAACCCGCGTACCGGCACGGTCAACCAGACCTGGAAGGACTCCGCCGACGCGATCGTGGACCGGGACTGCCGCCAGCCCGCCTTCCCGCGGGCGACCTGTGAGCTGCAGGGCTACGCCTACGACGCCAAGCTGCGCGGCGCGCGACTGGCCCGCGAGTTCTGGGACGACCCGGGGTACGCCGACCGGCTGGAGCGCGAGGCGGCGGAGCTCAAGGAGCGGTTCAACCGGGACTTCTGGCTGCCGGACCGGGGATACTACGCGTTGGCGCTGGGGCCGGCCGGCGAGTCGGTCGACGTGCTGTCGTCCAACATCGGGCACCTGCTGTGGAGCGGGATCGTCGACGAGGCGCGGGCCGGCGCGGTGGCCGAGCACCTGCTCGGCCCGGCGATGTTCAGCGGCTGGGGGATCCGCACCCTGGCCGCCGGGCAGCGCCCGTACAACCCGGTCGGCTCGCACGTCGGCGCGGTCTGGCCGTCGGACAACTCGCTGATCGCCGCCGGCCTGCGCCGCTACGGCTACGACGAGCAGGCGGCCCGGATCGCCGCCGGGATCATGGACATGGCGCACACCCTCGGCGGTGCGGTGCCCGAGGTGATCGCCGGCTACCCGCGCAGCCTCACGATGTATCCGGTGCAGTTGCCGAGCGCCGGCCGGCCCCAGTCCTGGTCCTCAGGGGCGGTGCTGCTGCTGCTCACCACGATGCTCGGTCTGTGCCCGTGCGGGGAGAACATGCTGGTCAACCCCGCGCTGCCGAAGGGGTTCGGACGGATCGAGCTGTTGGACGTCCCGGGCCGCTGGGGCCACGCCGACGCGTACGCCCGGGACCGGGTCAGGAGGTCCGGGGCCCGGCTGCGGTGACCGGGTCGTCCGCCGCCGGCGCCGCCGGCGCTTCAGCCGTCGTCGGCGACGGGGGCGGGGTGGCCCGCCGGGCCAGCCCCCGGTCGACGCCGACGAGGAGGAGGCCGAGCAGCCAGAACGCGACGGCGAAGCCGACCGCGTTCACCGCCACCCCCGGGTAGCCCGACGTCGCCGCGTCCAGGAACGGGTACGGGTAGCGGTGCACGACCAAGCCGCGCAGCAGCGCGAACCCGAGATAGCCGAGGGGGAAGGCCAGCCAGTACAGCGGGTGCCGGAGGCGGAGCCGCCCCCGCCGGTCGAGCAGCGCCCAGTCGGCCAGCGCCAGCAGCGGCACGACCGTGTGCAGCAACTGGTTGCCCAGCGCCTCACCGGGGGCGCGGTCGGGTTGCGCCATGGCGAACGGGCTGGCCGGGTTCGCCAGCAGCAGGTGGTACACCACTCCGGTGATGGTGATGTAGAGGGTGACCGCGCCCTTGACCGCGGGCGGCGGGCCGGGCCGGTCGCGCCAGGCGAGCAGCGCGGCACACCCGGCGAGGAGGCCGACCGCGACGTTGCTCTGGATGGTGAAGTACGGCAGCAGGCCGGTGACGGTGGCCGGCCCGAGCGCGGTGAGCACGATCCCGGCCAGCACGCTGATCACGATCGTCAGCCGGAGAACCACCGCCACGCCCCGACGCCGCAGAGTCATCGGCGCACGCTATCAGCCCGCCTCCCGGCCAGCAGACGTCGATCACCAGCAGACGTGGATCACCGGCGGGCGACCGGTCAGCTCGCGGTGTGTCGGGGCTGGCGGCTGCGATCCGGGCCGGTGGAGGGGACGCGGTCGCCACCGGTCACGGTGGGCCGCTCGTCCGGGGAGGCCGCGGGCGTCGGACGGTCGGTCGCCCGGGTACCCGGTCCACCGTCCGGCCGGTCGGTCGGGGCGCCGGGCGACTTCGACCGGTCCGGGGGGTCGCCCAACGCTCGGTCGCAGTAGTCGTCCACGCGGTTCCTGCCGCCGGCGGCGTCGACAAGGGGGGCGAAGGCGGGGTTCTCCAACGCGCGGCCCGGGTTGTCGGTCACCTCGCGGTAGGCCCGGCACAGGCCGGTCAGCGAGGCGGTCGGCGTGGTGCCGTGGTCGCCCGCACCGGACGGCGACGCCGACGGGCCCGCCGGTTGGCCGGGGGAGGTGGACGGCGGCGACGGCGCCGACGGTGGCGCACTGGCCGGCGCGGGCGCGCGCAACGGGTTCGGCAGGCTTCCGTTCGCGGCCGCGAACGCCACCCCTCCGGTGGCGGCGAGGGTGATGCCGGCCACCAGGGCCCGGACGCCGAACGCGGTGAGGGTGAAGCGCTGCCGCGGCCCGGCCGGCAGGTCGAGCGGCGCCCCGGCCAGCGCCCGCCGGTACGCGTGCACCGCCGCGCCCTCCCCGGCCAGTTCACCGTCGCGCGCCGTGGCGCGGACCGCGGTCAGCAGCAGGACCAACGGCCGGTGGGCGTCCTGCGGGTCGACGACCGGACCGTCGAGCAACCGCTCGACGGTCTCCTGGTCCATCCGGTGTGCGTTCATCTCGTGTCCCTCAGCGCCACCGGCTCCGGTGGTGTCACATCGAAGCCGGTGTGACGTGGGACAAGCGCGGTCCACGCCGCGGGTCGACCGGCGATCAGCCCGACCCGACCGGTGGCGCGACCGGCGTCGCCGGAGCCAGGGCCGGCGGCGGCCGGACCGCCGCGGCCGGAGCACCGCGAAGATGGCTGGGCCGCCGCGGACTGGCCGGAGCGCGCGGGAGCGGCCGGGCCGCGGGAATGGCCGGGGCCTCGCTGCGGCGGCGACCGACCCGGGCACCGGGCATCAGCGGGTCAGCCCATGGTCTTCGCGCCGTCGACCGCCTCGCGGAGGATGTCGGCGTGCCCGGCGTGCTGGGCCGTCTCGGCGATCAGGTGCAGCAGGACCCGGCGCACCGACCAGCTCACCCCCGGCTCGAACCACGGCGCCTGCGGCAGCGGGTGGGCGGCGTCCAGGTCGAGCGTCAGGACCAGCTCGTCCGTCCGGTCGGCGACCCGCGCGTAGTCGTCGAGCAGGGCGGCCAGCGTGTCGGCCTCGGTCATCCGGAACTGGCCGGCCCAGTCCACCGGCTCGCTCTCCATCGCCTCGGCGCCGCCGACCGCGAAGAGCATCCACCGGTGCTCGGTGCCCGCCACGTGCTTGATCAGCCCGCCGAGGCAGAGCTCGCTGACCGTGGTGCGCTGGGCCGCCTGCTCGTCGGTGAGCCCGTCGACGGTCTGCCGGAGGAACCCGCGGTGCCGGCGCAGCGTCTGCAGCAGATCGGTCCGCTCGCCGGTGGTCACCTGCTCCGAGATGGTCATCGATGTCACCCTTCAACCCGACGTCGTGGCGAGGGCCAGGATATGCCGCACCACCGACGGGTTCGTCCCGCCCGCGCCTCCGGTTGCCGATCCGCCCGATCGGCGGTGCACTGAACTACATGGGTGTGATTAAGGTGGGTACGTCGGGCTGGGCCGACCGGATGCTGCTCCGCTCGGGCTGGTATCCCCGGTCCGCGAACACCCCGGCCGGCCGGCTCGGCTGGTACGCCGGCCGGTTCCCGCTGGTCGAGGTGGACACCTCGTACTACGCGGTGCCCGTCCCGGAGACGACCCAGGGCTGGGTGGCCGCCACGCCCGACGGGTTCACCTTCGACGTCAAGGCGTTCAGCCTCTTCACCGGCCACCCCACCCCGGTCGCCGCGCTGCCACGGGACCTGCGCCCGACCGGTGGACCGGCCCGGATCCGTCGCCGCGACCTGCCGCCGGCGGCGTACGACGAGCTGTGGGCCCGGTTCCACGCGGCGCTGGAGCCGCTCGCGGCGGCCGACCGGCTCGGCGCGGTGCTGTTGCAGTTCCCGCCGTGGTTCGCCCGCGGCGAGGCCGCCCGGCGGCGGGTCGCCGACCTGGCCGAGCGGTGCCGGCCGTGGCGGGTGGCCGTGGAGCTGCGCCACGGGTCCTGGTTCGACGGTCCGGCCGCGGCGGAGACCCTGACCTTCCTGCGGAAGCGCGGCCTCACCTTCGCCTGCGTCGACATGCCGCAGGGCCATCCGTCGTCGGTCCCGCCGATCCTGTACGCCACCGCCGGTCTCGCGCTCGTCCGGTTCCACGGCCACAGCGGCGACTGGGTGGACGGCGACAAGCAGGAGAAGTTCCGCTACGCCTACGGCGCGCAGGAGCTGCGCCGGTGGGCCGAGCTGCTGGTCGAGCTGGCCGGACAGAGCGACGAGCTGCACGTGCTGTTCAACAACTGCTGCGGTGACCAGGCGCAGCGGGACGCCGCCCGGCTGGCCGGGCTGCTCGGCGTCGCGCCCGTCGGCGACCAGACGGTCCGCGCCGCCGCGACCGGCTGAGGAACCGGCATCCGCGCCGCCGCAACCGTTCGGCGCGGATCCGACGGCGGGTTTCCCGGTGGGTCGGCCGGGTACCGGCCGGGACGAGGACCGACGGAGGGACAGCACACGATGAGCCAGCAACAGGACCGGCCCGCGGACCGGACGCCGGCGGTGCCGGACGACGCGGCGGCCCGCCGGACCCGCGAGGCGCAGGAGGCGCACGGCGGCAGCATGGCGCCCGGCCTGGTGGACGACACCGGGCACCCGGTCACGGAGCCGCCACCCACCACCGTGGCCGGTGAGGACCGCACCGGTTCCTGACCGCGTCGCCGCGCCGCGGCGGGCAGGGCAGGGTGACCGCTGCCTACGAGTGGCGCCGGCCCTGCGTCCGGAAGGCGTCCTCGGTCCGCTCCCCGATGTCCGCGTCGTCGGGGAAGGAGCGGCGCGACGGCGCCGGATCCGGTGGGGCGCCCGGCCCCGCCTCGGCCGTCCGGGTCGGCTCGACCGGGCCGAACCCGTGCCGGCCGCGGGTGCCGGACGGCCCGGCCGGCTGGCCCGCGCGGCGCTCGCCGCGCCGTCCCTCCGGTACGGCGGTCTCCTCGCTGCCCTCGTCCATCGGGTCGTGCTCGCCGGCGCCCCAGGGTGGTTCCGCGTCGAACCCGTCGGTGGTCTTCCACGGGGTGGTCACGTCCCGTCCGTCGCCGCCCCGTCCGTCTGCTGGTGCCATGCTCACCTCGCTGGTCGCTCCGCCGCTACCGGCGCGGATTGCCCGTCCCGGCCCCGGTCATGCCCCGCGTTCCGGATGGCTCGCCGGCGCGGACCGGCGTCCGGACACGCCGGCCGGCGCCCCGCCGTCGAGGAGTCGGCGGGACGCCGTGCGTTCGTGTCACCGGCGTCAGCGGCGGGAGGACATCGGCATCCGCTTGCCGAGCGCGGTCAACGCCGCCATCTTGCCCATCGCCCTGGGCGAGCCCATCGCGCCGACCCGGTTCAGCATCCCGCGGAACACCTCGCCGGGCTTCTGCTGCTCGCTCATGTACGCCGTGACCACGATCAGCGCGCCGGTCAGTGCCGGTACCGCCCACTGGAGCGCCTTCATCTGGCGCTGGGCGGACGCCACGTTCGCCGGCGTCTGGTGGTTCGGCTCGGTGATCCCGTCCACCGGCGGGCTGCCGGCCTTCTCGAGCTTCATGCCGAGCAACCGGCTGTAGCCGGTGACCGCGAGGGCGCTCACCGTCAGCGCGGTCTTGAGCGTGCTGGCCCGGCCGACCCCCGTCTGGGCCATCACCCGGGGGCTTTCCGTCACCAGCTCGCCGACGGCGCCCGCGAGGTGGGCGCCGATCGCGGCGGCGTTGACCGGGGTCCACCGGGACCAGCCCGCCGAGGCCACCGGAAGCCGCTGGGTCGAGTCACTGATCTGTGCCGCTCCGCCGTTGACGCCGAACGCTCCCATCAGGGAGCCCCCGAACCAGGCCGCCAAGCCCAGATCGTGCATCGAGCGCAGTGCGGTGTGCCGTTCGGACATCTGATCCCCTTCCACCGTGTCGGGCGTCGCGGCATACCCACCACCAGGGCCGCTAATCCCGAGCGTCATCAGACGGGACGCACCGGAAGCGGAGCCGGGCGGACATCGGGGAGCCGCAGGGACGACCGCGTCGGGTCCGGCCCGCCCGGACGCCCCGGGGGGCGGTCCACCGGCGGCCGGAGGAGTCGGCCGGGCGGCGGCGGGTAGTTCTTGACCGACGCAGCCGAGGGAGAGGGGAAGCGGATGTCGCAGCCGGACGAGAGCCGGGAGAAGACCCCGAAGACCGATGCGGTCCTGATGCATCCGGACAACGACCCGCGCAAAACCACCGCGCAGGTCCCGCCGCCGGCCGAGCACGGCGAGACCCGGGTGGAGCGCGACGGCCGGATGGTGCCGGTCGACCAGGAGGAGTGACCCGGCGGCAGCACCCGCGGCAGAGCCGGTAGCCGAGTGGGCAGCCCCGGGGGCGGCGCACGCCCGGAGGCCGTGCCGGCCAGGGCGGTGACCAGGCGCGCGCCGGTCAGCGGGCCGGCAGGCCGGCGGTGAAGGCGGCCACCCGGGCGGCCAGCGGGGTCGCGGCGCGGACCCAGGTGAAGTGGTCCAGCGGGGCACCCGCCTCGGCCACCGTGTAGCGCTCCCGCGTCACGGGTGCGGCGACCAGCTTGGCGCAGAGCGCGTCCATCGTCCCGTGCGGGGTGTACTGGTCGTCGTCCACGCTGACCGCGAGCACCGGGGTGCGCACCGCCCGCACCGCCGTCTCGGCGTCCGCCCCGTCCAGCCGGGGGAAACGGCCGGTCCGCGCGGTGTGCGCCCAGTCCCGGATCACCCCGCGCGCCTGCCGGCCGCCGAAGCCCCAGCCCGGCCAGACGCCGAGCAGCCGGGCCGTCGCGGCGATGCCCTGGGTGTACGGCAGCACCCCGAACCGCCGCCTGCCGGGGTAGGACCGCCAGTACGGGATGCCGACCGCGACCAGGGCCAGGCCGTCGACGGCGTCCGTGCCGTGCAGGGCAAGGTGCAGCAGGCTCACCTGCCCGCCGAGCGAGTGCCCGAGCAGCACCGTCCGGCGGCCGTCCAGCCGGGGTTTGAGGGCCGCCAGCACCGCGCCCACGTCGGTGGCCAGCTCGGCGTAGCCGTAGCGGCAGGCGCGGCTGGGTCGGGGCGTGCTCTCCCCGGTGCCGCGCAGGTCGGCCACCACCACCGCCAGGCCGGCGGCGCGCAGCGCGACGGCGAACGGGCGGTAGTAGCGGGCCCGTACTCCCATGGCCGGCCAGATCACCACCACCGGCGCCGCCGGCACGCCCGCCGGCTCCGGGTAGACCTGGATGCCGATCCGGGCGCCGTCGACCTCGACGAACTCCTGCGCGTACTCCGCCGTCGCGTTCACCGGCTCAGGTTACCTGCCGGTAGCTAGTGGGCCGTTCACCACCGCCTCGCCAGGCCGGATCCTCCTACCGTGCGGCAGCAGGGCGGGCCGGTGCCGCTGCACCCGGTCCACCGCGGCGAGGACCTGTGGCACGTCGAGTGCGGCCAGCGCGGGGTGCGGCGCGGCGTCGTCCGCCGCCGTCCGGGCCTGCGGCCCGGCCCAGAGCGCCTGGTGCCAGGGCCGGTCCGCCGGTGGCCCCCACTGCGCCGGGGCCACCGGGCCGAACAGCAGGACAGACGGGGTGCGGTAGGCGGTGGCGAGATGTCCGATGCCGGTGTCACCGCTGACCACCAGCCGGGCGTACGCGACCAGGGCGGCGAGGTCGCCGAGGTCGGTCTCGCCGGCGAGCACCGCGTCGTCGGGCAGCCCGGCGAGCCGGGCCACCGCCGCGGCGATCGGGCGTTCCGCGCGGCTGCCGGTGACCACCACCCGGTGCCCCCGTCCGGTCAGTTCCCGGGCCACCCGGGCGAAGCGGGCCGGTGGCCAGCGGCGCTGCGCCGCCTTCGCCCCGGGATGCACGATGCTCACCCCGGTCGGGATTCCGTCCGGGGTGGGGCGGCGCAGTTCGAGGTTGGTGCGGTCGGTGGGGATGTCGTACCAGGTCAGGAGGTGGCACCAGCGGTCGATTTCGTGGTCGTGGTCGCGCCAGGCGGGGCCGTCGTGGTGTCCGGCGTCGGGGTTGGTGTAGGCGAGCAGTCGGCGTGGTCGGGTGGTGGCGAGCATGCGGTGGGACTGGGGTCCGCGGCCGTGCAGGTTGACGGCGATGTCGGGGGGTGGGCCGGTCCAGGTGAGGGGGTCGAGGCCGGGGGTGTGGAGGTGGTGGTCGATGCCGCCGATCAGCTCGACCAGTGGGGCCAGCCAGCCCGGTGCGGCGAGGGTCACCTCGTGGTCGGGGTGGTGGGTGCGCAGGGCGCGGAGGGCGGGTGTGGCGGTGGCGAGGTCGCCGACGCCGAGGGCGCGGAGGGTGAGGATCACGGGTAGCTGGTTTCTTGGTCGGCGCAGACGATCATTTCGCGGATGGCGCAGCCGGCGGGTTGGGTGAGGGCGAACATGATGGCGTTGGCGGTGTCGGCGGGGTCGTTGAGGTGGGCGTCGGGGCCGGGTTGGTAGGTGGGGTCGCGGTCGTCGAAGAAGGCGGTGCGCATGCCGCCGGGGATGAGCAGGGTGACGCTGATGGTGCCGGCGAGTTCGGCGGCGAGGGCGCGGGTGAAGCCGACGACGCCGAACTTGGCGGCGCAGTAGGCGGTGGCGTCGCTGACGGCCTTGATGCCGAGGGTGGAGGCGACGGTGACGATGGTGCCGCGGGAGGCCTGCAGGAACGGCAGCGCGGCGCGGACCACTGCGGCGGTGGCGAGCAGGTCGACGGTGACGATCCGGTCCCAGGTCTCGCCGGGGACGTCGGCGAGTTTGCCGGGGACGTCGATACCGGCCGCGGTGACCACCGCGTCCAGGCCACCGGAGCGTTCGGCCAACTGGCGGGTGGCGGCCTCGGCGGCCCGGGTGTCGGCCAGGTCGCACTCCACCCACGGCACCCCGTCCGCCGGCGGCCGCCGGTCCAGCACGTACGGCCGGCCGCCGGCCTTGGCCACGGCCGTCACCACCGCCGCGCCGAGTCCGCTCGACCCGCCGGTGACCAGGATCGCCGCTCCGTTCATGTCCCTGCTCATGCCGCTCCCTTGATGAGGTTCCCGCCGCGCCGACGCGCGGCGGCGATCGTCGCCGTGGTGGACCGGCCGGCCAGGTAGGGCACCGTGACGACCCGGCCGCCCCAGCTGCTGACCAGTTCCGCCTCGGGCAGTTCGGGCGCCCCGTCGCCGGCGTAGTCGCCGCCCTTGACCCAGACGTCCGGGCGTAGCCGGGACAGCGCCGCGTGCGGGGTGGACTCGTCGAAGACCACCACCGCGTCGACGCAGTCCAGCGCGGCCAGGATCCGCGCCCGGTCGGCCTCGGGGTTGACCGGCCGCTCCGGTCCCTTCAACCGGCGGACACCGGCGTCCGAGTTGAGGCAGACCACCAACGCGTCGCCGAGCCGGCGGGCCGCCTGGAGGGTGGCCACGTGCCCGGCGTGCAGGATGTCGAAGCAGCCGCCGGTGGCCACCAGCGTGCCCCCGTCGGCGCGTACCCGCGCGGCCAACTCCTCGGCCGGTCCCGACCGGTGGGGCCGGGCCGGCGGGGCGTCCCGGTGCAGTCCGGCCGCGCCGCCGGCCGCCACGTACGCCGACGCGGCGGCGACCGCCTCGGTGACCGCTTCGGAGATCACCGCCCCGCCGGCCAGCGCGGTGGCCGCGGCGGCGGCGAACCGGTCCCCGGCGCCGCAGGTGTCCTCGACGTCGTCCGCCCCGGACGGCGCCGGCACCACCAGCGGGCTGCTGCCGGAGTGGCAGAGCACCGCCCCGTCCGCGCCCATGGTCACCGCGACCGCGCCAACCCGCCACCGCCGGCGCAGCTCGTGGCCGGCGCGGGTGGCGGTGGAGAGCGGATCGCCGGCGCCGGCGTCACCGGTGAGCTGGCGCAGCTCGGCCAGGTTCGGGGTGGCCAGCCGGGTGCCGGCGACCGCCGCCGTGCCGCGCGGGTGCGGGTCCCAGACCACCGGCGCGGACGCCTCGGCGAGCGCGGCGCGCAGAGTCGGTTGCCGCAGCAGCCCGCGCCCGTAGTCGCTGGCCAGGATGGCGCCGGCGGTGGCGATCACCGCGCGGGCCGCCTCGGGCGGTTCGGCGCAGGGCCCCGGCTCGCCGCCCCGGTCCAGGCGCAGCAGCGTCTGGTCACCGGCGCGCAGCCGGATCTTCTCCGGCGTCGCGCCCGGCGTCCGGAGCGGGTAGAGCCGGACCCCGGCGGCGGTGAGCAGTTCGGCGAGGCGGGCGCCCGCCGGGTCGTCGGCGAGCGCGGTGACCAGCGCCACCTCGGTGCCCTGGGCGGCGGCGAGCAGCGCCGCGAGACCGGCGCCGCCGGGCCGGTCGACGGCCGACCGCTCGTCCAGCACCGGCACCGGCGCGTCCGGGCAGACCCGGGTGACGGCGCCGGCCACGTCCCGGTCGAGCAGGCTGTCGCCGACCACCACCAGCGGGCCGCTCACGACGTCGCCCCGTCGCGGCGGGCGCGCCCGTTCGGCCCGTGCCCATTGGCGGCGTGCCCGTTCGGGCCGTGGCCGTTGGGTCCGTGCCCGTTCGGGCCGTGGCCCTTCGGGCCGCCGGGCGCGTGGGTGCCGCTGGCGGTGAGCGCCGGCCCGTCCGTGCCGAACGGGCCGCCGAGCCCGACCGTCCGCCCGCCGGTGGACACCCGCGGCAGGTCCCGGACCAGGGGCAGCGCCTGCTCGACGTACTCGCAGAGCAGGTGGGTGGAGACGAGGTGGAGTTCCTGGACGACCTGGCTGTCGGGTGAGGGGACGGCGAGGACGTCGTCGCAGAGGTCGGCGAGGGGGTTGGGGGTGGGGCCGGTGAAGGCCCAGCAGCGTAGGCCGGTGTCGTGGGCGGCGTGGGCGGCGGTGAGGAGGTTGGTGCTGGTGCCGCTGGTGGTCAGCAGGAGGAGGATGTCGTCGGGTCGGCCGTGGGCGCGGACTTGGCGGGCGAAGATTTCGTCGTAGCCGTAGTCGTTGCCGATGGCGGTGAGGGCGCTGGTTTCGGCGTGCAGGGCGATGGCGGACAGGGGTTGGCGGTCGTCGTGGAGTTTGCCGACGAGTTCGGCGGTGAGGTGTTGGGCTTCGGCGGCGCTGCCGCCGTTGCCGGCCACCAGCAGCCGACCGCCGCGCCCGAGCGTCCAGGCCAGCTCGGTGCCCCAGCCGGCGAGCCGCTCGGCCGCCTGCCGGTACGGCAGCAGGGCGGCCGCCAGGTGGGCCAGGTGACTGTCCAGGGTGGAGAGCGGCCGCGTCATCAGGCCACCGCCGGAGTGGCCCGGCCGACCGAGCTGACCGCGGCGTAGACCGCGCTCAACTGCTCGGCGCAGCGCTTCCAGGAGTAGCGGCTGCGGATCCGGTCCAGCGCCGCCGTGGTGTACGCGAAGCGGCGGACCTGGTCGGCGAGGAGCCGGCGGATCGCGGCGCCCAGCGCCCGTGGGTCGCGGGGTGGCACCAGGTCGCCGGTGAGCCCGTCGACCACCGTGTCGGCGATGCCGCCCACCCGGGTGCCGATCACCGGCACCCCGCAGGCCATTCCCTCCAGCGGGGTGAGCCCGAACGGCTCGTACCAGGGGGCGGCCACCAGCACGTCGGCCGACCGGTACCAGCGGCCCATCTCCTCCCGGGGCACCGCGCCGACCAGGCGGACCCGGTCGGCCACCCCGCAGGACTCGGCCAACGCGCCCAGCCGGCGGGCGAACGCGTCGGCGGGCAGCAGGTCGGCGGGCGGACCGCCGACCACCACGCACTCCGCGTCGGGCGCCGCGGGCAGCGCCCGGACCACCTCCTGGAAGCCCTTGCGCTCCACCATCCGGCCGACGGTGAGGATCCGCGGCCGGGCCGGGTCGCGCGGGGCCACCGGCCCGTCGGGGCGGAACACCTCCTGGTTGACCCCGGACGGCACCAGGGCCATCCGGGACCGCGGCACTCCCAGCCGGACCAGCTCGCCGACCTCGTCCTGGCACTGCACGATCACCCGGTCAGCGGCCCGGCCGAGCGCCCGCTCGAAGCCGATCCGCCCTGGTGGGCTGGTGTCCCGCGCGCCCTGGTGCCGCCGCTTCACCGTGCCGAGCGCGTGGTACGTCAGCACCACCGGCACCCCGGTCCGCCGGGCGGCGTGCAGGGTGGCCAGGCCACTCATCCAGAAGTGCGCGTGCGCGACGTCGGGGCTCCAGTCCCCGTCCCGCCACTGCCCGGCCAGCCAGCGGCCGAACTCGCCCATGTGCGGCAGCAGCTCGTCCTTCGGCACCCTCAGGGCCGGGCCGGCCGGCACGTGGCAGACCCGGTACCCGTCCAACGTGGAGACGGTGTCCGGCAGGCTGGGGGAGTCCCGGCGGGTGTACACGCGGACGTCATGGCCCTCGCCGACCAGCGCGGCGGCCAGCTCCGCGACGTGCGTGTTCTGGCCACCGGCGTCCTCCTCCCCGAGAACGGCGAGTGGGCTGGCGTGCTCCGAGATCATCGCGATCCGCATGTTTCCTCCTCCATCAGCCGGTCCCAGTCAGCCAGGAACCGATCCAGCCCGAAGCGTTCCTTCGCCACCTCGCGACCCCGTGCGCCCAACCGGGCGGCCGCGTCGCGGTCCGTCGTCAGCCACCGGGCCGCCTCGACGAGCGTGTCCACCCGGGTGGAGAGCACCCCCGCGTCGGTTGGAACGGCGTCCACCGCCTCGGTGGTGGCCAGCGCGACGACCGGCATGCCGATCGCCATCGCCTCGATCAGGCTCAGCCCGAGCGAGGTCCACCGGCACAGGTGCAGGTACGCGCGCCGCCGGGCGACCTCGGCGTGCATCCGGTCCTGCGGCAGGTCGTCGTGCCCGGTCACCGGCAGCCCGTCCGGCGCGCCGGCGCGGGCCAGCGCCTCGGGCAGGCCGGCGACCCCCATCCCGAAGACGTCCAACGGCGCCACCCGCGCGAACCGGGGCATCAGGTCGGTGCCGGTGACCCGCCAGCGGCGCACCGGCTCGTTGGTCACCACCGCCAGCCGGTCCAACTCGCCGCTCCACTCGTACCGGGGCGGCAGGATGCCGTGCTCCACCACCGCGGTGCGCGTCCCAGCGGTGTCCCAGAACAGCTCGTTGAAGTGCGTGACGTGGGCGATGAGCAGGTCGTCCCGGCCGGCCATGGGATGGCGGGTGTTCGGCACGTCCCCCTTGGGGGTGTTGTGTTCGACGTAGATGGCGGGCAGGTCGTGGCCGGGGCGGCGGCCGAGCCATTGGGTGGCGAGGTCGAGTTCCTCGGGGCGTTGCAGGATGACCAGGTCGACGTCGGTGGTGGCGAGGTGGTCGGGGGTGACCTCGACGGCGGTGTCGGGCCAGGGGTAGGTGCGGGCGCGGCCGAGGCCGTAGGGGCCGCGGTCGGGGGTGACCGGGATCAGGTAGTGGTGCTTGCCGTGCACGAAGGAGGTGGTCCAGGAGCCGTGCACGTGCCAGAGCAGGACGTTCATGCCACTCCTCAAACGGGCGTCGCGGCGGTGGGCGGACGGGGACCGTGCGGCGGCGCTCAGGTGGGAACCGGGGGACCGAGGACGCGGACGGCGGCGACCACCTCGGTCGGGTCGACGTCGCCGAGGCAGGGGTGGCCGGGGACCGGGCAGCGGGCGGCCCGGGTGTCCCGGCAGGCGGCGGTGGCGTCGCCGAGCCGGACGGTGGGCACCCGCCACGGGCCCCACTGTCCGAACGGGACGGTCGGTGCGAAGAGGCTCACCACCGGCGTGCCGACGGCTGCCGCGAGGTGGGCCGGCCCGGTGTTGCCGACCACCAGGCAGCGGGCCCCGGCGAGCACCCGGGCCAGGCCGGCGAGGTCGAACCGCCCGCCGAGGTCCACGGCGCCGGCGGCGGCGACCCGGGCGGTCAGGTCGCTCTCGTCCGGCCCGCCGGTGACCACCACCCGGTGACCCGCCGCGAGCAGCGCGGCCACGATCTCGGTGTGGCGCTCCGGGTCGGCGGCGCGGGCCGGCACCGACGCGCCGGGATGCACCACCACGTAGCCCGGTTCGGCCAGCGCCGGGTGCCCGGCGGGCACCGGGTCCGCGGCGGCGGCGAGGACCTCCGGGCGGAGGCGGAGGGTGGGTTCGTCGTCGGTGAGGGCGTAACCCGCGGCGGCGGCGAGGGAGAGCGCGCGTTCCGGTTCGGGTATCCCGACCGGGACCCGGTGTCGGATGTCGAGGAGGCTGCCGGGGTAGTCGTCGCTGATCGCGGCGATCCGTGGCACGCCGGCCATGCGTAGCAGCAGGGCCAGGGGCAGCGGGGACTGATGGAAACTGGTGAAGATCACCGCCTCGTCCGCGCCGACGGCCGCCAGCCGACCGACCAACTCCCGCATGGCGGTGGGGTCGACCGGGTCGGGAGTGGCCTCGATCCAGGGCAGCGGATGCTCGATGATCTCGTCGACCCCGGGCAGCAGGTCCGCCGCCGCGCGTCCGCGGGGCCCGCACAGCAGCACCACCCGGTCCGCGCCGGCCGCGACCGCCCGGATCCCCGGCCCGGTGACCAGCACATCACCAGCGGAATCCGACCGCACCACCAGCACCGTCCGCCCACGCCCCGACCGACCCGCCCCACCCACGCTCACCACGGAGGACGACTCCCGATACCCGGCCGGGTCGACCGCGGCCTGCCGGGACAGGATCAACTCCACCGCCGCCGGCAGATCCACCGCCACCTGCGGCGCCGCCGCCACCTCCTCCGGCCGCGTCACCGGCGTCGGCACGAGAATGCCCGACGCCCCCGCCGCCAACGCCGCCGAGATGTCCCGCCCGATGTCCCCGACCACCACACACCGCGCCGGCGTCGTCCCCAACTCCCGCGCCGCCGCCCACACCAACCCCGGCAACGGCTTGCGACACCCACACCCGTCACCATCATCATGCGGACACACCAACCACGCGTCGAACGACCCCACCAACGCCTCGACCCGCGCATGCACCGCCCGCATCTGCGCCTCGGTGAAGAACCCCCGCGCCAACCCCGACTGGTTCGTCACCACCGCCAACCGCAAACCCGCCGCCCGCAACCGATCCAACGCCACCCGCGCCCCCGGCACCGGCCGCACCTTCTCCGGATCACCGTTGAACGGCACGTCCTCCACCAACGTGCCGTCCCGATCCAGCAACACCGCGTCGAAGAGGCGGTGACCTGCACTGATCGCGGTGTCCATGTCGGAGCAGTTGCCCGGGGCGGGAGAGGTAAACATCAACTGCCCGCTCCGGGACACTCACCACGGCTGTGCCACCACCCGCGTAGCCAGTGGATCACGGCCAGTGGCGGGATCACCGCACTGGTCGCCAGCATGGTGGCGACCTCGCCGGGGGTACGCGGTCCGGGGGCGATCCGGGCCCGGGCGAACTCGGCGGTGCCGGCCAGCCAGCCGAGGGCGCCGGCGGTGGCGAGCGCACCGAGCGCGGTCCGGGGTGCTCCGCCGGTCGCGACACGCAGTCCGGTCGCCACCAGGGCGAGCGCGCCCGACGCGGTGACCGTCACGTGCCGGTGCCGCCGCCCGGGCGGCAGTCGCAGGTCGGTACGCCAGTAGGGGCCGTAGAGCCGGCGCAGCAGGGCGTCGTCGGCGTTGCCCCGCTGGGTCCGCAGGCTCACCCAGCGGCTCTCCGGGCGTACCGGATGGGTCACCGACCGCCCACCGCGGACCAGCTCCCAGCCGGCGCGGCGCACCCGGTGGGCCAGCTCGGCGTCCTCCCGGTAGGCGCGCGGGAACCGTTCGTCGAACCCGCCGGCGTCGGCCAGCGCCGCCCGGCGGTACGCCATGTCGGCGGTGATCCAGTCCCCCTCGGCCAGGCCGGCGGTGACCCGTTCCCAGTCGGTCGGCCGGCGGTGCGCCGGCAGCGGCACCCGGACCCCGCCCTGCACCCCACCGACCAGGTCACCGACGACCAGGTCGGCGAGCAGCCGCCGGCACCAGTCGGCGGCCGGCACGACGTCGTCGTCGAGGAAGACGATCCAGGGGGAGCGGGCGGCGCGCCAGCCGAGGTTGCGGGCCGCCGCCGGCCCGGTGCCGGGCCCGGTCAGCACCTTGGTGTACGTGGCCAGCGCCCCCGGCACCGACAGCTCGCCGGTGCTCTCGCGGCGGTCGTCGACCAGCAGGATCTCCGGGTCGGGCAGCTCGCCCACCTGGCCGGCGAGCGTGTCGAGCAGCACGGCGAGGCTGGGCCGGCCGAGCGTCGGCACCACGATGCTGATCACCGGCCACCGCCGAGGCTGCCGCGGCGGACCGCGAACGGGCCGATGGCCAGCAGCTCCACCGGTGCGGAACCGAACAGCTCCATCGCCTCGCGGGGAGTGTCGACCATCGGGCGGCCGGCGGTGTTCAGCGAGGTGTTCACCACCACCGGCAGGCCGGTCAGCCGGTCGAACTCGGCGAGCAGCTCGGCGACCAGCGGTTCGGTGTCGGCGTGCACGGTCTGCACCCGGGCGGTGCCGTCGACGTGGGTGACCGCCGGGATGCGGTCCCGCCAGTCGGGCCGCACCCGATGCACGAAGAGCATGTACGGGCTGGGGTAGACGCCCTCGAAGATCTCCGCGAAGCGTTCCGCGCGGACCATCGGGGCGACCGGGCGGAACTGCTCGCGGCCCTTGACGTCGTTGAGCCGGGCGGTGGTGGCCGGGTCACCGGGGTGGGCCAGCAGCGACCGGTGCCCGAGGGCGCGGGGGCCGTACTCGCTGCGCCCCTGGAACCAGGCGACCACCCCGTTGCCGGCCAGCACCCGGGCCGCCTCGGCGGCGATCGAGTCCGGCCGGGTGTACGGCAGCGCGGCGCGCCGCAGCTCCGCCTCCAGTTCGCCGTCCGACCAGCCCCGACCGAGGCCGGCGCCAGCCATCGGGGTGGTCCGGTCGCCGAGGTCGCGGGCGACGTGCAGGGCGGCGCCCAACGCGGTGCCCGCGTCGCCGGCGGCCGGCTGCACCCACACGTCCCGGTACGGCCCCTCGGCGGCGATCCGGGCGTTGGCCACGCAGTTCAGCGCCACCCCGCCGGCCATGGCCAGGGTGGACGCCCCGCCCGAGGCGTCGTGCAGCCAGCGGACCAGGTCGAGGATCACCTCCTCCAGCCGGGCCTGCACGCTGGCGGCCAGGTCGGCGTGGTCGCCGGTCATCTCCCCGTCGGCGGTGCGGGCCTTGGCCAGGCTGCCCCAGTCGATCGGCTCGATGGTGAAGCCGCCCTCCGGGGTGGCCCGCACCAGCTCGCGCAGCGCGCCGAGGTGTCGCGGCTCGCCGTACGAGGCCAGCGCCATCACCTTGTACTCGTCGCTGGAGTGCAGGAAGCCCAGGTGCCGGGTGAGGTCCTCGTAGAGCAGGCCGAGGGAGTGCGGCAGCTGCTGGGCGTACAGCGGGCGCAGCAGCCCGTCGGTGTAGACGCCGGCGAGGTGGCTGGCCACCTCGCCGCGCCCGTCGAGGACGAGCACGGCGGTGTCGTCGCCGGCCGCCGGGGCGGCCAACCCGGCCGAGGCGGCGTGCGCCACGTGGTGCGGGACGAACCGCACCCTGGCCGGGTCGAGACCGGGCAGGGCGGCGGCCAGGAACTGCGGTGCGCGCTGGGCGTACTCGACGCGCAGCCAGTCCCACGGGTCGGCCCGTCCCAGGCTCTCGGCCGGGCGGCACAGCCCGGGGTCGAACGAGTAGGCCACGGCGTCGAGGTCGTCGACGGCCAGACCGGCGCTGGCCAGGCACCAGGCGGCGGCGAGTTCCGGCAGCTCCCACGCCGAGAAGGCGACCGGACGCTTGCCGTGCTTGCGGCGGCTGAACCGTTCCTCTTCGGCGGCAGCCACCACCCTGCCGTCGACCACCAGGGCGGCCGCCGGATCGTGGAAGATCGCGTTGATGCCAAGGACCCGCATGGAGAAGGTCCCTACCCTCGGCTTCTCCCCCTAACCTCTAGATCATCGACTTCTCCTGACGCGCCGCTCAGTTCGGAGGCGGAGGCCGGGCGGGGCGCCGGGGCGGTGCGTCGCCCCGGCACCCCTGGGCCGCTCCGTCCCTCGTGGACGGATCGGGTGGTCAGGCCCGCTCGTCGCGGAGCATGCCCGGGCCGAACACCTCGTAGGCGATCCGCTCGACCGGGACGCCGCGGCGCAGCAGGCCACCGCGGACCACGTTCATGAACGGCAGCGGCCCACACAGGTGCACGTGCGCGTCGGGGGAGACCGGGATCAGCTCCGGGTCGACCAGGCCACCGGCCACCTCGGCGGTCGGCCCGGCCAGGTCGGCGTCGCTGACCTCCTCGTACCACAGGGTGGTGCGCAGGTTGGGCAGCGCGGCGTGCAGCCGCGGCAGCTCGCCGCGGAAGGCGTGCGCGGTGCCGGCCCGGTCGGCGTGCACCAGCGTCACTGGGCGCTGCGGCTCGGTGGCCGCCAGGTGCTCCAGCGCGGCCATCGCCGGGGTGAGCCCGATGCCCGCGCTGACCAGCAGCAGCGGTCCGGACCCGGCGACCGCGCTGACCTCGCCGAACGGCGGGCTGAGCCGGAGGGTGTCGCCGACGGTCACCTGCTGGTGCAGGAAGGTGGAGACCATGCCGTCGGGGACGCCGTCGGTGCCGCGTACCCGCTTGACGGTGATCCGCCAGTGGTCGGCGCCAGGACGGCCGGAGAGGCTGTACTGCCGGATCTGCTGGCCACGCCCACCGTCCAGGTCGACCGCGACCGACGTGTACTGGCCGGGGGTGAAGGTGGGCACCGCGCCGCCGTCGACCGGCACCACGGCGAACGAGACGACGTCGGGGGTCTCCCGGACCTTGTCGGCCACCCGCCAGTCGCGCCACACCGACTCACCCTCGGCCAGGCCGGCGAGGGTGTAGAGACGCGCCTCCCGGGCGATCAGCTCGCAGGCCAGCAGCCAGTAGACCTCGTCCCAGGCCGCCGCGACCGCCGGGGTGACCGCGTCGCCCAGCACCTCGCCGACGGCGGCGAGCAGGTGCCGACCGACGATCGTGTACTGGGTGGCGGTGATGCCCAGCGAGGCGTGCTTGTGCGCGATCCGGTCCAGGATCGGCCCCCACGGCACCTTGGAACCGCCGGTCAGGTGCCCGGCGTACGCCACCACCGCGCCGGCCAGCGCCGCCTGCTGCGCCCCGGTGGCCTGGTTGCCCCGGTTGAACAGGTCCAGCAGTTCCGGGTGCGCGTCGAACATCCGCCGGTAGAACCGGTGGGTGATCGCCTCCCCGTGCGCCTGGACGGCGGGCAGGGTCGCCGTCACCACTGCTGCTGAGGACTCGGTGAGCACGAGTTGTCTCCTTCTCCGATGAGCCGTTCGGGCCCGGCCAGCTAAACAAGCAGTTGAGATACCTCTTCAGGGCCGAAGGTCCCGGGTCGCTGGTCGCCCGGATCACACTCCCGGCCCGGCCGGCCGTGGCCGGCGTCGGCGGCGCTGGCTAGGGTCGGGTGGGTGAGGCTCAACCGGTCGACCGACATGGCGCTGCGGATCGCCATGGCCGCCGCCGCGGCGGGGCGCCGAACGACGGTGGACGAGCTGGCCGGGCAGTTGGCGCTGCCGCGCAACCACGTGGCGAAGCTGGTCCAGCGGTTGCAGCGGCTCGGCGTGCTGGTCACCATCCGGGGCCGGTCCGGCGGGGTGGCGTTCGCCGAGGGCGGCGGGCAGCTCACCGTGGGGCAGGTCGTCCGGGCGTTCGAGGGCGAGGACGAGGTGGTCGGCTGCGACGCGCCGCCCTGCCCGCTGCGGGCGGCCTGCCAGCTGCGCGCCGAGCTGCGCCGCGCCCAGCAGGCCTTCCTCGCCGTGCTCGACGGCGTACGCCTCGACGACCTCGTCACCGGGCCGGCCGGCCCGATCCTGCTCGCCCTCGGCGCGCCACCGGCCGCGCCCGTCGACCCGGCACCGGCCGCGCCGGTCGCGCCGGTCGCCCCGCGGTCGGCCGGCACCGTCCCGGCGGCGTGCGCCGCGGCCGAGGCAGCCGAGCGGTAGGTCGTCCCGGCAAGCGATCTCCCGACCGGCAGCGCCGGCGGGGCCGGCGTCCCGGCGGACCGCACAGGTGGCGCCGCCCCTCGGCCGGGCGCCCGGTCGAGCCGCCAACCGCGCGCGGTCCGCCGCTCCACCCGGCGGACGCCCGCACGGACGAGGCCCCGCCGAGCGGCGGGGCCTCGTCGTTGCCGCGCCTGCGGGCCCAGGCGCGGCGGGGGTCAGGAGACGGTGATCGACCCGTTGCTCGCGCGGACGCAGGCCACCGCGCGGGCGCTGGTGGCGGCGGCGCCGCCCAGGCACTGCCCGAGCACCTGGTGCCCGGCCGCGTTCGGGTGCCACGACTCCTGACAGGTCTGGAAGTACGACACGCAGGTGTTGGCGATCCGCTGGATGGCGATCTTGTCCTTGCCGGCCAGGCTGGTGACGAAGACGCCGTTCGGCGGGGAGTCCTGGAGCCGGATCGGGGTGGCCAGCGCGCCGGTCGGGCTGGCCGCCGACTCGCAGAGCCGGGCGCCGTCGAAGGCCCGCTGCACGTTGAGGTAGACCAGGTCGGCGCCGGGGAACTCGGCGGCCAGGGTGTCCCGGGTGGACCGCACCAGGGTGCCGAGGCCCTGCGAGAAGCGGTGGCCGGGCAGCAGGCTGGCCCGGTGGATCGGGCAGCCGGCCGCGTACCGCTCGGCGCCGAGGGCGCGGAACTTGTCCCGGGTGTCGTCCCGGCTGTCCTCCGAGTGGAACGTCGGGTCGAGGTCGAACGGCAACGGGTTGGTGTAGTCCTGGAACACCACCCGGTGCTGCCCGTCGGCGTCGATCTCGCGCAGGGTGGCCAGCAGCTGGCGTACGGCCGTGGTGGTCTCCGCGGTCGCGGCGCTCCACTGCGCGGCGGTGGCCAGGTCGGCGTCCGTGCACGGCTCCTGCTCGACCGGCCCGCCCAGGTACGCCCAGAACTCCCACCAGCCGGTCCAGGCGTCCGCGATGAACCGGTTGGCGCACTTCTCGGCGACGTCACCGAAGGTGAACGAGCTGTTGTTGGAACCGAGCCCGAGCAGCACCAGGTCGATGTCGTGGGTACGCCCGACCGCGCGGAGCTGGTCGAGCTGCGCGGCCACCTGCCGGCCGTTCGCCCGGGCCGAGGAGGTGGTGGCGATGTCGTGCGGCTGGCCGCCGGAGCAGGCGAGGTTGAACCGGTCCTGGATGCCCGGCAGGGTGGCCCGGTGCAGCGAGGCGTTCGCCGAGCGGTGGCAGAAGAACGCGTTGCTGTTCGGCGCGGTCCAGCCGGGGAAGCCCTGCGCGACGCCGTTGACGTCGACCACGGGGGCGTACGCGCCGGCGCCCTCGCCGCTGATGAAGCTGTCGCCGAGCGCGACGGCCGCGGTGGGCAGGGCCGCCGAGGCGGGCGCGGGCGGCGCCACGGCGGTGGCGAGCGCCGCCGTGGCGGCGGCCAGCGCGACCGCGACGACGGTACGACGGAACCTGGACATGGGTCCCCCATCCAACGATCGAAATATGAAAGATTCTCCGAGGGCGCGATCAGATCACCTCGGTGTGACAGCCGTCAATGGCGGTAGCATGATCATTCGATGAGCGTTCCGTCAGCCCCGGTGCACCGTTCGGTCTCGACCTGGCAGCAGCCCGTACCGGCGTCGACCACCGCCGAGCGGGCCGCCCTGCTCGACCGGATCGCCGGCCGGATCCTCGCCCTCGGGCCCGGGCGGCTGCGGGTCGGCGTGGACGGCCTGACCGCCGCCGGGAAGACGACCTTCGCCCACGAGCTGGCGGTACGGATCAGCGCGGCCGGCCGGCCGGTGCTCCGGGCCAGCCTGGACGACTTCAAGCGCCCCTGGCGGGAGCGGCACCGCTACGACCGCGAGTCGGGGCCGGGGTACTACCGCAACGCCTTCGACTGCGCGGCGATCCGCCGGCTGCTGCTGGAACCGGCCGGGGCGTCCGGCTCGGGTCGCTGCGTGCTGTGCCTGATCGACCCGCTCACCCAGCTCGACCACTCCTCGCTGGTCACCACCGCCGGGCCGGACGCGGTGACGATCGTCGACGGCGTGTTCGCGTTCCGGCCCGAGCTGGACGACCTGTGGGAGCACCGGATCTGGCTGGACGTGCCGGCCGAGCTGTCGGTGCGACGGGGGGTGGACCGGGACGCCGGGCGGACCGGCGCGGCGGAGGCGGAGGCGCTGCACCGCGACCGCTACCTCGCCGCGCACCGGCACTACCTGGCCGATGCGGACCCGTTGCCCCGGGTGGACGTGATCGTCGACAACGCCGACGTCGACCGCCCCCGGCTGCGGCGCGGCTGACCGCCGCCCCAGCCGATCGGGGGTGGCACCGGGGCATCGGGTGGAACGCGGCGCGGCACGCGCCCGGTGGTCGGTCGGGTGCCGCCTGTCTCCGGCGTCCCCGGCCGGGTGCCGCGGCCGGTCCGTGCCGCCTGGGCCGCCCGTCGGGCGTCGCGGTCGACCTGTGCCGGCCGTCCCGGCCATCCGGTGCGTCCGGTCCGGGGCGTTTCGCGGCTGGCCGCCGGCCGGGGCGGAATCCGGTCGGGGCCGCCGGTGTTGCACCCGCCGGAGCACCGATGCGTTGCGGCCCCGCCCCGGACGACGTTTCCGGGCGTTCCGGCCGGACCGCGCCCCCGCCTGCCGGCGGGTCGCGCGGGGTGCCACGGCGTTGTCGGAGCAGCGGGCTAGGCTCGCTCCGGCGCGACGCGACGGGGGCGACGTTCGCCGGTGAGCGGCACCACACCGCCGAGACCTGGGAGTACGACCAGTTGACCGCAGAGCCTGAGACCCTGTACGGGGCCGACGACCTCACGCACCTCGAGGGGCTGGACGCCGTCCGCAAGCGGCCCGGCATGTACATCGGCTCCACCGACAGCCGTGGCGTGGGTCACCTCGTCAACGAGATTCTCGACAACGCCACCGACGAGGGTGTCGCCGGTCACGCCCGCAAGGTCGAGGTGACGCTGCACGCCGACGGCTCGGTGCAGGTCGACGACGACGGCCGGGGCATCCCCACCGACGTGCACGCCCGCTCCGGCCTCTCCGGCGTCGAGCTGGTACTCACCCGACTGCACGCCGGCGGCAAGTTCGGCGGCTCCGGCTACAAGACCTCCGGCGGCCTGCACGGCGTGGGCGCCTCGGCGGTCAACGCGCTCTCCCGCCGGTTCGACGTCACGGTCCGCCGGGGCGGCAAGGTCCACGCGATGTCGTTCCGGCACGGCGTGCCGGGGATCTTCGACGGCGATGGGCCGGACGCGCCGTTCACCGCCGGCCCGGGGCTCCAGGTCGTCGGCGCGATGAAGCGCGGCCAGCGCACCGGCACCTCCATCCGCTACTGGCACGACCCCCGCTACTTCGAGACCGGCGCGGCCCTGGACGCCGAGGCCGTGCGGATGAAGCTGCGCAACACCGCCTTCCTGGTCCCCGGGGTGAGCTACCTGCTGCGCGACCACACCGGCGCGGAGTCGACCGAGGAGCGCTTCCACTTCCCCAACGGGCTGACCGACATGGTGGAGTTCCTCGCCCCGGCCGGCGACCGCCCGGTCTCCGGCACCCTGCTGGTCACCGGCGAGGGCAGCTACCGGGAGAACGCCGCCGACGCCAACGGCGTGATGCAGTCCAACGTCCAGCGCCGGGCCGAGATCGAGGTGGCCTTCCGCTGGGGCACCGGCTACGAGCGCACCGTCGAGTGCTTCACCAACACCATCCGCAACGCGCACGGCGGCACCCACCGCAAGGGCTTCGAGCGCGCCCTGGCGCGTACCCTCGCCGACGCCGTCCGCAACGCCCGGGGCCTGCTCAAGGCCAAGGAGGATCCGCCCACCCTGGACGACGTCCTGGAGGGGATGACCGCGGTGGTGCACGTGCGGATCCCCGAGCCGCAGTTCACCTCGCAGACCAAGGACGAACTCTCCACCGCCGGCATCACCAAGGTGATCCAGTCGCTGGTCGAGCAGCACCTGAAGGCCTGGCTGGAAGACCGGAAGACGAAGACCGAGGCGCGTACGGTCCTGCAGAAGATCGTCGACGCGGCCCGGGTGCGGCTGACCCAGAAGCAGCAGAAGGACGCCGCGCGGCGCAAGACCGCCCTGGAGGGCGCGTCGATGCCGGCCAAGCTGGTCGACTGCCGCGCCGCGGGGATCGAGCGCAGCGAGCTGTTCATCGTGGAGGGTGACAGCGCGCTGGGCACCGGCCGCCTCGCCCGGTCCGCCGAGTACCAGGCCCTGCTGCCCATCCGGGGCAAGATCCTCAACGTGCAGAAGGCCAACCTCCAGCAGGTGCTCGACAACGCCGAGTGCGCTGCCATCGTGCAGGTGCTCGGCGCCGGCTCCGGGCGTACCTTCGACCTGCCCGCCATGCGCTACGGCCGCGTGCTGATCATGGCGGACGCCGACGTGGACGGCGCGCACATCCGGACGCTGCTGATCACGCTCTTCGCCCGCTACATGCGGCCGCTGATCGAGGCCGGCCGGCTCTACGCCGCGATGCCGCCCCTGCACAAGATCACCACCAAGGGGCGCAACCCGGAGACGTTCTACACCTACACCCAGGCCGAGATGGCGGCGACGGTCCGCCGGCTGGAGAAGGCCGGCAAGCAGATCGTCACCCCGATCCCGCGGTTCAAGGGTCTCGGCGAGATGGACGCCGACGAGTTGTGGGAGACCACCATGAACCCGGCCACCCGGTCGGTCCGCCGGATCACCCTCGACGACGTGGACGCCGCCGAGCGGATCCTTGAGCTGCTGATGGGGGAGAAGGTCGAGCCGCGCCGCAACTGGCTGATCGACTCGGCCGACCTGGTCGACCGAGAGGCGATCGACGCATGAGCACCGGGTTCGTTCGAGGGGAAAGCTGACTCATGGCACGCCGCAAGGAAGACCGCGCCAAGGTGGACCTGTCCGCCTTCGACCAGGCCGGCGCTCGGGTCATCGACAACTCGCTGGTCGCCGAGGTCTCCGACTCCTACCTGGAGTACGCCTTCTCGGTGATCCACTCCCGCGCCCTGCCGGACGCCCGCGACGGCCTCAAGCCGGTGCACCGGCGCATCCTCTGGTCGATGTACGACTCCGGGTTCCGCCCGGACCGGGCGCATGTCAAGTCCGCTCGGGTGGTCGGCGACGTGATGGGTCGCTACCACCCGCACGGGGATACGGCAATCTACGACGCGATGGTCCGGCTGGCCCAGGACTTCTCCCTGAACGTGCCGCTCATCGACGGGCACGGCAACTTTGGATCTCCAGACGACGGACCGGCCGCGGCGCGTTACACCGAGTGTCGGTTGTCCCGCGAGGCGATGCTGCTCGTCGGCGAGCTGGGCGAGGACACCGTCGACGTCGAGCCGAACTACGACGGCTCGCTGACCCAGCCCACCGTGCTGCCCGCCGCCTTCCCCAACCTGCTGGTCAACGGCGCGTCCGGGATCGCGGTCGGGATGGCGACGAACATGATCCCGCACAACCTCGGCGAGGTGGTCCAGGCCGCCCGCTGGCTGATCAACCACCCGGACGCCACGCTCGACAAGCTGATGGAGTTCGTGCCCGGCCCCGACCTGCCCACCGGCGGCCTGCTGCTCGGCCTGGACGAGGTGCGCCGGGCGTACGAGACCGGGCGCGGCGTGGTGCGGATGCGCGGCAAGGTGGAGATCGGCCCGCTGGAGGGCAGCCGGGGCCGGCAGGCGATCACCGTGGTCGAGCTGCCGTACGGCGTGGGCGCCGAGAAGGTCATCGCGGCGATCACCAACGAGGTCACCAAGACCAAGCGGCTCACCGGCATCGCCGACGTCAAGGACCTCACCGACCGGGAGAGCGGCACCCGGCTGGTCATCGAGTGCAAGGTCGGCGTGAACCCGCAGGCCCTGCTCGCCGACCTCTACCGGCTCACCCCGTTGGAGCAGTCCTTCGGCGTCAACAACCTGGTGCTGGTCGACGGGCAGCCGCGGACCCTCGGGCTGAAGGCGCTGCTGGAGGTCTTCCTGGCGCACCGCTACGAGGTGGTGACCCGGCGCAGCTCGTACCGGCGGCGCAAGCGCGAGGAGCGGCTGCACCTGGTCGACGGGCTGCTGATCGCGCTGCTCGACATCGACAAGGTGGTCAAGCTGATCCGGGCCAGCGAGGACGCGCAGGCGGCCAAGGACGGGCTGATGCAGAAGTTCAAGCTCTCCGAGATCCAGGCGACCTACATCCTGGACACTCCGCTGCGCCGGCTGACCAAGTACGACCGGATCGAGCTGGAGGCCGAGCAGGAGAAGCTGCGCGCCGAGATCGCCGAGCTGTCCCGGATCCTCGACGACCCGAAGGTGCTCAGGAAGCTCGTCTCCGACGAGTTGGCCGCGGTGGTGAAACAGTTCGGCACCGCCCGGCGTACCACCCTGGTCGACGGCGACCTCAAGGAGGTGCTGGCCGCGTCCGCGCCGGCGGGTCCGCTGGAGGTGGCCGACGATCCGTGCCAGGTGATCCTCTCCGCGACCGGGCTGGTCGCCCGGACCGCTGCCGAGTCGGAGGAGGCCGCCGAGGGGCGGCGGCGGCACGGCCGGGTCAAGCACGACGCGGTACGCGCCGTCGTGCATACCACGGCCCGAGGCCGGGTGCTGCTGGTGACCAGCGCCGGCCGGGCGTTCAAGATCGATGTGCTGCCGCTGCCGGTGCTGCCCGAGCAGGCCGGCACGGTGTCGCTGCGCGGCGGCATGTCGGCCGCCGAGCTGGTGCCGCTGGCGGCCGGCGAGACGGTGGTCGGCCTGGCGCCGCTCGGCCCGACCGCCGAGGGCTCGCCGGGGCTGGCACTGGGCACCCGGCAGGGCGTGGTGAAGGTCTGCGCGCCGGACTGGCCGGTCCGCTCGGACGAGTTCGAGGTGATCGGGCTGCGCGAGGGCGACGAGGTGGTGGGCGCGACCTGGCTCACCGACGGGGCCGAGACGCTCACCTTCGTCACCTCGGAGGCGTCGCTGCTGCGCTTCTCCGCCGGGCTGGTGCGCCCGCAGGGCCTCAAGGGTGGCGGCATGGCCGGCATCAACCTGCCGGCCGGCGCTCGGGTGGTGTTCTTCGGCGCGGTCCGCACCGACGACCCGAAGCACGGTGAGCCGATGGTGGTCACCTCCACCGGCGCCACGGTGAAGGTGACGCCGTTCAAGGCGTACCCGGCGAAGGGGCGGGCGACCGGCGGGGTGCGCGCCCAGCGGTTCCTCAAGGGCGAGACCGACGTGGTGGTCGCCTGGGTCGGCCCGCGCCCGGTGGGCGCCACCGTCAACGGCGAGCCGGTCGAGTTGCCGGCGGCCGACCCGCGCCGTGACGGCTCCGGCTTCGCCGTCATGCTCGGCCCCACCGTCATCGGCCACCAGATCGAGCGCGACTGACCCCGCCGGGGGTGGGCCCACCCACACCGCCCCCACCCCCACCTTGTCGCGTTGATCATGAGGTTAGCGGTGCGAAATGCCGGATTCCCGCCGCCAACCTCATGATCAACGGGAGGGTCGGGGGCGGTTAGAGTTCGGGGGCGGGGGCGGGGCGGGTTTCGGGGGTGGTGCCGCGGAGGCGGGCGATCAGGCGCATGCCGTGGTAGCTGACCAGGGCGGCGGCGGTGCCGAGGGCGATGCCGTTGAACGACAGGTCGCCGGCGGTCAGCGTGTAGTTCGCCGCGCCGACGATCACCGCGACCGCCGCGGTCAGCAGGTTCACCGGGTCGTGGAAGTCCACCCGGTTCTCGATCCAGATCCGCGCGCCGAGGATGGCGATCAGGCCGTACAGCGCGGTGGTGGCGCCGCCCAGCACTCCGGCCGGCACGGTGAGGATCAGCGCGCCGAATTTCGGGCTCAGTCCGAGCAGCACCGCCGCCACCCCGGCCACCCAGTACGCGGCGGTCGAGTAGACCCGGGTCGCCGCCATCACGCCGATGTTTTCCGCGTACGTGGTGGTGCCGGAGCCGCCGCCGGAGCCGGCCAGCACGGTGGCCAGCCCGTCACCCAGGAACGCCCGGCCCATGTCCTTGTCCAGGTTGCGGCCGGTCATCGCGGCGACCGCCTTGACGTGGCCGGCGTTCTCCGCGATCAGCACCAGGATCACCGGGATCACCAGGACGACGGCGCGCAGGCTGAAGCTCGGCGCGTGGAAATCGGGCAGGCCGACCCAGGCGGCGTCGCGCAGCCCGTCGACCGCCTTCGGGTCGAGGTCGCCGAGGGCGGCCGCGAGCACCCAGCCGACCACCACACCGAGCAGGATGGACAGTCGGGCCAGGAAACCCCGGAAGGCCACCGTGGCGAGCAGGATCGCGACCAGGGTGACCACCGCGATCAGCGGCTGGGCCTTGACGCCGGTGCCGCTGCCGCCGCCGTCCCAGGCGACCGGGGCGAGGTTCAGGCCGATCAGCGCGACGATCGCGCCGGTGACCACGGGCGGCATCAGCGCGTCGATCCAGCGTGAGCCGGCCAGTTGCACCACCAGCCCGACCACGGCCAGCGCGGCGCCGGCCACCAGGATGCCGCCGAGCGCCGGCCCGATGTCCCCGCCGGCCTTGGCGGCGAGCACCGGCGCGATGAAGGCGAACGACGAGCCGAGGTACGAGGGCAGCCGGTTGCCGGTGATCAGCAGGAACAGCAGCGTGCCCAGCCCGGAGAAGAAGAGCGTGGTGGCCGGCGGGAAGCCGGTGATCAGCGGCACGGTGAAGGTGGCGCCGAACATCGCCACCACGTGCTGCACGCCGACGCCGAGGGTGCGTGGCCAGGAGAGTCGTTCGTCGGGGTGGACCACGTCGCCGGGGCGGATGGACCGCCCGTCGCCGTGCAGGGACCAGGGGGACCAGCGGGATCGCGGTTCGGTGGGGGACTGGGTCATGGAGCGCCCTTCGCGTCGGCAGTGGCGGCGGGGGCGTGAGGGACCCTGGGCGTTGATTCTGGCACGACCGCGGCGACACCCGGCAAGGGTGTCCGCCGTCCGGCGGCGGGCGCGCAACGGGGCGGGTCCGCCGGCGACGGCGGGGTCTACAATCGAGCGGCCTGTCACCGTCGATGGCTCGTGTGCGCCGCGAAGCACACCTTCCGATGCTCGATCTGCACCACGGCGGAGTCGCCGTAGCGGCGTGAGCGCCGCCATCCGGGTCCGGCCGCGCCGCGAGCTGCGGGCCGCCCGCCGTCCCCGTCCGCACCGCTGCTGGGGGCACCTGGTCGCCGCCCCGCTCTGGCCGATGCACGGCGCCAACCTGGGCACCCTGTTGCGCACCTGTGACGCCGTCGGCGCCTGCCTGGCGGTGCCGCCGTTCCGCTGGGTGGACGAGGCGATCGCCCGGGGCAACACGCTGCGCCGGCCGGGCTGCGTGCACCGGGTCGGCAGCCCGCTGCGCTGGCTGGCCGCCGAGCGGGCCGCCGGCAGCCGGATCCTCGGGGTGGAGCTGGCCGACGAGGCGATCCGCCTCGGCGACCTGCCCGCCGCGCGCGGCCGTACCGTCGTGGTGCTGGGCCACGAGGCCACCGGCATCCCGCCGGAGGCGCTCGATGCCCTGGACGCGGCGGTGGAGATCCCGATGGTCGGCGGCGGGCAGTGTCTGAACGTCGCGGTCGCCGGCTCCCTGGTGCTCTACAAGCTGGCCGGCCTGCTCTGAGCGGAGCCGGCCTGCTGGTGAGCGGAGCCGGCGGGCTCAGGCGACGCCGGCGGGGCGGAACTGCACACTGACCCGGGGGCCGACCGGCCGGGCGGTCTTCGGGATGGCGTGTTCCCAGGTGCGCTGGCAGGAGCCACCCATCACGATGAGGTCGCCGTGCCCGAGCGGGAACCGCAGGCTGCCGCCGCCGCCGCGCGGGCGGAGCAGCAGCGGCCGGGGCGAGCCGAACGACACGATGGCGACCATCGTGTCGCTGTGCGCCGACCGGCCCAGCGTGTCGCCGTGCCAGGCCACGCTGTCGCGGCCGCTGCGGTAGAGGCACATGCCGGCCGTGACGAACGGCTCGCCCAGCTCCGGCGCGTAGTGCCGGGTCAGCGTCTCGCGCGCCTCGGTGAGCACCGGGTGGGGCAGCTCCCGGCCGCCCGCGTACCAGCAGAGCAGGCGGGGCACGTCCACCTCGGCGTCGTACATGGTGCGCCGCTCGGCCCGCCACGGCACGTCCCGCAGCAGCGTCTCGAGCACCTGGTCGGAGCCGCGCACCCAGCCGGGCAGGTGGTCGACCCAGACGCCCCGGCTGAGCACGTGCCGGCGCAGCTCGCCGGCGAGCGGCCCGAGCGCCGGCCCGGCGTCGGTGAGGTCGAGCATCGACGGCTGGTAGGCGGCCTGCGTCATGTCCGCACCCTACCAGCCTCTTCGTACAGGCGTACGACTACCGAGGGGTGGCCGGGGCGGCGGCGACCGCGGCGAGCACCGCGTCGGCGACCCGGGCGCGGCCGCGCCCGTCGACGGCGGCCCAGGCCCGGGCGGAGAGCGCGGCGCGGTGCGCCGGCGAGGTGAGCAGCCCGCGCAGGATCCGGGCCGCCGCGGTGCGGGCCGCGCGGCCGGCCACCCCGGGGCCGGTCAGCGCCGGCAGCTCGCCGAGGCCGGCGGCGAGCCGGTGGGCCACCACCCGGCGGTACGACTCGCGCTGGTTGTCCACGACGCACACCAGCGCGGCCGGCGCGCCCAGGCAGCACAGCTCCCAGGTGGAGGTGCCGGCGGCGCTGACCACCAGGTCGGCCGCGCCGATCAGGGCGGGCAGCTCGTCGGTGGGCGGCACCGGGTGCAGCGCCTGCCCGCGTCCCGGCGTCACCGCCGCGAGGTCCGCCGCCACCTCGGGGCGACCGACCACGACGGTGAGGTCCATCGGATGCCCGGTGGCGACGAGCACCCGGGTCAGCACCGGGGCGGCGCCGACCGCGTCGGTGCCGCCGAAGAAGGCCAGCACCCGGGCCCGGCCCACCGCCGTGGCCGGCCGGGGCGTCGCCGGCCGCGCGGCCAGCACCGAGTCCCGCAGCAGGGCGTACGCGCTGCCGGCGAGCAGCCGCCCGGCCGGCGCGCTGGTCGACGCGCCGAAGTTCTGGTCGAGGTAGAGGTCGGCGTCCTGCCCCCGGGTGTCGCCGTCGACGACGGCCACGGTCAGCACGCCCGCCGCGCGCAGCGCGCCCGTCCCGGCCGGGTCCAGCTCGTAGGAGTCGAGCACCATCACGTCCAGCCGGTGCCGGCGCGCGGCGGCGACCAGGTCGGCGGGCGTCTCCGGGCCGGGACGCAGCGGGATGCCCCGGGCGGCGAGCTGGGCGGCCGCCCAGCCGACCCGCTCGACCGACCCGAACAGCTCCACGGTGGCGCCCCGGGCCAGGAACTCCTCGCCGAGCGCCAGGCAGCGCACCAGGTGACCGACGCCGCGGCTCGGCCCGGCGTCGCAGCGCAACCCGACTCGTAGCGTGCTCAGGACTCCTCCAGCCGCTTCTGCCGCACTGCGGCGTTGAGCACGCGCAGCGCCGGCTGCCCGTCGAGCCAGTCGGCGAGCTTCGCCAGCGGCACGCTGACGTCACCGAAATGGTCGATCACCGCCCGCACCAGCCGCCAGTCCTGCTCGGTGTCGAGGGTGAGCCGCAGCCCCGAGCGATCCGGTGTGAGGGTCACCCCGAGCACCCGGAACAGCTCCGGGTGGGTGTACGCGTAGGAGGTGACGTGCACGCGGTGGTGGCCGGTGGCGAGCCGGTCCAGGGCGTCCAGCGCGCCGGCCCGGATGATCTCGACGTCCAGCCCGCGGGGGAGCGTACGGGCGATCGCGGTGCTGGCGTAGTCCAGCCCGGGCACCGCCCGGTAGACCCCGGCCACCAGCGCGACGATCTCCGGGTCGAGCAGCGGGCAGTCGGCGGTGAACCGCATGACCGCGTCCGCCGGGTGCGCCCGGAGCGCGCCGACGAACCGGGTCAGCACGTCGTCGACCGGCCCCCGGTGCCAGGGCACGCCGAGCCGGTCGCACTCGGCGACCACGGCGTCGTCGGCCGGGTCGGTGCTGGTGGCAACCACCAGGTCGGCGAGGACGCCGCTGTCCGTGGCGGCCCGGACCACGCGGCCGAGCACGCTGCGCCCGGCGAGCGGCCGGAGCACCTTGCCGGGCAGCCGGGAGGAGCCCATCCGGGCCTGCACGACGCCGACGATCCGCGGCCCCGCCCCGGCCCGCGCCGCGTCGGCCTGCGCCGCCGCCCCGGCCCGCGCCGCCGCTGCGTGCGGGGGTGCCGTGCCGGCCCGGGCTGCCGAGCCGCCGGCCGGCGCCCCCGTGGCGGCTGGCGGTGATGTCCGCTCCGGGCCGGTCACTGCTGCTCCTCCCGCCGGGTGCCCAGCGCCGCGCGGGCCCGGCGTTTCGCGGCCCGGGCGCCCCGCTTGGCCAACCGGGCCGGGGTGATGGCCAGCCGGCCCACCCGGTAGCTGAGCGAGCCGCTGAGCAGCTGGATCGTCGCGTCGGCCCGGCGTAGCGCCCGCTCCCGTGAGGTGAGCAGCTCCTCGGTCCACTTCAGCAGCGCGCCGAGCCGGGTCAGCTCCTCGCGCTGGCGCAGCCACGCCTCGCGAAGCTGCTGGTAGCTGCGCGGCCCCGGCGGCGGGTCGGTGGGCTCGACGGCACGCAGTTCGCCGGCGAGGGCCACCCGCCGGTCGGTGTCCAGCCCGTGCAACGCGGCGGTGACCGCCGCCTCCGTCTCCACCGCCGCGTCGACGGTAGCCCGGCTCAGGTCGTGCCCGGCCAGCCCACCGAGCACGATGGTCAGCCCCGGCACGTCCAGGGTGGACGGCCACGGGTGGGCGTACCCGCCGGTGAGCAGCTCGGCGGCGAACCGCCACAGGGCCCGGGCCAGCACCACCTGGCCGGGCAGCGGCTCGGCGGCCCGCCAGCTCGGGTCGAGCACGGCGTACCGGTCGCCAGCGACCACGACGTTGTCCACCCCGGCCAACGCCACCGCGCCGGCGAGCCGACCGTCGGGTCCGGCCTGGCCGGCGAGCCAGGTCGCGTACCCGCGCAGCAGCCGGCGCAGCCCGTCCAGGTCACGGCGCAGGCAGCCGTCGAGCAGCAGGGTACGCAGCAGGCGGCCGTCCGGAACCGGCCCGGTCAGCGCCGCCGGGTCCCGGTACGCGGCCTCCCGGGTGGCGTACGGCGCCGCCGGCCCACCGCGCTCGGTCGGCCGGTCGGCCCGCCAGCGCCATCCCTCGGGCGCGTCCACCACCTCGACCACGCCCACCCCGGGCGGGCCGGTCTGCACCAGCGCCACCGGCAGGCCGGCCCGGTCCCCGGCGGCCGGCCGCTCGGGGCCGGTGGCCTTGCGGGCGAGCACCAGCCAGCCCGGCGCCAGGTCGGTGGCCCGGCCGGCGTGCAGCGCGTCGACCGCCAGCCGGGCCGGATCCCGCAGCACCTCGCGGCCGGCGAAACCGCCGGCGCAGGCGCCGTGCAGCATCGCGTCGAACAGTCCCGAGTCGGTGCGCCGGGCCAGCGCGGCGGCGTCCACCAGCGCAGTGGCCGCGTCCGGGCGCGGGTACGCGGCGAAGCAGGCGTCGGCGTGCAGCCCGGCCCCGGCCAGCCGCTCGCGGAGCCGGTCGAGGTTGGCCGGGTACGCGGCGTCGAGCACCCCGTCCACCGTCCAGGCGGAGTCCTCCCGGGCGGCGTACCAGGGGGCGGCGGCGACCAGCCGGTGCAGGCCGAGCGGGTTGTCCAGCCGCAGCAGCAGGTCGCCCCCGGGGCGCAGCGCGGCCACCAGGCGCGCCAGCACCCCGGTCCAGCCCAGCCGGTCGCCCTCGACCGACTCCACCGCGTCCAGCCCGGCCGCCGCGACGATGACGTCGTACCGGCCGTCGTCGGGCAGCCCGGCCGGCCCGCCCACCACCACCCGGGCCGCCCGGTCGGCCAGCGCCACCCCGTCCGGATAACCGCGCAGCAGGCAGGTCACCTCGGCGTGGGCCAGCCGGTCCAGCAGCGCGGGGTCGTGCGGGCCGGCGAGCAGCACCCGGGCCCCGGCGGGCACCACCCGGGCGGCCAGCGCGGCCAGCGGACCGCCGGCGGCGAGGCGGACCGCCGGCAGGTCGGACCAGGCCAGCATCTCCCCGCCGGGCAGCGCGACCGGGGGTGCGGTCTCGATGGTCAACTCGTCTCCTCCTGCGGGTGCGCCCAGCCGAGCAGTTCGCGCAGCGCGGCCGGCGGCAAGCGGTGGTCGGTGCCCAGTTCGGCGCGGGCGATCTCGACGGCGGTCGGCAGGTGCACCGACGCGCCGTGCAGCTCCGGCCACTGGCGGCGGATCCGGGCGGTCCCGCCGAAGGTGGGATCCTCGTCGGCCAGCACCATCGGGTCGCCGTAGACCGCCGGTTCGCAGCCGGCCGCGATGCCGTAGAAGATGGCGCTGGTCAGCCGGTTCGACGCCACCCGGCGGTGCCGGCGCAGCTCGGTGAGCTGCTTGTCCAGGAAGAGCGGGTCGGTGTCGCGCCACCAGTGGCCGCGGTAGCCGTGGCAGATGACCCGGAAGCCGGCGTTCTCGTACAGCCGCCGTACCCGCCGCATCCGGTGCTCGTGCCAGTACAGGCAGACGGTGACCGGGCCGGGTTCGGTGGCCCGGATCAGCGCGATGAGTTCCCGGTGGTCGCCCTTGACGTGCTGGCCCTCCCAGCCGTGGAACGGGTACCAGATCGTCCCCTCCCGCTCCTGCTCCGGCGGGTCCTCCGGCCGCAGCGCCAGCAGGTACGCGAACGGTGCCCCGATCACGGTGACGTTGCGCCGCCCCACCGACCAGGCCCGGCGCCGGGTCTGCTCGGACCAGAGCAGGCTCGGGGTGCGCTCGGCGTACGGGTGGCCGGGGGCGAGGCCGTCGCCGATGTTCCAGCCGTGCTGGACGTACCCGTTGATCCGCGGTGGGTGCCCGTCGGCCAGGCCGGCGTAGCGGGCCAGCACGTGGGCGTGGCCGTAGAAATGGTTGGCGTGGTGCATCGGTCGTCCCTCAGGCGGCGGTCCGCGCCGGGACGCCGCGCAGGGCCGCGTCCAGCGCGTCGATGACCCGGTCCTGGTCGCTGTCGGTGAGGTCGGGGAAGAGCGGCAGGGACAGCTGCTCGGCGTAGAACGACTCGGCCACCGGGCAGGAACCGCGCCGGTAGCCGAGGTCGGCGAAGACCGGGTGCCAGTGCACCGGGATGTAGTTGACCTGCACGCCGATGCCGGCGGCGCGCATCCGCTCGTACACCTCGCGGCGGCGACCGTCGAGCACCCGGATCGGGTAGAGGTGCCAGGCCGGCCGGGCCCACGGCCGCCGGCCGGGGGTACGCACCCCGGGCAGCTCGGCCAGCGCCGCGTCGTAGCGGGCGACCAGCCGGGCCCGGCGGGCGAGGAACGCGTCGAGCCGGCGCAGCTGGCTGCGGCCGAGCGCGCAGAGCACGTCCGGCAACCGGTGGTTCAGCCCGAACTCGTGCACCTCCTGGTGCCAGCCGCCCTCGTCCGGCCAGCGCTGCTCGGCGCGCTCGCGGACCAGTCCGATGTTGCGGAACCGGCGGGCCCGCTTGAGCAGTTCCGGGTTGGTGCTGGCGACCGCGCCGCCCTCGGCGGTGGTCAGGTTCTTGGTGGGGAAGAAGGAGAAGGTGGTCAGGTCGGCCAGCGATCCGACCGGCCGGTCCCGGTAGCTGGCCCCGATCGAGTGCGCGGCGTCGGCCAGCAGCAGCGCGTCCGAGCCGGCCAGCGCGGCGCGCAGCGCGTCGTAGTCGGCGGGGTGACCGGCGTAGTCGACCGCGGACACCACCCGGGTGCGCGCCGTCGTCGCGGCCGCCACCGCGGCCGGGTCGAGGGTGTACGTCTCCTCCTCGACGTCCGCGAACACGATCTTCGCGCCGAGCAGAGCGGCGCTGCTGGCGGTCGCCACGAAGGTCATCGGCGGCACCACCACCTCGTCGCCGGGGCCGACGCCGGCCGCCGCGTAGGCGACGTGCAGCGCCGCGGTGCCGTTGGCCACGGCGGCGCAGCCGGCGCCGCCGGTCCACGTCGCCAGGTCGGTCTCTAACGCCTCGACCTGCGGGCCGGTGGTCAGCCAGTCGCTGCGCAGGGCGGCGACCACCGCGGCGACGTCGTCGTCGGTGATCGACTGCCGGCCGTACGGGAGCATCCCGGTCACGCCGCGACGCCGAGCATGGCGCGCAGCTGTGCCACGCTGAGCCACTCGTCGTTGCCGTCCGACTGGTACGCGAACCCGTCCGGCACCGGCTCGCAGTCGACCGGCGGCTGGTAGCCCCAGGTCGCGATGGTCGGCTGCACGATGAACCGGTCCCTGGCGCGCAGCGTCCGCCGGCTGTCGTCCGGCGCGATCATCTCCTCGTGCAGCTTCTCGCCCGGCCGGATGCCGATCTCGTGCGTGGTGGCGTCCGGGGCGACCGCCTCGACCAGGTCGAGGATCCGCATGCTGGGGATCCGCGGCACGAACAGCTCGCCGCCCTGCATCTGGTCGAACGAGTCCAGGACGAACCGGACCGCCTGGTCGAGGGTGATCCAGAAGCGGGTCATCCGCTTGTCGGTGATCGGCAGGCTCTTGCCCTCGGCGGCCAGCCGGCGGAACAGCGGCACCACCGAGCCGCGGCTGCCCACCACGTTGCCGTAGCGGACCACCGCGAACCGGGTGGGGTGGTGCGCGGCGTAGTGGTTGGCGGAGACGAAGAGCTTGTCGCCGACCAGCTTGGTGGCCCCGTACAGGTTGATCGGGCTGGACGCCTTGTCGGTGGAGAGCGCGATGACCTTCTTGACGCCGGCCTCGATCGCGGCGTCCACCACGTGCTGCGAGCCGGTGATGTTGGTGGCGATGAACTCCGACGGGTTGTACTCGGCGGTGTCCACCTGCTTCAGGGCGGCGGCGTGCACCACGTGGTCCACCCCGTGCATCGCCCGGGTCAGCCGGTGTCGGTCCCGCACGTCGCCGATGAACCAGCGCAGCCGCGGGTCGTCACCGAGTTGCTGGCGCAGCTCGTACTGTTTGAGCTCGTCGCGGGAGAAGACCACCACCCGGGCCGGGTCGGCCTCGGCCAGGACGTGCCGGAGGAAGGTCCGGCCGAAGGATCCCGTGCCTCCGGTGACCAGAATGGACGAACCATTCAACTCGCTCACAGTGGTGTGCTCCCGTGTCCGTGGATGATCCGGCGGCTCCCCTCGGGCGGCCGACCGGATCGGAACGCTAGACCCGGCGGGTTAACGCACCGACGCCCGCGGATGAACCGCTCGGGCTGCCGTCGTGAATGCCGGACAGCGGGCAGGCGAACACTTCCGCCCAGCTCAGCGGCGGGCTGACCGGGGCTGGTGCGGCCGTTACAGTGGCGGCGCGCGGGGCGATGCGACGGCCGTACCGGCCGGGTCGCACGCGCCTTCCACGCCGCTGTGCCGGGTCGCCCGGTGCTCGCGGCCCCCATCCACACGTCGTCCGGCGGGACCGCCGTGGGCACCACGCGGCCGTCGGCGAACAGAGCAGGAGGCGGCGATGGCGACCGGCAGCGAGCTGACCCGGCGGCCCGCGCCCGCCGCGGGGTCGACCGCGGACCGTACGCCGGCCGCGGCCGGTGCGGTCGCGGGCGGAGCGTCAGCCGGCCGGCGCTGGGTGGTGCCGGTGCTGCTGGTCGTCGGATGGCTGCTCGGCGTCGGCTGGCGGATGTGGCTCGCCCGGCACATCGAGCTGCCGATCGCGCACACCGACGAGGACAGCTACCTCAACACCGCCCGCGCGCTGGCCGGCGGTCCCGGCGGGTTCAGCAGCGAGAACGGGCCGCTGCGTCGGGTCGGCTACCCGATGCTGATCAGCCCGGCGTTCCTCGGCGACCGCGACTTCACCGCCAGCTACCGGCTGGTGCAGCTGGTCAACGCGCTGGTCAACGCCACCCTCCTCCCGCTGTCGTACCTGCTGGGCCGGCGGCTGCTCGGGCTGCGCCGGCGGTACGCCCTGGCCGCTGCCGCTGCCGCGGCCACCCTGCCGGCGGCGGCCTTCTACGCCGGCGTCGCGATGATCGACGCGGTGCTGGCTCCGCTGCTGGTCGCCTGGCTGCTCGCCGTGCACCACTGGGTACGCCGGCCCGGCCCGCTCGCCGCCGCCACCGTGGGGGCGCTGGCCGGCGCGTTCCACCTGCTGCACTCGCGCGGGCTGGTCATCGTGGCCGTGCACGCCGGGTTGGTCCTGCTGCTGCTGGCCCGCCGCCGGATCTGGCCCGGCGCGGTGCTGGCCGCGGTGCTGCCGGTGCTGGCCCTGGCGCTGGTCAACGAGGCCGGCATCCGGTTGCTCGGCGACCGGGTCTACCTGCTCGGCGACCCGCCCGGCGGCGGCACGCTCCGGGCGGTCGCCTCCGGCCACGGGCTGCTGCGGCTCGGCGCCGCGATCGGCACCCAGCTGTGGTACCTGGTGGTGATCACGTTCGGGCTGGCCGGGGTGGCCTGGGCCGCCGCCGTACGGGAACTGCGCCGCCCGGGCCGCGACGACGCGTACCGGTGGACCCTGGGCGTCGCGCTGGTCACCACCGTCGGGGTGGCCGGCGGCGCGTCGGTGATCCTGGCCGGCATCACCGGCAAGCCGCTCGACGCGATCTACGGCCGGTACGTGCAGATGCTCGCCCCGTTCTGGCTGCTGGTCGGGGTGGGCGTGCTGCTCGCCGCCGGGCGCCGGGCGGCGGCGCGCCGGGCCGCCGTCGCGGTGGGCCTGCTGGTGGTGGGCGCCGCGCTGATCGCCGCCCGGCTGGCGTACGTGGACAGTCGGGGCCACTCCCTGCGCTACGGCGGGTTCAGCGCCCCGGACCTGATGGCGCTCACCGGCGGCTGGCGGGAACTGCGCCCGGTCGCCGGGGCGCTGGTGGGCGTGGCCGGCTGTCTGCTGCTGGTCACGGCGCTGCGGGCGCCCCGGCTGCGGGTGCCGGTGCTGGTCGCGCTCGTCGTGGTCAATGTCGGCACCATGCAGGTGATCACGCAGCGGCTGGTCCGGCCGATGGTGGCGGCGACCGAACCGACCCCCCGGGTGGCCGACCTCGGCGTGCGCCCGGGGGAGCGGGTCTACGCCTCCGTCGGGGTGCACTACATCCTGCGGTTCAACCTCAGTCACCAGGTCACCTGGACCGACGTGCGGTGGTTCGACGACCGGCCGCCGGCGGCCGCCGACGTCGTCCTCGCCCGCTGGGCACCGGGCCAGCCGGACGACTGGGACGGCGCCCGCCACGGGTTCGTCCGGCTCGGCGGCAACCCGGCGCAGCACTGGGCCGCCTGGCGGCGCGGCTGACCCCGGTCCGGTTGCGTTCCGGCAATTTCCGGCGCTACTTCTCCGGCCGGGTTAACGGCGGATGGCGGGCCGGGAGCCGGGTGGTGAAAACGGAGCGCATAATTGTCGTGCGGCGGCTGGAATGTCAGCGGCGACGGCGGTCCGCCCGGTCCAGGGCGATCGGGATGACGGTGATTTCCCGGCCGTCGGAAAACTCGTCGCGGGGGGTGCCCTCGACGAACCGGAACCGGCGGTTCATCTGCCGCACCACGGTGTTGTGGGCGAGCACCTCGCCGTCGAGCCGGTCCAGCCCGAGTTCGTCGAAGGCGTGGTCGACCGCCTCCCGCATGATCTCCAACCAGGCCGGCAGCGTCTCACCGCGCTCCGCCAGCCCTTCAGCGTCCAGGTAGAAGCCCCAGGAAGCGGTCCTGGGGCCGGTCAGGCGCAGGTCGAAGAAGGTCACCACGCCGCACGGCCGGCCGTCGCGGACGTACACCAGCACCCGCCGCGACTCATCGGCCCGCACCCCCGACCACCACCGGGCGTGCTCGGCCGGGGTGATCTCGTGGCTGTTCCGGCTGACCTGCCGGTTGATTTCCTGATTACGCCAGGACAACATCAGGTTAACGTCGTCCCCGGTCGCTTCGCGCAGCACGTGACTCTCGCTTTCCGCACCATTGTTCGGGTCGCGTCGCACCCTACCGGCAACCCCCGGTAAATCAGATATCCATTCTTCGGGCGGTACACTCCGGCGCATGGAAGAATTGAGTCGCGCGCAGATTCGCGACCTCATGGCGCAGGTGTTGCGGAACCAGGGCCGGGCGCTGCCCGACGACGACGCCGCGCAGCTGCGGGAGATCGGCTTCCGGTCGCTGGACTTCTCCGAACTGGCCCTGCGGGTGGAGGACGAGACGGGCGAGGAGCTGAACTTCGACGCGCCCGGCCTGCGCCGCATCGCCACCGTCGGCGACGTGCTCGACTTCCTCGTCGAGCTGCAGCGGCAGTGACCGTCTCCGCCGCCCGCCCGCCCGCGACCGGAGAGCCGGCGGGCGCCGACAACCGGCTGGTCGTCGGTGGCGTCGCGATCGACTGGCGGGCGCTGCCCGAGCTGGCCCTGCCCGACCCGGCCGCGGTGCTCGCCCGGTCGGCCCGGGCCGCCCTCGCCGCGGCCCGCCACCACGCGGTGTACGGCACCGAGCTGCTGCTCGGCACGCCCGGCCGGGTCGACCAGGCGATGCGGGCCGAGCTGCGCGCCGCCGGCTTCACCGTCACCACCCTCGGCGACAACGGCACCCGGCCCGACGACGGCGCCGGGTTCGATGGTGGCGCCCGGATCGGCGAGGGCGCCCGGACCGACGGCGGCGTCCCGACCGACGACGGCGCCCGGGCCGACCGGGGCCCGGCCGGCGGGGGCGCCCCGGGCGACGGGGGTGGTCAGGACGGCGGCGACGCCGGGGTCCGGGCCGCCGGCGACGGCTCCGGCCGGTCGCGCCCGCCCGAGCCGGGGCGGCTCTGGCTGTTGACCTCCGGGTCCACCGGCCGGCCCAAGCGGGTCGGGCACACCCTCGACTCGCTGACCACCGTCCGCGGCCCCCAGCCGGAGCGCACCTGGCTCTGCCCGTACGCGCCGGGCAGCTACGCCTGGTGGCAGGTGGTGACGCTGTCCCTGACCCAGCCCGGGCAGCACCTGGTGGTGGTCGAGCCGGACGAGCTGGACGAGTGGCCGGTGCTCGCCGCGGCGCACGGCGTCGACGCGGTGTCCGGCACCCCGACCTTCTGGCGGCGCACCCTGTACCGGGACGCCGCCGCGCTGGCCCGGGTGCCGCTGCGCCAGCTCACCCTCGGCGGGGAGCCGGTCGACCAGGCGATCCTGGACCAGCTGCGGGAGCTGTTCCCGGCTGCCCGGATCTCCTGGATCTACGCCTCGTCGGAGGTCGGCGCCTCGATCGTGGTGCACGACGGCCGGGCCGGCTTCCCGGTCGACTGGCTGGACCGGGACGTCCCCGGCCGGCCCACCCTCTCCGTACGTGGCGACGAGCTGGTGATCACCTCGCCGTACCACGGGGTCGGGCTGGCCGGCCCGGTCCGCACCGGCGACCGGGTGCGGGTGGCGGACGGCCGGGTGCTGATCACCGGGCGGCTCGACTCCGACGAGATCAACGTCGGGGGCAGCAAGGTGTCGGCCGGCCTGGTCCGCGACGTGCTCACCGCGCACCCGGGGCTGGCGTGGGCCCGGGTCACCGGTCGCCGGGCGCCGCTGCTCGGCCGGATGGTGGTCGCCGAGGTGGTCCCGGCGCCGGACGCCCCCGAGCCGCCCGACGAGGCCGCCCTGGTCCGCTGGTGCGCGGACCGACTGCCCGACCACGCCGTGCCCCGCCGGATCCGGGTGCTGACCGAGATCCCCGTCAAGGAGACCCTGAAGAGCGATGTCTGAGCACGCCGACCCCCAACCCGTCCCGCCCGCCTCGGTGGTGCTCGTCTCGGGCGGCTCCCGCGGACTGGGCCTGGCCATCGTCACCGACCTGGTCGAGCGGGGGGTACGGGTGGCCGCCTTCGCCCGTACCGTCACCCCGGAGCTGGCGAAGCTCGCCGCCGAGCACTCGGACCGGACGCACGTCGACGCGGTGGACGTCACCGACCACGCCGCCACGAGTGCCTTCCTGCGGGCGGCGGAGCAGCGACTCGGCCCGGTCGACGGCCTGGTGAACAACGCGGCGGTGGGGCAGGACTCGCTGCACGCCCACACCGCCGCCGAGGACATCGGCCGGATCGTCGAGACCAACCTGACCGCACCGTTGCGGCTCACCCGGCTGGTGGTCCGCCGGCTGCTGGCCCGGGGGCGGCGCGGGCGGATCGTCAACGTCACCTCGATCTGCGCGCAGCGCGGCTTCCCCGGCCTGGTCGCGTACTCGGCCACCAAGGGCGGGATGGACGCCGCCACCCGGTCGCTGGCCCGGGAACTCGGCGGCCGGATGCTGGTCAACGCGGTCGCCCCGGGTTTCTTCGCCTCGGAGATGTCCGCCGTGCTCGGGCCCACCCAGCTCGACCAGATCGTGCGCCGTACCCCGACCGGTCACCTCACCGAGCCGGCGGAGGTGGTGCCGGTGGTGCGGATGCTGCTCCGCGAGCAGACCAACATCAACGGCCAGGTCATCGTGGTCGACGGTGCCGCGTCCGTCTGAGCCGGCCGGGGTCGTCCGGCCCGCGCCGCCCGCGCCGGTGACTCGGTTGGCGTCGGCGGCCGGGCCGCGCCCGGTGCCGGCGCTGCTCGGCGCCGCTGACCGGCACCTGCGGGTCGGTACCCCCGCCGAGCTGGCCACGGCGGTCACCCGTAGCCACCTCGACGACGGCCGGTGCGTCGGCTGGTACGGCCCGACCGCCGGCTGGCGGGTGGCCGTCGACGCGGAGCGGGTCGCGGCGGCCGTCCCGCCGGCGCTGGCTGGCCGCTTCGGCACGGCCGACTTCTGGGCCCGGTGGACCCGCGCGGAGTGCCTCTGCAAGCTCGCCGACGTGCCGATGGCCGCCTGGTGGCGCCGGCACGGCCTGGTCGTCCCGCCGGGTACCGGTGCGCTCTGGCGCACCCTGCGCCTGGGCGACCTGGTGGTCACCGTCGCCTTCGCCCCGCCACCGACCGCCGGCTGAACCGGCGCTTACCTTGATGAACGCGCCGGGTTTCGACCACCGGCGCGGGAACTGTCGAGCTGCCCCAGCCGGCGCGTGGCGCCGTGCCGGGGCAGCGGGACCGGGTGGCCGGGTGGCCGGGTGGGTCAGATCAGGTCCCAGCTCAGCGGAGTGCCGCGCGGGACGTCGACGGTGAAGGTGCGGCCGAGCACCCGGTCGATCTCCACCGGCGGCAGGCCGCCCGCGGGCCGGATGGAGCGGACGTTGGCCGCCGTCACCGGGTCGCCGGCGCGGACGTCCTCGACCACGAAGAGCGAGCGGCGGAAGCGCAGCCCCTCCCGCTCGGCCGGGGTCGGGCCGATCGCGGTGCCGCCGAGGGCGGCGTACGCCCGCTCGGACTCGACCACCAGGGCCGCCAGCTCGCCCGGGTCGAGCGAGAAGTCCGCGTCGACCCCGCCGTCGGCCCGGTCGAGGGTCACGTGCTTCTCGATGAAGCAGGCGCCCAGCGCCACCGAGGCCACCGCCACGCCGATCCCCGGGGTGTGGTCGGAGAGCCCGACCGGCGCGCCGAACGCGTCCGCCAGCACCGGCAGCCGGCGCAGGTTGCTGTCGGCGGGCGGCGCCGGGTAGGACGCGGTGCAGGCCAGCAGCACGATGCCGGCGGCGCCGCCATCCCGGGCGGTGCGCACGGCGGCGTCGATCTCCGCGACGGTGGCCATCCCGGTGGAGATGACCAGGGGCTTGCCGGTGCTCGCGACCAGCTGGATCAGCGGCAGGTCCACCAGCTCCGACGACGCGATCTTGTACGCCGGGGCGTCCAGCTCCTCCAGCAGCCGCACGGCGGAGGCGTCGAACGGCGAGGAGAAGACGGTCAGCCCGTGCCGCCGGGCCCGCGCGAAGATCGGCTCGTGCCACTCGTACGGGGTGTGCGCCCGCTCGTAGAGCCGGTAGAGGTTCTCCCCGCCCCACAGCTCGTGCTCGCCGGAGATGCGGAAGTCGGGCGTGTCGACGTCGATGGTGATGGTGTCCGGCCGGTACGTCTGGAGCTTGAGCGCGTGCGCCCCGCTGGCCGCGACCGCGTCCACGATGGCCAGCGCCCGATCCAGGTCACCGTTGTGGTTCCCGGACATCTCGGCGACCACGAAGGGTCGCTCCCCGGCCCCGACCACGTGCGGTCCGATCTTCACTGTCGTCGTCATGCCGACCTCTGTCCGTCCGTCCGCACCGGGTGCGGTCCTGGCGTCGCCGGCCGCTGCTCGCGCGGCCGACCTGGAAACGCGGACGCCGGGTGCCGCCCGGCTCCCGACGGGCCGCCGGGCGCGGCGCCCCTCACGGCTGCCCGCGCCCGATCAGCGCCTCCGCCCGCGCGGTCTCCGGCGCCGTCGGGTCGGCCGCGGCGGCCGGGTCAGGCCGCGCGGGCTCGGGAGCGCGGCGCAGCCGGCCGGTCAGCCGGTGGGCCCGGCGCAGCGCCGCGTACGCGAGGTAGTTGTTCCGGCCCACCAGCCGGTGCTTGAGCCCGGCCACCCCGCCCGGCCGGGGGTAGCCAGCGGCGGGCAGGTAGCGGCGGTAGTGCTCGGCGACCCGGCGGAAGAAGGCGCGCCGCAGGTGCGGGTGCAGCCGGTCGTCGTTGCCGGCCACCACCAGGTAGTGGTTGACCATCAGCTGGAACAGCTCGGCGTGCAGTCGCTCGTCCGGGTGGCGCCGGCGCACCCAGTCCAGCAGCCGCTCGTACTGGTCGAACGCGTCGAAGTGCCGGCCGCTGCGGGTGGAGGTGATCGCGCCGAGCCGGCCCTGCCGGTACAGGTAGCAGACCCGGTCCAGCACCGAGATCTTCTCCGCGCCGATCAGCAGCGGGTGGCTGAACGGGATGTCCTCGTACCAGCCGGGGTGGAAGCGCAGCTCCAGATCGGTCAGGAAGTCCCGGCGGACCACCTTGTTCCACGCGGTGTGCTGCACCCGCAGCAGCCGCGGCTGGTCGGCCAGGCGCACCACGCCCGGTATGCCGCGCAGCAGGTGGCTGCTCGCGTCGACCTCCCGCCGGCCGTTCTCGTGCACCCGCAGGTGGTCCAGCATCAGCACGTCGGGCTGGTGCGCCCGCAACCGGTCCAGCACCGCCGGGATCGTCCCCGGCGGCAGCCAGTCGTCGCTGTCGACGAACCAGACGTACCGGCCGGTGGCCACGTCGAGCCCGGCGTTGCGGGCGAGCCCCAGCCCGACGTTGCTGGTCAGGTGCACGGTACGGACGCCGGCGCGGCCGGCGGCGTACGAACGCAGCATCTCCCCGCAACGGTCCGGCGAGGCGTCGTCCACGGCGACGATCTCCACCGTGCCCGCCTCGCCGGCCGGGATGTCGGCCCGGACCGACTCGAGGCACTGGTACAGATACGCCTCGACGCCGTACACCGGGACGACGATGCTCAGCAGCGGCGGTTGCGTCGGCTCAGTGACCACGCCGCCACCCTCGACCCCGAGGGTGGCCGGCGCCGGAACCTCACGTGGCCGGCGGAGGTGGAGTCATCGAACGTCCGCCGAGCGGCGGGTTAACGGTTCAGGATGCGCCGCACCGGGCCGCCGACCGCCCGCCGGACCCGGGCCCGCAACTGCTGCTCCCGCAGCGTCTCCACCTCCTGCTGGAGCCCGGCGTTGCGGTCGCGCAGCCACTGCACCCGGGCCAGCAGGGCGTCCCGGTCGGTGGCGGCGGCCGGCCGCACGGCGGGCGGGAAGGTGGTCGCCCGCACCTCGGCGTCGAAGCGGGCGGCGCTGTCGCCGTCGGCGAACGAGTTGCCCAGGTCGTGCTTGGCCAGGAAGGACAGCATGGTCTCGTACCGCGCCTTGTGGCCGTCGTTCAGCGCCGTGTAGTCGGCCTCGTCGTAGAGCTGCGCGGCGTCGACGTCGGCCGGCACGTCCTTCATCACCCGGTGCGGGATGTCGAAGTAGCGGGCGAGTTCCAGGGTGCGCGAGTCGTGCGCGAACAGGTAGCCGGGGGTGCCGGAGACCAGCGCGGTGATGGTGCCGTGGATCCGGGTGCCGAAGGCGAACTCGAACCCGGAGAGGTAGTCCATCCAGGTCCACGGGTCGAGGAACATCCGCACCTTGTCCTCGACGAACAGCGGGTGCGAGGTGTGGATCGGGATCGCCGCGGTCTTGCCCCGGTCCTCCGGCGCGTCGCCGTAGAGCAGGGTGCCCAGGGTCTTCAGGTCCTGCGGCAGGTAGCGCAGGTTGGGGTAACGCTCGTGGTGCGCGGCGATGATCTTCGCCATCGACTTGACGTACGGGGAGATGGTCAGCGCCACCCGGTCGTCCCGGTCGAGGGCGGCCTTCTTCTTCTCCACCCGCAGGCTGTCGCCGTGCAGGAACATCGACGGACAGCCGATCACGTCGACCGCGGAGAAGCCCAGGGTGCGCAGGTAGCCCTCGGTGATCTCGCCCCGTACGCCGATGCTGTGCGACCGGTCGAGCACCGCCCGGACGAACCGGGTGACCACGTCGTCGATCGGCCGCAGGTACTCCCGGTCGCCGTTGACGTCGGTCTGCACGCCGACGCCGAGCACCACCACCGGGATCTTCAGCCGCTCGATGAACTTGGTCATCGTGACGAGCCGGTGCGCGTAGCTGCGCCGGAAGGCGTTCGCGAGCGGGATGACGAACACGTCGTACCGCTCGTTGACCAGGTCGGCCTCGCGCAGGTCGATCTTGAACTGGTTCGAGGTGATCTCGGTGCTGCGGGTCTTGAGCAGCTTGTGGGCGGCGTGGCTGAAGACGAGGTTGCCGTTGTTCTCGCCGATCCAGTTGCCCTCGAACGCCTCCTCCGCGGAGTAGACGTCGAACGGGCCCTTCTTGGCCCGCATCAGGATCCGCTGGTGCATCTCGCCGCTCCGCCTCTCGTCCGCCCTCGGGAGCGTTCCGGGCGCACACCGCGTCACCGCTCGACTCCGGCCGGCCACCAAGGCCGGGCGGCTCGCACCTGAGGGTTCGGGGAATATTAGGCCACCGGCCGCCCTGTGCACAGACGCCCGTCACCGCCGTGCCCCGGCCCGGTCAGCCGGTCGGCGCCGCCGGGTAGGGTGCCCGGGCGGGACTCCGCCCCGGGCGCCACCTGCGGCGCTCCGGCCGCGGGTCGCCCGCGCCGCCGCCGAGAAGGAGACGTACGTGCTGGTCACCTCGCCGACGGCCGGGAGTGGGGCATGACGGCCGCCGCCCCCGCCGCGCCGTCCGCAAGCCGGCTGCCGTCGCTGACCGGGCTGCGCTGGATCGCCGCGCTGCTGGTCTTCGGTTTCCACGCCGGCACGATGCGGATCATCGCCGAGCCCGACCACCAGGCCGTGGTGAACTGGTTCTTCACCCTGGGTCTGTCCGGCGTGCAGTTCTTCTTCATCCTGAGCGGGTTCGTGCTGGTCTGGTCGGCCCGGCCGGGCGACTCCCGGCGGGCCTTCTGGCGGCGCCGGTTCGCCAAGATCTACCCCAACCACCTGTTGCTCTGGGCGCTGGTGCTGCTGGTGGGGCTCTGGTTCGCCGACCCGGTCAACGTCGGCGCCGCGCTGGAGAACCTCTTCCTTCTGCAGGCCTGGGACCCTCGACCCGGCCACTTCTACAGCGTCAACACGGTCAGCTGGTCGCTGTCCTGCGAGTTCTTCTTCTACTTCTGCCTGCCGCTGGTGCTGCCGCTGGTGCGCCGGGCCCGGCCGTGGGCACTGTGGGCGGTGGTGGTCGGGGTGCCGCTGCTCATCCTCGCGCTCTGGCCCGGTCAGGCCCTGGTGCCCGAGGCCGACCGCTGGTGGTTCACCCAGGTCTTCCCGCCGGTGCGGTCGCTCGAGTTCTGGATGGGAGTGGCCGCGGCCGAGCTGATGCGTCGTGGCCGTTGGCGGGGGCCGGGCCTGCCGCTGGCCAGCCTGATCTTCGCGGTCACCTGGGTGGTCGCCGCTCAGTGGGTCCGGGCCGAGCTGTGGGCGGCGCTGCTCTCGGTGGCGTACATCCTGGTCATCACCGCGGCGGCGGACGCCGACGTGCGGGGCCGGCGCTCACCGTGGCGGTCCCGGCCGATGGTCTGGCTCGGTGAGGTCTCGTTCGCCTTCTACCTGGTGCACGTCTTCGTGATGATCACCGTGCTCCGGCTCACCGGGGACTGGGGGACCGGCTTCACCGGCTGGTGGGGAGTGGCCGTGGTGCTCGGCTTCCTGCTGCTGAACCTGGGTCTGGCCGCGTTGCTGCATCGGTACGTCGAGACGCCGATGATGCGCCGGCTGGCTCCGCGCCGTCCGAAGCGGACGATCGGCGGCCCGGCGGCGGTCGCGGCGCCGGACCCGCTGCCGGCCCCGGCCGGCCCGACGGTCGCGCAGGTTGCCGTGCCGGGTCCGCGCACGCTCGACCGGCCATCGGCGTACGTCGACTCGCGCTGAGCCGTCCACCCTGGTCGGCGCCCTCGGCGCGGCGAAGCCGCGACACGCCCGGCGGCGGTGCGGGGGACCGGACCGGACGGTAGCGTTGTCGTCGTGCTTCCGGTCGCGCTCGCCTGTCCGCTGTGGTGGGTGGCGCGCTGGGCCGCGCGGCTGACGGCCGGCCTCGCCGTCGCCGTCGCGATCGCCCTCGGCACACCCGGCGCGGTTGCCGCCCCGGCCGAGCCGGAGCCGGCGGCGTGCTCCGCCGCGTCCGTGCACGCCGACGCGCGCGCCGGGTCCGCGTCGACGGCCGTCGGCGCCGAGCAGCGCGCCGAGCCGGCTGGTCCGGTCACCGAGCCGACACCGGTCGATGCCTCGCCAGCACCGCGCCACGACGCCGCGCCGGCGCCGGCCGGGTCGGTCCCGGCCGTCCGGGCCCCGCGCGCCCCGCCGCGCGTCTGATCCGCCGCGGCGGCTGACGCCCCCGCCCGCGATCCCCGGTTCCGCACCCGTCCGGCCTCGGCGTGTCCCCACGACGCCCGGACGCGGCTCCCGCTTCCGCATCCGCTTCCCCCGTGAGGTGCCGACCTTGGAGACCGTCCTCTACCACCAGTTTCTGATCGACGTGCCGCGCGCCGCGGCCATCTGGTCCGGCCTGCTCGTGCTGGCGCTGACCGTGCTCACCGTGCTGGTCGCCCGCCCCGAGCGCGCCACCGACGAGGAGCCCGCCCCGGCGGCCGCCGAGCCGGCCGAACCCGACCTCGCCGACCTGCGCCGGTACGCCGAGGAGGTGGCCGTCGCCGCGACCCGGGCGGCGCAGACCGCCCGGCGGCGGCGCGCCGACTGGCTCGCCGCGCAGGCGGAGGTGGAGCGCGCCTGGCAGGCGTACGACGAGGCGGAGACCGCCGCTCGCCGGTTCGTCGGGGCCGCTGCCCTGCCCGCCCCGCGCACCCCGCGCACGCCGGCCGAGTACGCCGCCCGGGAGCGGTGGCTGCACCACGCGGCGATGGCCGCCCATTGGCGGGGGGAGCTGTCGGCTCGGCAGTTGTCCGACGTGTTCTGCCACCGGGCTGGCTGGGACCCGCGGCGGCACCCGGTGCAGCAGGAGATCGTGCTCGCCCGGGCGGTACGCGAGCAGCGCCGGGCCGGCTACCGGCTGGCCGCCGAGCGGGAGCGGTCGGCGTGGCGGGACGCCGAGCTGGCCGCCGAGGCGGCCCGAGCCCTGGCCGCCGAGGCGTACGCCGCCGCGGCCCGGCTCCGGCCGGGCCGGCCGGAGCCGGGCCGCGTGTCGGTGCCGGCCCGTCCGGTCGCCCCGGCCCGCTGGCGTCCCGCTCGGGTTGGTTGATCGGGAAATATTCCGGTGACGCCGGTCACAGCCGGCGAGAAATCGGTCATTCGGCACGGACGGGTCGAGGCGGGTCGACAATTCCTGGACCGCACCGCACCATTGTCCGGTTGTCGCCCGGTAACGGCGTCGGAGAGGCCTGTCCCATCGAGTCACGCCAGTGCGTAACTGACCGCAAAATTGTCGGGCGGAGACAGGTTTACGCAGGTGGACAGGGGTTGGCAGGCTTCTGACCGACCAGTAATGTCGGCCCGTCTGGTGCGGTTACCGATCGCAAGAGGCGACGCCGCGCCGACCCGCCTAATCGTGATCATACGAACCGGGGAACCAATGCTCCTTTGGGGTGAATCTGCGGGCTGCGGCCCGTGGTAGGGCGTACTTCCCGCCCGAATCCGTCAGCTAACCCGGTCGGCGGCGTCGGAAGGAGTTCCATCCTCGTGCAGCACGATCCCACCCTTCGGTTGTCCCCCCGCCTCCACGGCCCCGCGGTGTCCGTACCGCTCGCCCCGATCGCGAGCTGACCGACCGGCAACCGCCCCGCCCGACATCCGGGCGTCTTCCTGAGCGGCCCACCCACCCGCGGACCAGGGGTCCGCGTGGTCGAGCCGGCCTGCCCGCCGGCACCGCCCGTGCGCCGCTCGCCCCCCGAGTCCCCGTGGAGGAACCGTGAAGCACCACCTGAAGCGCCAGTTGCGGCGCATCGCCACCGAACGCCCCTACCAGGTGGCCGCCGCCTCCGCCGCGGCCCTGGTCCTCGCCTCCGGCGCCGGCGCGCTCGCCGCCGGCACCGAGGAGGCCCCGACCTCGGCGCCGGCCCAGGCCACGGTGGCCGAACTGCGTGACGCGCCAGCCGCCGCCTCGCGTGGCGAGGCCCGGCTGGGCACCGCCCCGTCCGGCGCCGCGCCGTCCAGCGCCGCCCCCTCGGCCGCCGCCTCGTCGGCCGCGCCGAACCCGGACCTGACCCGCAAGGCGGCGCCGAAGCCGCCGTCGCGCAAGATCCTCAACTACGACTACCAGGCCCAGACGACCTTCTACAACTGCGGCCCGGCCGCCGTGCGGAACGCGCTCAGCGCCGCCGGCATCGACCGTACCCAGGACGCCCTCGGCGCCCAGCTGGGCACCACCGAGATGGGCACCAACTCCGCCAACGACACCACCCGCGTGCTCAACGCCATGGTGAAGGGCGACCCGTACCGGACCCGGATGATCTCCGGCGGGGCGGCCACCCCGGCCCAGATGGACCAGCTCCAGGCCGACGTGGTCCGGGCCATCACCGACAAGCGGGGTGTCGTGGTGAACGTCGCCGGCAGCGCGACCGACACCAACGGCGGCTGGCACTCCTTCCCCGGTGGGCACTACATCGCGGTGGTGGGCTACGACGACGACGGCCGGCTGGTGAAGATCGCCGACTCGGCGAACCCGGCGACCGCCTCGTACTGGATGACCACCATCGACCTGGCGAACTGGGCGGCTACCCGCGGCTACTCCGCCTGATCCGCACCTCCGCGCCACTGCCGTCGGGCGCCGGCTCCCCATCCGGGGGGCCGGCGCCCGACGTGTAGCGGCGGCCGGCTCTCGCCCCGGCCGTCCGACCGGTGGCACACTGCGCCCTATGGTCGACGAATCGGGTACCCGGGACGGCCGGCGGCCGCTCCTGCTGCTGCTGCACGGCATGGGCGCCACCGGCGAGGTGTGGCTGCCCTGGGCGCCGCTGCTGGAGCGCCGGTGGGCCGGCCGGTGGCTGGCCCCGGACCTGGCCGGGCACGGCTGGTCCCCGCCGCTGCCGCGGTACTCCTTCGCCGGGCTGGCCGGGCAGGTCGCCGGCGGGCTCAAGCCGGGTGACCGGCTGGTCGTGCTGGGGCACTCCCTCGGCGGCGTGGTGGGGCTGGCGCTGGCCGCGCGTACCGCCGGGCTGACGGTGGACGCGGTGGTCGGGCTCGGCATCAAGGCCGTCTGGTCACCGGCCGAACTGGACCGGGCCGCGGAGCTGGCCGCCCGCCCGGTCACCTGGTTCGCGACCCGCGACGAGGCGGCCCGCCGCTACCTGAAGGTGGCCGGGCTGACCGGACTGTTCGCCCCCGAGCATCCGGCCGTGGAGGCCGGACTGCGGCAGGTCGACGGCCGCTGGCGGCTGGCGATGGACCCGGCCGCGTTCGCGGTGGGGGAGCCGCGCCTGCCGGCCCTGCTGGCGGCGACCGACGCGCCGGTGGTGCTGGCCCGGGGCGAGCGCGACCCGATGGTCTCCGACGAGCAGCTCAAGGAGTTCGGCGTGCCGGTGGTGACGCTGCCCGGACTCGGGCACAACGCGCACGTGGAGGACCCGGAGGCGGTGCTCGCCCTGGTCGACCCGTACCGCTGATCCCCGCCGCTGCGGTTCCCGGCGGGATGAGGGTGTTGTGCCGCCATGCCCGGAGCACTCGGGATAACATGCCCGTACGTCCCGGAGTGCGCCGGGCGTCCTGTTTGTCCGGGTGATCCTTCCGCACCAACCCCAGCGGATCGTCCGGCGGTAACCCCACCACCCCTCCTGTCCACATCTGAACGACATGGCGCCGCGTCCGGACCCGGACGCGGTCGCTGTTCGACGGGAGGAAGCCCCATGGTCGGGCTGACCACAGAAGAGATTCCACCGGCGAGGCCGGTCATCGGCGAGGCCGAGATCGCGGCGGCGGTACGGGTGCTGCGCAGCGGCCGCGTCGCGCAGGGGCCGGAGGTCGCCGCGTTCGAGGAGGAGTTCGGCGAGCTGGTCGCCGGCCGGCACTGTGTCGCGGTGAACTCGGGCACCTCCGCCCTGCAGCTGACCCTGATGGCGCTCGGATTCGGCCCGGGCGACGAGGTGATCGTCCCGTCGTTCTCCTTCGCCGCCAGCGCCAACGCGATCCGGCTGGTCGGCGCCCGGCCGGTCTTCGTCGACATCGAACCCGGCAGCTTCTGCCTGGACCCGGCGGCGGTTGCCGCGGCGGTCACCCACCGCACGGTGGCGATCCTGCCGGTGCACCTCTACGGGCACCCCGCCGCGATGGACCGGATCATGGCGGTCGCCGACCGGCACGGGCTCGCCGTGGTCGAGGACGCCGCCCAGGCGCACGGCGCCGCCCTGGCGGGAAGGCCGGTCGGCGCGTTCGGCACGGCCGGCTGCTTCAGCTTCTACCCCACGAAGAACATGCACTCGCTGGAGGGCGGCATGGTCAGCACCGCCGACGGCGAGCTGGCCCGTACCCTGCGGCTGCTGCGCAACCAGGGCATGGAGCAGCGGTACGCCAACGAGATCGTCGGCGCCAACATGCGGATGACCGACGTGGCCGCGGCGATCGGCCGGGTGCAGTTGCGCCAGCTGCCGGAGTGGACGGAGCAGCGGCGGGCCAACGCGAAGCTGCTCGACGCCCGGATCACCGGCATGGTCACCCCGCCGGTCGCCGACGCCGCCCGGCACGTCTACCACCAGTACACGGTGCGGGTGCCGGGTGGTCGCCGCGACGCGGCCCGCCGGCGCCTCACCGAGCTGGGCGTCGGCAACGCCGTTCACTACCCCACGCCGATCCACCGCCTGCGGCCCTACCTCGCCGAGGACGGCCGACCGGGCCCGTGGGAGCTGCCGGAGACCGACCGGGCCGCCGCCGAGGTGATCTCGTTGCCGGTGCACCCGGCGGTGTCCCAGCAGGACCTGGAGCGGATCGCCGAGGCCGCCAACCTCGCCGGGGGTGCCCGATGACGCGGGCCCGGCTGCGCGCCGGCCTGATCGGTCTCGGCGCCATGGGGCGTAACCACGCCCGGGTCCTCGCCGCCCTGGACGGGGTGGAGCTGGTCGGCATCGTCGACCCGGCGGGCGACCCGACCAGCGCGCTGCGGGTGCCGGTGGTGCCCGACCTGGACGGCCTGCTGGCGATCGGCGTCGACTACGCCGTGGTCGCCTGCCCGACGGCGCTGCACGAGCAGGTCGGGCTGGCGCTGGCCGCCAGCGGCGTGCCCGCGCTCATCGAGAAGCCGCTCGCCCAGTCGGTGGCCGCCGCGAGCCGCCTGGTCGAGGCGTTCGAGGCCGCCGGCCTGGTGGCCGGGGTCGGCCACATCGAGCGGTACAACCCGGCCCTGCAGAGCCTGCGCCTGCGGCTGGAGGCCGGCGAGCTGGGCGAGGTGTTCCAGGTGGTCACCCGGCGGCAGGGGCCGTTCCCGCACCGGATCGCCGACGTGGGCGTGGTGATGGACCTGGCGACCCACGACATCGACCTGACCAGCTGGGTGGTCGGCCGGGAGTACCGGACGGTGTCGGCGCGGACCGTCTCGCGCAGCGGCCGGCTGCACGAGGACATGGTCGCCGCGGTCGGCCAGCTGGCCGGCGGCGCGATGGTCAACCACCTGGTCAACTGGCTGAGCCCGCTGAAGGAACGGTCCACCGTGGTCACCGGCGAGCGGGGCTGCTTCGTCGCCGACACCCTCACCGCCGACCTGACCTGGTACGCCAACGGGGCGATCGACACCGAATGGGAGGCGCTGCGCGCCTTCCGTGGCGTGGCCGAGGGCGACATGGTCCGGTACGCGATCCCGAAGCGCGAACCGCTCCTGGTGGAGCACGAACGGTTCCGCGACGCGGTCGACGGCAAGCAGAGCGACATCGTCACCCTGCGGCAGGGGCTGCGCACGGTGCGGGTCGCCGCCGCGCTGCTCCAGTCCGCGGCCGAGGGCAGCACGGTGGCGATCGACACCGACCTCGCACCCGTAGCCGCGGCGACCGTCGCGCTGTCCTGAGCGCCTCATCCATCCCGCGGTTCTGACCGGGCCCGGATCCGGGCCACTCCGCACCAACCGCCCGGCCGGCTCGTTGTCGCCGTAGTGCCCGCGCCACCGGGTCGGCCGGCCGCCGTTTCCAAGACGAAGAAGGAAGAGCCATGAACATCTGTGTCGTCGCCCTCGGGAAGATCGGGCTGCCGCTCGCCGTGCAGTTCGCGACGAGCGGGCACCGGGTGGTCGGCGCCGACGTCTCCGAGCGGGTCGTCGGGCTGGTCAACGACGGGGCGGTCCCGTTCCCGGGCGAGGCCGACCTGGACGTCCGGCTGAAGGAGGCGGTGGCGGCCGGCCTGCTGTCGGCCACCACCGACACCGCGGCGGCCGTCGCCCGGTCCGAGGCGGTGGTCCTGGTGGTGCCGCTCGTCGTGGACGACCGGGGGCTGCCGGACTTCGGCTGGATGGACGACGCCACCCGGGCGGTGGCGGCCGGGCTCCGGCCGGGCACCCTGGTCAGTTACGAGACCACGCTGCCGGTCGGCACCACCCGGCACCGGTTCGGCCCGATGCTGGCGCAGGGCAGTGGGCTGACCGTGGGCGAGGACTTCCACCTGGTGTTCAGCCCCGAGCGGGTGCTCACCGGCCGGGTCTTCGCCGACCTGCGCCGCTACCCGAAGCTGGTCGGCGGCGTGGACCGGGCGTCGACAGCGCGGGGCGTGGCGTTCTACGAGTCGGTGCTCCAGTTCGACCCCCGGCCGGACCTGCCCCGCGCCAACGGCGTGTGGGACCTCGGCTCGGCCGAGGCGGCGGAGCTGGCGAAGCTGGCCGAGACCACCTACCGGGACGTGAACATCGGCCTCGCCAACCAGTTCGCCCGGTTCGCCGCCACCGTCGGGGTGGACGTCACCACCGTGATCGAGGCCTGCAACACCCAGCCGTACAGCCACATCCACCAGCCCGGCATCGCGGTGGGCGGGCACTGCATCCCGGTCTACCCGCGGATGTACCTGTGGAACGACCCGGCCGCCAGCGTGGTCCGCGCCGCCCGGGAGGCGAACGCCCAGATGCCGCAGTACGCCGTCGATCTGCTGGCCACCGCGTACGGCGACCTGACCGGAGTGGAGGTGCTGGTCCTCGGCGCCGCCTACCGGGGCGGGGTGAAGGAGACCGCCTTCTCCGGCGTCTTCCCGACCGTCGACGCGCTGCGCGCCCGGGGTGCCCGGCCGTACGTCTGCGACCCGATGTACACGGCCGCCGAGCTGACCGCGCTGGGGCTGCCGGCGTACGACGACCAGGCCGTCACCGCCGCGGTGATCCAGGCCGACCACCCGGAGTACCGGTCGCTGACCCCCGCCGACCTGCCCTCGGTACGGGTGCTGGTGGACGGTCGCCGGATCACCGACCCGGCGCGCTGGACCGGCGTCCGCCGGATCGTGATCGGCGGCTGACCACCCGGCCGGGCCCCTCCGGTCAGCCCAGGCCGAGGCGAGGCCGGTCAGCCCCGAGGCCGCCGGTCAGCTCTGAGGTCGGCCGATCAGGCCAGGTCGAGGCCGGCGGGGCGGGTGCCCGGGTCGCGGGAGATCACCTCGCCCCGGGCGTCCACCCAGCCCAGCGGGCGGGCCGGGTTCCCGGCCACGAGCTGGTACGGCGGCACGTCCCGAGTCACCACCGAACCGGCCGCGACCATCGCGTACGCGCCCACCTCGATGCCGCAGACCAGGGTGGCGTTGGCGCCGATCGAGGCGCCCCGGCGGACCAGGGTCGGCGTGACCGTCCAGTCCGGGTTCTGCGCGCGGGGGCGCAGGTCGTTGGTGAAGACCACGCACGGGCCGACGAAGACCTCGTCCTCAAGGGTGACGCCCTGGTAGACGGAGACGTTGTTCTGGATCTTCACGAGGTCGCCGACCGTCACGCCGGCGTCGACGTACACGTTGCGGCCGATGACGCAGCCGGCGCCCACCCGGGCGGAGGACCGGATGTGCGCCAGGTGCCAGACCTTCGTGCCGTCCCCGACGTACGCGCCCTCCTCGACGTCGGCCGTGGGGTGGACGAAGGCGGGGGAGAGCGCGGTGTCAGCCATGTCGACTCGCAGGACTCGGGTATCGGGACTCGACGTAGGATAAGTCCCTCTTGACCGATTTCACCGGCACCGCGCCGGATGTTCGGGCGGAGTCAGGTGGCGGGGGAGACGGCCTCCGGTTCGACCGGCAGCCCGCCCGTACGCGGCGCCGGCGGCCGGCCGCCCCGGTCGAGTTCCCGGCGGGCGGCGGCCAGGAACGCCTCCGCGTACGACTCGGCGGGGAAGTCGCCCAGGTAGCGCCGCCGGGTCGCCCACCGGTCCGGTGCCAGCGGGTCGGTGTCGAGCAGCGCGGTGAGCACCTCGTCCACGTTGGCCATGTCCCGGCTCAGCACGTAGCCGGAGCCGGCCAGCGGGAACCGCTCGGTGAACCGGTCACCGTCGCCGCCCATGTCGGTCACCGCGTACGGCTTGCCCGAGTAGAGGTAGTCGGAGATCACCCCGGACACGTCGGAGACCAGCGCGTCCGAGCGGTTCACGCACTCGGTCAGGGTCAGCTCGCGGGCGGCGGCGCCGAAGACGTGCTGCCGGCCGGTGCGCGCCCGGTCGGCGGCCAGCAGTTCGGTGAGCCGGCCCAGCTGCCGGGCCGAGGCCGGGTTCTGCGCGGTGTACGGGTGCGCCCGCAGGATCACCGTGGCCCCGCGTGCCAGCAGCCGTCGCAGCAGCGTCTCCGCCACCGGCAGCGAGCAGTAGTTGGCGTCCGCGTGGTGCCCCGTCCAGGTCGGCGTGTAGAGCACCGTCGGCTGCGCCAGGCCGCGCGCCGGCTCCGGGCGGACCTTGATCGCCTCCACCTGCGGGCGGCCGACCACCTCGAACTTCTCCGCCGGGATCTCCACCCCGGCCCGGGCGTACCGGTCGATGGCGGCCTCGCCGGCCACGAAGATCCGGTCGAAGATCGCCGAGACCGGGTTGGCGCTGGGCGCCTTGTCGCTGTCGCCGTGGTGCAGCTGCACGTGGGTGAGCTGGGTGAACCGGATGCAGTGGCTGTTCTTGGCGCCGTGGTTGACGTAGAAGGCCACCCGCAGGCTCGGCACCAGCGCCTCGTCCATCGCCTTCAGCGTGGGGCAGTAGACCACCGGGGCGGTGGTGGCCGCCGCGATGCTGCGCAGGAACTCCGGCTCGCGCACCATGACCAGGAACGGCCGGCCGATCCGCTCCAGGTACGGCAGCCACATGGTGACCTGGTACTCGGAGCCGGGCGGCGCGGAGAAGTGCAGCAGGAACTCGGGCTGGTGCCGGCGCAGCGCCCGGGTCACCGCCGACCCGCCGGCCGGCGGCCGGAACCGCCGCCGGGCCAGGTCGAGGCCGACCGCGCCGGCGCTCGCGCCGACCAGCAGGCTGGCGACCAGCGCGACGGCGGCGGGCAGCGCGAACGCGGCCGCCAGCGCGACCACCGCGAGCAGCCCGAGCAGGGCGCTGCCCAGCCGGGCGGCGACCAGCGGCGTCCAGCCGCGCACCGGCAGGTTGGCGGCCCGGATCTCCAGGTTGCCGGCGTCGCGCAGCGGCCCGACGAGCAGCACCAGGCCCAGCAGCACCAGCGCGGTGACGGCCAGCACGGGATCGAACCCGGCGTCGAGCCGCCGGGCGTAGCCGACCAGGATGCTGGCCGCGACCAGCACGGTCTCCGGCACGCTGTCGGCGCCGGGCCGGACCCGCCGCTCCCACGCCGCCGCGGCGAGCGCGGCCACCGCCAGGCCGAGCCCCCAGCCGGTGGCGCCGGTCAGCGCCACCACCAGGAACGCCAGCACGGCCAGCCCGGTGGTCAGGCCCCGGGCGATCAGCTTCCGGACCAGGTCACCACGCATCTCGGCTGCGCCTCCCGCCGTCGCCGCGCCCGGGTCAGCCGCCGACGGCGGCGCCCGCCGCCTGGTCGGCCTGCGCCGGCGTCGGCTGGGCGGGCACCTCGCCCGGCGCCCGGCGTACGTCGATGACCTGCCCGGTGAGGTCGGAGATCAGCACGTCCAGCGACGCCCGGGCGACGGTCTCGGCGGCGAGCAGGGTGTGCTCCGGCTCCTCACCGAACGCCTTGGTGCGCATCGGGGTGGCGGTCCGCTCCGGGTTGACGCAGTTGACCCGTACGCCGAACTCGGCCCACTCGTCGGCCAGCGCCTGGGTGAGGTTGACCAGGGCGGCCTTGGTGGAGGAGTAGAGCGCGTACTGGGCCCGGCCCCGGGTGTAGGAGCTGGAGGTGTAGAGCAGCAGCTGACCCTTGGTCTGCTGGAGGTAGGGCAGCGCCTGCCGGGCGGCGATGACCGGCCCGACGAAGTTGACCTGGAGTACCCGGTCCATGGTCTCCTCGTCCATCTCGACGAGGGCGCCCTTCTCCAGGATGCCGGCGGTGACCACCACGTGGTCGATCCGGCCGGTGGCCTCGAAAGCGGTCTTCAGCGCGGCCTCGACGTCCGCGGCGCGCTCGACGTGGGTGCCGGTGCTGGAGCGGCTGAACGGGAAGACCTGGGCGCCGTAGCCGCGGGCCAGCTCGGCCAGGTCGTGCCCGATGCCGTAGCTGCCGCCGAAGATCACGATCGTCCGGCCGGTCAGCTCCTCGGTGTAGCTGCGGTGGTCGGTCAGCCGGGGCGCCTGGGCGGCGGCGAGCTGGAAGAGCTTGTCCGCCAGGTGCACGTCGACCGGGTGGGTGACCTTGATGTTCTCGTCCGAGCCGTCGATCACCTTGATCGGCGTGCCCGGCAGGTAGCGCAGCACCACGCCGCAGTCGTCGGTGGCGGCGAAGTCCGGGTCGCTCTCGGCGCGCCGGTACGCCTCGCGGATGGTGCCGGAGCGGAACGCCTGGGGGGTCTGCCCGCGGCGCAGCGACGAGCGCACCGGGATGTCGGTGATGCAGTCGTCCTCATCGACCTGAATGATCGTGTCGGCCGACGGGATGGCCACGTCGACCGCCGAGTACGTCCAGAGCGCGTTCACGCACTCCCGCACGATCCGGCCGCTGACCAGGGGCCGCACCGCGTCATGGAAGAGGATGTTGCAGTCGCCCGCGCCGACCGCCTCCAGCGCGATCCGGGTGGTGGCGTTGCGCGTGTCACCACCCTCGATGACCTTGGTGACCTTGCGGAAGCCGGCCTTCTCGACGATCCGCTGGGCGTCGGCGACGTGGCCGGCGGCCATCAGCACGATGATCTCGTCGATCTCCGGGGCCGCCTCGAAGACCGCCAGGGTGTGCTCGATGATCGGCTTGCCGGCGATCTTCAGCAGCTGCTTCGGGATGCCGAGGCCCAGCCGGGTCCCGGTGCCGCCCGCCAGGACCACCGCCACCGTCCGCGAGGGCCGCCACGGCGCCGCGGTCTGCGGCGCGGCGTCCGGGCCAGTGGTGTGGTCCTGCGTCATTGCCGATCCTCACTCTCAGGGGTACGTGAACAGAAGGTTCCGCCGGCGCGGCGACGGGATGAACCTTAACGCGCCGGCCGCGCCGCCCCAACGCGACGACGCGGCCCGCGCGCACGCGGGTCGATGGCTGGGCCTACTTGCCGTTGGCGAACGCCTCGTAGGCCCGGACCACCTCGTCGGTCGGGCCGTCCATCCGGATGACGCCCGATTCCAGCCAGATCGTCCGTTCGCACGTGTCGCGGACGGAGGAGAGCTGGTGGCTGACCAGGAACACCGTGCCGGCGCTCTCCCGCAACTCCCGCACCCGCTGCTCGCTGCGCTTGCGGAAGCCCTTGTCGCCGGTGGCCAGCGCCTCGTCGATGAGCAGCACGTCGTGCTTCTTCGCCGCGGCGATCGAGAAGCGCAGCCGGGCGGCCATGCCGGAGGAGTAGGTACGCATCGGCAGCGAGGCGAAGTCGCCGCGCTGGTTGATCCCGGAGAACTCGATGATCTCCGGGGTCTGCCGCTGCACCTCCGTCGGGTGCATCCCCATCGCCAGGCAGCCCAGTACGACGTTGCGCTCGCCGGCGAGGTCGTTGAAGAGGGCGGCGTTCACGCCCAGCAGCGAGGGCTGGCCCTGGGTGTAGATCGCGCCGCGGTTCACCGGCAGCAGGCCGGCGATCGCCCGCAGGATGGTCGACTTGCCCGAGCCATTGCTGCCGATCAGCCCGATCGCCTCACCCCGGTACGCGGTGAAGCTGACCCCCTTGACCGCGTGCACCTCCCGGATGTTCGGCGCGGAGGTGCGGGTCACGATCCGCTTGAGCGCGCCCACCGGCCCGCCACCGCCGCCGGCGCCCTTGTGCACCCGGTAGATCACGTGCGCGTCGTCGACCACCACTGTCGGGATCCGCTCCCGGACCCGGGGCAGGGTGACCGTCACGTCGTTGGACGTCTCGAAGTGCTCAACCACGGCCGTACTCCTGTTCGCCGCGCCAGAAGTAGAGGAAACCGCCGGCGCCCATCACGATCGCCCAGCCCACCGCCACCAGCCAGAGCTGCGGCAGGGAGGAGTTGAGCAGCGGGGCGTCCTCCAGCAGGGCGACCCGGCCCAGCTCGATGTAGACCAGCATCGGGTTCAGCTCGACCAGCCGGGTGGCCCAGCCGGGCAGGTTCTCCGCGAAGAGCGTGACGCTGTAGAGCACCCCGGAGCCGTACATCCAGGCGCGCAGCAGGAACGGCATGACCTGCTTCAGGTCGGCCACCTTCGCGCCCAGGCGGGCCACCGCCATGGTGAGCCCGGCGTTGAAGATCGTCTGGAGCAGGATCGCCGGCACCAGCACCAGCCAGCCGAGGGTGAGCGGCTCGCCGGTGATCAGCACGATCGCGATCAGCACCACCATCGCCCCGAGCAGCTGCTGGAACTGGGTGACCGTGACCGCGAGCGGCAGGCAGGCCCGGGGGAAGTGCAGCGCCCGGATCAGGCCCAGGTTGCCGGTGATCGACTGGGTGCCGTTCTGCACCGCCGTCTGGGTGAAGTTGAAAATGAACAGGCCGGTGCAGAGGTACGCGATGAAGTTCGGGATCTCCCGCTGCTCCAGCACCAGGCCGAAGATCAGGTAGTAGACCGCCGCGTTGGTCAGCGGGGTGAGCACCTGCCACAGCTGCCCCAGCTTGGCATTGCTGAACGACGCGACCAGCTTGGCGTTCGCGTACGCGGAGATGAAGTGCCGGTAGTGCCAGAGCCGCCGGCTGTACTCGGCCAGCGAGGGACGTTCGCCGGCGACCCGCAGCCCGTACCGGGCGGCGAGCTGCGCCTGGGTGAGGCCGGCGTCGGGGTCGGCCAGCGCCGTGTCGGCCATGGATGGGCGCTCCGATCTTTCGGTTCGACGGGGATGCGCGCGACGATGGAATCTAGCGTGGCCAGTGCGTGGAGCGCCGCCCCCGTCGCTGCGTGGACCGTAGTTCAAAACACGTCGGGACGCAACCGTACCGTCGTTGCGCTACATTGTTCCACGTGACAGCCGAGAAGAGTCCCAGGTGACGACCGAGAAACGGCGCACGCCGGCCGGCGCGGCCGTGCTCCGTGACGACATCACCACGGCCATCCGCCGGGCCCTGATGCAGGAGCTCGCGGCCGTCGGCTACGGCCGGCTCTCCATCGAGGCGGTGGCCCGCCGCGCCGGGGTGAGCAAGACCGCCATCTACCGGCGGTGGAGCTCGAAGCTGGAACTCGTGCTGGACATCGTCGCCGCCGCCGCCGGCGGCAAGCTGCCGGCGCTGGACACCGGGACCCTGCGCGGCGACCTCGAACTGCTCTTCCAGGTGGTGGCGCACGCGTTGCGGCACCCGCTGGCCTCGCAGATCATTCCCGACCTGCTGGCCGAGGCGGCCCGCAACCCGACCATCGACGAGACCCTGCAGCGGGTGCTGCGCGCCCGGCAGCAGGAGATCGGCGGCCGGCTGATCAGCCGCGCGGTGCAGCGCGGCGAACTGCCCGCCGACACCGACCCGGACGCGGCGGTCGACCTCATCGTCGGCCCGCTCTACTGGCGGCTCGCCATCGCCCGCACCCCGCTCACCACCGGCTACCTCGACACCCTGGTCGAGTCGGTCGCGATCGGGCTGGGCGCGGACGGGGCGCTGCCCCGACAGCGGGAGGCCCCGGTCACCGGCTGACCTGCCGACCCGCCGGCGCCGCCCGCGCCGGACACCGGCGCCCGAACGGTCCGGCTAGTCTGCTTGCCAGTCGGGTCGCCGACGGGCCCCGCCGGCACCGTCGTCCCGTTTCATCGCCCACACCGTGCCCGTACAACCGACAAGGACCCCCCGTGTCGAAAGTCGACCACGTCGCCGTCGTCCCGCCGCGCTCCGCCGCGGCCGCGACCCCGGCTCCGGCGGAACCCGGCCGGCTCCGGTCCCTGATCGCCGCCGCGCCCGCCGTCCTCACCGACGCCGGCGTGCTGGCGTTCGCGCTCTGGACGGTGCTCTACCACGCGGCATTCCTGTTCAGCCTGGCCCCGTCGGTGACCTTCACGATCTGGCTGGCCGGTTGCCTGGTGCTGGCCGGGGTGGCGGTGCTGCGGGCCGTGCGACGGCGCCCGGCGGCGTCCCCGGTCGACCCGGCCACGGCCGCCGCGCCGGCGGCCACCACCGGGGAGGCGGCCGGGTACCCCCGCCGCTGGCTGGTCGTGGTGCTGGCCGCGGCGACCGTGGCCGCGGTCACCGCCGGTCTGGCGAACACCACGGCCGGCGACGGGATGTCCTGGTGGGTCCCGGCCAGCGCCGGGGCGGTCGCGGCGGTCGGCGGGATGCTGCTGATCCGCCGGATGTGGCTGAGCTCGCCGGTGACCGCGTCGGTCGCGCCGGCGCCGACCGCGTTCCAGTCCGGGTACGCGCTGGTCGTCTCGCTGCTGGTCGCCATCTCCTCGTTCTTCATCGCCCGCAACACCCCCGACGACGTCTACTACGTCGGCAAGTCGGTGTGGATCGCCGAGCGGGACATCATCCCGATGAACGACTTCCTGTTCACCGAGAACGTCGCGCCGCCGATGGGTTCCCAGCCGCCGATCGCGTCCATCGAGGTGTTCGCCGGGGCGCTGGGCCGGGTCTTCGGCATCCACGGCGCCTCGGCCACCTGGTACGTGCTGCTGCCGGTGCTCGCGGTGCTCGCCATCCTCGCCCTCTGGCGGCTGGTGCAGCGCTGGGCCCCGCGCCGGCCGCTGCTCGCGTTCAGCGTGGCCGTCGCCTTCCTCTACCTGGTGGCCGGCAGCGACGCCGCGCTCGGCACCTTCCACCTGCCCCGGCTCTACGAGGGCAAGGGCATGTTCGTCTCGGCGGTCATCCCGCTGATGTGGCTCTACCTGACCAACTGGTTCGACAACCGCTCCCGGTGGGGCCTGCTGCTCATCGTCGCGCTCTCGGTGACCGCGACCGGGCTCACCACCACCGCCGCGATCATCCTGCCGATGCTGGTCGGCGCCGCGGCGTTCGCCATGCTGCTGGTCGGCCGCTGGAAGGACGCGCTGCTGGCCGGCGCGGCCGCTGTCACGTACCCGGTCGGCTCGGTGGTGGTCTCCCAGCTGGTCCTCGACATGGCGGCCGCCACCGGCGCGGACGACGCGTTCTTCGACGCCGAGTACACCTACCGGCGGACGCTGATGATCGGCGTGGTCGGGGTGATCTGCGGGCTGGCGCTGTGGTGCGGCCCGCTGCTGGCCCGCCGGCGCACCCCGGCGCTGCTCGCCGCCGGCGGCACCCTGACGCTCAGCGTGCTGCTCATCCCCGGGGTGCTGGAGCTGCTGAGCGACCTCAGTGGCATCTCGGTGGTGCTCTGGCGGGTGCCCTGGCTGCTGGCGCTGCCCACGCTGGTCGGGCTGCTCTGCACGGTGGACATCCCCGCCCGGATGCCGGCGCTGCGCCGAGTGGTCGGCGTCGGCGTCGCGGCGGCCATGGTCGCCTCGTTCGCGGTCTTCGCCACCCCGATGTGGTCGAAGGAGAGCTGGGTGACCGTGCACGACCGGCCGACCTGGAAGCTGCCGCAGCAGCGACAGGGGATCGCGTTCTGGATCAAGGACCTGGACCGGCCGGACGGGCTCGTCCTCGCCCCGTCGGTGATCATGCGGACCTCGCTGATTGTCACCAGCCGGGTGCGGGTGGTCCTGCCCCGCGACTTCTACCTGGTGGAGTACGACCTGAACTCCGACTTCGCCAAGGACCGGCTGCTGCTCGCCAAGTTCGCCGACGGGACCATCACCCCGTCCGAGGCGGAGGTGGCCGCGGCGATCGACCGGCTCGGCGTCGGCACCATCTGTGTCTACAACGGCAACAGCTACGCCCGGGAGATGGCGCCGCGGCTCGGCTTCGAGCAGTTCGCCGAGCGTCCCGCGCCCGGCGCGGTGACCTGCTTCCGGCGCGGCTGAGCGGCACGCCGGCCGTCCGCGACGACGCCGTGGGAGTGTGCCCGCGGTGCGGCGTGGACGGCCGGGTGCGGGGTTTGACCGAAAGGTGCCGGATACCCGAGCGACGCCCGGCTGTCCCTTCGCGTTAAGGTCGCAGCACGCGCTGACGGCCCGCCGCGGGGGGAAGAGCACGACATGGGCCCGGCCCGTCATCGATCTTCGTAGGGAGCGTACTCGTTGTTCGGCACGTTGACAGGACGCATCGGAGTTGCCGCCCGCGGCGCGCTGCTGGTGTTGTCCTACCTGGTCATGCTCGCCGCGGGCGCACTCGGCTGGATCGGCTTGTTCGCCGTCGCCGGGCTGGTCGCCGTGCTCGGCGAATTCGCCCTGATGCGCTGGTCGCCCGCCTCCGACGTGCTGCTGGAGAAGGTCGGCCTGAACCGCGGGTACCGGCAGCTGACCCGCGACCTGGCGAGCGTGCTGCTGGTGGCCGCCGAGGTGGCGCTGAGCGGAGTCGAGCTCAGCCTGCTGCTGGTGCTGCCCGCCGCGGTGTGGGTGGTCGCGGTCTTCTCCGGCGCGCTGGTCACCATGATCGAGCGGCGCAATCCGCAGTCGGCGCTGGTGCGCAACATCGAGCTGGGTCGGCTCCGCTCGGCTCCCGAGCCGCCGGCCTGGGCGTCCGCCATCGCCGGTGACCGGATGCCGGTGGTCAACGTGCTGCTGGTGCCGGCCGCGGTGGTGGCCGCGGTGTCGGACGACGCGGCCCCGTTCCTGGTGACCGCGGCGGTGGCGGTCGCGGTGACCGGGGTGGTCGGCGCGATCGTCGCGCTGACCTGGCTGCGCGGCCGGGGCAGCGGGCAGAGCCCGTTGCTGCCCGCCGTGCAGCGCTGGCTGGACACCTACCGCCCCGAGGTGGCGCTCTACTTCGCCGGCCCGGCCAAGGACGTCTACCAGGCCAACATGTGGCTGGCCCCGACCGAGGCGCTGCAGCAGCGCGCGGTGGTGCTGCTGCGCAACAAGGAGGCGTTCCTCGAACTCGCCGACACCCGGCTGCCGGTGATCTGCGTACCGGCCGGGGTGGACTTCATGAACCTCGAACTGGGCAGCGTGCGCGCGGCGCTCTACGCCGCCAACGTGGGCGCGAACATCCACATGCTCCGCGAGCCGGGCATGAAGCACGTCTTCGTCGGGCACGGCGACAGCGACAAGGCGGCCAGCGTCAACCCCTACAGCAAGGTGTACGACGAGGTCTGGGTGGCCGGGCTCGCCGGCCGCGAGCGGTACGCCCGGGCCGGAGTGGGCGTGCTGGACTCCGACATCGTCGAGATCGGACGCCCGCAGCTGGCCGGCGTGCACACCTTCGGCGCCGAGGCGGTGGACCGGCCGTTCACCGTCCTCTACGCACCCACCTGGGAGGGTTGGCTCGACGACGACCCCTACCACACCTCGCTGGTGCTGATGGGCGAGCGGATCGTCAAGGGGCTGCTCGCCGTCTCGCCCCGGATCCGGCTGGTCTACAAGCCGCACCCGCTGACCGGCTCGCGGGCCAAGGAGGCCAAGGCGGTGCACGACCGGATCGTGGGGCGGATCCGGGCCGCCGGCGGCGACACCGACGCGACCTCGCTGGACGGCACCCGGCACCTGGTGGTCACCGGCCGCACGCCGGCGCTGTTCGACTGCTTCAACCAGACCGACCTGCTGATCAGCGACGTGTCCAGTGTGGTCTCCGACTTCGTGCAGAGCCAGCGGCCGTACGTGGTGGCCAACCCGGGCGGGCTGCCGGAGGACGAGTTCCGCCGGGAGTACCCGACCGCCCGCGCGGCGTACCTGCTCTCCGCCGACTGCGGCGAGCTGGAGAAGATCGTCTCGCTGACCCGGGCCGGCGACGACCCGCTGACCGAGGCCCGCCGGGAGCTGAAGACCTACCTGCTCGGCCCGGCGGAGGCCAACCCGATGGACCGGTTCCAGGAGGAGATCGCCCGGCTCTGCCACCGCTGAGCGCGCGCGCACCGACCTCGCCGCGCCCGGGACGACCACGTCGTCCCGGGCGCGGCCCTGTCCGGCGTACGCCGGGAACCGCTCAGTCGAGCAGGGCGGCCACCGCGTCGGCGGCCGGGGTGTCCGCCGGCAGCGCCTGCGCGGCCACCACGGCGGCCACCGGCAGTGGGCCGTACAGGTGCGGGAAGAGCTGCCCACCGCGGGACGGCTCCCAACGCAGCGCGTCGCCCAGCCGGGCCGGGTCGACGGTCAGCAGGGTCAGCCCGGTGACGCCGGCGAAGTGCCGGCGGGCCGTCTCCACCACCTGGTCGGCGGCCGAGAGGTGGACGAAGCCGTCCTGCCGGTCCACGGCCGTGCCCGCCAGGCGCCCGGCGGCCAGCGCCTCGTCCCACTCGGTGGTCGGCAGCAGCTTGTAGATCACATCGGGAGCCTACGCGCCCGGGAGGGCGGCGGGCGGCTCGTCCCGGCGCGGCCGGTTTCGCCGGTACCGGCCCGTCCGTCGCCTCCGGCCCGGCATGCTCAGGTGGAGCGGTTCGGAGAGGGATGGCGATGCAGAGCTACGACGACGACTGGACCGACAGCCAGCGCGCGCTGTACGACGAGTGCTACCAGGCCGGCGGGGAGTGGGCCGAGGACCCGGACACGCCGAGCGAGGACGTGCAGCACGTGATCAACCTCGGCGAGGCCGACGACGACACCCTGGCCGACGCCGAGATCGACTTCCCGCCGCTGGTCGACGCGGTCACCCAGGCCACCGGGGAGAACGTGACCAGCGTGCCGGCCAGCCACGACGATCCCGGCTTCCGGGGCTTCGTGGACGGAGTCCGGGACGCCGTCGCCGACGACACTTTCGGCCTCTAGCGCGTCCGACCGACGCCGTACCACCGGGGCCGGCCCTCCCGCCCCGGTCCGGCTTCTGCCACCATTCGGGTCGACGGACCGACGAATGGGGGACCCGCTTGCGCATCCTGCTGGTCGAGGACGACCGCCGGGTGGCCGCCGCGCTCTCGTCCGCCCTCACCCGGCGGGGCTACGAGGTCGAGCACGCCGCCACCGTCGCCGCCGCGCTCTCCGCCGCCCCCTGCGACCTGGTCCTGCTCGACCTGACCCTGCCCGACGGCGACGGCACCGACCTGTGCCGGGAGCTGCGCCGGCGCAGCTCGCAACTCGGCATCATCGCGGTGACCGCCCGGGGCGAGGAGCGGGACCGGGTGCTCGGGCTGCGGCTCGGCGCGGACGACTACGTGGTCAAGCCGTTCTCGATGGTGGAGCTGCAGGCCCGGATCGAGGCGGTGCTGCGCCGGGCCGCGCACACCGTGCCCGAGCGCAACCTGATCGAGTCCGGGCCGGTCCGGATCGACGTGGCGGCCCGTACGGTGACCGTGGCCGGCCGGGCGGTGGCGCTCACCCGCAAGGAGTTCGACATCCTGCTCTCGCTGGCCCGGCAGCCGGGGGTGGCGGTGCCCCGCGACCGGATCCTGCTCGACGCCTGGGGCACCACCTGGGCCGACCGGCACACCGTTGAGGTGCACGTCGGCTCGCTGCGCGGCAAGTTGGGCGACCCGCGCCTGGTGGAGACGGTGCGCGGGGTCGGCTACCGGCTGCGCGGCGAGTGAGGGGGCACTGGTGCGCCGCCGCCTGGTGATCAGCTATCTGCTGCTGATGGTGCTGGTCCTGATGGCGCTGGAGACCCCGCTGGCGGCCACCCTGGCCACCCGGGAGACCGACCGGGTCCGCGCCGACCGGCTCGCCGACGCGACCCGGTTCGCCTCGCTGGCGGGGCCGGCGCTGCGCGGCGGAACGCCCGGCCCGATCGACAACGAGTTGCGCAGCTACGACGAGCTGTACGGGATCGGCGCGGCGGTGGTCGACCGGGACCGCCGTACCGTGGTCGCCTCGGCGAGCTGGCGGGCCGCCCCGGGCACCGGCGCGGCGCTGGACACCGCCCTCTCCGGCCAGCAGGCCAGCGGACCGGAGTCGGTCTGGCCGTGGGTGGACGGGCCGATCGTGGTGGCGGTGCCGATCAACGACGGCGGCGAGGTGCTCGGCGCGGTGGTCACCGCCACCCCGGCCGACGCGGTCCGCCGTACCGTCACCACCTGGTGGCTGCTGCTTGCCGGGCTGGGTTTGCTCGCGGTGCTGGCCTGCGTGCTCACCGCGTTCGGCCTGGCCGGCTGGGTGCTTCGCCCGGTCACCGAACTGGACGCGGTCACCCACGAGATCGCCGAGGGGGACCGGGGCGCCCGGGTGCAGCACCGGCTGGGTCCGCCCGAGCTGCGCCGGCTGGCGACCAGCTTCAACCACATGGCCGACGTGGTGTCGGACGTGATGGACCGGCAACGCGCCTTCGTCGCGCACGCCAGTCATCAGCTACGCAATCCGCTCACCGCGCTGCGGCTGCGGGTGGAGGAACTGGGGCCGAGCCTGACCGATCCGCAGGGGCGCGCGGAGCACCGGCTCGCCCTGGAGGAGACCGACCGGCTGGCCCTGGTGCTGGACGCGCTGCTCACCCTGGCCCGCGCCGAGCGGCGGGAGAACCAGCGGGTGACCGTGGACGCGGCGGAGGTGGCCGCCGCCCGGATGTCCGCCTGGGAGCCGCTGGCCCGGCACCGGTCGGTCACCCTCCGGCTGGTGGCCACCGACGCGCCCGCGTACGCGCGGACCGTGCCGACCGCCATCGACCAGGCCCTGGACGCGCTGATCGACAACGCGGTGAAGTTCAGCGGCGCCGGCGGGGAGGTGACGGTGACCGTCCGGCGGCAGGACGGCGGGATCGCGCTGGAGGTGCGGGACACCGGCCCGGGGATGACCGCCAGCCAGCTGGGCCAGGCGACGGAACGCTTCTGGCGGGCGCCGGAGGTGCAGAACGTCGACGGCGCCGGGCTGGGCCTGACCATCGCCGCGGTGCTGGCGGACGCCTCGGACGGGCGGCTCACCATGCGCCCCGGGCAGCCCCGCGGCCTCGTCGCCGGCCTCTGGTTCCCCACCCCCACCGACCACCCCCCACCCCCCGACTCCACACCCACCGCCCCCACACCCCGGGGCGCCGTGATCGTCTGATCGTGAGCAGGCCGGGAGGGCGACCGTGGACCTGCCCACCGTCAGACGATCACCGTTGGGATCAGGGTTTGGTGGCGCGGTACCAGGCGGCGGCGCCGGGGTGCAGCGGCAGCGGGGCGGTGGCGATCGCCGCGCGGGGGCTCATCCGCCCGGCCGCCGGATGCGCGGCGGCCAGCTCCGCCCGGCGCTCCATCAGCAGCCGGGTCACCTCCCGGACCAGTGACTCCGGCAGGTTGGCCCGGACGACCAGGAAGTTCGGGTTGGCCACCGTGGTGACCGGGTCCACGCCGTACACGGAGCGGGGGATGTCCCGGGAGACGTACACCTCGGGGTTGCCGTGGCGCAGCGGATCGGTCCAGTCGCCCAGGTCGACGATCCGGATGGCGGTGGCGCCGGACAGCTCCTCGACGGCCCGTACCGGCAGCCCGCCGGAGAAGAAGAACGCGTCGATCCGCCCGGACCGCAGCGCAGCGACCGAGTCGTCCAGGCCCAGCCGCTCGCGGTGGACCGCGTTGTCGCCCAACTGGGCCACCGCCAGCAGCCGGCTCGCGGTGATCTCGGTGCCGGAGCCGGCCGCGCCCACCGACACCCGCCGGCCGCGCAGGTCGGCCAGCGTGCGCACCGGGCCGCCGGCGGTGGTGACCAGGTGCAGCAGGTCGTCGTAGACCCGGGCCACCGCGAGCACCGACGGGTGCGTGGCGGGCGCGGCCGGCAGCACGTCGGCCTGGGTGAAGCCCAGCTCGGCGTCGCCGGCGCCGACCAGCCGGACGTTCTCCGCGGAGGCGGCGGTGACCACCACGCTGGCGCGCACCCCGGGCAGCTCCCGGTTGAGGATGGCGGCCAGCGACTGCCCGAAGGCGTGGTAGACGGCGGTCGGGCTGCCGGTGGCGATCCGGATCGGCACCGACGCGGCGGGGGCGTCGCGGCAGCCGGCGACGCCGGTCAGCGCCGCGACCAGCAGCAGCGCCAGCAGCGCCCGCGGGCGGGCGGGGCGCGGGCGGGCGCGACGGGACCGGAATCGACTCACGCGCTGCACTCTGCGCCCTGCGGGCGACGGCACGCAAGCCCGGAGCCCGGGCCGGCCGAGGCGGTCGAGCGGTTCGTCCTGCGCGGGCCGGGGCCGGCGGCCCCGGTCGGGCCGGGGCGCCGGAGCGGGGGCCGCCGTGCAGCACCACCGCCGGGAGGCCGGTGGGCTCAGCTGGCCCGGTTGGCCGGCCCGAGGGCGGTGCTGTGCAGGATGCGCTGACGGTCGGGGCCGTCGGCGACGCTGACCAGGAAGCAGCCGGTGCCCGGGCGGAGCAGCGCCGGGACGTCCAGCAGGGCGGCGCCGCGGATCAGCACGGCGGCGAGTTCCCGGTCGGTCAGCCGTACGCCGAGGATGTGCCGGCGGACGTGCCGTCCGCCGGCCAGCAGGGCGGCCCGCCAGGCCGCCGCGGCCAGCCGCGGCCGCCACACCCGGCGCGGCATCGAGGCGCCGGGGAACGGCCCGCCGAGCAGTTCCCGCCGCCCCTGCCGCCAGCCGGCCTCCAGTAGCCGGGCGTACGCCGGCCGGTGTTCCCGGGGCACCGAGAGCCGGTGCAGTTCGTAGCGGCGGCGCAGCCCGCCGACGGCCAGCTCGTGCTCCACCGGGACGTCGAGGCGGGCGAGCAGCTGCCGCATCCGCTGGGCCGCCTCCTCCCGGTTGAACTCCACCGTGCCGTTGCGGTGCGGCGGGGGCGGCTGCCGGTGCCCGACCCCGGCCGGTGGGGGCATGCAGCGCAGCAGGCAGGCGGCCTCGAACGCGTCGGCCAGGGTCAGCCAGTCCAGCGGCGGCGGCGTCGCCGGCAGCCGGGGGCGGTCGAGCAGGGTCGGTTCCAACAGGGGCGCTCCTCGTGGGGCGTCGGGTCCCCTTACCGTTACCCGTGCGCCGCCCCCGCGGTACCGATCCGCGCCAGCCTTGAGGAAATCTTGCGGCTGCCCTACAGCTCGGTGACCACCACGTCGACCACCCGTGGCCGTCCGGTTGCCGTGGGCTGCTCCAGCACCGGGTACTTCAGGTCGCGCAGCGCCGTCACCAACCCGTCGGCGGTCCGCGGCCGGGCGCCGGCGAGCAGCAGGTCACGGACCAGCCGACCCTTGGTCGCCTTGTTGAAGTGGCTCACCACGGACCGGACGGGCACCCCGTTGACGTCGCGTTCGTGCAGCACCCGGACGGTCACCGTGCGTTCGGCCAGCTTGCCGCGGGGCGTCCAGGTCGCCGCGTACGCGCCGGAACGCAGGTCGAGCACCGGCCCGTCGCCGGCCGCCTCGATCATCGCCGGCGCCAGCGCCCGCCGCCACCACGTCGCCAGCGCGCCGACGCCCGGCAGCTTCACCCCGATCGGGCAGCGGTACGGCGGGATCCGGTCGGTGAGCCGGACCGCGCCCCACAGACCCGAGCTGACCAGCACCGACCGGCGGGCCGCGCGCAGCGCCGCTGGGGGCAGCGACGCCAGGTCGAGCGCCTCGTAGAGCACCCCGGTGTAGATCCGGCCGGCGGGCGCCGTGGCGGCCTCCCGCAGCCGGGCGTTGCGCCGCAGCTCGCCGGCCTGCCCGGGGCTGAGCCCGAGCGTGGCCCGCGCCGTCTCCGGGTCGCCGGTGGCGAGAGTGACCAGGGCCGCCAGCACCTCCTCCCGGGCCGGGGTCAGCTCCGGCAGGGAGAGCCGGGTCAGGTCCAGCCGGCGGCCGGTGCCGGCGTCGGCCTTCCCCTCCGAGGGTGGCAGCAGGACGAGCATCGGTGACTCCTCGATCGTGCCGGCGATCGGGCCGGCCCGGTCAGCGTACGGGGCGGGCCTACTGCCACGGCCGCACCGGCTCCGCCGGGTGGTACACGCGATACCCGCCCGCCTCGGTGACCAGCGCGGCGTCGGCCCGGTCGCCGAGCAGCCGGCGCAGCCGCCATTCCAGGGTCGAGCCGGCCTCGACCACGTAGCCGGGCCGGTCGGCCCGCCCCACCCGGTCCCAGTACGCCGGCACCCGGTTCTGCCCCGGGGTGAGGTGGCCGTCGAGCACCCCGCAGACCACCTCCTCGGCGGTGTTGAAGACCAGCCGGTTGCAGGTCCAGTAGTCGGCGTACACCTCGCGCAGGCCGCTGCCGCGCACCGCGGCGGCCAGGTCGCGGGCCTGCCGCTCCTCGGTCCGCGACGCCGCCGTGCCGACGGCGGCGAAGAGCACGGTGACCACGAGCGTGGTGGCGGCCAGCGCGGCCAGCGCGGCGGTGGCGAGCGCGCCGGTCAGCCGGCCGGCCACCCCGACCGTGCCCCGCCAGCAGGCGACCGCCGCCAGCCAGAGCGGCCAGAGCACCGCCGGCAGCGACAGCTGGAGCACCGACAGGTAGCGCGCGTTGCCCAGCGGGTCGGTGGCGGCCTGCGGGCTGCGCAGGTACGACGCCAGGGTGGCGGCGGCGCCGACGACCAGCGCGAGCTGCACCACCGGGCCGACCCGCCGGCCGCGCGGGCCGCCGCGGCGGTACGCGACCACCGCCACCGCCGCGGCGGCCACCAGCAGCACCGGGTAGAGCAGCCCGAACCACTCCTGCCAGCGGGCGCAGCCGTCGACCGGGCAGAGCCCGCCGGCCAGCGGCACCCCCTCCAGCAGCCCGCCGCGCAGCCGCTCGGACCACGGCGGTACGGCCCCGGTTCCGGCGCTGATCTCGCGGAACACCGACACCGAGTCCTCGCCGGGCGGGGCGACCAGGTTGTCCCGGACCATCGGCGCCACGCCGAGCCCGAAGCCGACCAGCAGCAGTCCGCCGGCCCAGCCGAGCAGCTCCCGCCGGAGCACCCAGAGCAGGGCCAGCCCGGCGACCACCAGGTACGGCACGATCAGCCAGTCCGACCAGACGGCCATCCCGGCGAGCAGGCCGAACAGCCCGACGGCCAGCCGCCGGTGGCGGAGCGTACGCTGCGCGAGCCCCACCACGATCAGCAGCATCAGCAGCACCGCCGCCTTCACCTCGGGCCGGCCGCCGACCACGGTGACCTGGTCGCGGATCACCCGCTCCGAGCCGAGCGCCAGCAGGCCGACGACGAAGGTGGCAAACCACGGCGAGGCGATCCGCCGGGTGAGCCGGTGGATCAGCCAGAGGAAGAGCGCGTAGAGCGCCAGCAGCGGCAGCCGCAGCACCGGCCAGCTCGGGCCGGCCAGCGCCACCAGCGGCGCGGCCAGGTAGGACTCCAGCATCCCCATGTAGCGCTGCCCGTACAGGAAGACCGGGCGGTGCCGGCCTTCGGCGATGTGCAGCGCGGCCAGCCCGAAGGTCGCCTCGTCGCTGTTGGAGACGGGCACGGTCTGCAGCGTCAGGACGAGCCGGTAGCCGACCCCGACCAGGCCGAACAGCAGCGCGACGAGCGCCGGCCGGTCGAGCTGCGGGCGCCGACGCTCCCGGTTGCGCACTGGTTGCGACACGACCAACGCCCCCGTCGTCGTCCCGACCGGAGTGTTTCACGTACGGCCGGACGGGCGCGGCGGATCGGCGGAGCCGGCGCCGGGCGGTGCGGTCGTCTCGCGTGGCCGGCCTGGCCGGGGTGTGGCAGGGTGGCAAACGTGCCACCCACTCCCGCCGGCCAGCTGGCCGTACCGCACCTGCACCGGGCCGCGCGGATCGAGGACGCCATCCACCAGCTGGTCGAGCGCCGGCTGCGGCGCACCGGCTGGCGGATCAACATCATCGCGTACACCGGCTACGGCGCGCCGGGTTGGGTGCGGGTGATGTGCCGGGTGCTGCTGGGCCGGCCGGACACCCGCCAGCGGGCCCGGCTGGAGAAGGTGCGCGGCTGGCGCAGCTTCACCACCCTGCCGGCCAAGCACGTGACGGTGACCATCGAGGCGGGTGGGGTGCGGCACGAGGCGCAGGCCGACCGCAGCGGCTTCATCGACACCGTGGTGTCGGCCGACCTGCCGCCCGGCTGGGGGTCGGTGCGGCTGAGCATGCCGGACGCCGAGCCGGTGGAGGCGCCGGTACGCATCCTCGACCCGGACGTCCGGTTCGGTGTCATCTCCGACATCGACGACACGGTCATGGTCACCGCGCTGCCCCGCCCGCTGCTCGCCGCGTGGAACACGTTCGTCCTGGACGAACACGCCCGCACCGCGGTGCCCGGCATGGCGGTGCTCTACGAGCGGCTGGTCACCGCGCACCCGGGAGCGCCGGTCTTCTACCTCTCCACCGGCGCGTGGAACGTCGCGCCGACGCTGACCCGGTTCCTGTCCCGGCACCTCTACCCGGCCGGGCCGCTGCTGCTCACCGACTGGGGCCCGACGGCCGACCGGTGGTTCCGCAGTGGCCGCGAGCACAAGCGGGTCACCCTGGCCCGGCTGGCCAAGGAGTTCCCCGACGTGCGGTGGCTGCTGGTCGGCGACGACGGCCAGCACGACCAGGAGATCTACCGCGAGTTCGTGGTCGCCCACCCGGAGAACGTGGCCGGGGTGGCGATCCGTCGGCTCTCGCCGACCCAGGCGGTGCTGGCCGGTACTTTGCCGGCTCCGGCCGGGCCCTCGTCGCAGGGGCCGGTGGGGCAGAAGTGGCTCTCCGCGCCGGACGGCGCCGGGCTGTGGAAGCTGCTGCGCGAGGCGGGCCTGGTCTGACGGACGTCCGAGCCGGTGCTCGCCGCCCGGCGGTGACCTGCCGGGGCCTGCGGTCGCGCCGCGGCGGGACGGCGGCGTGGTGACGCAGGGCGACCGACCTGGATAGCACTTCCCTTTCCAGCCTGATACCTCAGAGGCATATTGATGACTCTGAGGTATCAGGCTTGAGGGGCATCGTCGGCAGCCGCGGCGCGAGCCGGGAGGCCCGCCCCGGTCAAGCCGGTCGCAGCCAGAGCACGCCCAGCGGGGGCACCTGGAGCGCGGCGGAGGCCGGCATCGCGTGCCACGGCACGTCCTCGGCGTGCACCGCGCCCAGGTTGCCCACCCCCGAGCCGCCGTAGTGGTGCGCGTCGGTGTTGAGTACCTCCGCCCAGGTGCCGCCGGACGGCAGCCCGACCCGGTAGTCGCGCAGCGGCAGGGCGGAGAAGTTCGCCACGCAGACCAGCGTGGAGCCGTCCGGGGCGATCCGGACGAACGACACGGTGTTGTTGGCGACGTCGTCGCCGGCGATCCAGCGGAAGCCGGCCGGCTCGGTGTCCTGCGCCCAGAGCGCCGGGGTGTCCCGGTAGACCGTGTTCAGGTCGCCGACCAGCCGCTGCACCCCGGCCCGGGCCGGGTCGTGCAGCAGGTACCAGTCCAGCCCGCGCTCCTCGCTCCACTCCCGGTCGTCGGCCAGCTCGCAGCCCATGAAGAGCAGTTGCTTGCCCGGGTGCGCCCACATGTACGCCAGCAGCGCCCGCAGGTTGGCCAGCCGCTGCCAGGTGTCGCCGGGCATCTTCCCGGCCAGCGAGCCCTTGCCGTGCACGACCTCGTCGTGGCTGATCGGCAGCACGTAGTTCTCGCTCCAGGCGTACGCCAGCGAGAAGGTGAGCTGGTGATGGTGGTGCTGCCGGTAGATCGGGTCCTTCGAGGTGTAGAGCAGGGTGTCGTGCATCCAGCCCATGTTCCACTTGAACCCGAAGCCGAGCCCGCCGTCGGCGGTCGACCGGGTCACCCCCGGCCAGGCCGTCGACTCCTCGGCGACCATCACCACCCCGGGGTGGTGCTTGTAGACGGTGGCGTTGACCTCCTGGAGGAACGCGATCGCCTCCAGGTTCTCCCGGCCGCCGTGCACGTTCGGCGTCCACTGCCCCTCCTGGCGGGAGTAGTCCAGGTAGAGCATCGAGGCGACCGCGTCCACCCGCAGCCCGTCGACGTGGAACTCCGTCAACCAGTAGAGCGCGTTGGCGACCAGGAAGTTGCGCACCTCCCGGCGGCCGAAGTCGAAGACGTACGTGCCCCAGTCGGGGTGCTCGCCCCGCCGCGGGTCGGGGTGCTCGTAGAGCGGGGTGCCGTCGAAGCGGGCCAGCGCCCACTCGTCCTTGGGGAAGTGCGCCGGCACCCAGTCCAGGATCACCCCGATCCCGGCGCCGTGTAGCCGGTCCACCAGGTAGCGGAAGTCGTCCGGGTCGCCGAACCGCGAGGTGGGGGCGTAGTAGCCGGTGACCTGGTAGCCCCACGAGCCACCGAACGGGTGCTCCATCACCGGCAGGAACTCCACGTGGGTGAAGCCCAGCTCGGTGACGTACGCGGTGAGCTCGTCGGCCAGTTCCCGGTAGCCCAGGCCGGGCCGCCAGGATCCCAGGTGCACCTCGTAGACGCTCATCGGCTCCTGGTGCGACCGGCGGGCGGCCCGCCGCTCCAGCCAGGCGGCGTCGGACCACTCGTAGCGGGAGTGGTGCACCACCGACGCGGTGGCCGGCGGCACCTCCGCGTACGCGGCGAACGGGTCGGCCTTGTCCCGCCACTGCCCGTCGGCGCCGTGCACCCGGTACTTGTACCGGGCGCCGACCCGGACGCCGGGCACGAACACCTCCCACACCCCGCTGGCGCCGAGCGAGCGCATCGGCCAGCCGTCGTCCGGGGCCCAGCCGGTGAAGTCGCCGACCACCCGCATCCCGCGAGCGTTCGGCGCCCAGACCGTGAAGGCGACCCCCTCGTCGAAGACCCGGGCGCCGAGCGCCTCCCAGAGCCGCTCGTGCCGGCCCTCGCCGATCAGGTGCAGGTCCAGCTCGCCCAGCGTCGGCGGGTAGCGGTAGGGGTCGTCGTGGACGCTGCCGTCGACCTCCAACCGGTAGTCGAGGACGGTGCCCGGCACCGCCGCCTCGAAGACGCCCGCGTCGTGCACCCGCTTCATCGGGTGCCGCTCCTCGCCGACCAGCACGGCCACGTCGCCGGCGCCCCGGCGCAGGGTGCGGATGGTGGTGCGGCCGTCGGCGGGGTGCGCGCCGAGCACGGCGTGCGGGTCGTGCGTCGCGCCGGTGATCAGCTGCTCCATCGGGCGTCGTCCTCCTGCGCGGGTGCGGTGGGGGCGGTGCCGCCCGACAGGTCGGCGGGCACGTCGGCGACGGTCAGCTCGGCCGGGGCCGGCACCGCCGGGGGCGGGGTGTCGGGAGCGGTCGGGCGGCGCACGGTCAGCACGTGCGCGGGTTGCAGGTACGGGTCGAGCCGGACAGCGTTGCGCTGGCCCCACTCGTACCGGGCGCCGGTCAGCTCGTCGTGCACGGTGAACCGCTCGTGCCAGTCGAACCCGAGCGCGGGCAGGTCCAGGGTGGTGTTGCCCCACTGCACCTCGCGCGGGTCGAACGAGCAGACCACGATGACCGCGTTGCCGGTGTCCGGGTCGTGCTTGGACCAGCAGAGCAGCGCCGGGTTGTCGATGTCGTGGAAGACCAGGTTGCGCAGCCGGTGCAGGGCCGGGTTGTCCCGCCGGACCCGGTTCAGGGTGGCGATGAACGGGGCCAGCGAGCGGCCCTGCGCCTGCGCGCCGGCCCAGTCCCGGGGGCGCAGCTCGTACTTCTCGTTGTCCAGGTACTCCTCGGCGCCGGGGCGGGCTTCGTGCTCGAAGAGTTCGAAGCCGGCGTACATGCCCCAGGAGGGGGAGAGTAGGGCGGCCAGCACCGCCCGGATCTTGAACATCGGCGGGCCGCCGTGCTGCAGCGACTCGTGCAGGATGTCCGGCGTGTTCGGCCAGAAGTTCGGTCGCATGTAGTCGGCCGCCGCGACCAGCTCCGCGCAGTACGCCCGCATCTCGGCCGCCGAGGTGCGCCAGGTGAAGTAGGTGTACGACTGGGTGAAGCCGATCTTGCCGAGCCCGTGCATGATCGCCGGCCGGGTGAACGCCTCGGCGAGGAAGAGCACGTCCGGGTCGACCTGCTTGACCTGCCAGATCAGCCAGTGCCAGAAGTCGAACGGCTTGGTGTGCGGGTTGTCCACCCGGAAGATCCGGATCCCCTCGCCGACCCAGTGCAGCACCACCCGCAGGATCTCCGCGCGGATCCCCTCCGGGTCGTTGTCGAAGTTCAGCGGGTAGATGTCCTGGTACTTCTTCGGCGGGTTCTCCGCGTACGCGATGGTGCCGTCGGCCCGGGTGGTGAACCACTCCGGGTGCTCGGTTACCCACGGGTGGTCCGGCGCGCACTGCAACGCCAGGTCCATCGCCACCTCCAGGCCCTGCTCCGCGGCGGCGGCGATGAAGTCCCGGAAGTCCTCGGCCGTACCCAGGTCGGGGTGGATGGCGTCGTGCCCGCCCTCCTCGGCGCCGATCGCCCAGGGCGAGCCGACGTCGTCCGGCCCGGCGGTGAGCGAGTTGTTGCGGCCCTTGCGGTTGATCCGGCCGATCGGGTGGATCGGCGGCAGGTAGAGCACGTCGAAGCCCATCGCGGCGACGCCGGGCAGGCGTTCGGTGGCGGTGGCGAAGGTGCCGGAGCGGGCCGGCGCGTCGACGGTGGCCGGGACCGCCCCCTCCGAGCGGGGGAAGAACTCGTACCAGGCGGAGAAGAGCGCGCGCTCCCGGTCCACCCAGAGTTGGTGCTCCTCGCCGGTGGTGACCAGTTCGCGCACCGGGTGCTCCCAGAGCAGCCCGGCCAGGTCGAGGGCCGGGATTACCCGCCGGGGCAGGTCGACCTCGTCGTCGCGCAGCGCCTCCGCCGCCGCGCGGACCCGGTCCCGGTCGGCGGCCGGCACCAGCTCGAGCGCCGCCGTCAGCACCCGCGCCCCCTCGGCCAGGTCGTTGGCCAGCTCGGCTGCCCCCTGACCGGCGGCGATCTTCTTGCTGACCGCGTTCTGCCAGGTGAGGTACGGATCCTGGAACGCCTCGACGGCGAAGGTCCAGGCGCCGACCGCGTCCGGGCGGATGGTGGCGTGCCAGCGGTCCTGGCCGGGCTCGCCCGGGCGCATCCGGGTGAACGGGCGCGGCTGCCCGTCGGGCCCACGCCAGACCACGTTGCAGCCGAGCGCGTCGTGGCCCTCGCGGTAGGCCCGCGCCGCGACCGGCACCGCCTCGCCGACCACGGCCTTGGCCGGGTAGCGACCGCACGAGACGACGGGGGAGACGTCTTCGATCGGGAACCGTCCAGTCACCCCGCCAACCTACTGCGCGTGATCCGTTCCCGCGCGGCTCAGCCGACGGCGCCCACCGACCGGTACACCTCCAGCGTCCGCCGGGCCACGGTGTCCCAGGAGAAGTGTTCCACCGCCCGGCGCCGGCCGGCCCGGCCGAACTCGGCCGCCCGCTCCGGGTCGGCCAGCACCTCGTTGATCCGGGTCGCCAGGTCGGCGACGAAGGCCGCCGGGTTCAGCGGGCGGCCCGAGCCGTCGGTGGCCTGCTCGATCGGCACCAGCAGCCCGGTCTCGCCGTCGGCGACCACCTCCGGGATGCCGCCGGTGGCGGTGGCCACCACCGCGGTCTCGCACGCCATCGCCTCCAGGTTGACGATGCCCATCGGCTCGTAGACCGACGGGCAGACGAAGACGGTGGCGTGCGTGAGCACCTGGATCACCTCGTGCTTGGGCAGCATCTCGGCCACCCAGACCACCCCCGAGCGGGTGGCCCGCAGCTCGTGCACCAGGTTCTCCACCTCGACGGCGATCTCCGGGGTGTCCGGCGCGCCGGCGAGCAGCACCAGCTGGGTGTCGGCCGGCAGGTCCCGGGCCGCCCGCAGCAGGTACGGCAGCCCCTTCTGCCGGGTGACCCGGCCGACGTACACCACGCTCGGCCGGGCCGGGTCGATGCCGAGCCGGTCCACCACGTCGGTGCCCCGGTCCGGGGCGTACTGCCCGGTGTCGATGCCGTTGTGCACCACCCGGACCCGCTCCGGGTCCACCTGCGGGTAGGCGGCCAGCACGTCGCGGCGCATCCCGGCGCTGACCGCGATCACCGCGTCGGCGGCCTCCACCGCTGTCCGCTCGCACCAGGAGGAGAGCGCGTAGCCGCCGCCGAGCTGCTCGGCCTTCCACGGCCGCAGCGGCTCCAGGCTGTGCGCGGTGACCACGTGCGGCACCCCGTAGAGCAGCTTCGCGGTGTGTCCGGCCAGGTTGGCGTACCAGGTGTGGCTGTGCACCACGTCGGTGCCGGCGCAGCCGGCGGCCATCTCCAGGTCCACCCCCATGGTGCGCAGCGCGGCGTTCGCGCCGGTGAGGGCGAACGGCTCGGCGTACGCGGTGACGCCCGGCTCGGTGCGCGGCGCGCCGAAGCAGTGCACCCGCACCTCGGCCAGCCGGCGCAGCTCCCGGGCCAGGTACTCGACGTGCACCCCGGCGCCGCCGTACACCTCCGGCGGGTACTCCCGGGTGAGCAGGTCGACGCGCAGCTGAGGGGAGTCGGTCACCCCCCGCACCCTAGTGCAGAAGTGTGCCCGTACGAGTGGTGAAGTCCGACGCGGATGGATAGCGTCGGAGCATGGCTGACAAGGTGCTCGCGATCGTCCTGGCCGGCGGGGAGGGCAAGCGCCTGATGCCGCTCACCACGGACCGGGCGAAGCCGGCCGTCCCCTTCGGCGGGATGTACCGCATGGTCGACTTCGTCCTCTCCAACCTGGCCAACGCCGGCTACCTCAAGATCGTGGTGCTGACCCAGTACAAGTCGCACTCGCTCGACCGGCACATCACCAAGACCTGGCGGATGTCCACCCTGTTGGGCAACTACGTGACCCCGGTGCCGGCGCAGCAGCGCCGCGGTCCCTGGTGGTTCGCCGGCTCGGCCGACGCGATCTACCAGAGCTTCAACCTGATCCACGACGAGCAGCCCGACTACGTGATCGTCTTCGGCGCCGACCACATCTACCGGATGGACCCGCGGCAGATGGTGGAGGACCACATCGCCTCCGGCGCCGCGGTCACCGTGGCCGGCATCCGGCAGCCGCTGTCGATGGCCGACCAGTTCGGCGTGATCGAGGTCGGCGAGGACGGCCGGCGGATCCGGGCGTTCCGCGAGAAGCCCACCGACGCGGTCGGCCTGCCCGACGCCCCCGACCAGATCTACGCCTCGATGGGCAACTACGTCTTCACCACCAAGGCGCTCTGCGACGCCGTCGAGCGCGACGCGGAGGACAAGTCCAGCAAGCACGACATGGGCGGCAGCATCATCCCGATGATGGTCGAGCGCGGCGAGGCGAACGTCTACGACTTCCGCGACAACGAGGTGCCCGGCAGCACCGACCGGGACCGCGGCTACTGGCGCGACGTGGGGACGCTCGACTCGTTCTACGACGCCCACATGGATCTGATCAACGTGCACCCGGTGTTCAACCTCTACAACTTCGAGTGGCCGATCTACACGGAGCAGCCGCCGTACCCGCCGGCCAAGTTCGTGCACCAGTGGGGCGAGCGGGTCGGCCGGGCGGTCGCCTCGATGGTCTCGCCCGGCGCGGTGATCTCCGGCTCGCTGGTGGAGAACTCGGTCGTCTCGCCCAAGGTCAAGGTGCACTCCTGGGCGCACGTCGACGGTTCGGTGCTGATGGAGGGCGTCGAGATCGGCCGGCACGCGGTGGTCCGCCGGGCCATCCTCGACAAGAACGTGGTCGTGCCCGAGGGCGCCGAGATCGGCGTCGACCTGGAGAAGGACCGGCAGCGCTACACCGTGTCGGACAACGGCGTCGTGGTGATCGGCAAGGGCCAGCGGGTGGAGCTGTGAGGCACCGCCACGTGTGACCCCGCCCGCCCGAGGGAAAGAGTCGACGTCCGTCCCCGCCTGAGGAGGTTGCCGCAGTGGCCCATCCCCGTGCCGGCCAGCCCGCCGAGCCCGCCGACCTGGTCGACGTGCCGAGGTTGGTGACCGCCTACTACGCCGAGCACCCGGATCCGCACGACCCGGCGCAGCAGGTCTCCTTCGGCACCTCCGGCCACCGCGGGTCGAGCCTGCGCAGCGCGTTCAACGAAGACCACATCCTCGCCGTCACCCAGGCGCTCTGCGACCACCGCCGGGAGCGCGGCCCGGACGGCCCGCTCTTCCTCGCCCGCGACACCCACGCCCTCTCCGCTCCGGCCGCGGTGACCGCGCTGGAGGTGCTCGCCGCCAACGGGGTCACCGTGCTGGTGGACAGCCGGGACGGCTACACCCCCACCCCGGCGCTGTCGCACGCCGTGCTGACCCACAACCGGGGGCGCACCACCGGGCTCGCCGACGGCATCGTGATCACCCCGTCGCACAACCCGCCCGACGACGGCGGCTTCAAGTACAACCCCACCCACGGCGGCCCGGCCGACGCCGACGTCACGAAGTGGATCCAGGACCGGGCCAACGCGATCCTGGCCGGCGGGCTGACCGAGGTCAGGCGCGTCCCGTACGCCCGGGCCCGCGCCGCCGACACCACCGGGACGTACGACTTCCTCGCCGGCTACGTGGACGACCTGCCGGCGGCCATCGACATCGACGCGATCCGCGCCGCCGGCGTGCGCATCGGCGCCGACCCGCTCGGCGGGGCGAGCGTGGCCTACTGGGGCGAGATCGCCGAGCGGCACCGGCTGGACCTCACGGTGGTCAACCCGACCGTCGACCCCACCTGGCGGTTCATGACCCTGGACGGCGACGGCAAGATCCGGATGGACTGCTCCTCGCCGAACGCGATGGCCTCGCTGATCGCCGCCCGCGCCGACTACCAGGTCTCCACCGGCAACGACGCCGACGCCGACCGGCACGGCATCGTCACCCCGGACGTCGGGCTGATGAACCCCAACCACTACCTGGCGGTCGCGATCGCCCACCTGTTCCGCACCCGCACCGAGTGGGGGCCGGCCGCCGCGGTCGGCAAGACCCTGGTCTCCTCGTCGATGATCGACCGGGTCGCCGCCGATCTGGGCCGCCCGCTGCTGGAGGTGCCGGTCGGCTTCAAGTGGTTCGTGCCCGGCCTGCTCGACGGCGCGGTCGGCTTCGGCGGCGAGGAGAGCGCCGGCGCGTCGTTTTTGCGCCGCGACGGGAGCACCTGGACCACCGACAAGGACGGCATCCTGCTCTGCCTGCTCGCCGCCGAGATCATCGCGACCACCGGGCGCACCCCCAGCCAGCACTGGACCGAGCTGGCCGAGCGCTTCGGCGCGCCCTCGTACGCCCGGATCGACGCCCCGGCGAGCCGGGAGGAGAAGGCGGTGCTCGGCAAGCTCTCCCCGGAGCAGGTGACGGCGACCGAGCTGGCCGGCGAGCCGATCACCGCGACGCTCACCACCGCGCCGGGCAACGGCGCGCCGATCGGCGGCCTCAAGGTGACCACCGAGTCGGGCTGGTTCGCCGCCCGGCCCTCCGGCACCGAGGACGTCTACAAGATCTATGCCGAGTCGTTCCAGGGCCCCGAGCACCTCACCCGCATCCAGCAGGAGGCGAAGGACCTGGTCTCAGAGGTGCTCAAGCAGGCCTGAGCCGCCCTCGACCCGGTTCAGCGGGGTGGGGGCAGCTCGCGGCGGTTGAGCTGCTGGCGCAGGTTCTCGGGGAGCAGTTCGCGCAGCTGCTCGGGAAGCAGCGGAAGATCCAGCAGGCTCAGCTTGAGCTGGTTGCGCTCCTGGTAGCGGCGCGGGTCCAGGCGGACCACCAGGCCCGCGTCCCGCCGGTAGCGCACCTGCACCGACCCCTCGGTCGCGGCGTCCCGGATGATCACACCGTCCATCTCGACGGCGACCGGCCCGGAGCCGGGCCGCAGGTCCAGCCGGATGGTCTCCTCCGGGGAGAGCACCACCGAGCGGGAGATGCCGGACATCGGGGCGGAGGGCGTCACCACCACCGCGTCGGTGGCGGGGGAGATCAGCGGTCCGCCGGCGGCGTAGCTGTACGCGGTCGACCCGGTCGGGGTGCTCACCACCAGCGCGTCGCAGCGGTAGTAGCCGTACTGCTGGCCGTCTACGGAGAGGGTGGCGTTGACGAAGCCGGCACCGGGCTGGCGGACCAGCGCGACGTCGTTGAACGCGACCACGTCGTCGCCGCAGACGTCGCAGGCCAGGCAGCTGTGCCGCTCGACGGTGAAGTCCTTGTTCGCCAGCCGTTCCAGCGCTCGTGGCAGGTCCGGCGGCTCCACCTCCACCAGGAAGCCGAGCTTGCCGACGTGCACGCCGAGCACGGGCTTCGGGTCACGTACCGCGGAGCGCAGCGCGCCGAGCATCGTGCCGTCCCCGCCGATAGCGACCAGGGCGTTCGACGCGGCGGCCACCTCGTCGACCGGTAGCGGCTCGACCGTGGCCGGCACCCGGTGCGTGTCCTCGGCGCGTACCGCCAGGTCCATCCGATGCCGGGCCGCCCAGTCGGTGATGGTCCCGACCACCTCGGAGACGTCCCGGGTGGGGTGCAGCACCAGCCCGAGCCGGATCCGTTCCATGCCTACACCTCACCACATTCCGGACGTCCAGACCCGCGTACCGGCGGGCGCAGTCCTGATGGGAGCCAGTAGAGCCGGCGGGGCTGTAACAAGGCCGCAGCAGGAGAGCCCGCCCCTCGCTGGCGCTGGGCGTAACTCGGTGTCGTTGGCCCCGTTAAGTCAGAAGTCCTGATGGTTCCGCCCGCCCTCGAATCCGTACAATGATGCCGAAAGCGCCTGAAACCATGAAATTCCCGGCCTAGCATGGCGGACGGAGCGGTGTTCCGCCGCCCTCGTGGGGAGGTGTCAGTGCAGGTCGGCAAGTCGAGATCGGCGTCCTTTCGAGCTGACATCGAGGGGATGCGCGGTCTGGCGGTAACGATGGTCGTGCTTTACCACGCCGGTGTGCCGGGCTTCGACGGGGGATTCGTCGGCGTCGACGTCTTCTTCGTCATCTCCGGCTTCCTCATCACCGGTTTGCTGACCAGGGAGTTGGCCGAGACTGGGCGAATCTCATTCGCGAACTTCTACGCTCGGCGAGTACGGCGCCTCCTGCCGGCCGCAATCCTGGTCGCGGTGGCTACCTTCGTGCTGGCGCGTCTGGCCATGCCGCCACTGTCCCTGATCGACCTGCGCCGAGACGCTTTCGCAACCCTGACCTACGTCTCGAACTACTGGTTCGCCATCCGCAACACCGACTACCTCCAAGACCACGTCGGTGCGTCACCGTTCCAGCAGTACTGGTCGCTCGCGGTCGAGGAACAGTTCTACCTGCTCTGGCCCGCCATGCTCGTCATCGCCGCCTTGCTCCTGCGGCGGGCCGCGTCCCCTCGGACCGCCGTCCGGATCGCGGTGGGCGGTGTGCTGGTCATCTCCCTCGGGCTGTGCGTGGTGATCACCGTCGTCGCCCAACCCTGGGCCTTCTTCGGTCTGCCCACCCGTGCCTGGGAGTTGGCGGCCGGCGGGCTCGTCGCCCTCACCGTAAGCAAGGCGCCGGCAGGGGCCCGTCTGGTGCAGGTACTGGGCATCGCTGGCCTGGTGACGATCCTGATCGGGTCCTTCGTCCTCGGCGACCACGCCGGATTCCCAGGCTGGATCGCCACCCTGCCCGTCGCCGGTACGGTGCTGTTGCTGATTTCCGGAAGCATGGGTCGCGGTCCGGTTCAAGTGGTCCTCAGTTGTCGGCCACTGACCATCATCGGTGTTCTTTCCTACTCGATCTACCTGTGGCATTGGCCGTTGCTGTTGCTCACCGGAGCCGGACGTGGTGGTTCCCTTGGTTGGCTCGCCAAGCTGGGAATGCTGTCCGTTACGGCCGTTGCCGCCTACCTCACCTTCCGGTTCGTGGAGCAGCCGTTGCGGCATCATGCCTGGCTGTCAGCTCGGCACCGGCGGACGGTGGGCGCCGCGGGCGCGGCGACGCTGGTTGCCGCCGGTTGTGCCGTGGTGCTGGCGATTCCGCCGGTCCTGCACCTCGACCGACCCGCCCAGGTGCTCGCCGCAGCCGAGGTCCAGGCGCACACAGCGCCGGAGCATTGGACCCGATATGTGCCGGCCAACCTGACGCCGCCACTAGGAGAGGCTCGAGACGACTTCCCGGCCGTCTTCCACGACGGCTGCCACAGCGAGTTTCGTGATGTGGAAGTCCATCGTTGTGAGTACGGCAAGACCGACTCCGAACGCACGATCGTCCTGTTCGGAGACTCCCACGCGGCACAGTGGTTCCCGCCACTGCGGACGATAGCCGAAGCGCAGGGCATCCGACTGGTCTCGCTGACCAAGTCGGGATGCCCCACAGCCGAGGTGAGTAAGTACAGCTCCTTCCTGGGGCGGGAGTACTGGGAGTGCGCCACGTGGCGGAGGAAGGCGCTTGAACGGATCGTGGCGGAGCAGCCGGACCTGCTGCTGGTTGCGAACGGCACCAATGCGACCGGACGCGACCGAGTGCCGGACGACGAGTGGTGGGAGGGCATGGAGGGGATGTTCGACCGGCTTCGTGCGGTATCGAACGTCACCGTGCTCGCGGACACGCCCTATGCGCGTGGGGACGTACCCGTCTGCCTCTCCGATCGGTTGACCGACGCAATGGCCTGCGCGGTGCGGCGAGCGTCCGGCATCAACGTCGGTTTCACCCGAAGCGAGGCCGAGTTGGTGCGGCGCAACGGCGGACGGTACCTGGACCTCAACGATCACCTCTGTGGTCCGGAGGTCTGCCCGGCGATCCTCGGAAACATCCTGGTCTATATCGATCGGCACCATCTCAGTCAGCAGGTCGCCAGCTGGCTCCGGGCGCCGCTGGAGCAGCACGTCACTGCGGCAATCGAACGCGCCGACAGGCGATGAGTCGCGTGGTCGCTGCCTGGGTGGCTCGGCTATTTGCATGAACGGACTGCGGCGACCGGCGGGCCGGCGCTCGGGAGACGGACGGATCTACCAGAATGATGTGGATTGTGATGCCGCTACTGCTGCTGGCAGTGGTGCACTACCTGTTGTCAGTACGCCACTACGGCGTACTGACCCCGGACGGGTTGTTCGTTTGTACTCAGCTCCTGATGGTCGTCGGTACGGCTGCGCTGGTCGAACCCGGCTCCTCCGTCGACAACGCATACCTGCAGATGATGGTCGCTGCGGTGATGATCTACATAGCGGCCAGCTGCGTCACCTACCTGGCGCTACGCACCAGATCGGAGCAGCTCACTCCGCCCCGGAGTGAGCGGCGGACTTTCCAGGTGTCCCTGGTGCCGCCCAAGGGCCCTGTCTTGCTGGTGACCGCACTGTCGCTGGCGATCATGCTCACCTACTTCGCAGCGGTGGGCTACAGCGCTTTCCTCCTCGGGCTGCAGGGGCAGCTCAGCGGTAGCCCGCAAGACGTGGCAACACTGCGGCTCCAGTCGTACGCGGGAGAAACGTACCTCTTCCCCGGATACGCCAATCAATTCAAGAACGTCATCTACCCGGCGCTGGTCGTCGTGATCCTGACATGGGTCTTCATGCGGTCCGGGCTTGCGGCGCGGCTTGGCGGCCTGGTGCTTGTCGGACTCGCGGTCTTCGGACTGTTGGGCACCGGGCAGCGCGGTGCGTTCATCCTGTTCCTGGTTACCTTGCTGATCTACGTGTTCCTGGTCAATCGACGGCGTGTCTCGCGGTGGGTGCTGCTGCTGCCTGCGATGGGATTGCCCTTCGCGTTGTTGGCCACATACGCACTGGGCCGCAGCGCCGGAGCGGCTGACAGTCCGGTGGCGGCGACCTCCGAGGAGCTGTACCGCCGATTCCTCAACGACAACCAGCTCTCCGGCCTCGCTGCGTATCGATACACCGAATCGCTCCCTGTGCAGTACGGGCGCGAGTGGTTGGCTGGTCTCCAGGGCATCCTTCCGGGCGACCGCGGCAGTTCCCTGGCGAACGAGGTGTTCGCGACGCTCTACGGATCGACCGTGGGCACTGCGCCCCCGTCGCTCTGGGGCTCAGCCCACCACAACTTCGGCACACTGGGGGTCCTGGTCTTCGCCGCGCTGCTCGGCGTCGCGTTGCAGGTACTCACCTTCCGGAGCCTGCGGAGAGCCAGCTACAACACGTTGGAGTTGATCGGTTACGCCGGCGTGACCGCGACCGTTGGCACCTGGACGGTTGCTGGGCCCGATGCCCTGATGAACCTGGGTCTCGTCGCGTACCTCCTCATCTGGTACGGCGGGGCGCGCTGGAGCCGCTCGGGTCGACCTGCCTTCCTCTTGGTTTCCGCGGAGGACCGGCGACGTGCCGCACGACGGGCATCGGCGTACGGAACCGCAACCGGGCGAGCTCCGACATTCGAACCCGGCAGACATCGGGTGCGGTCCACCGGACCGGACCACCCGGTGGCGGCGGGAGCTCGACTGTGAGACTGGCGGAGCGGGAGGCTGCGGCGAAAGGGGCGAGGTGCTGCCGAAGGCCCTGCGTGCCCGCCTGACGGTCAGTCGACGAGGAGTGCTCAACATCATCCTCGGCACCCTCTGCGGACAGGTCCTGGTGCTGGCAGGCACTCCGGTCCTGTCTCGGCTCTATGACCCGGCGGACTTCGGCATCTTCACGATCACCGTTACGCTCGCGGCGACAGTCAGCACCGTGGCGGCCCTTCGCTTCGAGTTGGCCGTACCGCTGCCGCGCGCTGAGCCCGACGCCTACGCCCTGGTGTTCCTCGGCCTGCTGTCCGCCGCGAGCGCTGCGGTTCTGGGCACCCTGGGCGTTGCGCTCCTCGGCGGTCGGATAGCGGAGGCGTTCAACGAACCCGAGCTCCGGTCCTGGCTCTGGGTGGTACCTGGGCTGGCCGCGGTGATGGCCGCCGTCGTGGTGCTCAATCAACTCGCCGCCCGACACCGTCGCTATGCCGCGATCGGTCGTCGCAATCTGTACCAGTCCGTCGGCACCGTTCTGGCACAGGTTTCCGCTGGTTTCGCAGGGGTGCAGTCCGGCGGTCTCATAGTGGGGCAGGGCATCGGTCATGCGGTTGCCGCGGCGAGCCTGGTACGTGGTGGCGGTTTCTCCGGCTCCGCGGCCAGTGCTGGTGCTGCCCCGGCTCGGTTGCGTCGCTGCGCGGTCGGCTACCGCCGGTTCCCGATCCTGCTAGCTCCGTCGGGGCTACTCAACATCCTGGGCGGGCAGTTACCGGTGCTGATCATCGCTTACTGCTATGGGGCGACAGTCGCGGGCTGGCTTGGGCTGACTCAGAGGGTTCTCGCAATGCCGGTGGCGCTTGTGGGCGCCGCTGTCGCTCAGGTCTATCTCGCCGAGTTCTCCAGAATCGTCCGCGACGATCCGGCCCATGCGCAGGTCCTCTTCCGGCGGGCCAGCCGGCTCCTCGCGGTGGTGGCTGCGGCCGGTGGTCTGATCGTGCTGATGGCGGGGCCGGCCCTGTTCCCGCTCGTTTTCGGCCAGCGCTGGAACGCGAGCGGAGGCTATGCCCAAGCGTTGGCGATCAGTATGGCCACCCAGTTTGTGGCGGCGCCACTCTCGCAGACCCTGATCGTGCTGAACCGGCAGGCAATGCAATTCGCCTGGGACGCCGTGCGGTTCGTCGTGGTCACCGGTGCCGTGACGGTCGCGGCGCTGTTGGGATGGTCGGACCACGCAGCGGTCTGGGCCCTCGGCACGACGTCGGCGCTCCTCTACCTGGTCAACTGGCTGGTTGCGCATCGAGCCCTCAGAAGGGAAAGGCATGGCGATTCCGCCCGCCCACAAGTTCCCGTCGCGGCCTCCTCGGGCGTGAGATGACTCTGGCGTCCACCTCCTTGGCGAGTGGCAGCCACGACACTATGGAGGAAAAATGAAGATTTCGATCTTGTCGGCGGTATACAACGAGCAGCAGCACGTCGAAGAAATGATCGCCAGCGTGCGATCCCAACTCCACCCGGACTGGGAACTGCTCTTCGTCGACGATGGTTCGACAGACCGGACGGTGGAACTGATCACTGCCGCCGCAGCGGCGGACCCCCGCATCCAGGTGGTCGGGCAAGGCCGGAAGATCGGTAAGGCGCGGGCCTTCAACCTCGCGTACGCCGCGTCGACAGGTGCGGTGGTGGTGCTGCTCGCCGGGGACGACATCATGCCCGTGGACTCATTGCGTCACCGGGCGGAGGCCCTCGGCGGGACACCGGCGGAGGAGCGGGTCGTCGCCTTCTTCAAGCTACGGACGTTCTCGGAGAACCCCCGATGGGACGGGATGGTGCTGCCGCGCGGAGACTCGGCGAGCAGGTCTGGCGGGAGCATCACGATGACACGCGGCCTTGCAGACCTCGTCTTTCCGATCGACGAGAGCCTCCGGAGTGAGGACATCTGGCTCGGGCACGCGGCCGAAGCGCTGGCCAGCCGAGTGATCTCGCTGCCGCATGTCGTGCTGCATTACCGGATGCATGAAGGAAACTCCAACCAGCGCGCTGAGTCGTTTACGCAGCTCAACGAGTCGACTCGCCGGCGGCATCAGGCGTACCAGGCGTTGCTGGCGAGCGCGCGGCTCAACCTGCCCGAAGCCAGTCGTCAACTGTTGAAGCAGCTCTGGTGGGCGGAAGAGCTCCGGTACAACGGCCAGACGTTGCGGGTGTTGTTCGGGCCCGATCTGCCGCTGATCGACCGGCTGGCCATCGCGTCGATGTCCGATCCGACGCTCTACCGAATTCGGTCGCGCTACTTCAAGCTCCTGTCTGGGCGCAGGAATCGCTGATTGGGTTGAACATGCCCGTTTGGGCGTTTCTTCACCTTGTTGCTCTCGTTGACCGGATGTACACGTGCGGGCGGCCTCATGGGTGCGCGCCGCCCAGGTCGAGCATCGAAGGAGCGTCCGTGAGCGTTCTACCTGCTGGTAGCCGGGTGTTGATAACCGGCGGCACCGGATCCTTCGGCCAAACCATGGTGCGCCGGCTCCTCGACCGGGGGGTCGAGGAGGTCCGGGTGCTCAGCCGGGACGAGGCCAAACAGGACGCGATGCGCCGACTGCTCGGGGACAACCGGGTGCGGTACCACGTCGGCGACGTGCGGGACTACGACTCGGTGCTGCGGGCCAGCCGTGGCATCGACTACGTCTTCCACGCGGCGGCCCTGAAGCAGGTGCCGTCCTGCGAGTTCTTCCCGCTGGAGGCGGTCCGCACCAACGTGGTGGGCAGCGCCAACGTCGTCGAGGCAGCGCAGCGCAGCGGAGTCGGCTCGGTGGTCGTGCTGAGTACGGACAAGGCCGTCTACCCGGTGAACGTGATGGGCATGACCAAGGCACTCATGGAGAAGGTGGCGCAGGCGCACGCGCGGAACAACCCGAACAGCGCCACCACCGTCTCCTGCGTCCGGTACGGCAACGTCATGTACTCGCGTGGCTCGGTCATCCCGCTCTTCATCGAGCAGATCAAGGCGGGCCGCGCCCCCACGGTGACGGACCCGGGCATGACCCGGTTCCTGATGTCCCTCGAGGAATCGGTGGAGCTCGTCGAGCACGCCTTCCAGCACGCCCGGGCCGGCGACATCTTCATTCGCAAGGCCGCCGCCTGCACCATCGGGGACTTGGCCGAGGCCGTCTGCCAGCTGTTCGACGTACCGGCCAAGCTCGACGTGATCGGCGTACGCCACGGCGAGAAGCAGGACGAGACGCTGGCCAGTCGGGAGGAGCTCGCCCAGGCCGACGACTTCGGCGACTTCCTCCGGGTGCCGCTGGACGCCCGGGACCTGAACTACGCGCTCTACGTGTCCGAGGGCGAACTCGGGGCGGGGCCGGTCGAGGACTTCAACTCGGCCAACGCGCCGCGGCTGGACGTACCCGCGATCGTCGAGCTGTTGAAGACGTTGCCGGAGGTCCGTGCGGAACTGGCCCTGCGGGATCCGGTGCTGGCGTGCTGAGGCTCGCGATCACCGGTGCCGGCGGTTTCCTCGGATGGCATGTGCGGGTGCTGCTGCGCGCACTCGGCTGGCCTGAGCCTGCCGTCGTCACCCGGGCCGACCTGACCGACCCGAGCCAGGTGGCCGCGAAGGTCGCCGGGGTCGACCGGGTGCTCCATCTGGCCGGCGTGAATCGGGGGGAGCCCGCCGAGGTGGCGGGTGGCAACGTCGACCTCGCCGTTCAGCTCGCCGAGGGGCTGCGGCGCTGTCCGACCCCGCCCGGCGCCCTGGTCTTCGCCAACTCCGTGCAGGCCGGCAACGGCACTCCGTACGGCGACGCCAAGGCCACCGCCGCCGGCATTCTCGCCGATGTCGGTCTGCCCTTCGACGACCTGATGTTGCCGAACCTCTACGGAGAGCACGGCCGGCCGCACTACAACTCGGCGGTGGCCACCTTCTGCCGGCTGCTGGCCGACGGCGGGCGACCCGAGGTGCACGGCGACCGGGAGTTCGCGCTCGTGCACGTCACCGATGCGGCGGCCAGGCTGGCCGGGATACCGGCCGGCGGGTCCTGGGACCCCGGCATGCCGGCGCTGCGGACCGGTGTCCGAGACCTCGCGGACCGGCTCACCGAGATCGCCGCCGTCTACCGCACCGGCGAGATCCCGTCCCTGCTGGATCGGCACGACGTGCGACTGTTCAACACCTACCGGTCCCACTGCTTCCCGGCGCGCTACCCGCTTGCCCTGCCTCGCCGGGCGGACGCCCGGGGTGAGCTCGTCGAGACGGTCAAGGCACACGGGGGCGCCGGCCAGACCTTCTGCTCGACCACCCGGCCGGGAGTCACCCGCGGTGAGCATTTCCACCTGGCCAAGGTGGAACGCTTCGTGGTGCTGCGCGGCTCGGCCGAGATCAGCCTGCGCCGGGTCGGCGACACCGAGGTGCTCCGGTTCCCGGTCACCGGCACCGAGCCGGTACTGATCGACATGCCCACCATGTGGGCGCACAAGCTGGTCAACACCGGCCCGGACGAGCTGGTCACGATGTTCTGGACGAACGAGCTGTTCGACCCGGCCCGACCCGACACCTGGCCGGAGCCGGTGGAGGCGGCCCGCCCGTCGCCCGTGGCGGTCGCCGCGTGAAGGTCGGTCTGGTCAGCCAGTGGTATCCGCCCGAGGGTGTGTTCATCCCCGGCAATCTCGCCAACCAGCTCGCCGAACGGGGCCACGAGGTGCGGGTGCTCACCACGTTCCCGAGCTACCCGCACGGTCGGGTCTTTCCCGATTGGCGACAGCGGTGGCGGCACCGCGAGATCGACGGCCGGGTGGCGATCCGCCGAGTGCCCGCGTACCCGAGCCACGACACCTCGGCCGCCCGGCGCGCGCTGAGCCATCTCTCCTTCGGAGCCAGCAGTGCGTTGGCCGGTCTCGGCTGGCTGGGCGGCGTCGACGTGACCTACGTCTACCACCCGCCACCCACCGCCATCGCCGCCGCCGCACTGGTCCGGGCGGCCCGGCGAACCCCCATCGTGCTGCACGTGCAGGACATGTGGCCCGAGTCGGTGCTGCAGTCGGGGATGGCGCCGACCGGCCGGGGCGGCCGCGCCCTGGAGCGCGGCCTCACCACGCTGATGCGGACCACGTACCGGCTGGCCGGCGCCATCGTGGTGATCTCGCCGGCGATGGCCGACCTGGTGGTGGAGCGGGGGGCCGATCCGGCCCGGGTGCGGGTGGTGTGGAACTGGACCGACGACGCGCTGTTCCGCCCGGTGCCGGCCACCGACGAGGCCCGCGCCGTGCTCGGCCATCGTGGCCGCTGCACCGTGATGTTCGCCGGCAACCTGGGACTGTTGCAGGGGATCGAGACGGCGATCCGGGCCGCGGCCGCCGTCGGCGACCGGATGGACCTGGTGCTGGTGGGTTCGGGCGCCGACGAGGACGCTGCGCGGCGGCTCGCCACCGACCTCGGCGCCGACAACGTACGGTTCGTCGGCCGCCGCCCGCCGGAGCAGATGGCCGAGTTGTACGCCGCCGCGGACTGGCAGTTGGTCTGCCTGCGCGACCTGCCGGCCCTGCGCGGCACCATCCCGTCGAAGCTGCAGGCCGCGCTGGCCTGCGGCGTGCCAGTGATCGCGGCGGTGGGTGGCGATGCCGCCGCACTGGTCCGCGCCACCGGCGTCGGCCTGGTGAGTCCACCCGGGGACTGGCGCGCGCTGGCCGAACGGTTCACCGAGGCGGCGGCCCGACCGGCGGCGGCCCGGGCCGAGTTGGGTAGCCGGGCCCGCCAGGTCTACCGGGACCGGATGTCACTCCGGGTGGGCGTCGACCAGTTCGAGGACATTCTGGCCAAGGTGGCCGCGGAGAGAGGACGGTCATGACCCGGATCATGACGATGGTCGGCACCCGACCCGAGATCATCAGGCTCTCCCGGGTGATCGCCCGGTTGGACGACACCGTCGACCACGTGCTCGTGCACACCGGTCAGAACTGGGACAGCAGCCTCTCCGACGTCTTCTTCACCGAACTGCGGCTGCGCGAGCCGGACCGTTTTCTCCGGGTCGACACGTCCTCCCTCGGCCGGGTGCTCGGCGGCGTGCTGGTCGGTGTGGAGACGGCCATCGCCGAGCTGCGACCGGACGCGCTGCTGGTGCTCGGGGACACCAACAGCTGTATCGCCGCGCTGATGGCTCGGCGGATGCGGGTGCCGGTCTACCACATGGAGGCCGGCAACCGCTGCTTCGACCTGAACGTGCCGGAGGAGACCAACCGCCGGCTGGTCGACCACGTCGCCGACTTCAACCTGGTCTACACCGAGCACGCACGGCGTAACCTGCTGGCCGAAGGGCTGCACCCCCGACGGATCCTGCACACCGGATCGCCGATGCGGGAGGTGCTGGAGCACTACCGGGCCGACATCGCCGCCTCCACGATCCTGCGCCAGCTGGAACTCACGGCCGGCCAATACTTCCTGGTCAGCGCTCACCGGGAGGAGAACGTGGATCGCCCGGACCGGCTTGCGAGGCTGCTGGAGTGCCTGCGTGCGGTCCGCGACCGCTGGGGCTACCCGGTGCTGGTCTCCACCCATCCGCGCACCCGCAAGCGTCTGGAGGCGCTGGCGCCGGACGTCACCGCCCTCGACGGGATCGCGTTCCACGAGCCGTTCGGCCTGCTCGACTACGTGCACCTGCAGAGCAGGGCCTACTGCACGCTGTCGGACAGCGGGACCATCAGCGAGGAGTCGGCCATCCTCGGGTTCCCGGCGGTCACGCTACGCGAGTCGATCGAACGCCCGGAGGCGCTGGACGCCGGGGGCATCATCATGACCGGTCTCGACCGGCAGGGGGTGGTGGAGGCGGTCGAGGTCACCGTCGAACAGGTGGCCGCCGCGGGTGTACCGTGCCCGGCCGACTACCGGGTGCCGGACACCTCACGCCGGGTCGTCGACTTCATCCTCTCCACCGTCCGGCGCCACCACGACTGGGCCGGCATCCGCCGCTGACCGCTGGTCTCACGGGCCGGTGACCGACATTCGGGTCACCGGCCCGCATCGTCTCCGCAGGTCGTCACACCCATTGGGCTCGTCAGCACCAGCTCACGTGACCGTGCCGCCCACCAGCCGTCCGAGCCGGTCCCGCCACCCCACGCCACCCGTGCGGCGGCCGGCTCGATCCACCGCGATGTGAACCCGTGACGCCGCGCGTCCCGGGTCGGCCGGGAAGGGTTCGGCGTCGGTGGACACGGAACGACCCGCCGCCCGGTGAACGCGGGCGGCGGGTCGACCTGTGGTCAGCGGGAGAGCGGCACCTGCACCGAGCCGTCGCGGAGCCCCGACGGCTCGGCGCAGAGCAGCGCGAGCTGGGCGATGACCTTCTCCGGATCGTCGTACGGGTCGAGCCCGCTGACCTCGAGCGGGTCCAGCGCCGGGACGGCCACGTGTGAGATCAGCGGGTGCAGCGGCCGGGTGTCGATCTCGCCGGTGCCCAGCAGGTCCTCGTGCAGCTTCTCGCCGGGGCGCAGCCCGGTGTAGACGATCGGCACCGAGCTCTGCGCCTGCTCGGCCAGCTGCCGGGCCAGGTCGGCGATGCGCACCGGTTCGCCCATGTCGAGCACCAACGCCTCGCCGTCCCGGCCGATCTCCGCGGCCTGCAGCACCAGGTGCACCGCTTCCTGCACCGTCATCAGATAACGGGTCACCTCGGGGTGGGTGACGGTCAGCGGGCGGCCCGCCTCGATCTGCCGCTGGAACGCGGTGACCACTGAGCCCCGGCTGCTCAGCACGTTGCCGAACCGGACGCTGAGGAAGGTGCCGGGAAACCGGGAGGCGGCGTGTGCGGTCAGCCGCTCGGTGATCCGCTTGGAGTAGCCGAGCACGCTGATCGGGTCGGCCGCCTTGTCGGTGGAGATGTTCACGAACTTGGCCACGTCGCGGCAGGCGTCCAGCACCGACAATGTGCCCCAGACGTTCGTCTTCACCGCCTCGCCGGGGTGCCGTTGCAGCAGCGTGAGGTGCTTCAGCGCGGCCGCGTGGAAGATGACGTCCGGCCGGCGTTCCTGGATGATCCGGCGGATGCCCTCGTCGTCGCGCAGGTCGGCGAGGATCAGCTCGGGGCCGTCCAGCAAGGCCCGCCCGGCCAGCGACATCTGCAGGCTGTGCAGGGCCGACTCGTCCCGGTCGAGCATCATCAGCTCACCCGGGTCGGCCTTCATCAGCTGACGGCACAGCTCGGAACCGATCGAGCCGCCGGCGCCGGTGACCAGCACCCGACGGCCGGCGATGCTGTTGCTGGTGAGGGGCAGGTCGGCGACGACCTGGCGGCGGCCGAGCAGGTCGCTGATCCGCACGTCGCGGACGTCGGTGACGGTGATCCGGTGGTCGAGCAGGTCGCGGACCGGGGGCAGCACCTTGAACGCGGCGCCGGTCTGCAGGGTGGCCTCCCGGATCTGCCGGATCAGCGCGGCGTCGGCGTTGGCGACCGAGAAGATGACGGTGCTGGCCCCGGTGCGGCGGACGGCGGCGCCCACGTCGTGCCGGCCGCCGAGCACCCGTACCCCGCCGATGCGCAGGTCGCGCTTGTCCGGGTCGTCGTCGAGCGCGCCGACCGGCAGGTACCGGCCGCGCGGGTCGCTCAGCATCGCCCGCAGCAGGCCCTGCCCGGCGTCACCCATTCCGAACAGCAGGACGGGCGTGGAGGAGCGGACGTCCGGCCGCATCGCCAGATCCCGGCGGTGCCGGTAGGCGAACCGGGCGGCGAGCATGAAGAGCAGGGCGAGCGCGCCGCCGACGAGCGGTGTGCTCGCCGGTACCGGCCGGTCGACCGACGGCAGCAGGCCCAGCAGCACGATGCCCGCCGTGGTGAGCGTGGTACCCGCCACGCCCTGCACCTCCTGCAGGCTGCCGAGGGGATGCCGGCCCGAGTAGAGCCGGCGCAGCCCGGCCACCGCTACGTGCACGACGGCGGCGACCGCGCCCACCCCGGCGGCGCGGGCGAGCATGCCAGGGGGTAGCTGGAACTCGTACCGGGTCCAGACGGCCGCGAGGAAGCCGCCGATCCACGCCGTGGTGTCGGTGGCGAGGAAGCCGATGGCCCGGCGGCGTGCCCTGGTCCGCGATGTCAGTTCCGTACGGGTGCTCTGTGTGTCCCGCGGCATGTGTGCTCCTGTCCGGTCTCCGACCACTCCCACCACGCACCGGCGGGAGGAGTTTTGTGCTCGTCTAAGTAGTTACATGCCATGACCAGCCTTTTGGGCGGTTTTACGATCGCCGTCCGAATGTACGGGCCGCCCGCGCCGCGCGGACGATTCCGCTCACCGGGCGGGTACGCCCTTGACCACGACGCCCTCCGGCACGTCCCGGACCACGCAGGCGCCCGCGCCGACCGTGCTGTCCCGTCCGACGCGCAGCCCCTGCAACACCGCGGCGGTGGTCCCGATCAGCACCCCTTCGGCCAACTGGCAGTCACCCGACACGGCGGCGAGCGGGTTCACCGAGACGTAGTCGGCGAGCGTGCTGTCGTGGCCGACGGTGGCGTTCTGGTTGAGGTGCACGTGCCGGCCGATGGTCACGTTGGTGGTGACCCGGGCGCCGGCGAACGCGACGAACCCCGGCCCGTGCTCGGTGTCCGGGCCAATCGTGGCCGCCGGGTGGACCAGGCTGGCCGCCGGCGTGGCGTACCGGTCGAGGCGTTGCCCGACCGCGCGCCGGACGCGGGGATCCCCGATGCCGATGACGTGGTGGGTGTCCGCCGGCGCGTCGCGCAGCCAGTCGAGCCCACCCAGGTACGGCACGTCCAGCCGCTGCACCCGCTTGAGGTTCTCCTCGGCGGGCCGGTCGTCGAGGAAGCCGAGCAGTTGCCAGCGCTGCCGGCCGGCGGCGGCGTTGACGGCCCGGGCGATGGTCAGCACCTCCCGGCCGTGTCCGCCGCAGCCGACCACCACCAGTGGGATCATCACGCCGTCGCCGCTCCGGTCCGCAGGGACAGGAACTCGTCGATCGCGCCGTGCACGTACCCGATCTGCGGGTCGGTGAGCGCGCTGCCGCTGGGCAGGGTGAGCCCCTCGGCGAAGAGCGCGTCGGCCGCCCCGGTGAGCAGGCTCTCGGCCCCGGCGTAGGCCGGCTGCCGGTGCATCGGCTGCCACACCGGCCGCGTCTCGATCTCCCGCCCCGCCAGGTGGGTGGCGAGGTCCGCGGTTCGCCAACCGGCCCGCTCGGGGTCCACCCGGATGCAGGTCAGCCAGCAGTTCGCCTCGGCGTCCTCCGCGCCGATCAGCTCGACCCCGGGTACCGGTGCGAAGAGCTTGGCGTACCGGTCGCGCAGCTGCCGGCGGCGGGCGATCATGCCGTCCAGCCGGACCAGCTGGGCCCGACCCAACGCGGCCAGCAGGTTGCTCAGCCGGTAGTTGTAGCCGGTCTCGCGGTGCTCGTAGTGTGGCAGCGGCTCGCGCGCCTGGGTGGCCAGGTGCCGGGCCCGGGCCAGCAGCGCCAGGTCGTCGGAGACCAGCATGCCGCCCCCGGAGGTGGTGATGATCTTGTTGCCGTTGAAGGAGAGGGCGCCGATCCGGCCGAACGTGCCGGCCGGCCGCCCGCCGTGCCGGGCGCCGAGTGCCTCGGCCGCGTCCTCCACCACCGGTACGCCGGCTTCCGCGCAGAGCGGCAGCAGGGCCGTGTAGTCGGCGCAGCTGCCGAACATGTCCACCGGCACCACGGCGCCGACCCGCTCGCCACGGTCGGCCAGCCGGCGTAGCAGTTCGGCCAGCAGCGGGACGTCGACGTTGCCGGTGTGCGGGTCGCAGTCGACGAAGACCGGCCGGGCGCCGGTGTACCGGACCGCGTTCGCGGTGGCCACGAAGGTCAGGGTCGGCACGACGACCACGTCGTCGGGCCCGACCCCGACGCCCAGCAGGGCCAGGTGCAGGGCGGCGGTGCCGGAGCTCACCGCTACCGCACCGCGGGCGCCCACCCGCTCGGCCACGTCGCGCTCGAACGCGTCGAGATCGGGGCCGACCGGCGCGACCCACCCCGAGCGCAGGGCGGCGAGCAGGTACGACTCCTCCAGGGGCCCGACGTCGGGCGGTGACAGGTAGATGGTCGGGCTCATCAGGCGCCTCCGGGGCAGGTGGTCATGCCGGGGTGCGATCGAGGGACGCCGACCGGTTCGGCGTGCCCAGGAACTCGGGGGCGGTCGGGGAGCCGGCAGCGGCGATGCCCTCGCGGCGCAGCACCGTGCGGACGGTCGCCACGAGGATCGACAGGTCCAGCCGGAGGCAGCGGTTGTCGACGTACTCCACGTCGAGGTCGAACTTCTCCTCCCAGCTCAGGCCGTTGCGGCCGCGTACCTGGGCCAGCCCGGTGACCCCGGGCCGCACCTCGTGTCGACGGGCCTGGGTGGGGGAGTAGCGGGGCAGGTACTCCGGCAGCAGCGGGCGCGGCCCGACCAGGCTCATGTCGCCGCGCAGCACGTTCCAGAGCGTGGGCAGCTCGTCCAGGCTGGTGGCCCGCAGCCAGCAGCCGAGCGGGGTGAGCCGGTCGCCGTCGGTGACCAGCCCGCGGCTCGGGTCGGGCGCCCGCATGGTGCGGAACTTGACCACGTCGAAGAGCCGGCCGTGCAGCCCGGCGCGGCGCTGGCGGAACAGCACCGGGCGGCCGAGGCCCAGCGCGACCAGGAGCGCCACCAGCGCCAGCGCCGGCGTCGCGAGCAGCAGCAGCACGGCGGCCACGGTCACGTCGATGATCCGCTTGCCCCGCTCGGGCCGGACCGGCCGCCGCGGCGGGCGTTCGGGCGCAATCACGAGACCAGGCACCGTTCTTACCTCCTGCAACAGTCATTGAGCAACAAAGGGGTTGTAACAGGCGGTTAGCTCGCAGCAGTGCCGAATCACGACACTCGGGCGGTAACCAGTCGGATCAACCCCAGAACTCCCGCCGAGGAAACGGCCCTGACCAGGTAGATCCCGCGGGACCCTCGGGTTGGCGGGCGGGCGGTAGATTGCTCGGCGGCCGATCGGGCGAGGGGAGTGCCGTGCTGCACCTGCGGGTCATCGTGCCGCCGGACCAGTCCCCGGCCGTGACGGATCTGCTGGCCGCCGACCCCGGGGTGACCCACCTGGTGGTGCTCAGCGACGCCGCCCGCCAGCCGCGCGGCGACCTCATCCTCTGCGACGTGGTCCGGGAGAGCGCCGACAGCGTGCTGCACGGCCTGCGGCAGCTCGGCGTGGAAGCTCGCGGCGGCATCGCCGCCGACGACGTGGAGCTGACCATCTCGACGGCCGCCGACCGGGCCGCCCGTACCGCCCCCGGCAGCGGCGCCGACGCGGTGGTCTGGGACGAGATCGCCGCGAAGACCGGCGAGCAGACCGAACTCTCCGCGACCTACCTGGTGCTGCTCATCGTGGCCACGATGATCGCCGGCATCGGTGTGCTGCTGGACCAGCCGATCCTCATCGTCGGCGCGATGGTGGTGGGCCCGGAGTTCGGTCCGCTGGCGGCGCTCTGCGTGGCGCTGCTGCGGCGCCGGGGCCGGGTCATCCTCCGGTCGGTGCAGGCGTTGGTGGTCGGCTTCCTGGCCGCGATGGTGGCCACCGTGCTGAGCACCTGGGCGCTGGACCTGGCCGGCCTGGTCACCCGGGACATGCTGCTGGCCGAACGGCCGCTGACCGACTTCATCTGGCGGCCCGACGCCCTCTCCTGGGTGGTCGGTCTGCTCGCCGGGGTGGCCGGCATGCTCTCGCTCACCTCGAAGAAGTCCGGCAGCCTGGTCGGCGTGCTGATCTCGGTCACCACGGTCCCGGCCGCCGCGAACGTCGCGGTGGCCGCCGCGTACCGGGTCTGGCACGAGGCGGCCGGCTCGGCGCTACAGCTGTTGATCAACCTGTGCGCGATCGTGCTCGCCGGGCTGCTCACCCTCGTCGTACAGCAGCTGGGCTGGTGGCGGCTGGCCCGACGCGAGGCCGGGCGGCCCGCGCGACGCGGGCGCTAAGTCCGGTCACGGCAGGCGTCGCGGGCGGTTCGGCGCCCTGCAACACCGTGCCCGCCACGGCGCCGCGCAACGCGGCGAGCTGCCTCGAGCCGGCGGCGGAGGCCGGGCGGCCCGCGCGGGCGGCCGCTGAGTCAGGTCACGGCCAGCCGTCGCCGGCATCGAGCCGGCGGGCGAGCAGCGTGCGGAGCGGGACGGACTCGCCGTCCCGGCCGCCCTCCCCGACGATCAGCGGCGGCGGGCTGGGCTGCGGCTCGGCGCCGAACAGCCGCGCCCGCAGACCGCCGGGCACGGTCAGCAGGTGGAACCGCCCGTCGACGTCCACCGCCCGGGTCCGGGCCCGGTCGACGTACCAGCCGGTGAGCCGGGTGCGGTAGCGGCCGCGCCCGGCGTAGTCGCGGGCGACCAGCCGGGTGGTGGCCAGCCCACGCCGGGTCGCCTCGGCCACGAATTCGGCCACCAACTCGGCGGCCTCGGCCCGCTCCGCCGCCCGGCGCCGCTCGTCGGCCGCCGCGTGCGCCCGCACCGCGCGGCGCTGCCGCTCCCGCCAGTCCAGGCCGTCCACCTCACCCACGACGCGACGGTACGCCCACCCGCCCGACCGCCCCCGCCCACCCACCTCAACGCCGCCCGGCTGGCCCCCCGGGGTACCCGCCGCCCGGGCCGCTGTTGTGCTGGAGGGCGGCTCAGTGAGACCGCCGGTCGTGGCGAGCGGTCGCCACACGCACCGTCCTGTCGCTCGACGGGTGGCGGATTGGTGTGCCCCGGCTGTGCGGGCAGGTCGACAGGGCGCGACGGTCCTGGTCCGCGCGGGTCCCGTCGGGGCGGAGTGGACCGTTCGTGGTGTCACCACCGCGATCCGTCTACGACATCAGCTCCACAGCGTCCGCTCGGCGGGAAGACCGCCTGCGCCGAGCCTGCGGCACGGTCGACCACCGGGCAGTCACGCTGTCGCTCCGGGGTGCAGTCGGGCCGGGCGACCCTGGCACCACCGCGCTGTGCCGGGCCAGGCTGGCCCGGCACACATCGCCTCCCGATGCGCAGGTGGACCGGCCCGTCAAACAGCCCGGCCCGTCACGCACCCCGGCCCGTCACGCAGCCCAGCCCGTCAGGCAGCCCGGCTGGTCAAGCCAGGCCGGCCCGGCGCAGCGCGTCGGCCATCGCGCCGTTGGCCGGCGCCGGCGCCGGGGCCGTACCACCCCGGCCCTGCCGCTGCGACCCACCGCGACCGCCCTGGCCGCCGCCGCGACCGCCCTGGCCGCCGCGCCCGCCCTGGCCGCCGCGCCCGCCCTGGGCACCGCGGTCGGCGCGGTCGGCGCGCGGGCCGCCCGACTCCCCGCGACCGCCGCCGCGCTCCCGGCGGCCGCCGGGCTCCGCGTCGTCCTCCAGTCGCAGGGTCAGCGAGATCCGCTTGCGCGGCACGTCGACGTCGAGCACCTTGACCCGGACCACGTCACCGGACTTGACCACCTCGCGGGGGTCCTTGACGAACGTCCGGGACATCGCCGAGACGTGCACCAGGCCGTCCTGGTGCACCCCGACGTCCACGAACGCGCCGAACGCGGCCACGTTGGTGACCACGCCCTCCAGCACCATGCCGGGCGCCAGGTCGCTGATCTTCTCCACCCCCTCGACGAAGGTGGCGGTGCGGAACTCCGGCCGCGGGTCGCGGCCCGGCTTCTCCAGCTCGGCGAGAATGTCGGTGACCGTCGGCAGGCCGAACGTCTCGTCGACGAAATCGGTGGCCCGCAGCCCGCGCAGGATGGCGCTCTTCCCGATCAGCGACCGCAGGTCCTGCCCGGTGTGCGCCAGGATCCGGCGTACCACCGGGTACGCCTCCGGGTGCACGCTGGAGGAGTCCAGCGGGTCGTCGCCGTCGGGAATGCGCAGGAAGCCGGCGCACTGCTCGAACGCCTTCGGGCCGAGCCGCGGCACCTTCTTCAGCTCGGCCCGGGAACGGAACGGGCCGTTGGCGTCCCGGTGCAGCACGATGTTCTCCGCCAGCCCGGCGCCGATGCCGGAGACCCGGGTCAGCAGCGGCGCGGAGGCGGTGTTCACGTCCACCCCGACCGCGTTCACGCAGTCCTCCACCACCGCGTCCAGCGACCGGGAGAGCTTTACCTCCGACAGGTCGTGCTGGTACTGGCCGACCCCGATCGACCGCGGGTCGATCTTGACCAGCTCGGCGAGCGGGTCCTGCAGGCGTCGGGCGATGGAGACCGCCCCGCGCAGCGAGACGTCCAGCCCGGGCAGCTCCTGCGCGGCGTACGCGGACGCCGAGTAGACCGACGCGCCGGCCTCGGAGACCACCACCTTGGTGAGGTTGAGCTGCGGGTGCCGCTTGATCAGCTCACCGGCCAGCTTGTCGGTCTCGCGCGAGGCGGTGCCGTTGCCGATCGCGACCAGCTCCACCCGGTGCGCCGCGGCGAGCCGGGCCAGCGTCTCGATCGAGGCGTCCCACTGCCGGCGCGGCTCGTGCGGGTAGATCGTGTCGGTGGCGACCACCTTGCCGGTGGCATCCACCACGGCGACCTTCACCCCGGTGCGCAGCCCCGGGTCGAGGCCCATGGTCGCCCGGGTGCCGGCCGGGGCGGCCAGCAGCAGGTCGCGCAGGTTGGTGGCGAAGACCCGGACCGCCTCCTCCTCGGCCGCCTGCCACAGGCGCATCCGCAGGTCCGCGCCGAGGTGGATGAGGATCCGGGTACGCCAGGCCCAGCGCACCGTGTCGGCCAGCCACCGGTCGGCCGGGCGCCCCTGGTCGGTGATCCCGAACCGGCCGGCGATGGCCGCCTCGTACCGGGTCGGGCCGGTAACCAGCGCGTCCGGGTCACCCCCCGGCTCCGGGTCCATCGTCAGGTCGAGCACGCCCTCCTTCTCGCCCCGGAACATCGCCAGGATCCGGTGCGACGGCAGCTTCGGGTACGGCTCGGCGAAGTCGAAGTAGTCGGCGAACTTCGCGCCGGGCTGCTCCTGCCCGTCGCGTACCCGGGAGACCAGCCGGCCCCGCGACCACATCTGCTCGCGCAGCGACCCGATCAGATCCGCGTCCTCGGCGAACCGCTCGATCAGGATGGCCCGGGCGCCGTCTAGCGCGGCGGCCGCGTCAGCCACCCCCTTGTCGGCGTCGACGAAGCCGGCGGCCACCTCCCGGGGCTCCCGGGACGGGTCGGCCAGCAGCGTGTCGGCCAGCGGCTCCAGCCCCGCCTCGCGGGCGATCTGCGCCCGGGTCCGCCGCTTCGGCTTGTAGGGCAGGTAGATGTCCTCCAGCCGGGACTTGGAGTCGGCGGCCATGATCTGCGCTTCCAGCGCCTCGTCCAGCTTGCCCTGGCCGCGGATCGACTCCAGCACGGCGGCCCGTCGCTCGTCCAGCTCGCGCAGGTAGCGCAGCCGCTCCTCCAGGGTGCGCAGCTGGGTGTCGTCGAGCAGGCCGGTGGCCTCCTTGCGGTACCGGGCGATGAACGGCACGGTGGCGCCGCCGTCGAGCAGCTCGACGGCTGCCCGCACCTGACGCTCGGCGACGCCGAGCTCCTCGGCGATCCGCTGATGAACAGAGAGGGTCACGATCTCGATCCGCCTTCGGGTCTGGGGTCCGCCCTGCATTCTGCCGGCCGGCCCCGACGGCCGTCGTCGCGCCCGGCCGGTACGGCGGCGAGCCGTCGTCGGCGCCGGCCACCCTGCGCTAGCGTGGCGATCATGGAGCAACCTGCGGAGCCGCGCGCCCGGCGGCTCTTCGGCGGCAGCGCCCGGGCCCTCGGCGATCTGGCGACGAGTCCGTTCCGGTCGGACCGCGACCGGATCGTCGGCTCGCCGTTCTTCGCCCGCCTCGGCGGGGTCACCCAGGTGATCAGCCCGGTCGGCTCCGGCCTGCTGGTGCACAACCGGCTCACCCACAGCCTCAAGGTCGCCCAGGTGGCGCGGGCGATCGCCGAACGGCTCACCGCCGACGGCGAGTACCGCGACCTGCTGGCGAAGCTCGGTGGCTGCGATCCCGACGTGGTGGAGGCGGCTGCACTGGCGCACGACCTTGGCCACCCGCCGTTCGGGCACCTGGGGGAGCGGGTGCTGGACCGGCTGGCCCGGCACCGGTTGGGGCTCGCCGACGGCTTCGAGGGCAACGCGCAGTCGTACCGGATCGTCACCAGCACCGAGATCCGGGGCGCGGCGACCACCGGCCTGGACCTGACCGCGGCCGTCCGGGCGGCGCTGCTGAAATATCCGTGGACCCGGCTGGACCACCCCGATCCGCACCCCCGGCTGATGGAGCCGCCGCCGCGCGGTGCCACCCCGCCGCCGGACGACCCGGCCAGCGGCTCGGCGAAGTTCGGCGCGTACCGGACCGAGGTGGACGACCTGCGCCAGGCCCGGGAGCCGTTCGTCGGCCGGATCGCGGACTGGCAGCAGACCGTCGAGGCGTCCGTGATGGACACCGCCGACGACATCGCGTACGCCATCCACGACGTGGAGGACTTCTACCGGGTCGGTGTGCTCCAGCAGGGGGCGGTGGCCGCCGAGCTGATGGCGTGGCAGCGCGAGAGCGGGCACTTCCGGGCCATCACCGACGCCGCCCTGGGCAGCGCGGCCCGCCGGCCCGGCGCGGCGATCGAGCGGCTGCGCCGGCAGCTGCACCGCAAGGACGCCTGGGTCGCCGACGACGAGGCGTTCGCCGCCGCCGTCGAGCACGTCCGCGAGGAACTGGTGGAGGGGCTGCTCGCGGTGCCGTTCGACGGCTCGATCGAGGCGGAGCAGTACGTGGCCCGCTTCTCCGCCCGGTGGACCACCCGGTTCGTCGACGCGATCACCGTGGTGGAGCACCCGTCGGTGCGCTCCGGGCACGTGCTGCTGGCCCCGGCGCAGTGGCACGAGGTGCAGGTGCTCAAGTTCGTCCACCACCGGTTCGTGCTGGCCCGGCCCGATCTGGCCCTGCACCAGCGCGGCCAGGCCCGGCTGCTGGGCACGCTGGTGGAGGCGCTGCTGGACTGGCTGCTCGACCCCGAGGAGGAGTCCCGGCTGCCGCGCCGGCTGCACGACCTGGTCGAGCTGGCCGAGGCGGAGCTGCATCCGCGTACCCCGGACCGGATCGGCAAGGCCCGGGGGCGGGCCATCGTCGACTTCGTCGCGCAGCTCACCGACAACCAGGCGGTCGCCATGCTGGACGCGCTCTCCGGCCGCTCCGGCGCCCTCTGGACCGACGCCTTCGTGCTCTGACCGCCGGCCGGGCGTCCGGCGGGGCGTCGGGCGCGCCGGCGGCGCCCCGGACCAGTGGACCGCTCAGGCGACCGACTGCCACCAGCCGTCGACCGCGGGCGGGTCGTCCACCACCACCCGCTCGCCCGGCCGCGGCACGGCCAGCCGCACGTCGCGCGCCTTGGCCTCGGCCCAGAGCCGGTCCACCGGCTCGGACCAGTCGTGCAGGGCGAGGTTGAAGGTGGCCCAGTGCACCGGGATCAGCAGCCCGCCGCGCAGGTCCAGGTGGGCGCTGACCGCCTCCTCGGGGAACATGTGGATGCTCGGCCAGGCCCGGTCGTACGCGCCGATCTGCATCAGGGTCACGTCGAACGGGCCGTGCTCCGCGCCGATCTCGGCGTACCCGTCGAAGTAGCCGGAGTCACCGGTGTAGAAGACCTTGCGCCGCGCCCCGGCGATCACCCACGAGCTCCACAACGTGCCGTCGCGGCGCAGCCCCCGCCCGGAGAAGTGCTGGGCGGCGGTGGCGGTGATCTCCAACCCGCCCACCCGGTGGCACTCCGACCAGTCCAGCTCGACGATCCGGTCCGCCGGTACGCCCCAGCGGTCCAGGTGCGCGCCGACCCCGAGCGGCACCAGGAACGGCGCGGACTGGCTCGCCAGCAACGCTCGCACGGTGGCCATGTCGAGGTGGTCGTAGTGGTCGTGCGAGATCAGGATCGCGTCGACCGGCGGCAGTTCGTCGAGGCGTACCGGGGGCTCGTGCAGCCGGCGCGGGCCGACCATGGCCGACGGTGAGCAGCGTTCGCTCCACACCGGGTCGAGCAGCACCCGCCGGCCCTCGATCTCGATCAGCGCGGAGGCGTGGCCGTACCAGACGACGTTCAGCTGCCGGTCGGTGTCGGTGGCCGGCGGCTCGGCCGGGCGCAGCAGCGGCACCGCCGAGCGGGGCCGGCGCTGCTGCTTGCCGAAGACCAGTTCCCAGAGCAGGTTGCGGCCGGGGTCGGCGACCATCGTCCGGGTGCTCGCCCGGTTGTGGAAGGTGCCGTCGCGGAACTGCGGTGAGCGGGCGGCCCGCTCGGCCCGGGCGCCGGTGAGCCGGCCACCGAGCGCCGCCGGCACGTCCCGGGCGACCCAGGCCAGCCCGGCGAGCGCGGCCAGCCCGACGCCGCCGCGCAGTCGGCGCCCCCACGCCTGGTCGAGTTCCGATCGCCCCACTGGTCGCCGCATCGCCGTCCCCTCCGCCGTCTCCCGCCCTACACGGTAGCCACCGTGGCACCGCCGTGGCCGGGCGAATCGGGCGGCCACGGCGGTCACGGCGGCACGCGGGCGGCTCAGCCGCCGTTGCTCGGCCGCTGGGCGGCCAGCCGGTGGGTCACCCCGGCGCCGGTGAGGTTGGCGGTGACGTCCAGCATCCGCCGGCCCAGCCGGGCCCGGGCCGTCACGGCGGGGTGGGTGGCGCCGTAGTTGTCCGGGTCGGCCTGCCCGTCGGCGAAGAGCACGTACGTCACCAGCGGTGCCCCGGCGGCGTCGAAGATCACGCCGGCCTCGTGCCGGGCGTCGGCGAACCAGCCGGCCTTGGTGGCGATCCGGGCCCGCTCGGCCGACGACGTGGTGCGCCGGATCCCCTCGTTGAACGCGATGGGGGAGCGCAGCAGCTTGAGCAGGAACGCGGTGGAGGCCGGCGTGAGCAGGGTGCCGGCGACCAGCGCCCGCAGCAGGTCGTGCGTCTCCCGGGGCGTGCTGGTGCCGAGGAAGAACCGGTTCGGGTTGGCCACCGGCTGCACCTGCGTCTTCGGGAAGCCCTTGGCCACCAGGATGCTGTTCAGCTCGGCGGCCGGGCAGACCAGGCCGCAGAGGCGTACCGCTGTGTCGTCCGAGACGGTCAGCAGGGCGGCCAGCGCGTGGCCGAGGGTGACCGAGCTGGGGTAGGCGTTGTCCAGGCTGAAGATGCCGTCCCCGCCCGGCACCACGATCGCGGCGGTCACGTCGACCCGCTGGTCCAGCGTGAGCAGCCCTCGGTCGACCTTGTCGAGCACCGCCACCGCGACCGCGATCTTGTTCACGCTGTACGCCTCGAGCACCTGGTCGGGCGAGTCGGCCACGACCTCCAGCGGCCCGTCGGCGGTGGCCAGGCTGAGGTAGGCCTGCCAGTTCCCGCCGGCCGTCGTCGTCTCCCGCAGGTAGGCCGCCTGGATCAGCGGCGCGACCAGTTCCGGTCGGGCGTTGACCCGGGCGGAGCGGCCGGCGACGGCCGACGATCCCGGGTCAGCGGCGGCGGGCACCGCGCTACCCAGCACGGTGCCGGCGGTGGCCACCGTGCCGATGCCCAGTGCGGTCCTGCGGTTCACTCTGATGGCCAATCGTCTCTCCCGTCCGGCGCGGATCATGTCCTCCGGCCACCATAGGGGAAGAGATCGAAGCGGGTGATCCCGTGCTCACCACGGCCGCCGCCGCAGCGCCGATCCGACCGCGCCGGGCAGGCCGCCGACGGCGCGGGCCAGCTGCCCGAGGTCGGGCAGCCAGCCGCCGCGGACCACCTCGCTGGACGGGTCGGCAGCGAACACCACCCCGTCGCGCGGCGGGGTGCGCCGGTCGGTCAGCGCCAGCAGCCGCATCAGTGGCCCGACCAGGACGTCGTAGACGCCGGGCAGCGCGGTGAAGCCGACCCGCATCACCACGTTGGCCCGGCCCACGGAGACCTCCCGGCGGGGCCGGTCGGCGCAGTCCAGGATGGCCCGGGCGACCCGCTCCGGGGTGGTGACCGGCAGGGGTGGGCGGCCGAGCCGACCCAAATGGTTCGCGGCCCGCTGGTAGACGGGGGTGTCCACACTGCCCGGACTGACCAGGCAGACCTCGACGCCGGGGGTGTCCCGGGCCTCCTGCTGCAGCACCCGGCCCAGCCCCTGCAACCCCCACTTGCTCGCCACGTAGCCGCTCAGGTAGGGGGCGGTGATGTGCCCCAGTACCGAGCCGACGAGGATCAGCGTCCCGCCACCGGCGGCCTGGAACCGGCGCAGCGCCACCCGGGCCACCGCCGCGGCGGCCAGCAGGTCGGTGCGTACCACCTGCTCGAAGACCCGCGCCGGGGTCTCCTCGAACCGGCCGTACGCCATCACCGCCGCGGTGTGCAGCCAGACGTCGACGCGGCCGAACCGGTCCACCGCCGCGTCCGCGAGCGCGTCGACCGCGCCGTCGGCCGTGATGTCGGTCGGTACGTCCAGCGCCTGGGCGCCGGCGGCGGCGCACTCGGCGCGTACCTCGGCGAGGGTGGCGGGCGAGCGGGCGGCGAGCACCAGCCGGTCCCCGCGCTCGGCGAAGGCCCGGGCCGCCGCCCGGCCGATCCCGCTGGTGGCGCCGGTGACCACCACGACCCGGCTCACGGTTCGAGCACGACCTTGACGCAGCCGTCCTCCTTCTTCTGGAACATCTCGTACGCCTGCGGCGCCCGCGCCAGCGGCACCCGGTGGGTCCGCAGGTCAGCCACGCCCAGCGGATCGGCGTCGTCGGCGAGCAGCGGCATGATCTCGTCGACCCAGCGGCGCACGTGGCACTGCCCCATCCGCAGCTGCACGCCCCGGTCGAACATCTCCATCAGCGGCAGCGGGTCGACCTCGCCGCCGTACACCCCTGAGACGGAGACGGTGCCGCCGCGGCGGACCGCCTTGAGCGCGGCCTTGAGCACGACCAGCCGGTCCACGCCGATCTTGTCGGTCATCGTCCGGGCGAGCGCGTCCGGCAGCAGCCCGGCGGCGGTCTGGGCGAGCTTGCCCAGCGGCGCGCCGTGTGCCTCCATGCCGACCGCGTCGATCACCGCGTCCGGGCCGCGCCCGTCGACCAGGTCGATCAGCGTGCTCGGCACGTCGTCCAGCTCGCTGACGTCGAGCACCTCGATGCCGTGCCGGCGGGCCATCGCCAGCCGTTCCGGCACCAGGTCCAGCCCGATCACCCGGCCCGCGCCGAGGTGCCGCCCGATCCGGGCGCAGAACTGGCCCACCGGGCCCAGCCCGAAGACGGCCAGGGTGCCGCCCGGCGGGGTGTCGGCGTACTTCACCGCCTGCCAGGCGGTGGGGAGGATGTCGGAGAGGTACAGCCAGCGCTCGTCGGGGCCGGTCGCCGGCACCTTGATCGGGCCGAACCCGGCGTGTGGCACCCGCAGGTACTCGGCCTGCCCGCCGGGCACCGACCCGTAGAGCGAGGTGTAGCCGAACAGCGCGGCGCCCTTGCCCTGCGCGGTGACCTGGGTGGTCTCGCACTGCGCGTACAGCTGCCGGTCGCACATCCAGCAGGAGCCGCAGGCGATGTTGAACGGCACCACCACCCGGTCACCGGGCTTGAGCCGGGTCACCCCGGGCCCGACCTCCTCGACGATGCCCATCGGCTCGTGGCCGAGCACGTCGCCGGGCTTCAGGTAGGGCCCGAGCACCTCGTACAGGTGCAGGTCGGAGCCGCAGATCGCGGTGGAGGTGACCCGGATGACCGCGTCGGTCGGTTCCTCGATGCGCGGGTCGGGCACGTCCTCCACCCGTACGTCCCGCTTGCCCTGCCAGGTCAGTGCCTTCATGCCCGATTCCCTTCGCCGTGCGCGTCCCCCGGGTGCTACCCCGGCAGGCCGGGTTGAACCGGCGGCCGGGCGGGCGGTCCCCCGCCGAGCCGTGGCTCGCGGGAGAGCTGGGAGAAGGGGGACGGGCCGCCGCGCTCCCGATCGGGGAGTGCGGCGGCCCGTCCGACGAGCCGCCAGGCTCAGGAGCCGGGGGTGTCGCCCCGCTTGGCGGTGGCCTTCAGGTAGTCCCGGTTCAGCCGGCCGATGGTGTTCAGCGGGATGCCCTTCGGGCAGACCACCGTGCACTCGCCGGCGTTGGTGCAGCCGCCGAAGCCGGCCTCGTCGTGCGCGTCGACCATGCCGATCACCCGGGTGTACCGCTCGGGCTGGCCCTGCGGCAGCAGCGAGAGCTGGGTGACCTTGGCCGCGGTGAAGAGCATGCCCGAGCCGTTCGGGCAGGCCGCCACGCAGGCGCCGCAGCCGATGCAGGCCGCCGACTCGAAGGCGGCGTCCGCGTTGGCCTTGGCCACCGGCACCGAGTGCGCCTCGGGGGCGCTGCCGGTCGGCGCGGTGATGTAGCCGCCGGCCGCGATGATCTTGTCGAACGCGCCGCGGTTGACCACCAGGTCCTTGATCACCGGGAAGGCCCGGGCCCGCCACGGCTCGATGTCGATCGTGTCGCCGTCGGAGAACTGCCGCATGTGCAGCTGGCAGGCGGTGGTGCCGCGCTGCGGCCCGTGCGCGTTGCCGTTGATCATCAGGCCGCACATGCCGCAGATGCCCTCGCGGCAGTCGTGGTCGAACGCCACCGGCTCCTCGCCGGCGAGGATCAACCGCTCGTTGAGCACGTCGAGCATCTCCAGGAACGACATGTCCGGGGAGACGTCGTCGACCTGGTAGGTCACCATCCGACCCTTGTCCTCGGGGCCGGACTGGCGCCAGATGCGCAGGGTCAGGTTCACTTGTAGCTCCGCTGCGTGGGGTGGACGTATTCGAACTTCAGGTCTTCCTTGTGCAGCACCGAGGGTTCGCCGGTGGCGGTGAACTCCCACGCCGCGACGTAGGCGAACCGCTCGTCGTCGCGCTGCGCCTCACCGTCGGGGGTCTGGTGCTCGGCCCGGAAGTGGCCGCCGCAGGACTCCTCGCGGTGCAGGGCGTCGATGCACATCAGCTCGGCCAGCTCGAAGAAGTCGGCCACCCGGCCGGCCTTCTCCAGCGACTGGTTGAGCCCGTCGCCGTCGCCGAGCACCCGGACCCGCTGCCAGAACTGCTCGCGCAGGGCCCGGATCTCGTGGATCGCCTTGCGCAGCCCCGCCTCACTGCGCTCCATGCCGCAGTGCTCCCACATGATCTGGCCCAGCTCGCGGTGGAACGAGTCGACGGTCCGGTCGCCGTTGACCGCCAGCAGCCGCTGGATCCGGTCCTCGACGTCGCGCCGCGCCTCGACCGCCGCCGGGTGGCTGCCGTCGACCTTCTCGAACGGGCCGGCGGCCAGGTAGTTGGCGATGGTGTTCGGCAGCACGAAGTAGCCGTCGGCGAGGCCCTGCATCAGCGCGGAGGCGCCGAGCCGGTTGGCGCCGTGGTCGGAGAAGTTCGCCTCACCGATCACGAACAGGCCGGGGATGGTGGACTGCAGGTCGTAGTCGACCCAGAGGCCGCCCATCGTGTAGTGCACGGCGGGGTAGATCCGCATCGGCACCTCGTACGGGTCCTCGCCGGTGATCCGCTCGTACATCTCGAAGAGGTTGCCGTACTTGGCCTCGATGGCCTTGCGGCCGAGTCGCTGGATGGCGTCGGCGAAGTCGAGGTAGACGCCGAGCCCGGTCGGGCCGACGCCGCGCCCCTCGTCGCAGACGTTCTTCGCGGCCCGGGAGGCGATGTCCCGGGGCACCAGGTTGCCGAAGGAGGGGTAGATCCGCTCCAGGTAGTAATCCCGCTCGTCCTCGGGGATGTCCTTCGGGCCGCGGGTGTCGCCCTTGGCCTTCGGCACCCACACCCGGCCGTCGTTGCGCAGCGACTCGCTCATCAGGGTCAGCTTCGACTGGTGGTCGCCGGAGACCGGGATGCAGGTCGGGTGGATCTGGGTGTAGCAGGGGTTGGCGAAGTACGCGCCCTTGCGGTGCGCCCGCCAGGTGGCGGTGACGTTGCAGCCCTTGGCGTTGGTGGAGAGGTAGAAGACGTTGCCGTAGCCGCCGGAGGCGAGCACCACCGCGTCCGCGAACTCGGTGGTGATCTCGCCGGTGACCAGGTCCCGGACCACGATGCCCCGGGCCTTGCCGTCGACGACGATCAACTCCAGCATCTCGTGCCGGGAGTTCATCTCCACGTTGCCCAGGCCGATCTGCCGCTCCAGCGCCTGGTACGCGCCGAGCAGCAGCTGCTGGCCCGTCTGGCCCCGGGCGTAGAAGGTGCGCTGCACCTGGGCGCCGCCGAAGGAGCGGGTGTCCAGCAGGCCGCCGTACTCGCGGGCGAACGGGACGCCCTGCGCCACGCACTGGTCGATGATGTTGACCGAGACCTCGGCCAGCCGGTGCACGTTCGACTCGCGGGAGCGGAAGTCGCCGCCCTTGACCGTGTCGTAGAAGAGCCGGTGCACCGAGTCGCCGTCGTTGCGGTAGTTCTTGGCGGCGTTGATGCCGCCCTGGGCGGCGATCGAGTGCGCCCGGCGCGGGCTGTCCTGGTAGCAGTAGGACTTGACCTGGTAGCCCTGCTCGGCGAGCGTGGCGGCGGCCGAGCCGCCGGCCAGGCCGGTGCCGACCACGATCACCGTCATCTTCCGCCGGTTGGCCGGGTTGACCAGCTTGGCGTCGAAGCGGCGGCGTTCCCAGCGGGTCTCGATCGGGCCGTCGGGAGCCTTGGTGTCGGCGATCGGGTCGCCCTCGGTGTAAAGATCCATGTCAGGACACCAATCCGGTGAGTACGGCGAACGGGACCACCAGGAAGCCGGCGCAGAGGGCGACGGCGAAGACCAGCGCCGCGGTGCGCGCCCGGCGCTCGCCCTTCGGGGTCTGCTGGCCGAGGCTGCGGAACGCGCTGAACGCCCCGTGCCGCAGGTGGAAGCCGAGCGCGACGATCGCCAGGGTGTAGAAGAGCGTGACGTACCAGCGCTCCGGCGCGAAGTCGGCGACGACGTTGGCGTACGGCTTGCTCGGGTCGCCGACCGGGTTGAGGTGGCCGGTGGTCAGGTCCAGCAGGTGGTAGATCACGAAGAGCAGGATGATCACTCCGCCCCAGCGCATCGTGCGGGCCGCGTAGCTGCCCTGCACCTTCGGGCGGTGCGCGTACCGGACCGGGCGGGCGGCGCGGGAGCGCCGGGCCAGCATGGTGGCGGCGGCGATGTGCGCCACGACGGCGATCGTCAGCGCGCCGCGCTGGATCCAGAGGAACCAGACGCCCGGCAGCAGCGGCTTGCCGATGTCGCGCAGCCAGTGCGCGTAGTGGTCGAACGAGGTCTCCCCCGTGAACACCTTCAGGTTGCCGAGCATGTGCAGGATCAGGAACAGCACCAGGATGATGCCCGTCACCGCCATGACGGCCTTGAGGCCGACATTGGAGCGGATGGGCGACCGTGTTCTCGTGACTACCACGCGACCGACGCTAGGAGCAGTTTGATCAGTCGTCCAATGCATCGACCTCGTAGTCTTGATAGCCATAAGCTATGTAGATGCAGCTCCATCAGCTCCGGTACTTCGTCGCGGTCGCAGAAGTACGACATTTCACCCAAGCCGCCGACCTGGTGGGGATAACCCAGCCTTCGTTGAGTAAGCAAATTCACGCCCTGGAGACCGACCTCGGGGCCCCGCTCTTCGAGCGGGTAAGGGGCAACATCAGCCTCACCGCGGCCGGCGAGGTGCTGCTGCCGTTGGCCAAGCGGATCCTCGCCGACGTCGACACCGCCACCCGCGAGGTGCAGGAGCTGGTCGGGCTGCGGCGGGGCCGGGTCCGCCTCGGCGCCACCCCGAGCCTGGCCACCTCGCTCGCCCCGCCGGTGCTGCGCCGGTTCCGTGACGCGCACCCCACCATCGACCTGCGGGTCGAGGAGGGCGGCTCGCAGGACCTGGTCCGCGACCTGCTCCGCGGCGACCTCGACCTGGCCCTGATCATCATGCCCGCGCAGGGCATCGACCCGGGCCTGCGCGCCGACCCGATCCTGCGGGAGAGCCTGGTGGTGGCGTCGGTGGAGCAGCTGCCCGCCGCGATGCCGACCGGTCGGCTGCTCATCACCGACCTGCGCGACCAGCCGATGGTGATGTTCCGCGAGGGCTACGACCTGCGCGACGCCACCCTCCAGGCGTGCCGGGCGGCGGGCTTCGAGCCGACCGTCGCGGTCGACGGCGGCGAGATGGACGCGGTGCTCAGCTTCGTCGAGGCCGGGCTGGGCGTCGCGCTGGTGCCGGGCATCGCCCGCCGCCCGGGCGTACGGTTCACCCGGCTGGCGCCGCCCGGGGTGACCCGGACCATCGCGGTGGCCCGCCGGCGGGACGTGGTGCCCACCCACGCCGGGCGGGAGCTGCGCCGGATCCTGCTCGACTACGTCCGGGACGCGACCGCCGAGGGCCAGCTGCCGGCCGGCGTCGAGCCCCTGGCGTAGCGGTCGGGCCGGGTCAGCGGCCCTCGGCCTCGTCCATCGCCCGGTAGATGCGCTGCTCGGAGACCGGGTAGGGGGTGCCCAGCGCCTGGGCGAAGACGTTCACCCGCAGCTCCTCGATCATCCAGCGGATCTGCCGGACCGCCGCCGAGGTCCGCTTCGTCGGCGGCAGGGCGGCGAGCATGTCCTGGTACTCCTTCCACACCACCGCGATCCGGTCCTGCTGCTGCTTGTCCCGCTGCGGGTTGCCCGGCAGCCGGTCCAGCCGCCGCTCGATCGCGGTCAGGTAGCGCAGCAGGTCGGGCAGCCGGGCGTACCCGGTCTCGGTGACGAAGCCGGCGTGCACCAGGCCGGTGAGCTGGGCCCGGATGTCGGCCAGGGCGGCCACCACTGCCAGGTTCTGGGTCCGACCGAGCCGCTGCTCCACCGCGTACGCGGCGGCGAGCACCCGGCGTACCCGGTCCATCACCTCGACGACGGTGTCCACCAGGTCGGCGCGGACCTTCTCACGCACCGCGGCGAACCCGTCGGCGTCCCAGGCCGGCCCGCCCGCGTCGCCGACCAGCTTGTCGATCGCCGCCCCGGCGGCGTCCTCGATGAGCGGCTGCACCCCGCCGTGCGGGTTGCGGCTCAGCGCCAGCTTCGCCTCGTTCGACAGCCGCCCCTGGAGGAACTTCGCCGGTGAGGGCACGGTCAGCCGCAGCAGTCGCCGGGTGCCGGCCCAGTGCGCGGCCTCCTGCTCGGCCGGCGAGTCGAACACCTTCACCCCGACCGTGGCGCCCTCGTCCACCAGCGCCGGGTACGCAGTCACCGCGTAGCCGGCACGGACCTGCTCGATGGTGCGTGGCAGGGTGCCGATACTCCACTCGCGCAGCCCGGTGCGGGCCACGTCCGGCGCGGCGGCCGCCACCACCTGACGTACCTCCGCCTTGAGCTGGCGTTGCAGGGCCGGCAGGTCCTTGCCCTCGGCGACCGGCTTGTTCTCCTCGTCGAGCACCCGGAAGCTGACCCGCAGGTGCGCCGGCAGCTTCTCCAGGTCCCACGCGTCCCGGGGCACGGTCACCCCGGTCATCCGACGCAGCTGCCGGGTCAGCGCGTCGAGCAGCGGCTCCTCACCGGCCGGCATGGCCGCCAGCGCCGCCCGGGCGTAGTCGGGCACCGGGACGAAGTTGCGGCGCACCGCCTTGGGCAGCGACCGGATCAGCGCGACCACCAGTTCCTCGCGCAGCCCGGGCACCTGCCAGTCGAAGCTCTCGGCCGGCACCTGGTTGAGCAGCGGCAGCGGGATGTCCACGGTCACCCCGTCGGTCGGGGTGCCCGGCTCGAACCGGTAGGTCAGCGGCAGGTTCACCCCGTCGGCGGACCACTCGTCGGGGTAGTCGGCCTCGTCCACCCCGCCCCGGCCGGCGTTGACCAGCAGCTCGCGGGTGAAGGTGAGCAGCTCCGGCCGGTCCCGCCGGGTCTTCTTCCACCACGCGTCGAAGTGCCGGCCGGAGACCACGTCGGCCGGGATCCGCTCGTCGTAGAACTGGAAGATCGTCTCGTCGTCGACCAGGATGTCCCGCCGCCGGGCCCGATGCTCCAGCTCCTCGATCTCGGTCAGCAGCCGCTGGTTGTCCCGCCAGAACTGGTGGTGGGTGGACCAGTCGCCCTCGACCAGCGCGTGCCGGATGAACAGCTCGCGGCTCAGCGCCGGGTCGATCCGGCCGAAGTTGACCTTGCGAGCGGTGACCAGCGGGACGCCGTAGAGGGTGACCTTCTCGTACGCCATCACCGCCGCCTGCTTCTTCTCCCAGTGCGGCTCGCTGTAGCTGCGCTTCACCAGGTGCTGGGCGAGCGGCTCGACCCACTCCGGCTCGATCCGGCCGGCGACCCGACCCCAGAGCCGGGAGGTCTCCACCAGCTCGGCGGCCATCACCCAGCGTGGCGGCTTGCGGAACAGCGCCGAGCCGGGGAAGAGCGCGAACTTCGCCCCCCGGGCGCCCAGGTACTCGTTCTTCTGCGCGTCCTTCAGCCCGACGTGGGAGAGCAGGCCGGCCAGCAGCGACTGGTGCACCTTCGCGGTGTCGATCTCCTCCGGCAGGTCCGCGCCGGCGGCGCTGCGCCGGCCACCGTCGGCCGCGGCCTCCCCGGCGCCGCGCCGGCCGCGTCCCCGCCCGTCCCCCTCGGGGGTACGCAGCACCTGGCGCAGCTGGCTGACGATGTCCTGCCACTCGCGCACCCGCAGGTAGTTGAGGAACTCGGCCTTGCACATCCGCCGGAACGCGCTGGAGGAGAGCGCCCGCTGCTGCTCCCGCAGGTGCCGCCAGAGGTTGAGCAGCGTGACGAAGTCCGACTCGCGGTCGGTGAACCGGGCGTGCGCCTGGTCGGCCTGGGCCTGCTTGTCGGCCGGCCGTTCCCGCGGGTCCTGGATCGACAGCGCGGCGGCGATCACGATCACCTCGGTGGCGCAGCCGTTGCGCTCGCCCTCGACCACCATCCGGGCCAGCCGCGGGTCGACCGGGAGCTGCGCCAGCCGCCGGCCCAGCGGGGTGAGCCGCTTCGCCGGGTCGGCCTCGGTGACGTCCAGCCCGCCCAGCTCGTGCAGCAGGTTGACGCCGTCGGTGATGTTCCGCCGGTCCGGCGGGTCGATGAACGGGAAGGCGGCGATGTCGCCGAGGCCGATCGCGGTCATCTGGAGGATGACCGAGGCCAGGTTGGTGCGCAGGATCTCCGGGTCGGTGAATTCCGGGCGGGAGAGGAAGTCCTGCTCGTCGTAGAGCCGGATGCAGATGCCGTCCGAGGTGCGGCCACAGCGCCCCTTGCGCTGGTTCGCCGACGCCTGGGAGATCGGCTCGATCGGCAGCCGCTGCACCTTGAGCCGGCTGCTGTAGCGGGAGATCCGGGCGGTGCCCGGGTCCACCACGTACTTGATGCCGGGGACGGTCAGCGAGGTCTCCGCCACGTTGGTGGCCAGCACCACCCGGCGGCCGGAGTGCGGGGCGAAGACCCGGTGCTGCTCGGCGGTGGAGAGCCGGGCGTACAGCGGCAGGATCTCGGTGCCGAGCAGCGCGCGTTTCTTCTGCACCAGCTTGCCCAGCGCCTCGGCGGTGTCCCGGATCTCCCGCTCGCCGCTGAGGAAGACCAGGATGTCACCGGGCCCCTCGGCGGCCAGTTCCTCGACCGCGTCGCCGATCGCCTGGATCTGGTCCCGGACGGTCTCCTCGTCGTCGGCGTCCTCCTCCTCGGCCTCGGTGACCTCGACCAGCGGGCGGTAACGCACCTCCACCGGGTAGGTCCGGCCGGAGACCTCGACCACCGGCGCGGGCGCGCCCTCGGGGTGCTCGTCGGTGGCGGGGCCGGCGAAGTGCCGGGCGAAGCGCTCGGTCTCGATGGTCGCCGAGGTGATGATCACCTTGAGGTCGGGACGGCGGGGCAGCAGCTGCCTGAGGTAGCCGAGGATGAAGTCGATGTTGAGGCTGCGCTCGTGCGCCTCGTCGATGATCAGCGTGTCGTACTGGCGCAGCATCCGGTCGGTCTGCAGCTCCGCCAGCAGGATGCCGTCGGTCATCAGCTTGACCAGGCTGCGGTCGCTGACCTGGTCGGTGAAGCGCACCTTGTAGCCGACCACGTCGCCCAGCTCGGTGCCGAGTTCCTCGGCGATCCGGTCGGCCACCGTCCGGGCGGCCAGCCGGCGGGGCTGGGTGTGCCCGATCAGGCCGTGCACGCCACGCCCCAGCTCCAGGCAGATCTTCGGCAGCTGGGTGGTCTTGCCGGAGCCGGTCTCGCCGGCCACGATCACCACTTGGTGGTCGCGGATCGCGGCCGCGATCTCGTCCTTGCGCTCGCTGACCGGCAACCCGGCCGGATAGGTGATCACCGGCACCGCGGCCCGGCGGGACTCCAGCCGCAGCTCCGCCGCGGTCACGTCGGCGGCGATCTCGGCGAGCGCCGACTCCCGACGCTGCGGGTCCCGCAGCTTCCGCACCCCGTCCAGCCGCCGCTGAAGGCGGCGCTGGTCACGGAACATCAGCGGGTTCAGGCGGCGGTGCAGGTCGCGGACGTCGGTCCCGGCGGGTGCGGCTGGATTCTGCATGTCGTGGCCAAGGATAGGCAGCCGGGCGCCGGGGCGCCCCCGGGTTATCCGGCCCCCGCGCCGGCCGCCTGGCCGCCGCGTCGCCTGGCTGTCGGGTCGCCGGCCGGCCGGGCGGTCCGTCGCCCGGTCTAGAGTTGACCGCCGATTCGAGGCGTGGGGAGCGGGATGATGCGCGAGACCGACCGGGCGCTGGTGCAGGCCGCCACGGCGGTGGCCAAGTTGCGCTGCCGCAGCGAGAACCACACGGTGGCCGCGGCCGTCCGCAGCGCCGACGGCCGGGTCTTCAGCGGCGTGAACGTCTACCACTTCACCGGCGGCCCGTGCGCCGAGGTGGTGGCGATCGGCGCGGCCGCCACCCAGGGCGTGACCGAGCTGGAGACCATCGTCGCGGTGGGCGACCGGGGGCGCGGGGTGATCCCGCCGTGCGGCCGCTGCCGGCAGGTGTTGCGGGACTACTTCCCCGACCTGCGGGTGATCGTCGGCCCGCCGGACGCGCTGCGCGTGGTGCCGGTCGGCGAACTGCTGCCCGACACCTACGTCTGGGCCGACCACCAGCTCGACGCGCCGGTCGACCCGGCGCCCGCGCAGCGCACCGGGGACTGACCGCCCGGCGTCCACCGCCCGCCGGGCGGCGTCTGTCGGCCGGTGTCCGTCGCTCGGTGTCCGTCGCCCGACGGCCGGCGCCGGTCAGTCGCCGGCGGCGGCCTCCAGCATCGACCGCGGCAGCGGCACGCTCTCGAAGCGCAGGTTGCCCTCCGGCACCAGCCAGCTCATCACCTCGACGGCCAGCCGGCCGGCCCGCACCGCCGGGTCGTTGTGGTACAGCTCGCGGGCCTCCGCCGGGCTGACCGACAGGACGACGAAACCGCGCAGCCGCTCGTCGTCGGCGTCCACGAACGGGCCGGCGGCGAGGACGAGCCCCTGCTCCACCAGCCCCGCCTGGTGCGCCAGGTGCGCGTCCTGCAGCCGGTCGAGCGCGTCGAGCGGCAGGTCCGGGGCGTCCGGCGGACGGACCAGGAGCACGACCGTGTGCTGGTCGAATCGCATGCCCACACCCTAGGGCGGAGCGGGCCCGCCGCGCCGTGAACCGGCGCTGTCCGCCCTGCCCGACGGGGAGCCGGATCGACGGCCGCGAGTTAGGTCCGGCTAAGTCGGGTCGGCTAAGGTAAGGCGTACCTAAGCGCGAAACGTGCAGGAGATCCGTGACCACCCTCGCCACCCGACCGGCGCCCGCCGGCGGCCGGACCGGCGGCCGTGGCGGCCGCCGGGTGGCGGTCACCCTCGCCGCCGCGCTCGCGTTGCTCCTCGCCGTGCTGGCCAGCTTCGCGCTGGGCAGCCGGCCGCTCCCCGTCGACCAGGTCTGGCACGCGCTGGTCGCCCCAGACGGCGGCGAGGCCAGCACCATCGTCCGGGAACTGCGCATGCCGCGTACCGCCCTGGGGCTCGCCGTCGGGCTCGCGTTGGCCGTCGCCGGGGTGCTGTTCCAGGCGCTCACCCGCAACCCCCTCGCCGAGCCCCGGATCCTCGGCATCAGCGCCGGCGCGTCGACCGGCGTGGTGCTGGCCATCTCGGTCTTCGGCGTCGGCACCCTCGCCGGCTATGTCTGGTTCGGCATCGGCGGCGCGCTGCTGGCCGGGCTGCTGGTCTTCGCCGTCGCCAGCCGCGCCCGCGAGGGCGCCAGCCCGGTCACCCTCGCGCTGGTCGGCGCGGCCCTCGACGCCAGTCTCGCCTCCGTGGTGTACGCGCTGCTCAGCATCGACGCCCGCACCTTCGAGGAGTACCGGTTCTGGGTGGTCGGCGGGCTGACCGGCCGGGACCTCACGGTGGCCGCCCAGGTGCTGCCGTTCGTGCTCGCCGGGCTCGCGCTGGCCGCCCTGGTCGCCCGCGGCCTGGACGCGCTCGCCCTCGGCGACGACGTCGCCCGCGGCCTGGGGCACCGGATCGGGCTGGTCCGCCTCGGCGGTGGCGCGGCGGCCGTGCTGCTCACCGGGGCGGCGGTCGCCGCCGCCGGGCCAATCGCGTTCGTCGGGCTCGCCGTGCCGCACCTGGCCCGGGCCCTGGTCGGCGCCGACCACCGCTGGACCCTCGCGGTCTCCGCGCTGCTCGGGCCGGCGCTGCTGCTCGCCGCCGACGTGATCGGCCGGCTCGTCGCCCCGCCCGGAGAGGTGCCGGCCGGCATCGTCACCGCGCTGATCGGTGCCCCACTGCTGGCCTTCCTGGTCCGCCGCGCCAAGGTGGTGACCGCGTGAGCGCCCCAGCCCGTCCCGTCGCACCCGTCCCGGCCGTCGAGCCGAAGACCGGCGGCCCCGGCGTCGCCGGCCTGCCCGGCCGCTCGCTGTTGCGGGTCGGCCCGGTCAGCCTGCAGGTGCGCCGCCGCTCGGTGCTGGTCGCCGCCACGCTGGTCGTGCTGCTGCTGGCCGCCGGTGTGCTCAGCCTCTCCCTGGGCACCCCGTACGTCGCCCCGGCCGACGTGCTGCGCGCCCTCTCCGGCGCCGGCACCCCGTACGACCTGGTGGTCTTCGACCTGCGGCTGCCCCGGCTGGTGCTGGCCGCGGTGGCCGGCGCGGCGTTCGGGGTGGCCGGCACCCTGATCCAGAGCGTGGCCCGCAACCCGCTGGCCAGCCCGGACGTCATCGGCATCACCCAGGGCGCCGGTCTGGCCGCGACGGTGGCGCTGACCACCGGCGCGGCCGCGGTGGTGGTGGCGCCCGCCGCCCTGGCCGGCGGGCTGGCCGCCGCGCTGCTGCTGCTCGTCCTCGGCGCCCGGCACGGGCTGGCCGCGCAGCGGTTCGTGCTCGCCGGCGTGGCGGTCGCCTTCGCGCTGCGGGCGCTCACCGAGGTGGTCATGCTCACCGCCGACCCGATCGACGGGCTGCGGGCACAGATCTGGCTGATCGGCACGCTCGCCGGCAAGGGCTGGACCGAGACCGCCTGGATCGCGCTCACCCTGCTGGCGCTGCTACCGGTGCTGCTCTGGGCCGGCTGGGCGCTGAACAGCTCGGCCTTGGACGACGACACCGCCCGGGGGATCGGGCTGCGTCCGGTGGCCCGCCGGATCGGGCTCGCGGTGACCGGGGTGCTCGCCGCCGCGTCGGTCACCGCCCAGGTCGGCGCCGTCGACTTCGTCGCCCTGGTCGCCCCGCAGCTGGCCCGGCGGCTGGTCCGCGCGGAGCGCCCGCCGCTGGTCTGCGCCGCGCTGCTCGGCGCGCTGCTGCTGGTGCTGGCCGACCTGGCCGGCCGGCGGCTGTTCGCCCCCACCCAACTGCCCGCCGGCGTGCTCACCGCCGCCATCGGCGGCCCCTACCTGATGTTCCTGCTGCTGCGCGGCCGCCGGCGGTCGTCGTGACGCCCGCCGACCCCGGCCGACACGGGCCGGCCCCCGACCGCCGACCCCTCGAAGGAGGCACGATGCTCTCCACCCGCGACCTGGTCGCCGGCTACGACGAGCGGACCGTGCTGGACGGGCTGGACCTGGAACTGCCCGCCGACGCGTTCACGGTCATCGTCGGCCCGAACGCCTGCGGCAAGTCCACCCTGCTGCGCACCCTCGCCCGGCTGCTCACCCCCCGCCGCGGCACGGTGCTGCTCGACGGCACGGCCATCCGGGAACTGCCGACCCGGGAGGTCGCCCGCCGGCTCGCCGTGCTGCCGCAGAGCCCGCTGGTGCCCGAGGGCGTCACCGTCGCCGACCTGGTCGGCCGCGGCCGGCAGCCGTACCAGCGCTGGTGGCGGCAGTGGTCGGAGCAGGACAGCGCCGCCGTCGACCGGGCGATGGCGCTCGCCGACGTCGCCGGGCTGGCCGACCGGCCGGTGGACACCCTCTCCGGCGGCCAGCGGCAGCGGGTGTGGATCGCGATGACCCTCGCCCAGGACACCGAGGCGCTGCTGCTCGACGAGCCGACCACCTTCCTCGACCTGGCCCACCAGGTCGAGGTGCTGGACCTGCTGCACCGGCTGCGCGCCGAGCGCGGCCGCACCGTGGTGGCCGTGCTGCACGACCTCAACCAGGCCGCCCGGTACGCCGACCACCTGATCGCGATGCGGGCCGGCGCCGTGGTGGCCGCCGGGCCGCCCCGCGAGATCCTCACCGCCGACCTGGTCCGGGACGTCTTCGGCCTCGACTGCGTGGTCGTGCCCTGCCCGGTCACCGGGGCGCCGCTGGTGGTGCCCGCGCTCACCAGCCCGACCCTGGCCACCCCGCCGGCACAGGCCACCCCGGCCGACGCCGCCTCCTCCAGTGTCGCGTCGTCCGACGCCGCCCCGGGCGCCGCCCGGTCCGGTGGCACCCACTCCGGTGCCGCGCCGTCCGGCGCCGCCCCAACCGTCGGCGGGAACGCTCTCGCCGGCTCGTACCCCTCGGAAGGAATCTGATGCGTCGTCTCGCCGCCGCTCTCACCGCGGCGCTGGCCCTCGGCGTCGGCCTCACCGCCTGCGGTGAGAGCGACCCGGTCGCCGGCACCACCACCGGGGAGACCCGGGAGATCACCCACGCCATGGGCACCACCAACGTGCCGGCCGAGCCGAAGCGCGTCGTCGTGCTCGACACCGACAAGATCGACACCGCGCTCTCCCTCGGCATCACGCCCGTCGGCGCCGCCACCGCCGGTGAGGCACGGAGCTGGCCGACCTATTTCGGCGAGGACAAGCTCGCCGGCATCAAGGAGGTCGGGGTGCTCACCGAGCCCGACCTGGAGGCGATCAACGCCCTGAAGCCGGACCTGATCCTGGGCAGCAAGTTCCGCCAGGAGAAGTTCTACGACGAGCTGGCCGCCATCGCGCCGACCGTCTTCACCGAGAAGGTGGGCATCACCTGGAAGGAGAACTTCCTCCTCGACGGCAAGGCGCTCGGCAAGGAGCAGCAGGCCAAGGACCTGCTGACCACGTACGAGACGCGGGCCAAGGAGTTCGGCACCAAGCTCGGCGACGCCGCCAACCGCAAGATCTCCATCGTCCGCTTCGTCCCGGGCAACATCCGGGTCTACGGCCCGGACTCCTTCTCCGGCATCGTCATCGGCGACACCGGGCTGGGCCGCCCCGAGCGGCAGCAGTTGGCGAACAAGGAGGACAAGCGGTTCGACCTGGTCAGCCCCGAGCGGGTCAACGAGGTCGACGGCGACGTCATCTTCGTGACGGCGTACGGCGAGAAGGCCGCCGGCGAGCAGGCCAAGGTCACCGCGGGCAGCCTCTGGAAGGGCCTGTCGGCGGTCAAGGCCGGCAAGACGTACGTGGTCTCCGACGAGATCTGGATGACCGGCATCGGCGTCGGCGCCGCCAACAAGATCGTCGACGACCTCGAGAAGTACCTCGCCGCCTGACCCGAGGCGCTCCGGGCGCCTCGACGGGCGCACGTTCACTGAAAGAGTGGCTATTCCGCGAGGAATAGCCACTCTTTCTCTGTTTGGCCGTCCGGCTGGGCGGGGTGTCGGTCTTGGTGGGTTGGTGGCGGCGTTAGGGGCGGGGGCGGGTGCGGTGGGTTAGGGCTGCGCGGACTTCCGCGAGGAAGCCATCGAAGTCCTCGCGCATTCGCTTGCTCGTGACGTGCAGCACGATCCAGTCGTCGCCGAGGATTCTGTTGAGACGTTGCCGGTCGCGATGGAACTGTGCGGGATCGTGGTGCCAGAGTCCGTCGTACTCGATGGCGACCTTGAGTTCGGGCCAGGCGAGATCGACCCGGGCGACGAACCGTCCAGCTCGCGTGATGACGTGCTGGGTGACGGGGCGCGGGAGTCCGGCCCTGACGAGGCGCACCCGCAGTCGCGACTCCGGCAGCGACTCCGCGCCGGGGTCGGTCAGGCTGATCGCCTCGGCGAACCTACGCGATCCGCGCTCGCCTCGCCGCGTCACGAGATACCGGTCCAGTTCGGTGCGTCCGACTGCACCGATATGGCCGAGCGAGTCGATGAGGGCAACGGCGTCGACGACGTCGAGCCAACGCGCCACGTCCCAACACGTACGTTCGACCGTGGTGACGGGAATGCCATCGATCCGGCTCACCTCGCCGTCCCGCCATGGAGCGACGTGGATCAGGAGACCAGCCAACGGGCCGAACCGTGCTGATGGCTCGACGACCACCTCGACATCGTCGTCCGGGCCGCAGGTGGCTCCGCCGTGGAGCGCGACCGCCGATCTGCCTGCTATCGCACACCCGGGCGGGAAGAGCCACGACGCGGCGGCCCGGCAGCGGGTGTGGTGCGAGATCTCTAGTCGCGCATCGGCGTAGACGTTGTGGAAGAGCCGCCGCCATGCGCTCGTGCGGAGATCGTTCTTCGTCAACAGGCCACGCTGAATCGCTTCCCGGGAGTAGAAGACCCGCCCGACGAGTTCCGCCGGACGGCGGGGTTCGCGACTCACCCCCGCACCCTGCCCCACCCCTTCACCCCACGCCACGCCCTGTGGACAACTACGCCCCGACCGCATGCACGTACACGGAAAGAGTGGCTATCCGACGAGAAATAGCCACTCTTTCCGTGTACGTGCGTGTCCCGTGCCTGGGGGTCAGGCGGCGGTGGACCAGATGGCGCGGAAGGCGGCGGCCTCGCCGGCCAGCCAGTGCTCGATCTGGTCGAACTTGACCCCGTCGGGCATCCGGTGGGCCTGGCCGCGCCGCACGTCGACCAGGACCGGCTCGGCGTGCGGGAGGATGTGGTCCATGTGCCGGGCCATCAGGTGCAGGGTGGCGAGCACGGCCTCCTCGCTCGGCGGGGTCTCGTCGAAGTGCAGCCGGACGGCCTCGGCCCGGCCGTCGGCGTGGCGTACGCCGAAGTGGGGGTTGATCTTGACGGGCAGGTCGCCGAGCATGGCGAGCGCGTCGCGGGTCTGGGCCAGATCGACCGAGGTGGGCTCGCCCAGCGAGCGCAGCCAGGTGGCCGCGCCCGGCACCAGCGCCTGGTAGAGCGGGCGCCAGCGGGGCTTGACCACGTCGACCACCTGGTCGAGGTGGGTGCCGCCGGTGTGGAAGGCGATGTCGGCCTTGAGCGCCTTGACGAACTGGCCGTGCGGGTTGAAGCCGGAGCGGCTGGCCCGCTGCTTGCGCAGCCCGCCGACGAAGGTGGCCTTGGTGGGGCCGGTGCGGTCGACGTAGCGGGTGAAGCCGAGCAGCGTGGCGTAGGGGGTGAGCGGCGTGGAGGCGGGCGCGGTCACGGTCGTCCTCCCAGGTCAGGACGTCGATTAGTACATACATTCTAATCGACGGGGCTGACATCGCCCAGGGAACGAAAAGGGCCGTCCGGGACATCCCGGACGGCCCTCGGCGGCAGAATTTCAGAGTTGGCCGACGGACGTGATCCGGACGACCGCCGCGCCCACCTCGTCCGACGCGGCGAGGTCGACCTCGGCGCTGATGCCCCAGTCGTGGTCGCCCTCGGGATCGTCGAGGATCTGCCGGACCGTCCAGCGCTCCCGGCCCTGCTCGATCATGAGCAGCGCCGGCCCGCGGGCGTCCGGCCCGGTCCCGATCGCGTCGTAGGAGTCGAAGTACGGCTCCAGCGCGTCCGCCCAGGCGTCCGCGTCCCAGCCGTCGGTGGCGTCCAGCTCGCCGAGGAGGTCCCAGCGGCGCAGGGCGGCCAGCTCCACCCGGCGGAACAGCGCGTTGCGCACCAGCACCCGGAACGCGCGGGCGTTGCGGGTGACCGCCGGCGGCCGGTCGTCCAGGGACGACGCGACCTCCTCGACGTCGGACGGGTTGCGCAGCCGCTCCCACTCGTCGATCAGGCTGGAGTCGACCTGGCGGACCAGCTCGCCGAGCCACTCGATGAGGTCGACCAGCTCCTCGGTCTTGGCGTCCTCCGGCACGGTCTGGCGCAGCGTCTTGTACGCGTCGGCGAGGTAGCGCAGCACCAGCCCCTCGGAGCGGGACAGCCCGTAGAACTGCACGTACTCGGTGAAGGTCATCGCCCGCTCGTACATGTCGCGGACGACGGACTTGGGGGAGAGCTGGTGGTCGGCCACCCACGGGTGCCCCTGCCGGTACATCTCGTACGCCGACTCCAGCAGCTCCGCGAGCGGCTTGGGCCAGGTCACCTCGTCGAGCAGTTCGAGCCGGGCCTCGTACTCGATGCCCTCGGCCTTCATCGCGGCGACCGCCTCGCCACGGGCCTTGAACTGCTGCGCGGAGAGCACCTGCCGCGGGTCGTCAAGGATCGACTCGATCACCGAGAGCGCGTCGAGGGCGTACGCCGGGGACTCCCGGTCGAGCAGTTCGATCGCGGCCAGCGCGAGCGGCGACAGCGGCTGGTTGAGCGCGAAGTCGAGCTGGAGGTCGACGGTGAGCCGGACCCGCCGCCCGGTCTCGTCCGGCTCGGGTAGTTCCTCGACCACCCCGCCGGCGCGCAGTGCCCGGTAGATGGCGATGGCGCGCCGGATGTGCTTCCGCTGGGCGGCGCGGTCCTCGTGGTTGTCGGTGAGCAGGTGCCGCATCGCGGCGAACGCGTCCCCGGGCCGGCCGATCACGTTGAGCAGCATCGAGTGGCTGACCTGGAAGCTGGAGGTGAGCGGCTCCGGTTCGGCCTCGACCAGGCGCTCGAAGGTGGGCTGGCCCCAGCCGATCGAGCCCTCCGGCGGCTTCTTGCGCACCACCTTGCGCCGCTTCTTCGGGTCGTCGCCGGCCTTGGCGAGCGCCTTCTCGTTCTCGATCACGTGCTCGGGGGCCTGCACCACCACCCGGCCGACGGTGTCGAAGCCGGCCCGGCCGGCCCGCCCGGCGATCTGGTGGAACTCGCGGGCCTTGAGCAGCCGGGTGCGGGTGCCGTCGTACTTGCTCAGGCCGGTGAAGAGCACGGTGCGGATCGGCACGTTGATGCCGACGCCGAGGGTGTCGGTGCCGCAGATGACCTTGAGCAGGCCGGCCTGGGCGAGGGTTTCCACGAGCCGGCGGTACTTGGGCAGCATGCCCGCGTGGTGCACGCCGATGCCGTGCCGCACCAGCCGGGACAGCGTCTTACCGAAGCCGGAGGTGAACCGGAAGTTGCCGATCGCACTCGCGATCATGTCCTTCTCGGCGCGGGTGCAGACGTTCACGCTCATCAGCGCCTGGGCGCGTTCCAGCGCGGCGGCCTGGGTGAAGTGCACGACGTAGACCGGGGCCTGCCTGGTCTCCAGCAGCTCCTCGAGGGTCTCGTGCAGCGGCGTCATCGCGTACGAGAAGAGCAGCGGGACCGGCCGCTCGGCCGAGCGGACGACGGCGGTGGCCCGCCCGGTGCGCCGGGTCAGGTCGTCGACGAACCGGGTGGTGTCGCCGAGCGTCGCGGACATCAGGATGAACTGGGCCTGCGGCAGCTCGATCAGCGGTACCTGCCACGCCCAGCCCCGGTCCGGCTCGGCGTAGAAGTGGAACTCGTCCATGATCACCTGGCCGACGTCGGCCCGCTCGCCCTCGCGCAGCGCGAGGTTGGCCAGGATCTCGGCGGTGCAGCAGATGATCGGGGCGTCGGCGTTGACGCTGGCGTCGCCGGTGAGCATGCCGACGTTGTCGGCGCCGAACACCTCGCAGAGGGCGAAGAACTTCTCCGACACCAGGGCTTTGATCGGCGCGGTGTAGAAGGTGGTCCGGTCGTCGGCCAGGGCCGCGAAGTGCGCCGCGATGGCGACCAGGCTCTTGCCGGAGCCGGTCGGGGTGTTCATGATCACGTTGGCGCCGGAGACGATCTCGATGACCGCCTCCTCCTGGTGGGGGTAGAGGTCGAGACCGCGCTCCTTCGCCCAGCCGGCGAACGCGTCGTAGAGGGTGTCGGGGTCGGCGCTTGTCGGCAGCGCGGCGGTGAGCGTCATAGCGCGTCCATGGTGCCTGGATCATGGCCCCGCGCGCCAACCGGGCCGGGCAGAGCCACACAAGCCGGGCGGGTCGGGCCGCTCAGGCCGACCGGGCCGGGCCGTTCCGGCCGACCGGGCCGAACCGCTCAGGCCGACCGCGCCGACCGGGCCGGGCCGCTCAGGGGCGACCGGCGCCGACCGGGCGGGCCGTCCCGGCAGGGCCGAGGAGCGCCGACGGGGCCGGGCCGGTCGCCGCGGGTCAGCGGCGGCGGTGGACCAGGTCGAAGATCTCCCGCCCGGCGGTCAGGGCGCGCCGCTCGAACTTGGTCACCGGCCGGTGCGCCGGGCGCGGCGCGTAGCCGTCGTGGGCGTTCACCAGCCCCGGGTCGGCGTCCAGCGTCTGGCGCATCGCCGCGGCGTACTCGGCCCAGTCGGTGGCGCAGTGCAGCGTGCCGCCGGGCGCCAGCCGGGAGCGCAGCAGGGCGACGTGCGCCGGCTGGATCAGCCGCCGCTTGTGGTGCCGGGCCTTCGGCCACGGGTCGGGGAAGAAGACGTGCACCGCGTCCAGCGAGCCGGCCGGCAGGGCCCGGACCAGGTCGAGCGCGTCGCCCCGGGCGACCCGAACGTTGCCCAGTCCGTGCCGCCGGACCAGGTCCAGCAGGTTGGCGATTCCGGGCGTGTGCACCTCGACCGCCAGATAGTCTCGATCCGGATCGGCAGCGGCCATCGCGGCGGTGGCGTCACCCATGCCGGACCCGATCTCGAGCACCAGCGGGGCCCGGCGCCCGAACAGCTCGGCCGGTTCGACGGCCGTCCGGCCGTCGTCCGGGACCGCCAGGCCGTACGCCGGCCAGAGCTGCTCCAGCGCCGCGCGCTGGCGGTCGGTCAGCCGGCCGCGGCGCGGGTGGAAGGTGCGGATCGACCGGGCCGCGGGCGGCGCGACGGTGGCGGGTTCGGAGTCGGTGGTGGTCACAGCGACCCGAGCGTACGCGACGGCCGCGCCGGATCGGATGTGATGTACGACCGGGGATGAGAGGATCCATCCCGTACGGCAGGCCCGGGCGCCTCGGCTGTCCGGCACTGCTCCAGCGCGCCGGGAGGGGGCGTCGTGTCAGTGACCCGCGATGGTCTGGCGCTCTCGATCGCGGCCCTGCTCGCCGGCCCGCTGCTGGCGGCAGCCCCGGCCCAGGCCGCGCCGCTGGCCGCTCCCCAGCCCATCCCCGGCCCGACCGTCTTCGTCGAGGTGAGCCCGAGCACCGTCGAGCCCGGTTTCCTGGTCGGCGTCAAGGCCAGCTGCAAGGACAATTCGATCCCGGCGATCGTCGTCTCGGACGCCTTCGGCCGGGTGCAGGTGCAGCCGCAGCGGGGGTTGCTGACCGCGGCCCCGATGGTCCGGGAGCGCACCCGGCCGGGCAACTACCGGGTCAAGCTGGAGTGCCCGGACGGGGAGACCGCCTCGACCATGCTCCAGGTGGTCAAGGCGGTGAAGCCCAGCCGCGGTCCGGCGACCGGGTTCGGTGGTGGCGCCGGCGGGATGACCGGCGGGCTGCTGATCCCCGGCGGGCTGGCGCTCACCGTGGTCGGGCTGGTCGTCTGGGTGCTGGCGCTGCGCCGGCCCCGTACCGTCCGCGGCGCCGCCCGACGGTGAGGCCGCCGCCATGACGACCACCGCCCGCAGCGCGCAGCCGGGTCGCCGCCGGCCCGGTGGCCGTAGCCCGTGGTCGATTCCGCTGGCCGTGGTGCTGGTGCTGGTCGGGGTCTTCGCCACCGGGGCGGGCCTGGGCCGCTCGGTGGGGCCGCTGGACTGGGTCGCCGCCGGTGGTGACCGGCCGGCCCGCGGCGAGTCCGGCGGGCTGAAGGCCAGCCGGCCGGTGCGCCTCTCGGTGCCGGCGATCAAGGTCGCCGCGCCGGTGGAACCGGTCGGCCAGGCCCGGGACGGGTCGATCGCCGTACCGCCGCTGAGCCGGCACCACGAGACCGGCTGGTACGACCGCGGGCCGACCCCCGGTGAGCCGGGCTGGGCGGTCATCGTCGGGCACGTGGACACCAAGGACGGCCCGTCGGTCTTCCACGACCTGGGCCAGCTGCGCGCGGGCGACACCATCGAGGTGACCCGCGCCGACGGCTCGGTGGTGGCGTTCCGGGTCGACTCGGTCGAGCGGTTCCCGAAGGACCGCCTGCCCGCCGACCGGGTCTACCGCGACGACGGCCCGCCCGGCCTGCGCCTGATCACCTGCGGCGGCGAGTTCGTCGGCGGCCGCACCGGCTACACCGACAACGTCATCGCCTTCGCCTCCCTCACCACCTCCCGGAACGACCAGAGTTGATCATGAGGTTGGCGGCAGCCGAGGAGATCGACATCGCCGTCAACCTCATGATCAACGGGGGTGGCGGGGTGGGTCAGGGGACCTGCTGGACGACCTCGAACTCCAGGAGGGTGGCGCCGGAGGCGACCGGGGGGCGCTTCGGTTCGCCGGGGGCGGCGGCGTGGGCGGCCCGGGAGGGGCCGGCGGCCCACGCCTGGTACGCCTCCTCGGACTCCCACTTGGTGTAGACGAAGTAGCGGTTCTCCCCGCCGACCGGGCGGAGCAGCTCGAAGCCGAGGAAGCCGGGGGAGTTCTCCACCGCGCCGGCCCGGGCGGCGAACCGCTTCTCCAGTTCCTCGCCCGCCCCGGGCGGCACCTCGATCGCGTTGATCTTCACGACTGCCATGCCCTCACCCTAACCAGCGGCCGGATGCGGGCCGGCCCGGTCAGAACGACTCGACCGCCGGCACCAGCTCCACGTCGACCACGATCGGGGCGTGGTCGGAGGGGCCCTTGCCCTTGCGCGCCTCCCGGTCCACGTACGCCGAGCGGACCGCTCGGGCGAACGACGCCGAGGCGTACACCAGGTCGATCCGCATGCCCTTGTTCTGGTGGAACATCCCGGCCCGGTAGTCCCAGTACGTGTAGGGGTGCGGACCCTTCATCGGGGTCGGCACCACGTCGACCAGGCCGAGGTCGCGCAGCGCCGCGAGGGCGGCCCGCTCGGCCGGGGTGACGTGGGTGGAGTGCCGGAACAGCGCCGGGTCCCACACGTCGGCGTCGGTCGGGGCGACGTTGAAGTCGCCGCAGACCGCCACCGGCAGCTGGCCGGTCAGCTCGGTCTCCAGCACGTCCCGCAGCGCGCCGAACCAGGCCAGCTTGTACGCGTAGTGCGGGTCCTCCGGCGTCCGGCCGTTCGGCACGTACACCGACCAGACCCGCAGGCCGGCGCAGGTGGCCGAGATGGCCCGGGCCTCCGGCTCGGGGAAGCCGGGCTCGCCGGTGAACCCGACGGTCACGTCGGACAGCCCGACCCGGGACAGGATGGCCACCCCGTTCCACCGGCCGTCGCTGTGGCTGGCCACCGTGTAGCCCAGCTCGCCCACCTCGGCCACCGGGAAGGCGCCGTCCGGGCACTTGGTCTCCTGCAGGCAGACCACGTCCGGCCCGGTGCCGGCCAACCAGTCCAACAGCCGGGGCAGGCGGGCCTTCACCGAGTTCACGTTCCAGGTCGCCAGACGCATGGCACCAGCCTGCCGTATCCGCCGCCACGCCGCCGGGTCAGCCGCCCGGGGTGTCGCGGCCCGGCCGGTCAGCTCGGCGGGTTGTCACCCGGGCGGGTCTGCTCGGCCAGGAAGCGTTCCAGCTCGGCGCCGAGTTCGTCGGCGGTGGGCAGCGGGCCGGTCTCGGCAGCGAGCAGATTCTTCTCGCCACGGCCGCGGGCGAACGCGTCGTACTGCTCCTCCAGCGCCTGGACCAGCGCGGCGGCGTCCTCGGTCTGGGCGACCTGCCGGTCGATCTCGACCCGGACCACCTCGGCGGACGCGCGCAGCCCGTCGCGTGGCAGCAGCAGCCCGGTGCTGCGGGAGACCGAGGCGAGCAGGACCTCGGCGGCGGCCGGGTACTCGCTCTGCGCCACGTAGTGCGGCACGTGCGCGGCGAAGCCGAGCGCGTCGCGGCCCTGCTCGCCGAGGCGGTACTCCAGCAGGTGGCCGACGCTGCCCGGCACCTGCACCCGCTGCAACCACGGCTCGTAGCCGGCGATCAGGTCGCGCCGGGTGGCGTGCGCGGTCACCCCGGTGGGCCGGGTGTGCGGCACCGCCATCGGGATCGAGTTCAGCCCGACGGTGAGCCGGACGTCCAGCCGGGCGGAGAGCCCGGCGACGGCCGCCACGAACCGCTCCCACTGCAGGTCCGGCTCGGGGCCGGTGAGCAGCAGGAAGGGTGTCTCGTCGTCGTCGTGGAGCAGGTGCAGCTCCAGCTTCGGCGCGTCGTACGACTCCCAGTGGTCCTCGACGAAGGTCATCACCGGCCGGCGGGAGCGGTAGTCGAAGACCTGGTCCACGTCGAACCGGGCGATCGGGCGGGACTCCAGCGAGTTGAGCAGTTGCTCGCGGGCCAACCGGGTGGCGTTGCCGGCGTCGACGAAACCGGTCAGCGCCTGGATCAGGACCGGCTGACCGAGGTCGGGCAGATCGTCGGTGAGTTCGTACAGCTCGTGTGGGTCGAGCACCGGTGCGGACCTCCCTGAAGGCGCGTACGGGTCGCCGCTGCGGGACGGCACCCGGTTCGGGGAACGTACCCGCCATCCTGCTGCATTCCTTCCCGCTTCGGTCGGGCGGCCGGCGGGTGGGTTGGGATGGGTGGGTATCGCCCGATCTCGTCGGGCGGTCGGCCAGTGTTGGCCGTTCGGCCGAAACGCCCATCGGCCGTACGGGTGATCTGGTCGATCATGGGGTGGTCCCCGGAGGATCGCGAGGTTTCCGCCTGCCGTCCGGAGGTTGCGGCGATCCGGAGGTCTGCCGGTTCCGCGAGGTCCGTGCCCGGAGGCGCCCGGGTCGCCCCCGCCGTCCGGGCGCGGTCGCCGATACTGTAACGAGGACCACGTGATCACCGTGGGTGATCGGGGTTTCGGCCTGCCTAGCCTCGGCTGATGCGTGACGACCGCACCCTCGACACCCAGACCACCCCCGGTGACCTGACTGACCGTTCGGACGATACCCCGTCGACCGATCGGTGGACAGCCCTCCGCGCCTCCGCCGCGTACGCCCGGAACCTGCTGCACGGGCCGGCCCGGGCCCGGGTGGCGCTCGCCACCGGCGTGCTCTGCTGCCTCAGCCTGGCCGCCGTCGCCCAGACCCAGGGGGAGAGCGCCGACGCGGCGGCCCGCGGCGAGGCGCTCACCGCCCGCGCCGAGGCCACCCAGCGCGCCGAGCAGGACCGGCCCAGCCGGGACGCGGACCGGGCGGCCACCTCGGCCACGCCGGCCGCCGACCCGGACACCGACACCCGGCCCACCCGCAAGCCGCGGCCGGTCGATCCGGCCCCGGTCGCCGGGCTCACCGAGGCGCAAATGGAGAACGCCGAGGCCATCGTGCGGACCGGTCGGGAGATGGGCGTGCCGCGCCGCGCGCTGGTGATCGCGGTGGCCACCGCCATGCAGGAGAGCAACCTCTACAACTACGCCAGCGGCGTGCTGCCCGAGTCGCAGAACTACCCGCACCAGGCCGTCGGCTGGGACCACGACTCCGTCGGCCTGTTCCAGCAGCGCCCGAGCAGCGGCTGGGGCCCGGTTCGGCGGCTGATGGAGCCGGAGTTCGCCACCCGGCAGTTCCTCTCCGCGCTCGAGCAGGTGCCCGGCTGGCAGCGAATGCGGCTCACCGACGCCGCCCAGGCCGTGCAGATCTCCGCCTACCCGGAGCACTACGCCAAGCACGAGTGGCGGGCCACCAAGGTCGTCGAGGCGATCGTCCTGAGCGGGAAGTAGTCTCCTCCCGACCACAGTGGACGGTGACGGATCCGGCGTTCCGGGGTTCGCACCTTGTCGGTCCGGGGTACACATGAGTGAGGTACCACCGACAGGAGGACGTCATGGCTCTGATGCAACGGATCAGCGCGTTCCTGCGCTCGCCGAAGGGGCAGCAACTGGTCGACCGGGGCCGCCGGGAACTGGCCAAGCCGGCCACCCAGCAGAAGCTGCGGGGTCTCGCGGCCAAGTTGCAGAAGCGCCGCTGACCCCGCCGTCTCCGCCCGTACCGACCCCTCGCAGGAGATGACGTGACCGACTCCGCGCCCGCCGACGGCCAGCCCGTCACCCCGCCCGCGGCGGTGCCCGCGACACCACAGGACGCCCCGGAGGGGCCGCCGGCCAAGCTCTGGGACCGGATGCGGGAGGACCCGCAGTACGCCCCGGAGCATCTCGCCCTGGAGGCCGTCCGCCGGCTCGGTCCCGAGGCGGCGCAGTGGGCCGCCCGGGTCCGGTACGAACAGCCCGGGGCGCCCGCCGAGGCGCTGGCCGACCAGGCGGTCCGCCGGTTCGTCAACCGGGCCCGGCTCTCCGGCGCGGTGAGCGGGGCGGCCGGCCTGCCCGGCGCGGTGATCGACGTCGGGGTGCTGGCCTGGACCCAGGCCCGGATGGTGCTGCACATCGCCGCCGCCTACGGGGTCGACCCGGTGCACCCCGACCGGGCCACCGACCTGCTCGTCCTGCAGCGGGTGCACAAGGTCGCCGAGAGCGCCCGGCTGGCCCTGGGCGTGGCCGCTGGCCGGGAGCGGGCCGGCGCCCTCTTCGGCTCCGGCGGTCAGCAGGCGCTCGGCAAGGTGATGCTGCGGCTCGGCGTGCGGCTGGCCCAGATGGCCGGGGTACGCGCAGCGAAGCGGGTCTTCGCCAAGGTGGTGCCCGGCGCGGCGATCATCCTCGGCACCTGGGCCAACTCGTCGGCCACCAAGGACCTCGCCGAGCGGTCCCGGGCCCTCTACCGCCAGCACGGCACCGGCGTACCGGAACCCCGCCGGCCCTGACCGGCCCGCCGCGGCGACGGCGTGCCGGGGACGGCGTGGCGGGCGGGACCGCCACGGCGACGGTGTGGCGGGCGGGACCGCCGCGGCGACGGTGTGGCGGGCGGGACCGCCGCGGCGACGGTGTGGCGGGCGGGACCGCCGCGGCGACGGTGTGGCGGGCGGGACCGCCGCGGCGACGGTGTAGCGGGTGGGACCGCCCGCACGCCGCCGGTCGGCCGGCGCGGTGGTCAGTCGGTGCTGCCCCAGGCGCGCCAGCTGACCTCGGCGAGTCGGCCCTGCCCGGCCGCGTTCGGGTGGAACCAGTCCAGCGGGTTGACCAGGTCCAGGCCGAAGCGCACCCGGTGCACCGCGCCGCCGTCGTAGCGGCAGCGCGACCCGTACGCCCGGCAGGCCGCGGCGAGCTGTCCGTTGTAGGCGACGATCCGCTCCCGGACGGCGGCCCGCCGGGCGCGATCGGCCGGAGCCTGCGAGGTGGGGGCGGCCAGCAGCGCCGGGCAGACCCCCCGGTCCCAGGCCCGCACCGCCCGCGCGTCGGTGTGCCCGACCTGCCAGAGCCGGTACAGGTCGGGAATGCTCACCACCAGCACCCGGGCCTTCGGCCGGCCGGTGCGCAGCGCCCGCAGCCCCCGGTCGACCTGCGCCCGGAACTCGGCCACCGGGGTCATCGCCTCGACCCCGCCCCGGCAGACGTCGTTCGCCCCGATCAGCACGGTGACCCGGTCCGGCCGGTCGCGTACCGCCGCCTCGGCCTGGCCGACCAGTGCCGCCGCACGCGCGCCCGGCCGGCCGTGGTTGAAGGCCCGGCCCCGGACGCCCGGATCGCGGTCGAGCAGCCGCCGGTAGTGGCTGCGCACCCGCAGCCCGTCCCCGGTCGACCAGGAGTTGCGTTCGCACGAGGTGAGCACCAGGCAGGAGCCGAAGCCGGTGCTGAGCGAGTCGCCGAGCGCGGAGATCCCGCCGGCCCCCGGCGGCGCTCCGGTCGGCCCGGGCTCGGCCCGGCCGCCCTCGCAGGCGAGCGCGACCAGTGCCACCAGGCAGGCGACGGCGGCGACCCAGCGTCGAGGCATGACTTCCCCAGTCCGGCAGCGGAGAGCGACAGCCCGGTAACTCTATGCGTCCGCCGTCGGGGCTGGGTCGGCTCGTGTCGGCTATGCGGCACACCGCTGCCGCACCCGAGCCGTACGTGGTAGGGGTCAGCGGCGGCTGCGCCAGGGCATCGGCTGGCCGTGCAGCCACCAGTGCAGCGCCCGGGTGATCCGGGGCAGCACCAGGTAGGTCATCAACGGTGTCAGGCAGAGCGTCATCAGCAGCACTCGCGCGGCGACCGGCACGCCGGCGATCAGCCGGCCGGTGAGCAGCGTGGCGGTGAGGCTGAGCGGGAAGAACGCCAGCCAGATGGTCACCGCCTGCTTCCAGCGCGGCGGCGACGGCGGCACGGCGGGCTCGACGGCGGCCGCCAGCTCCTCGACGCTGCGCTCCCGCGGCGGGTCGAACCAGCCCTCGATGCCGGTGCGCCGCTCGGCCCGGGTGTGCTCGACGATGCCCTGCGCCGAGGTCAGCCACCAGCGTCGCTGCGGGGACTCCTCCCACCGGCGCAGCGTCTCGGCGTCGGCGAAGCGGTACAGCATGTGCCACTCCGGGGACCCGGGCGCGGTCTGCACCCAACCGGCACCGAGGAAACCCGGGAACACCTCGGCCAACGCGGTGCCGGCCCGCATCCACGCCACCATCTCGCTGCTGCGGGCGGGGTCGACACGCCGGGTCATGGCGACCGTCACCGGCGCCGCGTGGGTCGTGGTCATGCCCCCATCCTCCCCGGCCCGACCGGCGCCGCCCCGGTCGCGGCGCACCGCTGTAACGCACCCCACCGGCCCGGCACGGGACCGACCGACGGCTGGCCCCGCCCTGCTTACCCGCTCGGGCGGCCGGAACACCGGTCCGGTCCGTCGACGCCACCAGGCGGGTCGGAACGCCGGTTAGCCGCGACGCTGCGGGGGTAGGTCGAGGGAATGACGAGAGCGCAGCCCCGACGCGCCCGCGGCACGGTCGGCCACGCCTACAGCGCGTTGAACCTCCGGCTCGTGCTCGCCGGCTTCGGCCTGCTGACCATGGCCGTCTTCGCCGTGCTGGCGTTCCGGGCCGACCTGGTCTGGCTGGGTGTCCTCTGCGTGCTCTTCGCGGTGGTCGCCGTCGTCGACCTGGTCATCATCCAGCGTCGCCGCGCCGCTCGCCGCCGGGAGGAGCCGGGCGTGCGGCACTCACTCTTCGAGTGACAGGAGTACGAGATGCCCATCGCCACCACCAACCCGGCCACCGGACAGGTGCTCAAGACGTACGACGCGATGCCGGACGAGGAGATCGACGCCGCCATCGAGCGGGCCGACCTGGCCTACCGGCAGCTGCGCGGCACCACGGTCGACCAGCGGGGCCGGTGGCTGACCGCGGCGGCCGACCTGCTGGAGGCCGACCGCGACGCCACCGCCCGGCTGATGACCACCGAGATGGGCAAGACGTACGCGGCGGCGAAGGCCGAGGTGACCAAGTGCGCCACCGCCTGCCGGTTCTACGCCGCCAACGCCGCAGCCTTCCTCGCCGACGAGCCGGCCGACGCGCCGGCGGTCAAGGCGACCCGGGCGTTCGTCCGCTACCAGCCGATCGGGCCGGTGCTGGCGGTGATGCCGTGGAACTTCCCGCTCTGGCAGGTGCTGCGGTTCGCCGCCCCGGCGCTGATGGCCGGCAACACCGGCCTGCTCAAGCACGCCTCGAACGTGCCGCAGACCGCGCTGCTGCTGGAGGACCTGTTCCGCCGCGCCGGCTTCCCCGAGGGCGCGTTCACCACCCTGCTGGTCGGCTCGGACGCCGTCGACCGGATCCTCAGCGACCCCCGGGTCCGGGCCGCGACGCTCACCGGCAGCGAACGCGCCGGCCGATCCATCGCCCAGATCGCCGGCCGGGAACTGAAGAAGACCGTGCTGGAACTCGGCGGCAGCGACCCGTTCGTGGTGATGCCCTCGGCCGACCTGGACCGGGCCGCCGAGGTGGCCACCACCGCCCGCTGCCAGAACAACGGGCAGTCCTGCATTGCCGCGAAACGCTTCATCGTGCACACCGACGTCTTCGACGCGTTCGCCGAGCGGTTCGCCGCGAACATGTCCGCGCTGCGCGTCGGTGACCCGATGAACGACGACACCGACGTCGGACCGCTGGCCAGCGAGGGCGGCCGGGACGAGATCCACGCCCAGGTACGCGACGCCGTCGACCGGGGCGCGACGGTGCTCTGCGGCGGCGAGCCGCCAGCCGGACCGGGCTGGTACTACCCGCCGACCGTGGTGACCGACCTGACCCCGCAGATGCGGATGTGGGGCGAGGAGGTGTTCGGGCCGGTCGCCGGCCTCTACCGGGTGTCCTCCTACGACGAGGCGATCGAGGTGGCCAACGGGACCAACTTCGGGCTCGGCTCGAACGCCTGGACCCGGGACCCGGACGAGCAGGAGCGGTTCGCCACCGACCTGGACGCCGGCAACGTCTTCGTCAACGGGATGACCACCTCCTTCCCGGAGCTGCCCTTCGGCGGGGTGAAGAACTCCGGCTACGGCCGGGAACTGTCCGCGCTGGGGATGCGCGAGTTCTGCAACACCAAGACGGTGTGGGTGGGCGAGGGAGCGGCCTCGGCCGGCGCCGGGGCGCACGCCGAGTAGGACGATGGGGGTTCGCCACGACGGGTAGGGCGACCGGTTCGCCACCCGGACAGGGCGGCGACCGGGGATCGCGGCGTAACCGGACGCCGTCGTGGGTACGGAACGACCGCATGACGGTGTTCGGCTTCCACGCGTCCCACGAGCAGATCCATCCCCGCGCCCTGCTGGACGCGGTGATCCACGCGGAGCGGGTCGGCTTCGACGCCGGCATGTGCTCGGACCACTTCTCGCCGTGGAGCGCCCGGCAGGGCCAGTCCGGCTTCGCGTGGTCCTGGCTCGGCTCGGCGCTGCAGGCCACCACCCTGCCGTTCGGCGTGGTGAACGCGCCCGGCCAGCGCTACCACCCGGCGATCATCGCCCAGGCGATCGGCACCCTGGCCGCCATGTACCCGGGCCGGTTCTGGGCCGCACTGGGCACCGGCGAGGCGAGCAACGAGCACATCACCGGCGACGGCTGGCCGCGCAAGCACGTCCGCAACGCGCGGCTGCGCGAGTGCGTCGAGGTGATCCGGGCGCTGCTGGCCGGCGAGGAGGTCAGCCACGACGGCCTGGTCCGGGTGGACCGGGCGCGGCTGTGGACCCGGCCCGAGCAGCCGCCGGCGCTGATCGGCGCGGCGGTCAGCGTGGCCACCGCCCGCTGGTGCGCCGAGTGGGCGGACGGGCTGATCACCGTCAACGCCCCGCTGCCGCACCTGCGGCGGATGGTCGACGCCTACCGGGACGCCGGCGGCCGCGGCCCGCTGCACCTGCAGGTGCACGTGAGCTGGGCGCCGGAGCAGGCCGAGGCCGAGCGGATCGCGTACGACCAGTGGCGCAGCAACGTCTTCCCCCCGCCGGTCTGCTGGGACCTGGAGACCGCCGAGCACTTCGACGCGGTCTCCGCGGACGTGCCGATGGCGACGGTCGAGCGGGTGGTCAACGTCTCCGCCGACCTGGGCCGGCACGTCGGCTGGCTGGAGGAGTACCTGGCCCTCGGCTTCGACCAGATCGCCCTGCACCACGTCGGGCAGGAGCAGCGGGCCTTCCTCGACGCGTTCGGCGCCGAGGTGCTGCCGAAGTTGCGCGCCCGATGATCGTCCCCGGTGGTGAGGCCGCCTAGGCTCGTACTCCATGGAGCCACTGTTCGAGGTCGTCGTCTTCCTCGCGATCGCGACGCTCGGCGCGGCGCTGGCCCGCAAGCTGGGCCTGCTCGCGCCGATCGTGCTGGTGGTGGTCGGCCTCGCGCTCTCCTACCTGCCCGGCCTGCCGCACGTGCGGCTGGACCCGGAACTGGTGCTGGTCGGCATCCTGCCGCCGCTGCTCTACGTCGCGGCCCTGGAGACCTCGGTGCCGGCGTTCCGGCTCGCCCTGCGGCCGATCCTGCTGCTCGCCGTCGGGCTGGTGATCTTCACGGCGTTCGCGGTCGGCCTCGTCGTGCACCTGCTGGTGCCGGCCGCGCCGTTCGCCGTCTGCCTGGCCCTGGGTGCGGTGATCGCCCCACCCGACGCGGTCGCCGCCACCGCGGTGGCCCGCCGGATCGGCCTGCCCCGCCGGGTGGTGACCATCCTGGAGGGGGAAAGCCTGCTCAACGACGCCACCGCGCTGGTGCTGCTGCGGGTGGCCTCGCTGGCCGCCGTCGGGTCGGCGGTCGGGGTGGGCGAGGTGGGGCTGGAGGTGCTCCGGTCCGCCGGCGGCGGGGTGCTGGTCGGCGCGCTCGGCGCGCTGGTCTTCGGCTTCCTGCACAGGCGGATCAGCGACCCGCTGCTGGACAACGCGCTGTCGCTGATCATCCCGTTCGCGGTGGTCTTCGCCGCCGAGGCGATCCACGCCTCCGGGGTGATGGCTGTGGTGGTGACCGGGCTGGCGCTCGGCCACCAGCTGCCGCGGCTGCTGTCGGCGGCGTCCCGGCTCCAGCTCGGCGCGGTCTGGCGGCTCGTCCGGTTCCTGCTGGAGGGGCTGGTCTTCCTGCTGGTCGGGCTGCAACTGCCGGAGGTGCTACGCGACCTGGACGAGCCGGTCGGCTCGCTGGTCGTGATCACGGTGGCGGTGCTGGCCACCGCCTTCCTGGCCCGGTTCGCCTGGCTCTTCCCGGCCACCTACCTGACCCGGCTGGTGCCCCGGGTACGGCAGCGCGGCGCGGCGAAGGAGGTGCGCTACCCGCTCGTGATCGGCTGGGCCGGGATGCGCGGCGTGGTCACCCTGGCCGGCGCGCTCGCCCTGCCGCTCACCGTGGCCGGCGACCAGCCCTACCCGCGGGCGCTGTTCATCTGGCTGGCGTTCGCGGTGATCGTGGCGACCCTGGTCGGCCAGGGCGCCACGCTGCCGGCGGTGGCCCGCATGCTGAAGCTGCCGCCGGACGACCCGGTGCAGGACGCGCTCTCCGCCGCCGGGGCGCAGCAGCAGGCCAGCCGGGCCGCCCGGGAACGCCTCGACGCGCTCGCCGACACCGCGCCCGCCCCGGTGGTGGAGCGGTTGCGCCGGCTGCTCGACGAGCGCACCAACATGGCCTGGGAGCAGTTGGGCGGTACCGTGCGGGAGACGCCGTCGCAGGCGTACGGTCGGCTGCGGCAGGAGATGATCGACGCCGAGCGGGAGGTGTTCCGGACCGCCCGGGACGCCGGCCGGATCCCCGAGGAGGTGCTGGTGCGGGCCTATCGAGACCTGGACCTGGAGGAGTCGTTGCTGCGCCGGGGGGTCGACTGATGAGCTGCGCGCACCTGACCGAGGCGGGCACCGCCGAGCCGTCGACCACCGAGGTGTGCCCCGACTGCGTGGCCATCGGCAACCCGGACTGGGTGCACCTGCGCGCCTGCCTGACCTGCGGGCACGTCGGCTGCTGCGACTCCTCGCCGTACCAGCACGCGACGAAGCACTTCGAGCAGAGCGGGCATCCGGTGATGCGCTCGGTCCAGCCCGGGGAGACCTGGCGCTGGTGCTTCGTGGACGAGGAGATCGGCTGAGCGGCGCCGCCGGTCGGTCCAGCCGCCGGTCGGTCCAGCCGGCGGGCGGTCGAGCCGGCGGTCAGTCCAGCCGGCGGGTGAGGACCTGCCCGGGCCACGGCGGACGCCCCGGGCGTTCGACGGTGAACGGGTCGGTGGGGGTGAAGCCCTGCCGGGTGTACCAGCCGACCAGCGCGCGGTCGTCACCCGCGTAGCAGTCCACCCGGAGCAGGCCCACGCCGCGTTCCCGGGCCAGGTCGGCGGCGTGCGCCAGCAGCCGGCCACCGATGCCCAGCCCGGCGTGCGCCCGGTCGGTCACCAGCAGGTTGACGTACAGCTCGGGTTCGGTGGCCGGCGGCACGTACTCGGTGGCCGCGCCCACCACCAGCGCGCCGACCGGCCGCTCGTCGACGACGGCCAGCCAGAGCCCGCCACCGCCGGCCCAGGCGTCCGCCTGCGCGATGCGCCGGGGATCGGTCGAGGCCGGCTCGGTGCCCCACTGACCGGTGCGGCCCCGGGCCACCAGCCAGGCGGTCGCGTCGTCGAGCAGTCGCAGCACCGCCCCCGCGTCCGCCGGTCCACCCCGCCGCACCGTCACGCTCTGCCGCTCGATCACGCCCGCCATGCTCCTACACCCACCCCCGTCGATCCCCGCCCCGCGGCCTCCTTCGCGCGTTCAGTGAAAGAGTGGCCTCGGCCTGCCGGAAGGCCACTCTTTCACTGTTCGCGCGCGGATCTTCGGGTCGGGGGGGCGGGCGGGGTGGCCCTGGGTGTGGGGCCACCACCGCCCGGCGGCGCGGGGGTCAGCCGGCGGTGCAGGGGGTGCCGTTGACGGTGATCAGGCCGGGGGGCGGGTTGGCGCCGCCGCCGGTCACCGCGTTGAACCCGAAGGTCACCGTGCCGCCCGGGTTGATCCGGGCGTTGTACGACTCGTTCCGGGCGGTCACCGTGGCACCGGCCTGGGTCACCCTGGCCAGCCACGCCTCGCGCACCTTCTGGTCACCGGTGAAGGCGAACCGGGCGGTCCAGCCCTGCACCGGCGTCGGGCCGGTGTTGCGGATGGTCACCTGGGCGGTGAAGCCGGTGCCGCCGTGCCAGGTGCCGTAGTTGGTGTACGTGGCCGTGCAGGTGGCGGCCGGTACCGCCGCCGCGTCGCCCTGGTCGGCCAGGAACGAGGCGATCCAGGCCAGCGCCGAGTTCCAGTTGATCGCCACCTCGTTGGTCGCGTACGAGTTGATGTCGTCGACGTAGCAGAACATCGGGGCGCAGCCGGCGAGCAGTTGCGCGGCGAACGGGTCCTCCAGGTTGGCGTTCGCGCCGCCGGCGAGGGAGCCGGCCGGCGGGTTGGGCAGCGCCGGGTCCAGCTGGTTGGCGAAGATCCGGCTGTGCTGGTTGCGGGCCGTCCGGTCGCCCCAGCCGGTCACGTACGAGATGTTCAGCGCGTTGCGGCCGAGCAGGTAGTCCATCGCCTGCACCGCGCCGTCGCGGTACCGCGCGTCCCCGGTCAGGTCGTACGCGGTGGCCAGCACCACCGCGTTGTTGATGATGTTGCTGTTCCCGCCCCAGAAGTAGCTGCCCCGGTCGCCCGGCATGGGCAGCCCGTAGGCCTGGCCGTTCAGGGTGGCCAGGTGGGAGTCGGCGGCGGCGCTCACCGAGGCGCGTACCCGGGCCAGGTCGGCGGCGGGCAGCCCGTTCGGCACGGTGGCCAGGTCGAGCCGGCCGAGCGCGGCGGTGCTGCCCCAGCCGAAGCCCTGGGCGCCGAACACGTCGCCGGTGTGGTGCGGGGACGCGGTCAGGTCGGCCAGGTAGGGCTGCTCGCCCGTAGTCAGGAACAGCTCGACCGCGGCCCAGTAGAACTCGTCGCTGACGTCGCCGTCGCTGTAGGCGCCACCCCCGTTGCCGTCCTGCGGGTCGGCGTAGCGGGTCGGGTTGGCCTCGGCCGCGGCGTACGCGGTCCGCGCCGCGGTGGCGCAGCGGCTGGCGAAGGCCGCGTCGTACGGGGCGTAGAGCCGGGCGCACTGGGCGGCGGTGGCGGCCAGGTTGAGGGTGGCCGCGGTGGACGGCGGGTGCAGCTCGCGGGGTTGCGGGTCGTCGTGCGGCAGCAGCGGCAGCCCGGTCCAGTTCCGGTCGTGCACCTTGTGGTGGGCCATCCCGGCCAGCGGCTCGCCGGCCGGCACCTGCATGCGCAGCAGGAACTCCAGTTCCCAGCGGGCCTCGTCGAGGATGTCCGGCACGCCGTTGCCGCGCTCGGGCACCCGCAGGGTGCCGTCGGCGAGGCCCGCGCCGCCGCCCGCGGTGCGCGCGGTCTTGGTCCGCTCGAAGGTGTTCAGCAGCTGGTAGGTGGCGATGCCGCCGTTGACCACGTACTTGCCGTGGTCGCCGGCGTCGTACCAGCCGCCGCGCACGTCCAGCCGGTGGTCGCAGACGCCGGGCTGGCAGGGCACGTCGGTGTCGCCCTGGTTGGGCGCCACGCCCAGGTGCCCGGCCGGGCGGGCGTACGCCGGGCCGAGCAGGTCGCCGTCGATGGCGATGCCGCTGCGCTGGGCGTAGAAGAACTGGAGCGAGTCGGCACGCAGCCCGTCGTAGAGGGTGCCGGAGATGTCGAACGGGTGGCTGGTCTCGCCGTCGACGGTCAGCGTCAGCCCGGCTCCCGGGGTGCGGTACGCGGAGAAGTCCACCGTGTGCACGCGCTGGCCGGAGGCGGCGTCCACCCCGCGCGGGGTGCTGTCGCCGGTGGTCAGCACGGTGCCGGCGGCGGACCGCAGCTCCCACGGCAGCGGGTCGGTGGCCTCGGTGACCACGGTGGCGTGCTTCGGGCCGCCGGGGAGGTAGCCGACCTGGTTGACCCGGACCCGCGGGCCGGTGTCCGGCTCGTACGGCTCGGGCGGTTCGCCGCCGCGCAGCGACACGTCGTCCAGGCAGACGGTCTGCTCGTCGGCGCTGCCGCCGACCTGGAAGATGAGCTGGGCGGTCGGGTTGTCGGCCGGCGCGGTGAAGGTCTTCTCGAACCGCTGGGCGGTGCCGGTGGCGGTGCCGGTCAGGCTGGCGTACGTGGTGTAGGGGGCGCTGCCCAGTTGCAGCACGGCGGTGACCGGGGTGCCGGGGGTGGCGGAGACGTCGAAGCCGAGGGTGTACTCGGATCCGGCGAGCAGCGGCACCCCGTCCTGGCCGATGCCGGCGTCCCACGGGTTGGCCAGCCCGCCGGGGACGGTGGCGCAGAGCCGGCCGTCGGTCACCGCCAGCGGGCCGGTGCCGTAGGAGAACCAGGGGGAGACACCGGCGCTGAAGTCGCCGTTGTCGATCTGCTCGGGGGCGTCGGGCGGGGGGTCGGCCTGGGCCGGGGCGGCGGTGCCGCCGGCCAGCGCCAGGGTGGTGGCCGCGGCGAGCAACGCGAGGCGGCGTCGGGATGGCGTCACGGGGTTGTCCTTCCGGGACGGCGGGGGACGGACGTGCGGCGGTGGCGGTGACCTGGGAGCGCTCCCAATGGTCGGGCTCGATGGTTCCAGCCGTCGGCCCTCGTGTCAATCGATCCGCCTGGATGGCGAACCGCCCCCGCCGGCAGTGAGATTCACCGCGCCACGCCCGGTCGTCCTGATCTCCTAGAGACAACTGCGCCCTTCTCCTGGCAGGCTGCCTCCCATGACCCTGAAGCTGCGTTCCGTCGGAACGAGCGACCGTGGGCTGATCCGCAGCGGGAACCAGGACGCCCTGCACGCCGGGCCCTGGCTGGTCGCCGTCGCCGACGGCATGGGTGGGATGGCGGCCGGCGACCTGGCCAGCGCGATCGCCATCACCGCGGTCGCTCCGCTGGACGTGGAGACGCCGGAGGACGCCCTGGTGGCCGCCTTGCAGAGCGGCATCGAGCTGGCCACCACCCGGATCCGCCAGGCGGTCAGCGAGGACCCGGAGCGACAGGGCATGGGCACCACGCTGACCGCCCTGCTCTTCGCCCGGACGGGCAGCTGCCTGGCGCTGGCCCACGTCGGCGACTCCCGGGCCTACCTGTTCCGCGAGGGGGTGCTCAAGCAGATCACCCGGGACGACACCTATGTGCAGATGCTCGTCGACCAGGGCCTGATCACCCCCGACCAGGCCAGCAGCCACCCCCGCCGGGCCGTGGTCACCCAGGCGTTGCAGGGTGACGAGGTTTCCCCGACGTACGCCACGATGGTGCCCTGGGCCGGCGACCGCTGGCTGCTGTGCAGCGACGGGCTCTCCAACGTGGTCCGGCCGGACACCATCGCCGAGGTGCTCGCCGAACATCCGGACCGGGACGAGTGCGCCCGGAAGCTGATCGACCTGGCGCTGCGCGCCGGCGGCCCGGACAACGTCACCGTGGTGATCGCCGACGTGGTGGAGGAGTGAGCGGGCGCCCCTGAGTGAACCGGCCGGCTGAGCGCCCGCCGGCCCGGGCGCGGTGAGCACCGCTCAGCGGCGGCGCGGGGCGGTGCGCCGGGTGGGCTCGGCCGTGGTCGGGTCCTCCGGCCAGGGGTGGCGCGGGTAGCGGCCGCGCAGCTCCGCGCGCACCTGGGGGTACCCGGACCGCCAGAAGGAGGCCAGGTCGGCGGTGACCGCCACCGGCCGCCCGGCCGGCGAGAGCAGGTGCAGCAGCACCCGCACCCGGCCGCCGGCCACCCGCGGCGCGTCCCGCCAGCCGAACGTCTCCTGGAGCTTCACCGCGAGCACCGGGGCGGCCGGGTCGGCGTAGTCGACCCGGATCCGCGAGCCGCTCGGCACGGCGATCCGTTCCGGGGCCAGCTCGTCCAGCCGGGCCGCCTGCGCCCAGGGCAGCAGCCGGCGCAGCGCCGCGGCGACGTCCACCCGGGCCAGGTCGGCCCGGCGCCGCGCGGCGGCCAGTTCCGGCCCGAGCCAGTCGGGCGCGGCGGCCAGCAGCGCCTCGTCGGTCACCGCCGGCCAGTCCGCGCCGAGCGCCTGGCGCAGGAACGCCAGCCGCTCGCGTAGCGCCCGCGCCGCCGGCGTCCAGTCCAGCAGGCCGAGGCCGGTGCGGCGCAGCCCGGTGAGCAGGGCCGCGGTGACCGCCTCCGGGTCGGGCCGGGCCAGCGGCCGCTCGACCAGCTCGACCGCGCCGAGCCGGACCACCTCGCGGGCCACCACGTCGGTCCCGGACCAGGCGACCTCCCGTTCGGTGCGCAGCAGCGGGCCGGCCGCCTCCCGGGCGGTCGCCTCGTCCAGCGGGGTGGCCAGCCGAACCCGGGCGGTCGGCGCGCCGGGGGAGCGGTCCGCGACGGCGACCGCCAGCCAGCCGGACCCGGCCAGCGCCGACCCGGGCGCCAGCTCCGCCGCGGTGCCGCCGGTCATCAGGTACGCCGAGCCGCCCGGCCGGCGTGCCCGGGCCAGCCGCTCCGGGTGGGCCAGCCCGACCAGCAGCCCGGCGGCCAGGTCGTCCGGCAGCGTGTCCCGGCCGGCCGTCCCTGCCCGTCGCCGGCCCCGCGGGCCGTCCCGGCCGGCGGCCGGTTCCGCCTCGGCGGGCAGGGCGGCGCGCAGCCGGCGTACCTCGGCCCGCCAGCGGGCGGTGGCACCGGGATCGGCGCCCGCGCGCAGCCGGCGCCAGGCGGCGGCCAGGTCGTCGCCCGGCCCGGCGACGGTGTCCTCGGCGAGCAGCGCGACGACCTCGGCCGCCCGGTCCGGGCCGACCCGGTCGGCGCCGTCCAGCAGCGCCCGGGCCAGCCGGGGATGGGTGCCGACCGCGGCGATCGCCCGGCCCCGGTCGGTGATCCGGCCGTCCGGGTCGACCGCGCCGAGGGCGGCGAGGGTGTCCCGGGCCACCGCGAGCGCCGCCGCCGGCGGCGGGTCGGGCAGGGCGAGCCCGGCGCCGTCCGGTCGCCCCCAGGCCGCCAGCTGCAGCGCGAACCCGGTCAGGTCGGCGGTGGCGATCTCCGGCGCCGGCTGGGCGGCCAGTCGCTCGTGGGTGGCCGCCGACCAGCAGCGGTAGACGTGCCCGGGCGCCTCCCGGCCGGCCCGGCCGGCCCGCTGGGTGGCCGCCGCCCGGGACACCGGCACGGTGACCAGCGCGCCGAGCCCGCGGGCCAGGTCCGTGCGGGCCACCCGGGCCAGCCCGGCGTCCACCACCACCCGCACCCCGGGCACGGTCAGGCTGCTCTCCGCCACCGCGGTCGCCAGCACCACCCGCCGCTGGTCAGCCGGGCGCAGCGCGGCGTCCTGCTCGGCGCCGCGCTGCCGGCCGTGCAGCGCCAGGACGGTCACCTCGTCGCGCAGGTCGGCCAACCGGGCGGTGACGGCGGCGATCTCGCCCGCGCCGGGCAGGAAGACCAGCAGGTCCCCGTCGCGCTCGTGCAGCGCCCGCCGGACGGTGGCTGCGACGTGGTCGAGCAGCGCCCGGTCGACCGGTCCGGCGCCGGGCGCGGCCACCGGCCGGGGTGGCGGGGCCCAGATCCGGGTCACCGGGTGCAGGGCCGCCGGGGCCCGGACCACCGGCGCCGGGCCGGCCTCGCCACCGAGCAGCGCGGCGAACCGGTCCGCCTCCGGGGTGGCGGACATCGCCAGTAGCCACAGGTCCGGGCGGAGCGCGGCGCGGGCCTCGACCGTGAACGCGAGCGCCAGATCGGCGTCGAGGTGGCGCTCGTGGCACTCGTCGAGCAGCACCGCGCCGGTGCCCGCCAGCTCCGGGTCGTGGTGCAGCCGGCGCACCAGCAGCCCGGTCGTCACCACCTCGACCCGGGTGCGCGGGCCGACCCGGCGCTCACCGCGGACCGCGTACCCGATCCGGTCGCCCACCCGCTCGCCGAGCAGCGTGGCCATCCGGTGCGCCGCCGCCCGGGCGGCCACCCGGCGCGGCTGGGCGATCAGCACCCGGCCGGGCACCTCGTCGGCCACGGCCAGCGGGGCGAGCGTGGTCTTGCCGGTGCCCGGCGGCGCCACCAGCACCCCGGCCCCGGTCGCCCGCAGCGCCGCGACCAGGTCCGGCAGCGCCGGCCGGACCGGCAGGTCGAGGGAGACGTCGCGGAGCACGGCCCAGTCTCGCACCGCGCCGCGCGCGTCAGTCGGCGCGTACCCCGGCAAGGCCGGCGAGGAAGGCGTGCCAGGCCGGCCGCCCGAAGGCCAGCACCGGCCCGCCCCGGTCCTTGCTGTCCCGCACGGCGACCCGACCGTCGGCGGCGGCGACCTCGACGCAGTTGCCGTTGCCCACGCTGCGCGTGCTGGTGCGCCACTGGGCCCGGGTCAGGTCGAGCGCGGTCATTCGCGGTACCCCTCGTCTGTGCCGGCGTGCCGCAGCCGATGCGGTCACGCAAAGTGACGAGAAGCCTCCTCCAAGCGGGCCAACGACGCCGCCGGAGGCAGTGCCATCCGGCACAGCTCCTCGTGCACCAGGCTATACCCGCGGACCTGATCCGCTTCCTCCAGAGCCAGCCCTGTGCTGAGGTTTTCCAGGTAGACCACGGCGGCGTCGGCAGTGTCCGGAAAGGTCAGTACGACGTACGGCGAGTTCATCGCGGGGTGCCCGCCAGCGGTGAACGGAAGTACCTGTACAGTCACGTTCGGTAGTCGAGCCATCCGGCCGAGGTGGGTCAGTTGGGCGGCCATCACGGCGTTCCCGCCGACCGGCCGGCACAGCACCGCCTCGTTCAGCACCACCGACAGCTCGACCGGGTTCTCCCGGTGCAGCACGTTCTGCCGGTGCATCCGGGCGGCGACCTTGCGCTCGATGCCCTCCTCGCCCGCGGTCAGCCGGTAGACCTCCCGGGCGTACGCCTCGGTCTGCAGCAGCCCGGGCACCGCCTCGGCCTCGTACGTCCGCAGCGTGGCCGCCTCCGCCTCCAGTCCGACGTAGAACTCGAACCAGTCCGGCAGCACGTCGCTGTACTTCTGCCACCAGCCGCGCTGCTGGGCGCCGCGGGCGATCTCGATGAGCGCCTCGGCGTCGGCGCCGGTGACCCGGTAGAGCGCCAGCGCGGCCCGCACGTCGCGCGGCTTGATGCCGATCTGGGCGGTCTCGATCCGGGACAGGTTGCTCTTGGACATGTCCAACTGCCGGGCGGCGACGTCCAAGGTCATGCCCGCGCGCTCGCGCAACTGGCGCAGTTCCCGGGCGATACGGCGGCGGCGGACGGTGGGGCTCGCGGTCACCCTCCGAGTCTGTCACGACAAGATCCGCAGGTCGCGCCAGCACGGAGTGCAACGGCCGGATCCGGGAGTTGCATTGCGGTAGCGGCGGGTGCATCCTTTCCCGGATCGCGAGCACTGTGGACGGACACCCCCGGGAGGGCCGTTGCTCACCGCCGACGAGTTCTTCCTGGTCGCCCACAACGACTCTCGCGGCAAGGCGCGGCTCAACCCGACAGCGACCGGCCTCGGTCTCGCCGGCGCCCTGCTGGGCGAGCTGGTCCTCTATGGACACGTCACGATCGCGGCCGGGCAGGTGGCGGTGCTCGACCGGCGGCCACCGGCGGACGCGCTGGCGCACACCGTGCTCGACCAGCTGGTGGGGGAGCCCCAGCACCGGGCCGTGCGGACGTGGTTGAGCTTCCTGGCGCAGACCGCGGCCGGCGCGGTGGGGGAGCGGCTGGCCCGGGCCGGGGTGCTGCGCCGCCAGGAGAGCCGGCGGCTGCTGCGTACCACGGTCAGCTACCAGCCGGTCGACCTCAACGCGGCCGCCTGGCCGGCGACCCGGCTGCGCGCCCTGCTGGACCGTCCCGAACCGCCGAACGTGCCGGACGCGCTGCTGCTCGGTCTGATCTCCGCCGCCGGGCTCACCCGCGAGGTGCTCTGGAGCGCCGGGCCCCGCGCCCACCACCGGCTCAGCCTGCTCGTCCCCGCGCTTCCCGCGCCGCTGAAGGAACTGGTCGCGCAGACCGAGGCGGCGGTCGGCGCCGCGGTGCTGCGCGGCGTGCCCTGATCCCCTTCCCCTCCCCTCGAATCGGAGCAGCGCCATGCCGACAGCAACGATCGAACGTCCGAGCAACGTCTCCGCGGCACTGGCCCGCGGCCGGCTCGGCATCCCCTCGGTGATCTTCTTCGTCCTCTCTGCCGCCGCCCCGCTGACAGTGGTCGCCGGCGTGGTGACCACCGGCTACGGGGTCATCGGGGTGACCGGCATCCCGTTGGCGTTCCTGGTGGTCGCCGCGGTGCTCGGGCTCTTCTCCGTCGGCTACGTGGCGATGGCCCGCCGGGTCGCCAACGCCGGGGCCTTCTACGCGTACGTCTCCCGGGGGCTGGGCCGCCCGGCCGGGGTGGGCGCGGCCTGGGTGGCCCTGCTCGCCTACAACGCCCTGCAGGTGGGGCTCTACGGCACCATCGGCGCGGCGGCGGAGCCGGTGCTGGACCGGCTCTTCGGCGCACACCCGGACTGGTGGGTGGTGGCGCTGGCCGCGTGGGCCGTGGTGGGCGTGCTCGGCGTGCTCCGGGTCGACGTCAACGGCCGGGTGCTGGCCGCGCTGCTGGTCGCCGAGATCCTGGTGATCCTGGTCTTCGACCTCGGGCAGCTGGCCAACCCGGCCGGCGGCACGGTCAGCCTCGCCGCTCTCTCCCCGGACAACCTGGCGGTGCCCGGCGTCGGCGCGGTGCTGGTGCTGGCCATCCTCGGTTTCGTCGGCTTCGAGTCCGCGGTGGTGTTCAGCGAGGAGAGCCGGGACCCGCGCCGGACGGTGCCGGTGGCCACGTACCTCTCGGTGGCCATCATCGCCGCGGTCTACGCCCTCTCCGCCTGGAGCATGACGGTGGCCGTGGGTCCGGACCGGATCGTCGCCGAGGCGGGCGAGCAGAGCGTCGGGCTGATCTTCAACCTGGCCGGCGCGCACCTCGGCGACACCGCCGTGACCATCGGCCAGGCGCTCTTCCTGACCTCGGTGCTGGCCGCGATGATCTCGTTCCACAACACCACCGCCCGGTACGCCTTCGCGCTCGGCCGGGAGCGGGTGCTGCCCCGGGTGTTCGGGCAGACCTCGCCGCGCACCGGGGCGCCCCGGGCGGCGTCGCTGGCGCAGAGCGCGCTCGGCCTGGTGGTGATCGTGCTGTACGCGGCCAACGGCTGGGACCCGGTGGTGCAGCTGTTCTACTGGTGCGGCACCAGCGGCGGCTTCGGGGTGCTGCTGCTGATCGCCACCACCTCGGTGGCGGTGATCGCCTTCTTCGCCCGCTCCGGCGCGGCGGAGACGCTCTGGCGCCGGGCGGTCGCACCCGGACTGGCCACCCTGGCCCTGCTGGTCGTCGTGGCGCTGGCGGTGGACAACTTCGCCGACCTGCTCGGGGTGTCCCCGGAGTCGCCGCTGCGCTGGGCGGTCCCGGTCGCCTACCTGACCGCCGCGCTGCTCGGTGTGCTCCAGGCACTGCTGCTGCGCCGGCGCCGGCCGCGGACGTACGCCCGGATCGGGCTGGGCGCGGAGAGCGCGGCGGCGGACGTGGCGCCCGGGCCGGGCACCGACGGCGCCGCCGGGGCCGGCGTGGCCGACGGCGGAACGGCGGTGCGGCGGTGACCCGGGCGGCCGAGGTGGCCGTGCGGCGGCTGGAACCGGCGGAGACGGCGCTGGTGGCCGGGCGGATCGCGGAGGCGTTTCTGGTGCTCGACGCGACCCGGTGGCTGGTGCCCGACGCCGCCCGGCGCCAGGCCGTGCTGGCGCGCAACTTCGAGATCCTGGTCGACCACGCGATGCGGCACGGCCTGGTGTACGGCACCGAGGACCGGGACGCGGTGGCGGTCTGGTTCCCCTCGGTCGGCGAGCCGGTGCCGCCGCCAGCGGACTACGCCGCCCGACTCGCCGCGGCCTGCGGCGAGTGGACCGAACGCTTCGTGCACCTCGACGAGCTCTTCGCCGCCAACCACCCGCATCCGGAGCACCACCACCTGGCGTTCCTCGCGGTGCGGCCGGCGCGGCAGGGGCAGGGGCTCGGCACGGCGCTGCTGCGGCACCACCACGACTGGCTGGACGCCCACGGCGTGCCGGGCTACCTGGAGGCCAGCAGCGAACTCAGCCGCGACCTGTACGCCCGGCACGGCTACCGGGTGGCGGAGCCGTTCCGGCTGCCCGACGGCACGCCGTTCTGGCCGATGTGGCGCGAGCCCCGCTGACCGGGGGAGCGGCTCACGCGGCGCTGTCGGGCCCGGCCCCGGCGGGCGGGGGATCGGTCCCGACGTCGCCGGGTGCCACCGGCCCGCCAGGCGGGCCGTACCGCACGGGCCGTCGGGTCACCCGGTGACCCGACGGCCCAGTGGCCGGACACGACAGTGGCCGGGCCCGCCGACCCGGCCACCGTCCACCACCGGCGTCAGTAGGTGCCGTCGAGCTGCCCGCGCAGCTTGGTCAGCGCCCGAGCCAGCAGCCGGGAAACGTGCATCTGCGAGACGCCGATCTGCTCGGCGATCTGCGACTGCGTGAGGTTGCCGTAGAAGCGCAGGGTGAGGATCTTCTGCTCGCGCTCGTCCAGGGTGGCGAGCGCCGGGCCGAGGGCCACCCGCAGCTCGGCCAGCTCGAACTCGCCGTCCTCGCCGCCGAGCATGTCGCCCAGCTCGGTGGCCCGGTCGCCGTCGCCGGTCGGGGTGGACAGCGACACCGCGTTGTAGGCGCGGGCGCCCTCCAGACCCTCCAGCACCTCTTCCTCGGTGATCTTGAGGTGGGCGGCGATGTCGGCGACCGTCGGCGAGCGGCCGAGGGTCTGCAGCAGCGTGCTGTTCGCGTCGGAGATGGCCAGCCGCAGCTCCTGCAGGCGGCGGGGCACCCGGATGTCCCACGTGCGGTCCCGGAAGTGCCGCTTGAGCTCACCGATGATGGTGGGGATCGCGTAGCCGGCGAAGTCGACGCCACGGGACGGGTCGAACTTGTCGATGGCCTTGATGAGGCCGACGGCGGCGGTCTGCGCCAGGTCGTCGGTGGGCTCGCCGCGCCCGCTGTAGCGGTGGGCGAGGTGGTTGGCCAGCGGCAGCCAGGCCTCGATCGCCCGGTCGCGCAGCGCGGCTCGCGACGGGTGGTTGGCGGGCAGTGCGGCCATCGCGTTCAGCAGGTCGGCGGCGCTGTCGGTGAGCGCTCGTGGGTCGAGCTTCTCCGTGGTGGGTGCGCTCGTCGCCTGCTCGCTGATCGTTGGCGCGGTCATGGGGTGGTCCTCCCTGCACCTCGTCCGCGGATATGAGACGTGACGCTTTGGTTTAGCTTCAGATGGGCCGTTCGGGACTCACCTTAGCCTGATCGGCTTGGCCAAAGCTAGCCGAAAGTACGATGTACTTAAGTTATTTTACGCCATCAAGGGCATGAACCGGACATAGTGCGGAGCGACTGTGAGGGTGATTACCGGTTCGGACGACCCACGCGGTGCCGGCCGGACATCCGCAGTCGGTCACCGCTCGGTCACCCGGACCCGCCGACCGGGCAGCCGGGAACCCGACAAGTTGGCAGGAGTGTCGACTTTCCGTCGTTGTCCCATCGACGGGACCGGCCTAGCGTCGCCTGTACATCGTCCGGTTCGGAGGCGTCGTGCTCGATCCAGCCGCTCCCCAGCTCGTGGTGAACAGCCGCACGCTCTACTTCAGTTGGCTGCCGGCCGACCCGGACGCGGTCGCCGCGCTGGTGCCGCCGGGGCTGCGCGCGCAGCCGGACCGGCAGGTCTTCATGAACCAGTACGTGGTCGAGGACGACAGCCAGACCTCCGGCTTCGGGGCGTACTCGCTGACCTATGTCGGGGTGTCGCTGAGCGGGGTGGACGCGCCCGGCGGTGAGAACGCCGGCGGCTGGTGGACGCACTACGTCACCTCCAGCCGGCGGGTCCGCGAGTACGCCGTCGCCCGCGGCGCCCCGACCTCGCTCGGCCGGACCACCATCGAGGTGCGTGGCGGCACGCTGGTGGCCGAGACGGAGATCGACGGGGTGCCGCTGATCCGGGCCCGGTGCCAGGTGGGCGAGACCGGCAGCGTGATCAGCAGCGGGCACCACCGGTACCTCACCGCCCGCGACGACCAACTGCTCAGCTCGGTGTATCCGTACGTCGCCGAGCCGGTCACCTCGTTCGTGATCGAGTCGGTGGAGTTCCTCGAGCCCGGGCACTCCACCTACGCGCTCCGGCCGGCCAACCCGCTCACCATCGGCTTCGGGTTCTACGCGCCGCGCGCCTCGTTCGCCTATCCCGGCGGCTTCACCGTCCACCCCGGCGGCCGGGGCGCGTCCGCCGGGCCGGTCGGCGCACCGGCGGAGCGGGTGCTGGCGCAGCGCGGCGGCGAGCGGCCGGCGCCGGTTCACCAGGTGCCGGCCCGTCGCGCCCGCAGCGGCCTGCCGTCCGGGTCGTAGACCAGCCGGTACGCCGGTAGCGCCCAGGCGCGGGTGTACCAGCGCAGCCGTTCCGGGCGGTGCGGGCGCAGCCGGCCCGGCGGACGGCGGCCCACCCGGCCGCCGTCGTACCACCGCTGGAGCGCCTCGGCGGCGGCGGTGATCGCGGCCACCGCGTCGGCCGGGTCGAGCAGGTCGGCGTCCCCGCCGCCGTCCGGATCCCGGTCCAGGTGCTCGCGCAACAGGCGCAACCGAAGTTCCCGGGCGAAGACCCGGGCCCCGTCGCCCTGCCCGGCCGGGTCGGTCGGGGCCCGCTCGTCGCGCGTCTCGTCGAGCACCGCACAGGACAGCTCGCTGTCGTGAGTCCACGACCGGCGGTTGAAGTTGTCGCTGCCCACGCTGGCCCAGACGTCGTCGACCACGCAGACCTTGGCGTGCACGTACACCGGGACGCCGGCGTGGTTCTCCACGTCGAAGACGTGCACCCGGTCCGGCGCGACCCGCTCGCACAGCGACAGCGCCTGCTCCCGGCCGACGGTGTTCGGCGGCAGCGCCAGCCGGCCGTCGACATCGGGAAACCGCGGGACCACCGCCACCAGGTGCAGGTCCGGGTTGTCGCGCAGCGCCCGGGCGAACAACTCGGCCACCTCCCGCGACCAGAGGTACTGGTCCTCCAGGTAGATCAGCCGGCGGGCCCGGCGGACCGCCTTGGTGTAGCCGCGGGCCACCGTCCGCTCCCCGTCCGGGGCGAAGGAGTACCGGGGCCGCACCGCGGGATAGGTGCGCAGCAGCTGGATGTGGTGCGGGCCGCGGGACGGCGGGTCGGCCGGCTGCCCGGGCAGCGGGTCGGGGCGCAGGTCCGCCCCGCGCAGCCGGTCCCGCAGGTAGGCCATCGGGTTCTCCGAGTCCAGCGGCATCGGGTCGGTCCACCGCTCGCGGAACACCCGGTCCAGCGCCCCGACCACCGGGCCGCGGACCGCGAGCTGCACGTCGTGCCAGGGCGGCCGGTCGCCGTAGCGGGCCGACATCCGTACCGCCTGCGGGTCACCGTGGTGCACCACGTCGTCGCGCCGGCTGTGGCACAGGTCGATCCCGCCGGCGAACGCCACGTCCCGCTCCGGCGCGCCCGGGTGCCGGAGCACCACCAACTTCTGGTGGTGCGACCCGCCCCGGCGGACCCGCTGGTCCAGCAGCACCTCGCCGCCGGCCGCGGAGACCGCCGCGCTGAGGGTGCGGTTCTCCGCCTCGCTGTACGTCAGCGCGTCGAGGTGGGACCGCCAGATCAGCCCCTTGACGACCACCCCGCGCTGCGCGGCCCGGGCGAACAGCTGGGCCACGGTCGGGCCGTCCGGGCGCAGCCGCTGGTCGGGGTCGCCCCGCCAGTCGGTGAAGAAGAGGTGGTCGCCGGCCTCGAGGGCGTCCACCTCGTCGACCAGCCGGTCGAAGTACGCGGCGCCGTGAATTAACGGCTCGGCGAGGTTTCCGCTGGTCCAGATGGGTAACTCTGACACCGGGTTGGCGCGTTCCGGTGCGGTGAGGAACCAGTCCCGCAGCGCCACCGCTCCAGCCCTCCCGAGGTCGACAACCTCACGGTAGGACCCCCGCCGGAGGTCCGCACGCCGACAGACACCCGCTGACCGGCGGCCACCCCCGGCACGCCCGCCCCGAACCGACGCGAACCACCGAGGAGGCCACACCATGCCCGGCGAGACGACGAACTCCGTGACCGAGTACCGCGAGCAGGCGGTGGAGGGCGAGCGGGGGGCGCTGGTGGCCGTGTTGGTGATGGTGATCCTCGGCGTCGCCGGCATATTCGCCGTGTCCTGAATCCCGCACCCGAGACGGCGGTGAGCGCCCCGGCGTGGCCGGGGCGCTCCGCAACGGCGACGGTCAGGGCCGCGGGCCCTGGCCCCCGGTGTGCGGCAGCCGCTGCGCCGGGATCACGCCGAGCCGTCCGGCCTGGAAGTCCTCGACCGCCTGGATCAGTTCGTCCCGGCTGTTCATCACGAACGGGCCGTAGTGCGCCACCGGCTCCCGGATCGGCTCGCCGCCCATGATGTAGAGCTCCAGTGCCGGGGTGTGGCTGTCCTGCCGGGCGTCGGCGGCGAAGCGGAGGGCGTCGCCCGGCCCGTGCACGGCGAGCTGCCCGGTGTGCACCGGGCGGGCGTCCGCGCCGACCGTGCCGCGCCCGGCCAGCACGTAGACCAGGGCGTTGAAGTCCGGCCGCCAGGGCAGGTCGACCTGCGCCCCCGGCTGGACCGTCACGTGCGTGACGGCGATCGGGGTGTGCGTGGCGCCCGGCCCCCGGTGGCCGGCGATCTCGCCGGCGATCACCCGGATCAGCGCGCCGCCGTCCGGCGTGGTGAGCAGGGCGGCCTCCCGGCCGCGGATGTCCTGGTACTTCGGCGGGATCATCTTGGCCACCCGGGGCAGGTTGACCCAGAGCTGGGTGCCGTGGAACAGCCCGCCGCTGACCACCAGGTGCTCCGGCGGAGCCTCGATGTGCAGCAGCCCGCTGCCGGCGGTCATCCACTGGGTGTCGCCGTCGGTGATGGTGCCGCCGCCACCGTGCGAGTCCTGGTGGTCGAAGACGCCGTCGATGATGTACGTCACCGTCTCGAAGCCGCGGTGCGGGTGCCACGGCGTGCCCTTCGGCTCGCCCGGGGCGTAGTCGACCTCGCCCATCTGGTCGAGGTGGATGAACGGGTCCAGCTCGCTCAGCGGCACCCCGGCGAAGGCCCGGCGGACCGGGAAGCCCTCGCCCTCGTAGCCGCTCGGCGCGGTGGTCAGCCGGCGGACCGGCCGGAAGGTGGTGGACTCGTCGAGCCGGGGCAGGCGGGGCAGGACGAGCACGTTGTCGACGGTGATGGCGGGCATCGCGGGGCTCCTTAACTGTCGCTGTCGCCGGGAGCGGTCGACGCGTCGCGTCCGGCGCGCAGGCGCCGGCCGAGCCGCTCGAAGACCCGGGTGAGGCAGGCGACCTCGGCGTCGTCGAGGTCGTCCATCAGGTGGGTGCGGACGGACTTCAGGTGGTGCGGGGCGGCCTCGCGCAGGGTGAGCAGCCCGGCGGCGGTGAGCACCGCCTCGCTGCCGCGCCGGTCGTCCGGACAGGGCTGCCGGGCCACCAGGCCGCGCTTCTGCATTGAGGAGATCTGGTACGTCAGCCGGCTCGGCGAGAAGACCAACCGGCTGGCCAGATCGCCCATTCGCAGCCGCTGCCCGGGCGCCTCGGAGAGCAGCACCAGCACGTGGTAGTCGGCGAAGCTCAACTCGCTGTCGGCGCGCAGGTCGTCCTCCAGCTGGGTGAAGAGCCGCTGGCTGGCCTCGATGTACGCGCGCCAGGCGGCGAGGCGGGTGCGGTCCAGGCTCTCGGTCACGTCGCAAGAGTAGCACTCTTTCAAATTTTGACTAGTGCTTCTTCGCGCGGAGAGCTGGCTGTGGTGGGCCGTGACGACGGCAGGTCATACAGCTTTGAAAGACAAACCGAGAAACCGCGTGCGGTGGCGAGCACCTGCACGCCCGGCCGGCCGCCGACCGCTGACCGGTGCCGCGCGGCGCCGGCATCCGGTGGCGGCACACGCCGACGGCCCCGGGGTGCCCCGGGGCCGTCGGATGGTCGTACTGGGCGCTCAGGCCGGTTGCTGACGCCCCCCGGTCAGGTGCATCCGGCCCAGCAGCTGGCGGGCCTGCTCGGCGAACTGGACGTCGACGATGACCGCGTACTGGCCGGCGCGCAGCGAGCTGGCCGAGGTGAAGTCGCGCTGGCCGCCGGTCATCGCGTGCGCCACCGCGCCGAAGACCGCGCCCCAGATGGCGCCGATCACCAGCCCGACCAGGATCACCGCGAGCCAGTTGCCCACCGTGAAGATGCCGAAGAGCAGCCCGATGAACAGGCCGAACCAGGCCCCGGTGCCGGCACCGACCAGCGCGGCCCGGCCGGTGGTCATCCGGCCGAGCACCGTCTCGACCAGGGTGAGGTTGGTGCCCACGATGGCGGTGTGCTCCACCGGGAACCGGTTGTCCGCCAGGTAGTCCACCACCCGCTGGGCGGACGGATAGTCCGGATACGAGCCGATCGTCACGGTGGGCGGGCCCGTCTCCGGCCCGTGCCCGTCGCCGCTGGGCGCCGCCAGCCGGCCCGCCGGGCCGGTGGGGAGGGTATCACCGCCCGGCATCCCGGGACGCCAGGCCGAGGTCGGATTGGTCATGAGCGTCCTCCTTCGTCAGCCTGCTACGTTCCCCGCAGCCTGCGCGGGTAACGCCCGCCCGGCCACGGAGTGCGGCAGGCGCGCCGCCGGAGACCGCCGCGACTGGCGGACAGACCGGGTGCATCTGTTGTCGTTCCAGCGACAACGGATGCACCCGAACGGGTACGGCTGCGGACAGGGCCGGCGCGGGGCCGGCCGGACCCGGTGGCGGGCCCGGCCGGCGTGCCGATGGGGGTCAGGAGCAGGCGGTGCCGTCGAGCGCGAAGCCGCCCGGCGCGGGCAGCGCGCCGCCGGAGTACGTGCCCTGGAAGCCGAGGGTGACCGTGCCGCCGGCGGGCAGGCTGGCGTTCCATGCGGCGTTGCGGACGGTGATCCGGTCGCCGGACTGGCTCCACTCGCCGTTCCACCCGTTGCTCAGCCGCACCCCGGCGCCGGCGGTGAAGGTGAGCGTCCAGCCGGTGCGGGCGGCGCCGTGGTTGGTCAACCGCAGCTCGGCGGTGAACCCACCCGGCCAGGAGTTCGGCGTGTAGGTCACCGCGCACCCACCGGCCGGCGGGGTGGTCGGCGGGGTCGTGGTCGGCGGGGTGGTGGTCGGCGGGGTGGTGGTGGGGGGAGTGGTGGTGGGCGGTGCGGTGGTGGGTCCGGCTGCCACGGCCAGGTCGTACGCCCGCTGCGGCACGAACTGGCCGGCCGGGGCGATGCAGCCGTCCGCCTCGCCGGGCAGCTTCACCCAGAGGAACGCGTCGATCGCCGGGTCGCCGGTGGCGGTGGTGCTCGGCGTGCCGATCGCCCGGCCCTCGGGGTCGCACCATTCCGAGCCGGCCGGCCCGTTGCCGTTGCGGCTGGTGTCGATGACCGCCTTGAGCCGGGACACCCCGGTCGCCGCGATCACCGCCTTGGCGTACGCGACCTCGTCGGCGGTGCGGCGGTAGTTGGAGACGTTGAGCGAGATGCCGTCCGCGCTGTTGGCGATGTCCGCGCCGGTGAGTCGGGCGGCCGCCTCGCTGGGGGAGAGCCAGGCCGAGTGGCCGGTGTCGAAGTAGACCTTCGCGGCGGCCGAGGCGGCCTTGAGCCGCTTGCCGGCGTACGCCATCGAGGCCATCGTCTCGGCCTGCTGGGCGGCGGTCTGGCAGTTGGTCATCAGCGGCAGCACGTCCGGCTCCAGCACGATGGTGGCCGGGCGGCCGGCCAGCCCGGCCGCCACCTGGTCGACCCACTGCCGGTAGCTGGCGTGGTCCGGGGCGCCGCCGCTGCTCGCCCCGCTGCAGTCCCGGTTCGGGATGTTGTAGACCACCAGGATCGGCACCTTGCCGGCGGCGGCCGCCGCGCCGACCAGGGCGTCCACCTCGCCGCGTACGGTCGAGGTGTTGGTCCGGGTGAACCAGCGACCCTGCGGCACGTTCGCGATCCGGTCCCGGATCACGGCCGCGCGCGGGTCGCTCGGGTTGGCCGCGACCCAGGCCGCCGCGGCGGTGGCCGGGTCCACGTAGAACGCCGAGTCGGCCGCGGACGCGGCCGGGGCGCGGAGGATGCCGACGGTGGCGGCGGCGACGGTGAGCGCGGCGGCGGCCGCGGCGAGCGCCGGTCTGCTTCTCATGCTCTCTCTCCCGGGGATCGATCGACGAGCGCCGCTGGAAGCGCTCCCATGCATGGTCGTCAACCTACGGCCTGATTGCCGCCGTGTGAAGACCCGGTTGCCCGCGCGCTCCCGGCGGGATCCGCGGCGAGCCGGGAGAATGCGGAAATGCGCCTGGTCATCACCGCCGACACGCACGTGCCGAAGCGCGCCAGGGACCTTCCGGCGCCGCTCTGGGCGGCCATCGACGCCGCCGACGTGGTGCTGCACGCCGGAGACTGGGTGGACGAGGCGCTGCTGGACGCGATGCTGGCCCGGTCCCGCCGGCTGGTCGGGGTCTACGGCAACAACGACGGCCCGCCGCTGCGCGCCCGGCTGCCCGAGATCGCCCAGGTGGAACTGGCCGGGCTGCGGGTGGCCGTGGTGCACGAGACCGGCCCGCGCACCCGGCGTGAGGAGCGCTGCGCCGCCCGGTTCCCCGACTGCGACCTGCTGGTCTTCGGCCACTCGCACATCCCGTGGGACACCGTGGCCCCCGGCGGGCTGCGGCTGCTCAACCCGGGATCACCGACCGACCGCCGGGCCCAGCCGTACGCCACCTACCTGACCGCCCGGGTGGCGGCGGGGCGGCTCGACCGGGTCGAGCTGCACCGCCTGCCACCGCGTTGACGGGCTCACCGGCCGCGGCCGGTCTCCGCCTGGAGTTCGTCGATCCGCTTCGAGGCCTCCGCCTTGGTCAACCCGTCCGGCACCTCCGCGTCGGCCTCCCGGGCCAGCGTGGACAGGTAGGACTCCTGGGCCGCGGTCGGCGGCTCCTCGCCGGTGACCCACTCGTCCGGGTCCTTGATCGCGCCCCGCGGGTCCGACTGGTCGTTGCTGCGGTCCGTCATGATCTCCACCTTCCTTCGAACAGGCGTGCCAATACCCGGATCGGCGGCGGTTCATGCGAACCGCCGGCCGCTTTCGCCGCCGGCCGTGACCCGCCGGGCCGCGCTCGGCAGCCGCGAACTGCTGAGCGCCGCCGGCCGCGACCCTCCGAGCGAGCGACCCGCCGGGCGGCTCGGCCGGGCGCCCGGGTCCGGGCGCATACGATCCTCGGATGGCGGCGGACCGGGGGCAGGTGGTGGTGGTCGGCGCCGGGATCGCCGGGGTGGCCTGCGCCGCCGAGCTGCACCGCGCCGGCGTGCCGGTCCAGCTCCGGGAACGCGGCCGGGTGCCGGGCGGCCGGATGGCGAGCCGGCGCTTCGACGGCCGGCCGGCGGACCTCGGCGCCGCGTACCTCACCGTCAGCGACCCGGACTTCGCCGCGGTGGTCGAGCGGTGGCGAGCCGCCGGCCTGGTCCGCGAGTGGACCGACACCTTCCTGGCGTACGGCGCCGACGGCCGCCGGGAGGTGCCGGGCCCGATGCGCTGGGCGGCGCCGCGCGGGCTGCGGTCGCTGGTCGAACACCTGGCCCGCGACCTGCCCGTGGCGGTGGACCGGCTGGTGCTCGGCGTCGAACCGGGCCCGGTGGTGGACGGGTCGCCCTGCGCGGCGGTGGCGCTGGCCATGCCCGGACCGCAGGCCGCCCTGCTGCTCGACCCGGCGCTGGCCGCGGCCACCCGGGCCACCCAGGCGCAGCGCTGGTCGCCCTCGCTCGCCGCGGTGCTGCGCTTCCCGGAGCGCCGGTGGCCCCGGTTCCGCGGCGCGTTCGTCAACGACCACCCGGTGCTCAACCTGGTCTGCGACGACGGCGACCGGCGCGGCGACGACGCCCCGGTGCTGGTCGCGCACACCACCCCCGGGTTCGCCGCCGGTCACCTGGCCCAGCCGACCGCCGCCGGGCCGGCCGTCGAGCAGGCCGTCCGGGACCTGCTCGGGCTGCCCGAGCCGGCCGAGCTGGTGCACGTGCACCGGTGGACGTACGCCAAGCCGACCGCCCGACCGGAGGGGACGTACCACCTCGACGCCGACGGCGTCGGGCTGGCCGGGGACGCGTTCGGCCCGCCCCGGGTGCAGAGCGCCTGGCGGTCGGGGCGCGACCTGGGTCGGGCCCTGGTCGAGCGGCTGCGCTGACCGCCGGCACGCCCTCCGCCCGCCCGGCGGAGGGCGCCCTGCCGGGACGGCATCGGGCCACCCGGGTGGGCGACAGGTCGGCGAGGCGGCTGGTGGGCGGGTCAGGCCCGGGCCGCACCGGCCACCGGCTCGGCCGCCCGCTCCGCCGGGTCGGCGGTGCGCTCGCCGGCCCGGTCCAGCAGCCGCATCACCGGGGTGGCCGCGACGCCGTGCACCACCACGGAGACGATCACCACCAGCCCGGTGGCGGCCCAGACCAGATCGGCCTGCGGGAAGTCCACCGCGGTGGTCGCGTACGCCAGGTAGAAGAGCGAGCCGACGCCCCGGATGCCGAACAGCGCGATCACCCAGTGCTCGGCGGGGCGGCCGGGGGCGCCGCGCAGCGACAACCACGCCACCAGCGGCCGGACCAGGAAGATCAGCGCCAACCCGACCGCGGCGGCCGGCCAGGTCAGCGGGGCCAGCAGGCCGCCCACCACGGCGCCGCCGAAGAGCAGCAGCAGCAGGACCGTCAGCAGCCGCTCGACCTGCTCGGCGAAGTCGTGCAGCACGGAGTGGAACTCGTGGGTGCGCTCGGCGGCCCGGATCGCCCGGGCGGCCACGAACACCGCCAGGAAGCCGTACCCGCCGACCACCTCCACCAGCCCGTACGCCAGGAAGGTCGCGGCCAGCGCGAGGAAGCCCTCGGCGTGCCGGGCCAGCCGCAGCGGGTTGGGCGCCCGGAAGAACAACTTGCCCAGCAGCCAGCCGACCAGCCAGCCGCCGAGCACCCCGACCGCGACCTTGTAGAGCACGTCGACGGCGAGCCACCGACCCAGCCAGTCGGCCGGGGCGAGGCCGGTGGCGGCGATGGCGATGGCCGCGTAGACGAACGGGAAGGCCAGCCCGTCGTTGAGCCCCGCCTCGGAGGTGAGCGCGAAGCGCACCTCGTCCTCGTTGTCCTCCACGTCGGTCGGCTCGCCCACCTGCACGTCCGAGGCGAGCACCGGGTCGGTGGGGGCGAGCGCCGCGCCCAGCAGCAGCGCGGTGGCCGGCACCAGGCCCGCCCACCACCAGCCGAGCAGGGCCACCGCCGCGATGCACAGCGGCATCGCGATCGCCAGCAGCCGCCAGGTGGACGACCACCGCCGCCAGCTCAGCGGCCGGTCGATCTTCAGGCCGGCGCCCATCAGCGCGACGATCACGCCGATCTCGGTGAGGTGGGTGGCGATCTCCTTGTGCACCAGCGGGTCGGGATCGGGCAGGCCGGTGGGGAGCAGGAAGACGAGCATGCCGAGCGCCAGGAAGGCGATCGGCATGGAGAGCGGCCGGCGTTCCAGCGCCCGGGGCAGGACTCCCGCCAGCAACGCACCCACACCGACCACCGCGAACGCGACGTCCACCGGCTCCACGACCACCACCCTTCGCCGCGCCCGCGGGGCACGGGCAGGTGGTGACAGTCCATGCCCCGCCGAGGGTGTCCGTATTCCTCCCCGCCGCGCCGGTGTGGCGCGGGGATCACCTCCGGGCGAGGACGGGCGAGTCGGGCAGCGCTGCCAGCAGCGCCGCCGGGTCCTCGTAGACGGCCACCGCGCCGGCTCCGGCCAGCTCGCCGCGGCTGGTGCCGCCGCAGGTCAGGCCCACGCACGGGATGTCCAACTTGCCGGCGGCGGCGACGTCCCAGACCGAGTCGCCGACGAAGACCACCCGGGCGGCGTCCAGTCCGGACTGCTCCAGCGCAGCGACCAGGATGTCCGGCGCCGGCTTGCTCTGCCGGGCGTCCGCCGACGAGGTGACGGTGTCGATCACGTCGTCCGCGGCCAGCGCCCGGCGCAGCGCGGCCACCTCGTGTTCGGCGGCCGACGTGGCGAGCACCACCCGCAGCCCGTGCTCGGCGCAGGCGCGCAGCAGGTCGGCGGCGCGCGGCAGCGGCTGGAGCCGCTCCCAGTACTCGCCGTAGAGGGTGTCGTGGGCGTCGCGCAGCCGGTCGTCGGCGTCCCGGTCGCGTTCCGGGCCGAGCAGGTGGTCGAGCAGCTTGTCCGAGCCCATCCCGATGGCGCGGTGGATGGTCGCCATCGGGACCGGCCGGTCGTCCTGGCGCAGCGCCTCCCACCAGCTCACGGTGTGCAGGTAGGTGCTGTCGACCAGGGTGCCGTCGACGTCGAAGAGGACACCGGCGGGGTTGTCGGTAGGCATGAAGCGCCTCCTACCCTCTCCGGGCCCGGCCGACGCCAGCGGCGTCAGTCGGACGGCAGCAGGATCTCGAACCAGACGGTCGACCCGCGTACGGTCGGGTCCGTCCCCCAGGCGTCGCTGAGCTCCTCGATCAGGCCAAGCCCGCGTCCCCGACTGCTCAACGTGTCGGTCTGCGCCCGGGTGACGGTGCCCCGGGTGCCCGAGTCGGCGACCGACACCAGCAGCCGCTCCGGGCTGAGGTCGATCTCCACCCGGGCGGCGGTGCCGGCGTGCAGCAACGCGTTCGTGGTCAGCTCGCTGGTGCACAGGACCGCCGCCCCGATCACCGAGTCGGCCACCCCCCACTCGGTGAGCTGCCCGCTCATCCAGTGCCGCACCCGGCTCGGCGCGGTCGGCTCGGCCGGCACCTCCATGCTCGCCGACCGGCTCGGCCGCAGCGCGTGTTCCACCGCGAGCACCGCGACGTCGTCCTCGGTGGCGCCGGGCACCGCCGCGGAAGCCACCGCGCACAGTGCCCGAGGGTCCCCGCTGCCCGCGCCGGCGACCGCCTCGGCCAGCGAGCCGAGGCCGGTGGCCAGGCCCTGCCGCCGCCGTTCCACCACGCCGTCGCTGAACAACAGGAGCGTGTCGCCGGGGGCGAAGCGGACAGTGGTGGTTGCCGGCCGGGAGCCCAGCCCGAGCGGGGCGCCGGTGGGCACCTCCACGTACTCGGCGAGCGGCTCGCCGGCCGGGTCGCACCGCCGGATCAGCGGGGCCGGGTGGCCGGCGCTGGCCAGGGTGAGCCGCTGCCGCTCGGCGTCGACCACGCCGAGCACCACGGTCACGAAGAGCTCGTGCGTGCCGGCCTCGGCGCACAGGCTGGTGACCAGCCGGTCCAGCCCGGCCAGGACGGCGTCCGGCCGGGGGTCGCTGAGCGCCAGCGCGCGCAGCGCGGCGCGTACCTGACCCATCCGGGCGGCGGCCTGCACGTCGTGCCCGGCCACGTCGCCGAGCACCACGCCCAGCTCACCGCCGGGCAGCAGGAAGGCGTCGTAGAAGTCCCCGCCCGCGGCGTTGCCGTCCACTCCGGGGTCGTACCGGGCCGCGATCCGCAGCCGGGGCAGGTCCGGCAGGTGCTCCGGCAGCATGCTGCGTTGCAGCAGCTGGGCGGTGCCGTGCTGGGTCTCGAACCGGCGGGCCCGCTCGGCCGCCTGGCCGGCCAGCTCGGCCGCGGCGGCCAGCAGCGCGCGTTCGGCGGCCGACCAGCTGTGCGGGGTCTGGTAGCCGATCGCCAGCCCGCCGCGCACCACCGAGGCGCGCAGCGGCACGGTGGCCAGCGCCCGGATCTTCTGGTCGTGCCGGTCCACCGCGGTCTCCCGCAGCGGCTGCCCGTCCGCCGCGAAGTGCGGCACCCCGCTGCGCGCCGCGACCACCACCGGGGCCGGCCAGTCCGCCGGCGTACGCCGCCACAACGGCGGCAGCCGCTCGTCGGCCTCGTCCAGCAGCTCACCGCGGATCCGCCGGACCAGCCGCCAGCCGCCCCCGCCCTCGTCGACGGCGAAGGTGACCAGGTCGGCGTCGAACGAGGTGATCGCGTAACGCAGCGCGACCCGGGCCACGTCGTCCAGGGTGAGGGTGCCGGCGAGCGCGGCGGAGAAGTCGCTGAGGCTCTGCAACTGCTGGGTGACCTGGGTGGTCTCCGCTGCCACCGCGAGCACCCCGACGATCCGGCCGGCGCCGTCGCGTACCGCGGAGTAGCCACGGGTGAAGACGACGTGCTCGACCACCCCGGAGCCGCGGCGGTGCAGCGGCAGGGTGGTCTCCCTCTCCAGGAACGGCTCGCCGGTGCGGTAGGTGTGCTCGACCGCGTCACCGAAGCCCGGAGCCCGCCAGATCTCGGCGAACACCTCCGGGGCCGGCCGGCCGACCGCCTCCGGATGCTTGTCGCCGATCAGCTCGGCGTACCCGTCGTTGTAGAGCAGCAGGAAGTCGTCGCCCAGGGTGAGGGCCATCGGCACCGGGGAAGCCAGCACCACGTCGACCACCGCGCGCAGGGTGGGGTCCCAACCCTCCGGCGCGCCCAGCGAGGTGCCCGCCCAGTGGTGGCCGAGGACGGCGGTCGCGGCACCCGGGGCGGCCGGTGCCCCCGAGACCGGCGCTGGTGGCGTGGGGACCCGCCCGACCGTTCCTGGCATGACCGCAGCCTAGCCCGAGCACCGGTCCGGCATTCCGGATCATGCGCCGCGCGTCGCGTCGGATGCCTGTTCATGCAGGTCACGGCCGGTGTGGCGCGACATGTCGGGAAAAACGTGGTGACCGGCGCGGCGTGCCCGGTGAGCGACGGGGTAAGCGCGCGGCGCAGACCATGCGACAGGAGGGACATCATGCCGGAAACCCTGGCGGTCAGGCAGGTCGACATCGGCGATGCCGTGGCCGACATGTGGAGGTCGGTGCTGTTGTTCATACCGAGGGCCATCGCGTTCATCGCGATCCTCGTGGTCGGATGGCTCATCGCCAGAGCCGTCCTGAAGATCGTGGACACGGTACTGGAAAGGGTGAACTTCGACCGGGCCGTCGAGCGCGGCGGCATCAAGCGCGCACTGGAACGCACCAAGTACGACGCCAGCGACATCCTGGCGAAACTGGCGTACTACGCCGTGCTGCTGTTCACCCTGCAGTTCGCCTTCGGCGTCTGGGGCCCGAACGCGATCAGTGACCTGATCTCGGGCGTGGTCGCCTGGCTGCCGCGGGCCTTCGTGGCGATCATCATCGTGGTGGTGGCGGCCGCGATCGCCAACGCCGTCCGGGACCTGGTCGCCGGCGCGCTCGGCGGGCTGTCGTACGGCCGGATCCTGGCCGACCTGGCAGCGATCTTCGTGATCGCGCTCGGCGTGATCGCGGCGCTCAACCAGGTGGGCATCGCCACGACGGTGACCACGCCGGTACTGGTCGCGGTGCTCGCCACCGTGGCCGGCATCCTGATCGTCGGGGTCGGCGGTGGCCTGGTGCGGCCGATGCAGAGCCGCTGGGACCGCTGGCTGCAGCGGATGGCCGAGGAGTCGCGGGCGGTGCAGGCGCACCGGCAGGCTCAGGCGGCCGGCCGCGGCGACATGGAGCGGCAGATGGCCGACCGGGCGGCGCAGCCCATGCGCGAGCAGACGATGGCCGGCGGTGGCACCTACCAGTCCGGCGCGACGAGCGACGAGACGCAGCAGTTCCGGCGCTGATCCGCCCACGGATCGGGAGGGTGTCCGCCGGTGGCGGGCGCCCTCCCGGCGTCGTCAGAGCGCGGGAAGTGGCTCCGGGGCCGTCAGAGTGCGGGAAGCGGAAGCGGCGCCGTCAAGGTGCGGGAAGCGGAAGCGGGGCCGTCAGAGTGCGGGAAGCGGACCCGGGGCCGGCGTGCCCAGCGTGCGGAACAGCGCGCAGACCGCCAGCAGCCGGGTGAGTGGCCAGTCGGGATCGGACCAGTCCACCGGGCCGGCCGGCGGCTGCCAGCCGTGCTCCAGGGCGGCCGAGCGCACCCCCTCGGCGTAGCCGGCGAGCGCGGCGGCGCTCAGCGGCCTGCGGTCGCCGGCCAGGCTGTCCCGCACCGCGGCGGCGTGCTGGTCCACCAGGGCGAGCAGGCCCGGTCGGGCGGCCGCGGCGGCCAGGCCGTCGGCGCCGACCGCGGCGGTCAGGGCGGCGAGGGTGGACCACGCCGAGTCGACGACGGCACGGGCGGCGACCCGGTTCGACGGCACACGCATGGGGAACGAGGTTAGCCAACCGATCGCCCCGGTGACCTCGGCCGCTCGGGCGGTGTCGTTCCTCCACCGGGCGGCCGGTGCCGGCCGAGGGGCTTAACCGGGCGGCCGCGGGGCACTAGGAGAACCGCCCGGACCGGGCCGGCCGAGACCAGGGAGGGACGGATGGGACAGCACGCGGACGGACCCGACGAGGCCCACCGTCGACCCGCCGGGGTCAGCGACGAGACGGTGGCCGCGCTCGGCAAGCTCAGCGAGGCGCTGGAGTGCGTGGAGCGGGTCCGCGGCCACCTCTACTCGCTGCACCAGCTGGTCGGGCACGCCGACCTGATGCTCGACGACGCGGTGCGGATGTTCCGCTCCGCCGGGCACCCGGACATCGCCGAGCGGATCGCCACCGAGCTGCTCGGCCGGAACGTGATCGCCGGTCGGTGGACCTTCCAGATCGTCGAGGACTTCGACGACGGCTACTACGCGCTCTTCCGCGACGTGGACCGGCAGGCCCGGGACCAACTGGTCGGCGGCCGGCGGCACCTGTACGAGGCGGAGATGAAGGAACGTCGCCGCAGCCGGGGCCGCCCCGGCCACGAGGCGCGCCCGGGATCGGCGGGCTAGTCGCCGGAGCGCGCGTCGGCCGGCCGGCGCCGGGCCGCGTCGTCGGCGATGATCACGGTCGCCACCATCAACGCGACGCAGAGGCTGAACAGCCAGGAGCTGTCCGAGACCAGCTTGGCCGAGACCGGAGCCTGGATGGCGGCGAGGAGGAAACCCAGCCAGGCGAGGCGGCGCTGACGCGTGGTGAGGATGCCGGAGCCCTGTTGCATCCCGAAAGTCTTGCGCGGTGATCCGGGCTTGCCGTCAGCCGAACGGCCGATTCTGGATGAGCTGTCCGTTTTCCCGACCGTCCGGACCGGATTTCCCGGCTCGGCGGGGGAGGCCCGGGTGAACGCCGGCGGCTCGGGCAGGATTGTCGTCCGTGCCCATCACCCCGCGACCCCGCGCCGCCCTGCTCCTGCTCGCCTACCTCGCCTTCGTCAGCCTCGGTCTGCCCGACGGCCTGATCGGGGTCGGCTGGCCGTCGATCCGGGTGGATTTCGGCGTGCCCACCGAGGCGGTCGGCCTGGTGCTCACCGCGGGCACCGTCGGATACCTCAGCTCCAGCGTGGCGGCCGGCTTCACGCTGGCCCGGCTCGGGGTCGGCCGGCTGCTCGCCGGCAGCACCCTGCTGGCCAGCCTGGCGCTCACCGGGTACGCCAGTACGCCCGCGCTGGCCCTGATGGTCGGCTGCGCGCTGCTGCTCGGACTCGGCTCGGGCGCCATCGACTCCGGGCTCAACGCGTACGCGGCGGGTGCCTTCGGCCCCCGGCACATGAACTGGATGCACGCCTTCTTCGGTCTCGGCGTGGCGATCGGGCCGCTGATCATGACGGGGGCGCTCACCGCCGGGCTGTCCTGGCGGTGGGGGTACGCGGTGGTGGCCGCCGCCCAGCTCGTGCTGGCCGTGGCGTTCGCGCTGACCGTGCGCGCGTGGCGGGACCGCGCACCGGTGCCCGGTGCCGCGCCGGCCGCGCCGGGGGAGGGCGGCCTGCCGGCGGAGGTCCGGGTGCCGGTCGCCGGAGCGGGCGGTGCGCCGTCCGCGGTGGCGGTCGCGCCGGTCCGCGTACGCGAGACGCTGCGCCTGCCGGCCGTCTGGTTCGGCGCGCTGGCGTTCGCCGTCTACGTGGCGATCGAGGTGGCCGCCGGGCTCTGGGCGTTCCTGCTGCTCACCGAGGGGAGAGGGCTGGGTGCGGCGGTCGCCGGGCTCTGCGTGTCCGGCTACTGGGGCAGCCTGTTCGTGGGCCGGGTGGTGCAGGGCGTGGTGGCCGAGCGGCTGGGCGCGCCGGCGGTGCTGCGGGCGAGTCTGCTCGGGATGGCGGCCGGCGCGGCGCTGATCGCGCTGCCCGGACCGGCCTGGCTCGCCGTGGCCGGGCTGGCCGTCGTCGGCTTCGCCGCCGCCCCGGTCTTCCCGCTGCTCACCCTCACCACGGCGGACCGGGTCGGCGCGGCGCACGCGGACCGGGCCATCGGGCTGCAGATCGGCACGGCCGGGCTGGGTGGGGCGCTGATCCCGGCCGGGATCGGGGTGCTGCTCGGCAACACCTCGGTGGAACTGCTCGGCCCGGCGCTGCTCCTGCTGGCGCTCGCCCTGGTCGCCCTGCACACCGCCAGTACCCGCCGCCGCTGACCCGCCCCGGCGCGCCGACGACCCGCCGGGAGGCGGACCCCGCGGCGGCGCCGGGCCACGGTCCGGTGACCGCTACAGGGAGTCGGGGCCGGTGCGGCCGGTGGTGGAGGGGCGGTAGGCGCGGTCCCGGTCGGTGGGTTCGCGGCCGGCCCCGGCCGGTTCGCCGCCCCGATCCACCGCCTCCGGCCCGTGGCCGAAGGCGGCCTCCTCGCCGGCGTCGTTGGCGGTCACGTCGTCGGACTGGCCGTCCAGCGTCGATCGCGCGACGGCCCGGTCCAGTTCCTGCAGCGGAGTCCGTTCCTCGTTCCGCCACACCTTCTTGTCGTGGGTCATACCTTCGCGGTACCCCGGCCCGGTGGGCGCAAACGACACGCCCGGCCGGTCCACCGGCCCGGCCGGGCCCCTGCGGCGAGGAAGGGCGCGGCGACGAAGCTGCGGACCTGGACACGGCGATGGCCGCCGGCAGTGCCGGCGGCCATCCGAGTTCGGTTCCGAGGGGTCGTCAGGGCTGCGGCCGGTCGACCTTGCCGCGCCAGGCGCCGGTCTCCTGACCGCGCCGCTCGATGAACTGCTTGAACCGCTCCAGGTCGCCCTTCGCGCGCCGGTCGACGATGCCGAGCTTGTCGCCGGCCTGCTCGACCACGCCGTGCGGCTCGAACTCCAGCTGCAGGGTGACCCGGGTGTGCTCCGGGTCCAGCCGGTGGAAGGTCACCACCCCGGCCTGCTGGGTGCCGCCGGTGGACCGCCAGGCCACCCGCTCGTCCGGAAGCTGCTCGGTGATCTCGGCGTCGAACTCCCGCTTCACCCCGGCGATCTCGACCGTCCAGTGGGTCATCGTGTCGGAGAGCTGCCGAACCTCCTGCACCCCCTCCATGAAGTGGGGGAACTCCTCGAACTGGGTCCACTGGTCGTACGCGGTGCGCACCGGGACGGAAACGTCCACGTGTTCGGTAACGCCACTCATCAGGCATCCTCCTCTTCTCCGCCGGTCTGGTCCGGATCGTGGGGCGATCCGGTCACCAGCGGGTCGTCTCGTTCTTGTTGCCGAGCGCCGCCCACACCTCCGAGACCGTCTCGTACCGGGTCCCGTCCGGCAGGCGCTCCAGCTCGGCGACGATGTCGTCCGGCGCGTCGTTGTCCCGCGCGTTGGCGATCAGCGCCGCGCGGTCACCGGGCAGGGCCGACATGGTGATGAACCGCCCGAGCCGGCTGCGCCGCTCGACGTCCTGCGAGCTCATCCCCTTCGGGGCGCCGCTGCGCAGCTCGCCCGCCGGAGCGGTGGTCGCCTCCGGTTGGTCCTCGCCGGCCGGTTCCGGCACCCGGGCCTCGTCGACCCGGGAACCACCGGTCCCCGGCCCCTGCACGAGGCCGCTGACCTCCTGGCTCAGCTGTTCGTCGAGCCTCGGTCCGTGCTTGCTGTTGCCACGCTCCATGCCTGTTGCGCTACCCGGGGGGACCGGCGATAAACCCGGCAAGCGGTCACGTACCGGCCGGCTGCTTCGGCGGCAGCACCGGCTCCGCCGGGTCCGGATCGCCGGCCTGCAGCGCCCGGCCACGCTGCAGCTCGGCGTTGATCTGCACGCCCAGCATCAGCGCCGAGTTGGACAGGTAGAGCCAGACCAGGAACGCGATCACCGCACCGAGGCTGCCGTAGGTGGCGTCGTACGAGCCGAAGTTGGCCACGTACAGGCCGAAGCCGAAGCTGGCCAGCGCCCAGGAGAGCAGCGCCACCGCGCCGCCCGGGGTGAGCCAGCGGAAGCGGGGCTGCCGCACGTTGGGGGCGATCCAGAAAAGCAGGGAGAGCAGCAGCATCATGATCGCGGCGAGCAGCGGCCACTTGCTGACGCTCCACACCGTCCGGGCCAGCCCGCCGGCGTTGACCAGGTCGCCCACCGCGTCGGTGACCGGGCCGCTGACGATCAGCCCGGTGGCCACCACGGCCAGCAGGACCAGCGACACCCCGGCCAGGCCGATCTGCAGCGGGCGCAGCTTCCACACCGGCCGCCCCTCGGTCACCCCGTAGATGGCGTTCGAGGCGCGGGTGAACGCCCCGATGAACCCGGAGGCCGACCAGAGGGCGCCGAGCAACCCGAAGCTCAGCAGCACCCCGGCCGAACTCTCCTTGTCGACCACGTCGCGGACCACGCCGACGAAGCTCTCGTTGGCCACCACCGACCCGGCGCCGATCTCGCGAGCCAGGTCGAGGACGGTGTCGACGGTCCGCTCGCCGTCGGAGACCAGCCCGACCAGGGAGACCACCACGATGGTGGACGGGAAGAGCGCCAGCACGCCGTAGTAGGTCAGCGCCGCGGCCCAGTCCGCGCAGTTGTCGGCGATGAAGTTGCGGGCGCTGCGTACCAGCACTCCGCGCCAGGTCCGCCAGCTCAGTTGGCGTACCCGGCGGGGCATCCGCAGGCCGCGCTGTGCGCCGAGTGCCGCGCCGGGCTCTGTCGTCGTCATGGCCCGCTCCCTGTGCCCCGGCCGCCGGATGACCGGTCCATCCGGCGTTGCCTGGCCCGCCGGTACCCAGGCCCGGAAGACCGCAAACGGCCGCCGCCGGGGCGCGGTTTGTGTCCTGGATGACCGGGAACTCATACAGGTCACACGGAACCGTCGAAACGGAGGAGGACGAGATGCCCGGGCGCGAGGTACTGCCCAGCACGCTGCGGCGCTCCCCGGCGAAGGCCCAGCGCACGTGGGAGAAGACGCACGACTCGGCGGTGGAGACCTACGGCGAGGGGGAGCGGGCGCACCGGACCGCCTTCGCCGCGGTGAAGCACGAGTTCGAGAAGGTGGGCGACCACTGGGAGTCCAAGGGCCGCAAGGGCCCGAGCGACCGGCAGGCGGCCGGCGGCGGCCCGGAGCGGCGGGCGCCCACCGCCGGTGGAGTGGACGCCAACGCCACCAAGGACCACCTCATGAAGGTCGCCCGCAAGCTCGACGTCCCCGGCCGGTCCAGCATGACCAAGCCGGAACTGGTCAAGGCGATCGAGAAGGCGAACAACCGGCAGACCGCCAAGGCCCGGGAGAGCGGCCGGTCGCGGAGCCGGTGACAGATTCCGGCGTACGACGAAAGGGGCGGCTATCCAATCCGGACAGCCGCCCCTGGTGTCACCAGTGGCCGCCGCCCGGTGCCTCGATGTGCACCGCCTTGGTCGCGGTGAACTCGTCCAGCAGTTCCGGGCCGTACCCGAAGCCGTGGCCGCTGCCGCGGCGCGGATGCGCGGCACCGCCCGGCGCCCCGCCGAAGACCGCGTTCACCTTCACGGTGCCCACCGGCAGCTCCCGCCAGGCCCGTTGGGCGTGGCTCATCGACCCGGTCAGCACCGTCGCGGCCAACCCGTACGGCGAGTCGGCGGCGCAGCGCAACGCCTCGCTGAACGAGTCGACCACCACCACCGGGACGACCGGGCCGAACGTCTCGTCGCGTACCACCGCCATGTCGTGCCGGCAGTCGGCCAGCACGGTCGCCGGGTAGAACGCGCCGGGCCCCTCCGGCAGGGTGCCGCCGGTGCGGATCCGGGCGCCCTCGGCCACCGCGGCGGTCACCTGGCCGTGCACGTGGTCGCGGTGCCGCCGGTCGACCAGTGGCCCGAGCTCGGTCGCCGGGTCGCGGCCCGGGCCGGTACGCAGCGCCCGGGCGCGGTCCACCAGCGCCTCGACGAAGTCCTCGGCCACGTCCCGGTGCACGTAGACCCGCTCCACCGCGACGCAGATCTGCCCGGCGTTGGCGAACGCCCCGGTCGCCGCCTGTCCGGCCGCCCAGACCGGGTCGACGTCGGCGTCGACGACCAGCGGGTCGCTGCCGCCGTTCTCCAGCAGCACCTTGGCACCGGTCCCGGCGGCGGCGGCCGCGATCGCCCGGCCGGTGGCGGTGGAGCCGACGTGGGCCACCACGTCGACCTCCTGGGCGGCCAGCGCCGCGCCGACCTCGGGGCCGCCGGTCAGCAGCGACAGCACCCCGGCGGGCAGCGCGCTGTCCAGCGCCTTCGCCAGCAGCCAGCCGGTGGCCGGGGTGCGCTCGCTCGGCTTGTAGAGCACCACGTTCCCGGTCACCAGAGCCGCGCCGAGCAGCCCGCAGGAGACCGCCACCGGGTCGTTCCACGGGGTGATCGCGGCGACCACGCCGCGTGGCTGCGGCACCATGAAGTCGAGCGCGTGGTGGCCGCCGTGCAGGGTGCGCCCGCCCCGCACCGGGGCGAGTTCCGCGTACTGTCGCAGCGTGCCGATTCCCGCCTCGACGCCGCCGCGGGCGTCCGCCAGCGGCTTGCCCATCTCGGCCGTGGTCGCCTCGGCCAGCTGGTCGGCGACCGCCGCCACCGCGTCCGCCGCCCGGTGCAGCGCCGCGGCCCGCTCGGCCGGGTCGCTCGTCGCCCACTCCGTCGCGACGCCGCGCGCCGCCTCCACCGCCTTGCCGACCTCGTCCGCCGTGGCCAACGGCACGGTGGTCACCGGGGTGCCGTCCGCCGGGTCGTGTACGACCAGCTCGCCCCCTTCGCCACCCGCGCCCCACACGCCACCTATCAGCTGCGCAACCGTGTACATGCGGCAGTGGATGCCCCAGCCCGGGCGAGGCAAACGCGTTTCGCCCGGTTCCGCGTCGGGTAGGCGGATCGGATGAGTTCCACCGGCGCGGGAAGCGCGGACGCCGTCGTCGTGGGGGCCGGCCACAACGGCCTGGTGGCCGCCAACATGCTGGCCGACGCGGGCTGGGACGTCCTGGTGCTGGAGGCCACCGCGGCGCCCGGCGGCGCGGTCCGCTCCGCCCAGGTGACCGCCCCCGGCTACCTGAGCGACCTCTACAGCTCGTTCTACCCGCTCGGCTACGCCTCGCCGGTGCTGCGCCGGCTGGACCTGCAGCGGTACGGCCTGAGCTGGCGGAACGCCCCGGACGTGCTGGCCCACCTGTTCCCCGACAACCGGGCGGCGGTGCTCAACCGGGACCCGGAGGTCACCGCGGCCTCACTGGAGGCGTTCGCGCCCGGCGACGGCAAGCGCTGGTTGAACGCGTACACCGACTGGCTCGAGGTCGCCGAGCCGATGCTGGACACCATCACCACGCCGTTCCCGCCGGTGCGCGGCGGCCTCACGCTGCTGCGCCGGCTGCGGGTCGCCGGCGCGCTCCGGCTGGCCCGGCGGCTGGTGGTGCCGGTGCGCAAGCTCGGCGACGAACTCTTCGACGGCGCCGGCGGTCCGGCGTTGCTGGCCGGCTGCGCCCTGCACACCGACCTGTCCCCCGAGGAGGCCGGCTCCGGGGTGTACGGCTGGCTGCTGGCGATGCTCGGCCAGCAGGTCGGCTGGCCGGTGCCGGCCGGTGGTGCGCAGCGGATCACCGACGCGCTGGTGGACCGGCTGACCGAGCGGGGTGGGCGGATCCTCTACGGCGCCCGGGTGGACCGGGTGCTGACCGCCCGCGGCCGGGCGATGGGGGTGCGCACGGTCGGCGGGTCGCTGTGGCGGGCCCGCCGTGCGGTGCTCGCCGACGTGCCGGCCCCGGCGCTCTACCTCGACCTGGTCGGCGCGGCGGCGCTGCCGCCCCGGCTGGTGGAGGACCTGGCGCACTTCCGCTGGGACGGCTCGACGCTGAAGGTGGACTGGGCGCTGTCGGCGCCGGTGCCGTGGAGCAACCCGGCGGTGGCCACCGCCGGCACCGTCCACCTCCGCACGGACCTGGACGGGCTGACCAGCTACGCCGCCGCGCTGGCCCGCTCCGAGCTGCCGCGCGACCCGTTCCTGCTGGTCGGGCAGATGTCGGTGGCCGAGCCGAGCCACTCGCCGCCGGGCACCGAGTCGCTCTGGTCGTACACCCACCTGCCGTTCCGCCGACACTGGCGGGCGGAGGAGATCGCCACGCAGGTGGAGCGGATGGAGGACGTGCTGGAGGCGGCCGCCCCCGGTTTTCGCAGCCTGATCGTCGGCCGGCACGTGGCCGGGCCGGCCGACCTGGAGGCGGGCGATCCGAGCCTGGTCGGCGGCGCGGTGGGCGGCGGCACCTCGGCCGCGTACCAGCAGCTGTTCCTGCGCCCGATCCCCGGCCTGGGTCGCGCGGACACGCCGGTGGACCGGTTGTTCCTGGCCAGCGCGTCGGCGCACCCCGGCGGCGGGGTGCACGGCGCGCCGGGCGCGAACGCCGCGCGGGCCGCGCTGGCCCGCGACCGGGCCGGCACCGGCCGGCTGTACGCGGCGGTCGTCGACGCCGCCCACCGTGCCGTCTACCACTGACCCACCCGACGGACCGGTCCACCGCCGGCCAGCCGGGCGACGTCGTGGCCCGGCTGAGCGGTGGCGCACGGCGGAGGCGGCGCGGCCGAACTCGGCAGGCCGTGGCGTCCGATGCCCGGCCGGACCCTGTGGAGCTGATGTCGAGGACGGATCAGCGGCGGCCGGTTGCCCGCGTCGACCCGGCCGCCGGGTCAGCGCTCGATGTGGCGGTGCTTGCTGCGCAGCTTGAACGGCATCAGCGCGCTTTCGATCTTGGTGGCGGTGGTCATCTTGGACGTGCCGTCGCGCCGCTCCTCGAAGCGGATCGGCACCTCCAGGATGGTGTGCCCCAGCTTGGTGGCGAGGTAGTGCATCTCCACCTGGAAGCTGTAGCCGTTGGACTGCACCCGCTCCAGCCCGATGTCCCGCAGCGCGTCCGCCCGCCAGATCTTGAAGCCGGCGGTGAGGTCGCGGATCCGCACCCGCAGCAGGGTGTGCACGTAGAGGTTCGCCCAGCCGCTGAGCGCCCGCCGGTACAGCGGCCAGTTCTCGTCCAGCTCGCCACCCGGCACGTACCGGGAGCCGATCACCACGCCGGCCTGGGTGGAGAGCAGCGCGCCGAGCATGCCGGGCAGCGCCTCCGGCGGGTGCGACAGGTCGGCGTCCATCTGCGCCACGTACTCGGCGCCGCCGTCGAGCGCCCGCCCGATGCCGTCCACGTACGCCCGGCCGAGGCCCTCCTTGCCGGCCCGGTGCACGACCTCGATCCGCTCCGGGTGCTCGATCGCCAGCTTGTCGGCCACCTCGCCGGTGCCGTCGGGCGAGTTGTCGTCCGCCACCAGGATCTTCAGACCCGGCAGCGGCAGGGCGATGAGCCGCTCGACCAGCGCCGGAAGGTTGCCCGCCTCGTTGTAGGTGGGGACCACGACGGTCAGGCGTGCGTCCCGCCAGGGCGAGGGCAACTGCACGGGTTCGATCATGTCGGACATCCTCGGTTTGCGGACAGGGCTCCCTGAGAGGGTAGCCACTTGCCACATCCGGGTGGAAAAGGCTCCCCCGTCCGGGCGGTCGGCGCCGGGCTGAACGTCGGCCGGCAGCGCGCCGGCTGTCGGTCAGTGACGGCGGCGAGCCAGCCCGGTGAGAGCGAGCCCGACAGCGGCGAGGACCAGGCCGGAGACGGCGGGCTTGTGCGTACCGACCCAGAGCGCGGCGGACCTGCCGCGGGCCCGGTCGGCGAAGACGCCGGCCGCGCCCCGGTCCCGCTCGTCGTCGCCGGGATGGTCGAGGTTGTCCCGCCAGGTGGCCGGGTCGACCGGGGTGCCGGTCTGCTGGCTGTCGTAGCCGTCGCGGGCCAGTTTGCGGTCGAGCAGGCCGGGCAGCAGGGCGTCCCCGAGGCGGGCCCGCCAGGTCGGCCCGCCCACGTTCAGCTCGCGCGGGTGGTGGTCGGCCGCCCACAGGATGGCGCGGGCGGCCACCTCCGGGGCGAAGATCGGCGGCACCGGCTGTGGGTGGCGGGGGAGGCGGGTGCGTACCCAGGAGAACTGCGGGGTGTTGATCGCCGGCAGCTGCACCATCGACAGCGTGACCCCCGGGCAGTCGTGCAGCAGCTCGGCCCGGAGCGAGTCGTTGAAGCCCTGCACGGCGTGCTTCGCCGCGCAGTACGCCGACTGCAGCGGGATCCCCCGGTAGGCGAGCGCGGAGCCGACCTGCACGATCGCGCCCCGGCCGTGCGCCCGCATGTGCCGCAGCGCGGCCAGCGTGCCGTGCACCGTGCCGAGGTAGTTCACCTCGGTGACCCGCCGGAACTCCGCGGCGGTGATCTCCCACGCCGGCGCGAAGACCGAGACCATCGCGTTGTTGACCCACACGTCGATGCCGCCGTGCCGGTGCACCACGTCGTCGGCGGCCCGCTGCACCGCGCCGGCGTCGGCCACGTCGACCCGGTGGGTGCGGACGTCGGCGGCGCCCAGGGCCCGGCAGTCCCGCTCCGCGGCGGCCAGTCCGGCCGCGCCCCGGGCCAGCAGCGCCAGCCGGGCGCCCCGCGCGGCGTACGCCCGGGCCACCGCCCGGCCCACGCCCGCGCTCGCCCCGGTCACCACCACGGTCTGCGTCATTCGTCCGCCTTCTGCCGGGTGGCGATGTCGGCCAGCCGGTTGAGCGTCTCCTTGTTGCGCTGGTGCAGCACCAGGTCGTTGAGCTTGTTGCGCACCCAGCGCAGCGGTCCGGCCGCGAAGTCCTCGCCGATGCGGACCCGGGTCGCACCGTCGCCGAGCGGCTCCAGGGTGAAGGCCACGATCGCCTCACCGGCGGGCCAGAGCCCCGCCCTGATGGTGAGCCGCTGCGGCGGTTCGCAGCCGAGCACCGTCGAGGAGTCCTCCAGCGAGAACGGCCACGGCCCGGCCCGGTGATGCAGTTCGCTGCCCACCCGCGGCCAGTCGTCGTCCACGTCGCGGACGTGTACCGTCCCGACCACCCAGTCGCTGTACGTCCAGCCGTCGGCCAGCACCGCCCACACCTGCTCCGGCGGTGCGTCGATCACTTTCTCCACAATCGCCACTGCGCCCCCATACCCGCGTCACCGGCTCCGCTAACGATCGTGTCGGGTTAGCTTCTCCGGGGCGACGGGTAAGGCCAGCGCGGGCGGATGTGCGGGCGCCCGGGGCGTACGCGGTGCGGCACCGCGTCGAAGATGATGTTTACTCCCCGGGGCGCAGGGAACCCGCCCGCCGTGCGACAGGACCAGGTGGAGCCGGATCAGCGCAGGTCAGCCGGGGTGAACGCCGGTGCTGACCGGTCCGGGCCCGTCCTGTTCGACGCGGTGTTGCTGGATCGGGACGGCACGTTGGTGGAGGACGTGCCGTTCAACGGTGATCCGGAGAAGGTGCGGCCGGTGCCGGGGGCGCGGGTGGCGTTGGATCGGTTGCGGGCGGCGGGTTTGCGGTTGGCGGTGGTGACGAACCAGTCGGGGTTGGCGCGGGGGTTCTTCACCGAGGCGCAGATGCGGGCGGTGCATGCGCGGGTCGAGGCGTTGGTGGGGTCGTTCGACGCGTGGTTGGTGTGTCCGCATGATGATGGTGACGGGTGTGGGTGTCGCAAGCCGTTGCCGGGGTTGGTGTGGGCGGCGGCGCGGGAGTTGGGGACGACGCCGGCGCGGTGTGTGGTGGTCGGGGACATCGGGCGGGACATCTCGGCGGCGTTGGCGGCGGGGGCGTCGGGCATTCTCGTGCCGACGCCGGTGACGCGGCCGGAGGAGGTGGCGGCGGCGCCGCAGGTGGCGGTGGATCTGCCGGCGGCGGTGGAGTTGATCCTGTCCCGGCAGGCCGCGGTCGACCCGGCCGGGTATCGGGAGTCGTCCTCCGTGGTGAGCGTGGGTGGGGCGGGTCGGTCGGGGCGTGGGCGGACGGTGCTGGTGGTGCGGTCGGATTCCGCTGGTGATGTGCTGGTCACCGGGCCGGGGATCCGGGCGGTCGCGGCCGGCGCGGACCGGGTGGTGCTGCTGTGCGGGCCCCGCGGACGCGCGGCGGCGCAGTTGCTGCCCGGGGTCGACGAGATCATCGAGCATCCGCTGCCCTGGATCGAGGCCACTCCCGACCCGGTCGACCCCACCGCCATGCGGGAGTTGGTCGGTCGGCTGGCGGCCGTCGGCGCGGACGAGGCGGTGATCTTCACCAGTTTCCATCAGTCCCCGCTGCCCCTGGCCCTGCTGCTACGCATGGCCGGCGTGCCACGGATCGCCGCGATCAGCGACGACTACCCCGGCAGCCTCCTCGACATCCGACACCGGGTCCCGGTCGGGATACCCGAACCGGAACGCGCGCTCTCCCTCGCCGCCGCCGCGGGTTACGCCCTCACCGACGACGAACCCACCCTCCGCCTCCGCCCGGACGCGCTGCCACCGCCCCCGGCGGGGCTCGGCGATCCGGGCTACGTGCTGCTGCACCCCGGCTCGGCCGCGCAGGCCCGGGGCTGCCCGCCGGAACTGGCCGAGCGGATCGCCTCGACGCTGGTCGCCGCCGGTCACCGGGTGGTGGTCACCGGCGGGCCGGACGAGACCGAGCTGACCGCCCGGGTCGCCGCCGCCGGGGCGGTCGACCTCGGCGGGCGGACCGAGCTGGCCGAACTCGCCACCGTGGTGGCCCGGGCCGGGGCCCTGGTGGTCGGGAACACCGGGCCGGCGCACCTGGCGGCCGCGTTCGGCACGCCGGTGGTGAGCCTCTTCGCACCGACCGTCCCGTTCGGACAGTGGGGCCCGTGGCGGGTGCCCACCGTCCGGCTCGGCGACGCCACCGCCGCCTGCCGGGACACCCGGGCCGCCCGCTGCCCGGTCCTCGGCCACCCCTGCCTCAGCGGGCTCCGGCCGGAGCAGGTCCTCGACGCGCTGCGGCTGCTCGGCGTACGCCCGGCGGGACGGCCGGACGCACGGACCGGAACGGACGGTCGGCCGCCACCCGCGCGGGCCGGCACGGCACCGGTCGGCGTCGCCGGCGGGAGCGGCCGATGAACGTCCTGCTGTGGCACGTGCACGGCTCCTGGACCACCTCCTTCGTGCACGGCAAGCACCACTACCTGATCCCGGTCACCCCCGACCGCGGCCCCTACGGCCTCGGCCGCGCCCGCACCTACCCCTGGCCCGACACCGCCGTCGAGGTCACCCCCGACCACCTCGCCACCACCGACGTCGACCTGGTCATCCTGCAACGCCCCGAGGAACTCGACCTCGCCACCCAATGGCTCGGCCGCCGACCCGGCCGCGACCTGCCCGCCATCTACGTCGAACACAACACCCCCAAGGACGGCCAGGTGCCCAACAGCCGGCACCCGATGGCCGACCGCGACGACCTGCTCATCGCCCACGTGACCGGGTTCAACGAGCTGTTCTGGGACACCGGCGCGACCCGGACCACCGTGGTGGACCACGGCATCGTGGCCCCGACGGTGGAGTACACCGGCGAGCTGGACCGGCTCGCCGTGGTGATCAACGAGCCGGTGCGCCGCTGGCGGGTCACCGGCACCGACCTGCTGCCCCGGTTCGCCGAGATCGCTCCGCTGGACGTCTTCGGCATGGGGGTGGCCGGGCTGCCCGACCGGCTGGGCCTGCCCGGCGACCGGGTCACCGTCCACGACGACGTGCCGCAGGCCCGGATGCACACCGAGCTGGCCCGGCGGCGCGCGTACCTGCACCTGTGCCGGTGGACCTCGCTCGGGCTGAGCCTGATCGAGGCGATGGCGATCGGCATGCCGGTCGTCGCGCTGGCCACCACCGAGGCGGTGATGGCGGTGCCACCGGGAGCCGGTGCGCTGTCCACCCGGGTCGACGTCCTGCTGGACGCCGCCCGCCGGTTCATGGCGGAGCCGGCGGAGGCGCGCCGGGCGGGCGCCGAGGCCCGGCTGGCCGCGCGGGACCGCTACGGCCTCGACCGTTTCCTCGCCGACTGGGACCGGCTGCTGGAGGAGGAAGTATGCGCATCGCGATGATCTCGGAGCACGCCAGCCCGCTCGCCATCCTCGGCGGCGAGGACGCCGGTGGCCAGAACACGCACGTCGCCGAACTCTCCGCGGCGCTCGCCGCCGCCGGGCACGACGTGCGGGTCTACACCCGCCGCGACGCGGTCGACCTGCCGGTGACGGTACGCAGCCCGGACGGCTACGACGTGGTGCACGTGCCGGCCGGGCCGGCCGAACCGGTGGCCAAGGACGCGCTGCTGCCGCACATGAAGGACTTCAGCCGCTGGCTGGTGCAGCGCTGGCGGGGGGACGACTGGGCGCCCGAGGTGATCCACGCGCACTTCTGGATGAGTGGCCTCGCCGCGCTGGCCGCCAGCCACCAGACCGGCGTGCCGGTGGTGCAGACCTACCACGCGCTCGGCACGGTGAAGCGGCGCTACCAGGGCGTGCAGGACACCAGCCCAGCCCGGCGGGTGGCGTACGAGCGGGAACTGGGCGGCTCCGTCGACCGGGTCATCGCGCAGTGCCAGGACGAGGTCGGCGAACTGGTCCGGATGGGGGTGCCCCGGTCCCGGATGACGGTCATCCCGTCCGGGGTCAACCTGGGCACCTTCGCCCCGCTCGGCCCGGTCGCCGACCGCGAGCCGGGCCGGCCGCGGATCCTCACCGTCGGCCGGCTGGTGGAGCGCAAGGGCTTCCAGACCGTGATCCGGGCGATGGCGCTGGTGCCGGACGCCGAGTGCGTGGTGGTGGGCGGCCCACCGGCCGGCCTGCTGGAGACCGACCCGTACGCCCGCCGGCTGCGGGCGCTCGCCGGCACCTGCGGGGTGGCCGACCGGGTCCGCCTGGTCGGCGCGGTGCCCCGGGAGGAGATGGGCCGCTGGTACCGGTCGGCCGACGTGCTGGTGGCCGCCCCCTGGTACGAGCCGTTCGGGCTCACCCCGCTGGAGGCGATGGCCTGCGGGGTGCCGGTGGTCGGCACCGCCGTGGGCGGCATCAAGGACACCGTGGTCGACGGGGTCACCGGGGACCTGGTGCCGGCCCGGGACCCGCGGGCGCTCGGCACCGCGCTGCAACGCCTGCTCGACGACCGGATCCGCCGGTTCGCGTACGCCACGGCGGCGCTCGAACGGGCCCGGCGGCGCTACTCCTGGGCGGCGACCGCGGAACGGCTCGCCGAGGTCTACGCCGAGGTGGCCGCGGTGCGCCGGCCCACCGGGGTGGTGGCCTGATGACGGCGGGCACCCTGCTCGACGCCCACCTGGCGAACCTGGCCGCGGCGCTGCTGCCGTACCGGGAGTGCGAACAGTTGCTGGCCCGGTGGGGTGAGACCCTGGCCCGCCGGCTGGTGGACGGCGGTCGGCTGCTGGTGGCCGGCAACGGCGGCAGCGCCGCCGAAGCCCAACACCTCACCGCCGAACTCGTCGGCAAACTCCACGACGACCGCCAACCCCTGTCCGCCATCGCCCTGCACGCCGAAACCAGCGCCCTCACCGCCATCGGCAACGACTACGGCTACGACGAAATCTTCGCCCGCCAAGTCCGCGCCCACGGCCGACCCGACGACATCCTCCTCCTGCTGACCACCAGCGGCACCAGCACCAACCTCCTCACCGCCGCCCACGCCGCCCACGACACCGGCCTACGCTGCTGGGCCTTCACCGGCCCCACCCCCAACCCCCTCGCCGACCTCTGCGACGACGTCCTCGCCGTCCCCTCACCCGACAGCCAGGTCGTCCAGGAACTCCACCTCGTCTCCACCCACCTGCTCTGCGAGTACGTCGAGCAGGCGCTGCCGGCCGTGCTCGCCGCGCCGGCGAACCGGCGCCGGGCGCCCACCGGGCACACCCGCTCCGGACGGCCGGTGCGGACCGGGGTCGAGGTGGTGCTCGACGGCGGACAGGTCGAGGCGTGAGGGGGGCAAGCGTGGCGGGACCCGTGGTGGTGGTCGGTGACACCCTGCTCGACCGGGACGTCGAGGGGGTGGTGAACCGGCTCTGTCCGGACTCTCCGGTGCCGGTGCTGGACGAGACCGGGTACGTCGACCGACCCGGCGGCGCCGGCCTGGCCGCGGTCTTCGCCGCCGCTCAGGGCGCGGAGGTGGTGCTGGTCACCGCGCTGGCCGACGACGCCGGGGGCGCCCGGCTGAGTTCGCTGCTCACCGCCGCCGGCGTGCAGGTGTACCCGCTGCGGCTGGCCGGCGCCACGCCCGAGAAGATCCGGCTGCGGGCCCGCGGTCGGGTGCTGCTGCGCCACGACCGGGGCGGTCGGCCCGGCGAGCCGGGCGAGCCGTCCGAGGAGGTGCTCCGGGTGCTCGCCACCGCCTCCGCCGTGCTGGTCAGCGACTACGGCCGGGGGGTGGCCCGGCAGCCGGCGCTGCGCGCGGCGCTGGCCGCCACCCGCGCGCCGGTGGTGTGGGACCCGCACCCGCGGGGCCCGGCCGCGGTGCCCGGAGTGCACCTGGCCACCCCGAACGAGGCGGAGGTGCGGGAACTGGTGCCGATCCCGCCGGGGGCGTCCCGGCTGGCCACCGCGTCCCGGGGCGCGCAGGGGCTGCGGCGGCGCTGGCGGGCCGGCGCGGTGGCGGTGACCCTGGGCGGGGACGGCGCGCTGCTCTGCCACGCCGGGTCGACGCCGTTGGTGGTGCCGTCGCCGGCCGCCGCCGAGGGGGACACCTGCGGGGCCGGGGACCGGTTCGCGGCCACCGCGAGCCTGGCGCTGGCCCGGGGCGCGCTGGTCTCCGAGGCGGTGCAGGAGGCGGTCGGCGAGGCGTCGGCGTACGTGGCGAACGGGGGAGTGGCGACCGCGCTGCCCCCGCCGGCCGGTCCGGCGCCGGTGTCGGTGATCAGCACGGGCGACGGGGTCGGGGTGACCTCGGCCGCCACCGTGGTCGCCCGGGTCCGCGCGGCGGGCGGCACCGTGGTGGCCACCGGCGGGTGCTTCGACCTGCTGCACGCCGGTCACGTGGCGACGTTGCAGGCCGCCCGCCAGCTCGGCGACTGCCTGGTGGTCTGCCTCAACTCCGACACCAGCGTGCGCGGCCTGAAGGGACCGGACCGGCCGGTCATCCCGCAGGGCGACCGAGCGCGGCTGCTGGCGGCGATGAGCTGCGTCGACGCGGTGATGATCTTCGACGAGGCGACCCCGCACGCGGCACTGTCCTGGCTGCGCCCGGACATCTGGGTCAAGGGCGGGGACTACGCCACCGGCGCCGGGGACACCTCCGCGCTGCCGGAGGCGGAGATCCTGCGTCGCTGGGGTGGGCACACCGTGGTGGTGCCCTACCTGGACGGCCGCTCCACCACCGCGATGATCGCCGCCGCCCGGTCCACCGGTGGCCGGTCCGGCGACGCCTGCTGCGCCGCCTCGGCCGGGCATCCGGCCGCCGAGCACGGGCCGGAGGCCGGTCCGGCGTCGGGAGCGGCCGGTGCGCCACCGCCCGGCCCGGACCGGCGGCTCACCGACACCGTGCCGCCGACCGGGACGTCCGCCCGCCGGCCGACCTCGTCGGACGGGACCCGGTGAGCGGCGGGCCGCCCGGCGCCGGGCCGACCGTCCTGATCACGGGCGGGTCGAGCGGGCTGGGCGCGGCGGTGGTCACCGCGGTGGCGCGGGCCGGCGGCCGGCCGCTGGTGCTGGACCGGCGGCCGCCGGCGGACGGGGTGCCGTGGGTGGAGTGCGACCTGGCCGACACCCGGGCCGCCGAGGCCGCCACCCGCCAGTTGGCCGAACGCTCCGGTGGCCTGGACGCGGTGGTCACCGCGGCCGGTATCGACGTCCCCGGCAAACTCGCCGACGTCCCCGGCGAGACCTGGGACCGGATCGTCACCGTCGACCTGCTCGCCACCGCCGCAGTGGTCCGCGCCGCGCTGCCGTTCCTGCAGGCCTCCCGCGGCACCATCGTCACCGTCGCCTCCACCCTCGGCATCAAGGCCGTCAGCGACGCCACCGCCTACTGCGCCGCCAAGTTCGGCGTCGTCGGCTTCACCCGCGCCCTCGCCGCCGAACTCGCCGGCACCATCAGCGTCACCCTGCTCATCCCCGGCGGCATGCGCACCGCCTTCTTCGACGACCGCGACCCCACCTACCAACCCGGCCCCGACGCCCACCTCAACGACCCCGCCGACACCGCCAACGCCATCATGTTCGCCCTCACCCAACCCGCCGGCTGCGCCATCCGCGAAATGATCGTCTGCGCCGACCAAGAAACCAGCTACCCGTGATCCTCACCCTCCGCGCCCTCGGCGTCGGCGACCTCGCCACCGCCACACCCGCCCTCCGCGCCCTCCGCGCAACCCACCCCGACCACGAGATCACCCTCGCCGCACCGGGCTGGCTGGCCCCACTGGTCAACCTCATCGGCGGCATCGACCACCACCTCCACACCCCCGGCCTCGACCCCCTCACCTGGACCGGCCCACCCCCCGACATCGCCGTCAACCTGCACGGCCGCGGACCCCAGTCCCACCGCATGCTCGCCACCACCCGACCACGCCGACTGCTCGCCCACACCAACCCCGACGCCGGACACCATGACGGCCCCGCCTGGCGCGACGACGACCACGAGATCGACCGCTGGTGCCACCTACTGGCCTGGTACGACATCCCCACCGACCGCACCAACCTCGAACTGCACCGCCCCACCCCGGACGGAATCCCGACCGGGGTCACCGTGCTGCACCCGGGCTCCAAGATCGTGGCGAAACGATGGCCACCCGAGCGGTTCGCCGCGCTGGGCCGCGAGCTGACCGGCCGGGGGCACCGGGTGGTGGTGACCGGCAGTGCCGGCGAGCGGAGCGTCGCCGAACGGGTCGCGCGGCTGGCCGGTCTGCCGGGGGACGCGGTGCTGGCCGGCGAGACGAACCTCGGCGAGCTGGCCGCCCTGGTCGCGTACGCCCGGCTGGTGGTCAGCGGCGACACCGGCGTGGCGCACCTCGCCACCGGCTACCGCACCGCGTCGGTGGTGCTGTTCGGCCCGGTGGCCCCGGCCCGGTGGGGGCCGCCGCCGGACCGGCCGTGGCACCGGGTGATCTGGGCCGCGAGCAGGGATGACCCGGCGTGGGACGGGGTAGGAAGCCACCCGACGTTGGCGGCCGTCGGCGTCGACGAGGTGCTGGCCGCCGTGGACGAGGTGGAACGGGCGGTGCGGGTCTCCGGTGCGGTTGCGGCGTAGTGATCCGGGCAGGCCGGGGTACGGGCGTCGCCGGCGCGGCAAGGGCTGGCTCTTCGTCGACCCGGCCGGCCAGCCGGTCCGTGACCCCGACGAGCTGGCCCGGCTGCGCGAGCTGGTCATCCCGCCGGCCTGGCAGGACGTCTGGATCTCGCCGTACCCCAACGGGCACATCCAGGCGACCGGCATCGACGCGGCCGGGCGCAAGCAGTACCTCTACCACCCGGTCTGGCGGCAGCGGCGGGACGAGGCGAAGTTCGACCACGTGCTGGAGGTGGCCCGCCGGCTGCCGGTGCTGCGCAAGCGGGTGACGGAGGACCTGCACTGCCGGGGCCTGTGCCGGGACCGGGTGCTGGCCACGGTCACCCGGCTGCTGGACATGGGCATGTTCCGGGTCGGCAGCGACCAGTACGCGGCCGGCGACGACCCCACCTTCGGGGTGGCCACCCTGCGCCCGGAGCACGCCCGGTCCCGGGGCGGCTGCGTGGTCTTCGAGTTCCCGGCCAAGGGTGGCATCGAGCAGGTCCGCCGGATCGAGGATCCGGAGCTGTGCCGGGTGCTGATCAACCTGCGCCGCCGGCGCCGCCGGGCGGACCGGCTCTTCGGCTACTGGGACGGCCGGGACTGGCGGGACGTGCGCAGCGACGAGGTCAACGACTACCTGCGCGACGCCAGCGGCGGGGAGATGACCGCCAAGGACTTCCGTACCTGGCACGCCACCGTGCTGGCGGCCACCCAGCTCGCCACGGCTGGTACGCAGCGCTCCGCCACCGCCCGCAAGCGGGCGGTCGCCGCGGTGATGCGTGAGGTCGCCGAGCTGCTCGGCAACACCCCGACGGTGGCCCGCACCTCGTACGTGGACCCGCGGGTGGTCGACCTCTACCACGACGGCGTGCTGGTCCGGGTGGAGCGCGACGCGCCGCGCGAGCACGCCGAGCGGGTGGTGCTGGAGCTGTTGGAGGAGGCCTGACCGGCTCCGCCGACGGTCCTGGGGGAGGCGCGGCGGAGCCGGGGTCAGGACGTCCCGCCGGACGAGACACCGGGCGACCGCCCGCCGCCGCCACGGACGGCGGGCGCCTCGCCACGGCCCCCGTTCGCGGGCGACCGCGCCGGGCGGCAGCGCCGGCGGATCGACCGCGTCGGGGCTCAGTCTGCCGGGTCCGAGTTGACCGCGGGCGCCGAGCTGTTGACGATCCGTGCCGGCTCGGCCCGCGCGCTGCGCCAGGTCTGCGGCGCCATCCCATGGGTGGCCCGGAACACCCGACTGAAGTGGGCCTTGTCGCGGAAGCCCCAGCGCGCCGCGATGGCCTGGATCGGCTGCTGGCGCAGGGCCGGGTCGAGCAGGTCGTGGCGGCAGCGGGCCAGCCGCAGGTCGCGCACGTACCCGGCGACCGTGGACTCCTCCGCCTCGAAGAGCCGGTGCAGCGTCCGCAGCGAGATGTGGTGGGCGTCCGCGATGACCTGGGGACTCAGCGTCGCGTCGCCGAGGTGCCGCTGGACGTACGCCTGGATCTGGGTGAGCAGGGCCCGGCGGCGCACCTCGGCCGGGACGGCGTCCTCGGCCACCAGGTGCCGACCGAGCAGGGTGGACGCCAGGTCGAGCCCGATGGTGCCGAGCCGGGCGGCGTCGCTGGCGTGGTACTGCTCGGGGTGGGTGGTCACCTGGAGCAGGTACTGGGCCAGCAGCGCGCCGATCCCGTCGGTGCCGGACATCCGGCCGCCGAGCAGCGGGCTCAGCCGCTGCGGGGGCAGCGGCAGCGCGCTGTGCGGGATGATCGCCACGACCGAGTTCGCCAGCCGCCGCCCGTGGTCCGCGCCGTGATGGCTGACGTCGTGCGGGCGGGAGCCGTCGTAGAAGGTGAACTCGCCCGGCCGCAGGGTGCTGCGCCGGCCAGCCTGACTGGCCGCGCTCTCGCCGTCGACGGTCAGCGCCAGCAGGTAGCACTCCGGGTCCGACTGGCGGACCAGCTTGCCGGTGCGGGTGGCGTCCAGCGAGGGGTACCGGTAGGTGGCCAGCTGGATCGGCCCCAGGTCGACGAACTCGGCCCGGGCCGGGAAGTCGTGCGTGTGCTCGGTGCGGATCCGCAGCGGCGCCGTGGAGCGCGCGACCAGGTCGAGCCACATGCCGAACCGGTCGGCCGGCGCCACCACCGTGGTGTCGACGGTGCTCTGGTGCAGCATCCGCTCCTCCTCCCGTACGGCACCTTATTGTCCACGCCGGGGCCGCCCGCGCCGGGCCCGCTGCGGTTGACCATCCGTGCCGTCCGCGGGTCAGTCCGGCGGTGGCGAACCGCCCCGGTGCGACTCCCGGTACGCCCGCGGACTCAACCCGTACTCGGCCCGGAAGATCCGGCTGAAGTGTGCCTTGTCGGTGAACCCCCAGCGCCGGGCGATGAGGTGGACCGGCTGCTGGCGCAGCAGCGGATCGCCCAGCTCGCGCCGGCACCGGTGCAGCCGGCGGGTCCGGATCAGGCCGGCCACCGTCTCGTCCTCGGCCTGGAAGAGCCGGTGCAGCGTGCGGAGCGAGACGTGGTGGGCGTCGGCGACCAGTTGCGGACTCAGCGCCGGGTCGTCCAGGTGCCGCTCGATGAAGTCGCGGACCTGGCTCAGCAGCGCCCGCTGCCGGACGTCCACCGGCAGCCGGTCCTCGACGTCGAGGTGGCGGGCCAGCAGCGCGGAGATCAGGCTCACGGTGACCTCGGCCAGGTACGGCGCGTCGGCCGGACGGAACTGCTCGGGATGCCCGGTGACGTGGTGCAGGTGCCGGGCCAGGAGCAGGCCGGGACCGTCCGAGCCGGACATCCGGGCCGCGCTGAGGTGGGCCACCCGGTCCGGGTCGAGCGGCAGCAGCGTACGCGGGACGACGGCGGTGACCGCGCCGGCCGGGTCGGGTCCGCCGGCCGCCCCGGCGTGCTCCAGCGTGTGCGGGCGGCCCCAGTCGATCAGGGTGAAGTCGCCGACCGGTATCGCGGCCCCGCGCCGGCTGGCGCTGATCGACGACCGCCCGCTCACGGTCAGGGCGACCTGGAAGACCTCCGGATCCGCCTGGCGGATGAGCCGCGGGGTCCGCCGGCCGACCAGCGACTGGTACCGGAACCGGGTGAGCGCGACGGCGCCCAGGGCGACCGTGCGGGCCCGGCCGCGGAAGTCGTCGGCGTGGTCGCTGGTGAGGGCGACCGGCGCGGACGCCCGGCCGGCGAGCTCCACGAACAGCGGGAAGCGGTCGGCCGGTGACACCACTGTGGTGTCCACCATCTCGACCTGAAGTGCCGCCATCTGGATCTCCTTGCCTGGTCCCGGGACATTCTCGTCGAACCCGCCGGGCCGGGCCAGACGGCCCGACCACGCGGGGGGCCTGACCCTGCGGGCGGCCGGGCCACGCGGGCGGCCGTTCCATGCGGGCGGCCGGGACTCAGGCGGCGGACCGGGCCTGGACGAGGACCTCGATGCCGTCGAGCAACCGGTCGAGACCGAACCGCCACTCGGCGTCGAACTCCTCGGTGTCCTCGACGATCTCCTCGGTGAACAGTTGCCGGATCCCCGGGTAGGAGCCGCCCCGGGTGAGTCGTTCCAACTGCTGCCAGTAGCGCACGCCCAACTCCTCGGGGCTCTGCCCGGCCCGGGCCGCCGCCTCGGCGAGGTCGGCGGTGAGCGTCGCCCAGTTGCGGGCGTACCCGCTGACCAGCAGGACGGTGGAGACCCGTTCGTCGGCGCGCAGGCCGGTGCCGCGCAGCGCGGCCAGCCCGTGCTCCAGCCAGCGCACCCCGTTCGGGCCCATCGGCGGGCCACCGACCGGCACGTGCCGGATCCACGGGTGCCGCCGGATGGCCTCGATGTTCCCGGCGGCCCACCGGGCCAGCGCCGGCCGCCACCCCTCGTCCGGTCGGCGGGGCTCCGGCGGTGCCCCGTACGCGGCGTCCGCCATCAGTTCGAGCAGGTCGAGCTTGGCCGGCACGTAGCGGTAGAGCGACATCGTCGCCACGCCCAGTTCGCTCGCCACCCGGCTCATCGACACCGCGGCGAGACCGTCGGCCTCGGCGACCTTGATGCCGGCGGCGAGCACCTGCCCCAGGGTGAGGCTCCGCTTCGGCCCCTTGCCAGGGCGTTCGCGTAGGCCCCAGGCGAGCTCGATGCTCTCGGGCAGGTCGACGTCGGAGTCGCTCATCCTCACCTCTCGGTCCGGGCTTGACCGCCATCCTAGCTTCTGCGTATGGTCTACGCAGTAAAGCGTATGACATACGCAGAACACGGAGGGTGAGACATGACAGCGCCTCCGGCGGTGGAGACCGTCGACCTCTGCAAGTCGTACGGCGGCGTCGCCGTACTCGACCGGCTGACCATGCGGGTCGCCCGGGGCACCGTCCACGCGCTGCTCGGCCCGAACGGGGCCGGCAAGACCACCACGGTGCGGATCCTGGCCACCCTGACCGCGCCGGACGGCGGCACCGCCCGGGTGGACGGGCACGACGTGGTCCGTGAGCAGCGACGGGTACGGCGGGTGATCAGCCTCGCCGGCCAGCACGCGGCGCTCGACGACGGCCAGACCGGCCGGGAGAACCTGGAGATGATGGCCCGGCTGGCCGGGCGGAGCCGGGCCGGGGCCCGCCGGCGGGCGGCCGAACTGCTGGAGCGGTTCGACCTGGTCGACGCGGCCGGCCGCCGGGTCGCCACCTACTCCGGCGGGATGCGCCGCCGGCTCGACCTGGCCGCCAGCCTGGTCGGCGAACCCTCGGTGATCTTCCTCGACGAGCCGACCACCGGCCTGGACCCGCGCAGCCGGCAGGCGCTCTGGGACGTGGTCGGCGAACTGGCCGCGACCGGGGTGAGCGTGCTGCTCACCACTCAGTACCTGGAGGAGGCCGACCGGCTCGCCGACCGGGTCGCGGTGCTGCACGGCGGCCGGCTCGCCGCCGAGGGCACCGCCGCCGAGCTGAAGCACCGGTACGGGGCGCAGCGCCTGCAGCTGACCCTGCGCGACGCGGCCAGCTTCGCCGCGGTCGACCGGGGACTCGGCGACCGGGTGACCCACCGGGACCCGGCCCGGCGGGACCTGGAGGTGGCCACCGACGGCAGCGCGCCGGGCATCCGCGACCTGCTCGACGAGGTGGACCCGGACCGGCGGGCGGTGGCCGCGTTCACCGTGCGCAGCGCCACCCTCGACGACGTCTTCCTCACCCTCACCGGGCGACCGGTGACCGCCGACCGGGAGGTCGCCCATGTCTGAGCTGACCGCGCGGCGCGCCGGCACCACCGTGATGATCGGCCGCTGCGTACGGCTCTCCCGGCGCAACGTCGACGCGCTGCTCACGTCGCTGCTGCTGCCGGTGATCCTGATGGTGCTCTTCGTCTACCTCTTCGGCGGCGCGATCGACACCGGCACCGCGTACGTCACCTACGTGGTCCCCGGCGTGCTGCTGCTCTGCGCCGGCTTCGGCGCGGCCGGCACGGCGGTGAGCGTGACCACGGACCTCACCAACGGCGTGGTGGAGCGGTTCCGCACCATGGACGTCAGCGCCACCGCGATCCTCGCCGGCCACGTGGTGGCCAGCGTGGCGCGCAACCTGGTCTCCACCGTGCTGGTGCTCGCGGTCGCGGTCGCCATCGGCTTCCGGCCGACCCGCGACCCGCTGAACTGGCTGGCCGCCCTCGGCGTGCTGCTGCTGTTCCTGCTGGCCGTCTCCTGGCTGTCGGCGGCGTTCGGGCTGCTGGCCCGCACGCCGGAGGCCGCCAGCGGGTTCACCTTCCTGGTGATGTTCCTGCCCTACCCGAGCAGCGCGTTCGTGCCGGTGGAGACGATGCCGGGCTGGCTGCGCGGGTTCGCCGACCACCAACCGGTCACCCCGGTCATCGAGACGCTGCGGGCGCTGTTGCTGGACACCCCGGCCGGCTCCGCGCCGGCCCGGGCGGTGGCCTGGTGCCTCGGCATCCTGCTGGTCGCGATGGCGCTCGCCGCGGTGCTGTTCCGGCGGCGGGTCGGCTGAGCCGGAGCACGGACGACGGCGGCGCCGGACCCTGGTCCGGCGCCGCCTGGGTACGTGCCCGGTCAGTCGTTGAGGACCTGCGCGAGCCGGTCCCGGAACCGCCGCTCGGAGGGGCTGACCGCGTCCCCGCCGAGGCCCAGGATGCCGCCGGTGGACGCCGCGCCCACCACCTGGTCGGCGATCTCCACCAGCCAGTGCTTGTACGCCCCGGCCTGCCCCTCGTCCACCCGCTGGGCCAGCAGCGCGGCGGCCGCCTTCGCCCGGCCCAGCACGTCGTCGATCATCGCCTGCGGGTCCGCCGGCTCGATGACCGGCAGTTCCTCGCCGGCCTCCGGGTCGCCGACCCGGGTGACGATCTCGCCGGCCACCGCCGCGACCAGCGGGCTGGCCGACTCGCGGCCGGCCGACACGGTCTCCAGCCCGGCCGCGTTCTCGGCCCTGGTGCGCCGGGTGCCGTCCGACTCGGCGGCGCTCGCCGCGGTCAGCACCGACTGCGGCAGGCCGACCAGCAGCCCCCACTCCTCGTCGGAGAAACCGAATCCGGTGTACGCCGGCTGCTCGATCACGGCAACGCCCCTTCCGCCTGTCCTGCTCGTCGTTCACGTCCGTGGGCCCGGCGACGGCGCCCGGCCCAGGCTAGTCCAGTGTCAACAGGCCCTGTTCGGACACCACGCTGACGGACAGGGTCTTGTACCCCACCTCGTCGAAGAGAACCGTCATCCGGTCGTCGTCGTAGCTGAGCACCAGCCCGGGCCCCCACTCCGGGTGGCGCACCTGGCTGTGCACCGGGAACGGCCCGACCGCCCCGTTGTCCGGCGTGCTGGTGCCGGCGTGGCAGTTGTCGCAGTGCCCGCAGACCTGGGTCATCTGCTCGCCGAAGTAGGCCAGCAGGGTCTGTCCCCGGCACGCGGTGGTCTCGGCGAAGGCCCGCATCATGTCGGTCCGGGACCGGGTGACGCTCTGCTGCCGCTCCGCCTCGGCCAGGGCGGCTGCCGCCGCGTCGACCGGGGTGGGCGAGTAGCGGGGCGCGCCGATCCGCTGCCGGCCATGCGGCTCGGCCGCGCCGATATGCTCCAGCAGGGCCAGGTACTGGCCGAGCTTGCGCGGTCCGAGGCCGGTCAGCTCGCGCAGCTCCTTCTTGCTGGTCGGCTTGCGGCGCAGCAGCGCGGCCAGGTCCCGCAGCTCGGTGGCGTCGGGCAGCCCACCGGTGAAGAACCGCTGCAGCCCGACGTCCTCGGCCTGCCAGAGCAGCAGCACCCGGGCCGGTTCGCCGTCCCGGCCGGCCCGGCCGATCTCCTGGAAGTAGCTGTCCGGCGAGTCGGGCAGTGCCATGTGGACCACCCAGGCGATGTTCGGCTTGTCGATGCCCATGCCGAACGCCGAGGTGGCCACCATGATCGGCACCCGGTCGGCGAGGAACGCCTCGTGCAGCTCGGCGCGGGCGCCGGCCGGCATGCCGCCGTGGTAGTACTGCGCCGGGAAACCGGCGTCGGTGAGCCGGGCGGCCAGCTCCTCGGCGGCGCGGCGGGTGGGCACGTAGATGATGCCGGGTCGCTGGTCGTCGCGGAGCAGGGCGATCAACCGCCGCCACCGGTAGTCCTCGGTGGGGCAGTGGGCAACCTCCAGGAACAGGTTGGGCCGGTCCAGCCCGGAGACCACCACCTCGGGGTCGCGCAGCCGCAGCCGGGTGACGAGGTCGTCGCGTACCGGCGGTGAGGCGGTGGCGGTCAGCGCGACCACCGGCGGCCGGCCGATGCCCTCGACGAGGTGGCCGAGCGCCAGGTAGTCGGGGCGGAAGTCGTGGCCCCAGGCGGAGATGCAGTGCGCCTCGTCGATCGCCACCAGGCCGGGGCGCAGCGACCGCACCTCGGCCATCCGGTCCGGGTTGGCGAGCTGTTCCGGGGTGATGAAGAGGAACTCCGCCCGGCCGGCGCGGATCTCGGCGATCGCCTCCGCCTGCTGGGCGGGCGACTCGTCCGAGCTGATCCGCACCGCGCGCAGCTCCGGCCGCTGGCGTTCGTTGAGCGCCGCGATCTGGTCCTGCTGCAGGGCGAGCAGTGGGGAGATCACCACCGTCGGGCCGGGGATCAGGCTCGCCGGGATCTGGTAGATCGCCGACTTGCCGGCCCCGGTGGGCAGCACCACCAGGGCGTCGCGTCGCTTCATCACCGCGCGCATGGCGGCCAGTTGGTTGGGGCGCAGCGCGGTCCAGCCGAACAGGCTGCGCGCCGCGCGGCGCAACGTCCTCGAGTGCGTGGTCAGCTTCATCGAGGGCCGGAGGTACCCGGGCTGATCACCGGCGAAACGCCGGTCCGGGGTGGCGTGAGCGGCGGGTCTACGACCGGTCCGGGACCGGGGTGGCCGCGGGTCAGCGCAGCCGGGGGAGCACCTCGCGCTGGTAGAGGTCGAACAGGCCGGCGGAGTTCGGGCCGGTGTTGGCCACGTAGACCTCGTCGAAACCGGCCTTGGCGTACTGGTCGATCATCTCCAGGTGCGCCTCGGCGCTGTTGCCGCAGACGAAGGACTCCTTCATCATCTCCGGCTTGACCAGCTGGGCGGCCTGCTCGAAGTGCCGCGGCGAGGGGAGTACCTGGGACAGCTCGCCCGGCACCCCGGCGTTCGGCCACCGCTCGTACGCGATGCGCATCCCCTCCTCCTCGCTGTCCGCGTACGCGGCCTTGAAGCCGGCCTGGCACGGCTTGGCGCCCCCGCCGCCGTCGCGGAACCGGCGGACCAGCTCGGCGTCGGGCATGGTGCTGACGTAGCCGTCGCCGATCCGGGCCGCCAGGTCGACCGCCTTCGGGCCGAAACCGGAGACGTAGACCTGCGGCGGGGTCTCCGGCAGCGTGTAGATCCGGGCGTGCTCGACGGTGTAGTGCCGGCCGTGGTGGTTGACGAAGCCGCCCTGCCACAGCTCGCGCATCACCGCGACCGCCTCCTCCAGCATCTCCAGCCGCACGTCGGTCTGCGGCCAGGCGTCACCGAGGATGTGCTCGTTGAGCGCCTCGCCGGAGCCCACGCCGAGCACGAACCGCCCGGAGTGCAGCACCGCGCTGGTCGCCGCCGCCTGGGCGAGCACCGCCGGGTGGATGCGCACGGTCGGGCAGGTGACCGCGGTGGTCACCGGCAGCCGGCAGACCTGGCTGAGCGCGCCGATCATCGACCAGACGAAGGGGCTCTGCCCCTGCGCGTCCACCCACGGGTGGTAGTGGTCGGAGATCCACAGTCCCTCGAAGCCGGCCCGCTCGGCGCCGCGCGCCTGCTCCAGCAGCTCGGCCGGCGTGAACTCCTCACAGGACAGGAAGTATCCGATCTTCATGGTTCCCCCTCGCCGCGTCGCGGTCGCGCACCTGGTCAACGAGGGAACCGGTACCCCGGCGGTCGCCGCCCACACCCGTGGCGCCCGCGGCCGGCGGTCAGCGCCGGAACATCGCCCGGATCGCGGCCAGCAGCAGCAGGCCGCCCACCACCACGCCGAGCAGGCGTACGCCGGGGACGTCGGCCGGGCTCGTCGCGTCGGCCAGCAGCGCGGGATCCATCCCCGCACTCTCCCCAGCCCGCGGCCGGAGGGCAACTGTAAGGTTTATTGACTATTTGACCGACCGGTGTGACCATGGCAGCACCGCCGGGTGGCGGGGCCGCCACGGGCGGTGCGGACGGGGGTAACGGGGGGCTGCATGATCGAGCGAACGGGCAACCTGGCGGCACTGGCATCCGCCGTCCTGCAGCCCGGATTCGTCGGCACCACCCCACCCCCCTGGATCTGCCGCTGGCTCGGCGAGGGCCTCGGCTCGGTGGTCCTCTTCGCCCGCAACGTGGTCGACCCGGCGCAGGTCGCCGCGCTCACCGCCACCCTGCGCGCCGAGCGGCCGGACGTCATCGTCGCGATCGACGAGGAGGCCGGCGACGTCACCCGGATCGAGTCCGGTCGGGGCAGCTCCCGGCCGGGCAACCACGCCCTGGGCGCGGTCGACGACCCGGCGCTGACCGAGGAGGTCGCCCGCGACCTGGGCGGGGAGCTGGCCGGGCTCGGGATCACCCTGGACTACGCCCCGGACGCGGACGTCAACTCCAACCCGGCGAACCCGGTGATCGGTGTCCGGTCGTTCGGCGCCGATCCGGCACTGGTCGCCCGGCACACCGCCGCCTGGGTCCGGGGTCTGCAGTCCGGCGGGGTGGCCGCCTGCGCGAAGCACTTCCCGGGGCACGGCGACACCCGGGTCGACTCGCACCACGACCTGCCCCGGATCACCGGCGACCGGGCCCGGCTGGACGCCGTGGAGCTGGCCCCGTTCCGGGCCGCGGTGGCCGCCGGGGTGCAGGCGGTGATGACCGGTCACCTGCTGGTTCCCGCGCTGGACCCGGAGCTGCCGGCCACCCTCAGCGACCGGATCCTCAGCGGCCTGCTCCGCGACGAGCTCGGCTTCAGCGGCGTGGTGGTCACCGACGCGGTCGAGATGCGCGCGGTCGCCGACCGGTACGGCTTCGCCGGCGCGGCGGTCCGCGCGCTCGCCGCCGGCGCCGACGCGATCTGCATCGGCGGTGAGCGGGCCGACGAGGCCGCCGCCCGGGAACTGCGGGACGCCATCGTCGCCGCGGTGGTCTCCGGCGAGCTACCCGAGGAGCGCCTCGCCGAGGCGGCCAAGCGGGTCGGCCAGCTCGCCGCCTGGACCGTCGCGGCCCGCGCCGACCGGCCGCCCCGGACCGCCACCGGCGCCGAGGGCTCGGCCGTCGGGCTGGCCGCCGCCCGCCGGGCGCTGCGGGTCACCACCACCCCGGCGGGTCGGGGCGCGCTGCCGCTGGCCGCCGCCGCGTACGTGGTGGAGCTCGAGCCGCCGCGCAACATCGCCATCGGCGCCGAGACCCCCTGGGGCATCGGCGCCCCGCTGGCCGACCTGCTGCCCGGCACCACCACCGTCCGCTACGCCGAGGCCACCGTGCCCGCCGACCCGACCGCCGCCGCGGCTGACCGGCCGGTCGTGCTGGTGGTGCGCGACCTGCACCGGCACGGCTGGATGCGGGCCGCGGTGGACCGGGCGCTGGCCGCCCGGCCGGACGCGGTGGTGGTGGAGCTGGGGGTGCCCGCCCTGGTCGCCGGGGCGGTGCACGTCGCCACGCACGGTGCCACCCGGGCCGGTGCCCGCGCCGCCGCCGACCTGCTCGCCGGCCGCTGACCAGCCGCCCGGACGGCCGCGCCGACGGGGCGGAGTGGAGCCGGTCAGGGGCGGGCGACGACCAGGTCGTTGTACTCGGGGTGGCGGTCGATGAAGGCGGCCATGAACGGGCACTGGGGCACCACCCGGCCGCCGCGCTCGCGCACCTGGTCCAGGGTCGCCCGGATCAGCGCCGCGCCGACACCCATGTTCTGGAACCGCGGTTCCACCTCGGTGTGGCTGAAGAGCAGCACCTCGCCGCGCGGGAGGTAGGCGGTGAACCCGGCCAGCGCGTCGTCGACCAGGATCTCGAAACGGTGCTTGGCGGGATTGTCCTCGACCAGGGTGCTCACCCGGCCATTCTGCCCCCGCCGTCGGCCAGCCGGCCCAGTTCGGTGAGCAACCGGTCCACCTCGTCGGCGGTGTTGTAGTGGTAGATGCTGGCCCGCACCGCCCCGCCGCTGTCGCGCAGCCCGAGCGCCTGGAAGTACTCGTAGGCGTAGTAGTCGCCGGCGGAGAGGCAGCAGCCCGCCGCACCCAGGGCGGCCTGGGTCCGCGCGGGGGAGAGCCCGTCGACCCGGAACGAAACCGTCGGGCAGCGGCGGGCCGGCGCGGCGAGCACCCGCACCCCGGGCAGTGCGGCCAGGCCGGCCAGCAGCCGGTCCAGCAGCGACTCCTCGTACGCCTGAGCGGCGGCGAGGCTGGCCCGCAGCCGCTCCCGGCGGGTGCCGGTGGCGGCCGGGTCCAGCCCGGCCAGGTGGTCCACCGCCGCGGCGACCCCGGCCAGCAACGGGAAGCTGGGGGTACCGAACTCGAAGCGGTCCGGCACGGCGTCCGAGGAGGGCACCAGCTTCGCCGGGCGCAGCCGCTCCCAGCGGGCCGGGTCGGCGGCCATCGCCGCCAGGTGCGGCCCGGACCACTTGTAGGCGCTGGTGACCAGGAAGTCGGCGCCCAGCGAGGCGAGGTCGGTGGGGCCGTGCGGCACCGCGTGCACCCCGTCGACGCAGACCAGGGCCCCCACCGCGTGCGCGGTCTTGGCGATCGCGGCCACGTCCGGGACGGTGCCGACGGCGTTGCTGCCAGCGGTCACCGCGACCAGCCGGGTCCGCTCGCCGACCAGGTCGGCGTACTGGCCGGCGGGCAGTTCGCCGGTGTCCCGGTCGAACTCCGCCCAGCGCACGGTGGCGCCGGCCGCCTCGGCGGCCTGCACCCACGGGCGCACGTTCGCGTCGTGGTCGAGCCGGGAGACCACCACCTCGTCGCGCGGTCGCCAGCCGGCGCCGAGCGTACGGGCCAGGGTGTAGGTGAGCGCGGTCGCGCTCGGGCCGAGCACCACCCCGTCGGGTTCCGCGCCGAGCAGGTCGGCCACCGCGGCGCGGGCCGTCGCCACCTGCTCCAGCGACCGCCGGCCGGGGGTGAACGCGGCGCTGCGGTTGCCGGTCGCCGCCCGCATCGCCGCGCTCACCGCGTCGATCACCGGGCCGGCGGTCTGGGTGCCTCCGGCTCCGTCGAAGTGGACGAAGCCCTCGGCCAGTGCGGGGTACGCGGCCCGGGTCCGGGCGATGTCGAACGGCATGCCCGGGACCCTAACCCGACCCGCGAGCAGCGGTCGCGCCGACCGGAGCGGGGCCGGCGGGCCGGCGGGTTGATCACCGCGGGCGGCCGGGGTCGCCGGTGTCTCGTACCCTTGGCCGGGTGACGAACCGACGCGTTGACTTTCCGCTGACCCCCACCCGCCGGGCCGCCGGCCTGCTGGCCGGCCTGGCGCTCGGCGTCGCCGTGCTGGCCGGTTGCAGCTCCGACGGCGCCTCCACCGACTGCGGGCTGGACGCCTGCACGGTCACCTTCGACCGCGGCGTCGACGCCAGCGCCACCATCCTCGGCGTCGAGGCGAAGCTGATCGGCGCACAGGGCGACCAGGTGACCGTCGAGGTCGCCGGCGAGCAGTTGACGCTCACCGTCGGCCAGCAGGCCGCCGAGGTCGGCGGCCTCGGGGTGACCGTGGACAGCGTCACCGACCAGGAGGTCAAGATCCGCGTTTCCCGCAACCCGGGGAGCTGACCGGGCCGGGGCGGCGGTGGCTCGACGTTTGGAAATCTTCGCGTTCGGAGATTGTGGCGCCATGTCACTCACCTGGAACGCGGAAGCCACCGCCGCCCGCACGGCGAACAGCCGGTGGCTCGAACTACTGGCCCGGGTCGGTTTCATCGGCTACGGCATCGTGCACCTGCTCTTCGCCTGGTTGGCGCTGCAGATCGCGTTCGGCAACTCCGCCGACGACGGCGACCAGTCCGGCGCGCTGCGTACCCTCGCCGCCCAGCCGCTGGGCAGGTTCCTGGTCGTCGCGATCGCCGTCGGCCTGCTCGCCATGGCCATCTGGCAGGCGCTGGAGGCGGCCGTCGGGCACCGCGTCGAGCGGGGCAAGGAACGGGTCTGGGAGCGGCTGGCGTCGCTCGGCCGGACCCTCGTCTACCTCTACTTCGCCTGGACCGCCTACAAGGTGTTCTCCGACGCCGGCTCGAACAGCGCCGACCAGCAGGAGGCGCTCACCGGGCGGGCGATGGAGTCCAGCGGCGGCCGCTGGCTGGTCGGGCTGGCCGGGCTGGTGCTCGCCGCGATCGGCGTCGGTCTGGTGATCTACGGGCTCGTCAAGCGCTTCGAGAAGCACCTCAAGCTCGGCGAGATGCGGCCCCGCACCCGGCAGTTGGCGCGCCGACTCGGCATCGCCGGCTACGTCGCCAAGGGCATCGCGTACGGCATCGCGGGCCTGCTGGTGATCGTGGCCGCGGTGAACTACGACCCGGAGAAGGCCCGTGGCCTGGACGCCGCGCTGCGTACGCTGCGCGAGCAGTCGTACGGCCAGGTCCTCCTCACCCTGGTCGCCCTCGGTATCGCCGCCTTCGGCATCTTCTGCTTCCTCCAGTCCCGCTACCGGAAGGTCTGAACTGGTCGATTCCGGGTCAGCCGGGCACCATTGGGCCTTTGCCCGTAGCACCACCGCCCGGTTGGAGGGAGCAGTACCTGTGCAGAGTTACCTCGGTACGATCGTCGCCGCGCTCGCCGCGGCGGCGATCGCACTCACCCTGGTCGAGGTGGTGCACCGGGTGATCCGCCGGCTCGGCCGGCGCTCGCTGCTGATGACCGAACTCACCGACCACGCGCACCGACCGTTCCAGGTGGTCGCCACGGTGCTCGCGGTCCAGTTCGCCGTCCGGTTCAGCACCGGGTACGCGGTCGGCACCGACTGGCGGCAGGTGCTGCTGCACCTGCTGGTGCTCGCGGTGATCGCCAGCGTGGCCTGGCTGGTCGCCGCGCTGCTGGTGGTGGTGGAGGACACCGCGCTCGCCCGGTTCCGGGTCGACGTGCCGGACAACCGGCACGCCCGCCGGGTGCGAACCCAGGTGGTGATGCTGCGCCGGCTGACCATCGCGGTGATCGTGGTGCTGGCCGTCGGCGTGATGCTGATGACCTTCCCCAGCGTGCGCGGCATCGGCGCCGGCGTGCTGACCTCGGCCGGTGTCGCCGGTGTGGTCGCCGCGCTGGCCGCGCAGAGCCTGCTGGGCAACGTCTTCGCCGGCCTCCAGCTCGCCTTCAGCGACGCGGTACGCCTCGACGACGTGGTCGTCGTCGAGGGGGAGTGGGGCCGGATCGAGGAGCTGACGCTGACCTACGTGGTGGTCCAGATCTGGGACGACCGGCGGCTCATCCTGCCCACCTCGTACTTCACCAGCACCCCGTTCCAGAACTGGACCCGCACCGAGGCGGCGGTGCTGGGCACCGCCGAGTTCGACGTGGACTGGGCGATCCCGGTGCAGGCGATGCGGGAGGAACTGCGCCGGCTGGTGGAGAGCAGCGACCTGTGGGACCGCCGGGTCTGTGTCCTCCAGGTGACCGACGCCACCGGCGGCACGATCACCGTCCGCGCGCTGGTCAGCGCCGCTGACGCGGGCAGCCTCTGGGACCTGCGCTGCCTGGTGCGCGAGCACCTGGTCGCCTGGGTGCGGGACCAGCGCCCGACCGCCCTGCCCCGGATGCGCGCCGAGGTCGGCGACGCCGGCGGCAGCCTGCCGTGGCAGTGGGTGCAGCCGCGCCGGCCGGTCCGCCGCCGGGTGGAGGGTGACCCGCCCGACGACGCCCGGGTGTTCGGCGGCAGCGACGACGGCGACGCGCGCAGCGAGGCGTTCGTCGGCCCGGAGGAACCGGTCGACGCCCGCCGCTGACCGCCACCGATCCGGACGAGCCCCCGGCCGCCCCGCGGCCGGGGGCTCGTCCGTGCGGCCCGGTCGTGACCTGACGGGGTGGGGGGCGTTGGGAGGGGTGGGCATGGATGGTGCCGCCTGCGCGGAGCGCGTCCATCCCGCCGGCTCGGGAAGTTTGACCGGGCGATTCGTGGGGACGCTGCGCGACGCCGTTGATCCCGCGCCGGCACCGGCCGGTTCCCGGGACGCGGTGGTCCGGGCCCTCCGGCGGTCGCACCCAGGATTGACGGGCGGCGACTCCGGGCATACAGCGCGGTGATGATGAAAGGAGGACAGCATGGCTGACGTGGCGAACGCCCGCACATCCCGCAACGGGAGCGAGCCGTCCACCGCCGAGCTGGTGCAGCGGGCCGCGGAGCAGGTCTCCCGGCTGGTCCGCGACGAGCTGGCACTGGCCCGGGCGGAGCTGGCCCAGAAGGGCAAGCACGCCGGCATCGGCATCGGCCTCTTCGGCGGTGGCGGGGCGCTGGCGCTCTACGGTCTCGGTGCCCTGGTCGCCACCGCGATCCTGCTGCTGGACCTGGCCATGCCCGCCTGGCTCGCCGCCCTGATCGTGGCGGTGGCGCTGTTCCTGGTGGCCGGCGTCCTCGCCCTGATCGGCAAGAAGCAGGTCAGCCGTGCGGTCCCGCCGGTGCCCGCGGCCACGGTGCGCAGCGTCCGGGCAGACGTGGACACCGTCGCCGCAGCGGTGAAGGACAGGGGACGGGGATGACCGGCAACGGCAGGGGCCCGGACACCGAGGCGCTCCGCGAGGAGATCCGGCGGACCCGGGTCGAGCTGGGCGAGACAATGGAGGCGTTGGCCGCGAAGGCCGACGTCAAGGCCCGCCTGCGGTCCTCGGCCGACCAGGCGAAGGAGCGGATGCGGGAGCAGGCGGCGCAGACCATGGCCCGGGTGCGCGGGCAGGCCACCCAGAAGGCGCAGGTCGCCCGGACCCAGGCGCAGGAGCGGAGCCAGGCGGTACGCCGCAACCCGGCGCCGCTCGCCGCGCTGGCGGCCGGCGCGGTGGCCGCCGCGATCGTGTTGTTGATCATCCGGGGGAGGCGTAGGTGAGCAGGAGTATCAACAGGGCCGCGTACAAGCCGGTCGGGGTCCTGCTGGGCCTCGCCGCCGGTACCGTCGCCGGCGCCATCTTCCGGCAGGTCTGGAAGCTGACCGCGGGCGACGGCGAGGCGCCCAGCGCCACCGACGAGGACCGCGGCTGGGGCGAGGTGCTGGCCGCGGCGGCGTTGCAGGGCGCCATCTTCGCGGTCGTCCGGGCCGCAGTGGACCGTGGCGGCGCGGTCGGCGTACGCCGGCTGACCGGCCACTGGCCGGACTGAGACGAGTTCGCGTGGGGCCCCCGAGCCGGTCGGTGAGGGGGCCTTTCGCATGGCGGTAAGCGCCCACCCAGCGGATCTCCGGCATCCGTCAGGTCACATGTCGGAGAATTTCGTCGGGTAGGCTGTGCAGAGTTTTTGCGTACGTGGTTTGCTGTTCCACGCTGTTGAGAGATGGCGTGGGTTGAGAGAAGTCTCCTTCGTGGGGGCCGCCTCAGGCACCGCTGCTCGAAAACGGCCAACCGGCCGCACGGCGTGCTCGGCCGCCAGTTTTAGAAGGAGATACACATGGCGCAGGGAACCGTGAAGTGGTTCAACGCTGACAAGGGCTTCGGCTTCATCACCGTCGACGGCGGGGGTGCTGACGTGTTCGTCCACTTCTCGGCCATCCAGACCAGCGGCTACCGCACGCTGGAGGAGAACCAGCGGGTGGAGTTCGAGATCGCCCAGGGCCAGAAGGGCCCGCAGGCTGAGCAGGTCCGCCCGATCTGAGCAGCGCCGGCCGGCGCCCGTCGGCCAGTGGGTGATCCGGCCCCTCGGATCGACGTGAAGCCCCGTATCCCCAGGGATACGGGGCTTTCCGCGTCTCCGGCGCGGTTGCGTCGGCGGCTCGTGCGCGCTCGGTCGGATCGCGGCTGGCCGGGTCGCGCCTGACCCGGTCGCGGTGGGCGGCGCGGCTTGCCGGATCGCGGTGGGCGGCGCGGGCTGGCCGGGTCGCGCGCCGGGTCAGCGCCGGCGGCGGGCGCGCAGGCCGAACCAGAGCACGACCAGTCCAACCAGGACGACCACCGGGCCGGCCACCGCCCAGACCCGCTGGTCGGTCATCACGCTGTCCTCGACGTACCCCAGGCCCTGCACCGTCCAGACCGCGCCGACGACCACGGCGAGCAGCCCGAGGGTGAGCCGGAACCAGCCCCTCACCGCCGTACCCCTGCCCGGACGCGGTTCCGGTCGGTGCCCGCCGTGCTCACCACCGGTCGTGCACCCGCGGCCGGATCAGCTCGTCGTAGACCTCCCGTACGGCGGCCTGCTCGGCCGCCGACAGCGGCGCCAGGCCGGCCACGGCGGCGTTGCGCCCGGCCTGCCCGGCGTCCCGGGCACCGGGGATGACCACGGTGACCCCGGGCTGGTCGACGACCCAGCGCAGCGCGAACTGCGCCATCGTGCGGTCCGCGCCGACCAGCGGCACCAGCCGGCGTACGGCTTCCAGCCCCAGCTCGAAGTCGACCCCGGAGAACGTCTCGCCGACGTCGAACGCCTCGCCGTGCCGGTTGTAGCTGCGGTGGTCGTCGGGGGCGAAGGTGGTGTGCTCGTCGTAGCGGCCGGAGAGCAGCCCGCTGGCCAGCGGCACCCGGGCGATGATGCCCACCCCGGCGGCTGCGGCGGCCGGCAGCACCCGCTCCAGCGGCTTGAGCCGCAGCGCGTTGAGGATGATCTGCACGCTCGCCACGCCGGGCCGGGCGATCGCGGTGAGCGCCTGGTCGCAGGTCTCCACGCTGACCCCGTAGCCGGCGATCCGCTTCTCGGCGACCAGGGTGTCCAGCGCGTCGAAGACCTTGTCGTCGGCGAAGACGGCGGTCGGCGGGCAGTGCAACTGCACCAGGTCGAGGGTGTCCATTCCGAGGTTGGCCCGAGACCGGTCGGTCCACGCGCGAAAGTTCGCCAGGGTGTACGCCTCGGGCGTCTGCGGCACCCGCCGGCCTATCTTGGTGGCCACGGTCAGCCCGGCGTCCGGGTGGTCGCGCAGGAACCGGCCGATCAGCTGCTCGCTGCGCCCGTCGCCGTAGACGTCGGCGGTGTCCAGGAAGGTCACGCCGGCCTCGACGGCGGCGGTCAGCACACCCATCGCGTCGTCCTCGCTGACCGTGCCCCAGTCGGCGCCGAGCTGCCAGGCGCCGAGGCCGATCACGCCGACGTCCCGGCCGAGCCGGTGGAAGGTGCGCTGCTCCATACCGGAGAGCCTAGTGAGACTCTTGCCGGCCCGCTCAACCACCCGTACCGTTAACAAGACGGACGTACGGTTTGGGAGGCTGGCATGTGGGATCCGACGACGTACCTGCGCTACGGCGACGAGCGCTCCCGGCCGTTCCACGACCTGCTGGCCCGGGTGGCGGCCGACCGGCCGCGTGCGGTGGTCGACCTCGGCTGTGGGCCCGGCCGGCTGACCGCCACCCTGGCCACCCGCTGGCCGGCCAGCCGGGTGGTCGGGCTGGACTCGTCGCCCGAGATGATCGAACGGGCCGCCGACCTGGCCGCCCCGGTCGGCTTCGCCGTCGCCGACGTGCGGGACTGGCGTCCCGACCCGGATGTGGACGTGGTGGTGGCCAACGCGGTGCTCCAGTGGGTCCCCAGCCACCAGGAGCTGCTCACCCGCTGGGCCCGGGAACTGCCCGCCGCGGCGTGGCTGGCCGTACAGGTGCCGGGAAACTTCGACGCTCCCTCGCACCGGGCGCTGCGCGAGGTCGCCGGCCGTCCGGCCTGGCGCGCCGAGCTGGCCCCGCTACTGCGCGAGGCCCCGGTGGACGACCCGGTCGACTACGCCCGGCTGCTGACCGGTGCCGGCTGCGCGGTGGACGCCTGGGAGACTACCTACGTGCACCTGCTGCCGGCCCGCGCCGACGCGGACCACCCCGTACTGGCCTGGATGGAGGGGACCGCGCTGCGCCCCGTCCGGGCCGCCCTGGACGCCGCCGGGTGGGCGGACTTCCGGGCCGAGCTGGGGGTACGCCTCGCGCAGGCGTACCCGGTGCGGCAGGGTCAGGTGTACTTCCCGTTCCGCCGCGTCTTCGTCGTGGCCCGTACCGGCGCCCGTGCCGAGGAGAACCTGTGACCGACCTGCCCACGTTCATCGCCGGACTGCCCAAGGTGGAGCTGCACGTGCACCACGTCGGCTCCGCCTCGCCCCGGATCGTCGCCGAGCTGGCCGCCCGCCACGAGGGGCGCAGCCCGGTGCCGGCCGACCCGGCGGCGCTGGCCGACTACTTCGCGTTCCGCGACTTCGCCCACTTCATCGAGGTCTACCTCACCGTCGTGGACCTGATCCGGGACCAGGACGACGTCTGGCTGCTCACCCACGAGGTGGCCCGGGAGCTGGCCCGCCAGCAGGTCCGCTACGCCGAGCTGACCGTCACGCCCTACTCGCACGTGCACCGGGGAATCCCGGCGCCGGCGTTCTGCGAGGCGATCGAGGACGCCCGCAAGCGGGCCGCCGCGGACTTCGGCATCGAGCTGCGCTGGTGCTTCGACATCCCGGGCGAGGCCGGCCTGCCGGCGGCCGAGGAGACCCTGCGGATCAGCCTGGCGGAGAAGCCGGACGGGCTGATCAGCTTCGGCCTGGGCGGCCCCGAGATCGGCGTGCCGCGGCCGCAGTTCAAGCCGTACTTCGACCAGGCCCGGGCGGCCGGGCTGCGGTCGGTGCCGCACGCCGGGGAGACCACCGGCCCGCAGACCGTCTGGGACGCGCTGCGCGACCTCGGCGCGGAGCGGATCGGGCACGGCATCTCCGCCGCGCAGGACCCGGAGCTGCTCAGCCACCTGGCCGAGCGGCAGATCGCGCTGGAGGTCTGCCCGACCTCGAACGTCCGCACCCGGGCCGTGGCCAGCCTCGACGAGCACCCGCTGCGGCAGCTGGTCGAGGCCGGGCTGCTGGTCACCATCAACTCCGACGACCCGCCGATGTTCGGCACCACCCTCAACGACGAGTACGCGGTCGCGGCCTGGCTGCTGGACGTCGGCCCGGAGGGGCTGGCCGCGTTGGCCCGCAACGCGGTGACCGCCTCGTTCCTCGACCCGGCCGGAAAGCAGCGGATCGACGCCGAGATCGACGCCTACCTGGCCACCCACCGTCACTGACCGGCCCCCGCCGCACCCTCCACCGCCCGCCGCGGCGGTCGTCCGAACCCCTGCGGTCCCAGCCGGGACCGAGCGACATCCTGCCCGGACGCCGGCCAAGAGCGGGAGAACTTGCCCGGATCCCGGCCAAGATCGCGCTACAACCAGGATGTAGTGGCCTCCCGACGGGAGGCCACTACATCCATGTTCGAGCGCGATCTTCCTCGGCACGGCCGGCGCGGGACGGCCGGGTGGAACGGGGAGGAGGTGGGCGCGCGGCGGGAGCAGGTGTGGGGGGACCGTTTCTCCCGCCGCGCGCACGGCTCCACCGGCGGTGGGTGCACGGGGCAACATCCGGTGGAACTGATGGGTTCGTACCTGAATCGTGGCAGTCCCAGGCCGGCGCCGCGGCGTCGTTAACCGAGACCTAAGGAAGACTTGCGCCGGCCCACAGCCGGCCACCGGCCAATCCCGGCCGCGGCCGGCGACCGCGTTCGTGCGGCGATTCGGTAGCCGAGGCGTTCAGCCGGCGGAGGGGCGCTGGCAGGGCCAGCGGCGGCCGGCGCTCTTCTGCTCCCGCGCCTCCCGGGCCATCCGGCCGACCAGCCCGAACCGGTTGACCTGACGCGGCGCCGCCTCCGGGTCGGCGAGGAGCATCACCACGCTGGCTCCGCCCAGCCGGGCCCGGTCGATGCTCACCGAGCCGTTGGCCTGCAACGCCACCCGCTTGGCGATGTCCAGCCCGAGGCCGGTCGAGCCCTGGTCGCTGGCGCCCCGGCGCAGCGCCCGGTCGGGGTTGGCGATCCCGGGCCCGGCGTCGTCGATGCGGATCGCCACGTAGCCGTCCCGCCGGGAGACCGCCACCTCGAACGCGGTGCCCTGGGGGGTGTACCGGAACACGTTGCCGATCACCGCGTCCAGCGCGGCGGCCAGTTCGGCCCGCGGCACCGGGGCGGGGATGCGCAGCTGGGCGCCGATCACCCGGTGCGGGCGGTTCTGGTCGCCGGCGAGCGCCGCCCAGAACACCATCCGGTCCCGGACCACCTCGCTGACGTCGCACATGGCCGGCCCGGTCTCGTGGGTGACCGCCTTGCGGGTGGTCTTGATCAGTACGTCGATCTCGCCCTCGAGGGTGACGATCGCCTGCCGGATCCGGCGGATGGTGCGCCGGCGGTCCAGCTCCGCCTCGCTGAACGTGCCCACGCTGGTGTCGTCGGACTCCAACGCCTCGGCGTCTAGGCGCAGCACGGTCAGCGGGGTGCGCAGCCGGTGCGACAGGTCCGCCACCAGCTCCCGCTCGTCGGTGCGGGAGACCACCAGCCGGTCGGCCATCCGGTTGAAGGCGTGCCCGGCCTCGGCCAGCTCGCGCGGCCCGCTCGGCTCGACGCGTACGCCCAGATCGCCGTCGCCCACCGCGAGCGCCGCCCTGGCCAGGCCCTGGGCCGACTCGACGGCCCGCGCGGCGACCCGGTCGACCACCAGCACCGCCGCACCGGTCAGCGCGGCGGCCACTCCGAACAGCAGCAGCCAGCGTCCGCCGAGGCCGCCGTCCGACTCGGGCACGAACACCTCGACCACGGCCGTCCGCTCGCCGAGCACCACCGGGTCGAGCCGGACCACGCCGCCGGCCACGTCGACGACCAGCGAGCGGCGTTCGGACCGGGCCCGGTCCAGGTCCGCCGGGCGGGCCCGGCCCGCCGACTCGTTCAGGCCCAGCCCGTGCACCACCGGCCGGGTCGCCGGGTCGTCGCCGCTGGCCTCGACGGCCCGGAGCACCACCGCCGGGTCGGTGCTGACCGCGAGCGCCCCGGTCACCAGCGCGCCGCGCCGGGCGGCGTCCGCCACCGCCTCGTCCTGGGTACGGTCGCCGAGGACCGCACCGAGGGGGATCAGGAAGGCGAGCGCCGCCAGGGCGCACATGCCGGCCGTGAGCAGGGCCAGCGTGATCCTCAGTCCGGCGCCACCAGCCGGAAGCCGACCCCCCGCACGGTGCGCAGGTAGCGCGGCTTCGCCGCGGACTCGCCCATTTTGCGGCGCAGCCAGTACAGGTGAACGTCGATGGTCTGATCCTCGCCGACCGATGGCTGCCGCCATACCTCCTCCAAGAGCTCCCGGCGGGACACTACCCGGCCCGGACGTGCGGCGAGATACGCCAACAGGTCGAATTCCTTGCGGGTCAGCGCCAGCGGCTCACCGTCGAGGTGGGCGCTGCGCTCCCCGACGTCCACCCGGAGCCCACCGACGACGTGCACGGCCGGCTGGACGCTCCGGCTGGCCCGGCCCGCCCGGCGCAGCACGGTGGTGATCCGGGCGTCCAGGTGCGCGCCGGTGAACGGCTTGACCATGTAGTCGTCGGCGCCGGCGCGCAGCAGGCGGACCACCGACTGCTCGTCGTCCCGGGCGGTGGCGATGATGATCGGTACGTCGGTGATGCCGCGCAGCATCCGCAGCGCGTCCGAGCCGTCCAGGTCGGGCAGGCCGAGGTCGAGCACGACGAGATCGGGTGTCTCGGCGGCGACCCGGCGCAGCGCGTCCAGCGCGGTGCCGACGGCGTGCACGGCGTGCCCCCGGTCGGCGAGGGACCGCAGCATCGCGCCGCGTACGACGTGATCATCTTCGACCAGGAGCACGGTGGCCACCCCAAGACGGTACTGCCCGTGGCAAGTTGATCGCGTTGCGGCGCTCCTGCCAACCCGGCAAGCTGGTACAACGATGTCCTTCACCCTCTTTTCCGACACCCGCCTGGCCCTCGCCCGGGACAGCCTCGCCGGTCTCTCGGTCGGCGACGCGCTCGGCTCGCAGTTCTTCGTCCCCGGCCGGCACCCGGCCGACCTGGCCGCCGGGAAGCTGCCCCCGCCGCCCTGGGAGTGGACCGACGACACCGAGATGGCCTGCTCGGTGGTGGCCGCCCTGGCCGACGCCGGCCGGATCGACCGGGACGCGCTCGCCGCGGCCTTCGCCGAGCGGTGCGAGCCCTATCGGGGGTACGGGCCGGGCGCGGTGACGATTCTGCGGCTGATCCGCACCGGCACGCCGTGGCCGGTGGCCGCCGCGTCCGCCTTCGACGGGCAGGGCTCGTGCGGCAACGGCGCGGCGATGCGGGTCGGCCCGCTGGGCGCGTGGTTCGCCGACTCGACGACCCGGGCGGCCGCCCAGGCCCGGGCGTCGGCCGAGGTGACCCACGCCCATCCGGAGGGGATCGCCGGGGCGGTCGCGGTGGCGGTGGCCGCCGCGCTGGCCACCCGCGCCCGGTTGGACGGGTACCGGCCGGCGCCGGACCGGCTGCTCGCCGCGGTGGCCGCGCTGCTCGACCCGGGCAGCGAGGTGCACCGGGGCGTACGCCGCGCGGTGGAACTGCTCGGCCGGCCGCTGCCGGCGGTGGTCGACGCGCTCGGCAACGGCTCCCGGGTGACCGCCCAGGACACCGTCGCCTTCACCCTCTGGGTGGCCGCGGTGCACCTGGACGACTACCCGGCGGCGATCCGCGCCTGCGTCGAGGCGGGCGGCGACGTCGACACCACGGCGGCGATCGCCGGCGCGGTGGTGGCCGCGCACACCGGCGTCGGCACCCCGGGTGGCGTGCCCTCGGAGTGGCTGGCCGCCCGCGAGCCGCTGCCGGACTGGCTGGACTGACTGTGCGGCTGGCCGGGTCGGTCCGCCGGGCCGGTGTCGCGCCGCGGGCGGGTGTCGCTTCGCCGGGCCGTGCCGCTCGGCTGGGCCGGTGCCGCTCGGCTGGGCCGTGCCGCTCGGCCTGGCCGAGACCGGCTGCTGCGCGCGGCTCGCGGGCTGTGCGGACAGGTCGACCGCGGGTGGGTGACGCTGGCCGGCCTGGTGCGGGTCGGCTCAGATCGGGGCCGAACCGCGTACCGCACCGACCGGCGGCCGCGATCCCGCAGCCGTCTCGTCCTGCGGCAACTCCGCCGGTCGGGGTGCCGGACCGTCGTCGCCGGCCGGCGCCGGACTGCCGCCGGCCGGGGTCGGGCTGTCGGTGGCCGGGACCTCCGGGGTCGGGTCGGCGCCCAGGGGTGCCACCGCTCGGGTGCCGGCCGGCGCGGATGGCTCCTCGTCGAGCACGGACCGGTCGATCGGGGCGGCCGGCTCGCGGCGGCGCCACCGGCTGGCCAGCCAACCGATCGCCGCCCCGCCGCCCAGCCCGGCGAGCAGGCCCGCGGCGAGCAGCGCGTCGGCGTTTCCGCCGTCGTCCGCCCCGGCCCCCGGCGCGGGCGCGCCACCGCCGGCGGCCAACCCGGGCGCCGCGCCTCCGGCGTCCGTGCCGCCGGCCGGTCGGGCTCCGTGGCCGGCGTGCCCGGCGACCGCTCCGGGCGCGGCGGGGGACAGGGCCAGCACCGGCGCCCGGTGGGCACCGGCCGGATCGGCCCAGCGCACCACCGTGCCGTCGGCGTACGTCTGGATCACCTGGAAGGTGAGCCGGTCGACCTGCGGCAGCGGCCCCATGGAGAGGGTGAGCCGAGCCGGGGCGGCGCCGTATCCGGGCATCCGGGTCCAGGTCACCGCGCTGGTGACCGTGTCGAGCCGGATACCGTGCAGGTCGGTCACCGGCTGGTCCAGCCGGCGGGTGACGATCCGGGGCGCCCAGCCGTCGACCGACATCGGGTACACCTCGGCGATCGGCGCGTCGGCCGGCAGGCGGACCTCGATCCGGTCGGTCCGGGTGCCGGGCCGCTCCTCGGGCACCACGAACTCCAGCTTCACCGCGTCGCCCTGCCGGGCCTGCGTCGGGTTGGTCGTCACGTCCGCCGCGTCCGCCGTGGCGGGCCAGACCAGCACGCCGGCCGCGGCCAGGGCGGCCACCGCCCCGGCCCGACGGCCCAGGCCGCGTGTCATCGCCATCTTCGGGTCCCCATCCGTCTCCACGCGGCCGGCACCGGTTTCCGGCCACACCCGGTAGTTCGGATCCCGCGCCGAAATGGTTCAACCGCCCGGTTGCCGCCCACGGTTCCCCTGCGGCGACCGGCGCCCGGACAGCCCGGGCGCGTCCGCCCACCGATCGCCCGGGGCGCGCCCGTGGGCCGACCGCCCGTTGCCGCTGCCGCACGCCGGCCGCCGGCCGCCACTCGCCGGGCGTCGGGCGGGTCGACGACCGACCGTCGGGCGGTGGGCGTCGCCGACCGTGCCGGCGAGCACGACCGATAGCATCGGCAGGAGCCGCGTGTCGGCGTACATCCGTTCCGTCTGCTGGAGGAGTCACCGTGTCCGCACCCCGTACCCCCGCCGTGGCCGACCCCGTCGTCGTCGCCGCCGGGACCACGGCGGCCGACGCGGTGGCCGCGGCCGGGCTGCCCGCCGCCGGGCCGAAGGCGATCGTCGTGGTCCGCGACCCGCAGGACGTGCTGCACGACCTGGACTGGATGCCGGCCGTCGACACCGAGGTCGAGCCGGTCAGCCTGGACTCCCCGGACGGGCTGAACGTGCTGCGCCACTCCACCGCGCACGTGCTCGCCCAGGCCGTGCAGGACATCTTCCCGGAGGCCAAGCTCGGCATCGGCCCGCCGATCGAGAACGGCTTCTACTACGACTTCGCGGTCGACAAGCCGTTCCAGCCGGACGACCTGACCCGGCTCGAGAAGCGGATGCAGGAGATCATCAAGTCCGGCCAGCGGTTCCGCCGGCGGCGGTTCCGCAGCCTGGACGAGGCGAAGGCCGAGCTGGCCGCCGAGCCGTTCAAGCTGGAGCTGATCGACGTCAAGGGCGAGGGCCTGGACTCGTCCGAGGTGATGGAGGTCGGCGGCGGCGAGCTGACCATCTACGACAACCTGGCCGCGAACGAGGACAAGGTCTGCTGGTCGGACCTGTGCCGCGGCCCGCACCTGCCGAACACCCGGCTGATCGGGGCGTTCAAGCTGATGCGCTCGGCCGCCGCGTACTGGCGTGGGTCGGAGAAGAACCCCCAGCTGCAGCGGGTGTACGGCACCGCCTGGCCGACCCGGGACGAGCTCAAGGCGTACCTGAAGCTGTTGGAGGAGGCCGCCCGGCGCGACCACCGCAAGCTCGGTGCGGACCTCGACCTGTTCAGCTTCCCCGACGAGATCGGCTCCGGGCTGGCGGTCTTCCACCCCAAGGGTGGTGTGCTCAAGCGGGAGATGGAGGACTACGTCCGGGCCCGCCACATCGAGGAGGGCTTCCAGTACGTCGGGACGCCGCACATCTCGAAGGAAGGCCTCTTCCACACCTCGGGCCACCTGCCCTACTACAAGGACACGATGTTCCCTCCGATGCAGATGGAGGGCAGCGACTACTACCTCAAGGCGATGAACTGCCCGATGCACAACCTGATCTACAGGTCGCGCGGGCGGTCCTACCGTGAGCTGCCGATGCGGCTGTTCGAGTTCGGGTCGGTCTACCGGTACGAGAAGTCGGGCGTCATCCACGGGCTCACCCGGGTGCGCGGCTTCACCCAGGACGACTCGCACTCGTACTGCACCAAGGAGCAGGCGCCGGCCGAGGTCAAGCACCTGCTGGCGTTCGTGCTCGGCCTGCTGCGCGACTTCGGCATCACCGACTTCTACCTGGAGCTGTCGACCCGGGACGAGTCCCGCCCGGACAAGTTCGTCGGCTCGGAGGAGGACTGGGCGACCGCGACCGCGGTGCTGGAGCAGTGCGCGAAGGAGACCGGGCTGGAACTCGTCCCCGACCCGGGCGGCGCGGCCTTCTACGGCCCGAAGATCTCGGTGCAGGCCAAGGACGCGATCGGCCGTACCTGGCAGATGTCGACCATCCAGTACGACTTCAACCAGCCCAAGGGCTTCGGGCTGGAGTACCAGGCGGCCGACGGCACCCGGCAGCAGCCGGTGATGATTCACTGCGCCAAGTTCGGCTCGATCGAGCGGTTCGTCGGGGTGCTCACCGAGCACTACGCCGGCGCCTTCCCGGCCTGGCTGTCCCCGGTGCAGGTGGTCGGCATCCCGATCCGCGACGAGCACGCCGACTACCTGCACGGGTTCGTCGCGGCGCTGCGTGCCGAGGGGATCCGGGCCGAGGTCGACACCGGCGACGACCGGATGCAGAAGAAGATCCGCACCGCCCAGCAGCAGAAGATCCCGTTCATGGTGATCGCCGGCGACGACGACGTGGCGGTCGGCACCGTCTCGTTCCGCTACCGGGACGGCTCGCAGCGCAACGGGGTGCCGATGGCCGAGGCGGTCGCCCACGTGCTGGACGTGGTCACCACGCGGAGCAACATCGGGCCGTCGGCCGCCTGACCCTGGCGTGACGAAGGCCCCCCGCGCCGCGGGGGGCCTTCGTCGACGAATAGTCAGCCGTCAGATCCCGCAGGTCGGCGCGGACCAGGACCGGCTCGGGCTGTTACCCAGGTGGGTGTGGTCGTTGTGACCCGGGTAGCCGGGTCCGAGGATGTTGGTGAAGCCGTGGTAGCGGGCCTGCTGCGCCAGCCGGCAGAACGAGGGAGACCCGGTCAGGTCGATTCCGTCGCCGTAGAGGTGCCGGCTGTTGGAGGCCCCGCCGACCGCGCTGTTGCAGGTGTAGCTGCGGAAGCCACTGCTGAGGTAGATCGGCACGTCGCCGAGGGCGTGCCGCATGGCCTGGAGCTTCCACATCGACACCCGCGCGTTGAACTTGGCGGTGCTGGCCGAGACCGCTCCGCCGGACCAGGTGCTGTTGCACTTGTTCCATTCCGCGTAGCTGAAGTTGACCGGGGTGCAGTCGTCGTCCTGCAACGCGTAGATCTTGTTGAAGGTCTGCGGGCCGGCGATGCCGTCCGCGCTCAGGCCGTACGCCTGCTGGAAGCGGGTCACCGCCGCCGCGGTGGCCGGGCCGTACGCGCCGTCGAGGCCGATCACCGCGCCGTAGCCGGGGTAGCCGGAGACGCGGATCTGGAGTTGCCGGACGTCCTCGCCGGACATCCCCTGGGACAGCGTGCGTCCCCAGGTGTAGCAGCCGTCGGCGTGCGCCGCCCCGGGGGTGAGGGTGACGCCGACCACCGTGGTGGCGGCGGCCAGCGCGAGCGCCGCGAAGAACCTGCCGAGCCGTCGGATCATGGAGCCCTCCATCGGTAAATGGAAGTATCTGAATGCATGGAATTTTCAGGGGCGCGCTTCGATCCGTCAACAACTTGCAGGAACGGACATCCCGCCGGCGGGCATCGCCGCCGGCCGGGCCGGGTCCGTAGGATCGGCTTGTGACAGGGGCGGAACGGCACACGGACAGCGGCATGGCCGACGGCCTGGAGCGGCTCTGGACGCCGCACCGGATGACCTACATCTCCGGCGAGGACCGACCCGAGGGCGGCTACGAGAAGCCCACCGGTTGCCCGTTCTGCCTGGCGCCGGGGCGGCCGCCGGAGGAGAGCCTGGTGGTGGCGCGGGGCGAGCACGTCTTCGTGGTGCTCAACCTCTACCCGTACAACCCGGGTCACCTGCTGGTCTGTCCCTACCGGCACGTCGCCGACTACACCGACCTGGACGCGGCGGAGACCGGCGAGCTGGCGACCTACACGCAGACCGCGATGCGGGTGATCCGCAAGGTCAGCAACGCCCACGGGTTCAACCTCGGGATGAACCAGGGCGGCGTGGCCGGGGCCGGGATCGCCGCGCACCTGCACCAGCATGTGGTGCCGCGCTGGGGCGGCGACGCCAACTTCATGCCGGTGATCGGCCGCACCAAGGTGCTGCCCCAACTGCTCGGCGACACCCGGGAACTGCTGGCCCGCGCCTGGCCGTCCTGAATCGGCCGCGTACCACCCGTCCGGGCCCGCCGGGTGGCACGATCTGCCGATGGCAGTCAGCACGCGGACGTTGGGCCGCAGCGGCATCGAGGTCAGTGCCCTCGGCATGGGGTGCTGGGCGATCGGTGGCCCGTGGGCCGAGGGCAGCCAGCCGCTGGGTTGGGGCGCGGTCGACGACGAGGAGTCGGTCCGGGCCGTACGGCGCGCGCTCGACCTCGGCGTCACCCTCTTCGACACCGCCGACACGTACGGGGCGGGCCACGGCGAGCGGATCCTCGGCCGCGCGCTCGCCGGCCGGCGGGACGAGGCGGTGATCGCCACCAAGTGGGGCTACACCTTCGACGAGGCGACCCGGCAGGCGACCGGGGAGGACGCCTCCCCGGCGTACCTGCGGCGGGCCGTGCACGACTCGCTGCGCCGGCTGGACACCGACCGGATCGACCTCTACCAGCTGCACCTGGCCGACCTGCCGGTGCCCCGGGCCGAGGCGCTGGTCGGCACCCTGGAGGACCTGGTCGCCGACGGCCTGATCCGGGCGTACGGCTGGAGCACCGACCGCCCCGACCGGGCCGCCGCGTTCGGCCACGGCGCCCCGCGCGCCACCGCCGTGCAGCACGCCCTCTCGGTGCTCCGCGACGCCCCCGAGCTGCTCGCCGTCTGCGACAAGTACGACCTGGCCAGCGTCGTCCGGGGGCCGCTCGGGATGGGGCTGCTCACCGGCAAGTACACCGCCGGCTCCACGCTGCCCCGCGACGACGTGCGCGGGGTCGCGCCGGGCTGGCTGGAGTGGTTCCGCGGCGGCCGGCCGGCGCCGGAGTGGCTGCGCCGGGTCACCGCGGTGCGGGCGGCGCTCACCGGCGACGGGCGCACCCTGGCCCAGGGCGCGTTGGGCTGGATCTGGGCGCGCAGCGGCCGGAGCGTGCCGATCCCCGGCTGCCGTACCGTCGCCCAGGTCGAGGAGAACGCCGGCGCGCTGCGCTGGGGGCCGCTGCCGCCGGACCAGTTCGCCGAGGTGGAACGCCAGCTGGCGGCCCTGCGCGCGGCGGCGCTGCGCTCCGCCGACCGGCCCTACTGGCCCAGCCCCACCCTCCCCGCCACCCACCCGTGACCCCACCCCCGCCCCGAGCGCCGGAGCCGCCGGGGCGGGCGCGGATGGTCCGGGTCAGGTGCGGTTGGCGTGTTCCTTGCGGATCTGGTCGGCCAGGTGGCTGGGCATCGGCTCGTAGCGGGCGAACTCGCGGCGGAAGGTGCCGGTGCCCGAGGTCATCGAGCGCAGCTCGACGGCGTACCGGAGCAGCTCGGTGGCGGGCACCTCGGCGCGCACCAGGGTGCGCCCCTCGCCGTCCGGGTCCGGTTCGGTGCCGAGCACCCGGCCGCGCCTACCGGACAGGTCGCCCATCACCGAGCCGACCGCCGAGTCGGGTACCCGGATGACCACCTCGTCGACCGGCTCCAGCAGCACCGGCTGGGCCTTCTCGGCCGCGTCCTTGAGGGCCAGCGCGCCGGCGGTCTGGAAGGCCGCGTCGGAGGAGTCGACGCTGTGCGCCTTGCCGTCGAAGAGGGTCACCCGCAGGTCGACCACCGGGTGACCGGCCACCAGGCCGCGCTCCATCTGGGCGCGTACGCCCTTCTCCACCGAGGGGATGTAGTTGTGCGGCACCGCCCCGCCGACCACCCGGTCGACGAACTCGAAGCCGGCGCCGCGCGGCAGCGGCTCCACCTCGATGTCGCAGACGGCGTACTGGCCGTGCCCACCGGACTGCTTGACGTGCCGGCCGTGCCCCTTGGCCGGGGCGGTCAGCGTCTCCCGCAGGGACACCCGGACCGGCTCGGTGTCCAGCTCGACCCCGCCGGCGCGCAGCCGCTCCAGCACCACGTCGGCGTGCGCCTCGCCCATGCACCAGAGCACCAGCTGGTGGGTCTCGGCGTTGCGGTCCAGCCGCATGGTCGGGTCGCCGGCGACCAGCCGGGCCAGGTTGCGGGCCAGCGCGTCCTCGTCGGCCCGGCTCTTCGCGACGATCGCCACCGGCAGCAGCGGTTCGGGCATCTCCCAGGGGGCGATCAGCAGCGGCTCGTCCTTGGCCGAGATGGTGTCGCCGGTCTCCGCGCTGCCCGACTTGGTGATCGCGCAGATGTCGCCGGCCACGCAACTGGCCACCTCGCGCAGGCTCGCGCCCAGCGGGGTGTAGATGTGCCCGACCCGCTCGTCGGCGTCGTGGTCGGGGTGACCGCGTTCGGCCAGGCCGTGCCCGGAGACGTGCACCGTCTGCTCGGGCCGCAGGGTGCCGGAGAAGACCCGGACCAGGGAGACCCGGCCGACGTGCCGGTCGATGGTGGTCTTGACCACCTCGGCCACCAGCGGGCCGTCCGGGTCGCAGGTCAGCGGCGGGCGGGGCGAGCCGTCCACCCCGCTCACCGCCGGCAGTTCGTGCTCCAGCGGCGACGGGAAGCCGGCGGTGAGCACCTCCAGCAGCGCGTCCAGCCCGACGCCGGTCTCCGCGCAGACCGGCACCACCGGGTAGAAGTGGCCGCGGGCGACCGCCTTCTCCAGGTCCTCGATGAGGATCTCGGTGCCGATCTCCTCGCCGCCGAGGTAGCGGTCCATCAGGGACTCGTCCTCGCTCTCGGCGATGATCCCCTCGATCAGCTCGTTGCGGGACTCGGCGATGGCCGGCAGGTGCTCCGGGTCCGGGTCGCGGACCACCGGCGGGTGGCCGGCGGTGTAGTCGAAGACCCGCCGGGTGATCAGGCCCAGCAGACCGACGGTGGAGACGCCGTCGTCGCCGAGCATCGGCAGGTAGAGCGGGAGCACGTTGTCGCCGAACACCCGCTGGCAGAGCGCCACCGCCTCGTCGAAGTCGGCCCGGGGGTGGTCGAGCCGGCTCACGGCGACCGCCCGGGGCATGTCGACCGCGGCGCACTCCTCCCACAGGGCGGCGGTGGCGGCGTCCATCCCGTCCACGGCGGAGACCACGAAGAGCGCGGCGTCGGCGGCCCGCAGGCCGGCGCGCAGCTCACCGACGAAGTCGGCGTAACCGGGGGTGTCCAGCAGGTTGACCTTGATGCCGTCGTGCAGCAGCGGCGCGCAGGCCAGGCTCACCGAGCGCTGCTGGCGTACCGCCGCCGGGTCGTGGTCGCAGACCGTGGTGCCGTCGGTGACCGTGCCGGCCCGGGTGATCGTGCCGCTCGCCGTGAGCAGCGCCTCGACCAGGGTCGTCTTGCCCGCGCCGGAGTGCCCGACGAGCACCACGTTGCGGACCCTGCCGGGTTCGGTCACCACCGGCGCGCCGGTGATCCCCTTCTCCTGATTCTTCTGCGCCATGGGGCGCACCTCCCTCAGCCGGTGGTGGTGGCGACCGCCGCGCGCGACGGGGAAGCGGCCCGGGGCGGGTCCCGCGGCGATATCCTCCGCTGTCTGCTGGATTCCGGGTACGTGACGGGCGGGCGGGTGAGTTGGCTCACCTCCCGGCTCGATCTCACACCCGATGCCCGGCCGGCACAAGGGCGGCTCGCCTGACCGGCCGTAGAGCCGGTGCTGGCCGGACCGTTATCGTGGGACCGCCATGGCGAAGATCTTCCAAGTGTCGGCTCGCGCGGGGATGGCCCGTGTCGTCGAGCCGGTCGCACGCGGCCTGCTCCGAGCGGGCGTAACTCCCAACGCGGTCACCGTGGCGGGCACCCTCGGGGTGCTCGTCGGCGCACTCGGCTTCGGTGCCCGCGGTCATCTGGTCGCCGGGGCCCTGATCGTCACCGTCTTCGCGCTCACCGACCTGCTCGACGGGACGATGGCCCGGATGAGCGGGGGCTCCACCCGGTTCGGCGCGTTCCTCGACTCGAGCATGGACCGGGTCGCCGACAGCGCGGTCTTCGGCGCCGTGGCGTACTGGCTGGCCACCGAGCACCAGTACTCCGGGGTCGCCGCCGCGCTGCTCTGCCTGGCCGCCGGCGCGCTGGTGTCGTACGTCAAGGCACGCGCCGAGGGCCTCGGGATGACCTGCAACGTGGGCATCGCCGAGCGCACCGAGCGGCTGCTCATCGTCGGGGTCGGCGGGCTGCTCACCGGCCTCGGCGTCGACCCGGCGCTGGAGATCGCGCTCTGGCTGCTCGCCGCCGTGTCGATCTTCACGGTCGGGCAGCGGATGCTGCACGTGTACCGACAGGCGCAGCGCATCCACACCCTGGACGGAAATCGGTGAATCTCACCGAGCTCGGCTACGTCGCCGGCTGGCGGGTGATCCGCGCGCTGCCGCGGCCCGTCGTGGCCGCGGCGTTCCGGGCGGGCGCGGACCGCGCCCACCGCCGGGGTGGCGGCGGTACGGACCGGCTGCGGGCGAACCTGCGCCGGGTGGTCGGGCCGGACCTGCCGGAGCCGGAGCTGGACGAGCTGGTCCGGGCGGGCCTGCGGTCGTACGCCCGGTACTGGATGGAGGCGTTCCGGCTGCCCTCGCTGAGCCGCCGGGAGATCCTGGCCGGGTTCCGGCTCGACGGTGAGGAACTGCTCGCCGCCGACGTGGCCGCCCGTCGGGGCGCGGTGGTGGCGCTGCCGCACGCCGGCAACTGGGACGCGGCCGGCGCCTGGGTCGCGGCCACCGGCTGGCCGATCACCACGGTCGCCGAGCGGCTCAAGCCGGAGGGCGTCTACCAGCGGTTCCTCGCCTTCCGCCGCAGTCTCGGCATGGAGATCCTGCCCACCCACGGCGGGGATCGGCCGGCGTTCGACGTGCTGGTGGACCGGCTGCGCGCCGGGGCGGTGGTGCCGCTGCTGGCCGACCGGGACCTCTCCGCCCGGGGCGTGGAGGTCGACTTCTTCGGCGCCCGCACTCGGATGCCGGCCGGGCCGGCGCTGCTCGCGCTGCGCACCGGGGCGCCCCTCTACGTCGCCTCGATGTGGTACGAACCGGACGCCGCCCGGGCCTCGCTGGCCGGACCGCTGCCGGTACCCGGCCCCGAGGAGGGCCCGCTCGACGAGCGCGTGCGGTCGCTGACCCAGCGGATCGCCGACAGTCTGGCGGCCGGTATCGCCCGGCATCCGGAAGACTGGCACATGTTGCAACGGATGTGGCTGGACCAGCGTGGCCCAGTCGACGGCGCGGCCATGCCCTCGCCGGCCACCGGACAGCTTTCGAGGGAGAGGCAGCGGTGAGCGCGAGGAGTGAGCCGGGTTTGCGAGCCCCGCAGTCGCGAACAGAGGTGGCACCCGTGAGCGCGAGGAGCACGGCGGAGCGGATCCGGGCAGTCGCGAACAAAGGGCGTTGACGTGCGGATCGGCATCGTGTGTCCGTACTCGTTCGACGTACCCGGTGGGGTGCAGAACCACGTCATGGACCTGGCCGAGGCGCTGATCGGGCTCGGCCACCAGGTGAGTGTGCTCGCCCCGGCCGACGAGGACTCACCGCTGCCGCCGTACGTGGTGCCGGCCGGGCGGGCGGTGCCGCTGCCGTACAACGGCTCGGTGGCCCGGATCGCGTTCGGGCCGGTCTCCACGGCCCGGGTGCGGCGCTGGCTCACCCGCGGCGACTTCGACGTGCTGCACGTGCACGAGCCGCTCACGCTCAGCCTCTCGCTGCTCGCCGTGCTCTCCGCCCGCGGGCCCGTGGTGGCCACCTTCCACACAGCGATGACCCGGTCCCGGGCGCTGGCCGCGGCGCAGGGCGTGCTCCAGATCGTGCTGGAGCGGATCACCGCCCGGATCGCGGTCAGCGCGCTGGCTCGCAAGGTGCAGGTCGAGCACATGGACGGCGGGGCGGTGGAGATCCCGAACGGGGTGGCCGTCGCGAAGTTCACCGACGCCGAGCCGCTGCCGGGCTGGCCGGGGGAGTGCGCGCCGGGCGAGGGCGGCTCGATCGGGTTCCTGGGCCGGTTCACCGAGGCGCGCAAGGGTTTCCCGGTGCTCCGGGACGCCTTCGTCGAGCTGGCCGCCCAGCGCCCCGGGCTGCGGCTGCTGGTCGCCGGGCCGGGTGACCCCGACGACCTGTACGACCGGTTCCCGGCCGGGCTGCGCGACCGGGTGACCTTCCTTGGGCTGGTCCCCGAGGCGGACAAGGCGCGCATGCTGCGCAGCGTGCACCTCTACGTGGCGCCGAACACCGGCGGCGAGTCGTTCGGCATGATCCTCACCGAGGCGCTGGCGGCCGGGACCAGCGTGGTGGCCAGCGACCTCGACGCGTTCCGCCGGGTGCTCGACGGCGGCCGGGCGGGGCGGCTCTTCCCGACCGGGGACGCGGCGGCGCTGCGCGCCGCGCTCACCGAGCTGCTCGACGACCCGCGGCAGCGGGCGGAACTGACCGCCTGCGGCGACCAGGTGGTGGCGAATTTCGACTGGCCCGTGGTTGCCCGCCGGGTTCTGGAGGTATACGCAGCGGCGATCGAGGCCACCGACGGGCGGGTCATCGACACGGAATGGGTGGGGCTGGGCTGACCCGGGTGGCGCGTGGTGCTTGGGTGACCGGAGCATCGGGTCCGGCGACGGCCGGAGGAGACCGGAACGGAGCAGCACTACGATGCCGGGCATGTGGTGGGTGGTGGGCACGACCCTGGTCGTCGCGCTGGTCGCGGCGTACCTGATTTGGACCGCCGGCCGGGTCGAGCGGCTGCAGGGCCGCGCGGAGCTGGCGGCCCGCGCGCTCGACGCCCACCTGCTGCGCCGGGCCGCGGCCGCCGCGGTGCTGGCCGAGCGGCGGTACGGCGTCGAGCTGTACGCCGCCGCGCGGATCGCCCTGGACGCCCACCCGGACGAGCGGGAGGCCGCCGAGAACGACCTCACCCGGCAGTTGCGCGCGGTGCAGCTCGACCCGGCCGACCCGGACTGCGAGGCGGTGATCGCCGCCAGCCGCCGGCTGGCCCTGGCCCGGCAGGTGCACACCGACCTGGTCCGGGACGCGCGAGCCGCCCGCCGGCGACCGCTGGTGCGGCTGTTGCGGATGGGGCGCCGGCACCCCTGGCCGCGCTACTTCGACATCGACGACCCCACCCTCACCCTCCCGGCGGACGTCCCGGCCGGTTAAGCCGGGGGGTGGTGGCAGCTCGATGCGGTCGGGGCCTGTGGAGCTGATGTCGTGAACGACTCAGCCGGCCGGTCGGGCTGATGTCGCGGGGGTGGGTGACGGCGGCCACATCGCAGGCCACCGGGGGTCTGATTGGCTGTCGGAGTGGCGTTGCGTCGGGCGTAGCATCTCCGCTGCCACCCTCCCGAGCACGCCTGAGGAGCGATAACCCGTGCCCGACACCACTTCTCAGCACACCAGCGCCCCCGTTGTCGGCACCGCCCGCGTCAAGCGCGGCATGGCCGAGATGCTCAAGGGTGGCGTGATCATGGACGTGGTCAACGCCGAGCAGGCCCGGATCGCCGAGGACGCCGGCGCCGTCGCCGTGATGGCGCTCGAGCGGGTGCCCGCCGACATCCGCGCCCAGGGCGGGGTGTCCCGGATGAGCGACCCGGACATGATCGACGGCATCATCAACGCCGTCTCGATTCCGGTGATGGCCAAGGCCCGGATCGGCCACTTCGTGGAGGCCCGGATCCTCCAGTCGCTCGGCGTCGACTACATCGACGAGTCCGAGGTGCTGACCCCGGCCGACTACGAGAACCACATCGACAAGTGGGCGTTCACCGTCCCGTTCGTCTGCGGCGCGACCAACCTGGGCGAGGCGCTGCGCCGGATCACCGAGGGCGCGGCCATGATCCGGTCCAAGGGCGAGGCCGGCACCGGTGACGTCTCCAACGCCACCACCCACATGCGGAAGATCCGCAAGGAGATCCGCCGGTTGCAGTCGCTGCCGGAGGACGAGCTGTACGTCGCGGCCAAGGAGCTCCAGGCCCCGTACGAGCTGGTCAAGGAGGTCGCCCAGACCGGCAAGCTGCCGGTGGTGCTGTTCACCGCCGGTGGGATCGCCACCCCGGCCGACGCCGCCATGATGATGCAGCTCGGCGCCGAGGGTGTCTTCGTCGGCTCGGGCATCTTCAAGTCCGGCAACCCGGCCCAGCGCGCCGCCGCGATCGTGAAGGCCACCACCTTCCACGACGACCCGGACGTGCTGGCCAAGGTCTCCCGTGGTCTCGGCGAGGCGATGGTCGGCATCAACGTCGACGAGATCCCGCAGCCGCACCGGCTGGCCGAGCGGGGCTGGTGACCATGAGCGGGCCCACCGTCGGTGTGCTCGCCCTCCAAGGCGACGTGCGTGAGCACGTCGCGGCGCTGACCGGGGCGGGCGCGGACGCCCGCCCGGTCCGCCGGCCCGAGGAACTGGACGCGGTGCACGGGCTGGTCATCCCCGGCGGGGAGTCCACCACGATCAGCAAGCTGGCCGACATCTTCGAGCTGCGCGAGCCGATCGACAAGCGGATCGCCGGCGGCATGCCGGTCTACGGCTCCTGCGCCGGCATGATCATGCTGGCGCGGGAGGTGCTCGACGGCCGTCCCGACCAGCGGGGCTTCGACGGCCTCGAGATGACCGTGCGGCGCAACGCGTTCGGCCGGCAGGTGGACTCGTTCGAGGCCCCGGTGGCGGTCGACGGCGTCGAGGGCGGGCCGTTCCACGCGGTGTTCATCCGGGCGCCGTGGGTGGAGCGGGTCGGCGACGGCGTCGAGGTGCTCGGCACGGTGACCGAGGGCCCGGCCGCCGGCCGGATCGTGGCGGTGCGGCAGGGCAACCTGCTGGCCACCTCGTTCCACCCCGAACTCACCGGTGACCTGCGGCTGCACCGCTACTTCGTGGAGCTCGTCCGGGCCGCCACCTGAGCGGCTTCGCGGCCCGTCGGGCCGGGGGACCTTGCCGGTGCTGTTTCACCGCACCGTCCGTCTGGTCGAGCCGCCGGTCAGCCGGCGACGGAGCGCAGTTGTCCGGGCCGGCGGCCGAGGAGCCGGTCCAGGTTGGCGGCGGAGGCGGCGTCGGCCGGGAGCTGGACGACGATCCGCTGGGGGGCGGCGTCGGCCAGCTCCAGGATCTCGTACGCCAGCCGCAGCGGGCCGACCTCCGGGTGCCGCAGCTCCCGGACGCCGGTCCGTGGGGCGGCCACCGGACGCCGCTCCCAGCGTTCGGTGAACGGCGCGCCGACGGTGCGGGCCAGCCGATCGGCGAAGGCGTCGGTGGCCGGGTCGCCCCGGCGTAACCGGTGCAGCTCGGCTACCTGCTGGTCGGCCAGCTCCGCCCACTTCGGGAAGTGGTCGCGGGCACGCTCGTCGGCGAGTGTGAACCACAGCAGGTTCGGCCGGTTCCCGTCCAACAGGCCCAGCGGGCGGGCCAGCCGGTCGAAGGCGTCGTTCCAGGCCAGCACGTCGCTGAGCTGGTTCACCACGTACGCCGGGGCGTCGCGCAGCCCGTCGAGCACGGCCCGGACCGTCGGGCGGACGGTGCGGGCGGCCGACGGCCGCTCGCCCGGGCACAGTTGCCGGCTGTGGCTGACCATCGCGAGCTGCTGCAGGTGGTCCCGATCGGCGTCGTCGAGCAGCAGGGCGTCGGCGAGCGCGGCGAGAATCTCCGGCGACGGGCGGGTGTCGCGCCCCTGCTCCAGCCGGGTCAGGTACTCGACGCTCACCTGGGCCAGCGTCGCCAGCTCCGCCCGACGCAGGGCGGCCGTGCGGCGGCGCGGACCCGGGGCGAGACCCACGTCGGCCGGCCGGACAGCCTCTCGCCGGCTGCGCAGGAACGCGCCCAGCTCTCCGTCCATCACCCGCACAGTCTGGCAGCGCGCGAGGCCCGTTGGGTGGCCCCGGCAGGGCCACCCTCGCGCCGGCCTCCCCACCATCGGTGCCCGGCCCGACGATCGTCGGCATGAGAACACAGACAGCAGGACCGACCCGGATCGGTCTGATCGTGGGAAGCACCCGCCCCGGCCGGCGCGGTGGCGCGGTCGCCGGGTGGGCCGTACAGGTGGCGTCCCGCCACCCGGCGGTACGCGCCGGCGTCGCCGAGATCGAGGTGATCGACCTGGCGGAGCAGGCGTTGCCGCTGCTCGACGAGCCCGTGCCGGCGATGTTCGGCGACTACCGGCAGCCGCACACCCGCCGGTGGAGCGCGGTCGTGGCCGCCTGCGACGCGTTCGTCTTCGTCACCCCGGAGTACAACCACTCGATCCCCGCCGGGCTGAAGAACGCCATCGACTACCTGTACGCGGAGTGGAACGACAAGGTGGTCGGGCTGCTCAGCTACGGCGTGCAGGGCGGCAACCGGGCTGCCGACCACCTGCGGCTGATCCTGGCCGAGGTGCGCGCGGCGGTGGTACCCACCCAGGTCTCGCTCTCGGTCTTCACCGACTTCGACTTCTCCGGGTCGGATCCCGGCGATCCCACCGCGCCCGGCAGGATCGCCCCGGGCGACGGACGGGAGGAGTCGCTGTCGACCATGCTGACCGAGATCGTGACCTGGTCCGACGCCCTGCGGGCCGGGGCCCGCACCCCGGCCGTCGAGGGCAGCCCGGAGCTGGTGGGGTGAGCGTGGAGACGATCCTGATCCGCTACCGGGTCCGTCCCGAGCACCTGGCGGAGCACCTCCTCCTGCTCCGGGCGGTCCATGACGAGGTGGCCCGGGTACGGCCGTCCGGGCTGCGCTACGTGACGTTCCAGCTGGACGACGAACGCAGCTTCGTCGACGTGGCCATGGGCCCGGAGCTGCCAGGGCCGCTGCCGTCGCTGGAGTCGTTCCGGCGCTACCGGGCGGGTCTAGAGGACCGCTGCGAGGAGCGGGCCACGTTCGACTTCACCGTGGTGGGGTCGTACGGCTTCGGGGAATGAGCGGCCGGCCCGTCCGTGTTGTGCCTGTTCGGGCGGCATCGGACGGGCCGGCGCCGTGCGGCGCGTGACAGTGACCCGCCGGCCGCCGGTAGGATTGCCGAGATTCGGCAGGGCCATCAGCTCGCCGCGGCTCCCAGCAGAAAGATCACCGGCACCTCGGCGTGCGCCGGCGGGGGAGCGGGGCGCGTGCGGTGCGGTCGATGCAGACGGCGGGTAGCAACGGAGGTAACAGATGTCCGGCCACTCAAAGTGGGCGACGACCAAGCACAAGAAGGCGGTCATCGACGCCAAGCGCGGCAAGATGTTCGCCAAGCTGATCAAGAATGTCGAGGTGGCCGCGCGGACCGGCGGCGGCGACCCGGCCGGTAACCCGACGCTCTACGACGCCATCCAGAAGGCGAAGAAGAACTCGGTCCCGAACGACAACATCGACCGTGCGGTCAAGCGCGGCTCCGGCCTGGAGGCCGGCGGCGCCGACTACCAGACGATCATGTACGAGGGCTACGGCCCGAACGGCGTCGCGCTGCTCATCGAGTGTTTGACCGACAACCGCAACCGCGCCGCGACCGAGGTGCGTACCGCGCTGACCCGCAACGGCGGCTCCTTCGCCGACGCCGGCTCGGTGTCGTACATGTTCTCCCGCAAGGGCGTGGTGATCGTGCCGAAGGCCGACACCAGCGAGGACGACGTGATGATGGCCGTGCTGGACGCCGGCGCCGAGGAGGTCAACGACCTGGGCGAGGCGTTCGAGGTGGTCTCCGAGCCGGGTGACCTGATCGCGGTGCGCACCGCCCTGCAGGACGCCGGCATCGAGTACGAGTCGGCCGAGTCGTCGCTGATCCCGAGCGTCAACGTCCCGCTGGACGAGGAGGGCGCCCGGAAGATCTTCAAGCTGATCGACGTGCTGGAGGACTGTGACGACGTGCAGAACGTCTACGCCAACTTCGACGTCAGCGACGAGATCATGGCCGCGGTCGGCTGAGCCGACTGCCCTGACCCAGGCTCCACGGCAAGGCGCGAACGGAAACTCCGTTCGCGCCTTGCCTGTTCCTGAGCTGGCGTCAGGCGGGCGGCGTACGTTCGGCGATGGCCGGCAGGGCGCGTACGAACGAGGCGAGGCTCTTGTACGGTTCACCGTCGAGGACTCGCGCGGCCAGCCCGAACGGGAACCCGGTCACGCCGAGCGCCGAGACCGCTGGGACGCCTGCCGACTTCTCATGCTCGACCCACTCGCCACCGTAGGCCCGGATGACCACTTCCCCGGTGTAGGCGCCGATCAACCGCCACCACAGGTCGAGGTGCTCCTCGGCCAGCGGTCCGTCGGCGAGCAGGTCGACGCATACCTCGTCGAGCGTCGACAGGCTCTCCGGTGACCAGTCCAGTCGGCGGCCGAACTGCCGGAACACCAGGTCCGCGCATTCCTCGGCGAGGGCGTGCAGGTACGTCGGGTCGGGCGCGTTCATGGTTGGCGATCCTCGCACAGCCGGCACCCAGACCGCTGACAGCTGACAGCTGACTAGACTGCCCGGATGGACCGAACATCCGCGCAGTGGGTCGGTCGCGTCGGCACGGCTGCCGCGGCCATGGGAGCGGCGATCCTGCTCCTGCATCTGGCCACCAAGGCGCTCGACGCGGAACTCCGCCTCACCGGTGCGCTGCTCGTCGTCGGCGGCCTGGTGCTGCGCGCCGTTGCGCGGGGCGGCCGGGGAACGGGACGGATGCCCAGCCGCACCGGCTGACCGGTCACCACAGCGAGGGCGGGGGCCGGACGGCGGTCAGGCGGGCGGGCCGACCAGGCTCGGGAACGGGAAGTCGAGGTCGAACGTCTCGTTGGTGCGCGCGTCGCGGTAGACCCACTGCCGGGGGCCGACCTGCTCCGCCGTCGAGCCCCGGGTCCAGCCGCGCAGCCCGGCGTAGCTGACCGCCACGCCGCCGAAGTTGTCACCGAACCACAGCTCCACCCGGTGCCGGTCGGGCCCGACGTCGCGCTGCTGGATGTCCTGCACGACCATGCCGCCCGGGCCGATGCCGTGGTACGTCTGCTGGAAGTGCTGGTACGGCGCGTGGTCGCCGGCCAGGCGTTCGAACTCGACCTGCTCGAAGGCGAACGCGGCGAACTCCCGGATGCTCCCGGGCGACTTCAGCGGGAACTCGGTGACCAGGGTGAAGGTGGCGCGCTGCGGGTCGTACACGTAGGAGAAGACGAGGGCCTCCATGATGTGGCTGAGCGCCCCGCGCGGGTCGCGCATCGGTTCCACAATGTCTCCTTACGGGTACGGGCCTTCGTACACGATGTGCGTCTTCTCGGCGAACAGCGGATCGTTCTTGTCGACGATGTTGCCGTCGTGGTCGAGGAAGAGGTTATCGGCCGGGCTGTTGCCGGACTGGGCGGACTGCCAGCGGATATAGCCGTTCGCCTGGCGGCTCCACTGGCTCGCGCTGGGGTTGTCGCCGGTGGGCCGCATGAAGCGCAGCCGTTCGACGCCGTTCTCGTCCTTCCAGATGAAGCCCTCGTTGTTGCGGGTCGGCGTCTCGGTCCAGTTGCGTGGGCGCTGCGCGCGCAGGGACCGGATCGAGATGCCACGCAGCGAGCGGACCGGGAACGGGGTGGCGTTGGGATGGCGTAGCCGGTCGCGGGGCAGGCCGAGGTTCCTCAGGTCCTGACCGGGGCGGAGCAGGTCGCCGACCGGCCCGAAGATGCCCCGGGCGAAGCCGCCGCGCCCCTGTCGCCGGAGCCGGCGCAGTTTTCCCTTACCCATTGAGCACCGCGTCGATGGCGAGGTTGAGCAGCTGGTCGATGACCAGCGAGGCGATCATCTTGAAGATCGGGATCTGGGCCAGCGACGCGCCGAAGGTCGGCGCGGCGGTGGCGATCGCCTGCGCGATCTGGATCGCCAGCAGGACCAGCTGCACGATCACGTTGATCTTCAGGACGAGGACCACCCCGGCGGTGAGGAACAGCCCTACCGCGACGCCCTGCGCGGCGCTGACGCCGTCGGTGAGGTTCGCTATCGGCGCCTCCTGGCCGCCCCACCGTTGCTGGAACGCCGCGACCGCCTGCCCGGTGTTGGCGGCCCAGACGGACTCGCCGGCCTGCTGCGCCTCGGCGCCGACCGTCTGCACCGTCGCGGCCAGGGAGAGCCAGTGCTGGCCCAGCTCGAAGAGCTTCTCCTCGTCGGCCTCCGGCCAGCTGTAGCCGAGCATGCCCAGCAGCGAGACGAGTTCACCGGGAAGTTGCAGCCCCATCGCGTCAACCGCCCAACGCCTGACCGATCTTGCGCAGGCCGGCCTCGACCTGCTGATCGGCCTCCTCGAACGCGTCGGCCATGGTGTGCAGGCCGGCGGCGAACTGCCCGAGCACCTCGCCGTTGCCCTCGAAGCAGCTCATGGTCAGGTCGTGGATGCCGAGGTACAGCTCGCCGATCAGGGCGCCGAGGTCGTCGCCGCCCCACGGCTCGCCGAGCCCCTGCACGGTGCTCTCGAACTGCTCCAGGACCTCGGCCATCCGGTCGACCGACCGGTCGAGCGATTCCGCGCTGGTTCGCAGCGCCTCGGGATCCACCTGGAAGCCGGACATCGACATGCTCGCCTCCGTACTCGTGGGCGGGCTTGCGGAGCCGATGCTAACCGTGCGCGTCCACTGTGGGACGCCCCGTGCGCGACTTCTGTCCGACTCGCGACGCCGGCCTTGCCCACCGTCCGGAACCGTGATCCCGAACGGGCCGGCCGTCGACCCTGCGGGTCGGTAGCGGCTCCCGTGCCCGGGTGCCGTCGCCGCGCGGGCCCGACCCGGTTCCGGTACCGGCCGTCCGCGTCACCGGACCGTGGCTACGCTGGGCGGATGGAGTTGAGCGGTGGCGCGGGGGACAGCGCTGGCCAGGTGGTCGACGGGCGCCGGTTCGCGCCCGGTGACGTGGTGATCCGGCGGGAGATCCTGCTCGGCGAGGTGTGGTTCGGCTGCCCGACCATCTGCGTCGAGGACTCGCCCGACCTGCTCGCGCTCTACCTGCCGCCGGGCGCCGAGTTCGGCTTTCCCCGGCGCGGCGTCTTCCCGGCCGGCCGGCACCCGTGGGAGGCCGCCGGGCACCGGGCCTGGAGCGGGCACGGCAAGCTGATGCTGCACCGCCCCGGCGAGGCACACTCGCTGGACGTCTTCTGGACCGGCCCGGACCGCGCCTTCGCCGGCTGGTACTTCAACCTCCAGGACCCGTTCCGGCGTACGCCGATCGGGGTGGACACCCTGGACCACGAGCTGGACCTGTGGTGGCCGGCGGACGCCGAGCGCTACGTCTGGAAGGACGTGGAGATGTTCGCCCAGCGCCTGGCGGAGGGGCGCTACCCGGGGATGGCCGACGCCATCCAGGCCGAGGGCGACCGGATCGCCGCCCTGCTGGACGCGGGGGAGCGCTGGTGGGACGAGAACTGGGCGTCCTGGAAGCCCGACCCGGCCTGGCCGGTGCCCCGGCTGCCCGCCGGCTGGGACACCGTCGCCGGCTGACCCGCCGGGAGGGCGCCCCCAGGCCCGCCTGGCCGGGTAATCGACTCCGGATCGCCGAGGTGGCGGTGTCGTCCGGATCACGAGGACACCGCCACCTCGGCGACATGGCGGCTGCGACGCGCCGCCGGCCGGCTCAGCCGATGGTCTCCCGGGAGCGCCAGGCGGCGCGGATCGAGGTGCGGCCGTTGGTGCGCAGCAGCGAGCCCTCGTACACCCGCGCCCCGGCGACCAGGAACGCGGCGGCCGCGACCAGCAGCAGGGCCAGCGACACCAGCGGCTCCCAGCCGGCCGCGTCGCCGGTGAACAGTCGCAGCGGCATCGCCGTCGGCGAGGAGAACGGCAGGTAGGACAGCACCCGCATGGCGGTCGCGTTGTCGTTCAGGAAGATCACCGCGAAGAACGGCAGCATCACCGCGAGCTGCACCGGCATGGACACACCGGCGATGTCCTCCTGCCGGTTGACCAGGGCGCCGGCCGCCGCCCACATGGCCGCGATCAGCACGAAGCCGAGCAGGAAGAACGGCACGAACCAGCCGATCGCCGGCCCGAGCAGGGTGAGCAGCCCGCCGCTGTCGGCGAACCGCATGCCGACCACGGTGACCAGGGCGATCAGCGCGATCTGCCCGAGCGCGAGCACCGTGCCGGCGACCAGCTTGCCGGCCAGCAACGCCCGCACCGGCACCGCGGCCACCAGGATCTCCACCACCCGGGTCTGCTTCTCCTCGACCACACTCTGCGCGATCTGCACGCCGAAGGTCTGCGAGGTGATGAAGAAGACGAACGCGAAGGCGAACGGCACCAGGAACGCCACCACCGGGTCCACCGCGTCCGGGTCGAGCAGCCGGACGTCGGGCTGCGTGCTCAATGCCGTCACCACGTCCTCGGGCGCGTCGTCCATGGCCAGCACCGCCGGCCCGGCGACCACCGCGGCGTCCACGTCGCCGTCCCGGACGGCCTGCTCGGCGGCCCGGTCGTCGGCGACCGTACGCACCTCCAGCCCGGCCGCGCGCAGCGGCCCGGCCGCCGCTTCGGTCACCGCCACGCTCGACGGGCCACCGGAGAGCAGCGGCGGCAGGATCGTCGCCGCCGCGGCGATGAGCAGGAAGAACAGCGTGCTGAACAGGAACGTGCGGTCGCGCAGCTTGACCCGGATCTCGCGGGCGGCGACCAGGCGGGTGGCCTGTGTGGTGTTCACTGGGCGACCTCTCGGAAGATCTCGGTGAGGGAGGGGCTGACCGGGCGGAACGCGCGGACCGGGCCGCGGGCGAGCGCCGCGTGCAGCACCGGCTGCTCGTCGGCGCCGGGGGCGAGGTCGAACACGGCGCGGGCGCCGTCCAGGTCGACCAGGGTCACCCCGGGCTCGTCCCGCAGCCAGCCGGCGTCGGTCGCCACCACCAGCTCGAACCGGGGCGAGGTGTACGTCCGGCGCAGCTGTTCCCGGCTGCCGGCCGCGCGGATCATTCCGTCCGCGATGATCACCAGGTCGTCGCAGAGCCGCTCGACGACGTCGAGCTGGTGGCTGGAGAAGAGCACCGGCACGCCGGCGGCGGCCCGCTCCCGCAGCACCGCCACCACCGTGTCGACGGCCAACGGGTCGAGGCCGGAGAACGGTTCGTCGAGCACCAGCACCTCGGGGTCGTGCACCAGCGCGGCGGCGATCTGGGCGCGCTGCTGGTTGCCCAGCGACAGCGTCTCCAGCAGATCGTCACCGCGTTCGGCGAGCCCGACCCGCTCCAGCAGGGCGTCGGTGTTGCGCCGGGCCGCCGCGGCGGTCATCCCGTGCAGCCGGCCCAGGTAGGCCACCTGCTCCCGGACGCTCATCTTCGGGTAGAGGCCACGCTCCTCCGGCATGTAGCCGAAGCGCCGACGGACCTCCTGGGTCAGCGGCGCGCCCTGCCAGCTGACCTGGCCGGCGTCCGGAGCGAGCACCCCGAGGATGATCCGCATGGAGGTGGTCTTGCCGGCGCCGTTGCCGCCGACGAAGCCGGTCATCCGGCCGGCCGCCACCTCGAAGGACACGTTCCTGAGCACCTGACGGTCGCCGAAACTGCGGTCGACGCCGTCCAGACGGAGCACGTTCATCACGATGATCACGTTAGGCCGCCAGCGGCCGGCTGCCGTCCACCCACCGGTGGAGCGGCCGGGTCCGCCGCAGGGCGGACGGGATCACCCGCCGGGCCGCACCACCCCGTGCTCGTACGCGAAGACCACCGCCTGCACCCGGTCGCGCAGCCCGAGCTTGGCCAGCACCCGGCTGACGTGGGTCTTCACCGTCGCCTCGCCCAGGTGCAACTCGGCGGCGATCTCGCCGTTGCTGGCGCCCCGGGCGACCAGCACCAGCACCTCCCGCTCGCGGGGGGTGAGCTCGTTCAGGGCCGCCTCGGCGGAGACCGCCGTCCCGGCCGCCTCGCCGGGCCGGGCGAAGGTGGCGATCACCCGCCGGGTGAGCTCGGGGGCGAGCAGCCCGTCGCCGCGGGCCAGCACCCGGATCGCCTCGACCAGCGCCTCCGGCGTGCCGTTCTTCAGCAGGAAACCGCTGGCCCCGGCGCGTAGGGCGGCGAACAGGTAGTCGTCCCGGTCGAAGGTGGTGAGGATCAGCACCGCCGGCCCGCCCGGCCCCTCCTGTTCGGCGGTGATCCGCCGGGTGGCCGCCAGCCCGTCGACGCCGGGCATCTCCACGTCCATCAGCACCACGTCCGGGCGCAGCACCCGGGTCATGGTCACCGCGCGCTCACCGTCGGCCGCCTCGCCGACCACCTCGAGGTCGTCCTCCACCTCCAGGATGACCCGGAAGCCGGTACGGACCAGATGCTGGTCGTCGGCGAGCAGCACCCGGATCGGCCGGTCCGTGGCCGCCTCGCTCATGCCGGCACTCCGCTTCGCTGCGTGCCGTCATGAGGCACCTTCGCGCTGAGCCTGATGATTCGCTCGCTGCGCTCGCTCATGCCGGACGCTCCGCCGGCACCGGCAGCGGGAAGCGTGCCCGCGCGCGCCAGCCGCCGCCGGGGCGCGGGCCGACCTCCAGCGCGCCGCCGTGCGTGGCGACCCGCTCGCGCATGCCGATCAGGCCCAGCCCGTCGGCGTTCGCCGGGCGGGTGGCCCGTCCGTCGTCGGTCACGTCGACCTCCACCTCGTGTGCCAGGTAGCGGATCCGTACGTCCAGCACGGTCGCCCCGGTGGCGTGCTTGAGCGTGTTCGTGACGGCCTCCTGGGCCACCCGGTAGGCGGCCTGGGACACCGAATCGGGCAGCGGCACCCGGTCCCCGTACACCCCCAGGGTGGCCCGCAGCCCGGCCTCGCGGGCCCGGTCCACCACGGCCGCGACCTGGTCGATGCCGGCCGGGTCGGCGGGTTCGACGCCGTCGGGGCGGGCGTCGCGGGCGCGCAGCACGCCGAGCATCCGGCGCAGCTCGTCGACCGCCGTGCGGGCGGTCTCCTCGATCGCGCCGAGCGCCGTGCGGGCCTTGACCGGGTCCTTGTCGAGGACCCGCCGGGCGGCGGACGCCTGCACCCCCATCACCGACACGTGGTGGGCCACCACGTCGTGCAGTTCCCGGGCGATGCGGACCCGCTCGCCGACCACCGCGTGCTCGCGGACCTCGGCCTGCGACCGGCGCAGCTGCTCGGCCTGGTCGGCCAGCTCGTGCTGGCGGCGGGCGGCCAGCCACGCGGTCTCCCCGAAGAAGTACGCGAACCCGAAGTACAGCCCGTTGACCAGCACGCCGCTGACGATCGCGGCGAGCACCGGGGGCACCGGCCCGACCGCGCGGGCGAAGGCGTCCGGCGGAATGCTGCCGATGGTGGTCGCGTAGTACACCCCGAGCCAGACGAACATGGTGGCGATGACGCCCATCCGCAGCCGCTTGGACAGCCGGCGGTCGCGCCCCCACGCGCCGAGGGTGTAGATCGCGGCGAACAGCGCCCACCCGGACAGCTGGGTCTCCGGGGCGGAGCGCGCCTGGGCGGCGATGAACGCCGCCGAGATCACCAGCGTGACGGTGGCCGGGAAGCGGCGCCGCCAGATCAGCGGCAGGGTCACCGCGACGGTCCAGAAGACCTGCTCCGGGCCGGACGGCGGCGGCCCGAGCAGGAACGCCCCGGTGCTGCGGGCCAGGGTGAGGCTGAACAGGGCCAGCACCGTGGCGGCCAGCCCGGCGTAGACGTCGAACCGCCGCTGCTCCGGGGTGGGCCCGGGCCGCCGCCAGTCTTCCGTCTCGGTGGTCACCCTGGTGAGGATCTCATCCGGCGGGCCGGCGCCGGTCAGGTACCCGGCCGGGACGTCCCGGCCCGGCCCGGCGGCGGGTGCCGGGCCCGGCGGCGGTCACCCGGTCGAGCAGCCGGTCCAGCCGCCCGCGCTCGGCGGCCGCCCCGACCGGCCGGGTCCAGCCGACGAACCGGGCGAACAGCTCGGCCGGGTCCGGTGGCCGGGGCCGCAGTCGCAGCCAGTCCGCGGCGGCCTCGTGCAGCAGCACGCAGAGGTAGACCGAGAGGCCGACCGGGTCGTGCGCGTACTCGACCCGCAGCGCCAGCTTCGCCGGCTGGCAGGGCCAGGGCGCCGCGCAGGCCCGGCACCGCCAGGCCGGCCGCGCCGCGACGTGCCGCCGCCCCGTCCGGGGTACGGATTCCGCGCGCCCACCCATCGTCGACCTCCTCCGTCGTGCCTGTTCACACTCTGCTGCCCGGCCGACTACGGTCGGAAGGCATCGACGGGCCACCCTTCGGCGGTGGCGGTGCGGTGCGGGGCTGTGGTGGAGGTGTGATGAGCGACGGGCGGCTGTCCACGCTGGAGTTCCTCGGCGGTGAACTGCGCCGGGCCCGGCGCGACCGGGGGCTCAGCCAGGAGGACCTGGCCCAGCGGATCAACTACTCGTCGTCGCTGGTCGGCATGGTGGAGATCGGCCACCGCACCCCGTCGCAGGACTTCGTCGGCCGGGTCGACGCGGCGCTGGAGTCCGGCGGCTTCTTCGAGCGGTTGCTCGCGCTGGTCCGCGCCGACGCGGCGCCGCCGTGGCTGCGGGAGTGGATCCAGGTGGAGGCGGAGGCCACCCTGATCCGCTGGTTCGAGCCGTCGCTGATCCCCGGCCTGCTCCAGACCGAGGCGTACGCCCGCGCGGTGCTCACCGGCGGCGGCATGCTGCGCGAGCCCGAGGTGGAGCAGCGGGTCACCTCCCGACTCGGCCGACAGGCGGTGCTCAGCCGGGAGGTTCCGCCGGAGGTCGTCTTCGTGGTGGACGAGGTGGTGCTGCGTCGCCGGATCGGTGGCCGTGCGGTGATGGCCGAGCAGTTCGCGCACCTGCTGCGGGTCACCGAGCTGCCGCATGTCGACCTGCACGTGGTGCCCGCCGACGCCGGCATGCACGCGGGGCTGGCGGGTGCCTTCATCCTGGCTCGGACGCCAGAGGGAGCCGAGGTGGCGCACGTGGACACTCCGCTGCGCGCGCATCTGAGCGACCACTCAGCCGACGTTGATAGCCTTCAACGCAGGTGGGAGAGCCTGCGGGGCGAGGCGCTGCCGCGCCGGGCGTCCCGGGAACTCGTCGCGGAGGTGGCACAGTCATGGACCTGACCGGTGCGGTCTGGCGCAAGTCCACCCGCAGCGACAACGGCGGGTCCACCTGTGTCGAGGTGGCGACGAACATCGCCGGCGTGGTCGGCGTACGCGACAGCAAGGATCGTGGCGGACCGGTGCTGGCCTTCGGCCCGACGGCCTGGACCGGTTTCCTGGCCGCGGCCACCAGCGGGGCGCTGCGCCCGCGCGGCGACCGGTAGCCGCGGCCCCAGACGTGCGGCGTCGGGCCGCCCCGGGCAGGGGCGGCCCGACGCGGGTCAGCCGGTGAAGGACTCGGGGCCAAAACGTCCCCAGGCCACGAAGACGGCCAGGGCGAGATAGACCAGGTCGGGAACGATCGTCGCCCGCTCGCCCCGGCGGAGGCGCATGGTCGCCGCGCCGGCGAACAGCAGGGCCACACAGGTGGCGGTCACCGGCACCAGCACCGGCGCGATGTCGAGGACGGCGGGCAGGATCAGGCCCGCCGCGGCCAGGATCTCGAGGGTTCCGATGACCCGGAGGGCGCCGGGGCTGAAGTCCATGACCCATTCCGCGGCGCGGCCGCCTTTGGCGGCGATCTTCTCCCTGGGGACGAACATCTTGGAGGTGCTGACCAGGAGGACGGCGGCGAGCAGGCCGGTAACGACCCACAGTGCGAGGTTCATCAGATCTCCTTGCAGGGTTGTCGGTGATTCCGGTGGTCGGGTGCGGCTGAGCGGGCCAGCTGGTCGCCCCGCGCGAACCGGAGTGCTACCAGGGCAGCGGGCCGTCGGCGCCGAAGAACCCGGCGGTCGGTCCGTCCGCGCCGAGGGTGGCCAGGCGCACCACCACCGCCGCACCCTGCGCGGGGGTGAGGAAGCCGGTGTGGTTGTTGCTGTCCGTGGCGCAGAAGCCGGGGGCGACGGCGTTGACCAGGATGCCGTCCTTGCGCAGCTCGTTGGCGTACTGCACGGTCAGCGCGCTCAGCGCGGTCTTGGCCGGCGAGTACGCCGCCGACGGCAGCAGGCCGGCCAGCGGGCCGTCCGGGTCGCTGGACAGGGTCAGCGACGCGGCGTGGCTGCTGACGTTGACGATCCGCGGCGCCGGCGACCGGCGCAGCAGCGGCAGCAGGGCGTTGGTCACCGCGATCACGCCGAAGACGTTGGTCTCGAACACCGACCGGACCATGTCCAGGTCGACCGAGCTGGGCACCTGATCGTGGGCGTCGGCCGGCGACACCTGCCCGGAGCCGGTGATGCCGGCGTTGTTGACCAGCACGTCGAGGCGGCCGAAGCGCCCCTCGATCCACCGTGCGGCGGCCCGGGCGGTGCCCGCGTCGGTGACGTCCAGGGTGACCGGGTGGGCGTCGCCGCCGGCCGCGCGCACCGCCGTGGCGGCCTCCTCGCCGCGCCGCGGGTCCCGGGCGCCGATCAGCACCGTCATGCCGAGCGCGGCGAACTGCTCGGCGGTCGCCCGGCCGATCCCCTTGTTCGCCCCGGTGACCAGAGCGATCTTCCGGTCTGTTCTGTCCTCGTTCACGACGAAGCTCCTGCTCGTGCGGGTTACGTGCGGCACCGATCGTCCGGCGCAGCGTCCTGACGGACATGAAGATGCCGCCGCCCCCGTCCCCGTGACAGGGTGGCGATGTGGCCCGTGCCACCGAGCGCGGATGTCACAGGGTGGCGGGGACCGGTGTCGTGTGGGTGGCACGACCGACAGCGAGGGCAGGAGCCGGCCATGAGCGAGCGACCACTGGACACCGCCGAGCCGCACGTCGGCGGCGACCGGGTGGACGCCGCCACCGAGGCGTTCCTCGCCCACCGCAACCTGCTGTTCACCGTCGCCTACGAGATGCTCGGCTCGGCCGCCGACGCCGAGGACGTCCTCCAGGAGACCTGGTTGCGGTGGGCGGGCGTCGATCTCGACCAGGTGCGGGACCAGCGTGCCTACCTGGTCCGGATCACCACCCGGCAGGCGCTGACCCGGCTGCGGACGCTGCGCCGCCGCAAGGAGTCCTACGTCGGCTCGTGGTTGCCCGAGCCGCTGCTGACCGCACCCGACGTGGCCGAGGACGTCGAGTTGGCCGACAGCGTCTCGATGGCGATGCTGCTGGTGCTGGAGACGCTCACGCCGACCGAGCGCGCGGTGTTCGTGCTGCGCGACGTGTTCGACCTGGACTACGACGAGATCGCGGCGGCGGTCGACAAGAGCCAGGTCGCGGTCCGCCAGATCGCCCACCGGGCGCGGGCGCACGTCGCGGCGCGCCGACCGCGCGGGGTCGCCTCCGCGGCCCAGACCCGGGAGGCGCTGGCGGCGTTCCAGCGGGCGGTCGAGACGGGAGACCTGCGGCACCTGCTCGACGTCCTCGCGCCGGACGTCGTCCTGCTGGGCGACGGTGGTGGGGTCAAGCAGGCCGTGCTGCGGCCCATCGTGGGGGCCGACAAGGTGGCCCGTCTGCTGGCCGCCGGGCTGGACCGGTTCGCCGCCGTGGCGTCGCTGGAGCCGTCGCACGTCAACGGCCACCCAGCGCTGATCCTCCGGCTCGACGGCGAACTCGACACGGTCATCGCGGTGCGCATCGACGACGGCCTGGTCAGCGGGCTCTACGCCGTACGCAATCCGGAGAAGCTGTCCCGGCTCGGGCGGGAGACCGCGGTGAGCCGCTGAGGTCGTGCGCCGCCGACGGCCGCGGCCCGGCACCCCCCGTGGGTGCCGGGCCGCGACGCTCGTGCGGGTCAGTGCCGGGCGCGGTACGCCTTGATCGCGCTGTCGACGGTGTCCCAGAGCGCGATCAGCGCCGTGCCGGCGACCACCACGGTGGCGACGGTGTTGAGGTTGTCGCCCTCGCCGAGCCACTCGAAGCGGTCGACGAAGTCGGGGTTGAGCAGCCGGTCGGTCGACATCAGCCAGATCACCGGCACCGCGAACGCCAGGTTGAGCACGGCGTTGACCGCGACCAGCGGCCAGGTCCACCGGCCGGCCCGGTACTTGGCGATCTCCAGCCCGACGGTGGCGACCAGCACCGCGATCAGGAACGGCAGCCAGAAGCTCCACAGCGCCGGGTCGAGGATCGGCAGGTTCTCGTCGCCGTCGGTGGGCACGAACGACCGGAAGTGCTGCACCGGCAGGTAGGCGATGAACAGCGCCAGGAAGCCGATCGAGGCGGCGGTGTCGGTCAGCGTGATCTGCCGGTCGACCGGGCCCTCCGGGAGCTGGTCGACGCTCCACCGGGGCAGGTCCAGCGGAGTCTTGGTGCGCTCCAGCACCGCGAAGACCAGGGTGACCCAGAACGCGATGTGCAGCGCCACCGAGAGGGCGGTGGCGACACCCTCGCCGACCGCCCCGCCGGGGTTGTCGCCGTCGGCGGCCGCGAGCAGCCCGACCACCACGCCGACCGTGGCCGGCACGAAGCTGAGCAGCAGCTTCAGCAGCCGCTCCCAGGCCAGGTAGTAGGTCGGGCCGATGAGCTGCAACCGGCGGTCGGAGTAGCGGGCGGCGAGCTGCGCCGGGTCGCCCAGCTCGGTGAGCACCTCCCGCTCGGCGGTGGTGGCGTCCTGCCCGCCGGCCGTGCGCCCGTCGATCATGTCCTCGATCGAGCCGCGCAGCTCGGTGGCGATCTCCTCGCGGCGCGCGACCGGCACCGAGCGCAGGGTCGCGGCAAGGTATCGGTCGGTCAGGGTGGTCATCGGTCGGCTCCTTCGATCAGTCCGGTCAGGGAGGTCTGTACGGCGGCCAGGTCGGCGAGGAGTCGGCCCAGCACCGACTCGCCCTCCTCGCTGGTCCGGTAGAACTTGCGCGGCCGGCTCTCCTCGGTGTTCCACTCGCTGGTCAGCAGCCCCTGCTCCTCCAGCCGCCGCAGCAGCGGGTAGAGCGTGTTGGCGTCGACCGGGAAGCCGTGGTTCGTGAGGCGTTGCAGCAGCGCGTAGCCGTAGTCGGGGCGGCGCAGGGCGACGAGGCTCGCCACCACGACCGTGCCCCGGCGCAATTCCTGGAGGTGGGTCCGCAGGATCTCATCGCTCACCATGCATCACACGATACTGTGTGGCACACACTGTTGTCTAACCCCATATCGTTCCTGAGGGACACGATGATGTCTGGCAAGGCGAGCGTTCCGCTGCGTGGTCTTTACATCGCTCTGCGCGGTCCGTAGAGTTCGGCGCACGTCAATCTCTTGGCGGAGGATCATCACGGGGGATCCATGTCTTGTCGATCGCGCGCACCCAGCTCTTCCGACTGACGACTCGACTTCCGGCCAGCCGGCATCCGTCCCGCGGAGCCGGCTGCTCTGACGCCGCGTTCCGTCAGCTCGTGACCCAGCGCTCGGCGCGGAACGCAGCCCTTCCGACGGCTCGACCAGATCAGGTCGCCCGTCGCTCCCGTGTGTCCTCATGCGGTCGTGCTTCCGTGGAGAGGAGCTGTACATGCGAAGAAGGACACTGCCCGGAGCGCTCCTGGTGCTCGCCCTGGTCGCCGCCGGCGTCATGCCGGGGGCGGCCAGCGCCGCACCGGCGTCGAGTGAGGACCGGTTGATGAAGGCCACCGCGCTGGCCCAGGACGCGTGGCGGGTGGCGCACGGGGACAGCCGGTACGCGGGCCACTGGGTGGACCCGGACGGCCGGGTTCACGTCTCCTACCAGGGGCGGGCCGCGGCGGCGGCAAGTGCGGCCGCCGTCCGGTCGATCTCCGGCGAAGTGGTCGTGCACGAGGGTGCCCGGTACACCTACCGGGAGTTGGTGGACCGGCGGGACAAGGTGAGCGACCACGTGGCGGCGCTGCGGCAGGCCGGCATCCGGCTGGTCGAGTGGGGACCGCACGAGTCCACCAACACGCTGCGCCTCGGGGTGGTCAAGCCGTCCGAGGCCACGGTGCGGACACTGCGGGAGCGGTTCGGTGCGGACATCGAGATCGAGGAGGTTCCGGAGCCGGAGAAGGACGCCCTCTTCCTCTCCCGCTGGGACGACTTCTCGCCTTGGAGCGCGGGCGCCGAACTGAACGACGGCTACTCGTCGTGCACCATCGGGCCGGGCATCCGGCGCAACGGAGTCAACTACTTCCTCACCGCGGCGCACTGCTTCGCCAACGGTGCCTACCTCTACAACGGCTCCGAGTACGTCGGCCGGAAGAACTGGATCGACACCCGTGACCGGGGCACGGACACGGCGATCGTCACCGGCACGGGGTCGGCGACGATGTTCCGCACCGACACCACCCTCCAGGGAATGTCGGCCACGCCCTGGACGTCGGCGGAGGGCTCGGGCGTCTGCTTCAACGGCGCCTACAGCGGCGAGGTGTGTGGCGGCCTGACCGTCATCAAGACGAACTACTGCACCGACATCACCGGCCGGCTGACCTGCGGCACGGCCACCGCCGGTAGGGACGGGGTGGCTTCCGCCGGGCACGGCGACAGCGGCGGCCCGGTGCACATCGTCAGCCCTCGGTGGGCCTACGCGGGCACCATCGTGGGAGCGGCGAGCCCGCAGTTCGTCTGCCCCCGGAACAACCTGGGCGGTACCCGGACATGCTCCTCCTGGGTCCGCTTCCAGATGATCGGTCCCGTGCTGTCGTACTGGAACGCCACTCTGCTCTGACCCGGGTTTTCCCGGCGGGGGCGGTGGCCGACCGGCCACGCCCCCGCCGCTGGTTCCCTGACCTGGCTCAGCAGGCGGTGCCCTGCCGGAAGTTGCGCTCGACGTACGAGGCCGGCCCGACCTGGAAGTAGCCGACGCCCGGCCGGATCGGGTGCCCGGTGAACAGCTCCACCCGGGCGCCGACCCGGACCAGGTAGGCCGTGGCGTCGCCGGCGTCGTTGCTGATCAGCGCGCCGCGCGGGCCGTAGATCCGCTCCAGTTCGGCGAAGGACATGCCGACCGCCGCCCCGGCGGGCGACCGCGGCGGCGCGGTGGCGGTGCCCACCTCCACCAGCCGGCCGTGCCGGAACGCCAGCAGCACCACGCCGGCCCACTCGCCGGTGGCGCCGGCGTGCACCACCCCGGCGCAGCCGGGCGCGGTCCAGTCGATCCGGCCGGCGGCGACGAGCCGGTCCAGCCGGGCCCCGATCCGGTACGGGCCGGTGCCCCGCACGCTGAGCACCTCGACCTGCCAGCCTCGGGCCACGGCCGGCCGGACGGCGACGGAACGGTCGGGCGTGACCGTGCTGGCGGTCGGAGCGGCCCCGCCCGGCCGGGCGGTGACGGAGCGGGCGGGGATGGCCGGGGCCGTGCCGGCCGTGGCAGCGGGGCCGGCGGTACCGGCGACGGGGGGCGCTGGCTCGGGCCGGGCGGCGGCCGGGGCGGCGACGGTGCCGACCGTGGCGAGGGCGAGCGCCCCCGCGACGACGACGGACGAGAGACGGTTCATGGCGGTTCTCCTCCTGGGTGCGGGTCTCCTGTCCTGTTGGTCTCCGGCCGCACCGGATCGGTTCGTCGGGTTCCCGACCGTCCACCGGCCGCCTCGCGGCGCAGGCGAGTGCGGCCGGCGGAACGGGGGAGTGCCGTCGACCGGCCGGCCCGTCTACCGTCGACATGGACCGCCCGAGAGCGGATCACGGGGGTGACGGCATGACCGCACCGGTGCGGATCGGCTCCTACCGGATCGAGCGGCTGCTCGGGGCGGGGTCGTTCGCGACGGTCTGGCTCGGGCACGACCCGGTGCTGGACTCCCGGGTGGCGGTCAAGGTGCTGGCCGAGAACTGGAGCCACGACCTGCGGGTGCGGGAACGCTTCCTGGAGGAGGCCCGGCTGCTGCGCCGGCTCGACCACGAGCGGCTGGTCCGGGTGCACGCGGTGGGCGAACTGCCCGACGGCCGGCCGTACGCGGTGCTGGCCTGGGCGGACGGCGGCAGCCTGCGGGACCGACTGGCGACCGGCCCGCTGCCGGTGGCGTCCGCAGTGGACCTGCTCGGCGAGATCGCGGCCGGGGTCGCCGTGCTGCACCGGCACGGCGTGGTGCACCGCGACCTGACCCCGGGCAACATCCTGTTCCGGTCCACCCCTGCCGGCGAGCGGGTGCTCGTCGCCGACCTCGGGCTGGCCAAGGCGCTCGCCGCCGCCTCCGGGCTGACCGCCCGAGCGGGCACCCCCGGCTACATGGCCCCCGAGCAGGACGACCCGCTCGCCGTGGTGGACACCCGCGCCGACGTGTTCGGGCTGGGCCGGCTCGGCGTGACGCTGCTCTGCGCGCCCGCCGGGCGGCCCGGCGCGCCGATCCGGCCCCGCGCGGGCGTGCCGCCGGCGGTGACCGCGGTGCTGCGCCGGGCCACCGCCCCCCACCCCGCCGACCGCTACCCGGACGCGACCGCGTTCCGCGCCGCGCTGCGGGCCGCCGCCACACCCGGCCCGGTGTCCGGGGTGTCGCGGAGCCGCCGGGGTGGCCGGCGACGGGCTGGGCTGCTCGGGGCCGGCGTGCTGGCGCTCGTCGCGCTGGGCGGCGCGGCCGGAGACACCTGCACCCCACCCCGCCCCGGCGCCGCCACCGCCGGCAGCGGTCCGGTCACCATCACCCTGCCGCCCGGCTGGCGGGCCGCCGGCACCGGCTGGGCCGGCCAGTACGGCGACGACGGCGACCTCGAACCGGCGCTGGTCGTCTCGCCGGACCCGGCCCGCTGGGCGGTCGACCCGAGCGTGCCGGGCGCCTTCGTCGGCCTCTCCGCCAGCATCGCTCGGCGGACCGGCGCCGAGGCTTTCGTCGCCGAGCGCCCGCACGCCGACTGCGCCGGAGCGCCGGTGCGGCGTACCCGGCAGGGCGGGGTGGACTGGGTGGTGGCCGGGTACGCCTGCCCGAGCGGACGACCGGTCATCGTCGAGGCGGCCGGGACGACCCCGGCCGGACTGCTCTACGTGCAGGTGGTTCCGCCGCCGGGTGCGGAATCCGGGTTCGTCGACGCGCTGCTGGCCGGGGTGCGCGTACGCCCGCCGCGGGACTAGGAGCCTGACCTGTCCGGTGATCATCGGCGGTGGATCGACCTCCCGTAGGGTCGACAGCGTGACAGTCGTTACGGAGTCGCCATGCCGCCGCGGATGAGGCTGACGGCGGTGACGCTCGACTGCGTGGATCCGTTGGCGCTGGCCACGTTCTACCAGCGGGCCACCGGGCTGCCCCTCGCCGAGGGATCCGACGGTGAGTTCGCCGGGCTGGCCCGGGAGGGCGGGCTGCTCATCGGCTTCCAGCGGGTCGACGACTACCAGCCGCCGCGCTGGCCGGGGCAGACCGTGCCGCAGCAGTTCCACCTCGACTTCGCCGTCGACGACCTCGACCAGGCGGAGTCCATGCTGCTGGAGTCGGGGGCGGTCAAGCCGCAGTGGCAACCGGGCGGGGACCGGTGGCGGGTGTTCCTCGATCCGGCCGGGCACCCGTTCTGCCTGACCCGGAGCCGGCCCCGCTAGACAACCACCACGGTGATGGTGTGCTCGCGGCCGTCCTTGGGGATGGTCACCGCCACCGTGCCGGTCCGCACGAAGCGGATGTCCACCACCCCCGCCTCGTAGTGCCGGGAGACCAGGTCCTCCCGGTCCACCGTGACCAGGCCCGGCCCGATGCCCTGGATGCGCAGCACCGCGCCGGCGGCGAAGCAGAGCGACCTGATCAGTTCCAGTTCGGTCTCGGCGAGGACGATGTCGTACCGGATCGGGCCGTGACAGGCGGGCGTCGGCGACGCGGTACGCGTACCCCTGCCGGTGGTCGGCGGGGGAGCGGCCGGCGCGGGACGCCGGGTCGGCGGCGCGACAGTCGACGAGCCCGGCGGGGTGGCGGGGGTCGACGGGGTGCCGGCGGGCGGGCCGGGCGGGGTGGTGGTGCCGGCGGCGACCGGCGGCGGTGGCTGGACGGGCAGCGGCGAGACGGGCCGCTCGCCGCCGCACCCGGTCACCCCGGCGACCACGGCCATCAGGGCCGCGACGGCGATCGGCCGGCGGCGCTCAGTCATCGGAGAGCCGCTGCCGGACCTGCCGGCGGGCCAGGTGGACGCGGGACTTCACGGTCCCCTCCGGCACGTCGAGCAGGTCGGCGATCTCGGGGTAGCTCAGCTCCAGCACGTCCCGCAGAGCGATCACCTCGGCCAGTTCCGGGCGGACGGCGTCGAGCGCGTCGAGCAGGTCGAGCCGGGTCCCGGCGACCACGCTGGTGCGCCGCGGGTCGGGCCGGTCGGGCAGCGGCACCCCGCCGGCCTCGACCAGCCAGCGCCGGCGCAGCACCCGGTAGGTGGACCGGGCCCGGTTCGCGGTGAGCCGGTACAGCCAGGTGTGGAACGACGAGCGCCGCTCGAACCGGGTGATCCCGCGGGCCAGCGCGAGCAGCGTGTCCTGGCACGCCTCCTCGGCGTCCTCGCGGTGCGGCAGCAGCCGGGCGCAGAGCCGCAGCACCTCCGGCCGGACCGCCACCAGCAGCGCGTCCAGCGCGGCCGGGTCGCCGCGCGCGGCGGCGTCGGCCAGGTCCTCGATCCCGTCCGCGAGGGGCATCCGCTCGTCCAATGCTCGCCGGTCCGCCGTCGTTCCAGGCTAGGGCCGGCGGCTCGGGGGCGGCGAGAGCGAGTCCGGCAGCCGACTGCCCGGCGGCGCCGGAAGAGATCCACACCACCCGGCCCGGCGTGCCGCGCGGCGCTGCTGGAGACCCCCGGTGCGGCGGGGATAGGGTAAGCGGACCGACCTCGACCATCCCATGACCGACCCCGGGGGGCGCTCCGCATGGGCGATTCGTTCGCGCATCTGCACGTGCACACGGAGTACTCGATGCTCGACGGCGCCGCCCGACTCAAGGATCTGTTCGCCGAGGTCAGCCGGCAGGAGATGCCGGCGGTCGCGATGACCGACCACGGCAACATGCACGGCGCGCACGACTTCTACAAGCAGGCGATGGCCGCCGGCGTCACCCCGATCCTGGGCATCGAGGCGTACGTGGCGCCGGAGTCGCGCTTCCACAAGCAGCGGGTCAGGTGGGGCCGGCCGGAGCAGAAGAGCGACGACGTCTCCGGCAGCGGCGGCTATACCCACAAGACCATCTGGGCGCGGAACAAGACCGGCCTGCACAACCTGTTCGCGCTCACCTCCCGGGCGTACACCGAGGGCTTCTTCGTCAAGTGGCCGCGGATGGACGCCGAGCTGATCGCCGAGTACGCCGACGGGCTGATGGCCACCACCGGCTGCCCCTCCGGCGAGGTGCAGACCCGGCTGCGGCTGGGCCAGGACGCGCAGGCGCTGGAGGCGGCGGCCAAGTACCAGGAGATCTTCGGCCGGGAGAACTACTTCCTGGAGCTGATGGACCACGGCCTGGACATCGAGAAGCGGGTCCGCGACGGGCTGCTGGAGATCGGCCGCAAGCTCGGCATCCCGCCGGTGGTCACCAACGACTCGCACTACACCCACGAGGCCCAGTCCGAGTCGCACGACGTGCTGCTCTGCGTGCAGACCGGCAGCAACATCGCCGACCCGAACCGGTTCAAGTTCGGCGGCAGCGGCTACTACATCAAGTCCGCCGACGAGATGCGCGGCGTGGACGGCTCCGACGTCTGGCTGGAGGGCTGCCGCAACACGCTGCTGGTGGCCGAGAAGGTCGACCCGACCGGGATGTTCGAGTTCCGCAACCTGATGCCGCGCTTCCCGGTGCCCGATGGCGAGACCGAGGAGTCCTGGTTCCGCAAGGAAACCTTCGCCGGGCTGGCCCGCCGGTTCCCCGAGGGCGTCCCGGAGACCCACGTCAAGCAGGCCGAGTACGAGCTGGGCGTCATCATCCAGATGGGCTTCCCGTCGTACTTCCTCGTGGTCGCCGACTTCATCCAGTGGGCGAAGAGCCAGGGCATCGCGGTGGGCCCGGGCCGCGGCTCGGCGGCCGGCTCGCTGGTGGCGTACGCGCTGGGCATCACCGACCTGGACCCGCTGCCGCACGGCCTGATCTTCGAGCGGTTCCTGAACCCCGAGCGGGTCTCCATGCCGGATGTCGACATCGACTTCGACGAGCGTCGGCGCGGCGAGGTCATCCGATACGTCACCGAGAAGTGGGGCGAGGACAAGGTCGCCCAGATCGCCACCTTCGGCACGATCAAGGCGAAGGCCGCGATCAAGGACTCGGCCCGGGTGCTCGGCTACCCGTACGCGGTGGGCGACCGGATCACCAAGGCGATGCCGCCGGCGGTGATGGGCAAGGACATCCCGCTGTCCGGCATCTTCGACTCGAAGCACCCGCGCTACGCGGAGGCCGGCGAGATCCGCGGCCTCTACGAGTCCGACCCGGACGTGCGCAAGGTGATCGACACCGCCCGCGGCATCGAGGGCCTGATCCGGCAGACCGGCGTGCACGCCGCCGGCGTCATCATGTCCGCCGAGCCGATCATCGAGCACATCCCGCTGATGCGCCGGGACGCCGACGGGGCGATCATCACCCAGTTCGACTACCCGACGTGCGAGTCGCTCGGGCTGTTGAAGATGGACTTCCTCGGCCTGCGCAACCTCACCATCATCGACGACGCGCTGAAGAACATCGCCTCCAACCACGGCACCACCGTCGACCTGCTGAAGCTGCCGCTGGACGACAAGCCGACGTACGAGCTGCTGGCCCGCGGCGACACGCTCGGCGTCTTCCAGCTCGACGGCGGCCCGATGCGCTCGCTGCTGCGGCTGATGAAGCCGGACAACTTCGAGGACATCTCCGCGGTGCTGGCGCTCTACCGGCCCGGCCCGATGGGCGCCAACTCGCACACCAACTACGCGCTGCGCAAGAACGGCCTCCAGGAGATCACCCCGATCCACCCGGAGCTGGCCGAGCCGCTGGAGGAGATCCTCGGCCCCACCTACGGCCTGATCGTCTACCAGGAGCAGGTGCAGCGCGCCGCGCAGAAACTCGCCGGCTACAGCCTCGGCCAGGCCGACCTGCTGCGCCGGGCAATGGGCAAGAAGAAGAAGGAGGTCCTCGACAAGGAGTTCATCCCGTTCCGCGACGGCATGCGGGCCAACGGCTACTCCGACGAGGCCATCCAGACCCTCTGGGACATCCTGGTCCCGTTCGCCGACTACGCCTTCAACAAGGCGCACACCGCCGGCTACGGGCTGGTGTCGTACTGGACCGGCTACCTCAAGGCCAACTACCCGGCCGAGTACATGGCGGCGCTGCTCACCTCCGTCGGTGACGACAAGGACAAGATGGCGCTCTACCTGTCGGAGTGCCGGCGGATGGGCATCCAGGTGCTGCCGCCCGACGTCAACACCTCGGCCGGGCCGTTCACCCCGGTCGGCAAGGACATCCGGTTCGGCCTGGCCGCCATCCGCAACGTCGGCGCGAACGTGGTCGCCGCGATCATGCGGTGCCGGGATGAGAAGGGCGCCTACACCGACTTCTACGACTTCCTGTCCAAGGTGGACGCGGTGGTCTGCAACAAGAAGACCATCGAATCGCTGATCAAGGCCGGGGCGTTCGACTCGCTCGGGCACCCGCGCAAGGGCCTGCTCGCCGTGCACGCGGACGCCATCGACGCGTACGCCGACGTCAAGCGCAAGGAGGCCGTCGGCCAGTACGACCTCTTCGGCGCCGGGTTCGGCGAGGACGACGCGAGTGGCAGCACCACGGTCATGCCGACCATCGGCGACGGCGAGTGGGACAAGCGCGACAAGCTCGCCTTCGAACGCGAGATGCTCGGCCTCTACGTCTCCGACCACCCGCTGTTCGGCCTGGAGCACGTGCTCGGCGCGGCGGCCGACTGCACCATCGCCGCGCTGTCCGAGGAGGGCACCGTCCCGGACGGCGCGGTGGTCACCCTCGCCGGCATCCTCTCCGGCGTGCAGCGGCGGGTCACCAAGCAGGGCCGGGCCTGGGCCTCGGCCACCCTGGAGGACCTCGCCGGCGGGGTGGAGACGCTCTTCTTCCCCAACACCTACGAGGTGATCGGGCAGTACATCGCCGAGGACGCCATCGTGGTGGTGAAGGGGCGGGTGGACCGCCGCGACGACACCCCGCGGATCATGGCGATGGACATGTCCATGCCGGACGTCAGCAGCAGCGCGGCCAACAAGCCGGTCACCCTCACCATCCCGGTGACCCGGTGCACCCCGCCGCTGGTCGAGCGGCTCAAGGAGACCCTGGTGCTGCACCCGGGCGACGCCGAGGTGCACGTCAAGCTGCTCAACGGCAGCCGGACCACCACGCTGCGGCTCGGCCCGTTCCGGGTGGCGGCCACCACCGCGCTGATGGCCGACCTGAAGAGCGTCCTCGGCCCCGCCAACGTGAGCTGACCCGGCCCACGCGCCCGCCCGCCCGCCCCGCCGCGCGTTCCGCTGCCCACGATCGCGCTACATCCAGGATGGAGTGGCCTCACCTCGCGGGGAGGCCACTCCAGCAAGGAAGTAGTGGCCGCCTCCCGCTGCGGGGAGGCCAGCGGGCCGGCGCGGGATCGGGGACCATCGGGAGGTGCTCTCCACGGATCTGGTGCGCGTCCGGGACCTGGTGCCCGACTTCCTGGCCTGCCTGCGCGCGTGCGACGGCATACCGGCCGAGCGGTGGCCGGAACTCTGGCGGTCCCGCTACCTCGACCGGCACCCCGGCGTCTTCGCCGCGTTGGACGAGGCGGGAGAGTGGTCGCGCCCCGACGACCTCGGCGACGTCCTGGTCCGGCTCCGCGACGAGGGCGCCGACCTCGCCGCCCGCTCCGCAGCGGTACGCGCGCTGCTGCCGGACGGCATCCGGGCCGTCGCCGCGGCGCTGGACTGGTCGGCCGACGGCGATCCGCTCGACTGCGTGGTGCTGGTCGGGCTGCACCGGGCCAACGGCTGGGCGGACCGGCTCGACGGCCGGTTCGCCCTCTTCCTCGCCGTCGAGCAGCTCGGCACGCCGGGTGACGACCGGCTGCTGGTGCTGCACGAGACGGCGCACGTGCTGCACGACCGGCTCGCCACGATCCGCGACTGGCCGCCGTACGGGGTGGCGAACGCGCTGTTCACCGAGGGACTGGCCACCCAGGTCTCGGCCGAGACCGCGCCCGGCGGCACCGACGCGGCGTACCTCTGGTTCGGCCGCCCCGGCTACCGGACGTGGCTGGACACCTGCCGCCGCCGGTGGCCGGAGATCCTCGACCGGATTGGCGCCGATCTGGGCGCCACCGATGCCGAACACCACGCGCCGTACTTCCTGATGCGGGAGTCGTCGCTCGCCGGCGACCTGCCGAAGCGCTGCGGCTACCTGGTCGGGCTGGCGGTGGTACGCCGGCTGCGCGCCGAGCACCCGCTGGCCGACCTCGCCCGCTGGCCGCTGGACCGAGTGCTCGACGAGGTACGCCGAAGCGTGCGCGCCCTCCGCGCCGCCGCCTGACCCCGTCCGGTCGAGCCACCGGGCGGGGCGCCGTCCCCATCCGGCCGGCCGGCGTGGGCCGCGAGTGGCGGATTGGCCGTGCCGCCGGGCGGCGGTGGTGGCTACCGTCGACCGGGTGGAGATCGAGCAGGCGCAGAAGTTGTGGCAGCCGCAGCCGGGTTGGCTGAACACCGCCAGCTACGGGCTGCCGCCCGAGCCGGCCTGGACGGCGGTGCAGGACGCGTTGGCCGACTGGCGGGTGGGGCGTACCTCGTGGGAGGGGTGGGGCGAGGCGACCGAACGGTCCCGGGCCGCCTTCGCCAACCTGGTCGGCGTGCCGGTCGCTGACGTCGCGACCGGCGCCGTGGTGTCGCAACTGCTGGCCCCGGTCGCGGCGGCGCTGCCGCCCGGCGCGACCGTGGTGGCCCCCGAGGTCGAGTTCACCTCCAACCTCTTTCCCTGGCTGGTGCAGGCCGAGCGCGGGGTGCGGGTGCGCACCGTGCCGCTGGCCAAGCTGGTCGACGCGATCGACGCTGGCACCGACCTGGTCGCGTTCAGCCTGGTGCAGTCCGCCGACGGCGCGGTGGCCCCGTACGACGAGATCGTGGCCGCGGCCCGGGCGCACGGCGCGCTGGTCGCGGTGGACGCCACCCAGGCGTGCGGCTGGCTGCCGTTCGACGCGGCCCGCGCCGACGTGGTGGTGGTCGGCGCGTACAAGTGGCTGATGGCGCCGCGCGGCACCGCCTTCGCCTACCTGGCCCCCGACCTGCGCGACCGGCTGCGTCCGGACGCCGCCGGCTGGTACGCGGGCGAGGACCCGCACGCCTCCTACTACGGGCCGCCGCTGCGGCTGGCCGCCGACGCCCGGCGGTTCGACATCTCCCCGGCCTGGTTCAGCTGGGTGGGCACCGCGCCCGCCCTCGACCTGCTCGCCGAGATCGGCGTGCCGGCCGTGCACGAGCACAACGTGGCGCTGGCCAACCGGTTCCTCGCCGGGCTCGGCCGCCCGCCGGGGGACAGCGCCATCGTCGCCGTCGAGGTGCCCGGCGCCCGGGAGCGGCTGGAGCGGGCCGGGGTGCGGGCCGCCGTACGGGCCGGCCGGGTGCGCGCCTCGTTCCACGTCTACTCCACCTCCGACGACGTCGACCTGGCGCTGAACGCCCTGACGGGGTGACCGGGAACGCTCCCGCGGCACGCACCGTGGGTCCGCCACATGCCACAGCGTCACCGGCCGAGCTACTGATCGCCCTCGATGGTCCGCTGTCCGGGCGTGGACGGTCGGGGGTGGTGTCCGCACCCGGTTCGACGCCGGGGAATATGTGGGTCATCGACATGGCTCGACTCACACGCCCCGCCGTAGGTTTCCTGAACGCGACGGCCATGTGACCACGGTCACCGACCGGGCCCGTCGCGCCAGACCTGCGGAGGATGTGCGATGGCCGGGCAAGCGCTCCTGTCGGCTCGCGGGCTGACCCGCGACTTCCGGGGCTTCCGGGCGGTCGACGGCGTCGACCTGGACGTGGCGCCGGACAGCGTGCACGCGCTGGTCGGCCCGAACGGCGCCGGGAAGACGACCCTGTTCAACCTGCTCACCGGCTTCCTCAAGCCCAGCGGCGGGCGGATCGAGCTGGCCGGGCGGGACGTGACCGGGCTGCCGCCGGAGCAGGTGGCCCGGCTCGGCGTGGCCCGCTCCTTCCAGATCACCAGCCTCTTCCCGCAGCTGAGCGCCCGGGAGCACGTCGAACTGGCGCTGCAGAGCCCGAGCGGGCTGGGCTGGCGGTTCTGGCGCTCGTCCGCGCTGATGCGGCGGTACACCGACCGGGCCACCGAACTGCTCGCCATGGTGGGGCTGGCGGAGTTGGCCGAGGCGCCCGCCGAGGCGCTCGCGTACGGCCGCAAGCGGGCCCTGGAGCTGGCCATCGCGCTCGCCCTCGACCCGAAGGTGCTGCTGCTGGACGAGCCGACCGCGGGCATGGGCCTGGAGGACGTCGACCGCACCGTCGACCTGATCGCCCAGGTCCGGCAGGGCCGGACCGTGGTGATGGTCGAGCACAACATGAGCGTGGTCGGGCGGCTCGCCGACACGGTGACCGTCCTGCAGGCCGGCAAGGTCCTCGTCGAGGGCCCGTACGAAGAGGTCCGCGCCGACGAGCGTGTGATCACCGCCTACCTGGGAGCCGCTGATGCTGCGCATTGAGAACCTGTCCGCCTGGTACGGCGAGGCGCAGGTGTTGCGGGAGGTCAGCCTGGAGGTCGAGGCCGGTGAGGTGGTCACCCTGGTCGGCCGCAACGGCGCCGGCAAGTCCACCCTGCTGCGCTGCGTGATGGGGCTGCACGCCGGCCAGCGCGGCACGGTGGAGCTGGACGGCCAGGACGTCGGCCGGCTGCCGGCGCACCGGCGGGCGCGGCTCGGGCTCGGCTGGGTCCCCGACGACCGGGGCAGCTATGCCACGCTGACCGTGACCGAGAACCTCACTCTGCCGCCGAGCGTGGGCCCGGACCCGTGGTCGCTGGAGCGGGTGTACGAGGCGTTCCCGGCGCTCTACGAGCGGCGGGACTCGGCCGCCACCATGCTCTCCGGCGGCGAGCAGCAGATGCTCGCGCTGGCCCGGGTGCTGCGGATGGGCGCCCGGCTGCTGCTCTGCGACGAACCGACCGAGGGGCTCTCGCCGCTGCTCGTGCAGCAGGTCGGCGATCTCCTGCGCGAGGCCAAGCGGCACGGGGTGACCGTGCTGCTGGTGGAACAGAACCTGCACTTCGCCACCGGCGTCGCCGACCGGCACTACCTGCTGGCCGAGGGACGCATCGCGGAGGCGATGGACAACTCCGAGGTGCGGTCGCGGGAGCGCGAGCTCCTGTCGTACCTCGGCATCTGATGTCGACAACGGACGCCGCGCCCGGCGCGGACGAAAGGATTGGGCATGCGTAGGACGGTGGGTGTGGCCGCCGCTTCGGCGGCGGCGGTGATGCTGGTCGCCGGCTGCGGCGGCGGTGGGCCCCAGTCGGGCGGCGACGAGAAGCTGACCGGGGGCAAGATCGTGCTGGGCGTGCTCAACGACCAGTCCGGCGCGTACTCGGAGCTGTCCGGCAAGAACTCGGTCACCGCCGTGGAGATGGCGGTGGCCGACTTCAAGGCCAAGCACGGAGACAAGGCGATCACGAAGGACATCACCGTCGAGACCGCCGACCACCAGAACAAGCCGGACGTGGCCAACAGCAAGGCCCAGGAGATGTACGACCGTCAGGGCGCCGACCTGATCCTCGACGTGCCGACCTCGTCGGCGGCGCTGCGGGTGGCCGACGTGGCCAAGGCGAAGAAGAAGCTCTACTTCAACATCGGCGCGGCGACCACCGACCTGACCGGCAAGAGCTGCAACAAGTACACGTTCCACTACGCGTACGACACGTACATGCTGGCCAACGGCACCGGCAAGACCACCACCGAGCAGGTCGGCAAGAACTGGTACATCCTCTACCCGAACTACGCCTTCGGCCAGGACATGGAGAAGAGCTTCTCGGCGGCCATCACCGCGGCCGGCGGGAAGGTCGTCGCCAAGGACGGCGCGCCGTTCCCGAACACCAGCGGCGACTTCTCCACGTTCCTGCTCAAGGCGCCGACGCTGAACCCGAAGCCCGAGGTGCTCGGCACCATGCAGGCCGGCGCGGAGCTGGTCAACGTGGTCAAGCAGTACAACGAGTTCAAGCTGCGGGACAAGGGCGTCGGCCTGGCGGTCGGCCTGATGTTCATCACCGACATCCACTCGCTCACCCCGGCGGCGCTGGCCGGCACCACCTACACCGACGCCTGGTACTGGAACTTCGACCAGCAGAACCGCGAGTTCGCCGACCGGTTCCAGTCCGAGACCGGCACCCGGCCGTCCTTCGCGCACGCGGCCAACTACTCCGCCGCGATGCAGTACCTGGAGGCCGTGCAGGCCGCCGGCACCGACGACGCCGACACGGTGGTCAAGGGGCTGGAGGGCAAGGAGGTCAACGACGTCTTCCTGCGCAACGGCAAGATCCGCGCCGAGGACCACCGGGTCATCCACGACGCGTACCTGGCCCAGGTGAAGCCGCAGTCCGAGGTCTCCGAGCCGTGGGACTACGTCAAGGTGCTCAAGACCATCCCCGCCGCCGAGGCCTTCGCCGCCCCGTCGTCGGCGTGCAAGATGTGACGGGCCGATGACCGGCTTCCTGCAGAACACGTTCAACGGGTTGGTGAGCGGGGCGTTCTACGCCCTGCTCGCCCTCGGGCTCGCGGTCATCTTCGGCATGCTGCGAGTGGTCAACTTCGCCCACGGGGCGTTCTACATGCTCGGCGCCTTCGGCGCGTACGTGCTGCTCAGCGAGGCGGGCGTACCGTTCTGGGCGGCGTTGGTGATCATGCCGGTGGGCCTCGGCCTGCTCGGCATGGCGCTGGAGCGGGCGTTCATCCACCGGCTCACCCGGCTCGACCCGCTCTACAACTTCCTGCTCACCTTCGGGTTGACGCTGATCCTGCAGGACCTGGTCAAACTGCGGTACGGGGTGCAGTCCAGCCCGTACGCCACCCCGTCGGCGCTGAGTGGCTCGGTCGACTTCGGGATCTTCGACTTCCCCACCTACCGGGTGTTCATCCTCGGCTTCGCGGTGGCCGTCTGCGTCGGCGTCTGGTGGGTGCTCACCCGCACCCGGATCGGCATGGTGGTCCGGGCGTCGACCGAGCGGCCCGAGCTGACCCGGGCGTTCGGCATCAACGTCGGACGCTGGGTCACCCCGGTCTTCGGCTTCGGCATCGGCCTGGCCGGGCTGGCCGGCGTGCTCGCCGCGCCGATGCGGGCGGTGAACCCGCTGATGGGCGCCGACCTGATCATCGTGGTGTTCGCCGTGGTCGTGATCGGCGGCCTGGGTTCGATCTTCGGCTCGGTCGCCGCGGGCTTCGGGATCGGGCTGGTGCAGGCGTGGGGCGAGGCGTACCTGTCGCAGTTCCCGATCGTGTCGCAGACGATCGTCTTCATCGTGATGGCCGTCGTACTGCTCTGGCGCCCGGCCGGGCTGTTCGGCCGTGAGGAGGCACCGGCATGACGAGCACCGTGGACACCCCGGCCGACGCGGCCCGCCCGGCCGCGCCGTCCGGGCTGCTCACCGTCGCCCGCGCGCCCCGCTGGCTCCGGTACGCGCTGCTGGCCGTCGGGCTGCTGGTGGCGTTCTGGCTGCCCAACGGGCTCTACCCGGCGGTGGCCGTGGACATCCTCTGCTGGGCGCTGTTCGCGGTCGCGGTGGACCTGCTGCTCGGCTTCACCGGGCTGATGTCCTTCGGGCACGCCGCGTTCTGGGGTGCCTCCGCGTACGTCACCGGCCTGGTGGCGATCCACCTCGGGCTGCCGTTCCCGGCGGCGGTGCTCGCCGGCGCCCTCGCCGCGGCGGTGCTCGCGGTGCCGATCGGCTACCTGGCGGTGAAGCGGACCGGCATCTACTTCGCCATGGTCACGCTGGCCTTCGCGCAGATGGTCTACTACGTGGCCAACGAGTGGCGGTCGGTGACCCAGGGCGAGAACGGCCTGCAGGGTGTGCCCCGCGAGCTGTTCGGGTTGGACCTGAGCGACGACTACTACTTCTACTACGCGATCCTGCCGATCGTGCTGCTCGGCCTGCTCGGCGCCTGGCGGATCGTGCACTCGCCGTTCGGCCGGGTGCTGGTCGGTATCCGCGACAACCCGGCGCGGGCCCGTGCGCTCGGCTACCCGGTGCACCGCTACAAGCTGACCGCGTTCGTGCTCTCCGGGTTCATCGCCGGGCTCGGCGGCGGGTTGTTCGCGGTGGGGCACCGGTTCGTCTCGCTGGAGGTGCTGCACTGGACCACCTCCGGCAAGGCGGTCATCGTGGTGGTGCTCGGCGGGATCGGCACGCTCTGGGGCGGGGTGCTGGGCGCGGCCATCGTGGTGCGCCTGGAGGACTGGCTGTCGTTCTCCGGCTTCGAGGCGATCGGCCTGGTCACCGGTGGCATCTTCGTCCTCGTCGTGCTGCTGTTCCGGCGCGGCATCTGGGGCAGCGTCGCCGCCCTGGCCGGCCGCTGGTGGGCGTCCCGCCGACGCTGACCGGACCGCTACCGACACGCCGCTGGCCGGCACCCGTCACGGGTGCCGGCCAGCGGCTGTCGGTCCTGCGTGTTCGATTGTCAGCTGTTCCAGTGCTCGGCGACGAGGTCGGCGGCCTGCTGCTCCCACTGGGCGTAGTGGAACGGGTAGGCCGACACCTGCACCGTCTGGGCGGCCTTGGTCAGCGGCATGTCCTGCCAGCCGTCGACCTGCTTGAGGCCCTTCAGGAACGCCGTGGTCGAGTACTCGGGGTCGGTGATCTGCTCGACCGTGCCCCAACCGCTGGACGGGCGCTGCTGGAACAGGCCCTGCGAGTCATGGTCGTTGCGCTCACCCAGGTGACCCAGGTTCTCCAGCTTCGACTCCTGCAGCGCGGTCGCGATCGCCACCACGGCGGCCCGCTCGTCCATGTCGGACTTCTTCGTCGCCGCGATGATCGCCTTCACGTTCTCCACCTGCTCACCGTCGAGCTCGATGCGCGACTGCTCACCCTGCACACCATGCGGAATCAGCTTGCCCATGTCCGGCTTGCCGGCCTCGACCATGGCGACCGCGGCCGGGCCGGTCGTGGGGGTGCTGTCGGCGTGGTTCAGCGGGCCAGCGGCGAGGCCACCGGCGACGGCGAGACCAGCGATACCGAGAACGCTCTTACGCATGATCGTGTTCATCAGGAAGCTCCATTCGGGGGTTGACGCCCGCACCGAGGGGGTCGCGGCCGGGCGCAAGCACCATCAGGCGCTCACAGAACTGGGGGAAAGAACCGGCGCTTGCCGTGGGCGGGGGATGCCTCGCGGCGCCGGGACCATGTGTAACGACCGCCGGCCCGGCATCATTCCGGGGGCCGGGACCCGTGTCCGGCGGGGCCTTGCTGCGATCGTTCCGGGGGATGCAACGACCGGCGGGCCACCGTCATTCCGCGGCCGGGTCACGGCTGGCGTGCCCTTGCTCGATCGTCCGCATGGTGTAACGCCCCGCGCCCGGCCACGATTCCGCGCCCCGGATGCAGCCGGTCACACCGCCGAATCGGACGATCGGCCCCGAACCTCGCAGCCGCGTCAGGGTGCCGTCGCCGCCCGCGGAAGGACGCGCCCGGATCCGGGCGGCGACCGGAGTCCACGGGGCGATCCCCCCGTTGACGACCGGTCGGCTCAGACGTGACGGCCGACACATCCGATACGGATCGGTTCCGTATCGTTAATGCAGCGCCTACGCTGACCCCAGTTACGAGTCTGTCCCGTATCGTATTCCGGCACGGGTGACCGGGGGGAGAACACCACCGATGCCACCGAACGAGAACACCGGACATCCGAGGAGGTGGGCGATCCTCGGGGTGCTGGTGATCAGCCTCCTCGTGGTCGTCCTGGACAACACGATCCTCAACGTCGCGCTCCGCACCCTCGCCGACCCGGTGCACGGCCTCGGCGCCAGCCAGGGCGAGCTGGAGTGGGCGATCAACTCCTACACGCTGGTCTTCGCCGGTCTGCTCTTCACCTTCGGGGTGCTCGGTGACCGGGCCGGCCGCAAGCGCTTCCTGCTCGTCGGGCTGGCGCTGTTCGGCCTGTCCTCGCTGCTGTCCGCGTACGCCCAGAGCCCGGGCCAGCTGATCGCGGCCCGCGCGCTGATGGGCGTCGGCGGCGCGGCGATCATGCCGGTGACGCTCTCGATCATCTCCAACGTCTTCGACCCTCGGGAGCGGGGGCGGGCGATCGGCGTCTGGGCCGGGGCGGTCGGCCTGGCCGTGGCGATCGGCCCGGTGCTCGGCGGCGCGCTGCTGGAGCACTACTGGTGGGGCTCGGTCTTCCTGATCAACGTGCCGGTGGTGGCGCTCGGCGTGGTCCTGGTCGCGCTGCTGGTGCCCGAGTCGCGGGACCCGAAGCCGGGCCGGGTCGACGTGCTCGGCGTGCTGCTCTCCGTGGTCGGCCTGGTCGCCCTGTCGTACGGCATCATCGACGGCGGCGAGCACGGCTTCGGCCGGCCGGTGGTCTGGGCCTCGATCGTCGGCGGTCTGGCGGTGCTGACCTGGTTCGTCGCGCACGAGCGGCGCAGCGACCACCCGTCGCTGGACGTCCGGCTGTTCCGGGTGCCGCGCTTCGCCGCGCCGGTGGCCCTGGTCGGGCTGGTCTTCTTCGCCGCGATGGGCGTGATGTTCTTCAGCTCGTTCTACCTGCAACTGGTCCGCGGCTACAGCCCGCTGGAGACCGGCCTGCTCTTCCTGCCGTTCGCCGCCGCCCAGCTCTTCTTCGCCCCGCGCAGCGCGGCGATGGTGCACCGGTACGGCGGCAAGGCGGTCGCCGCGGTCGGCCTGACGCTCACCGCGGTGGCGCTCGGCGCGTTCGCGTTCATCGACGCGACCACGCCGATCTGGGTGGTGCTGGTCTTCTTCTTCCTCCAGGGCGTCGGGATGGCCAACATCATGCCGCCGGCCACCGAGTCGATCATGTCAGCGCTGCCCCGGGAGAAGGCCGGAGTCGGCTCGGCGGTCAGCAACACCATCCGGCAGGTGGCCGGCGCACTCGGCGTCGCGGTGCTCGGGTCGGTGCTCTCCGCGGTCTACCGCGGCGACGTCGAGCCGGCCCTGCGGGACCTGCCGGCCGGGGCGCAGCAGGCAGCCGGCGAGTCGATCTCCGGGGCGTACGCCGCGGCGGGTCAGCTCGGCCCGGCGGCGCCGCACCTGATTGCGGTGGCCAACGACGCCTTCGTGACCGCGATGCACTGGGCCGCGATGCTCGCCGCGGTGGCGGCCGCCGCAGGTCTGCTGGTGGTGGCCCGCTGGATGCCCGGCCGCTCGGCGGCCCCGGCGGCCCCGGTGCCGGCCGGCGAACCCGAGTTGGCCGGGACCGCCTAGGGTCGGCGACAATGTCCGACATGACTTCCGCCGCCGATGCTCCGCGGTCGCCCGGGCGACCGCGGAGCGTCCGCGCGGACGAGGCGATCGTCGAGGCCACCCTGGATCTGCTCGCCGAGGGCAACTCGGTGGAGACGATCTCGATCGAGGCGATCGCGGCCCGGGCCGGCGTCGGCAAGGCCACCATCTACCGCCGCTGGCCGGGCAAGGACGCCCTGCTGACCGACGCGCTGCGCCGGCTCAAGGGCAACCCGCCGGCGCCGGCTGGCCGATCGGTCCGCGACGACCTGGTGGTGCTGGTGAGCGCGGTCGGCCACCACATCGACCCGCGGGCGGCGCGGATCATGCCCTGCCTGGTGCCGAGGGTGAACCGCAGCCCGGACGAGTACCAGCTCTACCAGAGCATCATCGAGCCGCGCCGGGCGCTGATGCGCGAGGTGCTGCGCCGGGGGATCCGCACCGGCGAGCTGCGCGCCGACCTCGACATCGAGGTCACCATGGCGATGCTCACCGGCCCGATGCTGATCCAGCGGGTGCTGCGCTGGAGCCCCGACCTCGACGACGCCGGCCTGCCCGAGCGGGTCGTCGACGGCGTGCTGGAGGGCATCCGCGCCCGCTGACCGTCCCGGCCGCCGGCGACCACCGTCAGCCCACCGCCGTCAGCCGGCGGCACCGTCAGCCGGCGGGTGTCCGGAGGCGGTGCAGACGCAGCGCGAGCTGCACCTCCAGCGCCCGCTCGGGCTTCTGCCAGTCCGCGCCGAGCAGCTGCCCGACCCGCTCCAGCCGCTGGGTGACCGTGTTGACGTGCACGTGCAGCAGCTCGGCGGCCCGGGCCAGGCTGCCACCCACCCCGAAGTACGCCTCCAGCGTCTTGACCAGCGCCGTGCCCCGCCGCGCGTCGTAGTCGACCACCGGGCCGACGGTCGCCTCCAGGAACCGGGTGACGTCCTGGTCGCCCTGGCCGCCGACCGCGCCGAGCAGCAGCCCGACGAAGCCCAGCTCGGCGGTGCTCGCGCCCTGCCCGGCCCGGCCCAGCGCGCCGAGCGCGGTGAGGCAACGGTCGGCCTCCCGGAACGTGGTGGCCAGCGACGCCGGCCCGGTGGACGGGCCGCTCGCCCCGGCGGTCACCGGCCGGCCGGTCACCCGGGACAGGTCCCGGGCCACCGCCCGGGCGCTGCCGCCGGCATCCGTGCCGGGCAGCATCAGCACCACCCGCCCGTCGCGCGCCGCGGCCAGCCCGCCCCGCGTCGAGGCGTACGTGGTGGCCCAGGAGAGCACCCGCTGCCGGGCCGAGCCGGTCGCCGCGATCGCGTCGTCGCCGACCGCCACCAGCACGTGCGGGGCGTCCAGGTCCACCCCGAGCCGGCGGGCCCGGCTACGCAGCGCGTCGGTGTCCCGCAGCGGCCGGGCGATCAGGTCGTCCAGCAGTTCGCCGCGGACCCGCCCCTCCGCCTCGGCCACCGTGCGCCGGAACAACAGCAGCAGCGCGGTCACCAGGGCCGCCCGCTCCAGGATCCGCTGGTCGGCGTCGACCAGGTCGTCGTCCGGGCGGAGCACCAGCGCGCCCAGGTTCTCCGCGCCGGCCACCACCGCGGCGTACCAGAGCGAACCGCGGCGCACACTGCGCCCCTCGGTACGCGACGCGGCGATCGCCTCCACCATGTCCGCCCGGTCCGGCTCCTCTATCTCGCCGACCCGGGCCAGCAGCCGGCCCTCGGCGTCCAGCGCCAGCAGCGCCCCGCCGAGCACCTCGGTCACCGCCGCCGCCACGTCCTCCACCCCGCCGCCACGCAGCACCAGCGCGGTCATCCGGTCGTGCGCGGCGGCGGCCCGCTCCACCGAGCTGCTGTGCGCCCGGATGGTGGTGTTGGCCGCCGACAGCTCCTCCAGCGCCGACCGGGTCTCGGCGAGCAGCCGCGCGGTGTCGATCGCCACCGCGGCGTGCGCGGCCAGCGAGACCAGCAGCGCGACCTCCTCCCGGGCGAACGGGCGGGCCGAGCGGTTCGCGGCGTAGAGCACGCCGATCGAGGTCGAGCCGAGCCGCAGCGGCACCCCGAGGATGGCCACCAGGCCCTCCTCACCCACCCCGGCGTCGATCTCCCCGGTGTGGTGGAAGCGGTCGTCCTCGGGATAGTTGGCGGTCACGTAGGGGGCGCCGGACTGGGCCACCAAACCACCGAGCCCGGCGCCCATCGGCAGCCGCAGCCGCTGGAAGCGAGCCGACACCGAACCGTCGGTCACCCGCATGTAGGTGTCGCCGCGTTCCTCGTCGTCGAGCGTCATGTAGGCGACGTCGGCACCGAGCAGGTTGCGCGCCCGGTGCACGATCGCCCGCAGCACGTCGTCCAGGTCCCGCAGCCCGGCCAGGTCGCTGACCGTGTCGTACAGCCCGGACAGCTCGGTCTCCCGGCGGCGCCGGCGCTCCAGCAGCGCGCGGACCCGCAGCGCCACCGTCTTGGCCTGCTCCAGCTCGGCCAGCCGGTCGGCGGGCAGGCCGGCGGCGCGGGCGGCGACCAGCGGCCCTTCGAACTCCACCGCGGCCGCTTCCCGGGCGAGCAGTTCCAGGTACTCCACCGGCGACGACATGACCGACATTGTGCGGCTCGCCACTAGCTCGCCGTCCAGCCCCCGTCGAGCGCGATCGACGCGCCGGTGATGAACGCCGCCGGCGGGGAGCAGAGGTACGCCATCAGCTCCGCCACCTCCTCGGGTTCGATCAGGCGCTTGATCGCGGCCCGGGCCAGCATGATCTTCTCGACCACCTCGGCCTCGGGGATGCCGTGGCTGGCCGCCTGGTCGGCGATCTGACTCTCCACCAGGGGTGTGCGCACGTACGCCGGGTTGACGCAGTTGGCGGTCACGCCGTGCGCCGCGCCCTCCAGCGCGACCACCTTCGACAGCCCCTCCAGCGCGTGCTTGGCCGACACGTACGCGGCCTTGTACGGCGAGGCGCGCAGCCCGTGCACCGAGGAGATGTTGATGATCCGCCCCCAGCCCTGCGCGTACATGTGCGGCAGCGCCCGGCGGATGAGCAGGAATGGCGCCTCCACCATCACCCGGTACAGGTACGCGAACCGGTCCGCGGGGAACTCCGGCACCGGGGCGACGTGCTGCAACCCGGCATTGTTCACCACGATGTCCACATCCGCGTCGAGCCGGTCCACCGCCTCGGCGTCGGCCAGGTCGATGCCCTCGGCCCGGCCGCCGGTCTCGGCCGCCACCGCCTTGGCCGCCTCGACGTTGCGATCCACCACCAGCACCGTCGCGCCGGCCGCCGCCAGGCGCAGGGCACAGGCCCGTCCGATGCCACTGCCGCCCCCGGTCACCAGGGCGCTGCGACCGGCGAGGTCGACGTTCACGACGTGGGGGACCGCCACGGGTTCTGCCGTCATGGCGCAAGAAGTTACGAGCTGTGTGGCCGGGCGCACATGGGGTGGCGACACATACTCGACGGTCAGGTTGTGTGGGCCGCAGCGCCTCCTCGCCGCTGGCCCCGTCGGCTGCCGCGGCGGGCGGAATGTCGGGGGGCGGTGGCACAGTCGCGGGCGGTGGGGTCAGGCCGCCCAGCGGCATCCGACGGGCGGCCTGTTCGGGCGGAGATGGGAAGGGGCATGCGGGTGACGCCGACCTTCGAGGCGACCCTGGTCCGGTGGTCCGGCGCGGGCGGCTGGGTGTTCGCTCCCGTGCCCGAGGAGCACGCGCCGGACGAGGCCGGGCCGTTCGGCCGGGTGCCGGTGACCGCCACCGTGGACGGCCGCACCTGGTCGACCAGCGTCTGGCGCGACCGGAAGGCCGGCTGGCTGCTGGCGGTGCCGGCCCGGATCCGCGCCGGCAAGGACGACGGCGACGTGGTGACCGTGGCGGTCGAGGTGGACCGGGCCCGGGTGTGATCGCCGGTCACCGCCGTCGCCCGGCCCGTCGCCCGAATTCCGGTGGCTGGGCCGCGGCTCCGGGGCCCTCGGTGCCCGCCCACCGCCGGATCGCGGTGCCGGCGCGCCGTCCCGGCGTGTCCCGCCGGGCACCCGCCAGCGGACCCCAGTAGGGTGTCGAACACACGTACTGCTGACGGCTGGGGGAGGAGGCGGCGTGCGGGTGCTGGGCGTCGACCCGGGGCTGACCCGGTGCGGGGTCGGCGTGGTCGAGGGGCTGCCCGGGCGGCAGTGCACCCTGGTCGCCTACTACGTCGTCTACACCGACCCAGCCGACGAGCTGCCGGTGCGCCTGCTGCACCTGGACCGCTCGCTGACCGACCTGGTTACCGAGCACCGGCCGGACAGCGTCGCCGTGGAGCGGGTGTTCAGCCAGCACAACGTCCGCACGGTGATGGGCACCGCACAGGCGAGCGGGATCGCCGTGCTGGCCGGGGCGCGCGCCGGGTTGCCGGTGCAGACGTACACCCCGAGCGAGGTGAAGGCCGCGGTGACCGGTTCCGGTCAGGCCGACAAGGCGCAGATGACGGCCATGGTCACCCGGCTGCTGCGGCTGCCCGAGCCGCCCCGGCCGGCCGACGCCGCCGACGCCCTCGCCCTGGCCATCTGCCACGTGTGGCGCGGCGGTACGCGCTCCAAGCTGGCCGCCGCGGCCGACCGGGTACGACGAGGAGGAGGCAGATGATTGCCAGCGTGCGCGGCGTGGTGACCGCGACCGGTCCGGATCAGGCGGTGATCGAGGTCGGCGGGGTCGGGCTGGCGGTGCACTGCGCCCCGGCCACGATCGCCGACCTGCGGGTCGGTCAGCCGGCCCGGCTGGCCACCAGCCTGGTCGTCCGGGAGGATTCGCTCACCCTCTACGGCTTCGCCGACGACGACGCCAAGCAGCTGTTCGAGCTGTTGCAGACGGCCAGCGGGGTCGGCCCCCGGCTGGCCCAGGCGGTGCTCGCCGTGCACACCCCGGACGCGGTCCGCAAGGCCATCGCCAACGCCGACACGGCCGCGCTGACCCGGGTGCCCGGCATCGGCAAGAAGGGCGCCGAACGCCTGGTGCTGGAGCTGCGCGACCGGATCGGTCCGGTGCCGGTCGGCGCCGACGGCGCGGCCGGGGTGACCGGCGGGGCCTGGCCCGAGCAGGTCCGCCAGGCGCTGGTCGGGCTCGGCTGGACGGCCGCCCAGGCCGACCAGGCGGTGGCCGCGGTGGCGGAGACCGTGGACGGGGACACCCCGCCCGTGCCGGTCCTGCTCAAGCAGGCCATCCGGCTGCTGGGCCGGACCCGATGACCGGTCCCGACGGCGGCCTGGTCTCGGCGTACGTTCACGACGCCGAACGGGACGCGGAGGCCAGCGTCCGGCCGAAGCGGCTGGACGAGTTCATCGCCCAGCACCGGGTGCGTGACCAGCTCGACCTGCTGCTCAAGGGCGCGATGCGCCGCGGCAGCCCGCCGGACCACATCCTCCTGTCGGGGCCGCCTGGCCTGGGTAAACCGGTCTCAGTCGATGCCCTGGTACTGCTCGAGGACGGTACCCGTCGTCGGCTGGGCGACATCGTCGTGGGCGACCGGGTCATCACCCGGACGGGCGAGGGTGCCACGGTGACGGCCGTGCATGAACAGGGCGAACTGGATTCGGTTCGGATTCGGACAGTCAGCGGACGGGAGGTCGTTGCCGCGCCGGACCACCCCTTCTGGACGCCCGACGGCTGGGTCAAGGCAGGCGACCTCACGGAACGTGACTCCGTTGCGAACGTGCTGTGTCCGGAGCTGATCTCCGGCGGAACCGAGGACGTCGATGAGTTCCGGCTGGCCGGATACCTCATCGGGGATGGCTGCACGACCAACCAGGTGACCTTCACGGGCGGCGACGAGGCCGTCCTCGCCGACTTCCGGGCGGTGTGCGACCGGCTTGGCCATGCGCACACCACCAGGCCGAACAGTCCCCGCAGCTCTCTGGTTCGGGTGTCCGGACTCCGGTCATGGCTCACGGAACACCAACTGATCGACAAGAACGCCTGGCAGAAGCGGGTACCGGACTTCGTTTACCGCGGCGACAGCTGGCAGGTCGGGGCATTCCTCGGCGCGTACTTCGCCTGTGACGGCACGGTGAGCCGGCGCGGACGTGACCGCTACGACGTGGTCGTCGAGTACTACAGCGTGTCGCGCGGCCTGCTCGAGGACGTCCAGCACCTGCTGCTCCGGCTGGGCGTCCAGTCCCGGCTCAAGCTCAAGCGTGGCCGCTACCAGGGCAGGCCGCACGAGTCCTGGCGGCTGAGCATCACCAGTCAGGACGATGTGGCCCGGTTCGTCGAACGGGTCACGGTCATCGGCGCGCGGGGCATGCGACTCGCCGAATGGGGTCCGCGCCGCGACCGCTTCGAGGAGCGGTTGGCGGCCGACCGGGTGACGGCTGTGGAGCCCGCCGGTCTGCACGAGTGCCGGTGTCTGACGGTCGACGGGGACCACACCTTCACCGTCAACGATTTCGTCGTCCACAACACGACCCTGGCCAACATCGTCGCCGCCGAGTTGGGCTCGGGCATCCGGGTGACCAGCGGCCCGGCGATCGAGCGTTCGGGCGACCTGGCGGCGATCCTGACCAGCCTCGCCGAGGGTGACGTGCTCTTCATCGACGAGATTCACCGGATCGCCAAGCCGGCCGAGGAACTGCTCTACAGCGCGATGGAGGACTTCCGGGTCGACGTGGTGGTCGGCAAGGGCCCGGGCGCCACCGCCATCCCGCTGGACGTCGAGCCGTTCACCCTGGTCGGCGCGACCACCCGGTCCGGCCTGCTGACCGGGCCGATGCGGGACCGCTTCGGCTTCGTCGCCCACCTGGACTTCTACTCCCCAACGGACCTGGAGACGCTGCTGCACCGCTCGGCGCGGATCCTCGGCGTGCCGATCACCGACGACGGCGCCGCCGAGATCGCTGGCCGGTCCCGGGGCACCCCCCGGATCGCCAACCGGCTGCTGCGGCGGGTCCGCGACTTCGCCGAGGTCCGGGCCGACGGTGTGGTCAACCTGGAGACCGCGCGGGCGGCGCTGACCGTGTACGACGTCGACGCGCTCGGCCTGGACCGGCTGGACCGGGCGGTGCTGACCGCGCTGGTCGACTCGTTCCGGGGCGGCCCGGTCGGCCTGTCGACCCTGGCCGTGGCGGTGGGGGAGCAGCCGGACACGGTCGAGGAGGTGTGCGAGCCGTTCCTGGTGCGGGCCGGCCTGCTGGCCCGTACGCCCCGGGGGCGGGTGGCCACCGAGGCTGCCTGGCGGCATCTGGGGCGTACGCCGCCGAATGGTACATTTGGCACCGATGCCCCTCCCGCGCCCGATCTGTTCTCCGTGCAGCCCGATCAGCCGTGATGCGAACGTGATCTGTGCCGCATTCGGCGTTCCCAGGTGCAGGGATTAGACTCGCCGCGGTCTGTACAGGACGTGAGAATCCGCCTCCGCTCCGGCGCCCCTCGTGCCGAGTCGGAGGCCAATGGGAAGGTCTGTAACCGTGCTTTATGCAGCACAGGGCGGCGGAGGTGCCGGCGGTCTCACGCCGATCCTGATGATCGTCCTGCTCTTCGGCGTCATGTACTTCATGATGATCCGCCCTCAGCAGAAGCGCCGCCGCGAGGCGGAGGCGATGCAGCGTGCCCTCGCCCCGGGGGACGAGGTGGTCACCATCGGCGGGCTCTACGGCACGGTCACCGGCGTGGACGACGACACCGTCCTGCTGGAGGTCGCACCCGGTGTGCAGACCCGGTACGCCCGCCCGGCGATCGCCCGGGTGGTCACCCAGGCGGAGCGCCCGGCCGAGGAAGTCGTCGAGGACGCGGACGCCGTCAAGGAGTGAGGTCGTCCACCCGTCCGGGGTGGGGCCGCCGCACGCCGGTGCGCCACGCCGGGTGGTCGGCGGACGTGACGTGAAAACTGGATAGTCGGGTCGACGCCGGGCGTCGGCACGTACCCGTGACCGGTCGGCGCCCGCCGGCCGCAGCGGCGGCGTGTCGGCCCGGTGCCGACCCCTCAGGCCCGTCGGCCGGAAACCCCGGCCCGACACCCGCCGCCGCAGCCCGGCGGCGCGACCGTTACAGGGAGACAGGACAGCCGTGGCACCACCTCAGGGACAGATGCGCCCCGGACGGCAGTTGGCCGTGCTCGGGCTCATCTTCGTCGTCCTCTACCTACTGGTGTTCTTCTCGGGCGGCGCCAGCGGCGGCTTGAAGGACCGGCTCGAGCCCCGGCTCGGTTTGGACCTGGTCGGCGGCACCCGGCTGACGCTGGAGGCGACCAACACCGTCGACGGCCGGGCCCCGACGGCGGAGAACCTGGAGGAGGCCCGCCAGATCATCGAGAGCCGGGTCAACGCCTTCGGCGTGGCCGAGGCCGAGGTGGTCACCGAGGGCAACCGGAACATCGTGATCTCCCTGCCCGGTGAGAACCGGGACCTGACCGAGGTCGGCAGCGCGGCCGAGCTGCGCTTCCGCAAGCTGTTGAAGGCCGCCGACGGCAGCGGCGCGGTCACCGCGCCGGCGGCCACCCCGACCCCGTCGGGCACCGCCAGCCCGGCGCCGTCCGGCAGCGCCGCGCCGACCCCGTCGGCCAGCGCGCCGGCCGCGACCGCCTCACCGACCGCCGGTGGCCAGGGCGGCTCCGCCCCGGCGCCGAGCGCCACCCCGTCCGCCTCGCCGAGCGCCGCCGCGCCGTCGCCGAGCGCCAGCGCCGCCCCGGTGCCGCAGGGCATCGAGGAGCAGCGCAAGGCGGTCGAGCAGAAGGTCGGCGCCGCCGCCTGGGCCGCCGCGAGCGGCCTGCAGGGCCCGGCCGACCTGAGCAGCGACCCGTCGCTGGCCGAGAAGCTCAAGCCGTTCGCCTCGCTCACCCCACGCGAGGTCGCGGTGCTGCCGGCGACCATGCAGTTCAACGTGCCGCAGATCAGCTGCGCCCAGCTCGACGACCGGCCGCCGGCGTCGATCTCCGACCCGAACCAGCAGGTCGTGGCCTGTGAGGACGGCGCCGCGAAGTACCTGCTCGACGTGGCGAAGGTGCTCGGCACCGACGTCAGCGACGCCAACGCGGTGCTCGACCAGACCAGCGCCTGGGTGGTCAGCCTCGACTTCACCGGCGACGGTCAGGAGAAGTGGACGAACCTCACCCGCGAGGCGTTCAACAATGAGGGCGGCGCCTGCGACGCGACCGCGCTGGGCCAGGACGGCAAGTGCCGGGTCGCCGTGGTACTGGACAACGAGATCGTCTCCTCGCCGGAGATCCAGGGCGTGCTGACCGGCAACTCGCAGATCACCGGCAGCTTCAACCAGAAGGACGCCAGCGAGCTGGCCGGCCAGCTGCGCTACGGCGCGCTGCCGGTGACCTTCGAGGCGCAGGAGCAGCAGAACGTCACCGCCACCCTGGGCGCCAGCCACCTGCGGGCCGGTCTGCTCGCGGCGGGTATCGGCATGCTGCTGGTCATCATCTACTCGTTCTTCTACTACCGCCTGCTCGGCTCGGTGATCTTCCTGAGCCTGATCCTCTCGGCGCTGCTGGTCTTCGGCGCGCTGGTGGTGCTCGGCCGGCAGATCGGCTTCACCCTCACCCTCGCCGGCATCGCGGGCATGATCGTCTCACTCGGTGTGGCGGCGGACTCGTTCGTCATCTACTTCGAGCGGCTCAAGGACGAGATCCGGGAGGGGCGCAGCCCGCGCAGCGCCGTGCCGCGCGCCTGGATCCGGGCCCGGCGGACGATCATCTCGGCGAACGCCATCACCCTCATGTCGGCCGTGGTGCTCTACATCGTCTCGGTCGGCACGGTGAAGGGCTTCGCGTTCGCCCTGGGTCTGGCCACCGTGCTGGACCTGGTCGTGGTCTTCCTCTTCCGCCACCCGATCATGACGATGTTCGCCCGGACCCGGGCGTTCCTGTCCCCGCGGGTCAGCGGACTGGGCCGGGCACTGCCGGCCCGGGCCCAGCAGGCCACGCCCCGCAACCCGCGTGCCAAGGAGGCCTGAGATGGCTGGAAGTGGTCTGGCGAGTCGCCTCTACCGGGGCGAGGCCGGTCTCAACATCATCGGCCGGCGGAAGCTGTGGTTCACCGTCGCCGGCGCGCTGATCCTGATCGCGGTGCTCAGCGTCTCGCTGCGCGGCTTCAGCCTCGGCATCGAGTTCGCCGGCGGCAACTCGTTCCAGATCCCGGCCAGCGTGGGCACGCTGGAGCGGGCCGAGGAGCAGGTCGACGCGGCGCTCGCCACGGCGGGCGACGGCGCCGAGGTGGTCACCGCGCAGAAGGTCGGCGGCACCGGTGGCGACTTCTACGAGATGCGCACCACCCAGCTCAGCGCCGAGCAGGCCAACGACGTCAAGGCCGAGATCGCCCGCGAGTTCGGCATCGACCCGACGCAGATCAGTGGCAACCAGGTCAGTGAGGCGTGGGGCAGCCAGGTCACCGAACGCGCGCTGCTCGGTCTGCTGATCTTCATCGCGGTGGTGATGGTCTACCTGATCCTGCGCTTCGAGTGGCGGATGGCGGTCGCGGCGGTCGCCTCGCTGGTGATGAACCTGATCCTCACCGCGGGCATCTACTCGCTGGTCGGTTTCGAGGTCACCCCGTCGACGATCATCGGCTTCCTCACCATTCTGGGCTTCGCGCTCTACGACGTGGTGGTGGTCTTCGACAAGGTCCAGGAGAACACCCGGGGCATCACCGCCAACAACAACCAGACGTACGGCGAGGCGGCCAACCTGGCCATCAACCAGAGCCTGATGCGGTCGCTGAACACCTCGGTGGTCGCCCTGCTGCCGGTCGGTGGTCTGCTCTTCATCGGTGCCGGACTGCTCGGCGCGGGCACCCTGAAGGACCTCGGCCTGGTGCTCTTCGTCGGTATGGCGGTGGCCTTCCTGACCTCGATCCTGCTGGCCACCCCGCTGCTGGTGCTGCTGAAGAACTACGACCCGCGGATCCAGGCGCACACCAAGCGCGTCCTGGCCCGCCGGGGCGCCATCGAGCGGGGCGAGATCACCCCGAAGGGCGCGCCGCGGACGGGCGCGGAGACCGCCGCGGCGGTCGACCCGGAGGCGGCCGCGCTGGCCGGCGCCGCGCCCAAGGTGGGCGCCCGCCCGGTCGGCAAGCGGTCCGGCGGCACCGCCCGGGGCGGGCGGCCGTCCGGTGGCGGCGGCAACCGGCCGGGTGGAAAGCGGCGCTGAGCGGCGCAGGGGACACCCGGTAGGAGACGACCCGACGGCGTCCTTCATGCTGTGCGAGCAGCACGAAGGACGCCGTCGTCGTGGAAGGGACACAGAACTGCCGTGACGGAGACCCACAGCAGCGGGCTACGCGGGGACAGCGGGCTGGACGCCGCGCGACTGGTGGCCAGCCGGGTGCTCGACGTGCCCGATTTCCCCAAGCCCGGTGTCGTGTTCAAGGACCTGATGCCGCTGTTCGCCGACGGTGCGGCGTTCCGCGAGGTGGTCGACCGGATCATCGCGTACCACGGGCCGGAGTCGTTCGACGCGGTGGTGGGGATGGAGGCGCGCGGTTTCGTGGTCGCCGCCGCCATCGCGTACGCGACCGGGGTGGGCGTGGTGCCGGTCCGTAAGGCCGGCAAGCTGCCCCGGGCCGTGCACTCGGCGTCGTACGAGCTGGAGTACGGCGAGGCCACGCTGGAGGTGCACCAGGACGCCTTCACCGCTGGGCACCGGGTGCTGGTGGTCGACGACGTGCTCGCCACCGGCGGCACCGCCGCGGCCACCCTGGAACTGGTGGAGCGGGCCGGCGGCACGGTGGCCGGTTTCACCGTGTTGCTGGAGCTGGGCTTCCTCGGCGGCCGGGAGCGGCTGGCGCCGCGTCCGGTCCATGCCCTGCTGACCGTTTGAGCTCTCCGGCCGTCGGACGGATCCGGTGCGGTCCGTCCGGCGGAGCGGCGGGGTACCGTGCGTGCGGGTAGCATTGCCCTTTGCTGACCGGGCGGTGGGCCGTCCGGGTGGCGCGAGACCAGGCCGGCCGGCGCACGGTCGGTGTACTTCCGGCGAGCGGTGAGGAGGCCGGTGTCCCACGATGTCGTCCCTCCGGTGGAGGGCACGGTGCACCCGACAGGTGACGCGGACGGCTCGGTGACCGGCCGGAACGGTGACGCTTCGGCCCGGGTGACGGGCTCTGGCAACGGCTCCGGCCCGGCCGAGGGCGTACGCGCCGGCGCGGCCCGGACCGAGGGCGCCCGGCCGGGGGCGGACGCGGTCGTGGTCCCCTTCCGGACCGACGCCGGTGAGCCCGGGCCCAGCACCGGGTTCGCGCTCTCCAACGCGCCCACCGGCCGCCGGGTGCGGGCCCGGCTGGCCCGGTTCAACGCGCCCTGGCAGTCCTCGCAGGTCAGCGAGGTGCTGGAGCCGCTGATCTCGACCCACCGGGAGAACCACCCGAAGGCCGACGCGCGGCTGCTCCAGCGCGCCTTCGACACGGCGGCCCGGTGGCACTCCGGGCAGTACCGTAAGTCGGGCGACCCGTACATCACCCACCCGCTCGCGGTGGCGACCATCCTGGCCAATCTCGGGATGGACACCACCACGCTGGTCGCCGCGCTGCTGCACGACACCATCGAGGACACCGAGTACACCCTCGACCAGATGCGCGCCGACTTCGGCGGCGAGGTCGCGCTGCTGGTCGACGGGGTCACCAAGCTCGACAAGGTCAAGCTGGGCGACGCGGCCAAGGCCGAGACGATCCGCAAGATGGTCGTGGCGATGGCCAAGGACCCGCGGGTGCTGGTGATCAAGCTGGCCGACCGGCTGCACAACATGCGCACCCTGACCTTCCTGCCCCGCCCTAAGCAGGAGCAGAAGGCCAAGGAGACGCTGGAGATCCTCGCCCCGCTGGCCCACCGGTTGGGTATGAACACCATCAAGTGGGAGCTGGAGGACCTCGCCTTCGGCACGCTCTTCCCGAAGCGGTACGAGGAGATCAACCGCCTCATCGGGGAGCACCAGCCGCAGCGTGAGGCGCTGCTGCGCCAGGTCACCCAGAAGGTCCAGACCGACCTGAAGGCCGCCAAGATCAAGGCGGAGACCACCGGCCGGCCGAAGCACCTCTACTCGATCTACCAGAAGATGATCGTGCGGGGTCGCGACTTCAACGACATCTACGACCTGGTCGGGGTGCGGATCCTGGTCGACACGGTGCGGGACTGCTACGCGGCGCTGGGCGTGATCCACGCCAACTGGCAGCCGGTGCCGGGCCGGTTCAAGGACTACATCGCGATGCCCAAGTTCAACATGTACCAGTCGTTGCACACGACGGTCATCGGGCCCACCGGCAAGCCGGTGGAGATGCAGATCCGCACCTACGCGATGCACCGCACCGCCGAGTTCGGCATCGCCGCGCACTGGAAGTACAAGGAGCACAAGGGCACCCAGATCGTCGGCCCGCCGGCGCACATCGACGAGATGACCTGGCTGCGCCAGCTGCTGGACTGGCAGCGGGAGGCGGCCGACCCGAGCGAGTTCCTCGACGCGCTCCGGTTCGACCTGTCCAGCCAGGAGGTGTACGTCTTCACCCCGAAGGGTGACGTCATCCCGCTGCCGACGGGCTCGACGCCGGTGGACTTCGCGTACGCGGTGCACACCGAGGTCGGGCACAAGTGCATCGGCGCGCGGGTCAACGGCAAGCTGGTGCCGCTGGAGTCGACGCTGTCCAACGGCGACGTGATCGAGATCTTCACCTCGAAGTCCGACACCGCCGGCCCGACGCAGGATTGGCTGGGCTTCGTCAAGAGCCCGCGGGCGCGGACGAAGATCCGCCAGTACTTCAACAAGGAGCGGCGCGAGGAGGCGATCGAGGCCGGCAAGGACGCGATCGTCAAGGCGATGCGTAAGCAGGGCATGCCGTTGCAGCGGATGCTCACCCCGGACGCGCTGATGGCGATCGCCCGGGACCTGCACCTGCCGGACGTCGCCTCGCTCTACGCCGCGGTCGGCGACAGCCAGGTCTCCGCCCAGTCGGTGGTGCAGAAGCTGATGGCCGCGTACGGCGGCGAGGAGGGCGCGGCGGAGGACATCGCCGAGACCGCCGTCGCCACCCGGCCGCCGCGCAGCCGGCAGAGCAGCGCCGACCCGGGTGTGGTGGTACGCGGCGTCAGCGACGTGTGGATCAAGCTGGCCCGCTGCTGCACCCCGGTCCCGCCGGACGCGGTCTTCGGGTTCGTCACCCGCTCCGGCGGGGTGAGCGTGCACCGCGACGACTGCGCCAACGCCGAGGACCTGCGGGCCCAGGGCGAGCGGGTGGTCGAGGTCAGCTGGAAGCTGACCAGCGCGTCGACGTTCCTGGTCGCCATCCAGGTGGAGGCGCTGGACCGGCACAAGCTGCTCGCCGACGTCACCCGGGTGCTCTCCGACGAGCGGGTCAACATCCTCTCCGCCACCGTTACCACCACCCGGGACCGGGTGGCGGTGAGCCGGTTCAGCTTCGAGATGGCCGACCCGAAGCACCTCGGGCACCTGCTGGCCGCGGTCCGCAAGGTCGACGGCGTCTTCGACGCCTACCGCGTCACCTCCGGCGCCTGACGACACCGCCGTGGCGGCGACACCACCCCGCCGCCACGGCCCGCCTCCCCGCCGCCGCCCACCCGGCCCCGCCGCCGCCCACCCGAGGCACGATGATCGTCTGCGGTGCAGCAGGGAAAACCGGCTTCCGGTGCCCTGTTCTCGATCAGACGATCACAGTGCCGGGTGCCGGGTGCCGGTGCCGCGCCGGTTCCGGGGGCTGGCGGCGGGTGGGGTGGAGGACGTGGAAGCGCCCGCCGGCGGGGCCGGCGGGCGCTTCGTCGTGCGGGTGGGCGGGTCAGCCCTGGGGGGCGCTCATGGTGAGCTTGTTGATGGTGATCTCCTTCTTCGGGTGACCACCGCCGGCCTGCTGGGCGAACGCCTTGTCGTCGCCTGCCGCCGCGACCTGCTTGACGATGTCCATGCCACCGGTGATGGTGCCGAGCACGGTGTAGTTCGGGTCCAGCGGCGAGTCGCCGTAGACGATGAAGAACTGGCTGCCCGTGCTGCCCGGCTGGCCGGAGTTGGCCATGGCGATGACGCCCTCCGGGTACGGCGGCCGCTTGTCGGTCGGCAGGTTCTCCTCGACGAGCCGGTAGCTCGGGCCGCCGGTGCCGTCGGTCTCCCGCCAGCCCTTGCCGGTCGCGCTCGGGTCACCGCACTGGAGCACCTTGATGCCCTCGGTCACCAGCCGGTGGCACTTGCTGTTGTCGAAGAAGTTCTTCTCGGCCAGGTGGGTGAAGCTGCCCGCCGTGCAGGGCACCGCGGCCCGGTCGACCTTGGCGGTGATCGGACCCAGGTTGGTGTCGATCGTCATGGTCTGCACGCCGGTGTTCGACTGCTGCGCCCCCGGCACCCCGACGTCCTTGATCTGCTTGGTCCGCTGGTCGGCGGGGACCTCGGTGAAGGCGCACTGGACGAAGCCGGCCTCCGGCGCCGCGGTGTTGTCGGTCTTGTCGTCGTCACCCAGGCTGGTGGCGAGCCAGACCGTCCCGGCGACCACCAGCAGCAGAGCCGCCGCGGCCCCCACGATCGCCTGCGTCTGCCGGCGCTTGCGGGCCCTCGCCGCGCGCTCGGCCATCTCCTTCTCGAGCCGGGCGCGGGCCGCCGCGCGCTGCCGCTCTCTGGTGGACGTCACGCCTGGATCCTCCTGGACTATGTCGGGGGCGGCCGGTGCCGCTGAGTGGTTGGGGCCGGGTCAGCCGGCGCTCGGGCTGGCCGACGGAGCGCCGGTCGCCGAGGACGTCGGTGTCGGCGCCGCCGTGGCCTGAGCCACCGGCTCGCCCACGGTGAGGCTCTGGATCACCACGTCGGTCTTCGGCTTGACCTTGGCTCCGCTCCCATTGTCCACGGTCTCCAAGGCACCGATCTTCTCCACCACGTCGATCCCACCGGTGACCCGGCCGATGATCGGGAACTTCGGGTCGGTGGTCTGGTAGTCCTTGAAGAAGATCAGGAACTGGCTGCCGTTGGCGCCCGGCGGGTTGGCGATCATCGCGACCGTGCCCTTCGGGTACGCCGGGGGCTGGTCCGGCGCGGGGCTGGCCGACGGGGACGCGGACGGGGCGGTAGGCACGTTCTCGTTGTAGAAGGAGTAGGTCGGCCCGCCCAGACCGGTGCCGCTGGGGTCACCGCAGCGCAGCGCGCCCTCGGCGGTGATCTCGTGGCACTTGGTGTTGTCGTAGAACGACCGGCTGGCCAGGTGCGCCATGCTGGCCCCGCCGCACGGCGCGGTGGCCAGGTCGAGCTCGACCGTGATCGGCGCACCCTGGTTGGTGGTGATCGTCATCGCCGAGACGCCGTCGGTGGGCAGGCCGGTGGTCGCCGGGGTGCCCACGTCCTTGAGGTTGGTGTTGGCCGTGGCGTCCTGCGGGGTCCAGAGGCAGATCTCCTCGGCGGCGGTGTTCTGCTTGCCGTCGTCGTCGAAGGCGCCCAGCGCCCAGGCCGTGCCGGCCACGATCAGCAGCAGGACGACGGCGGCGCCCACCCCGGCCTGGATCTGCCGGCGGCGCCGGGCCCGGGCGGCCCGGCGGGCCAACTGCCGGTCGAGTTTGGCCCGCGCCAGTTTGCGCTGCCGGTCCCTGCTGGAAGCCACCCGCGCTCCCCTTCCTCTACCCTGGTCGTCACCGGCGGACGGACGGCCCGCGCCCCGTCGGGCGGCACGTGCGCCGCGCCACACGCCCGCCAGAGTGTACGGCTACCGGCTGGGAATGTGGTGTACGAGGTCCGGGCTGCCCTTATCGGAGCGCGTCACTGTGCCGTACGGGGCGGGCGGGGCGGATGCGCAGAACCGACTCGCGCCGCCGGTTAGGCTGCTCACAGGGACGCACAGCTCGACGGAAGGGGATCGCCCGTGCTGGTGGCCGGCTTTCCCGCGGACGCCTTCGGCACCAACTGCTACGTGGTCGCCGCCGCGCCCGGGGAACAGTGCGTGGTGGTCGACCCCGGGATCGGGGTGCTCGACCGGCTCGACGCGCTGCTCGCCGAGCACCGCCTGCACCCGGCCGCCGTGCTGCTCACCCACGGCCATCTGGACCACACCTTCTCGGTCGCGCCGGTGTGCGGCGCCCGCGGCATCACCGCGTACGTGCACCCGGACGACCGGGAGATGCTCGCCGACCCGGCCAAGGGGCTCTCCGCCGACCTCACCGCGCTGTTCGGCGGGCGGCTGCCCTACGCCGAGCCGGAGGACGTCGCCGAGCTGACCGACGGGCTCACCCTCGACCTCGCCGGGCTGAAGATCACCGTCGACCACGCCCCGGGCCATACCGGCGGGTCGGTGCTGTTCCGGTTGCCGGGCGCCGGCTCGCCGTGGGAGGCGGACGAGGTCTGCCTCTCCGGGGACGTGCTGTTCGCCGGCTCCATCGGCCGCACCGACCTGCCGGGTGGCGACCTGCCGACGATGCTCGCCAGCCTGCGGAGCAAGATCCTCCCGCTGGCCGACGACACCGTCGTCCTGCCCGGCCACGGCCCCGCGACCACCATCGGCCGTGAGCGCGCGACAAACCCGTACCTCATCGAGGTGGCGGGCGCCGACGGCGCGCGACCGGTCGCTCCCAGCCGAGGCTGGTGACCCCCCGCCCGCGCCGTGCGCGGGCCCCACGACCTGACCGCGCCCGGCGCGGACCGCCAAGGAGTACGCCATGAGCAAGCCCACGCCCATCTCCGGCTTCCCGGAGTGGTCGCCGCCGCAGCGGATGATCGAGCAGTACGTGCTGGACCGGATCCGCAGCACCTTCGAGCTGTACGGCTTCGCCCCGCTGGAGACCCGCGCGGTGGAGCCGCTGGACCAGTTGCTGCGCAAGGGGGAGACCTCCAAGGAGGTCTACGTGATCCGCCGGTTGCAGGCCGACGCCGAGGGCCCGGCCGGCGACGACTCGCTCGGCCTGCACTTCGACCTGACCGTGCCGTTCGCCCGGTACGTGCTGGAGAACGCCGGCAAGCTGCAGTTCCCGTTCCGCCGCTACCAGATCCAGAAGGTGTGGCGAGGGGAGCGGCCGCAGGAGGGGCGTTACCGCGAGTTCCTCCAGGCCGACATCGACATCGTCGACCGGGACACCCTCGCGCCGCACCACGAGGCGGAGATGCCGCTGGTGGTCGGCGATGCGCTGCGCTCGCTGCCGATCCCGCCGGTGCGCATCCAGGTCAACAACCGCAAGATCTGCGAAGGCTTCTACCGGGGGGTGGGGATCAGCGACCCGGAGGCGGCGCTGCGCGCGGTCGACAAGCTCGACAAGATCGGCCCGGCGAAGGTCGCCGAACTGCTGGCCGAGACCGCCGGGGCGAGCGAGGCGCAGGCGAAGGCCGCCCTGGCGCTGGCCGAGATCTCCGCGCCGGACGCTTCCTTCGCCGACGCGGTGCGCGCCCTCGGGGTGACCGATCCGCTGCTCGACGAGGGGATCGAGGAACTCGTCCGGGTGGTGGAGACCGCCGCCGAGCACGCTCCCGGGCTCTGCGTGGCCGACCTGCGGATCGCCCGCGGCCTGGACTACTACACCGGCACGGTCTACGAGACGCAGCTGGTCGGCTACGAGCGGTTCGGCTCGATCTGCTCCGGCGGCCGGTACGACAACCTGGCCAGCGCCGGCACCGTGCGGTTCCCCGGGGTGGGCATCTCGATCGGGGTGACCCGGCTGCTCGGCCTGCTCTTCGGCGCCGGGGCGCTGACCGTCTCGCGGGACGTGCCGACCTGCGTCCTGGTGGCGGTGGCCAGCGAGGAGCAGCGCGCGGCGAGCAACCGGGTGGCCGAGGCGCTGCGGTCGCGGGGGGTGCCCACCGAGGTGTCGCCGAGCGCGGCGAAGTTCGGCAAGCAGATCCGCTACGCCGAGCGGCGCGGCATCCCGTACGTCTGGTTCCCCGGGGCCGAGCAGGACGAGGTGAAGGACATCCGCTCCGGTGCGCAGGTGCCCGCCGAGGCCGGTGTCTGGATGCCTCCGGAGGTGGACCTGAAGCCGCTGGTGGGCTGACTCGCCGGCGGTCCGGCTGGGACAGGACTGGCGCGGACGGACGATCGGACCTACGGTGGCGTAAGTTACGCCACCGTAGGGAGAGCCTTGTGACCGCACTGAGCCAGACCGCGCTGCTCGTCGAGCTGGAGCCGGTGGTCGAGCGCAACCTCGACCGGCACCTCTCGCTGGCGAAGGAGTGGTTCCCGCACGAGTACGTGCCGTGGAGCGAGGGACGCACCTTCGACGGCCCGCTGGGCGGCCAGCCGTGGTCGGACGCCGACTCGACCCTTCCCGAGGTGGCCCGCACCGCGCTGGTGGTCAACCTGCTCACCGAGGACAACCTGCCCTCGTACCACCACGAGATCGCCACCCTGTTCGGCCGGGACGGCGCCTGGGGCACCTGGGTGCACCGGTGGACGGCCGAGGAGGGGCGGCACGGCACGGCGATCCGGGACTACCTGACGGTGACCCGGGCGGTCGACCCGGTCGCCCTGGAGCGGGCCCGGATGGTGCACATGTCGGCGGGCTACGTCAACGCGCACGACGACGAGGTGCTGCACTCGCTGGCGTACGTGTCGTTCCAGGAGCTGGCCACCCGGATCTCGCACCGCAACACCGGCCGGGCCACCGGCGACCCGGTGTGCGAGGCGCTGCTGGCCCGGGTCGCCGCGGACGAGAACCTGCACATGGTCTTCTACCGCAACTTGCTCGCCGCCGCCTTCGAGCTGGCGCCCAGCCAGGCGATGCGGGCGGTGGCGGATGTGGTGGCCGACTTCCAGATGCCCGGCAACGGGATCGAGGGCTTCGCCCGCAAGTCGGTGGCGATCGCGCTCGCCGGCATCTACGACCTGCGCCAGCACCGGGACGAGGTGCTGATGCCGGTGCTGCGGCAGTGGGACGTCTGGAACGTCACCGGCCTGGACGGCGACGGTGAGGCCGCCCGCGACCAGCTGGCCCGCCAGCTCGACGACCTGGAGCGCGCCGCCGCCCGGTTCGAGGACAAGCGCGACGCCCGCCGGGCCCGACTGACCGCCGCCGGCTGACCGCCCCGCCCCACCCCGGGCGCTCCCGCTCGCCCCGGCGCTCCGGGCGCTGCCGCTCGCCCCGCCACCCCGGGCGCTGCCGCTCGCCTTGCCCAACCCCCGGGTGCTGCCGCTCGCCTTGCCCAGCCCACTCCCTGGCGCTCCGGGCGCGATCGTCGCTGGCTCTCACTACGACGACCGCGCCCGGAGCGGCTCTCCGGCGATCTTGCTCGTGGGCGCCCCGGCCGAGGTCGCATGCCGCGCGTGGCAGGGTGGCGACCGCAAGATCGCAGGGTGGGCGGTCAGGGCGTGGGGGAGTCGAGGGGAAGCAGGAGGCAGCTCGAGGTGGCGTGGGCGACCAGCCGGGACCGGGCGTCGACCAGCTTCGCCTCGGCCAGCGCGGTGCGGCGGCCGCGCTGCAGGACGGTGCCCTCGCAGCGCAGGACGCCGGAGTCCACGGTGACCGGACGCAGGAACTTCACGTTCAGGTCCAGCGAGGTGTAGCCGACGCCGGCCGGCAGCGTGGTGTGCACGGCGCAGGCCGCCGCGGTGTCCAGCAGGGTGGAGATGACCCCGCCGTGCACGGTGCCGAGCGGGTTGTAGTGGAACTCCTGCGGCACCAGCTCGACCGCGACCCGGCCCTCGTCGGCCTCCATCCGGGTCATGTCGATCAGGTGCATCACCGGCGGCGCGGCCAGCTCACCGGCGATCATCGCGCGGAGCAGTTCCAGGCCGCTGCGCCGGCCGACGAGCGCGGCGTTGAGGCCCGGGTCGGACCAGGAGAAGGTACGGCTGCGCGCCTGCGTCTGTGTCATGGACTCAGCCTGGCAGCCCGTTGCTGAGTCTGTCAATCAGACCTAGCCTGGAGGGCATGAGACCCCCCGCGCTGGACTGGTCGGTGGAGAACTGCACCATCGCCCGGGCGATGGCGGTGCTCGGCGAGAAGTGGACCCTGGTGGTGCTCCGCGAGGTGTTCAACGGCGTACGCCGCTTCGACGACATGCGGATCCGCACCGGGATCCCCCGCCAGGTGCTCACCAACCGGCTGGCCACCCTGGTCGAGGAGGGGGTGCTGCGCAGGCAGCCGTACCGGGAGCCGGGCAGCCGGGAACGGCACGAGTACCGGTTGACCGAGAAGGGGCTCGACCTCTGGCCGGTGCTGGTGGCGGTGCTCGGCTGGGGGGACCGCTACCTGGCCGACCCGGACGGCTCGCCGTTGAGCGTCGGGCACCGCGACTGCGGCGGCGAGGTGCGCGTCGAGCTGCGCTGCGAGCGGGGGCACCCGGTGACCGCGGCGCGCGACGTGGTGCCCCGGCCCGGCCCGGGAGCGCGCCGCCGGGCCGACTGACCGCCCCGCCACCGGCCCGACAGGCCGGTCCGGGATGGCCGGTCCGAAAGGTCGGTCCGACAGGTCGGCGCGGCAACCGGCTCCGCTGGTGTGGCGGCGCGGCCAGCGACTCGCACGCACGGGAAGGCGGGTGGACGGTGGGCGCGCGGACGGGACGGCCGCCCGCGCGCCGGGGCCGTCGCTACCAGCGGAAGCCGGCGGCGTACGAGACGCTCGCCAGCACCTGCTGGCCGCTGGTGTTCGGGTGGAAGTAGTCCCAGCCGGAGAGCTGGCCGAGGGTGAACGGGTAGCCGAACACCGCGTTGCCGTCGAACAGGCAGTTCGCGCCGTACGCGGCGCAGGCCTGGGCCAGTTGGGTGTTGTAGTCGACCACCCGCTGCCGGACCCGGGCCCGCCGGTCCACGTCGGCCTGGGCGGTGGAGGTCGGGTTGGCCAACATGGACTGGCAAATGCCGAAGAGCGACCAGGCGGTGCGGGCGCTGCCACTGGTGCGGCCGACGGACCAGAGCCGGTGGATGTCGGGGATGCTGATCACCAGCACCCGGGCGGTGGGCAGGCCGGCCTTGAGCCGGTTGAGCGCGGAGTCGATGTTCGCCCGGAAGGTGCTCACCGGGGTCATGCTCGACTCCGAACTGGTGCAGGCGTCGTTCGCGCCGATCAGCATGGTGACGTAGCCGACGCCCTGGCTGACCGCGGTGCCGGCCTGCCCGTACATGTCGGCCGACTTCGCCCCGGACCGGGCGTCGTTGTGGTTGCGGCCGCCGATCGCCGGGTTGACCGTCCGGATCCGCAGATAGTGGCTGTTGACGGTGGCGTAGTCGCCGGTGCTGAACGACCGCGCGGTGCAGTCGACGTACCAGCCGCAGGCGTTGAAGCCGCGGGTGATGGAGTCGCCGAGACTCGCCATCGAGCTCGGCGGTGGGCCGGGGGCGGCCTGGGCGGGGGAGGGGGCGGCGGCGAGCAGGGTGACGGTGGCGGTGACGCTGGCGAGGGCGGCCAGCGCGCGGCGGGCGAGGGACATGGCGGCCTCCGGATCGCGGGTGCCAGAACTACGCGGTGGCCAGATCGTATAGATGACGCTCTCTGTCCACAATGTTGCGCCGGTGTTACATCGGGGCGTCGGGTCAATACGGGCAAACTAGGTCTTGCCGAGGATCTTAAACATGTGAATACTTCACTCAGCTCGGCCGGTTGTCCCCAGCTCGGCCGGCATCGCCCTCGGGCCCGTCACCCCCGGCGCGGCCCTGTCACCCCCTTCCGGGAGGTTGTTCCATGCGACCCACGAGGTCATCTCTCCGTCGCGCCGTCACCGTGGCCGCGGCCGGAGCCCTGGTCGCCGGCTCGCTGCTCGGCGCCCCCGCCCAGGCGGCACCCGCGGCTGCCACCCCCGATGCCGCGGCCGGCCTGGCTGAGCGACTCGGCGACCGGTCCGCCGGCACGTACGCCGACGCCAGCGGCAAGATGGTCGTCACCGTGACCGACGCGGCCGCCGCCCGCGAGGTCCGGGCGGCCGGCGCCACCCCGAAGCTGGTCACCCGCGGCGCCGCCGAGCTGGCCCGGGCCACCGCCGAGCTGGAGAACGGCGCCAAGATCCCGGGCACCGCCTGGTGGACCGACCCGGCGACCAACCAGGTGGTGGTCTCCGTCGACAGCACGATCACCGGCGCCAAGCTGGACCGGGTCAAGGCGGCCGCCGCGCGGACCAACGGCGCGGTGCGGATCGAGGCCGAGCCCGGTGTGCTGAGCACCCGGATCTCCGGCGGCCACGCCATCTACGCCGGCGGCGGCGGGCGCTGCTCGCTCGGCTTCAACGTGCGCAGCGGCAGCACCTACTACTTCCTGACCGCCGGGCACTGCACCAACATCTCCTCCAGCTGGTACAGCAACTCCAGCCAGACCAACCTGCTGGGCACCCGGACCGGCAGCAGCTTCCCGGGCAACGACTACGGCATCGTGCGGCACAACAACTCCGCCAACGCGGCCGGCAACGTCTACCTCTACAACGGCAGCTACCGCGACATCACCGCGGCCGGCAACGCGTACGTCAACCAGTCGGTGCAGCGCTCCGGCAGCACCACCGGCCTGCGCAGCGGCCGGGTGACCGCGCTCAACGCCACGGTGAACTACGCCGAGGGTTCGGTCTCCGGGCTGATCCGCACCACCGTCTGCGCCCAGCCGGGCGACAGCGGCGGCCCGCTCTTCGCCGGCAGCACCGCCCTGGGCCTGACCTCCGGCGGCAGCGGCAACTGCACCACCGGTGGCACCACCTACTTCCAGCCGGTCACCGAGGCGCTGAGCCGCTACGGCGTCAGCATCTTCTGACCGAACGCACGCCAGCGGGCCGCCGGGTGAACCCGGCGGCCCGCCCGCGTGTCCGGGCCGGGTCACGCAGGGTAGGAGCGCCCGGTGCCAGCCGGCACCGGAGGACCCTGACAGAATGCGGGGAGCAGACGTGTACCGCAGATGAGGAGACGCAAGTCGTGATCCGTACCCATGACGCCGGCAGCCTGCGCGCGACGGACGCCGGCACCACGGTGACGCTCGCCGGGTGGGTGGCCCGCCGGCGCGACCACGGCGGCGTGATCTTCGTCGACCTGCGCGACGGCTCCGGCGTGGTCCAGGTGGTGTTCCGCGAGGAGGACGCGCACGCGCTGCGCAACGAGTTCTGCGTCCGGGTGACCGGCGAGGTGACCCGCCGCCCCGAGGGCAACGAGAACCCCGACCTGCCCACCGGCGAGGTCGAGGTGACCGCCGCCGAGCTGGAGGTGCTCTCCGAGGCCGCGCCGCTGCCGCTGCCGGTGGACGACCAGGTCGAGGCCGGTGACGACGTCCGGCTCCGCTACCGCTACCTGGACCTGCGCCGCAGCGGGCCGGCGAAGGCCATGCGGCTGCGCTCGCGGGCCAACCAGCTCGCCCGCGCGGTGCTGCACGAGCGCGACTTCCTGGAGATCGAGACCCCGACGCTGACCCGCTCGACCCCCGAGGGCGCCCGCGACTTCCTGGTGCCGGTGCGCCTGCAGCCCGGCAGCTGGTACGCGCTGCCGCAGTCCCCGCAGCTGTTCAAGCAGCTGCTGATGGTCGGCGGCATGGAGCGGTACTACCAGATCGCCCGCTGCTACCGGGACGAGGACTTCCGCGCCGACCGGCAGCCGGAGTTCACCCAGCTCGACATCGAGATGTCCTTCGTCACCGAGGACGACGTGATCGACCTCGGCGAGGCGATCGTCGCGGCGCTCTGGTCCGACCTGGCCGGGCACGAGATCTCCCGGCCGATCCCGCGGATCACCTGGCACGACGCGATGGCCCGGTACGGCTCGGACAAGCCGGACCTGCGCTACGGCGTCGAGCTGACCGAGCTGACCGACTACCTGCGCGGCACCGAGTTCCGGGTGTTCGCCGGCGCGATCGACGCGGGCGGCTACGTCGGCGCGGTCGTCATGCCGGGCGGCGCGGCGCAGAGCCGCAAGGAGCTGGACGGCTGGCAGGACTGGGCCAAGGCGCGCGGCGCGCGCGGCCTGGCGTACGTGGTGCTCGACGCGGAGACCGGCGAGGCCCGTGGCCCGGTGGCCAAGAACCTCTCCGAGGCGCACCTGGCCGGGCTGGCCGACGCGGTCGGCGCCAAGCCGGGCGACGCCATCTTCTTCGCCGCCAGCGCCAACACCCGGGAGGCGCAGGAACTGCTCGGCGCGGCTCGGATCGAGATCGCCAAGCGGGCCGGGCTGGTCGACGAGAGCGCCTGGGCGTTCTGCTGGGTGGTCGACGCGCCGATGTTCGAGCGCACCGACGAGGGCGGCTGGACGGCCGTGCACCACCCGTTCACCTCGCCGAACGCCGACTGGGTGGACCGGTTCGAGGAGGCGCCGGACCGGGCGCTGGCGTATGCGTACGACATCGTCTGCAACGGCAACGAGATCGGCGGCGGCTCGATCCGTATCCACCGCGGCGACGTGCAGCGCCGGGTCTTCGACCTGCTCGGCATCACGCCCGAGGAGGCGCAGGACAAGTTCGGCTTCCTGCTGGAGGCGTTCAAGTACGGCCCGCCGCCGCACGGCGGCATCGCGTTCGGCTGGGACCGGGTCTGCATGCTGCTCGCCGGCGCGGACTCGATCCGCGAGGTGATCGCGTTCCCGAAGACCCGGGGCGGCTTCGACCCGCTGACCGGCGCGCCGACCCCGATCACCGCCCAGCAGCGCACCGAGGCCGGCATCGACGCCAAGCCGAAGCCGCAGGCCGCCCCGCACACCGGCACCGCCGGCCCCGCCGCCCCGGTGGCCGACCCCACCTGACCCATCCACCCGGCCCTGGCCCGGCCGGCCCCCGTTGATCAAGAGGTTTGCGTCATGATCGGCCAGTCGACATGACGCGAACCTCTTGATCGTTCGTGGGGAGGGCGGGGGATGAGGCTGCTCGTGGTGGGGGGTAGTGGGTTTCTGGGGCGGGAGGTGTGCCGGCAGGCGGTGAATGCCGGGTGGTCGGTGGTGGGGACGTACCACTCGGGGGCGATCGGGGTGCCCGGGGTGGCGGCGCGGCGGCTGGACGTGACCGACCGGGCCGCGGTCCGCGCGCTGGTCGCCGAGGTGCGCCCGGACGCGGTCGTCGGCACCCCCTACCGCTACGGCGACTGGGCGGTCACCGCGGACGGCGCGGCGCATGTCGGGTACGCCGCGGCCGAGGCGGGGGCCCGGCTGGTGCACATCTCCAGCGACGCGCTGCACGCCGGCCGCCCCGAGCCGTACGGCGACGACGAGCCGCCCAGCCCGGTGTTCCCGTACGGCGCGGCGAAGGCGGCGGCCGAGACGGCGGTCCGCGCCCTCGACCCGGGCGCGGCGCTGGTGCGTACCTCGCTGATCGTGGGGGAGGGGAGCAAGCAGATCCAGCTCTGCCACGACGCCCTCGCCGGCCGGGCGAGCCTGTTCACCGACGAACTCCGCTGCCCGGTCGACGTCACCGACCTGGCCGCCGCCGTGCTGGAACTTGTCGACACCGACTACGCCGGCCCGCTCAACGTGGCCGGCCCGGACGCGGTCAGCCGCGCCGAACTGGGCCTGCTGGTCGCCGCGGCCTCCGGCATCGACCCGGCCGGCATGAAGACCAGCACCGGCGCTGCCGCGGGCGTGCTCCGGCCGACCGACGTACGCCTCGACTCGTCCCGGGCCGCCGGACTGCTGCGCACCCGGCTGCGCGGCGTCCGGGAACTCCTGGCCGGCTGACCCGACCCGCCGACCCCCGTCCACCCGTGCACAGTTTCTATGCACAACTCTTGTGCATAGAAACTGTGCACAGATATTGTGCATGCATGAGCGACGAGAGAGCCGAGCCCCGCGCCGTCCGGCTGAACCATCAGCAGGTGCGGGTGCTGGCCCACCCGCTGCGGATGCGGCTGGTCGGCGCGCTGCGGGTGAAGGGGCCCGCCACCGCCACCACGCTCGCCGAGCTGCTGCACACCAACACCGGCGCGACCAGCTACCACCTGCGCCAGCTCGCCGAGGTCGGCCTGGTCGTCGAGGCCCCCGACCTGGCCAGCGGGCGGCAGCGCTGGTGGCGGGCCGCGCACGACGTCACCAACTGGGAGTCCACCGACTTCGACGACGACCCGGACGCCCGGGCCGCCATCGAGTGGATCCAGGGCGACCAGGTGCGGCACCTGGTGGAGCACGCCGAGCGGTGGTTCGCCCGCCAGCACGAGTGGTCGGTTGCCTGGCGGGACGCCCTCGGCATGGGCGACATCTTCATGACCATGTCGCCGGCCCGGCTGGAGCAGCTCAAGACCGAGATGTGGGAGCTGCTGGAGCGTCACCGCGAGGAGAGCGACGCCGACGCGCCCGACGCCGAACAGGTTCAGGTCTTCGTGGCCGCCTACCCACTGTTTGAGGAGATGCGATGAGCGAGCGCAGCGAGCGAACCAGCAGGCTCAGCGCGAAGGTGCCGCACGGCGGCGCGGAGCGAAGCGGAGCGGCGGCGTGAGCGCCCTGTCCGTACGCCAGGTCCGGCGTCGCTTCCTGCTGCTGCACGGGCTGCGCTGGCTGCCCACCGGCCTGATGATCCCGGTGATGATCCTGCTGATGCAGGAGCGCGGCCTGACGCTGTCCCAGATCGGCCTGGTGTCCGTCGCCCAGGGGCTGGTCGTGCTGGCCCTGGAGCTGCCCACCGGCGGGTTCGCCGACGCGCTCGGGCGCCGCCCGGTCCTGGTCACCGCCTGGCTGATCAACCTCGGCGCCCTCGCGCTCTTCGCGGTGGCCGACTCGTTCGCGCTCTTCTTTCTGGTGTGGGCGTTGCAGGGCGTCTTCCGGGCGCTGGACAGCGGCCCGCTGGAGTCCTGGTACGTCGACGCCACGCTGGCCGCCGATCCCGACGCGAAGTACGAGCCGGGCCTCGGCTACGCCGGCACCGTCATCGGCGTGGCGATCAGTGCCGGCGCGCTGCTCGGCGGCGGCCTGGTCGCGCTCGGTCCGGTCGGGCCGGTCAGCGCGCTCACCGTACCGGTGCTGGTGGCGATCGCCCTCCAGGCGGTGGCCCTGGTCGCCCTGCTGGTGCTGCTGCGGGAGGTCCGCCCGGCCCGGGGCGCCGGCGCGCTGCGGGCGTCGGTCGTCGAGGCGCCCCGGATGGTGGGCCAGGCGGTCGGCCTGCTGCGTCGCTCCCGGGTGCTGCTCGCGCTGGTGGCCGTCGAGCTGTTCTGGGGCTTCGGGATGGTCACCTTCGAGTCGCTGCTGCCGGTGCGGCTCGCCGAGGTGGTCGGCGACCCCGACCGGGCGGCGGCGCTGCTCGGGCCGGCCAACTCGGCGGCCTGGCTGGCCGGCGCGGCCGGGGCCGCGCTCACCCCGCTGCTGCTGCGCTGGCTGGGCGCCGCGCCGAGCGCCGCGCTGCTGCGCATCGTCCAGGGCGCCACGGTGGTCGGGATGGGGCTCTTCGCCGGCCCGGTCGGCGTGCTGGTCGCCTACCTGGCCTGCTACACGGTGCACGGGGCGTCCAACCCGCTGCACATGGGGCTGCTGCACCGGCAGGTCGACGGTCCCTACCGGACCAGCGTGATCTCGCTGAACTCGATGATGGGCCAGCCCGGCTTCGCGGTCGGCGCGATCGTGCTCACCGCGCTCGCCGACACGGTGAGCGTCACCGCCGCGATGCTGGTCGGTGCGGTGGTGCTGGCCGTCGCCGCCCCGCTCTACCTGCCCGCCTGGCGCGCCGGCCGCACCGACCCGCCGGCCGCCGGCGCCACCCCGGACGCCGCCGGGAACCCCGGCGCGCTGCCAGGTGACGAACCGGCGTCGCCACGATCGGAGGTGCCCGCCCCCACCCCGGCCCGCAACGGTTGACGCGTGACCGTCCGCTGCCGGGCGGGCGTCGACCGGGTGGTCGGCCCGCACCGGCAGCAGACGATCAGCGTCACCGTGGGCCCGATGCCGGGGTGGTCGAGGGCTTGCGGGTGCGGGCAGGTCGGATTAGGTGAGGCGGACCGAGCTGCGGGGGAGGGTGTTGGTGAAGCCGAGGCGGCGGTAGAGGCGGACCGCGCCGACGTTGGCCGTGTAGACGCCGAGGGCCACGGTGTCGTGGTCGGCGAACAGGGCCCGGGTCATCCCGGCGGTGAGCGCCGCACCCAGGCCCCGGCCACGCCGGTCGGGCGCGACGGTCAGGCCGGCGAGGAAGCCGATGTCGCCCCGGCTGCGGTCCGCCCCGCAGGCGACCAGCCGGTCGCCGTCGCGGATGCCGTACCAGTCGACCACCCGGGGATCGCCCGGGCGCGAGGTGGTGCTGGGGAAGGCGCGGTCGATCAGCTCGGCGAGCGCCGGGTGGTCGGCCTCGGTGAGCCGGACCACCCGCTCCTCGTCGGGCTGGGGCGGCGGCGCGCTGGTGGTCCACTGGAAGTCCCACTCGTCCTGCCGGTCCACCGCGAGCCGCCCGTCCAGTGCCGCTGGGGCGAGCCGGGGCAGGTGCAGCCACTGGCCCGGTGTGAGCGCCCCGGCGGCGGCCAGCCTGGCGGCCACCTCGACCGCCGCCGTGGCGGCGCCGAGCGCGCCGCCGGCCGGCCCGTGGTCGGCGGGGAGCAGCCAGACCAGGGCGCCGTCGCGCTGCCAGCCGCGCGGCCGCCCGCCGCGCCAGAGCGCGTGCCGGGCGTACGGGTGGTGGCCGGCGGCCGCCAGGATCGCGTCCCGCCCCTCCAGGACCTGGTCGGCGATGATCATGTGGTCAGCGTAGAGCCCCGGCGGCGGTCGTCGCGGCGGCCCCGGCGCGCCGGTGACCAGGCCGGTCCACGGTGGAGATTGGCGCGCGGACCGATTGGGTACATCCCGCGCGACCTACTGGGACCCCCCTACCGGAGGAACGCCATGCTCGCCATTCTCGCGGCCATCGTCTTCGCCTTCACCCTGCTGCTGGACCTGCTGAACACCAACTTCGGCGCGCCGGACCTGTTCAACTGGAACACCCTGGTGCTCATCGGCCTGCTGCTGCTCTCGCTCTACCTGGCGGGGGTGGGCAGCGGCCCGGGCGGCGGCGGCCGGGGCCGCTGGTACCGCGGTCGGCGCCCGGGTCGGGGCTGACCGGAAGCGATCACCGCGGCCGGGTCCGCGGCGCGATTCCGGCGTCGCTGACCCGGCCCGGTACTGTTCTCGTGATGGAGTCCGACGCCCTCTTCTCCCTCGGTGAACCCGCCGGAGCGCCCAGCGCCCCCGCGGGTTCCGGCGGTGTGGACGGGTTCACCGCGGTAGCGGCGGATTCGCCCCTGCCCGTCCGGATGCGCCCGGCGAGCCTCGACGAGCTGGTCGGGCAGGACCACCTGCTCGCCCCGGGCGCCCCGCTGCGGCAGCTGGTCTCCGGCGGCGCGCCGATGTCGGTCATCCTGTGGGGGCCGCCGGGCAGCGGCAAGACCACTATCGCGCACCTGGTGGCCCGGGCCACCGACCGTCGGTTCGTCGCCATGTCGGCGCTCTCCGCCGGGGTCAAGGACGTCCGCGCGGTGATCGACACCGCCCGCCGCCAGCGCCGTTCGGGCGGCCCGCAGACCGTGCTCTTCATCGACGAGGTGCACCGGTTCAGCAAGACCCAGCAGGACTCACTCCTCGCCGCGGTCGAGGACCGCACCGTCACGCTGCTCGCCGCGACCACCGAGAACCCGTACTTCTCGGTCATCTCGCCGCTGCTGTCCCGGTGCGTGCTGCTCACCCTGCAGCCGCTGGGCGACGCGGCGGTGCGCGGCCTGCTGCGCCGCGCGGTCGCCGACCAGCGCGGCCTGGCCGGCGCGCTCACCCTGGAGACCGACGCCGAGGACCACCTGGTGCGGCTCGCCGGTGGTGACGTCCGCAAGGCGCTCACCGCGCTCGAGGCGGCCGCCGCCTCCGCGACCGCGCTCGGCACCGGCCGGATCGACCTGGCCACCGCCGAGCAGGCGGTCGACGTGGCGGCGGTCCGCTACGACCGGGCCGGCGACGCCCACTACGACGTGACCAGCGCGTTCATCAAGAGCATGCGCGGCTCGGACGTGGACGCCGCGCTGCACTGGCTGGCCCGGATGCTGGTGGCCGGCGAGGACGCCCGGTTCATCGCCCGCCGCCTGGTCATCTTCGCCAGCGAGGACGTGGGCATGGCCGACCCGGGCGCGCTGGGCGTGGCCACCGCCGCGGCGCACGCCGTGGAGTACGTCGGCCTGCCGGAGGCGCAGCTCAACCTCGCCCAGGCGGTGATCCACCTGGCCACCGCACCGAAGTCGAACTCGGCCACCACCGCGATCGGGGCGGCCATCGCCGACGTACGGGCCGGTCGGGGCGGTCCGGTGCCGCGCGGGCTGCGCGACGCGCACTACGCCGGCGCCAAGGGGCTCGGTCACGGCACCGGCTACCGCTACCCGCACGACGACCAGCGCGGCGTGGTCACCCAGCAGTACGTGCCGGACGACCTCGTCGGCACCGACTACTACCAGCCCAGCCAGCATGGCGCCGAGCGGGCGGTGGCCACCCGGCTGCCCCTGCTGCGGCGGATCGTCCGGGGCCTGCCGGCACCGGCCGCCCCGGCGGAGGCCCGGCCGGAGGGCGCGGCGACCGAGCAGAGCACGCGACCGGTGGCGCCGGTCGGGGGGGACGCGTCGGGCAACGGCCGTCGGTCCATGGGCCCGGGCGCCGGCGCGGCACAGGCAGGCGGCAGCAACGCCGCCGGGGAGGGTCAGCAGTGAGATCGCGTGGTTCGGAGCGACCGGAGGACGGCCCGGACGAGCGGCGCGATTCCCGCGCCAAGGGCCGCCGCTGGGGCCGGGGCAAGGCGGAGGCCGAGCCGGAGGAGCCGATCAGCGGCGAGGAGTTCGGCTGGATCGACGACCTGCGTACGGCCAAGCAGCAGCGCACTGAGCTGGGTCCGGGCGGCGGTGCGCCGGAGCCGGCCCCACCCGCGCGCCCCGGCGCCCCGGTGCCACCCGGTCCGGACGCTCCGCACGGTCCGGTCGGCGGGCCTCCCGCGGCGCCGCCGCACCCCCGTCGCGGTGCGGCGGAGCCGCCTCGCTCCCGGCCGGTAGACGGGCCCTGGCCCGGCCCGGCCGAGTCGCCCCGACCCGCGGGCCGTCCCGCCGAGCGGCCGCACCCCGGCAACCCGGCGGTGCCCGGCGCCGGCCCCGCCGTTCCGGCCGGTCCGCCCGGCCGGCAGGGCCCACCGCCGGCCGCCGGCTGGCCGCCCTCCGGCGCCGAGCGGCGCCCCCGACCCGTCTCCGGTGGACCGACCGGGCCGGTCTCCGGTGGACCGACCGGGCCGGTCTCCGGCGGGCCGACCGGGCCCGTCTCCGGCGGGCCGACCGGGCCCGTCTCCGGCGCGCCGGTCGGGCCGCCGCGCCCGCCGGCTGGCCGGGGCCAGGTCCCGGTCGATCCGGCCCGTCCGCCGGCCGCCGGTGGCCCGGACGTCGGTCGCCGGCCCGCCCCGGGTGCGCCGGACCCCGGCGCGGCCGCGCCGCGCCGCGCCGGCCCGGCCGGTCCGCCGCGGGTGGGGGAGCCGACCGAACCCGGCCGCCCCGGTGGGGCGCCCGCCGGCCGCGCCGGAGTGCCGGTGCCCGGGAGCCCGCCGCCCACCGCCGGCGGCCCGCCGTACCCGGCCGGCGTCCCGCGCCCCGGTCCGGCCGAGCGCGAGCCGCGGGCCGGGCGGTCCCGGCGCGGCCCGGCCGAGCCGGGCCTGCCCGCCGATCCGCCCGGCCGGCCGCACGTGGACGGCCCGACCTCCGGCGGCGCCCCGGGCGTGGACCCGGCGCCCGTCCGCGGTCGCGGTACCGCCCCCCGCCCGGCTCCCGGTGGCGGTCGCCGCCGGGCCGCCGACGAGCCGCCGGCACCCCGTACCGGAGGCACCGCGCCGGTGCCGCCGACCGGCAACCCGCCGCCGGTGCCGCTGACCGGCAACGCCCCGCCGGTACCCGGCGCCGAGCCGACGCCACCTCCCGGCCCGGCCGGCTCGCGCGGCCGTCATCCGCTGCCCGGCTCGCCGGCCGCCGATCGCCGCGCGGCCGTGGACGCGCTGACGGAGGCCGAGCCGCCGGTACGCGGCCGGCGCGCGGCCGACGAGACCGAGCCGCCGGTACGCGGGCGGCGCGGGGCGACCGAGCCGCCGGTGGCCGGTGCGCGGGCGGCCGACGGCCCGGCGACCCGTGGCCGGCGGTCCGCACCCGAGGATCCGACGGTACGCAGCGCCGGCCCGCCGGAGGCGGAACCGCACCCGCAGCGCGGGCCGGGCTCGGCGGGCGGCCCCGCCGCCCGGGGCGGTCGCCCGGAACGGCCGGCCGACTGGCTCCGGCAGGCCGGCCGCGCCCACCACACCGACCCGGCGCTGCCGACCATCGACCGCCCGGCGAGCCCGACGTCCGGGCCGCCCGCCGGCGGTCGCCGTGCCGTCGACCCGGCCGCCCCGGCCGGCCGGGACCGGGCAGCCGGCGCCGCCGGGCCACCGCCCGCGGGCGGCCGACGGGCCGGTCACGCCGCCGATCCGGACCTGCCGACCGGTGCCCACCCCGCCGCCGCGCCACCCGCGGCCCCGGCCGGTGGCCGGCACGGCGCACCCGACGAACCCGGTCGGGCGCCGGCCGGCCGGGCGCGCCCCGAGCCGGGCCGCCCCGAGGCCACCCCGCCCGGCGGCATCCGCCGGGGCGCCACCCCGCCCGGGGTCGCCCGACCGTCCGGCCCCGGCCAGCCCGGCTCCACTCCGCCCGGGGTGGCGCGTCCGGCCGGCTCCGGTCCGCAGCCCGGCTCCACTCCGCCCGGGGTGGCGCGTCCGCCCGGCTCCGGTCCGCAGCCTGGCCCCACTCCGCCCGGGGTGGCGCGTCCGTCCGGCCCGCGGCCCGGCGTGGCCCGGGCCGGTGTGACGCCTCCCGGCGTGGCCCGTCCGGGCACCGTCCCGGGCCAGCCGGCCGGCGGGGACGGCCGGGGACGGCCGGAATCCGAGGACGTGCCGCGGCCCGTTCCGCCCGGCGCGACCGGCACCGCCCGCCCGCCCGGCGCGACCGGCACCGCCCGCCCGCCCGGCGCGACCGGCACCGCCCGCCCGCCCGGCGCGACCGGCACCGCCCGCCCGCCCGGCGCGACCGGCACCGCCCGCCCGCCCGGCGCGACCGGCACCGCCCGCCCGCCCGGCCCGGAGGACCGGTCGCTCGGGCGCGCCGCGCCGCCGCACCGGGAGCCCGGTCGGGAGCCCTCCGGTGTCCCGCCGGTGCCGCCGCCCGAACCGGCGGTGGCCCGCGCCGCCGCGGTGGTACCGCCGCCGGAGCCGCCCGCCCACCGGCCGGAGCCCGAGCCGGTCAGCGGGGCGCCGCTGCGCCGCGCCACCGACCCGGATCCGGCGGAACTGGACGCTCCGGCCGCCGGCGGGCTGCGCGGCGCCCGGTCCGAACTGCGCCGGCAGATGCGCGAGCGGCGTCGGCTCCGGATGGCCGTGCTCGCCCTGGTGAGTGTGGTGCTGCTCGGCGCCGTCCCGCTCTTCTTCGGCATCCGTACGCTCAGCCGCGACCCGGTGTTCGACACCCTCGACCAGCTGGACGTGCCGAGCTGGGCGGCGGTGAAGACGGTCGACGACGTCAGCGGCAGCCGCTGGTGCCTGCTGGACTGCCGGCTGCGCGAACGCACGGTCACCTCGGAGGGTTCGCCGGAGGACACCGCCCGGGCGTACGAAGCGGCACTGGCCGCCGACGGCTGGCGTCCGTGGAAGGTGGCCCGCTGCCCGGAGCAGCCGGCGAAGGGCAGCTACACGTGCTGGCGCCGCGACGAGCTGACCCTGGACCTGTGGGTGCGCGAGCCGGCCTGCACGCCACCGCCGGTCGACGGCGAGCCGGCCGTGGTGCCGTCGCCGAGCCCGTCGGCCGCAGCGGAGGGGTGCACCGGATCGTTGGTGTCGGTGAAGGTCCGCAACGCGATCGACGACGAACGGACCCGACCACAGCCGAGCACCGACCCGTCGCTCACCGGGGAGGATCCGTTCCCGACCCTCACTGAGGACCCGCTGGGCGAAGTGACACCCTCACCGTCCTGAGCCGGTTTCCATCACGGACGGTAGGGTCTGGGGCTGGCGGGCCCGCTCTGCTCCCGCCGGCCCGTCCTGGGTCGCCGAGCGCCGGCATGGGTAAGGGTCGTGCGGTTCGCGGACGTCCGGTCCGCGGAACCCCCTGGTTGAGGAGGACAGGCGTGGACTTTGGAGAGGTCGCGGCGCTGATCGCGGCGATCGCGTTCGCGATGCTGGTGTTGATCCTGACGCTGCCCATCCTGCGGCTGCGGCACACCGTGGACGCCACCACCCGGATGATCAACGACCTCAACGACCGCACCGCGCCACTGCTCGGCGACGTCAACGCCACGGTGAAGAACGTGAACACCGCGCTCGAGCAGGTGCAGACCTCGCTGGACGGGGTGAACCTGCAACTGGCCAAGGTCGACACCATGACCAGCCACGCGCAGAACATCACCGCCAACGTGGCGAACCTGGCCGCCGTCGTCTCCGCCGCGGCCGCCAACCCGTTGGTCAAGGTGGCGGCCTTCGGCTACGGCGTCCGCAAGGCCGCCGCCGCCCGCCGGCACGCCGAGACCGAGCGCGAGGTGCGCGACACCATCAAGCAGCAGCGCCGGGCCGCCAAGCGCGGTAACCGCTGACCGCCCGGCGACCAGGAGGTTGAGAGCATGAGGCGGTTGTTCTGGCTGGGCATCGGCCTGGCCGTCGGCGTGGTGGTGGTCCGCAAGGCGACCCGCACCGCGCAGGCGTACACGCCGGCCGGGATCGCCGGCTCGTTGTCGCAATCGGCTGGCGGGCTGGTTGAGTCGCTGCGTAGCTTCGTGGAGGACGTCCGGACCGGGATGGCCGAACGCGAGCAGGAGATCCACGAGGCGTTCGCCAGCGGCGAGGCCTTCGACGACCAGTTCGCCGAGCTGCGGGAGGACCCGCGCATCGGCGACCGAGAGATCTTTCCGGAGGAACACCAGCGATGAAGACGGCGGAGATCAAGCGGCGGTACCTCGCCCACTTCGAGGCGAACGGTCACACCGTGGTGCCGTCCGCTCCGCTGCCCGCCATCAGCGACCCGAACCTGCTGTTCGTCAACGCCGGCATGGTGCAGTTCGTCCCGTACTTCCTGGGCCAGCAGACCCCGTCCTACCGGCGGGCGGTGAGCGTCCAGAAGTGCATCCGCACCCCGGACATCGACGAGGTCGGCAAGACCAGCCGGCACGGCACGTTCTTCCAGATGAACGGCAACTTCTCCTTCGGTGACTACTTCAAGGACGGGGCGATCCCGTTCGCCTGGGACCTGGTCACGAAGTCGCAGGAGCAGGGCGGCTTCGGCCTCGACCCGGAACGGATCTGGCCGACGGTCTACCTCGACGACGACGAGGCGTTCGACATCTGGCGCTCGGTCGGCGTGCCGGCCGACCGGATCGTGCGCCGCGGCAAGGCGGACAACTTCTGGTCGATGGGCATCCCGGGCCCGTGTGGCCCGTGCTCGGAGCTGTTCTACGACCGCGGCCCGGAGTACGGCCGCGAGGGCGGCCCGGCGGTCGACGAGGACCGCTACATGGAGTTCTGGAACCTCGTCTTCATGCAGTACGAGCGGGGCCCGGGCACCGGCAAGGAGGACTACCCGATCCTCGGCGAGCTGCCGGCGAAGAACATCGACACCGGCATGGGCCTGGAGCGGATGGCCTCGATCCTGCAGGGGGTCGACAACCTCTACGAGATCGACGAGGTCCGGCCGATCCTGGACAAGGCCGCCGAGCTGACCGGGAAGCGGTACGGCGCGCGCTCCGGCCACGTGGCCAGCGAGTCGCACCCGGACGACGTGCGGCTGCGGGTGGTCGCCGACCACGTGCGCACCGCGCTGATGCTGATCGGCGACGGGGTGACCCCGAGCAACGAGGGGCGTGGCTACGTGCTGCGCCGGATCATGCGCCGGGCGATCCGGGCGGTGCGGCTGCTCGGCTGGCAGGACCGGGCGCTGCCCGAGCTGCTGCCGGTGGCCCGGGACTGCATGTCCCCGTCCTACCCGGAGCTGGCGAGCGAGTTCGACCGGATCGCCGACTACGCGTACGCGGAGGAGGAGGCGTTCGTGTCCACCCTGCGCGCGGGCACCACGATCCTGGACACCGCGATCGCGGAGACCCGGACCGCGGGCGGGAAGAGCCTCTCCGGCGCAAAGGCGTTCCAGCTGCACGACACGTACGGCTTCCCGATCGACCTGACCCTGGAGATCGCGGCCGAGCAGGGGCTCTCGGTGGACGCCGAGGGCTTCCGCCGGCTGATGGCCGACCAGCGGGCCCGGGCCAAGGCCGACGCGCAGGCCCGCAAGACCGGGCACATCGACCTGTCGGCGTACCGCGGGGTGCTCGACGCCGGCGGCCCGGTGCGGTTCACCGGCTACAGCGAGGTGTCCCGGGAGTCCACCGTCCGGGCGGTGCTCGGCACGGCCGGGCCGGTCGGCGCGGCGGTCGAGGGCGACACGATCGAGCTGGTGCTCGACGCCACTCCGTTCTACGCCGAGGGCGGTGGGCAGCAGCCCGACCACGGCATGATCACGGTGGGCGACGGCCAGGTCGAGGTCCTCGACGTGCAGCAGCCGGTGCCCGGGCTGATCGTGCACCGGGCCCGGGTGGTCCGGGGCGAGGTGCGGCCCGGTCAGACCGGCTTCGCCGAGATCGACACCAGCCGGCGGCGGGCCATCTCCCGCTCGCACACCGCCACCCACCTGGTGCACCAGACCATGCGCAACTTCCTCGGCGAGTCCGCCACCCAGGCCGGTTCGCTGAACGCGCCCGGGCGGCTGCGGTTCGACTTCAACACCCCGACCGGGGTGGCGCCGAGCGTGCTGCGCGACGTCGAGCAGCAGGTCAACGAGGTGCTCCTGGCCGACCTGGAGGTGCACGCCTTCATCACCTCGCTGGAGGAGGCGCGCCGGATCGGGGCGATGGCCCTGTTCGGCGAGAAGTACGGCGAGGAGGTGCGGGTCGTCGAGGTCGGCGACTACGCCCGCGAGCTGTGCGGCGGCACCCACGTGGCGCGCTCCGGCCAGCTCGGCCTGGTCAAGATCCTCTCCGAGTCGTCGATCGGCTCCGGGGTGCGCCGGGTCGAGGCGCTGGTCGGCATGGACGCGTTCAACTTCCTGGCCCGCGAGCACCTGCTGGTCGCCCGGCTCGCCGAGCTGTACCGGGTGCCCAGCGACCAGGTCGCCGACCGGGTCGAGCAGACCGTCACCCAGCTGCGCGACGCCGAGAAGGAGCTGGAGAAGCTCCGCGCCCAGTTGGTGCTCGGCGGTGCGGCGGCGCTCGCCGCGCAGGCCAAGGACGTGCGCGGGATCGCCTACGTGGGCACCGAGGCGCCGGAGGGCGCGGCCGGCAACGACGTGCGGACGCTGGCCCAGGAGATCCGCGGCAAGATCGACCCGGCCCGGCCGGCGGTGGTGGCCGTGGCCGCCCGCTCGGGCGGCAAGGCGTCCCTGGTGGTGGCGGTGAACCAGGCCGCGCGGAGCCGGGGGATCGGTGCCGCCGACCTGGTCAAGGCGGCCCTGTCCGGGCGTGGCGGGGGCAGCCCCGACCTCGCCCAGGGCGGTGGGCTGCCGGCGGCGGAAGCCGCGAACCTGCTGCTCACGGTCGAGAAGGCGATCGCCGAGGCGTGATGGGCTACCAGGCCCGACCAGGGCGGACCGTGCCGGTCCGCCCTGGTTCGCTTTCCAGGGACGGTGACCGTCGGTGACGGAGGCGTCGCGTGGTGTCCGGCTCGGCGTGGACGTCGGGCAGGTCCGGGTCGGGGTCGCCCGCTCCGACCCGCACGGCGTGCTGGCCACCCCGCTGGTCACCCTCGCCCGCGACCTCGCCGCGGCGCCCGACGCGGTGCCGAGCGACATCGCCGAGCTCGCCGCGCTGGTCGCCGAGCACGAGGCGGTGGAGGTGGTGGTCGGCCTTCCGGTCAACCTCGCCGGCAAGCACGGTCCGGCCGCCGTCCACGCGAAGGCGTACGCTGACCGCTTGGCCGATGTAATAGCGCCTGTTCCGGTAGCGCTCACCGACGAGAGGATGTCCACGGTCGTGGCGTCTCGTAGGCTTGCCGAACGTGGCGTCCGGGGGAAACGGCAACGGGCGGTGGTCGACCAGGCCGCCGCGGTGGAGATTCTGCAGAGCTGGCTGGATGCGCAGCGGAGGCGGACGTAATGATTGAGGATCTGGACCTCGGGTTCGACGAGCAGGAGCGGGGGGAGAAGGGCCGGCACCGGCGCGGCTTCGCCAAGAAGCGGAACAAGCGTTCCGGCGGCCGGGGCAAGACCGTCCTGGCCCTGCTGCTCGCCCTGGTGCTGCTCGGCGGCATCGGCGGCGGCGCCTTCTACGGCTTCGACCGGATCCAGAACTACTTCGTCACGCCCGACTACGACGGCGCCGGCACCGGCGAGGTGACGGTCGAGATCAAGCAGGGCGCGCTCATCGCCGACATGGCCGACGCGCTGCACGCCGCCGGTGTGGTGAAGAGCCCCAAGGCGTTCATCGAGGCGGCGGCGGACAACTCCCGCAGCAAGAACATCCAGCCGGGCCTGTACAAGCTGCGCAAGCAGATGAGCGGGGAGAGCGCGGTCGCCGCCATGCTCGACCTGAAGAACCGGATCGTCAACGGCCTCACCATCCCCGAGGGCCGCACCGCCAAGAACGTCTACAAGCTGCTCTCCGAGCAGACCAAGATCCCGGTCAAGGAGTTCGAGACGGCGGCGAAGGACCCGCTGGAGCTCGGCGTGCCGGACTGGTGGTTCAAGCGCACCGACGGCAAGAAGGTCAAGCCGTCGATCGAGGGCTTCCTCTACCCGGACACCTACGAGATCCCGCCGAAGGCCACCGCGGAGAGCATCCTCAAGCTGATGGTGGAGAACTTCCTGACGGTCACCGGGCAGATGGAGTTCGCCGACCGGGTGCAGAAGGAGCGCGGCGGGATCAGCCCGTACGAGGCACTGATCGTGGCATCGCTGGCACAGGCGGAGGCGGGTAACAAGGACGACCTGGGCAAGGTGGCCCGGGTGGCCTACAACCGGGTGTTCGGCGAGTTCCCGTGCAACTGCCTGGAGATGGACGTCACGGTCAACTACTACCTGGAGTTGATCGGAAAACCGACCAAGCGCTCCGCCGACATGACCGACGCCGAGCTCAACGACCCGAAGAACCCGTACAACCGCAAGCTGCGCGGCCTGCCGCCGACCCCGATCAACAACCCGGGCAAGCAGGCCATGGAGGGTGCGATGGACCCGCCGGCGGGCAAGTGGCTGTACTTCGTGGCGATCGACAAGGAGGGTCACTCCGCTTTCGCGGAGACCTACCCGGAGCACGAGCGCAACATGGTCAAGGCCCGGGAGGCCGGGATCATCTGATGGCGGTCCGACGGCGGGCGGCGGTGCTCGGCAAGCCGATCGCGCACTCGCTCTCCCCGGTGATCCACAACGCCGGCTACGCGGCGGCCGGGCTGACCGGGTGGTCGTACGACCGGATCGAGTGCGCCGCCGCGGAGCTGCCGGACCTGGTCGCCGGCCTGGGCCCGGAGTGGGCCGGGCTGTCGGTGACCATGCCGGGCAAGGAGGCGGCGCTCGCGGTGGCCGCGGCGGCCTCGCCGGTCGCCGTCGCCGTCGGCGCGGCCAACACGCTGGTCCGCCGCCCGGACGGCTCGTGGTACGCGGACAACACCGATGTCGGCGGCATGGTGGAGGTGCTCGCCGGGGCCGGCGTGCGGGCCGGTGCCACGGTGACGGTGCTCGGCGCGGGTGGCACCGCCCGCGCGGCGCTCGCCGCGGCGGCCCGCCTGGCTGCCCGCGAGGTGACCGTGGTGGCCCGCCGCGCGGCGGCGGTCGAGGAGTTGCGCCCGGTGGCCCACGCGGTCGGCGTCCCGCTGATCGGCGCGGCCTGGGCCGACGCCGCCGACCGCTGCCGCGCCGACGTGGTGGTCTCGACCGTCCCGAAGGGGGTCGCCGACCCGCTGGCCGGGACGGTCGCCTGGCGGGCCGGCACTGTGCTCTTCGACGCGCTCTACGACCCGTGGCCGACGCCGCTGGCCGCCGCGGCGGGCGCGGCCGGCTGCCGGATCGTCTCCGGGCTCGACCTGCTGCTGGCCCAGGCGATCGGCCAGTTCGAGCAGTTCACCGGCGTCCCGGCGCCCCGCGACGCGATGGCCGCCGCCCTCGCCGCGGCCCGCTGACCCGCGGGCGCTGGCGCTCCGTGTCGATGCCTTAGCTGTCGGTTAAGTCGCGCTTAGGTCCGACTGTCCTTGCCACGACGTACCGTGACCGTCGATACGCTGCTGAGCGTAACCACTTCGGACGCAGGGAGTCGCCTTGGCTCGGCACGGACTGCACCGCCGCCCCCGGCCCGCCGGCCCCCGCCGCAAGGCGCTGGTGCTGAGCGTCCTCGGCGTCACGGTGGCGATCGGCCTGCTGGCCACCACGGTGCCGCTGCTGGCCGCCGACGACCACACCGTCCCGGCGAGCGCGGACACGACCGCCACGGCGGTGCCGCAGGACGGCGACAACAGCGCGAAGAGCACGCTGGCGACCTGCCCGGCCCGCTGCGACGGCAATCCCCGGGGTGCCCGGGAGGCGGTCCTCGCGTTCACCGTCGGTGACCTGCCGGCGAACGCGGTCAACGTCCGCGCCACCCTGCGGGTGTACGCCTGGCAGCGGTTCGCCGCGACGGTCACCGCGAACGCGTCGTCGCTGGACGCCCGGGCGGCCCGGCCGACCCCGCTGCCGGCGGGCGCCACGCTGGACAGCGTCGCCGGGGTGGCGTGGGGCTTCAACGAGTGGGACGTCTCGGGGCTGGTGCGCGGCAACGGCAGCTGGACGGTCGCCCTGGCGCAGGCCGGTCTGGGCACCCGGATCTACTGGGCGTCGAGCGAGCACCGCGACCCCGACCTGCGCCCCCGCCTGCTGCTCAGCTACGACCTCGGCAGCCGGCCCAGCCCGACCGTGACCACCCCGGCCGCCCCGTCCGCCGCGCCGACGACCACCGCCGGGCGGCCGACGGCGAGCCCGAGCCCGACCCGGAGCACGCCGAGCCCGACGCCGAGCGCGCCGAGCGGCCGCTGCGGCCAGGTGTCGGAGAAGCTGGTCCCGTCCTGCGGCGCCTGGTGGGGGATGTACACGCCGGCCAGCGCCGCCGCCGGCTGGGACCACGGCCGGGCGGTCGCCGAGGTGGAGGCGCAGGTCGGCCGGACCTTCGACATCGTGCACCGGTACCACGACTTCTCCAACACCGGCAGCAACGGCGCCTTCCCCGACGCGTACGAGCAGCGGCAGATGCGCGAGGGCCGGCTGCTCTTCTTCGCCTGGGAGTCCCGGATCTTCTCCGCCGGCGCCGTGCTGACCTGGCGTGATGTCTACAGTGGTCGGTACGACGCGACGATCGACGCGGTCGCCGGCCGGATCCGGGCCGCCGGCGTGCCGGTCTTCCTCGGCTTCGACCACGAGCCGGAGGACGAGCCGGCCAAGGGGAGCGACGCGGACTTCGTCCGGGCCTGGCGGCACGTGCACGACCGGTTCGCCGCGGCCGGCGCGGACAACGCGGTCTGGGTGTGGACGATGATGGGCTGGTCCGGCCACCACCACCGCTACGCCGGCCTCTACCCGGGCGACCGCTACGTCGACTGGGTGGCCTACGACCCGTACAACTTCCACGTCTGCAACGGCAGCACGGTGTGGAAGAGCCCGAGCATCACGGTCGGGAGCTTCTACCGCTGGCTGGATGAGCACGGCATCGGCGCCGGCAAGCCGCGGATGCTCGCCGAGTTCGGCACCAACTTCGACGCCGCCGACCCGGCGGCCAAGCGGCGCTGGTTCGAGGAGTTCCCGGCGGCGCTCAAGGCGCACCCGAAGATCAAGGCGGCGATCTACTTCAACTCGGCGGGGATGACCACCCGGTCGAGCAGGTGTGACATGACGATGAACCACGACGCCGCGGCGCTGGCCGGGTTCACCCGGGCCGGGCAGGACGCCTACCTGCGACAGCCGACTGGAGGCAATCGCTGACCCATAGTGGCGGCGCGATGACGTAAGGTGGCGCGGAGGTTCTCCTGGCTCCGACCGCGTTCGCGCTGCGTCACCTTGGCGACACGATGGCCGACCAATCGGCGGATATCGCCCACTGTGCTCACCGGGTCACGCTACGTGGGTTGTCATCCACCTTGGAGGCGCCGCGTGCCCACACTCCCGCTCCGCCGGCGACCCGCCGGCTTCCGCGCCCGGGTCGGGATGGTCGCGCTGACCGTCGTCGCCGCCGTGCTGGCCGTGCCCGCCGCCGCGTCCGCCGCCGTGGTGCCGGCGCCCGCGCCGGCGACCCTGGTCGCGACCAACCCCGCCGACCTCACGCCGCACGCCCGCGACGGCGAGACCCGTGCCTTCGCGCAGATCGGCACCATGGTCTTCGTCGGCGGCAGCTTCACCCAGATCCGGCGGACCGCCGGTGCGGCGTGGACCACCCAGCGCTACCTCTTCGCGTACGACCGGAGCACCGGGGCGATCTCGACCAGCTTCCTGCCGGTGCTCGACGGCGCGGTCAACGCGCTGGTCGCCGGGCCGGGCGGCACGCTGATCGTCGGCGGCACCTTCAAGACTGTCAACGGGGTGAGCCGGCGCAACCTGGTGGCGCTCAACCCGAGCACCGGGGCGATCGTGGGCGGCTGGGCGGGGCGCTCCGACGGCGGCACGGTGCGCGACCTCGTACTGCACGGCAACTGGCTCTACGTCGCCGGCGCGTTCAACTGGCTCAACGGCACCGCGCACGCCGGGCTCGGCCGGCTCGACGCCGCCACCGGCGCGATCGACCCGACCTTCACCGTCGACGCCACCGTGGGCCGGCACGGCACCACGTCGTACGTGTGGACCATCGACGTCACCCCGGACGGCGGCACGCTCGCCGTCGGCGGCAACTTCACCCTGGTCGACGGCCTGCCCCGTAACCAACTGGCACTGGTGGACCTCACCGGCACGCCGACCGTGCTGGACTGGAGCACGGAGAAGTTCGCGCCGCCGTGCGCGGCGCCGGCCACCTTCGTGCACTACGTGCAGGACGTCCGGTTCGGCGCCGACGGCAGCTGGTTCGTGGTCGGCACGAACGGCGGCGCCGGCTGGCCGGCCGCGTACTGCGACGCGCTGGTCCGGTTCGAGACCGCCGCCCGCGGCGGCGGGCAGTTGGCCACCTGGGTCGACTTCACCGGCAACGACACCATCACCTCGGTGGAGGTGGCCGACGGGGTGATCTATCTGGGCGGGCACTTCCGCTGGCTGAACAACCCCAACGCCAGCGACCGGGCCGGCCCCGGTGCGATCGACCGGCTGGGCATCGCCGCCGTCAGCCCGGCCACCGGCCTGCCGCTGAACTGGAACCCGCGGCGCAGCGGTGGCGCCTCGATGCCCCCCGGCACCAGCACCTGGGGCTCGGCGGTTCCGGTGCTCTGGCGGGGCAGCGACGGGCTCTACTTCGGGCAGAACTCGGACGCGATGGCCGAGGAGTACCACGGCCGGCTGGGCATGTTCCCGCTCGCCGGCGGGCGCACCGTCACCCCGAAGAACCCGCCGACCGCGACCACCGGCAACCTCTACCTCGGCACCGGCAGCGGCGTGCTGGCCCGGGTGTCGTTCGACGGCACCTCGGTGGGCGCCCCGGCCACGGTGAGCCAGCCGAACTACACCGCCGCCGGCGCGACGTGGCGGGTGGCCGACCGGATCTACTGGTCGCACGCGGTGGCCGGAACCCCCACCGGCAGCCGGATCGACATCTCCATGTTCACCGGCGGCGCCATCGGCGTGCCGTGGGAGGCGTCCGGCTACAACGACTGGTTCACCCCGGCGGCGATGACCGGCGCGTTCTTCCTCGACGGCCGGCTCTACTACACCCGGGCCGGCGCCAACGCGCTCTACTACCGGTACTTCGAGATCGACGGCAACTACCTGGGCGGCACCGAGTTCAGCCTGCCGACCACCGGGGTGACCTGGTCGGCGGTGCGGGGGATGGCCTGGGTGGGTGGCCGGATCGTCTACGGCGCCACCGACGGGACGCTGCGCGGCGTCCCGTTCGACCCGACGGCCGCATCGGTGGTCGACGGTGCGGCGGCCACCGTGATCGCCACGCCGTCTCCCGGGCTGACCTGGTCCACCCCGTCGATGTTCTTCTCCGTGCCATAGCGGCTACGGTTCGTGACGGAAAATCGGTAGATTGTGCGCGTCGGGCCGGTGGCTCCACTGTGACCGGTCCCGGCGAGGGGAGGAGGGCCGGTGGTCGGCGCGGACGGCATCCGCCGGGGGCTCCTGGTGCGGACGGTCTTCGCGGTCAAGCGCGGCTGGTACCGGCTGCGCTATCCGGGGCTGACCCTCGGGCAGGGCGTGGAGATCCGCGGCCGGATCCGCCTGCGCCGGGGGGTGCGGGTCAGCATCGGCGACCGCACCCGGCTGAACAAGCTGGTCCGGTTCGCCGGCCCCGGCCAGGTCCGGGTCGGCGTCGACTGCCTGCTCAACGCGACCTGGATCGGCACCTGGAGTTCGGTCACCATCGGCGACCGGTGCCTGCTGTCGAACTGCGAACTGCTGGACAGCGACTTCCACAACCTGCCCCCGCACCTGCGGCACGACCCGCCGACCGCGGCCACCCGTGCGCCGATCGTGGTCGAGGAGAACGTCTGGATCGGCGCCCACGCGCTGGTGCTCAAGGGCGTACGGATCGGCCGGGACGCCGTGGTGGGCGCGGCGACGGTGGTCCGTACGGACGTGCCACCGCGGGTGGTGGTGGTCGGCAACCCCCAACAGATGGTGAAGAAGTTCGATGGCTGACGCTTCTGGTGGTCCCTGGCCCGGCGACACCGGGGGCGGGTCCCCGCCCGCCCGCACGGTCACCCTGACCGACCTGCTCCGCGTGCCGCTGCACCGGTTCCGGCTGGTGGCCGGGGTGGCCGCGATCGGCCTGCTGGCCGCCGCGGGCTACCTGCTCCTGGTCCCGGCAGCGGTCACCGCCAACGCGGTGGTGGCGGTCCGGCCGGTGGTCACCGACGCCTTCACCCCCAGCGGGGCCGCCGCCGACCGGGCGGTCAACATGAACGTGGAGAGCGGCATCGCCACCGGCACCGAGGTGGTGCAGCGGCTCGCCGACGCCGGCGGCCGGGACCCGCGCGAGGTGCGCGACGCGCTGGAGGTGGAGGTGCCCACCGGCGGGCAGATCCTGCGCTTCGTCTACCGCGCGTCCGATCCCCGACAGGCGGTGGAGAGCGCCAACCTCGCCGCCCGCGCCTACCTCGACGTGCGCCGCGCCATGTACGAGAAGCAGCGCGCGGAGATGCTGCGCTCGTACGACGACAGCATCGCCCGGGTGGCCGCCCAGCAGAGCGCCCTGCAGAAGCGGATCGGCGGCGCCCGGGACGGCGCGGTCGACGCCGCGGTGGCCGAACTGGCCGGCATCAACAACCAGCTCACCCAGCTCAACTCGGCGCGTACCGAGATCGCGGCGGTGGACGTCAACCCCGGCTGGGTCACCCGGACCGCCGACCGGACGCTGGTCTCCGCGACCGGGCACCGATCCCTGCACCTGCTCGCCGGGCTGCTCGGCGGCCTGCTGGCCGGGGTGGTGCTGGCGTACGTCCGGGAGTCGGCGGACCGCCGCGTCCGGTCGGTGGCCGAGGTGCGCGACGCCACCGGGCTGCCGCTGCTCGGCACTGTCCGGCGCCGCCAACCGCGCGCCGGGCGGGCGGTCGACGCCGACGTGCGGTACGTGGCGATGGCCGTCGCCGAGCGGGTGCGCCAACCCGCCCGGGTCGCGCTGCTGACCCCCCGGGAGGACGCCACGGCGCTCACCGCCGGCCTGGCGGTGGCGCTGGCCGCCGGGGGGCGGGAGGTCTTCGTGGCGGACGACCACGGCCGCGCCGAGCGGTTGCGCAGCGCCGTGCTGGCCGACCGGGCGCGGCTGCCGGCCGGCGTCGACCCGGCCCGCCCGGTGGTGCCCCGGCCCCGCCCCGGCGGCTCGGTCACCGGCGGCGACCCGCCCCCGCCGGCTGCGGCGCGGCGGCCATCGCCACACCCGGTCGGCGCGCGCCCGTCGGCCGAGACCGACGCCACGCTGACCCTGCCCCGGCCGGCGCCCAGCACCGACAACGGCCGGTCCCCGGAGGCCGACGCGGTGCCGGTGGGCGCCGGCAGCGTGCGGTTCGGCACCTGGCGGCAGTGCGCCGGCCACGGGCTGGTGCTGTACAACGCGCCACCCGCCGAGTCCGACGAGCGGGGGGTCGCGGTGGCCCGGCAGGGCACCGCCGTGGTGGTGGTCGAGCGGGACCGTACCCGCCAGGGCGACCTGCGCCGGCTCGCGGACCGGCTGCGCGCCGCCGGGGTCACCCCGCTGGGGTTCGTGCTGACCCGCAACGGTCGGGGCTGAGCGTGCCGCTCACCCGCGCCCCGGCGACCACCGAGCCGGCCGGCGACGGCCCGGGCGCGGCACCGGCGCCGCCGCCGGTCCCGCCGCCCCGGCTGCCGCTCTGGCCGCTGGCGACGATGTTCGGCCTGGTGCCGCTCTGGTGGCTGGCCGGCGCCTTCTACCTGGGCTGGCCGCTGTTCGGTGCGCTGCTGTTCGCGCTGCTGCTGACCCGGGGCCGGGTCCCGCTGCCGCCGGCCACCGGGCTCTGGCTGCTCTTCCTGGGACTCGTCGTGGTGAGCGCGACCCAGTTGCCGTCGGGCTCCGCGCTGCTCACCTTCGGCCTGCGGCTGGGCTTCTACCTCACCGCGCTGGTGGTCGGCGGCTACGTGTACGCCGTGGCGCGGGAACGCCCCGACCAGACGGCCGTGCTGGTCCCGCTCTGCGCGTTCTGGCTCGGGCTGGTGGTGCTGGGCTGGCTGAGCGTCCTCGCGCCGCGGTTCGCGCTGACCACCCCGACCGAGGTGCTGCTGCCCACCGGCGTCGCCGGCAACCCGTTCGTCCAGGACATGGTCCACCTGACCACGGCCGAGTACAGCGCCCGGTCGCTCGACCCGATCTACCGGCCGGCGGCGCCGTTCGCGTACACCAACAACTACGGCAGCGCGTACGCGCTGACGCTGCCCTGCGTGGTGGCCTTCACCATGCTGCGCCGCCACGGCGTGCTGCGGTGGGTGCTGGTCGCCTCGCTGCCGGTGTCGCTGGCGCCCGCGTTCCTCACCCTCAACCGGGCGATGTTCCTCAGCCTCGGGGTGGGGCTGGCGGTGCTCGGCGTCCGGGCCAGCCTGCGCGGCAACACGCGGGTGGCCGCCTCGCTCGCCGGGGTGGTGGTGATCGGCGGGCTCGCCACCCTGGTCATTCCGATCGCCGACCTGATCGACAAGCGGGTCGAGGCCAGCGACACGAACACCGACCGGCTCTCGCTCTACGCCGAGGTGATCCGGCGGATCCAGGACTCACCGTGGCTCGGCTACGGCGCACCGGTCAACGCCGACACGGTCACCGCCGCGGCCCCGGTGGGCAGCCAGGGCCAGCTGTGGCTGGTGCTGTTCAGCCACGGCGTCCCGGCGCTGCTGTGCTTCCTGGCCTGGTTCGTGGTGGTCGCGGTGACCTGCGCCCGGGCCACCTCGGCGGCTGGCCAGTGGCTGGCCGTGGTGCCGGTGGTCTGCCTGGTGCAGATCCCGTTCTACGGCATGGCCAACCAGAACCTCGCCGTCGCCTTCTTCGCCATCTCGTTCGCCCTGGCGCTCACCGAGCGGGAACGGCTGGTCGGGGTCGCCCGCCGGGCGCGGCCGGGCCGGCGCGCGACGGCGGTGCCCGGATGACCACCACCACCCGCCCCGGCCCGGTCCCGCCGGCCGGCGCCGACCGTACGGCGGAGACCCGGCGCAGCGCGCGCAGCGGGGCCGCCGGGCTGGCCGGCGCGGCCACCAGTGGACTGTTCGGCTTCGTCCTGGCCGTGGTGATCACCCGCGGCTACGGCACCACGGGCTCCGGAGCCTTCTTCGCCGCGATCGGCGTGATCACCGTCGCGGCGGCGGTCTGCACGCTCGGCGCGGAGACCGGGCTGATGTGGGCGCTGCCCCGCCAACGACTCGGCGCCGGGGGCGACGCGGCCCGGCTGCTCCCGGTGGCCCTGGTCCCGCCGCTGCTGGTGGCGACCGCCGTCGCGGTGGCCGGGGTACTCGCCGCGGGTCCGCTCGCGCCCCGGCTGCTGGGCCCCGGCGCCGCCGCCGGGGGGCTGCTCGCGGTCACCTTCGCCGCCGTGCCGGTGGTCGCGGCGATGACCCTGCTGCTCGCCGCGCTGCGCTGCGTACGCCCCGTCCGGGCGTACGTCGGGGTGCAGTTCCTCCTGCTCCCGGTGGCCCGGCCGGCGCTGGTCGGCGCGGCGGCGCTGACCGGCGCCGGGCTGCTCGCCGGTATGGCCGGCTGGCTGTTGCCGGCCGCCGCGGCCCTGCTGGTCTGCCTGGCGCTGGTCGCCGGCCCGCTCGGGGTGGGGCGCGGTGCGCGGCTGCGGCCCGACCCGGCCGACTGGCGGGTGTTCTGGCGGTTCGCGTTGCCCCGGGCCGCCTCGGCCGCGATCGACGCCGGCAGCATGTGGGTGGGGGTGCTGCTCACCTCGGTGCTGGCCGGCCCGGCCGACGCCGGCGTGTTCGGTGCGGTCGGCCGGTACGTCCTGGCCGGACAGTTGGCCCTGCAGGGGCTGCGGGTGGCGGTGTCCCCGCAGCTGTCCCGGCTGCTCGGCCAAGGGGAGCGGGCCGCGGCGGCCGCCGTGCACCGGCAGTTGACCACCTGGGGGCTGGTGCTGTCCTGGCCGGTCTACCTGCTGCTGGCGGTCTTCGGGGTGGCGTTCCTCGACCTGTTCGGCGCCGAGTTCCGGGCCGGCGCGGCGGCGATGACCGTGCTCGCCCTGGCGATGCTGGTGAACACCGGGGTCGGCAACGTGCAGAGCCTGCTGCTGATGGGCGGGCGCAGCGGGCTGCATCTGCTCGCCACGCTGGCCGGGCTGCTGGTCACCGTCTCGCTCGGGCTGTGGCTGATCCCCGGCCACGGCGCCACCGGCGCCGCGCTGGCCTGGGCGGCCGGCATCGCCACTGAGAACCTCACCGCGTACGGCTGCGCCCGGGCGGTGGTGGGCGAGCCGCTGCTGGACGCGGCGACGCTGCGGGCGGCCGCGGTCACCACCACCGCGGTCGGCGCCGCCGCGGGCGCCGGGGTGCTGGCCGCCGGGCGCGGCCTTCCCGGGCTGGCGGTGGCGGCCGGGTTGCTGGCGGCCGGCGCCGCCGGTTCGTCGACGTTGCCCCGGGTGCGGCGCGGCATCCGGGTGACCATCAGGCAGATCCGTGGGCGGGACGGGGCGGCCCCTGCCGCCGGTCCCGCCCCGGCATCCACGAAGGGCAGGAGGAGGTCGTCGTGTCGTCCATCCGGAACCGGGTGAAGCAACTCGTGCCGACCCAGGTGACCAACCGGGTACGGGAGAGCCTCGTCGACTACGGAGTGCGCACCAGCGACCGGCGGCCGTTGCCGGAATTCCTCATCATCGGGACGAAGCGGGGCGGCACCACCTCGCTGTGGAACTACCTTCTCCAGCATCCGCTGGTGCCCCGGCTCTTCCCGGCCTGGAACACCAAGAGCGCGCACTACTTCGAGGAGAACTGGGCGCGCGGGGAGGCCTGGTACCGGTCGCACTTCCCGACCGTGCGGCAGCGGGAGGCGCTGGCGCGCCGGCACGGTGGGCCGGTGCGGGTCGGCGAGGCGGCCCCGCTGTACATGTTCCACCCGCTCGCCGCGCGCCGGGTCGCCGCGCTGATGCCCGACGTGCGGCTGATCGTGCTGCTCCGCGACCCGGTGGAGCGGGCGTACTCGCACTGGAAGGAGCGCCGCGCGCAGGGGGTCGAGCCGCTGGACTTCGCCGCCGCGCTGGCCGCCGAGCCGGAGCGCACGGCGGGGGAGCGGGAGCGGCTGGTCGCCGAGCCGGAGTACGTCAGCCAGGCGTACGACTGGTACAGCTACCGCGCCCGCGGCCGGTACCTGGAACACCTGCAGCCGTGGCTGCACCGCTTCGACCGGTCGCGGATCCTGTTCCTGCCCAGCGAGCGGCTCTACGCCGACCCCCGCGCGACCTACCGCCGCACCCTGGACTTCCTCGGCCTGCCCCCGCACGATCTGCCCGACTTCAAGGTCTACAACGACCGCCGGTCGGCGCCGCTGGAGCCGGCGCTGCGGGCGGAGCTGACCGAGTACTACCGCCCCCACAACGCGGCGCTGCGGCAGCGGCTCGGGCTGGACCTCGACTGGCCGGACCGGGCGGCGTGACCGCGCCGGCCGGCGCCGCGGCCGACCCTCGTTCCCGAGCGGACGGGCTCGGCTGGGTCACCCGTGCGGTCTTCGGTGACGAGCGGATCGGGCTGGCCGTGGACCGCCCGCCCCCACCGGGGCACCGCGCCGTGGCCCGGTACGCGGTCGTCCCGTCGGTGCGCCGGGCCCGGTTCCTGCTGCCGCTCGGCGCGCCCCGGGTCACGGCCGCCGCGCTGCTGGCGTACAACGCGCTGCGCCCGCCGGGGGTCCGTGCGGCGCGGGCGGTGCTCGGCGGGCTGGCTCGGCTCGGCGCGCTGGACCGGGCGCCGTTTCCCACCCTCACGGTGTCGCTGCCCGCCGGGCTGGCCGCGGCCGACGTGCTGCTGGCGCAGCGGCTCGCCGCCGCGCTGGGCGGCGGGCCCGGCTACGCGGCGTGCGGGGTGCGCCCGCCGGACCCGAACCACAAGCCCACCCTGCAACTCTTCGCCGCCGACGGGCGGCCCCGGGGTTACGCCAAGATCGGCTGGAACGGCGCCACCCGGGCGCTGGTCACCGCCGAGGCGGCCGCGCTGCGCGAGCTGCCCGCGCTGGCCGGCGTGCCCGGTCATCCGGCGGCGCCCCGGCTGCTGGCCGAGACGTCGTGGGACGGGCAGGTGGTCGCGCTGGTGGAGCCGCTTCCCCCGGCGGTACGCGGCCTGCCGGGCGGGGCGCCGCCGGCCATCCCGGCGCTGCTCGCGGTGGCCCGTCGGGGTCGCCCGCCGGCGCCGCCCCGGCCGCTGGCCGGTTCGGGTTTCCTGGCCCGGCTGGCCGGCACGGCCCGGCGCGCCGCCGCGGCCGATCCCGCCGGTGCCCGGGCGGTCGCCGCGCTGGCCCACCGGTACGGCGACACCCGGGTCGAGTTCGGGCACTGGCACGGCGACTGGGTGCCGTGGAACCTGGGCCGGCACGATGGCCGGCTGGTCGCCTGGGACTGGGAGCACAGCGGGCCGGACGTGCCGCTCGGCTTCGACCTGGCGCACGACGCGTTCCAGCGGGCCGTGGTGCTGCGCGGCGAACCGGTCGGGCAGGCCGCGCGGGCGGTGGACAGCCGGCTGGCCCGGTACGGCGCCGCGCTCGGGCTCGACCCGGCCGCCCGCCGGCTGGTCGCCGACGCCTACCTGATGGAGCTGTGGCTGCGCGCCTGGCGGCTGGCCGACGCCGGGGCGGGCTGGAATCCCGCCCTCCACCCGGCGCTGTTGGACGCCGTCGAGAAACGCCGCAGCGACTGAACGGAACGCTTCCGCCGCGACGCCGATCAGACCAATGGCGGACAGTGACGGAAGGGCCGCAGGCCGTTACCATCGCTGGGGTGGCGGTCGGGCGTCGTACCTGCTCCGCCGCCAGCGGGGTCAACCGCTCGCCGGTCGCCCCGCACACCGGCCGGGGGACCTGTCATCGCGTCGGCCTGGCGCCGACCGCACATCCAAGCGAACTTCTGGGGACTCGCGTGGAGCAGAACATCGAGGACGGCGCGGACCCTCCGGTCCTGTTGCTGGTCGGATCCAGCGGCGGGCACCTGGCCCAGCTGCTGGCCCTGCGCCCCTGGTACGAGCGCTGGCCCCGCTGCTGGGTCACCTTCGACACGCCCGAGGCGGTGTCCCTGCTCGCCGGTGAGGAAGTCGTGCCGGCGTACCACCCGACCACCCGCAACGTGCCGAACCTGCTGCGCAACGCGATCCTGGCCCGGCGGGTGCTGCGCCGCCGGCGGGTCGCCGCGGTGGTGACCACCGGCGCCGGGGTGGCCGTCCCGTTCGTCGTGCTGGCCTGGCTGCGCCGCATCCCGACCGTCTACATCGAGGTGTACGACCGGATCGACTCCCCGACGCTCACCGCCCGGCTCTGCCGCCCGTTCCTGTCCGCGATGCTCGTGCAGTGGGAGGAGCAGCGCCGGCAGTACCCGGAGGCGACCGTCGTGGGGACGCTGCTGTGAGCGGGGCCGCCGACGCGGCGCCGGCGCGCCGGTTGGCCCCCGGCCCGGCGGAGCCCCGGCCGGCGCGGCCGGTGGGCCGGGTCGAGCCGGCGCACCCGGTGCCCCGCCCCCGCGACCCGGCCGAGGTCGCCCGGATCCACCTGCTGGTCGCCGTCGGCACCGACCGGCACCCGTTCGACCGACTGGTCGACTGGCTGTGCGAGTGGCACGCCGAGGTCGCCGACCGGGTCGATCTCACCGTCCAGCACGGACACACCCGGGCGCCGGTCCGGCCCGACGCGGTGCCCTTCCTCTGCCACGACGCGTTGCAGGCCGCGATGGCCGGCTCCGACCTGGTGGTCTGCCACGGCGGCCCGGCGACCATCCTGGAGGCGCGCCGGCACGGCCACCTGCCGATCGTGGTGCCCCGCGACCCGGCTCACGGCGAGCACGTCGACGACCACCAGCAGCTGTTCTGTCGGCGGCTCGGCGCCGCCGGCATGGTGGCGCTCTGCGAGTCCCGGGAGGCGCTGCGGGGTGCGCTCGGCAGCGGCCTGGCCGACCCGGACCGGTTCGCCATCTCGGTCGACGCCGCGGCCGACGCGCAGCGGGCCGCGGTGCGGCGGGTGGGGCAGATCGTGGAGGACCTGGTGGCCGCGTCCGCGCGGCGGCGGAGCCGGGCGTGGTGGTGGGCGTGGACGCGGCCGGGGCGCGAGGGAACGCGGCGATGACCGGGCAGCCGAGCGTGAGCGTGGTGGTGCCCACCCGGGACCGCCCGGAGTTGCTGCGCGCCGCCGTCCGGGCGGTGCTCGACCAGGACCATCCAGGGCCGGTCGAGGTGCTGGTGGTCCACGACCAGTCCGAGCCGGACCACACGCTGGCCGACCTGGGCCGGCCCGGCCGACCGGTCCGGGTGCTCCGCAACCGGCGCACCCCGGGGCTGGCCGGCGCACGCAACACGGGCACGCTGGCCGCCGCGGGGGAGCTGATCGCGTTCTGCGACGACGACGACGAGTGGCTGCCCGGCAAGCTGCGGGCCCAGGTCGGGGCGCTGGCCGCGACGCCGGGCGCGGAGTTCGCGTGCTGCGGCATCCGGGTCAGCTACGACGGGCGGACCGTCGACCGGTCGCTGCCCCGCGACGCGGTCACCCTTCCCGACCTGCTCCGCGACCGGATGACCGAGCTGCACCCGTCGACGTTCCTGATCCGGGCGGCCGCGCTGCGCGACGGGTTCGGGCTGGTCGACGAGGAGATCCCGGGCAGCTACGCGGAGGACTACGAGTTCCTCCTCCGGGCCGCCCGCAGCGCTCCGCTGGTCAACGTGCGCACCCCGTACGTGCTGGTCCGCTGGCACCGGCGGTCCTACTTCGCGCAGCGCTGGGACACCATCGCCGAGGCGTTGCAGTGGCTGCTGGCCCGCTATCCCGAGTTCGGCAGCCAGCCGGCCGGGGAGGCCCGGGTCGCCGGGCAGATCGCCTTCGCCCGGGCTGCCGCCGGCGACCGGGGCGCGGCCGTGCGTTGGGCCCGCCGGACCCTGCGTCGCAACCCGCGCGAGCCGCGCGCCTACCTCGCCCTGGCCGTGGCCGGGCGGATGGTGCGGGCCGACGCGGTGCTGCGCACGCTGCACCGACGCGGCCGGGGGATCTGACGCCGCCCGGCCGCCTCCCGCCGGCGCGCCGACCGGACCCGGGCCAACGGTCGTCGGCGGAGCCACCCAGACCCGGGCGAACCTCCTCGGGGGCCCGCCCAGACTCAGCAGGAGAGGACCTCCGATGGCACTTCACTCGCTCAGGTTCCGGCTGGTCGACTCGCCGACCCCGCTCGGCGCGAAGCGACGGGCACGCCGCGCCGCCTGGCTGTCGCACACCTTCCCGAATCTCGCCGAGATGACCGTGCTGGACCTGGGCGGACGGGTGGAGAGCTGGGCCGGGGTGCCGGTCCGACCGGCCCGCGTGCACGTGGTCAACCTCGAACCGCTGCCGGCGGCACTGCCCGACTGGGCGGAGGCGGACCACGCCGACGCCTGCGAGCTGCCCGAACGCATCCTGAACCGCCGGTACGACCTGGTCTTCAGCAACAGCGTGCTGGAGCACGTGGGCGGGCACGAGCGCCGCCGGCGGATGGCCGAGGCGATCCGCGCGCTGGCGCCGGCGTACTGGGTGCAGACGCCGTACCGGTACTTCCCGATCGAGCCGCACTGGGTGGCGCCCGGCATGCAGTTCCTGCCGGTCTCGGCGCGGGTGGTGGTGGCCCGGCGGTGGCCGCTGGCCTACACGCCGGGCAAGTCCTACGAGGCGGCGATGCGGCAGGTGCTGACCACGGAACTGATCGGCCGGGCCGAGCTGCGCTACCTGTTCCCCGACGCGACCGTCCGGAACGAGCGGCTGGCGGGCCTGACCAAGTCGCTGATCGCGGTCCGCGCCTAGGCGCCGGTCCCCGGCCGGCCGCGCTCAGCGTTGCCGGTCCCGTCGCTGCGCCGACGCCTGCCGCAGCCGCTCGTACCAGGCCGGCGTGGTGGCCGGATCGAAGATCCGGGAGATCGCCAGATCGGTCGAGGAGTGCGCGACGATCGACAGCACGACGGTCAGCGCCACCAGGTGGAAGACCTCGTCCCCGGCCGGGATGCCGGCCTCCAGCACCAGCAGCCCGTAGACCACCGAGGCGAAGCCCTTCGGGCCGAACCACATCGCGGCGAACTGCTCGGTGCGGCTCAGGTGCGAGCCGAGGAACGACACGGCCAGGGCCACCGGCCGGGCCACCACGATGGCGAGCACCGCGAAGATCCAACCCGTCCAGGCGATCTCCCCGAGGAACTCGAACGAGATCAGCGCGCCGAAGACCAGCAGGGCGACCAGTTTGAACAGCTCCGCGATCAGCTCGCCGAAGTGCTCGAAGCTCTCCCGCTGCCGCTCGCCGAAGGTGGCCACGGTGACACCGGCGGCGAACGCGGCGAGGAACAGGTTGGCGTGCGTGACCTGGCCGAGCGCCAGCACCAGCAGGCCGATCGCCACGCCGTTGAGCGGCTCGTACTGGGTGGAGGCGGAGAAGAAGCGCCGGCGCTCCAGCCACAGCGCCAGCCACGGCACCGCGACCCCGATCACCAGGCCGAGCAGCAGCTCCATGCCCAACTCGTCCAGGTGCAGGTCGTCGGAGCCGGCCGCCACGGCCAGGAACAGGATGACGAAGGGCAGCGCCAGGCCGTCGTTGACGCCGGACTCGACGTTGAGCAGGTGCCGCAGCCGGCCGGGCACCCGCTCGTTGCCGACCAGCGCGGCCGCGAAGACCGGGTCGGTGGGGGCGAGGATCGCCCCGATCAGCAGGGCCTCCGGCCAGTCCAGGCCCGCCACGTAGTGCGCCAGCAGGGCCGTGATCAGCAGGGTCAGCGGCAGGCCCCAGCCCAGCGCCCGACCGGGCAGCCGCCAGGCCGACCGCAGGTCGGCCCAGCCGACCCGCATGCCGTCGGTGAAGAGCACGGTGAACAGCGCCAGTTCGGCCAGCGTCGACACGATCGGAGCGTCGGCGGTGATGTCCAGTACCCCGGTGGTCTCCGGGCCCAGCACGAAGCCAGCGACCAGGAACAGCACTGCGGTGGAGAGGATGCTCCGGTGCGCCAGGCTGGAGAGCAGGACGGCGAGCAGCAGGACGGCCGCGAACGCGAAGAGCAGCACCGGTGACTCCCGAACGAAGGGTCGACGAAGGATCTGCCGACCAGACTTCCCGGCGCGCCGCCATGATCGTACGGGTTCACCGCAAGAGGCGGTGCCCGTGGTGGCCGCGGGGGACGGCGCCGTCCGCTGGGCGGGACGCGCCGGGCGCGCCGCCGTGGCGAGCACCGGGCGTGACAGACTGGGCGCTGTGTTGCGCTGGTTGACTGCAGGTGAGTCGCACGGTCCCGCCCTCGTCGCGCTGCTGGAGGGGGTGCCCGCCGGGGTCGAGGTGACCACCGGCGAGATCGCCGGCGAGCTGGCCCGGCGCCGGCTCGGCTACGGCCGGGGCGCCCGGATGTCCTTCGAGCAGGACGAGGTCGAGATCATCGGCGGGCTCCGGCACGGGGCCACCCTGGGCAGCCCGGTGGCCATCCGGGTGGGCAACTCCGAGTGGCCCAAGTGGCAGACGGTGATGGCCGCCGACCCGGTCGACGCGGAGGAGTTGGCCGGGCAGGCCCGCAACGCGCCGCTGACCCGGCCCCGGCCCGGCCACGCCGACCTGGCCGGCATGCAGAAGTACGGCCACACCGACGCCCGGCCGATCCTGGAGCGGGCCAGCGCCCGGGAGACCGCCGCCCGGGTCGCCGTCGGCACCGTCGCCAAGGCGCTGGTGCGGCAGGCGCTCGGCGTCGAGATCGTCTCGCACGTGGTCGAGCTGGGCCCGGTCGCGGTGAAGCCGGGGCTGCGCCCCCGCCCCGAGGACGCCGCCCGGATCGACGCCGACCCGCTGCGCTGCCTCGACCCGGAGGCCAGCGCCCGGATGGTGGCCGAGGTCGACGCCGCGAAGAAGGCCGCCGACACGCTCGGCGGCGTGGTCGAGGTGCTGGCGTACGGGGTGCCGCCGGGGCTGGGCAGCCACGTGCAGTGGGACCGCAAGCTGGACGCCCGGCTGGCCGCCGCGCTGATGTCCATCCAGGCGATCAAGGGCGTCGAGATCGGCGACGGCTGGCAGCAGGCCCGCTCCCGCGGCTCGGAGGCGCACGACGAGATCATCCCCACCGCCACCGGCGTGCGACGGGTAACCGACCGGGCCGGCGGGCTGGAGGGCGGCATCACCACCGGCGAGCCGTTGCGGGTGAAGGCCGCGATGAAGCCGATCTCCTCGCTGAACCGGGCCCTGGCCACCGTGGACGTCACCACCGGCGAGCCGGCCACCGCGATCAACCAGCGGTCGGACGTCGCCGCGGTGCCCGCCGCCGCGGTGGTCGCCGAGGCGATGGTGGCCCTGGTGCTGGCCGAGGCGGCCGTGGAGAAGTTCGGCGGCGACTCGGTCGCCGAGATGCGCCGCAACCTCGCCGGCTACCTCGACGCTTTGGTGATCCGGTGAGCGCGAGGAGTGCAGCGGAGCGGAGCCCCGCAGTCGCGAACGAAGGGCGGTTCCGGTGAGTGGGTCGACGCGGCCGGTCTGCGTGCTGGTCGGTGCGCCCGGCTCGGGCAAGACCACCGTCGGCCGGGCGCTCGCCGACGCCCTCGGGGTCGAGTTCCGGGACACCGACGCCGACATCGAGCGGCTCGCCGGCAAGCCGATCCCGGAGATCTTCATCGACGAGGGGGAGGCGCACTTCCGTACCCTCGAACGGGCGGCGGTGGCGGCGGGGCTGGCCTCCTGTTCCGGGGTGCTCGCCCTCGGCGGCGGCGCGGTCCTCGCCGAGGAGAACCGCGCCGCGCTGGTCGGGCACCCGGTGGTGCACCTCTCGGTCGAGCTGCCGGACGCGGTGAAGCGGGTCGGGCTCGGCGCCGGCCGGCCGTTGCTGGCGCTCAACCCGCGGGCCACCCTCAAGCACCTGATGGAGCAGCGCCGCCCGCTCTACGCCGAGGTGGCCACCGCGACGGTGGTCACCGACGGGCGGAGCCCGGAGGAGATCGCCGCCGAGATCGTCGCGTTGCTCAAGCGCTGACCGGCGGTCGCCGGCCCGCCGGGCGGGCCGGCGCCGGCGCGGGTCAGCCGCGGGCGATCGTGTCGAGCACCGTGGCGAGGCCCTTCGGTTCGCTGAGCATCGGCCAGTGCCCGGTGGGCAGGGCGTGCAGTTGGCCACCGGCCAGCCCGGCGAAGAACGGGTGTCCCTGCGCGATCATCTCCTCCACCATCGGCAGCGGGAACGTGCTGGCGACCAACGCGGTCGGCACCGCCCGCCCGCCGGTGCGCCGGACCTTGTCGGTGGCGGCCCGCAGCGGGTGCGCGGTGGCCCGGGTCCGCAGCAGCGCGAGCGCCGCGTCGTCCAGGCCGGCAAGGTTCTCCGGGTCGGCGGCCGGGTCCCAGGCGGGCGGCGGCAGCAGGTGCCCGTCGCCGACCTGCGCACGCAGCCGCTCCTGCTCCTCCGGCGGGTTGAAGTCGAACTGGGACGTGCCGTCGGGCATCGGCCCGCTCTCCACGTAGACCACCCGGGCGATCCGGTCCGGGATCCGGTCCGCGGCCTGGGTCACCGGCAGGCCGCCGCCGGAGTGCCCGACCAGCAGCACATCGCGCTGGTCCTCCACCTCGATCAGCCGGACGATGTCGGTGGTGTGCGTCTCCAGGCCCACCTCCGGCCCGGCCAGGTGGGCCCGTTCGGCCACCCCGGTCAGCGTCACCGGGTAGACCTCGTGGCCCTGGCCGCGCAGCGTGGCGGCCACCTCCCGCCACGCCCAACCACCCAGCCAGAACCCCGGCACCAACACGAACGTCGCCATCTGGATCTCCCTCTCTCGTCGCTCCCGGATACCGTACGATCAAATCCGGACGACTTCCGCCCGGTTTAAAGGAGTGTCCCGTGTCACATCCCGCCGGTCGGGTGCTCGGGCTGCTGGAGCTGTTGCAGAGCCACCACCGGCTGACCGGCGTCGAGCTCGCCGCCCGCCTCGGCGTCGACGAGCGGACCGTGCGCCGCTACGCCACCACCCTGGCCGAGCTCGGCATCCCGGTGACCGCCGACCGGGGCCGCTATGGCGGCTACCGGCTGCGCCCCGGCTACAAGCTCCCGCCGCTGATGCTCACCGACGACGAGGCGGTGGCCGTGCTGCTCGGCCTGGTCGCCGCCGAACGGCTCGGGCTGGGCACCGAGGAACCGGCCACCGCCACCGCCCTGGCCAAGATCCGCCGGGTGCTGCCACCAGCGCTCGCCGACCGGCTGGCGGCCGTGCAGGAGCACCTCGGCTTCACCCTGCGCCGCGCCGACCCCGCCGTCCGGCCGGCCACCGGGACGCTGCTCACCCTGGCAGCGGCGGCCCGGCAGCGGCGCCGGGTGCGGCTGGACTACCGCTCCTTCGCCGGCGCCGCGTCGCGCCGCCGGCTGGACCCGTACGGGCTGGTCTTCCACGCCGGCCGCTGGTACGTCACCGGTCACGACCACCTCCGCGGCGAGGTGCGCACCTTCCGGCTGGACCGGATCGGCGAGGTGGTGACCGAGGCGGAGACCTTCGAGGTGCCGGCCGGGTTCGACCCGGTGGCCCAGGTGACCCGCTCGCTGGCCGGGGTGCCGTACGCGCACGACGTCGAGGTGCTGCTGGAGACCGATCCGGACACCGCCCGACGCCGGATCCCGCCCAGCGTGGGCGAGCTGACCCCGACCGCCGACGGGGTGCTGCTGCGTACCCGGGCGGAGCGGCTGGACGGGATGGCCCAGCTGCTCGCCGGGCTGGGCTGGCCGTTCACCGTGCTGCGGCCGGACGCGCTGCGGGACGCGGTGGCCGAGCACGCCCGCCGGCTGGCCGATTGGGCCGGGCGGTCAGCCGGCTGAGGCCGGCAGGGCAGCGGTGCCGGGCGTCGGCTCGTCGGCCTGCCGCGCGCGCCGCGGCTCCGGCCGCCAGGTGACCAGCAGCGCCAGGGCGAGCAGGAGCTCGGCCAGGTCACCGCCGTAGTACATGACCGTCGCGGCGGCGCGCAGTTCGGCCGCCGGGGCGGTGACGTCGACCAGCAGGCCGGCGTGGAGGAGCTGGGCGAGGGTGGCGTGCCCGGCCACCGCCACGCCCAGAACCACCAGCCGGACCGGCACCCGCGGGCGCTGCGGACCCGGGTCTGGGCCGGCGATCGCCCAGGTGAAGAGGTAGCCGCTGAGCAGGAAGTGCAGCAGCACCAGGTGGTGCAGGACCGGGTTGGTGAGGGTGGCCCGGTACAACGGGGTCAGGTACAGCACGTAGAGCCCGCCCACGGTCAGCGCCAGGCCGGTCACCGGGTGGGTGAGCACGCCCACCGCCGGGCGGCGCAGCAGGCGGACGACCGCGCGTCCGGTGCGCCGGTCGGCGACCCGCAGCGCCAGGCTGGCCGGCGCGCCGAGCACCAGCCCGAGCGGCGCGAGCATGCCCAGCAGCAGGTGCTGCCACATGTGCGCGGCGAGGCCGTGGCCGGGCAGCGCCAGCGCGACGGCGGCCGCCGCCGTGCCCGCGCCGAAGCTCGCCGTCCGCCAGTGGCTCCACCCGGGGCGGTCGGCGGCCCGCTCGCGCAGGGCCGCGGCCAGGTAGCTCCAGAAGAGCAGCGGCGGTACGAGCAGCAGCGGCCCGACGGCGAGCCCGTGACCGGCGTGCTCGGGGCTCATCGCCGGTTGTCGGCGCAGAGGTCCACCACCGTGCCCCGCCGCTGCACCAGCCAGCCGAGCACGATCAGCGCCAGCCCGAGGGCCAGGAAGCCGAGGTCCCACCAGAGCTGGTGCGGGCCGGTGCGGACGTGGTGGATGCCGAGCAGGTGGTGGTCGACGATCCCCTCGACCAGGTTGAACAGGCCCCAGCCGATCAGTGCCCAGCCCCACAGCACCGGCGAGCGCCACAGCCGGCCCCGGGAGCGGGTGACCCGGGAGTACAGCATGGCCAGGCCGGCGAGCACGGCCACCCAGGTCACCACGTGGAAGATGCCGTCCCAGAGGGTGTTCATCTCCAGTCCCGGGACGGTGTCCACCGGGTACGGCCGGATGCCGACGTTGTCCGTGTCGGTGCTGCTGAGCAGGTGGTGCCACTGGAGCACCTGGTGCAGCAGGATGCCGTCGACGAAGCCGCCCAGCCCGACGCCGAGGACGGTGGCGGGCAGCCGGATGTCGGCGCCGTCCAGGGTGGTTCTCGCCATCGGGCACCTCCGTGGGTCCGGTTGGGCACTCGTTGCCCGCCGCGAACCGGACTAAACGCGCGGACGAATCGGCGGCCACCTGGTGGACAGCCGGGGCCGGCGGCCGGGTGGCTCGACTAGGCTGCCGGCGATGGACGAGGTGACCCGGATCCCGGTCGGCGGCGAGCGCCCGTACGACGTACTGGTGGGACGCGACCTGCTCGATCCGCCGCCGCGGCTGCTGCCTGGCGCGACCCGGGTGGCCCTGCTGTACGCGCCCCCGCTCAAGGCGCTGGCCGACGCGCTCGGTGAGCGGCTGCGCGCCGCCGGCGTGCGGCCGCTGCCGATCGAGGTGCCGGACGCCGAGGCGGCCAAGCGGGTCGAGGTGGCCGCCGCCTGCTGGGACCGGCTGGGCGAGGCCGGGTTCACCCGGGACGACGGGGTGATCGGGATCGGCGGCGGCGCGGTCACCGACCTGGCCGGCTTCGTCGCGGCCTGCTGGCTGCGGGGGGTCCGCTGGGTGCCGGTGGCCACCTCGCTGCTCGGCATGGTCGACGCCGCGGTGGGTGGCAAGACCGGGATCAACACGGCGGCCGGCAAGAACCTGGTCGGCGCCTTCCACCCGCCGGCCGGGGTGATCTGCGACCTGTCCACCCTGGACAGCCTGCCGCCGGCCGAGCTGGCCGCCGGGATGGCCGAGGTGGTCAAGTGCGGGTTCATCGCCGACCCGGTGATCCTGGAACTCGTGGAGCGGGACCCGGCGACCGCCGTCGACCCGACCGGCCCGGTGGCCCGCGAGCTGATCGAGCGGGCGGTCCGGGTCAAGGCCGACGTGGTCTCCGGCGACCTGCGCGAGTCCGGGGTGCGCGAGGTGCTCAACTACGGCCACACCCTGGCCCACGCCATCGAGAAGGTGGAGGGCTACCGCTGGCGGCACGGGCACGCGGTCGCCGTCGGCCTGGTCTACGCCGGCGAGCTGGCCCGGCTCGCCGGCCGGCTCGACGAGGCCACCGCCCGGCGGCACCGCTCCGCCGTGGCGGCGCTCGGTCTGCCCACCGGCTACCGGGCGGACGCCTGGCCGGAGCTGCTGGCGACGATGCGGGTGGACAAGAAGGCCCGGGGCGACAAGCTGCGCTTCGTGGTGCTGGACGGGCTGGCCCGCCCGGCGATCCTCGAGGGCCCCGACGACGAGCTGCTGCACGCCGCCTACCGCGAGGTCTCCCGATGAAGGTGTACGTGCTGAACGGGCCGAACCTGGGGCGGCTCGGCACCCGCGAGCCGGAGGTCTACGGGGCCACCACCTACGCCGACCTGGTGGCGCTCTGCGAGGCGACCGGCCGGGACCTGGGCCTGGATGTGACGGTCCGGCAGACCGACGCCGAGCACGAGCTGCTTGGCTGGCTGCACGCGGCCGCCGCCGAGGGTGCCGCCGTGGTGCTCAACCCGGCCGCCTGGTCGCACTACTCGTACGCGGTCCGGGACGCGTGCTCGATGCTGCGCGGGCCGCTGATCGAGGTGCACATCTCCAACATCCACGCCCGGGAGGAGTTCCGGCACCACTCGGTGGTCTCCGCGGTGGCCACCGGGGTGATCTGCGGCCTGGGCGTGGACGGCTACCGCCTGGCCCTGCACCACCTGGCCAGTCGCCTCGGCTGACGGAGCGGGCCGCTCCGGCCGGGCGGCGCGGCTGTGGGCGGACACCGTCGGTGAGCTTGGCCATGCGGCGCTGCCGGGCCGCGGGCGAGGGCCGCGGGCGGGGCTGCGGGCCGGCGGGCGGCAGCGGGCGACGGCGGTCGGCGCAGCTAGTAGACTTTCCAGGTCTGTCCGCCAATTGATGATCAAGGCAGGAAATGGCCACCACCAACGACCTGAAGAACGGCCTGGTACTCAACCTCGACGGGGAACTCTGGTCCGTCGTCGAGTTCCAGCACGTCAAGCCCGGTAAGGGTGGTGCGTTCGTGCGTACCACGCTGAAGAACGTGCTCTCCGGCAAGGTCGTCGACAAGACCTTCAACGCGGGCACCAAGGTCGAGACCGCGACCGTCGACAAGCGCACCATGCAGTATCTCTACGCCGACGGCGAGGACTACGTCTTCATGGATCTGGAGACCTTCGACCAGATCACCGTGCCCGGCGGCACCGTGGGCGAGGCGGCCAACTACCTGCTGCCCGAGGCCGAGGCGACGGTGGCCACCCACGAGAGCGTCCCGCTCTACGTGGAACTGCCCACCAGCGTCGTGCTCGAGATCACCTACACCGAGCCGGGCCTGCAGGGCGACCGCTCCACCGGCGGCAACAAGCCGGCCACCGTCGAGACCGGCGCGACCGTGCAGGTGCCGCTCTTCATCACCACCGGCGAGAAGATCAAGGTCGACACCCGCGACGGCCGTTACCTCGGCCGCGCCTGATGGCCGAGGGTCCCAAACAGCAGATGCCGGCGCGCCGCAAGGCGCGCAAGCGGGCACTGGACGTGCTCTACGAGGCCGACCTGCGTGACCGGCCGCCGGTGGAGGTGCTCGCGGGCTACCTCGAGCGGATCGAGAAGCCCCGGCCGGAGCACCTCGGCTACGCGGTGAGCCTGGTCGAGGGCGTCGCCGACCACCTCGACCGGATCGACGAGCTGATCGCCAGCTACGCCGAGGGCTGGACGCTCGACCGGATGCCGGCGGTCGACCGCAACCTGGCCCGGATCGCCGTCTACGAGCTGCTCTACGTCGACGAGATCGACGACCCGGTGGCGATCAGCGAGGCGGTGGAGCTGGCCCGGCAGATGTCGACCGACGACTCGCCGCGCTTCCTCAACGGTCTGCTCGGCCGGATCGCCGAGTACGCCACCCGCTGAGCGCGGCCGGTCCGCCGCCCGCGTAGAGCGACACCGACCACGAAAGGGCCCGTGCCGGACGGCACGGGCCCTTTCGGTGCGACAGCGGTCAGGAGGCGAAGAACGCCCGCGGGTCGGCGACCAGCACGCCGTGCTCGGTCAGCCGCTCGATCAGGCCGGACGGCGAGGCGTCGTAGACGATCGCCAGCGCGCGCAGGTCGTCGGCGCGGATGGAGAGCACCCGGCCGTTGTAGTCACCGCGCTGCTGCTGGATGGCACGGGCGTACCGGGCGACGTAGGCCAGGTCCTCCGAGGCCTCGTCGTAGAGCCGCTCCAGGTCCAGGACGATCTTGCTGGTCGGCTCGTGGCGCACCCCGCTGCCGTCGGGCAGCAGCTCCGAGACGGGAACTCGGTAGAAGTCGGCCAGCTCGGCCAGCCGGGACACCGTGACGGCCCGGTCGCCGCGCTCGTACGAGCCGACCACCACCGCCTTCCACCGCCCGTTCGACTTCTCCTCCACCCCCTGCAGGGACAGGCCCTGCTGCTGGCGGATGGAGCGCAGGCGGGCGCCCAGCGACTTGGCGTATTCAGAGGGCATTCGGACACTCCCAGTGCTGCTCGGGGTTCTCCCAGCTATCGCTACGGAGCGTGACGGTACGGGGATTGCGACACCTGGTCAAGTGGTCGTGACCTTCCCGTTGGGTACGCCGGGGGAGTTATCCCCATTTCGCCGGGCTGACCAGGTGCTCAGTGGCCGCCGGCGGTCCGGCCCGTGACCACTGGTAACGTGGCTGGAGCCCGCGCCGGGCCGGACCCGGTCCGGCGTGTGGATCCGACGTCCTTTAACGACCCGTCCCGTGAGGCGGGGAAGGAGGTCCGCCGTGGCCTACCCACCGGCTGCCCAGTCGCCGACCGCCCGACAACCCTCGGTGAAGGTGATCCTCACCAGCGCCGACGTCCAGCGGGTGGTCGACCGGATCGCCCACCAGATCCTGGAGAAGACCCAGGGCGCCGCCGACACCGTCCTGCTCGGCATACCCACCCGGGGCGCCCCGCTCGCGAAGCGCCTGGCCGCCCGGATCAGCACCTTCGAGGACGTGACCGTCCCGGTCGGCGTGCTGGACATCACCCTCTACCGCGACGACCTGCGCCGGCACGCCACCCGCGCGGTCGGCCCCACCCAGCTGCCGGCCGGCGGCATCGACGGCAAGCGGGTCGTCCTCGTCGACGACGTGCTCTTCTCCGGCCGTACCGTGCGGGCCGCCCTGGACGCGCTCAACGACGTCGGCCGCCCCGCCTCGGTGCAGCTCGCCGTCCTGGTCGACCGCGGCCACCGGGAGCTGCCGATCCGCGCCGACTACGTCGGCAAGAACATTCCGACCTCGCTCGCCGAGAGCGTCAAGGTCACCCTCGCCGAGACCGACGGCGCCGACGAGGTCAAGCTGTACGGGGGGACCCCCGCGTGATCAGGCACCTGCTCTCCGGCGGCGACCTGGACGCCGCCACCGCCACCCAGATCCTGGACACCGCCGCCGAGATGGCCACCGTCGCCGGCCGCGAGGTCAAGAAGCTCCCCGCGTTGCGCGGCCGGACCGTGGTCAACCTCTTCTACGAGGACTCCACCCGGACCCGGATCTCGTTCGAGGCGGCGGCGAAGCGGCTCAGCGCCGACGTGATCAACTTTTCCGCCAAGGGGTCCAGCGTCGCCAAGGGCGAGAGCCTGAAGGACACCGCGCTGACCCTGCAGGCGATGGGCGCCGACGCGGTGGTGGTGCGCCACCCCGCCTCCGGCGCCGCGCACCGGCTCGCCAACTGGGTCGACGGCTCGGTGGTCAACGCCGGCGACGGCACCCACGAACACCCCACCCAGGCGCTGCTGGACGCGTACACCATGCGGGCCCGGCTGGGCCGGCTGGCCGGCCTGTCGGTCGCGGTGGTCGGGGACGTGCTGCACAGCCGGGTGGCCCGCTCCAACGTGCTGCTGCTGTCCACCCTCGGCGCCAAGGTGACCCTGGTCGGGCCGCCGACGCTGATCCCGGTCGACATCGCGCAGGCGCTCGCGCCCGGCACCGGGGTCTGCTACGACCTGGACACCGTGCTGCCCACCTCCGACGTGGTGATGATGCTGCGGGTGCAGCGCGAGCGCATGAACGACTCCTACTTCCCGTCCGCCCGCGAGTACGCCCGCCGCTACGGCCTGGACGGCCCGCGGATGCGCCGGCTGCCCGAGCACGCGATCGTCATGCACCCCGGCCCGATGAACCGGGGCATGGAGATCACGCCCGAGGTGGCCGACTCGCCCCGCTCCACCATCGTCGAACAGGTCGCCAACGGGGTCTCCGTCCGGATGGCCGTCCTCTACCTGCTGCTCGGGGGGAACAACTCATGACCGCGTACCTGGTCAAGGGGGTCAGCGTGGTGGGGGCCGCGCCGACCGACCTGCTGATCCGCGACGGCGTCGTGGCCGAGGTCGGCGCCGGCCTGACCGCCGCCGGCGCCACCGTGCTCGACGCCACCGGCCTGGTGGCCCTGCCCGGCCTGGTCGACCTGCACACCCACCTGCGCGAGCCGGGCCGGGAGGACGCCGAGACCGTCGAGTCCGGCTCGCGGGCCGCCGCCCTGGGCGGCTACACGGCGGTCTGCGCGATGGCCAACACCTCGCCAGTGGCCGACACCGCCGGCGTGGTCGAACAGGTCTGGCGGCTCGGCCGGGAGGCCGGGCTGGTCGACGTGCAGCCGATCGGCGCGGTCACCGTCGGGCTGGCCGGCGAGCGGCTGGCCGAACTCGGCGCGATGGCCGACTCGGCGGCCCGGGTGCGGATCTTCTCCGACGACGGGCACTGCGTGGCCGACCCGAAGCTGATGCGCCGGGCGCTGGAGTACGTCAAGGCGTTCGACGGGATCATCGCCCAGCACGCCGAGGAGCCCCGGCTCACCGAGGGCGCGCAGATGCACGAGGGTGAGGTCTCCACCCGGCTCGGGCTGACCGGCTGGCCGGCGGTCGCCGAGGAGGCGATCATCGCCCGGGACGTGCTGCTGGCCGAGCACGTCGGCAGCCGGCTGCACGTCTGCCACGTCTCCACCGCCGGCAGCGTCGAGGTGCTCCGGCAGGCCAAGGCCCGCGGGGTCCGGGTCACCGCCGAGGTGACCCCGCACCACCTGCTGCTCACCGACGAGCGGGCGGCGACCTACGACCCGGTCTACAAGGTCAACCCGCCGCTGCGCACCGCCGCCGACATTGCCGCGCTGCGCGCCGCGCTGGTCGACGGCGTGATCGACATCGTCGCCACCGACCACGCCCCGCACGCGGTGGAGGACAAGGAGTGCGAGTGGGCGTACGCCCGGCCGGGCATGCTCGGCCTGGAGACGGCGCTGTCCATCGCGCTCGACGTGCTCGGCCCCGAGTGGGACCTGATCGCCGAGCGGATGTCCCGCACCCCGGCCCGGATCGCCGGGCTGGAGGGGCACGGCCTCGACCCGGCGCCCGGCGTGCCGGCCAACCTGACCCTGGTCGACCCGGCCGCCCGCCGGGTGATCGAGCCGGCCGAGCTGGCCAGCCGCAGTCGCAACACCCCGTACGCCCGCATGACGCTGCCGGGTCGCATCGTGGCGACCTTCCTGCGCGGCGAGCCGACGGTCCTGGACGGAAAGGCTGTCAAGTGACCCGCAGACGATCGGCGATCCTCGTTCTCGAGGACGGACGGACCTTCCACGGCGAGGCGTACGGCAGCGTCGGGGAGACCTTCGGCGAGGCGGTCTTCAACACCGGCATGACCGGCTACCAGGAGACCCTGACCGACCCGTCCTACCACCGGCAGGTGGTGGTGCAGACCGCCCCGCACATCGGCAACACCGGCGTCAACGGCGAGGACGACGAGTCCGACCGGATCTGGGTGGCCGGCTACGTGGTGCGTGACCCGGCCCGGATCGGCTCCAACTGGCGGGCCACCGGCGGGCTGGAGGACCGGCTCGCCACCGAGGGCGTGGTCGGCATCAGCGGGCTGGACACCCGGGCGCTGACCCGGCACCTGCGCGAGCGCGGCGCGATGCGGGTCGGCGTCTCCAGCGTGGAGACCGACCCGCGGGCGCTGCTGGCCCGGGTGCGGCAGTCGCCGCCGATGGTCGGCGCGGACCTCTCCGCCGAGGTGACCACCGCCAAGCCGTACGTGGTCGCGGCCGAGGGCGAGCAGCGGTACACGGTGGCCGCGCTGGACCTGGGTATCAAGCGCAACGTGCCGCGCCGGCTGGCCGCGCGCGGGGTCACCACGCACGTGCTGCCCGCCGGCTCCACCATCGACGACCTGCTGGCCACCGGCGCCGACGCGGTCTTCTTCTCGCCCGGCCCGGGCGACCCGGCCACCGCCGACGGCCCGGTCGCGCTGGCCCGGGAGGTGCTGCGCCGCGAGATCCCGCTGTTCGGCATCTGCTTCGGCAGCCAGATCCTCGGCCGGGCGCTGGGCTTCGGCACCTACAAGCTCGGCTACGGCCACCGGGGGATCAACCAGCCGGTGCTCGACCGGGCCACCGGCAAGGTCGAGGTGACCAGCCACAACCACGGCTTCGCCGTCGAGGTGCCGGGGGCACGGCAGGGCGCTGTCGTACCCGACCAGGTGATCGAGACCGAGTTCGGTGGCGTCCAGGTCAGTCACGTCTGCCTCAATGACAACGTGGTCGAGGGGCTGCGGGCGAAGGACGTGCCCGCCTTCACCGTCCAGTACCACCCGGAGGCGGCGGCCGGCCCGCACGACGCGGACTACCTGTTCGACCGCTTCGCCGAACTCATCGAGGGGCGCACCGATGCCTAAGCGGACCGATCTCAAGCACGTCCTGGTGATCGGCTCCGGGCCGATCGTGATCGGGCAGGCCTGCGAGTTCGACTACTCCGGCACCCAGGCCTGCCGGGTGCTGCGCGCCGAGGGCATCCGGGTCAGCCTGGTCAACTCGAACCCGGCGACGATCATGACCGACCCGGAGTTCGCCGACGCCACGTACGTCGAGCCGATCACCCCGGAGTTCGTCGAGCTGGTGATCGCCAAGGAGCGGCCGGACGCGATCCTGCCCACCCTGGGCGGGCAGACCGCGTTGAACACGGCGGTCGCCCTGCACGAGTCCGGCGTGCTGGAGAAGTACGGCGTCGAGCTGATCGGCGCGAACATCGAGGCGATCAACCGCGGCGAGGACCGGCAGCTGTTCAAGGACATCGTGGCCAAGGCCGGGGTCCGGCTGGGCGTCGACGACCCGGCCGGGCTGGTGCCCCGGTCCCGGGTCTGCCACTCGATGGAAGAGGTCGAGGCGACCGTCGCCGAGCTGGGCCTGCCGGTGGTGATCCGGCCGTCGTTCACCATGGGCGGCCTCGGCTCCGGCATGGCGCACACCCCGGAGGAGCTGGCCCGGATCGCCGGGGCCGGCCTGGCCGCGAGCCCGGTGCACGAGGTGCTCATCGAGGAGAGCGTGCTCGGCTGGAAGGAGTACGAGCTCGAACTGATGCGTGACCGCCACGACAACGTGGTGGTGGTCTGCTCGATCGAGAACCTGGACCCGATGGGCGTGCACACCGGCGACAGCGTCACCGTCGCCCCGGCGATGACGCTGACCGACCGGGAGTACCAGCGCCTGCGCGACCTGGGCATCGCGGTGCTGCGCGAGGTCGGGGTGGACACCGGCGGCTGCAACATCCAGTTCGCGATCAACCCGGCCGACGGGCGGATCGTGGTGATCGAGATGAACCCGCGGGTGTCCCGCTCCTCGGCGCTGGCGTCCAAGGCGACCGGCTTCCCGATCGCGAAGATCGCCGCGAAGCTGGCCATCGGCTACACCCTGGACGAGATCCCCAACGACATCACCCTGAAGACCCCGGCGGCGTTCGAGCCGACGCTGGACTACGTGGTGGTGAAGATCCCGCGGTTCGCGTTCGAGAAGTTCCCCGGCGCCGACCCGGAGCTGACCACCACCATGAAGTCGGTCGGCGAGGCGATGAGCCTGGGCCGCAACTTCACCGAGGCGCTGAACAAGGCGATGCGCTCGATGGAGACCGCGGCGGGCGGGTTCTGGACCCGGCCCGACCCGGCCGGTGCGACGAAGGAGAACACCCTCGCCGCGCTGCGGATGCCGCACGACGGCCGGCTCTACACGGTCGAGCGGGCGCTGCGGCTGGGCGCGTCGATCGCCGAGGTCGCCACCGCCTCCGGCGGCATCGACCCGTGGTTCCTGGACCAGATCGCCGCCCTGGTCGAGCTGCGCGCCGAGATCGTCGCCGCGCCGGTGCTCGACGCCGACCTGCTGCGCCGGGCGAAGCGGGCCGGGCTGTCCGACCGGCAGCTGGCGGCGCTGCGTCCGGAACTGGCGGCCGAGGACGGGGTACGCACACTGCGGCACCGGCTCGACATCCGGCCGGTCTACAAGACGGTGGACACCTGCGCGGCCGAGTTCGCCGCCACCACGCCCTACCACTACTCCTCGTACGACTCCGAGACCGAGGTGGTCGGCTCGGCCCGGCCCAAGGTGATGATCCTCGGCTCCGGGCCGAACCGGATCGGGCAGGGCATCGAGTTCGACTACTCCTGTGTGCACGCGGTGATGGCGCTGCGTACCGCGCCGGTCGCCGGCGCGGCCGGGTCCGGCGGCGCCGGCTTCGAGACCGTGATGGTCAACTGCAACCCGGAGACCGTCTCCACCGACTACGACACCGCCGACCGGCTCTACTTCGAGCCGCTCACCTTCGAGGACGTGCTGGAGGTCTGGCACGCCGAGGACGCCTCCGGCAAGGCGGCCGGCGGTCCGGGCGTGATCGGGGTGATCGTGCAGCTCGGCGGGCAGACCCCGCTCGGGTTGGCGCAGCGGCTGAAGAACGCCGGGGTGCCGGTGGTCGGCACCTCCCCGGAGTCGATCCACCTGGCCGAGGAGCGGGGCGCGTTCGGCGCGGTGCTGGCCCGGGCCGGGCTGCGCGCTCCGGCGCACGGCATGGCCACCTCGTACGACGAGGCGAAGGCGATCGCCGACGAGATCGGCTACCCGGTGCTGGTGCGCCCGTCGTACGTGCTGGGCGGCCGGGGCATGGAGATCGTCTACGACGACGCCACGCTGCGCGACTACATCGGCCGGGCCACCGCGATTTCGCCGGACCATCCGGTGCTGGTGGACCGCTTCCTCGACGACGCCATCGAGATCGACGTGGACGCGCTCTGCGACGCCGACGGCGAGGTCTACCTCGGCGGGGTGATGGAGCACATCGAGGAGGCCGGCATCCACTCCGGCGACTCGTCCTGCGCGCTGCCGCCGATCACCCTGGCCGGCTCGCACCTGGCCGAGGTGCGCCGGTACACCGAGGCGATCGCCCGGGGGATCGGCGTACGCGGCCTGCTCAACGTCCAGTACGCGCTCAAGGACGACGTGCTCTACGTGCTGGAGGCGAACCCGCGGGCGTCCCGGACGGTGCCGTTCGTCTCGAAGGCCACCGCGGTGCCGCTGGCCAAGGCGGCGGCCCGGATCGCGCTCGGTGCCACCATCGCCGAACTGCGCGCCGAGGGGCTGCTCCCGGCCACCGGGGACGGCGGAACGATGCCGCCGGACGCCCCGATCGCGGTGAAGGAGGCGGTGCTGCCGTTCAAGCGGTTCCGCACCCCCACCGGCAAGGGGGTGGACTCGCTGCTCGGCCCGGAGATGAAGTCGACCGGCGAGGTGATGGGCATCGACACCGCCTTCGGGCACGCCTTCGCCAAGAGCCAGTCCGCCGCGTACGGCTCGCTGCCGACCGGCGGGAAGATCTTCGTCTCGGTGGCCAACCGGGACAAGCGCGGCATGATCTTCCCGATCAAGCGCCTGGCCGACCTGGGCTTCGAGATCGTCGCCACCACCGGCACCGCCGAGGTGCTGCGCCGGCACGGCATCGCCTGCGAGCAGATCCGCAAGCACTACGAGGCGGGCGCGGGCGAGGACGCGGTGTCGCTGATCGTCGGCGGTGACGTGGCACTGGTGATCAATACGCCGCAGGGTTCCGGCGCCAGCGCCCGCTCGGACGGCTACGAGATCCGCAGCGCGGCGGTCACCGCCGACATCCCGTGCATCACCACGGTGCCCGGCGCGGCCGCCGCGGTGATGGGCATCGAGGCGCGGATCCGCGGCGACATGCAGGTCCGCCCGCTCCAGGAGCTGCACGCCGCCCTGCGGGCCGAGCAGTGATCTTCGAGCGGGTGGTGCGGCCGGGGCTGTTCCGGATCGGGGGCGGGGACGCCGAGGCGGCGCACGAGTGGACGCTGCGCCGGCTGGCCGGCCTCTCCGGCCGGCCGGCGGCGCTGGCCGCGCTGCGCGCCCGGTACGCCGTCGCGGCGCCGCGCACGGTGTTCGGCGTCGAGTTCCCCAACCCGGTCGGGCTGGCCGCTGGGATGGACAAGAACGGCGTCGCGCTGTCCGCCTGGCCGGCGCTCGGCTTCGGCTTCGTGGAGGTCGGCACGGTCACCGCGCACCCGCAGCCGGGCAATCCCCGGCCCCGGCTGTTCCGGCTGCGCGACAGCGAGGCCGTGGTCAACCGGATGGGCTTCAACAACGCCGGCGCGGAGGCCCTCGCCGCCCGGCTGGCGGCGCTGCCCCGGCCGCTGGGCGTGCCGCTGGGCATCTCGCTGGGCAAGTCCAAGGTGACCCCGCTGGACGGGGCGGTGGCGGACTACCAGGCCTCCTACCGGGCGCTGCGCGGGCACGGTGACTACTTCGCTGTCAACGTCTCCTCGCCGAACACCCCCGGCCTGCGGGCGTTGCAGGACCGGGCGCACCTGGACGCGCTGCTCGCGGCGCTGGTGGGGGAGAAGCCGGTGCTGGTGAAGATCGCCCCGGACCTGACCGAGCCGGCCATCGCGGAGTTGCTGGAGGTCTGCCTGGCCCGGGGCGCCGCCGGGGTGATCGCCACCAACACCACCCTGGCCCGGGACGGGCTGGCCCCGGCGGATCGGGCGCGGGGCGCGGAGGCCGGCGGGCTCTCCGGCCGGCCGCTCGCCGACCGGGCCCGGCAGGTGGTCGGCTTCGTGCACCGCGAGACCGGTGGCCGGCTGCCGATCGTCGGCGTCGGCGGCATCGTCGACCCGGACGGCGCGGCCCGGATGTTCGACGCCGGCGCCAGCCTGGTCCAGCTCTACACCGGCTTCATCTACCGCGGCCCGGCCCTGGTCCGCGCCGCCGCCCGCGCGTCGGCCGCCGCCCCGGCCCCGGCCGGGACCGCGAGCCGGTGAGCCGCCGTCCCGGCGGCGTCCGACCGGGCGCGGCGGAGTCGGCCGGCCGGGCCCGGCGGGCGGCGGGACCGACCGGGCGGAACCCGCGCGAGGTCGGGACCACTGGCAGCGCGTTCGACGAGGCTACGAGGGAGCGCACGTGACACCCGAGGAGATCCTGGCCGGGGACCGGGCGCACGTGTGGCATCCGTATGCGGCGCTCCCGCCGGCCAGCCCGCCCTACGTGGTCGAGGGCGCGGAGGGGGTGCGGCTGCGGCTGGCGGACGGGCGGGAACTCGTCGACGGGATGTCGTCGTGGTGGGCGGCGATCCACGGCTACCGGCACCCGGTGCTGGACGCGGCGGTGACCGACCAGCTCGGCCGGATGAGCCACGTGATGTTCGGCGGGCTCACCCACGCCCCGGCGGTACGGCTGGCGCAGACCCTGGTCGAGCTGGCCCCGGACGGGTTGGAACACGTCTTCCTCTGCGACTCGGGCTCGGTGAGCGTCGAGGTCGCGGTGAAGATGTGCCTGCAGTACCAGCGGGCCACCGGCCGGCCGGAGCGCCGCCGGCTGGGCACCTGGCGGGGCGGCTACCACGGCGACACGTTCCACCCGATGAGCGTCTGCGACCCCGAGGGCGGCATGCACCACCTCTGGGGCGACGTGCTGCCCCGCCAGGTCTTCGCCCCAGCGCCGCCGGGGGGGTTCGACACCCCGCCCGACCCGACCTACGAGGCGGCGCTGGTCGACGCGGTCGAGCGGCACGCCCACGAACTGGCCGCGGTGATCGTCGAGCCGGTGGTCCAGGGCGCCGGCGGGATGCGCTTCCACCACCCGCACTACCTGCGGGTGCTGCGCGAGGTGACCCGGGAGCACGGGGTGCTGCTGGTCTTCGACGAGATCGCCACCGGCTTCGGCCGGACCGGCACCATGTTCGCCGCCGAGCACGCCGGGGTGGCGCCGGACGTGATGTGCGTGGGCAAGGCGCTCACCGGCGGCTACCTCACCCTGGCCGCCGCGCTGTGCACCTCGGAGATCGCCCGGGGCATCTCGGCGGCCGGCGTGCTGGCGCACGGCCCGACGTTCATGGGCAACCCGCTGGCCTGTGCGGTCGCCAACGCTTCCATCGGGCTGCTGCGGGCCGGAGACTGGGCGGGGCAGGTGGCGAGGCTCCAGGCGGGGCTGCGGGCCGGCCTGGAGCCGCTGCGCGGCGCGCCGGGGGTGGTTGACGTGCGGGTGCTGGGCGGGATCGGCGTGGTGCAACTGGACCACGAGGTGGACCTGCCCGCCGCCACCGTCGCCGCGGCGGAGCGGGGCGTCTGGCTGCGCCCGTTCCGCGACCTGGTCTACACCATGCCGCCGTACGTCACCGACGACGCCGACCTGGCCCGGATCGCGGCCGGCGTGGCGGCGGCGGTGGCGGCCGGCTGAGCCCGGTCCGGGAACCCACGGCCGGGTACGCGGGCGGCCGACGCGGCCCGCGCGAGGAGCGAGGAGAGGACGACACGTGGAGACTTTCGGCGCCCGCCTGCACCGGGCCGTGACCGAACGGGGCCCGCTCTGCGTGGGCATCGACCCGCACCCGGGGCTGCTGGCCCGCTGGGGGCTGCCCGACGACGTCACCGGGCTCGACCGGTTCGCCCGGACCGTCGTGGAAGCGCTCGGTGACCGGGTTGCGGTGATCAAGCCCCAGTCGGCCTTCTTCGAGCGGTTCGGCGCGCGCGGGGTCGAAATTCTTGAGTCAACTATCCGACAGTTACGGGATTCCGGCTCGCTCGTTCTGCTTGACGTCAAGCGCGGGGACATCGGCTCGACGGTCGCCGCGTACGCCGCCGCGTACCTCGACCCATCCAGCCCCTTGTATGTCGACGCGGTCACCGCCAGCCCGTATCTCGGCGTCGGTTCGCTCGCTCCGATGTTCGAGCTGGCCGCCGCGCACGGCGGTGGAGTCTTCGTGCTGGCGCTCACCTCCAACCCCGAGGGGGCCGCCGTGCAGCGCGCCCGCGCGGCCGACGGGCGGACCGTGGCGCAGACCGTGATCGACGAGATTTCCCAGCTCAACGCGGGTGCGGAGCCGCTCGGCAGCTTCGGTCTGGTGGTCGGGGCGACCATCGGCGACACCGGTCACGACCTGTCCGCGGTGAACGGTCCGCTGCTCTCGCCGGGCCTCGGCGCGCAGGGCGCCACCCCGGCCGACCTGCGCCTGGTCTTCGGCTCCAGCCTGCCCACGGTGCTGCCCTCGTACTCCCGGGAGGTGCTGGGCGCGGGCCCCGACGTCGACGCGCTGCGGGCCGCCGCGGACCGGGCGCTGGCCGACTGCCGGGCCGCCCTGGCTGCCCGTTGACTGACTGACGGGTCGGTCACTTTGTGGTGATCATGGCGCGCCCACGTTGCCGAAAGCTCCGTTGACCGCTAGTTTTCCCCGCGCTGGGAACCACGGACCCCTTGGTTCACAGCGACACCACGTTTCACAGATGCGGCGGTGCGTCCCGCCCGTCGCGATAGGGACCTGAGGAGAACTGGTGCCGCTCCCGTCACTGACCCCCGAGCAGCGCGCAGCCGCGCTCGAGAAGGCTGCGGAGATCCGCAAGGCCCGCGCTGAGCTGAAGGAGCAGCTCAAGCAGGGCAAGACCACCCTCGGAGCCGTCCTTGAGCGGGCCGAGTCCGACGACGTCGTCGGCAAGCTCAAGGTGTCCGCCGTCCTGCAGGCGATGCCGGGTATCGGCAAGATCCGGGCCACCCAGATCATGGAGAAGCTCAAGATCGCCGACAGCCGTCGCCTGCGCGGTCTCGGCGAGCAGCAGCGCAAGGCACTGCTTGGAGAGTTCTCCGCCAACTGAGCGTGGCGGCGTGTAGAAACAAGCAGTGAGCACGGAAGGTGAGGCGCGCCCGGCGGCTCGGCTCACTGTCCTGGCCGGACCTTCGGGCACCGGCCGGGAGAGTGTCGTCGAGCTGGTCCGGGCGCGTTCTCCCGCCGTGTGGACGCCGGTGCCGGCCACCACCCGCCCACCCCGCGCGGGCGAACGGCCCGGCACCGACCGGCTCTTCTGCGACCCGGTCGAGTTCGACCGGATGGCCGCCGCCGGCGAGCTGCTGGAGTGGAGCCGGATCGGCCCGTACGCGCGCGGCACGCCCGCGGCGCAGGTACGCGCCCGGCTGGCCGCCGGGCAGCCGGTGCTGCTCCCGCTCGACCTGCCCGGCGCGATCGGCGTCCGGGCAGTGCTTCCCGACGCCCGCCTGGTCCTGCTCGTGCCGCCCGGATTCCAGCCGGCGCCGGCCACCCTGGCGGAGACCGACGCCGTCGTGGTGCACGACCTGACCGAGCGGGCGGTCACCGAGCTGGTAGGCTTGCTCGGTTCTTCATTACCGGCTCCGGCCCGGTCGCCGCTGAGCGGTCGGGCGACGTAGCCGCGTCCGAGCGGTTCTCCAGACGCAGAGGTTAATTCGTGGGATCCATCGCCACCAACCCCGAGGGCATCACCAACCCGCCGATCGACGAGCTCCTCGAGAAGACGACGTCGAAGTACGCCCTGGTCATCTTCGCCGCCAAGCGCGCGCGGCAGGTCAACGCCTACTACAGCCAGCTCGGCGAGGGCCTGCTGGAGTACGTCGGCCCGCTGGTCGAGACCACCCCGCAGGAGAAGCCGCTCTCCATCGCCATGCGCGAGATCAACGCGGGCCTGCTCACCGCCGAGCCGACCGACCAGCCGTAACCCGCCCCGCGCCGATGTCCGCCCGGATCGTCCTCGGGGTCGGTGGCGGCATCGCCGCCTACAAGGCGTGCGAGCTGCTGCGGCTGTTCACCGAGTCCGGCCATCGGGTCCGGGTCGTGCCGACCGCGTCGGCGCTCCGCTTCGTCGGGGCGCCGACCTGGGCGGCGCTCTCCGGCCAGCCGGTCGCCGACGAGGTCTGGTCCGACGTGCACGAGGTGCCGCACGTGCGCCTCGGCCAGCAGGCCGACCTGGTGGTGGTCGCGCCGGCCACCGCCGACCTGCTCGCCAAGGCCGCCCACGGCCTCGCCGACGACCTGCTCACCAACACCCTGCTCACCGCCCGCTGCCCGGTGGTGCTGGCGCCCGCCATGCACACCGAGATGTGGGAGCACCCGGCGACCGTCGCCAACGTGGCCACGCTGCGCGGGCGCGGTGTGCGGGTGATCGAACCCGCCGTCGGCCGGCTCACCGGCGCGGACACCGGCAAGGGCCGGCTGCCCGACCCGGCGGAGATCTTCGCGGTCGCCCGCCGGGCCCTCACCCGTGGCGTCGCCGCCCCGGCCGACCTGGCCGGCCGCCGGGTGGTGGTCACCGCCGGCGGCACCCGGGAGCCGCTGGACCCGGTCCGCTTCCTGGGCAACCGGTCCTCCGGCAAGCAGGGCTACGCGTTCGCCCGCACCGCCGTCGCCCGGGGCGCCCAGGTCACCCTGATCTCGGCCAACGTGGCGTTACCGGATCCGGCCGGCGTGGACCTGGTCCGGGTCGGCACCACCGAGGAGCTGCGCCAGGCCACCCTCGCCGCGGCCGAGGCGGCCGACGCGGTGGTGATGGCGGCCGCTCCGGCCGATTTCCGGCCGGCGACCTACGCGACTGGCAAAATCAAGAAGCCGGACGACGGCAGCGCGCCCACCATCGAGCTGGTCACCAACCCGGACATCGCCGCCGAGCTGGGCCAGCGCCGTCGGCCGGAGCAGGTGCTGGTGGTGTTCGCCGCCGAGACCGGCGACGCCGAGGCCAACGGCCGGGCCAAGCTCGCCCGCAAGCGAGCCGACCTCATCGTGATCAACGAGGTCGGGCCGGACAAGGTCTTCGGCGCCGAGACCAACGCGGCGACCGTCATCGGCGCGGACGGCTCGGTCAGCCGGATGCCCGAGCAGTCGAAGGAGGACCTGGCCGACGGCGTCTGGGACCTCGTGGTGACCCGGCTGGCCGGTCCCTCCTGACGGGTGGTACCGAACACTGACCAGCGCGCGCTGCGCGGACGGTGGTGACTACACTGCCGCGGAACGACTTTTCCATAACTTAGGAGTGCCGTGACACGCCGCCTCTTCACGTCCGAATCGGTCACGGAAGGCCACCCGGACAAGATCGCCGACCAGATCAGCGACGGGATCCTGGACGCGCTGCTCAGCCAGGACCCGCACAGCCGGGTCGCGGTGGAGACCCTCATCACCACCGGCCAGGTGCACGTGGCCGGCGAGGTCACCACCAAGGCGTACGCCGACATCCCGACCATCGTCCGGGAGACCATCCTCGGGATCGGCTACGACTCGTCGAAGAAGGGCTTCGACGGGGCCTCGTGCGGCGTGAGCGTCTCCATCGGCAACCAGTCCCCGGACATCGCCCAGGGCGTCGACAACGCCTTCGAGCTGCGCACCGGCGCCTCGGAGAGCGCCCTGGACGCGCAGGGCGCCGGTGACCAGGGCATGATGTTCGGCTTCGCCTGCTCGGAGACGCCGGAACTGATGCCGCTGCCGATCGCGCTCGCGCACCGGCTGGCCCGCCGCCTCGCCGCCGTACGCAAGGACGGCACCATCCCCTACCTGCGGCCGGACGGCAAGACCCAGGTCACCATCGAGTACGACGGGCTGCGCCCGGTGCGGCTCAACACGGTGGTCGTGTCCAGCCAGCACGCCGCGGACATCTCGCTGGAGTCGCTGCTCACCCCGGACGTGCGCGAGCACGTCATCGCCCCGGAGCTGGAGAGCCTCGGGCTGGACACCGAGGGCTACCGGCTGCTGGTCAACCCGACCGGCCGGTTCGAGATCGGTGGCCCGATGGGTGACGCCGGTCTGACCGGCCGCAAGATCATCGTCGACACCTACGGCGGCTACGCCCGGCACGGCGGCGGCGCGTTCTCCGGCAAGGACCCGTCGAAGGTGGACCGCTCGGCGGCGTACGCGATGCGCTGGGTGGCCAAGAACGTGGTGGCCGCCGGCCTGGCCGAGCGCTGCGAGGCGCAGGTCGCGTACGCGATCGGCAAGGCGCACCCGGTCAGCCTCTTCATCGAGACGTTCGGCACCGAGACGGTGCCGGTCACCTCGATCGAGAAGGCGGTGACCGAGGTGTTCGACCTCCGCCCGGCCGCCATCATCCGGGACCTCAACCTGCTCCGCCCGATCTACCGGCAGACCGCGGCGTACGGCCACTTCGGCCGGGAACTGCCCGACCTGACCTGGGAGAGCACCGACCGGGCCGCCGACCTCAAGTCGGCCGCGGGAGCCTGACCGGCACCAGGCGTAGCGACCGGCGGCCCGCGGACGGGTCGCCGGTCGCTCGCGTCTGTGTGGACGTGCCGCTGGCCCACCTGGACCGGCCCTTCGACTACCTGGTGCCGGCCGAGCTGAACGCGGACGCGACGCCCGGGGTGCGGGTGAAGGTCCGCTTCGCCGGCCAACTGGTGGACGGCTGGCTGCTGTCCCGGGGCGACGACTCCGGGCACACCGGGCGGCTGGCGTACCTGGAGAAGGTGGTTTCGCCGGAGCCGGTGCTGGCGCCCGAGGTGGCCCGGTTGGCCCGCGCGGTCGCCGACCGGTACGCCGGCAGCCTCGCCGACGTGCTCCGGCTGGCCGTGCCGCCCCGGCACGCCCGGGTGGAGAAGGACGTCCGCGCCCGCGCCGCTGAGGCCGGGGCCGCCGGGGCGGGCGGCGACGGCCCGGCCGCTCCGCCGACGCCCGGCAGCGGCCCGGACGCGGCATCGGACCCGGCCGGTCCGGAGGTCACGCCACCGGCCGCCTCGGCTGCCGTGGCGGCATCGGCTGCCTCGGTCGCCGAGGCGGAGCCGGCCGGTCCCGGCGCCGGGGGAGAGAGCGCCGGCCCGGTGGCCCCGCCCGACCCGCACGGCTGGCGGGACTACCCGGCCGGGCCGGCCCTGCTCCGGGCGTTGACCGAGGGCCGGGCGCCGCGGGCGGTCTGGTCGGCGCTGCCGGGGGAGGACTGGCCCGCCCGCTACGCCGAGGCGGTCGCCGCGACCGTGGCCGGCGGCCGGGGCGCGCTGGTGGTGGTCGCCGACAACCGCGACCTGGACCGCCTCGACGCCGCGCTGACCGCCACCCTGGGCGCCGGCCGGCACGTCTGCCTCTCCGCCGCCCTCGGTCCCGCCCGGCGCTACCGGGCGTTCCTCGCCGCCCGGCGCGGCGACGTGCCGGTGGTGATCGGCACGAGGGCGGCGATGTTCGCCCCGGTCGACCGGCTCGGCCTGGTCGCCATCTGGGACGACGGCGACGACCTGCACGCCGAGCCCCGGGCGCCCTACCCGCACGCCCGGGAGGTGCTGCTCACCCGCGCCCAGCTCGGTGCGGCGGCCGCCCTGGTCGGCGGGTACGCCCGCACCGCCGAGGCGCAGCTGCTGGTGGAGACGGGCTGGGCCCGCGAGGTGGTGGCCGACCGGGCCACCGTGCGGGCGCGGATGCCGGCGATAGCGCCGACCGGCGACGATCCTCAGTTGGCGCGTGACCCGCAGGCCGCCACCGCCCGGCTGCCCAGCCTGGCCTGGACCACCGCGCGGGACGCGCTGCGGGCGGACCGGCCGGTGCTGGTCCAGGTGCCCCGGCGCGGCTACCTGCCCGCGGTGGCCTGCGCCGACTGCCGGAGCCCGGCGCGCTGCCCGCACTGCGCCGGCCCGCTCGCCCTGCCGTCGGCCGCCGGCACGCCCGCCTGCCGCTGGTGCGGCCGGGTCGCCGCCGCGTACGCCTGCCCGCACTGCGGCGGACGGCGGCTGCGCGCCTCGGTCACCGGCGCCCGGCGTACCGCCGAGGAGCTGGGGCGGGCGTTCCCGGGCGTGCCGGTGCGCACCTCGGGGCGGGAGGAGGTGCTCGCCGCAGTGCCCGGCGGCGCCGGACTGGTGATCGCCACCCCGGGCGCCGAACCGGTCGCCGACGGCGGCTACGGCGCCGTGCTGCTGCTCGACTCCTGGGCCCTGCTCACCCGGGCCGACCTGCGGGCCGGGGAGGAGGCGCTGCGCCGCTGGCTGGCCGCCGCCGCGCTGGCCCGCCCGGGGCCGGCCGGCGGCCGGGTGGTGGTCGTCGCCGACGGCGCGCTCGCCCCGGTGCAGGCGCTGCTGCGCTGGGACGCGGCCTGGTTCGCCGAACGGGAGCTGGCCGAGCGGCGTGAACTGGGCTTCCCGCCGGCGGTGCGGATGGCCAGCGTGACCGGCCAGCCGGCGGCGGTGGCCGACCTGCTGGCCGAGGCGCGGCTGCCCGCCGAGGCCGAGCTGCTCGGGCCGGTGCCGGCGGACGCAGAGCGGGAGCGGATGCTGGTCCGGGTGCCCCGGGCCCGGGCCGCCGCGCTGGCCGAGGCGCTGCACTCCGCCGCCGGGGTGCGGACCGCGCGCAAGGCCGCCGATCCGGTCCGCCTCCAGGTCGACCCGCTGGCCCTGTTCTGAGTGCCCCGACCCGGGCGTGCCGCCGGCGGCCGGGCCGCGGATCCGGGGCGCCACCGGGCTTCCGTCGCACCCGGTGTCCGGGAAACCGCTGGCCATGAGGTGATAGCATCGCCCGTCATGCCCGGGCGTACGACGGCTCCAGGTCGCGGCGCGGCGTCAGGCGCGCCGAGCTGGACCTGCCGCAGGACGGCGCGACGGTGGCGCCGAAGCGTCGGTCGGCGCGGTGTCGGGATCTCTAACAGCCGGTGATCAGGGGTGGACCAGTCGTGACCGTTCGTCAGTCGATCGTCTTCAACGGTGACCTCGGCAGCGGCAAGAGCACGGTGTCGGTGGAGATCGCCAAGCGGTTGGGGCTGCGCCGGGTCAGCGTCGGCGACCTCTACCGCGAGATGGCGCAGCAGCGGCAGATGACCGCGCTGCAGCTCAACCTGCACGCCGAGCTCGACCAGGCGGTCGACGGCTACGTCGACCAGCTCCAGCGGGACATCGCGGCGTCGGGCGAGCGCCTGGTCATGGACTCCCGGCTGGCCTGGCACTTCTTCACCGACGCGGTCAAGGTGCACATGATCACCGAGCCGACCGAGGCGGCCCGCCGGGTGCTGGCCCGCCCGTCCGGCCCGGCGGAGAGCTACACCTCGCTGGAGGAGGCCCGGGCCAAGCTGAAGGAGCGCAGCGAGAGCGAGCGGAGCCGGTTCCTGGTCCGCTACGGGGTGGACAAGGCCCGGCTGCGCAACTACGACCTGATCTGCGACACCACCCGGGCGTCCGCCGCCGAGGTGGTCGAGCACATCATCGACGCGTACGAGGGCCGGCTCGGCGCGGACGTGCTGCGCGACGCGCCGCCGCTGCTGCTGCTCGACCCGGCCCGGGTCTACCCGACCGAGGACATCGCCACCCTGCGCGGCCTCTGGGACTCCGAGTTCGTCGGGGACGTCGCCTCGGCCGGGGACGAGGCGCTGGAGCCGCTGAAGATCGGCTACACCGGCGAGTACTTCTTCGTCGTCGACGGGCACCGCCGGCTCAGCGCCGCCCTGCAGAACGGCTTCCACCTGGTGCCGGCGCAGCTGGTCGCCGAGGTCGACGAGCCGGTGGTCGGCGGGATGAGCGCGGTGGACTACTTCACCGCCCAGGTCCGGCCCGGTGTGGTCTACGACTGGGAGGCCGCCCACAAGATCGAGCTGCCGCTGCCGGAGCACGCCCGGCACGCCGGCGACGCGGTGCTGGCCGGGGAGCCGGGCGCGGGCGCCTGAGCCCCACCGGCGTGACCCGACCGACGGGCGGGCCGGCGGCGATCCCGCCGATCGACGGTCCGGGACCGACCGGCGACCGGTCGGTCGGGTCGTCCGGCCGACCGGCGAGCCGGGCTCAGGCCGGGGTGACCGTCGGTGACCGCCGGGCTGCCACCGCGGTCGCGAAGGCCCGCACCATCGGGTGCGGCTCGTCGCCGTCGCCGGCCAGCTCCGGCTGGAAGAGGGTGGCCAGGAAGAACGGGTGGCCGGGCAGCTCGGCGACGCGTACCTGCCCCTGCGGGTCGTGCCCGGTGAACCGGATGCCGTGCTCGACCAGGGTGGCCAGGTAGCGCGGGTTCAGCCCGTAGCCGCACTGGTAGCGCTCGGTGCTGCGGTCGACGCCCGTGCTGCGCTGCGCCAGCGAACCGGCGGTGAAGACCACCGGGCCCTCGTGGCCGTGCAGCGCGCAGGCCAGCGGCTCGATCAGCAGCTCCCCGGCGTCCGGCGCGTTCTCGCCGTGGGCGACGTCGGTCAGGCCGCAGACCGCGCGGGCGTACTCCAGCAGGGTGTGCTGGAACCCGCCGCAGGTCGCCAGCAGCGGGATGCCGCCGATGCGGGCGCGGCGCACGGCGTGCAGCGCCCCCGCCTCGCTGCGGTAGGGGCTGCCCGGCAGCAGCCAGATCCCGTCGAAGTCGGCGAGCCGGCTCGCCGCCGCCTCCTCGGTGGGGACCCAGTACGCCTCCAGGTCGATGCCGTGCCGGTCGCGCAGGGCGGTCAGCAGGGCGGGCACCCGGACGTGCGAGCGGACGGCGGGGGAGCGGTCGCCGACGAGGGCGAGCCGGGCAACGGCGGCGGTCATGCCGCCCATGGTGGCCGTCCCCGGCTGATCACGTCCAACGATGATCCGTACTGGCCCGATCAGGAACACTTATCCGCCGTGGACCCGCACCTGCTGCGCACCTTCACCGTGGTCGCCCGCCTCCGGTCCTTCTCGGCGGCCGCCGCGGAACTCGGCTACACCCAGTCGGCGGTCAGCCAGCACATCGCCGCCCTGGAGGCCGATCTCGGCGTACGCCTGCTGGACCGCCGGCCGGTGGCGCCGACGGCCGCCGGGATCCGGCTGCTCGGGTACGCCGAGCCGATCCTCCTCCGGCTCGCCGCGGCGCGGGCCGACCTGACCCGGCTGGCCGCCCCGCGACCGGGGCCGCTGCGGGTCGGCGCCACCCCGCTGGTGGTGGCCGCGGCGGCCCGGCTCGCCGAAGGCGGGCGGGACGGCGCGCTGACGCTGCACGTCACCACCCGCGCCGACCTGCCGCGCCGGGTCGCGACGGACGAGCTCGACCTCGGGCTGCGCGACGGGTTCGCCGCCCCCAACGATCCGCTGCCCGGCGCCGACCTCGGACCGATCCGGGTCGAGGTGCAGGGCGTGGAGCCGGTGGTGGTGGCGCTGCCCCGAACCCATCCGCTGGCCGCCCGCCGCGCCCTCGGGCTCGCGGACCTGGCCCTCGCCCGCTGGGTCGACGCGCCGGAGGTCGCCGCCCCGCTGACGCAACTGCGCGCGGTCACCGGCGCGGACGGGTTCCGCGCCGCCGTGCGCTACCTCGGCGCGGACGTCGCGGGCCTGCTGGCGGTGGTGGCCGCCGGGCACGGGCTGGCCGTGCTCCCGGCCGGGGTGGTGCGGGCCCACGCCGACCTGGTCGGGGTGGCGCTGGCGGAGCCACGGCTGGTGCACCGGGTCGAGCTGCTCCGCCCGGCGCCGGCGGATGGTCCGCCGGGCGGATCGGGAGGATGATGAGGTCCGTCGATCGGGGAGGCCGGCCATGGACGCTGCCGAGGCGCTGACGCTGCTGATGTCACCGCGGGGGCGCGTCGACCCGTACCCGACCTACGAGCGGCTGCGCGGGTACGGTCCGGTGATCGAGGCGGCCCCGGCGTACTACGTGGTGACCGGCTACGCCGAGGCCGACGAGATCCTCCGCGACCCGCGGTTCGGGGTGCTCGACGACGCGCTGCGCGACCAGTTCTGGCCCGGCTGGCGGGAGAGCCCGGCGGTGACCTCGATCTCCCGGTCGATGCTGCGGACCAACCCGCCGGACCACAGCCGGATGCGCCGGCTCGCCTCCGGCGCGTTCACCCCGCGCCGGGTCGCCGCGCTGCGTGAGGTGGTCGCCGCGCAGGCCGGCGAGCTGGTCGACGCGATGTGCGAGCGGGGCCGCGCCGGTGAGCCCGTCGACTTCATGACCGAGTTCGCCTACCCGCTGCCGGTCGGGGTGATCTGCGCGCTGCTCGGCGTGCCGGCCGCCGACCGGCCGCTGTTCCGCCGCTGGGCGGCGGACCTGACCGGGGTGCTGGAGCCGGAGATCACCCCGGCCGAGCTGGCCGTCGCCGACCGGGGCGCGGGCGAGCTCAGCGCGTACTTCGCGGAGCTGGTAACGGCCCGCCGCCGGGTCCCGGCCGACGACCTGACCACCGCGCTGGTGCAGGCGCACGACGCCGACGGCGCCCGGCTCTCCGGCGACGAGCTGCTGGCCAACCTGGTGGTGCTGCTGGTCGCCGGCTTCGAGACCACCACCAACCTGCTCGGCAACGGCCTGGTGGTGCTGCTGCGCCACCCGGGCCAGGCCGACGCCCTGCGCGCCCGGCCCGACCTCGCGCCCGGCTATGTCGAGGAGGTGCTGCGCTACGACTCGCCGGTGCAGCTCACCAGCCGGCTGGGCACCGCGCCGGCGACCGTCGGCGGGGTCGAGCTGCCGGCCGGCAGCTGGGCGCTGCTGCTGCTCGGCGCGGCCAACCGGGATCCCCGGCGCTACCCGGAGCCGGCCCGTTTCGACCCGTGGCGGGCGCAGCAGCAGCCGCTGTCGTTCGGGGCCGGCCCGCACTACTGCCTCGGCGCCGGGCTGGCCCGGCTGGAGGCCCAGGTCGCCTTCCCGCTGCTGCTGCGCCGGCTGCCCGACCTGGCCCTGGCCGGCGAGCCGCGGCACCGCACCCGGCTGACCCTGCGCGGCTACGACACCCTGCCGGTGCGGGTCGGGGCGGTGGCGCCGGGCACCGATCGCGGTACGCCGGCCGGGCGCCGTCCCGGCACTCCGTAGACTGGTACGGCCCAGTTCGTCCCACCCGTGAAGGAGCCACCCCGCGTGACCGTCCAGCCCATCCGTCTGTTCGGCGACCCGGTGCTGCGCACGCCGGCCGATCCGGTGGTCGACTTCGACGCCGAGCTGCGCAAGCTCATCGCCGACCTGACCGACACCATGCGCGAGCAGAACGGCGCCGGCCTCGCCGCGCCGCAGCTCGGCGTGGGGCTGCGGGTGTTCACCTTCGACGTGGACGATGTGCTCGGCCACCTGGTCAACCCGGTCCTGGAGTTCCCCGACGAGGAGGAACAGGACGGCCCGGAGGGCTGCCTGTCCATCCCCGGGCTCTACTTCGACACCAAGCGCCGGCAGAACGTGATCGCCAAGGGGTTCAACGGCTACGGCGACCCGTTGCAGATCGTCGGCACCGGCCTGATGGCCCGCTGCGTGCAGCACGAGACCGACCACCTCGACGGGGTGCTCTTCGTCGACCGGCTCGACCAGGCCGGGCGCAAGGAGGCGATGAAGGCGATCCGCCAGGCCGAGTGGTACGACCCGGCCGCGCCGCCGACGGTCAAGCTCAGCCCGCACGCCGCCGGCAGCAGCAGCCCCTTCGGCCTGGGTCGGTGAGCGGCCGGTGCGGGTGATCTTCGCTGGCACGCCGGCCGTCGCCGTCCCGGCCCTGGCCGCGGTGGCCGCGTCCCGCCACGAACTGGTGGCCGTGGTCACCCGGCCGGACGCGCCCGCCGGCCGGGGCCGGGGCCTGGTCCGGTCCCCGGTCGGCGCGTGGGCGGACGAGCAGGGCGTGCCGGTGCTCACTCCGGCCCGGCCGCGCGAGCCGGAGTTCCTCGACCGGCTGCGCGAGCTGGCGCCGGACTGCGTACCCGTGGTGGCCTACGGCGCGCTGGTGCCGCCGGCCGCGCTGGAGATCCCCCGGCACGGCTGGGTCAACCTGCACTTCTCGTTGCTGCCCGCCTGGCGCGGCGCGGCGCCCGTTCAGCACGCCGTGCTGCACGGCGACGAGCTCACCGGGGCCAGCGTCTTCCAGTTGGAGGAGGGGCTGGACACCGGCCCGGTCTACGGCACGCTGACCGACGAGATCCGCCCCACCGACACCTCCGGCGACCTGCTGGAGCGGCTCGCCCACTCCGGCGCGGGCCTGCTGGTGGCGGTGCTGGACGCCATCGACGACGGCACCGCCCGGGCCGAGCCGCAGCCCGCCGACGGGGTGTCGCTGGCGCCGAAGCTCACCGTGGAGGACGCCCGGGTGCGCTGGTCGGAGCCGGCGTTCGCGGTGGACCGCCGGGTGCGGGCCTGCACCCCGGCGCCCGGCCCGTGGACCACCTTCCGCGGTGAGCGGGTCAAGCTCGGCCCGGTCACCCCGGTGGCCAACGGACCCGAGCTGAAGCCCGGCGAGCTGCTGGTGGAGAAGTCCCGGGTGCTCGCCGGCACGGCCACCGTGCCGGTGGCGCTCGGCGAGGTGCGCGCGGCGGGCAAGCGGGCCATGCCGGCGAGCGACTGGGCGCGCGGCGCCCGGGTCGCCGCCGGCGAGGTGCTGGCGTGACGGGGCCGGCCGAGCGACCCGCGACGGAGGGGCGACGCGAGGAGCGATCCGGCGCGGGTCGGGCCGGCGGCGGCGAGCGCGGTCCGCGGCCTCCGGCCGGCCGGCGCACCGACCGACCCACGCGCGGCGGCGGCGGCCGGTCGCCGCGGTCAGCGGTGGACCTGCCGCGGTACGCGGCGTACGAGGCCGTCGCGGCGGTGCACCGCGACGACGCGTACGCCAACCTGGTGCTGCCGACCATCCTGCGTGACGCCGGGCTGACCGGCCGGGACGCGGCGTTCGCCACCGAGCTGACCTACGGCACGCTGCGCCACCTCGGCACCCTGGACGCAATCCTCACCGCCGCCGCCGGGCGCGACGTGCAGCGGATCGACCCGCCGGTACGCGACGCGCTGCGGCTCGGCGCGTACCAGCTGCTGTACACCCGGGTGCCCGCGCACGCGGCGGTCTCCTCGACGGTCGACCTGGTCCGCGCGGTCGGGCCGGGCGCCACCGGGTTCGCCAACGCGGTGCTGCGCGAGGTGGCGGGCAAGGACGCCGACGCCTGGGTGCGGCAGCTCGCCCCACCGATGGAGAGCGACCCGATCGGGCACCTCGCGCTGGCGTACAGCCACCCGCAGTGGATCGTGCGGGCCTTCGCCGAGGCGCTCGGCGGTGACCTGGGCGAGACCACCCGGCTGCTGATCGAGGACAATGAGCGCCCGCCGGTGCACCTGTGCGCCCGGCCCGGGCTGGCCGACCCGGTGGAGCTGGCCGACGAGGTCGGCGGCGCCCCGGGCGCCTTCTCGCCGTACGCCGTCTACCTCTCGGGCGGGGCGCCCGGCGACCTGCCGGCGCTGGCGCAGGGGCGGGCGCACGTGCAGGACGAGGGCTCCCAGCTGGTGGCCAACGCGCTGGCGGAGGCCCCGCTGGACGGCCCGGACGGGCGCTGGCTCGACCTGTGCGCCGGGCCGGGCGGCAAGTCCGGGCTGCTCGGCGCGCTGGTCGCGGAGCGCGGCGGTCGACTCACCGCGGTCGAGGTGGCCGAGCACCGCGCCCGGCTGGTGGCCCAGGCGACCCGCGATCTGCCGGTGACCGTGCTGAACACCGACGGGCGCGCGGTCGGCGACCACCCGAAGCTGCCGGTGGACCACTTCGACCGGGTGCTGGTCGACGCGCCGTGCACCGGGCTGGGCGCGCTGCGCCGCCGGCCGGAGTCGCGCTGGCGGCGGCAGCCGTCCGATCTGCCGCCGCTGACCCGGTTGCAGCGTGAGCTGCTCGCCGCGGCGCTGCGCGCGGTCCGCCCGGGCGGCGTGGTCGCGTACGTGACGTGCTCGCCGCACACCGTCGAGACGCACGTGACGGTCACCGAGTCGGCGCGGCGCGCCGGGGTGCCGGTCGACTTCGTCGACGCCCGTCCACTGCTGCCGGCGGGGATGCCCGGGCTCGGCGACGGGCCGACGGTGCAGCTGTGGCCGCACCGGCACGGCACCGACGCGATGTTCCTCGCGGTGCTCCGCCGGGGTTGACCGTCCCGGGTGGACCGTCCGGTGCGGACCGCGTCGGACCGCGTTGACCAGGGCCGTTCCCGCTCCTATAGTGCTGCACCACCAGAACCGGGGGGGCGGTCCGGGACGGGCACGGGAGGGGCTGATGGACGCCGAGGGGGCCGGAGCGGCGCGGTCGTGGGTGGAGTTCGGGCGGGAGCTGCGGTGGTGGCGGCGGGCCGCCGGCCTCACCCAGTCGCAGCTCGGCCAGCGGGTGGGCTACCACCACAGCGTGATCAGCCGGGTGGAGAGCGGGCTGCGCGAGGCGCCGGCCGGGCTGGCCCGCCGGCTCGACGACGTGCTGGCCACCAACGGCGCGCTGGCCGCACTCGGGGCCGGCCGGGGGCTGCGTGACGCCGCCGCACCGGCGGGCGACCCGACGTTGTTCGCCGCCCCCGGCGTCCTCACCGCGGACGGCGTGACCCCGCCGGGCGTCCCGGTCTGGCCCACCCGGCTGCCGTACGCCGGCATCGCCTGCCCGCTGCACGGCGACGTCGGTTGCGCGGTCCCCGCCCCGGGCGACGTGCTGACCACCATCGCGCGGCTGGTCCGGCGCGGTCCGGCGGAGTTGCCCACCGAACCGGTCACCGACCTCGTGCACGGGTTGGCCGCGCTGCTGCCGGGCTACACGCAGGCCACCATGGAGCAGGTCTCGACCGACATCGTGGGATCCATCGAACGCATCCTGCACCTGGTCACGAGTTGGGCGGAGGCGGTGCACGCGGCGGGCCGGCCGCCGCAGAGCCTGTTGCGGCTCGCCGCCGGATACGCCCAGCTCGCCGGGCGGCTGCGGATGCAGCGGGGGCAGAACGCGGTGGGCATGGCCTGGTTCGGCCACGGCCTGCGCTGGGCGGGCGTCTCCGCCGACCCGGTCGCCCAGGCCACCCTCTACAGCGACTTCTGCACGCTGACCCGCCTCGACCGCGACGGCGCCTCGTCGCTGCGGTACGCCCGGGCGCGCTGACCGGCTGACGGCGGCGGCCGGTGCCGGTGCCCCGGGGTAGCCCGGCTCGCGGCGCTCGTGGATGTGCCAGTTTGTGCCGGCCACCCGGTCAGGTGATCGGCAGGCCCTTGTTGCCGGTGCCCTTCACCGACCGGGTGAGGGTGCGGTCGCTGACCCAGAGGAAGCACTGCACGCCGCGGTTGCCGTTCTGCCAGTCCCGCTCGAACGGGTGGTAGAAGATCGTCCCGGCCCGGTACTGCAGGTTGCCGTCGTCCGGCACCTTCGCGTACTTGGCGATCAGCGTGCGGCAGGCCCGGTGCGCCCGCTTGCTGGTGCGCCGGAACTCGGCGTAGCTGATGTCGGGGGCGTGCCAGACGCCGACGAACTCGGCGCGGTGCTTGCTGGTGCAGGACACCGGCCGCATCTCCGTGATCTGGTCCTTCTCCAGCTTGGGGGAGAAGCACCGGTAGGCCAGCGCGGAGTCACCGCGCAGCGCGCCGCGCAGGCTGCCCGTGCGGGCGTCGACGGAGGTGTCGTCGAGGCTCTGGATCTCGCTGACGTCGCAGCGGAACCAGCGTGCCCCGCCGGTCCAGGCCGGTGGCGACGGGAACACCACGGTGAGGCCGAGCCGGCCGGATCGCCAGTCGCCGCCGATCGCCTCGTTGACCGCCTTGCCGCACTCGGCGTGGGCCGTCCGCATGCCCACCGAGCCGGCCTTCGGCGGCGTGCTGCGCTCGGCGTCGGGGCCGGACAGGGTGCCCACGTGCAGCGTCTCCACCCGGTGCGACGCGCCGCAGTCCACCGGGTTGTAGCCGCTGAGGTAGCCGACCGCCTGGAAGGCGGCGTGGCAGGCGTCGGCGGCCGGGACGAACGCCTGCGGCGCGGCCGGGGCCGGCCAGTCGTCGGTGAGGTTTCCGTCCACTCCGGCCGGTGCGCCGCACCCGGTCAGCGCCAGGGCCGTCACCGCGCCCAGCGCGACCGCCGTCCACCACCGTCGCATCGCCGACCTCCCCCGATCGTGGTCCGCCACCGGCTCGCCGACCGGCCGGTGCGCCACGGTGCGGCAGCATACGCCACGCGCCCGGGTCGCGGGCGCTCCCTTCGGCCGACGGGCGCGAAGCAGCCGGCGGACTCGGCGGGCGGGGAGCTGCCGGCGGCCCACGGGCGCGGTGCAGCGGCGGCCTGATCGGCGGAGGCTGGTGGCCGGTGCGCTCAGATCGCCGGTAGGCCCTTCGGGCCGACGCCCCGCATGGACCGGGTCAGCTTCCGGTCGTCGCTCCACAGGAAGCAGCGCACGCCCCGGTCGCCCTCCTCCCACTCGCGCTGCGACGGCGGGTAGAAGATCGATCCCGCGCGGTACGGCAGGTCGCTGTTGTTGGGCACGTCGGCGAAGGCGGCGATCAGCGCCATGCAGCGCCGGTGCGCCTGCGGGGCGTTCCGGGTGAACTCCGCCCAGGACATGTCCCGCTCGACGTAGACCCCGACGAACTCGGCCCGGTGCGGCTCGGTGCACAGCACCGGCGCCATGTAGTTGAGGTTCTCGCCGATCAGCTTCGGGTCGAAGCAGCGGTGCACCAGCGGGGAGTCGCCGATCATCGCGCCGCGCAGGCTCCCGGTGCGGTTGACCGGCCGGGTGTTGTCGATGCTGTCGGTCTCGCTGAGATCGCAGCGGAACCAGCGGGCGCCGCCGCGCCAGGCGGGGACGGAGGGCAGCGCGATGTTCAGCGTCAGCCGGGCGGCGTGCCAGTCGCCGCCGAGCACCTCGCGGACCCGCTCGTCACACTCCTGGCGGGCGGTGCCCAGCGCCGGCGAGCCCGGCTCCGGCCGGTCACCCTCGGCGGCCGATCCGGTGAAGGTGCCGACGTGGATCGCCTCGGCCAGGTGGTTGCGCGAGCAGTCCACCGTCTCGTAGGTGCTCGCCTGCACGATCGCGGTGATCCGGGGCAGGCACGCGCCGCTGGCCGGGACGAACGTCTGCGGCGGCCGCAGCGCCGGCCAGTCGTCGGTGAGGTCGCCGTCCGACCCGCCCGGCCGAACGCAACCGGCCAGCAGCGCCACCGCCGTGCCGGCCAGCGTCAGTGCCAGCAGCCACCGTCGCATCGTCCGCCCTTTCCGGGAGCTGACGGCCGCCCGTGCGCCGGCGCCGTGCCGGGGGACGGGCGGCTCGCGTCACCGTCCCTGATGGAGTCTTGCCGCGTTTCCGTCGTTCGGCCAGTCGCGAATGGCTCTTCGTCCGGTTTCCCGGACCGGGGTGGCCAATTCTGCACCATTGGTCACCGCCGGGTCACGGGGTGTCCCGCATGGTGCCGCGCTGCGGGCGGCTGATGGCCGCGTTCGTACACTGGCCCCGTGACCGTACCGCCGCCGATCGTCGCGCCGAGCATCCTGGCCGCCGATTTCGCCCGCCTCGCCGAAGAGGTCCGCGCCGTGGAGAACGCCGCGGACTGGTTGCACGTCGACGTGATGGACAACCACTTCGTGCCGAACCTGACCATCGGCCTGCCCGTGGTGCAGAGCCTGCGGGCCGCCACCGAGCTGCCGTTCGACGTGCACCTGATGATCGAGGATCCGCGGCGGTGGGCCCCGGGCTACGCCGACGCCGGTGCGTACAACGTCACCTTCCACGCCGAGGCGTGCGACGACCCGGTGGCGCTGGCCAAGGACCTGCGCGCGGCCGGCGCCAAGGCCGGGCTGGCCATCGACCGGGACACCCCGATCGAGCCGTACCTGGACCTGCTGCCGAGCTTCGACACCCTGCTGATCATGACGATCAAGGCGGGCTTCGGCGGTCAGCGGTTCATCCCGCAGCTGCTGGACAAGGTCCGCGCCGCGCGCCGGCACGTGGCCGCCGGCCACCTGGAGCTGCGGATCGAGGTCGACGGCGGGATCGCCGCCGACACCATCGAGCAGGCCGCCGCCGCCGGTGCCGACGCCTTCGTCGCCGGCACCGCCGTCTACGGCGCGGCCGACCCCGCCGAGGCGGTACGCCAGCTGCGGGCCCTCGCGGAACGCGCCGCCCCCGAGGCCTGACGTGGACCCGGCGGAGGAGCGACCGGACGTCATCCTCGTCGTCGACGACGACGAGGACATCGCGCGCTTCGTCGAGTTCAACCTCCGCCTGCACGGCTTCGAGGTGCTGCATGCCAGCGACGGCCAGGAGGCGCTCGAGGTGATCGAGCGGCAGCGGCCCGACCTGGCGGTGGTGGACCTGATGATGCCCCGGGTCGACGGCCTGGAGCTGACCCGCCGGCTGCGCGCCGACCCGATGACCTCGGCCCTGCCGGTGATCATGCTGACCGCCAAGGGGATGACCTCGGACAAGGTCAACGGCCTCAGCGCCGGCGCCGACGACTACCTGGTCAAACCGTTCGACACCGCCGAGCTGGTCGCCCGGGTCAGCTCCACGCTGCGGCGCAACAAGGAGTTCCGCGAGGTCTCGCCGCTGACCGGGCTGCCCGGCAACAGCCGGATCCGCCGGGAGATCGCCGACCGGGTACGCAGCGGGGCCGACTACGCCGTCGGCTACATCGACATCGACCGGTTCAAGAGCGTCAACGACCGGTACGGCTTCGTCCGCGGCGACGACTTCATCTCGGCGCTGGCCCGCTGCCTGCACCGGGCAGTGGTCTCGGTCGGCCTGCCGCCTGCCTTCCTCGGCCACGTCGGCGGCGACGACTTCGTCATCGTCTGCACCCCCGAGCAGGTCCTGCCGCTGACCTCGAAGGTCTCCACCGACTTCGAGCGGGCCGCCGACGCGCTCTACGACCCGGACGACGCCGCCCGGGGCTACGTCGAGCTGAAGGACCGCCGGGGCAACATCCGGCGGGCCGCCCTGGTCACCCTCTCCATCGGCGTCTGCGTCTCGGACGCCGGCAAGCGCTTCACCAGCCCGTTGGAGGCGATCGCGGTCGCCTCGGAGATGAAGTCGGTGGCGAAGAGCCAACCGGGGTCGTACGTGGCGGTCGACCGGCGCCGTGGGGTGAGCGACCCCCACCGTCATGTGAAGTAGCTCGCCTCGGTGGCGACAGGCCCCGCCCAGCGTGTAAGACTGCGGAGGTACCCACCACGCGCTGGCGGGACTCGGTGTAATTCCGAACCGGCGGTGATCCACGGCTTTCCGTGGTAAGCCCGCGACCCGGACGGCTCTGCCGCCCGGTGGACCTGGTGAGAATCCGGGGCCGACGGTTGGGTGCGGGCACGCCCGCTCCCAGACAGTCCGGATGGGAGACAGCGCGCGGGACGGATGGGCCGTGCCCGGCCGCCGACTTCGGCGTGCCGTGCCCGCCCCCCGGGTCGGCTGCGCCGTACCCGGATCTCCGCCGCCGCCTGCCTGCGGCCACCCGGCCGATGCCTCCCGAACCGCCCGCGCGCGGACCGGCGAGTGAGAGGGCAGGGCAGGGGCGATGACGGGCGTCTCCGTCGACGAGGCGATGCGTCGCGCGATCGAACTCGCCGCGCGCGGGCTCGGCACGACCAGTCCCAACCCGGTGGTCGGCTGCGTGCTGCTCGACGCCGCCGGCGCGGTCGTCGGGGAGGGCTTCCACGCGTACGCCGGCGGGCCGCACGCCGAGATCGTCGCGCTCGCCCAGGCGGGGGAGCGGGCCCGCGGCGGCACCGCGGTGGTCACCCTGGAACCCTGCGACCACACCGGTCGCACCGGCCCCTGCAGCACCGCGCTGATCCAGGCCGGCGTGGCCCGGGTGGTGATCGCGGTGCCCGACCCGAACCCGGTCGCCTCCGGCGGCGCCGCCACCCTGCGCGCCGCCGGCATCCAGGTCGACCTGGGCGTACGGGCCGCCGAGGCGGAGGCCGGCAACGTGGCCTGGCTCACCTCGATGCGCCGCGGCTGGCCGTACGTGATCTGGAAGTACGCCGCGACCCTGGACGGCCGCTCCGCCGCGGCCGACGGCACCAGCATGTGGATCACCTCCGAGGCGGCCCGGATGGACGTGCACGCGCTGCGCGGCACCGTGGACGCGGTGCTGGTCGGGGTGGGCACCGTGCTCGCCGACGACCCCCGGCTCACCGCCCGCAACCTGCGCGACGGCACCCTGGCCATCCGGCAGCCGCTGCGGGTGGTGGTGGACAGCGCCGGGCGTACCCCGGCCGACGCCCGGGTCCGCGACGGCGCCGCCCGGACTTGGATCGCCACCGCCGACGAGGTCGGGGCCGGCCCGGACGGCCGGGTCGACCTGCCCGCGCTGCTCGCCGCGTTGCACAGCCGCGGGATCCGAGCGGTGCTGCTGGAGGGCGGCCCTCAACTGGCCGGGGCGTTCCTCGCCGCCGGCCTGGTCGACAAGATCGTCGGCTACGTCGCGCCCCGGCTGCTCGGCGCCGGCCCGGCCGCGCTGGTCGACGCCGGTGTGACGACCATCGCCGAGGCCATCGACCTGGAGCTCACCGACGTTACCCAGATCGGTCCCGATCTGCGGATCACCGCGCTGCCCCGAAAGAGGGAGGGCTGACATGTTCACCGGCATCGTCGAGGAGTTGGGCGAGGTCGTCCGGGTGACCGAGACGGCGGGCGACTCCGCGCTGGTCGCGGTCCGCGGCCCGCTGGTCACCTCCGACGCCCGGCACGGCGACTCCATCGCGGTCAACGGCGTCTGCCTGACCGTGGTCGACGTCTCCGACGGGATCTTCACCGCCGACGTGATGGGGGAGACGCTGCGCCGCTCCGCGCTCGGCGCGCTGCGCCCCGGCGACCCGGTCAACCTGGAGCGGGCCGCCGCACTCGGCAGCCGGCTCGGCGGGCACCTGGTGCAGGGCCACGTCGACGGCGTCGGCGAGGTGCTCTCCCGGGAACCGGCGCCGCAGTGGGAGACCGTCCGCTTCGCCCTGCCGCCCGCGCTCGCCCGGTACGTGGTGGAGAAGGGCTCGATCACCGTCGACGGGGTCTCGCTGACCGTCGCCGACGCCGGCCCGGACTGGTTCGCCGTCGGGCTCATCCCGACCACGCTGAAGCTGACCACGCTCGGCGCCCGGGGCGTCGGCGAACCGGTCAACCTCGAGGTGGACGTGTTGGCCAAGTACGTCGAGCGGCTGCTCGGCGACCGGCTGCCGGGTACCGGCCTGCCGAGCGGGCCCGGGACCGCCGGGACCGCACCGGTGGACGGGACCGCCGGCGCCGCGACGGCGGGCGGGGTGGCCTGATGGACGCGCTGCACTGGCTGCTGGACGCGCAGGTGAGCATCGCCGGGTCGCCGGTGCTGGTCCGGGAGATCGTCGGCAACGGCTTCGGACTCGCCTCGGCGCTGTTCGGGCTGCGCCGGCTGGTCTGGGCCTGGCCGGTCGGCATGATCGGCAACGCGCTGCTGTTCACCGTCTTCCTCGGCGGGGCGTTCGCCACCCCGCAGGCACACGACCTGTACGGGCAGGCCGGCCGGCAGGTCTTCTTCTTCGCGGTCAGCCTGTACGGCTGGTGGCGCTGGTCGCGAACCCGCCGGCTGGGCGCCGCGCCCGACCGCACAGCGGTCGCCCCGCGCTGGGCCACCGCCCGGGAACGGGCCGGCCTGCTGGCCGCCGCCGTGCTCGGCACCGCCGCCGCCTACCCGGTGCTCGCCGCGCTCGGCTCCTGGGGGCCGCTGCCGGACGCCTGGATCCTCACCGGCAGCCTGCTCGCCACCTACGGCATGGCCCGTGGCTGGGTGGACTTCTGGCTGATCTGGATCGCCGTCGACGCGGTCGGCGTGCCGCTGCTGCTGCGCGGCGGCTTCTACCCGTCGGCGGCCATGTATCTCGTCTACGGCGCGTTCTGCGCCTGGGGCCTGGTCAGCTGGTGGCGCACCTCGCGGGCGCTCCGGCCGGCCGCCGCCCCGATCCCGTCGAACTACTCGGAGGCCGTCGCATGACCACCACCTTCGCCAGCATCGAGCAGGCGGTGGCGGACATCGCCGCCGGGCGGCCCGTCGTCGTGGTCGACGACGCCGACCGGGAGAACGAGGGCGACCTGATCTTCGCCGCCGAACTGGCCACCACCGAGCTGGTCGCGTTCATGGTCCGGTACACCTCCGGCTACATCTGCGTGCCGCTGACCGAGAGCGAGTGCGACCGGCTGGACCTACCGCCGATGCACCACACCAACCAGGACCGGCGCGGCACCGCCTACACGGTGACCGTGGACGCCCGGGAGGGGGTGAGCACCGGCATCTCGGCGGCCGACCGGGCGCACACCATCCGGCTGCTCGCCGATGCCGGCACCGGCCCGACCGACCTGGCCCGACCGGGGCACGTGGTGCCGCTGCGCGCCCGCGAGGGCGGCGTGCTGCGCCGGCCCGGGCACACCGAGGCCGCGGTCGACCTGACCCGGCTGGCCGGCCTGCGCCCGGCCGGCGTGCTCTGCGAGCTGGTCAACGACGACGGCACCATGATGCGCGTGCCGGACCTGGAGAAGTTCTGCGCCGAGCACTCGCTGACCCTGATCACCATCGCCGACCTGATCGCCTACCGGCGACGCACCGAGAAGCAGGTGGAGCTGGTCGCCGAGGCCCGGATGCCCACCGAGCACGGGGTGTTCCGGGCGCTCGGCTACCGCAGCGAACACGACCCGGCCGAGCACGTCGCGATGGTCTACGGCGACCTCGGCGACGGGCAGGACGTGCTGGTGCGGGTGCACTCCGAGTGCCTCACCGGGGACGTGTTCGGCTCGCTGCGCTGTGACTGCGGTCCGCAGTTGAACGCCGCGCTGGCCCGGGTGGCCGCGGAGGGCCGGGGCGTGGTGCTCTACGTGCGCGGGCACGAGGGGCGGGGCATCGGCCTGCTGCACAAGCTGCAGGCGTACCAGCTGCAGGACCTGGGGCGGGACACCGTCGACGCCAACCTCGACCTCGGCCTGCCCGCCGACGCCCGGGACTACGGCACCGGCGCGCAGATCCTCTACGACCTGGGCGTGCGGTCGATGCGGCTACTCACCAACAACCCGGCCAAGCGCGCCGGGCTGGAGGGCTACGGGCTGACCATCACCGGGCGCGAGGGCCTGCCCATCCGGCCGCACCCGGAGAACGTGCGCTACCTGCGGACCAAGCGGGACCGGATGGGGCACCTGCTCGACGAGTTGGACGAGGTGACCGAGGCGCCGGCGAGCCGGCTGGCCTCGGGCGACGAGATCGGAGCGTAGCGATGGCGGGATTCGGCGAGCCCGGGGTGGGCGTGGTGGACGCGGCCGGGATGACCGTGGGCGTGGTCGCCGCGCGGTGGCACGGCGAGCTGACCGACCACATGCTCGACCGGGCGGTGGCCGCCGCCGAGGCGTGCGGGGCGCGGGCCGTGGTGGCCCGGGTGGCCGGCTCGGTGGAGCTGCCGGTGGTGGCCCAGGCCCTCGCCCGCCGGTGCGACGTGGTGGTCGCGCTCGGCGTGGTGGTACGCGGCGCCACCGCGCACTTCGACTACGTCTGCCGCTCGGTCACCGACGGGCTGACCCGGGTGGCGCTGGACGAGGGGAAGCCGGTCGCGCACGGGGTGCTCACCGTGGACACCATCGAGCAGGCCCGGGACCGGGCCGGGCTGCCCGGCTCGGCCGAGGACAAGGGCTGGGCGGCCACCGTCGCCGCGCTCGACGCGGCGCTGGCCATCCGCGGCCTGGTCGCCGGCACCGGGCACCGGGTCGGCTTCGGCGGCTGACCCGGCCCCGGACGGTCCCGTTCGGTGAGCGGAGGCTGACCCGGCGCACGTGCCCTGGTGGGGCGGCTGGAAGAATCGCGGCGTGAAGACGTTCGAGGAGTTGTTCGCCGAGCTGCAGGCCAAGGCCGCCGCCGGCACCCCGGGCTCGGGCACGGTCGCCGCGCTCGAGCGGGGGGTGCACTTCATCGGCAAGAAGGTCGTCGAGGAGGCGGCCGAGTCGTGGATGGCCGCCGAGCACGAGGGCCGGGAGCGGGCCGCCGAGGAGATCTCCCAGCTGCTCTACCAGACCCAGGTGCTGATGCTCGCCACCGGTCTCGACCTCAAGGACGTCTACCGACATCTGTGAGTGCGCCCCGTCGTTGATCCGAATCGACTGCTAGGAGCACTCCGTCATGCTGCGTGTCGCCGTACCCAACAAGGGCACCCTGGCCGAGCCGGCCGCCCAGATGCTGCGCGAGGCGGGCTACCGCCAGCGCACCGACCCGAAGGACCTGGTCTGCCGGGACGAGCCCAACGATCTCGAATTCTTCTACCTGCGCCCGAAGGACATCGCCACCTACGTCGGCTCCGGTGACCTCGACCTCGGCATCACCGGCCGGGACCTGCTGATCGACTCCGGGGCACCGGCCGAGGAGGTGGTCGACCTGGCCTTCGGCCGGGCCACCTTCCGGTTCGCCGCCCGCCCCGACGACATCGACTCGGTGCAGGAGTTGGGTGGGCATCGGATCGCCACCGCGTACCCCGGTCTGGTCGAGCGGCACCTCGGCGACCTGGGCGTCAAGGCGGACGTGATCCGCCTGGACGGTGCGGTGGAGAACGCCGTCCGGCTCGGCGTCGCCGACGTGGTGGCCGATGTGGTGGAGACCGGCGCCACGCTGCGCCAGGCCGGGCTGGTGGTCTTCGGTGAGCCGCTGCTGCGCTCCTCGGCGGTGCTGGTCCGCCGCGCCGGCGCCGCCGCCCACCCGCAGGCCGAGCAGCTGCTGCGCCGGCTGCACGGGGTGCTGGTCGCCCGCCGCTACGTGATGCTGGCGTACGACGTGCCGGCCGGGCTGCTCGACCGGGCCAGCTCGCTGACCCCGGGCATCGAGTCGCCGACCGTCTCCCCGCTGCACCGGGAGGGCTGGGTCGCGGTGCAGGCGATGGTGCTCCGCGACGACGTGCACCGGATCATGGACGAGCTGTACGAGCTCGGCGCCCGCGCCATCCTGGTCACCAACATCCACGCCTGCCGGCTGTGACCCGGCCGGCCCCGCCGCCCGGTAACCGTCCCGCCCACCCCGCCGGCGAGCCGACGGCCGCCACGCCGTCGGCGCCGGCCCCGTCCGGCGCGCCGGCCGACGGGTCGTCCGCGCCGGCCGGGTCCGGGCCGCCGGTGGCCGCCGGATCGTCAGGGCCGGTCTCGTCCGACCGGGCCGCGGGCGCGGCCGTTCCCCCGCAACGCGGTACGCCGCGGCCGGCACCCCCGGGGGCGGTGCGCCGACCGATGCCGCCGTGGCTGGCGCTCGCCCTGGTCACCCTGGCCGGGGTCGCCTCGGCGGCGCAGGGGGCGGCCAACGGGGAGTTGGGCACCCGGGTCGGGCACGCCACGCTGGCCGCGGTGGTCAACAACCTCGGCGGCACCCTGCTGGTCGTCCTCGGGCTGGCCGTCCTGCCGTCCATGCGGACCGGGCTGGCCGCGCTGCGGCGCCAGCGGCTGCCCTGGTGGTCCTACCTGGGTGGGCTCGGCGGGGCGGCGATCGTGGTGCTCGGCGCGTACCTGGTGCCGGCGCTCGGGGTCGCGGTGTTCACCATCGCGCAGGTCGCCGGGGGGAGCCTCGGCGGGCTGGCGGTGGACCGGGCCGGGCTGGCCCCGGTCGGCCGGCTCGCGCTCACCGGTCCCCGGATCGCCGGCGGGCTCATCGGCGTGGCGGCGGTGGCGCTGGCCCAGCTCGGCCAGCCGGTCGGCGAACTGGCCGTCGGCCTGGTCCTGCTCGCCGTCGCCGGCGGGGTGGCCGTGGCGCTGCAGACCGCGCTCAACGGCCGGATCTCCGCCGCCAGCTCGGCCGCCGCCGGCGTGGCGGTCAACTTCGCGGTCGCCACCCCGGCCGTGCTGCTGGTCGCCGCCCTCGCCGGCGCTCTCGCCGGGCCGGACTCCGGCTGGCCCACCGCCTGGTACCTCTACACCGGTGGGCTGCTCGGGGTGGCCATCGTCGCCGGGCTGGTGGTCGGGGTCCGGGCGGCGGGGGTGCTGCGTACCGGGTTGGCCCTGGTCGCCGGGCAGCTCGGCGGGGCGCTGCTGCTGGACGCCCTGCTGCCGGGCGGTCCCGGTGCCCGGCCGGCGGTGCTGGCCGGCGCGGCGCTGACCCTGCTCGCGGTCGTGGTGGCCGGCCGCGCACCCCGCCGGTCCGCCCGGCACCACGGCCGCCCCGTGGGCTGAGCGGCCAGGGCCGCCGCGCGGGCTGAGCGGCCAGGGCCGCCGCGTGGGCTGACCGGCCACGGTCGCCGCGTGGGCTGAGCGGCCACGGTCGCCGCGTGGGCTGACCGGCCAGGGTCGCCGCGTGGGCTGAGCGGCCATGGCCAGCGCGGCGGTGCCGCGACCTGGCCCCGGGCTGGGGCGGCGAGCCGCGCTCGCGGGGTGACCGGGGGTCGGCGATCCGCGCCGCGTGCGGCGGCGGAGCACCCGCCCGGGGCGGGTGGCAGACTGGTGGGGTGAGCGACACTGAGCTGATCCGTCTCCGGCCCCGCCGCATCCGGCTGGTCTGCTGGACGTCGGCGGCCCTGCTGCTGATCGTCTTCAGCCTGGTGGCCACCTCGCTGAGCGGCCCGACCGGCGACGGCTACGGCACGTTCCAGCGGGGCGACCAGGTCGCCATGATCGGTCTCGGCGTGTTCGGCGCGCTCGGCTTCCTGCTCTTCACCCGGCCCCGGGTGGAGGCCGACGCGCGCGGGGTGCGGGTGCGCAACGTCCTCGGCTCGTACGACCTGCCGTGGGAGGTCGTCCGGGGCGTCCGGTTCGACCGGGGCGCCCCCTGGGCCAGCCTGGAGCTGCACGACGACGACCTGGTCCCGATGGTGGCCCTGCAGGCCGCGGACAAGGAACTGGCCGTCGAGGGGGTGCGCGCCCTGCGCCGGCTGCACCAGGCGCACCAGGCCCGCCTCGCCGAGCGCACCGCCGGCTCCTGACCCGCCCGGCAGCCCGGACCTCGCCCCCGAGATCCGCGCTCGTTCGCTGAAAGAGCGCCTGTTCCGCCCCGGATGGCGACTCGTTCTCCGAACGAGCGGACCGCCTCCCGGGAGGGGTGGGGCGTCCGGTTTGGGGGCGGGTCGGCGCAGGGTGTAGTGTTGTCGAGTCGACCAGGCTGTCCGCGTGTGCGCGGGTGGCCATGAAAGTGGAGCGCCTGCTCCCACCCGAGTCGCCGCGACGGTGGCCGGGTCCGGTCACCGGTTCCGGGCACGTCCCGGTTCCGGATGCGCGATCATGTGATCGTGCCGACCGGTCGAGCAGGCCCTGGCATGCGCCGGGGCCTTCTGCTTTCCGGGTCGGTTCCCACCCGGGAGCCGCGGGGTCGGCAGCAGCAGATTCTCGACTCGAGGAGGCCCCATCAGCGTCGAACCACGCGTGAACGAGCAGATCCGGGCACGTGAGGTCCGACTGGTCGGCCCTGAGGGTGAGCAGGTGGGCATCGTCCCGCTGGAGCGCGCCCTTCAGCTGGCCGCGGACGTCGACCTGGACCTGGTCGAGGTTGCGCCGATGGCGCGCCCGCCGGTGTGCAAGCTCATGGACTTCGGCAAGTTCAAGTACGAGAGCGCACTGAAGGCGCGCGAAGCGCGGCGTAACCAGCAGCAGACCGTCATCAAGGAGATGAAGCTCCGGCCGAAGATCGACCCGCACGACTACGAGACCAAGAAGGGTCACGTGGTGCGGTTCCTCAAGGCCGGCGACAAGGTCAAGGTGACGATCATGTTCCGCGGTCGCGAGCAGAGCCGCCCGGAGCTGGGCTACCGGCTCCTGCGTCGGCTCGAGTCGGAGATCTCGGAGCTGGGGTACGTCGAGGCCGCGCCGAAGCAGGACGGCCGAAACATGATCATGGTGCTCGCACCGCACCGCGCCACCAAGGCCGCCGCGACGGCGGCCCGCGGTAGCGCGCTTCCGCGGGGCGAGCGGGAATCCGGCGCCCCCGAGGCGGCGCCGCCGGCCGAGGCCGGGCCCGCCGGGACCACCGGCGAGTAACAGGGGAGAAGACGTTCCACATGCCGAAGATGAAGAGCCACACGGGGATGGGCAAGCGGGTCCGGCTGACCGGCAAGGGCAAGGTCGTTGCCCAGCAGGCCGGCCTCCGGCACAACCTGGAGAAGAAGCCCTCCACCCGGACCCGCCGGCTGACCGGCACCGTCGAGCTGGCCAAGGCCGACGTGAAGCGCATCAAGAAGCTGCTCGGCCGCTGACGCGCGCCACCTGACGTAAGAAGGAGTTGAGATGGCACGCGTCAAGCGGGCTGTGAACGCCCAGAAGAAGCGCCGTACCCTGCTGGAGACCGCGAGCGGCTACCGCGGTCAGCGCTCCCGCCTGTACCGCAAGGCCAAGGAGCAGGTGCTGCACTCGATGCAGTACGCCTACCGGGACCGTCGCGACCGCAAGGGCGACTTCCGGCAGCTGTGGATCCAGCGGATCAACGCGGGCGCCCGGGCCAACGGGATGACCTACAACCGCCTGATCCAGGGTCTGAAGCTGGCCGGCGTCGAGGTCGACCGCAAGATCCTCGCCGACCTGGCCGTCAACGACGCCGCCGCGTTCGCGGGGATCGTCGAGGTCGCCCGGGCCGCGGTCGCGGCCGAGGGCACCGGCGGCGCGGCGGCCCAGGCCGCCTGATCCACCGGCAGCTGAGCGAGGCGCCCCTGTCGACGAGACGGGGGCGCCTCGTCGATGCCTGAGGACATCATGCTCTTCACCCCGCGTACGCCCCGGGTGGTGGCCGCCCGCCGGTTGCACCGCCGCCGGGACCGCGAGGCCACCGGCCGGTTCCTGGCCGAGGGGCCGCAGGCGGTCCGCGAGGCCCTGGCCCGGCCCGGCGTGGTCACCGAGCTGTTCGGCACCCCGACCACGCTGGACCGGCACGCCGACCTGGTCGCCCTGGCCACCGGCGGCGGCGTGCCGGTCTCCCCGGTGACCGAGGACGCGCTCACCGCGCTCGCCGAGACCGTCGCCCCGCAGGGCCTGGTGGCGGTCTGCCGACACCTCGACGTGTCGCTGGACCGGGCGCTGGCCGCCGCGCCCCGGCTGGTCGCCGTGCTCGCCGAGATCCGCGACCCGGGTAACGCCGGCACCGTGCTGCGCACCGCCGACGCCGCCGGGGCCGGCGCGGTGGTCTTCGCCGGCGACGCCGTCGACCCGTACAACGGCAAGTGTGTGCGGGCCTCCGCCGGCAGCCTGTTCCACGTCGACGTGGTCCGCGCGGCCGACCCGTCGGCGGTGGTCGCGGCGCTGCGCGACGCCGGGCTCACCGTCCTCGCCACCACCGGCTACGGCGAGGACGACCTGGACGACCTCGCCGACGCCGGCCGGCTCGCCGCGCCCACCGCCTGGCTCTTCGGCTCCGAGGCGCACGGGCTGCCCGAGGCGCTCACCGCCGCCGCCGACGCCCGGGTACGGGTGCCGCTGCACGGGCGCGCGGAGAGCCTCAACCTGGCTGCGGCCGCGGCCGTCTGCCTGTACGCTTCAGCGAGAGCACAGCGGCGGCCGGGACGGCCGCCCGAGGCACAGACCGCAGGGGAGAGCGTCCGCCCATGAACGCGCCACGGCGTTCGTTTAGCCAGCCCGCCGGTGTCGGCGGGCGGCGGGCCTGACCTGCTTTCCGCGCAACTCCCACCGGCGGGCTGCGGCGCAGCCGCGCGTCCGTAGACTCGCTTCGCCGGCCCGTGAGGGCTGGCGCCGCCGTGAGGGAGTGCCCGTACGCCATGAGCTACCGCAACGATCCGTACGACCCGAAGCAGGTCGCCCTGCTCGACCCGGCCGTCCTGGCCGAGGCCGTGGCCGCCGCCGAGAAGGCGTTCGCCGCGGCCGGTGACCCGGACGCGCTCACCGCGCTGCGCCCGGCGCACCTCGGTGACCGGGCCCCGGTGTCGCTGGCGCGCCGGGAGATCGGCGCGTTGCCGCCGGCCGCGAAGGCCGACGCCGGCAAGCGGGTCAACGAGGCCCGCCGCGCCATCGAGACTGCGTACGCCGCCCGCCAGGAGATCCTGGAGCGGGAGCAGGCGCAGCGGGTGCTGGTGGAGGAGCGCGTCGACGTCACGCTGCCCTACGACCGGCGTCCCCGCGGCGCCCGGCACCCGATCAGCACGCTGATGGAGCAGATCAGCGACCTGTTCATCGGGATGGGCTACGAGTTGGCCGAGGGCCCCGAGGTCGAGTTGGAGTGGACCAACTTCGACGCGCTGAACATCCCGGCCGACCACCCGGCCCGCGGTCTGATGGACACCTTCCACATCGCACCCGCCGCCTCCGGTGACGCGGCGGGCTCCGGCCTGGTGCTGCGTACGCACACCTCGCCGGTGCAGGCGCGCACCATGCTGACCCGGCAGCCGCCGATCTACGTGGTGGTGCCCGGCCGGGTCTACCGCACCGACGAGCTGGACGCCACCCACGCGCCGGTCTTCCACCAGGTGGAGGGCCTGGTGGTGGACAAGGGCATCACGATGGCGCACCTGCGCGGCACGTTGGACCACTTCGCCCGGGCCATGTTCGGCGAGGGCGCGAAGACCCGCTGGCGGCCGCACTACTTCCCGTTCACCGAGCCGTCGGCCGAGTTCGACGTCTGGTTCCCGGAGCACCGGGACGGGCCGCAGTGGGTCGAGTGGGGCGGCTGCGGCATGGTCAACCCGCGGGTGCTGCGCGCCTGCGGCATCGACCCGGAGGTCTACTCCGGATTCGCGTTCGGCATGGGCATCGACCGGACGGTGATGTTCCGGCACGGGGTCAGCGACATGCGGGACCTGGCCGAGGGCGACGTGCGGTTCACCCGCGCGTACGGGGTCGAGGCGTAGGGCGATGCGGGTACGAGTTACGGAGACGGTGGTCTGAGTCATGCGAGTTTCTGTCAGTTGGCTGCGGGAGTACGTCGACCTCCCCGCCGACCTGCCCACCGGCGACCTGGAGCAGGCCCTGGTCGACCTCGGCATCGAGGTCGAGTCCGTGGTGGACCTGCGGGAGACCGTCACCGGCCCGCTGGTGGTCGGTGAGGTCCGCGAGATTGAGGAGCTGACCGGCTTCAAGAAGCCGATCCGGTTCTGCCGGGTCGACGTCGGGGACGCCAACGGCACCGGGGAGCCACAGGAGATCGTCTGCGGGGCGACCAACTTCGCCCCTGGCGACCGGGTCGTGGTGATCCTTCCCGGCGGCGTGCTGCCCGGCGGCTTCGCCATCGGCGCCCGCAAGACCTACGGCCGCAACTCCAACGGCATGATCTGCTCGGCCCGGGAGCTGGGGCTCGGCGACGACCACTCGGGCATCCTGGTGCTGCCGCCGGACAGCCCGGCCAAGCCGGGTGACGACGCGCGGCCCGTGGTGGGGCTCGACGACGTCGTGGTCGAGGTGGAGATCACCCCGGACCGGGGGTACGCGCTGAGCGTGCGCGGCCTGGCGCGGGAGCTGTCGCACGCGCTCGGCGTGCCGTTCCGCGACCCGGGTCTGGCGCCCGCGCCCGGCGGCACCGAGGCGCCGGCGTACCCGGTCCAGGTGCGCGACACGGTCGGCTGCGACCGGTTCGCCGCCCGGATGGTGCGCGGCGTCGACCCGACCGCGCAGAGCCCGGAGTGGATGCAGCGCCGGCTCACCCAGGCCGGCGTGCGCGCCATCTCGCTGGCCGTCGACATCACCAACTACGTGATGCTCGAACTGGGCCAGCCGATGCACGCCTTCGACGCCGACCGGATCACCGGTCCGCTGGTGGTGCGCCGCGCCGAGCCGGGCGAGAAGCTGACCACGCTGGACGGCGTGAACCGGGTCCTCACCGCCGAGGACATGGTCATCTGCGACGACACCGGTCCCGTCTCGCTCGCCGCGGTGATGGGCGGCGAGACCAGCGAGGTGGTGGCGAGCACCACCAACGTGCTCCTCGAGGCCGCCCACTGGGACCCGGTGATGGTCGGTCGCACCGCCCGCCGGCACAAGCTGTTCAGCGAGGCCGCGAAGCGCTGGGAGCGGGGCGTCGACCCGGCGCTGCCGCTGGTCGCCCTGGAGCGGGCGGTCCGGCTGCTCACCGAGCTCGGTGGCGGGACCGCCGGCGCGGAGATCCTGGACATCGACCACGTCCAGCCGCCCCGCCCGGTGGTGCTGCCGGTCGACCTGCCCAGCCGGCGGGTCGGCGTGACGTACCCGCCGGCGCGGGTGGTCGCCCTGCTGGAGCAGGTCGGCTGCACCGTGCTGCAGGGCACCGACCGGCTGGCCGAGGACCCGGGCGAGGTCGGCGTACCGGCCGGCGGTCCGGCGGCGCTGACCGTCACCCCGCCGAGCTGGCGGCCGGACCTGCTGCACCCGGCCGACCTGGTCGAGGAGGTGGTCCGGCTCGACGGGTACGACCGGGTGCCGTCGGTGCTGCCGCTGGCGCCCGCCGGCCGCGGGCTGACCTGGCAGCAGCGGCGCCGCCGGGCGGTCTCCCGGTCGCTGGCCGAGCGCGGGTACGTCGAGGTGCTCGCGCACCCGTTCGTCGCCCCCGAGCTGCCCGACCTGCTCGGCCTGCCGGCCGACGACCCGCGGCGGCGGGCGGTGCGGCTGGCCAACCCGCTGTCGGAGGAGGAGCCGCTGCTGCGCACCACACTGCTCGGGCCGCTGCTCGGCATCGTCAAGCGCAACCTCGGCCGGGGCCAGCGCGACCTGGCGCTCTACGAGATCGGCACGGTCTTCCAGCCGCGTCCGGGCGCCGGCCGCCCACCCGCGATGGGGGTGGAGCACCGGCCCACCGAGGCCGAGTTCGCCGCCGCCGACGCGGTGCTGCCGCACCAGCCCCGGCACGTCGCGGTGGTGCTCACCGGTGACGTCGAGCCGGCCGGCTGGTGGGGCGCCGGGCGGGCGGCCGGCTGGGCGGACGCGGTCCAGGCCGGCCGGGATGTGCTCGCCGCCGCCGACATCCCGGAGCACCGGATCGAGGTGCGGGCCGCCGAGTACGCCCCGTGGCACCCGGGCCGCTGCGCCGAGCTGCTGGTCGACGGTGAGGTGGTCGGGCACGCCGGTGAGCTGCACCCGGCGGTGGTGGCGGCGCTGGATCTGCCCCGGCGCACCAGCGCGATGGAGCTGGACCTCGACGCGCTGCCGCCGGCCCCGGTGGCGCCCGCGCCGACGGTCTCCGGCTTCCCGCCGGCGCTGATCGACGTGGCGCTGGTGGTCGACGAGTCGGTGCCCGCCGCTCAGGTGCAGCGGGCCCTGGTCGAGGGCGCCGGCGAGCTGCTGGAGGGGGTGCGGTTGTTCGACGTGTACGCCTCCGAGCAGCTCGGCGCGGGCCGCAAGTCGCTGGCGTACAAGCTCACCTTCCGGGCTCCGGACCGGACGCTGACCGTGGAGGAGGCGGTGGCCGCCCGGGACGCGGCGGTGGCCCGCGCCGCGGAGCGGTTCGGCGCCGTCCTGCGCGGCGCCTGAGCCGGTGCCGCTGCTCGGCTGGCTCGCGGTGGCCGGCGCGCTCGCGTCGGCCACCGCCGGGCTGTGGTGGGCGCGCCGGCACCTGTTGCTGGTGTCGGTGGTGGGGCGCAGCATGGAGCCCACGTTGCGGGCCGGCGACCGGGTGCTGGCCCGGCGGGTGCCGGTGGAGCGGGTCCGCCCCGGCGACGTGGTCGTGGTGGCCGCCCCGGCGGCGATGACCGCCGGGCATCCCGGCCGGCCCGGCGACGCCGGCCCGGGGCTGCTGATCAAGCGGGCGTACGCGGTGCCCGGCGACCCGGTCCCGATCGACCGGGTGCCGCTGCTGCGCGGGGGCGCCGACCCGGTGGTGCCGCCGGGGCGCCTGGTGGTGCTCGGCGACAACCCGCCGTACAGCTACGACTCGCGCGAGTGCGGGTACATCCCGGCGGCCGACCTGCTCGGCGTGGTGGTGCGGCCCCGGCTGCCGCGGCAGCGGCGCGCCGCGTGACCGGAGTCCGGCCCCGCGGCGCGCCCGACCCCACTCAGCACAGCGAGGTCATCGTGGTGGCGCCCGCGGAGCAGTAGTAGCCGCACGAGCCGCAGGTCGTGCCGCACGACGGGGTGTAGCTGCACCGCTTGAAGTGGCACATCCCGCACAGCGCGCACCACGGGTCCGGCGGGCAGCCCGCAGCCGCGGTCACCTTCGGCACGAACAGGCCGAGCATGCGCTCGCCCAGGTTTTCCAGCCGACGAAACATCTGATCACCTCCCTCGCCGCGTCGGATGCGACGGACCGTACGACGGGCGGTTACAGCGGGATACATCGTGCCGCCCGACGCCGGTCGCGGATGTATCCGTGGCTGTATCACCGGCCCCTACCGTGTGCCCTGCCCGATCCGAGCGCAGGGAGGCGCCGATGCGGTACGTCGAGGTCGCCGGCCGGCTGACGCTGGCGCTGGTGTTCCTGGCGGCGGTCGTCGGCAAGGTGCGCGGCCGGGCGGCGTTCGCCGAGTTCGCCCGCTCCGTCGACCAGTTCGGCCTGCTGCCCCGGGCGTGGGCCACGGCGGCCGCGTACCTCGCCGTGGCGGCGGAGGCGGCGGTCGTCGGGCTGCTCGCGGTGCCGGCGACGGTGCGCGCCGGCTACGCCGTGGCGACCGGCCTGCTCGGCGTGCTCAGCGCGGCGATCGTCGCGGCCGTCCGCCGGGGTCGCCGTCCCGCGTGCCGCTGCTTCGGCGCCGGCGGTGCCCCGCTCGGCGCCCGGCACGTGCTGCGCAACGCGGTGCTGCTGGCGGTCGCCGGGTTCGGCTGGGCGGTGCTCGCGCTGGCCCCGCCGGAGCCGCTGCGCCCCGCCGGGCTGCTGCTCGGCCTGGCCGCGGCGGTGCCGGTCGCCGCCCTGGTGATCCGCTTCGACGACCTCGCCGCCCTGTTCGCCCCCACCCCGTCCCGCCGGTCGCCGGCCGCGCCCGTCGCCGGTCGCCGCCGGGGATGAGCCGTCCCGCGTCCCGCCGTCCGTCGACCTAGGAGTGCGCCATGTGGTACCTGTCCGCCGCCGTCGTCGTCGCCATCGTCCTCGGCCTGTTGAACCTGGTGCTGACGCTCGGCGTGATCCGCCGGCTGCGCGAGCACACCGAGCTGCTCGGCGACAAGCAGTCCACCCTGCCGGAGTCCATGCTGGAGCCCGGCTCGGTGCCCGGCGAGTTCGTCGCCACCGACCTGCGCGGGCGCACCCACACCCGCGCCGACCTGCCGCCGATGACCCTGGTGGCGTTCCTCTCGCCGGCCTGCGACCTGTGCGAGGCGCAGATCCCGGACCTGCTGGACCGGGCCCGGGAGATGCCGGGCGGGGCGGAGCACGTCTGGGTGGTGGTGGTCGGCAAGGGCCCGGAGACCGAGCCGTACGCGGCCCGCTTCGCCGACGTGGCCACCGTCTTCGTCGAGCCGGGCACCGGCCCGCTGCCGCTCGCCTTCGGGGTCAAGGGCTTCCCGGCGTTCGGTCTGCTCGACGAGCACGGCGTGGTGGCCGCCAACTCGTTCGGCATCGCCCGGTTGGACCTGCCGGTGGCGCGGTGACCGGTCCCCGGCTCTCGCCCCGGCGCGCCGCCCGGCACGCCCGGCAGGCCGTCGGCCTGACCTGGCGGGCGGCGCCCGGGGGCACGTTCGCGGACCTGCTGCTCGCGGTGGTCGGCGGCCTGGCGCCGGTGCTCGTCGCGGCGCTGACCAAGCTGGTGCTGGACAAGCTGACCACCGGCCGGGGGCCGGCCGTGCCGCTGGCCGTGCTCGGGGTCGGGCTGGCGGTGGTGGCCGCCACCAGCGTGCTCCTGCCGCACCTGCGCCGGTACGTGGAGGCCGAGCGGACCCGGGCGGTGAGCCGACTGGTCCGGGCCCACCTGTACGCGGCCGTGCAGCGCCTCGGCGGGCTCGCCCGGTTGGAGGACCCGGCGTTCCAGGACCGGTTGCAGGCCGCCCAGCAGACCGGGCACCTCGGCCCCGTCCAGCTGACCGGCAGCGCGCTGGCCGGGGTGCAGAGCGTGATCGTGGCCGTCGGCTTCCTCGGCGTGCTGCTGGTGCTCAGCCCGGTGGTGGGGCTGCTGGTGCTGGTGGCGGCGCTGCCCACGCTCTGGATGCAGCTACGGCTCAACCGGGCCCGCGCGGCGATGATCCTGCACCTGGAACACTTCCAGCGGCGCGACCTGTTCTTCGCCCAGTTGCTGGTGGGGCTGCCCGCCGCCAAGGAGGTGCGGCTGTTCGGCCTCGGCCGGTTCTTCGGCGACCGGATGCTCGACGAGCTGCGCGGCATGCACCGGGTGGAGCAGCGACTGGACCGCCGGGAGGTCCGCGCGCAGGCGCTGCTCGGCCTGCTCGGCGCCGGGGTGGCCGGGGCCGGCGTGGTCTACGTGGTCACCCGCGCCGCCGCCGGCGGGCTGACCCCCGGCGACGTCGCGGTCTACCTGGCCGCCGTGCCGGGGGTGCAGGGTGCGCTGGGCAGCCTGGTCGGGCAGCTCGGCGCGATCCACCAGGCGCTGCTGCTGTTCGACCACTACGACGAGGTGATCCGCGCCGAGCCGGACCTGCCGGTGCCGGCCGCGCCCCGCCCGGTGCCGCCGCTGCGGCGCGGGATCGAGCTGCGCGACGTGTGGTTCCGGTACTCGCCGGAGCACCCGTGGGTGCTGCGCGGGGTGGATCTGGTCCTGCCCGCCGGGTCGACCACCGCGCTGGTCGGGCTCAACGGCGCCGGCAAGAGCACCCTGGTGAAGCTGCTCTGCCGGTTCTACGACCCGCAGCGCGGCTCGATCAGCTGGGACGGGGTGGACCTGCGCGAGTTCGACCCGGCGGCGCTGCGGGAGCGGCTGGGCGCGGTGTTCCAGGACTTCATGCCGTACGACCTCAGTGCCGGGGAGAACATCGCGGTCGGCGACCTGGCCGCCCGGGACGACCGGGCCCGGCTGCGCGCCGCCGCCCGGCACGCCGGCATCGACGACGCCCTCACCGCCCTGCCCCGCGGCTACGACACCCTGCTCACCCGGATCTTCTTCGACGGGCCGGACCGGGACGACCCGCGGGCCGGCGTGGTCCTCTCCGGCGGCCAGTGGCAGCGGATCGCGCTGGCCCGCGGCTTCCTGCGGGCCGACCGCGACCTGCTCGTGCTCGACGAGCCCAGCTCCGGCCTGGACGCGGAGGCCGAGCACGACCTGCACGCCCGGCTGCGCCGGCTGCGCGCCGGCCGGACCAGCCTGCTCATCTCGCACCGGCTGAACGCGGTGCGCGACGCCGACAGCATAGTGGTGCTGGCCGACGGCCGGATCGCCGAGCACGGCGGCCACGACGAGCTGCTCGCCGCCGGCGGGGGCTACGCCCGGTTGTTCACCCTCCAGGCGCGCGGCTACCGCGAGCAGAGCGCCACCCCGGCCTGAGCGGGTCGCCCGCCGGGGTTCCGCGCGGGACACCGCCGGCGGTCCGCCCGTCGTCGGGCCGCGCGCGTCTCGGCGCGTCAGCCGCTCAGGTCGGTGGCGCGCCGCTGGCCTGGCACGGTCGGTCCGGCCCGCCCGTCGTCCGGGCCGGGCCGCTCCGCGTCGGGACCGGGGTCGGGCTGCTCAGCGGCGGCGAGTTCGGCGGCGAAGAGCCGGACCAGGTCGCCGATGCGGAACCGGCCCGGCCCGGCCGGCTCGGCGAGCTGCGCGGCCACCAGCCGGTCCAGGGCCCGCGCGGCCTCCTCGGGCGGCTGGCCGGTCAGCGCGGCGGCCAGCTCGGCGGTGACCGGCCCCGGCCGGGCCCGGCCCAACCGCCGGAACACCGGAGCGGCCGACCCGAGCCGGCGGTAGCTGGCGGTCAGCCGGGGCCGCAGCCCGGTCTCCGCGAGCCGGTAGCGCTCGTCGCGCAGCAACCGGGCCAGCCGGCCCAGCGACCAGTGCGGCCCCTCGGCGAGCCGGCGGGCGGCGGTACGCAGCGCCAGCGGCAGCCCCTCGCAGAGCGCCACCACCGCGCCGGCGGCCTCCGGCTCCTCGTTCACCCGGCGGTTGCCGGCCGCCGCCCGGAGCAGGGCGAGCCCGTCCGCCGGGGGAAGCGGATCCAGCCGCAGCGGCCGGTCCGCCCCGTCGAGCACCGGGGTGCGGCTGGTCACCAGCAGCGCGCAGCCGCCGCGTACCGGCAGCAGACCGTCGACCTGGGCGGCGTCGGCGGCGTTGTCGAGCACCAGCAGCACCCGCCGGTTGAACAGCAGGGACCGGATCCGGGCCCGGGCCTCGGCGAGGCTGGGCGGCTCCGGCCGGCAGGTCGGGCAGAGCGACCGGAGCACCCGGTTGGCCACCTGGATCGGCGGCAGCAGGGCGTCCGCGACCGAGCCGCCCAGGTCGAGGTGGAGCTGGCCGTCGGGGAAGGCGTCCAGCGCCGCGGCCGCAGCCCGCAGCGCGAGGGCCGACTTGCCGGTGCCGGCCATGCCGTAGACCGACACCGTGACCGGACGCTCGCCGGCGCCGGCCAGCGCGGCACCGAGGCGGGCCAGTTCGGCGTGCCGGCCGACGAAGGGCGCGGTGGCGCAGGGCAGCTCGTGCGGCACCGCCGCCGGGCCGGGGCCGGTGGGCCGGCCGCGGGCGCGCGGGCGGGCGCGGCTGCCGGCCGGCAGCAGCCGCGGGTCGTGCCGGCGTACCGAGCGGTACAGCTCGGCCAGCTCGGGGCCGGGGGAGACGCCCAGCTCCCCGGCGAGCGCCCGGCACGCGCTCCGGTACGTCTGCACCGCCGCAGCCTGGTCGCCGGCCCGACACTGGGCGGTCATCAGCAGCGCCCAGGCCGGCTCCCGCAACGGGTACTCGGTCAGGTGGGCGCGGAGCAGGGCCAGCAGCGCGGGGCTGCCGGGGTCGCCCAGTTCCAGCCGGCACCCGGCGTACGCCTCCCGGGCGCCGGCCCGGCGCTCGCGCAGCCGGTCGAACGCGGCCGCCGTCACCGCCCCGTACGCCGGCGGCGGCTCGGTCTCCGACCAGAGCGCCAGCGCCCGCTCCAGCAGGTTGGCCGCGACGGCCGGCTCGCCGCGGGCGCGGGCCGCCTGGCCCTCGGTGACCAGCCGCTCGAACTCGGTGGCGTCCAGCTCACCCGGCGCCACCCGGAGCCGGTAGCCGCCGCCCTCGGCGTGCAGCCGCACCGGTTCGCCGGGACCGCTGAGCAGGTGTCGGAGCTGGCTGGCGTGGCTGCGCAGGTTCGCCACCGCGGAGGCGGGGGCCTGCCCGCCCCACAGCTCCTGGCGCAGCCGCTCCACCGGGACCGCCACGCCGGCGTGCAGCAGCAGGGTGACCAGCAGCGCGGTCGGCCGGCCGGCCGGCAACCGCAGCGGGCGGCCGTCGCGGAGGACCCGGACCGGGCCGAGGATCTGGAACGACAGCCCCATGCGACCTCCGCTGTGTGCCCCCGCGGGCCGTCGTCGGCCCCACACCACCGCCGAGGTAATTATGCCAGTCGATGTATGGCTCGCGGCTCCCCTCGTGAGCGCGCGCATCGGCCGAAAGGTCAGCGGCGACGGCATGTTCGGTTACCCACGAGTCACATTCCAGCGGATAACCTGCTTGGATTCCGGCTGACGCCGGAACCACACCCCCGCCACCCCCACGGGAGTCGAGAACATGTCCGAGGATCCGCCGGTCAGCACGGTCGATGTCTGCATCGTGGGCGGCTGTGGCCGGGTCGGCCTGCCGCTGGGCATCGCGTTCGCCGCGCGCGGGCTCTCGGTGGTGCTGTACGACATCAACGCCGACGCGGTCGCCACGGTGAACGCGGCGAGGCTGCCCTTCGCCGAGCCGGGGGCGGCCGAGCCGCTGGCCGAGGCGGTGGCCTCCGGCCGGCTGCGGGCGACCACCGACCCGGCCAGCGTCGGCGTCTCCGAGCACCTCGTCGTGGTCGTCGGCACCCCGGTCGACGAGCACCTCAACCCGGACCTCTCCGCCGTGCCACGGGCGCTGGATCGCTGCGCCGAGCACCTGCGCGACGGCCAGCTCGTGGTGCTGCGCAGCACCGTCTACCCGGGCGTCACCGCGCTGACCGAGAAGCTGCTGGCCGGCAAGGGCATCCGGGTGGACGTGGCGTTCTGCCCGGAGCGGATCGCCGAGGGTCGGGCGATGACCGAGCTCTTCGCGCTGCCGCAGATCGTCGCGGCGCGTACGCCGGCGGCGCTGGCCCGGGCGGAGAAGCTGTTCCGGCACCTGACCGAGCAGATCGTGCCGCTCGAGCCGGAGGAGGCCGAGCTGGCGAAGCTGTTCACCAACACCTGGCGGTACATCAAGTTCGCCACCGCCAACCAGTTCTGGATGATGGCCAACGACTTCGGGCTGGACTTCGCCCGGATCCGGCACGCGGTGGCGTTCGACTACCCGCGCGCGGCGGACCTGCCGATGCCCGGCTTCGCCGCCGGGCCGTGCCTGTTCAAGGACACCATGCAGCTGGCCGCGTTCAACCGGAACAACTTCGTGCTCGGCCACTCGGCGATGCTGATCAACGAAGGGCTGCCGCTCTACCTGGTGTCCCGGCTGGAGGACCGGTTCGACCTGTCCGAGCTGACCGTGGGCATCCTCGGCATGGCGTTCAAGGGCGGCAGCGACGACCCGCGGGAGAGCCTGGCGTACAAGCTGCGCAAGATCCTGGCGCTGAAGACCCGCGAGACGCTCTGCACCGACCCGTACGTGGCCGACGAGCGGCTGGTCGACCTCGACGAGGTGCTGCGCCGCGCCGACCTGCTGGTCATCGCCGCACCGCACGAGCAGTACGCCCGGCTGGAGACCGACAAACCGGTGATCGACATGTGGGGGCTGACCGGGCAGGGGGTGCGGGTGTGAAGCCGCGCGTCTCGGTGATCGTCCCGGTCTACAACGAGGGCGCGGCGATCCTGCGCTGCCTGGAGCGGATGCTGCGGGAGGTGCTGCTCCCCGCCGAGGTGCTCATCGTGCACGACATGCCCGACGACACCACCGTCCCGTACGCCGAGGAGGTGGCTCGCACCGACCCGCGGGTGCGCACCGTGCTCAACACGTACGGCCGCGGGCCGGCGAACGCGATCCGGTTCGGCATCGACGCCGCCCGGGCCCCGGTGGTGGTGGTGACCATGGCCGACGGCTGCGACGACCCGCGCCAAATCGACGAGCTGGCCCGGCTGGTCGACCGGGGGGTGGTGGTCGCGGCGGCGTCCCGTTACATGCCCGGCGGGCAGCAGGTCGGCGGCCCCCGGCTGAAGCGGCTGCTGTCGCGCTGGGCCGGCCGCACCCTCTACACGTTCGCCCGGGTCGGCACCCGCGACGCCACCAACAGCTTCAAGGCGTACGACGCGGCCTTCGTCCGGGAGGTGGGGATCGAGTCCCGCACCGGCTTCGAGATCGGCCTGGAGCTGACCGCCAAGGCCAACCGGTTGCGGCTGCCGGTGGCCGAGATCCCGACCATCTGGCTGGACCGTCCGCTCGGGGAGTCCCACTTCGACCTGGGCCGCTTCCTCCCCGGTTACCTGCGGTGGTACTTCTTCGCCTACGGTCGACGGCTGAGCCGGGAGAAGCTGGCCGCGCGGACGGGCGCCGTCGCCGTGCCGCGCCAGCCGGACCCCCGGGGCAGCACCGAGTACGAGAAGACTGGATAGGAGCGCACGTGGCGAAGGTCCTGGTGACTGGTTCGGCCGGTTTCATCGGCGGCTACCTGGTGGAGGAACTGCTCGGGCGCGGCCACGAGGTGGTCGGGATCGACAACTTCTCCAAGTACGGCCCGGTCACCCACAGCTACGACGACCACCCACGGTTCCGCTTCGTCGAGGGCGACGCCCGCGACGTCGACCTGCTCACCGAGCTGCTCGACGGGTGCGACCACCTGGTGGCCGGCGCGGCGATGATCGGCGGCATCTCCTACTTCCACGCGTACGCCTACGACCTGCTCGCCACCAACGAGCGGATCATGGCGGCCACCTGCGACGCGGCGATCCGGGCACACCGGGAGGGCCGGCTGGCCAAGGTCACCTACCTGTCGTCCTCGATGGTGTTCGAGTCCACCGAGCACTGGCCCAGCCGCGAGGGGGACGAGCGGCGCATCCCGCCGCCGCTGTCGTCGTACGGCTTCCAGAAGCTGGCCGTGGAGTACTACGCGCGGGCCGCCTGGGAGCAGTACCAGCTGCCCTACACCATCGTCCGGCCGTTCAACTGCGTCGGCGTGGGGGAGGGGCGGGCGCTCGGCCAGGCCGAGGTGCTCTCCGGCAACGTCAAGCTGGCCATGTCGCACGTGGTGCCCGATCTGGTGCAGAAGATCGTCAAGGGGCAGGACCCGCTGCACATCCTCGGCGAGGGCAACCAGGTGCGGCACTACACCTACGGCGGTGACCTGGCCCGCGGCATCGCCACCGCGATCGAGCACCCGGCGGCCCGCAACGAGGACTTCAACCTCTCCACCCCGGAGTCGACCAGCGTCCTCGAACTGGCCGAGCTGATCTGGCACAAGATCAAGGGTCCGGACGTGCCGTTCCGGTACGTCTCCGACGAGCCTTACCGGTACGACGTGCAGAAGCGGGTGCCGGACGTGACGAAGTCCCGGGAGGTGCTCGGCTTCACCGCCACCACCTCGCTGGACGAGATGCTGGACGAGGTCATCCCCTGGGTGACCCGCGCGGTCGAGGAGGGGCGCCTCTGACCGAGGCGCCACCCCGCCGGCCGGCGCTCAGGCGGTGACCACCGGCTCGCCGTCGCGCCGCTGGTCGGCACCGTCGTCCGGGCGCCGGTCGTGGCCCTCGGCCACCGGGCCCGCGGGCCGGGGGAACCACTCCACGGGCGACCCCCCGTCGCCGTCGGCCCGGCCGCCGTGGTCGGCGGGCTGCCGGTCGTCGCCGGCCCCCCACCCTCCGGCGCCGGTCCGCCCCGCCACGGCGGTGAGTCCCCACCCGGCGTCCGGGGCGGCCACGCCGGCCGCTGCGGCGCCCCTCTGCCCGGCGTCCGGCGTGGCGCCGGCTTGGGCCGCGGCCGGCTCGGCGTCCGCCTGCGCCGCGGCCGGCTCGGCGTCGCCGGCACCCGTCCGGCCAGCCGCCACGGTGGCCCGGTGGGCCGGCTCGTCGTCCACCGCGCTGGTCGCCGAGGTCGGCCGCTCGGCCTCCGGCATCACCGCGGTGACCGCCGTCCCTTCATCCTCCGATTCGGTCGGCTCCGCCGCGATCGGGTCCGGGGCGGCCGGCTCCGGTGCGGTCGAGTCCACGCCGGCCGGCCGGGCGGCGGCGTCGCCGCGGCGGGGCGCCACCACCGGGAACTCCGCGGTCTCGGTGCCGCCCGCGGCCGCCGCCATCACCGCAGCCGCTGCCAGGTCGGCCACCCGCTTGGCCTCGCGGCGCACCCGGGCGCGGACCTCCCGGGCGTGCTGCTCGGCGGCCTCCGCGGCCTGCCGGGCCGCGTCCAGCCGGGCCGCCTCGTCGGCCAGTTCCCGCTGCACCTCGCTGAGCCGCCGCTGCAGCTGCACCAGCTCCCGCTCCGCGCCCGCGCAGTCCTGGCGGGCCCGGGCGAGCTGCTGCTGGGCGGTCTCCAGCTCGGCGCGGAGCTGAGCCAGCGCCTCCCGCCGCTCGGTGATCTCCCGCTGGACGGCGGCGAGCTGTTCGGCGTGCGCGGCGTCCTGCTCGTCGGCGTGCTCGCGCAGCTCGGTGGCGTACTGCTGGGACTCGGCGATCAGCGACGTCAGCTCCTCCTCGACGGCCGCGCGCTGGTCGGCCAGCTCCTGCTCGACCGCGGCCCGGCGCTCGGTGAGTTCCCGCTCCACGCCGGCCCGCCACTGGGTCAGCTCCTGCTGGCCGCGGGCGCGGGCCGCCTGGACCTCCTGCTGGATCTGGGTACGGGCGGCCTTGGTCAGCGCCTCGGCGGCGTTGCGGGCCTGCTCGACCTGCTGCGCGCTCTGCTCGTTGAGCCGCTGCGCCTCCTGCATCGCGTGCTGGTGGGCGGCCTCGCCCTCGGCCCGGGCCTGCTCGGCGGCCGCACGGGTCTCGGCCAGCTCCGCCTCGGCCGCCGCCTGCCGTTCCGCGTACGCCTGTTCCTGCTCGGCGCGGCGGGCGGCGGTCTCCTCCTCCAGGGTCCGCAGCGCCTCGGCGACCCGCTCCCGGGCCGCCGCCAGCACCGACTCGGCCTCCGCCCGCAGCTCCCCGGCGCGTTGCTCGGCAGCGCCGGTGATCGCCTCGGCCTGCTTCTCGGCCAGCCCGAGGATCTGCTCGACCATCGGCCCGAGGTCGCTGAAGGAGGCCCGCTCCGGCTGTGCCGGGCGCTGGCGCACCTCGGTCAGCTCGGCGCGGAGCCGCTGCAGCTGCGCATCGAGCGCCCGGATCTCGGCGGTGGCCTGTTCCCGCTCGGCGGTCAGCGCCGCGAGCCGGCCGTCGACCTGCTCGACGTAGCGATCGACCTGCCGCTTGTCGTAGCCGCGCAGGGCGGTCTCGAACCCCGGCCGCCCGGCCGGCTCATCGCGCACCGGGTGCGGCTCTTCGCCGTGGGACATGCGCCATCCTCCGTACGATCCCGAGCGGTTCCGCCGACGGCTGACCGCCCACCGGCGACGAATGTGGCGCAACGCTACCGCCGCCCGGTACGGCCCGCGGTCCCACCCCACCCACCTCTTCGCGCCGGTTGCGTGGGTGTCGACCGAGTGAGGTCGGGGCGACTGACTGTGACCGGCGTCACGTCCCATTCTCATGCATTGGGCTGCATGAACTTGCAGCGAGCGATCATCATTGCTAGCGTTGATGCATAGTCATGCGGAGGTGAGTATGGGTATCCGAGTCGCGGTCGCGGGGGCCAGCGGCTACGCCGGCGGCGAGCTGCTCCGCCTGGTCGCCGGGCACCCGGAGTTCGAGCTGGTCGCGGCCACCGCGCACAGCCAGGCCGGGCACCGGGTCGACGCCGTCCACCCGCAGCTCGCCGGGCTCGACCTGGTGCTCGCCGAGACCGACCCGGCGACGCTGGCCGACGCGGACCTGGTCTTCCTGGCCCTGCCGCACGGCGAGTCGGCGGCCCTGGCCAGCCAGCTTCCGGACGAGGTGCGGGTGGTCGACCTCGGCGCCGACCACCGGCTGGCCGACCCGTACGACTGGGCGCAGTACTACGGCGGCACCCACGCCGGCCGGTGGACCTACGGCCTGCCGGAGCTGCCCGGGCAGCGGGCCGCGATCGCCGGCTCCACCCGGGTCGCCAACACCGGCTGCTACGCGGCGGCCATCACCCTCGCCCTGGCCCCGCTGATCGCCGCCGGCGCCGCCGAGCCGGCCGACGTGGTCGTGGTGGCCGCCTCCGGCACCTCGGGCGCCGGGAAGGCGGCCAAGCCGCACCTGCTCGGCAGCGAGGTGATGGGCGACCTGTCGCCCTACCGCGTCGGCACCCACCAGCACGTGCCGGAGATCAAGCAGGCCACCGGCGCCACCAGCCTCTCCTTCACCCCGGTCCTCGCGCCGATGCCGCGCGGCATCCTGGCCACGGTCACCGCCGTGCCGGCCCGCGGCGTCGACCCGCAGGCGGTGCTCGCCGAGGCGTACGCGGACGCGCCGTTCGTGCACGTGCTGCAAGAGGGGCAGTGGCCGCACACCGCGGCCACCCTCGGCTCCAACTCCTGCCACCTGCAGGCCACCGTCGACGTCGACTCCCGCCGGACGGTCGTGGTCAGCGCGCTGGACAACCTCGGCAAGGGTGCGGCCGGCCAGGCCGTGCAGTGCGCCAACCTGATGCTCGGCCTGCCCGAGAGCACCGGCCTGTCCGTCTGGGGGGTCGCGCCGTGAGCGCGCGGAGTGCGGCGCAGCAGAGCCCCGCAGTCACGAACGAAGGGATGGCGCCGTGACCGTCACCGTTCCCCGTGGATTCCGGGCCGCCGGCGTCGCGGCCGGGCTGAAGGCCAGCGGCGCCAGTGACGTGGCGCTGGTGGTCAACGACGGCCCGGACGCCGGTGTGGCCGGGGTGTTCACCGCCAACCGGGTCAAGGCGGCACCGGTGCTCTGGACCCAGCAGGTGGTCCGGGGCGGGGTGGTCCGCGCCGTGGTGCTCAACTCCGGCGGCGCCAACGCCTGCACCGGCCCCGCCGGCTTCCAGGACACCCACGCCACCGCCGAACACACCGCCGGCGCGCTCAGCGCCGCCAACGCCCGGCTGATGCTGGGCGCCGGCGAGGTGGCGGTCTGCTCCACCGGCCTGATCGGCGAGCGGCTGCCCATGGCCGCGCTGCTCTCCGGCGTCAACAAGGCGGTGCGCGGGCTGTCCCGCGACGGTGGCGCCCCCGCCGCCGAGGCCATCATGACCACCGACACCCGGCCGAAGACCGCGGTGGCCCAGGGCAGCGGCTGGACCGTCGGCGGGATGGCCAAGGGCGCCGGCATGCTGGCCCCCGGGCTGGCCACCATGCTCTGCGTGCTGACAACCGACGCGGTGGCCGGGCCGGAGGTGCTCGACGCCGCGCTGCGCGAGGCGTGCCGGGTCACCTTCGACCGGGTCGACTCCGACGGCTGCATGTCCACCAACGACACCGTGCTGCTGCTGGCCAGCGGTGCCAGCGGCATCACGCCCGGCGTGGCCGAGCTGACCGCGGCGGTCACCGCGGCCGCCCACGACCTGGCCCAGCAGCTCGTCGCCGACGCCGAGGGCGCCACCAAGCAGATCGCGGTCGAGGTGGTCGGCGCGGCCAGCGAGGACGACGCGGTCGAGGTCGGCCGGGCGGTGGCCCGCAACAACCTGGTCAAGACCGCGCTGTTCGGCAACGACCCGAACTGGGGCCGGATCCTCGCCGCCGTCGGCACCACCGACGCCGCCTTCGAGCCGGACGGGATCGACGTCGCGGTCAACGAGGTCTGGGTGTGCCGCTCCGGCGCCGCCGCCGAGGACCGCTCGAAGGTCGACCTCAGCGGACGGGACGTCACCATCCGGATCGACCTGCACGCCGGCGACGCCGCGGCCACCATCTGGACCAACGACCTCTCCCACGCGTACGTGCACGAGAACTCGGCCTACTCGACATGAGCCTCACCACCGACCTCACCCGCGCCCAGGCCAAGGCCGCCACGCTGATCGAGGCGCTGCCCTGGCTGGCCCGCTTCTCCGGCTCCACCGTCGTGGTCAAGTACGGCGGCAACGCCATGGTCGACCCCGAGCTGCAACGCGCCTTCGCCGCGGACATGGTCTTCCTCCGCTACGCCGGCCTGAAGCCGGTCGTGGTGCACGGCGGCGGGCCGCAGATCTCCGCCATGCTCGGCCGGCTCGGCATCGACAGCGAGTTCCGCGGCGGCCTGCGGGTCACCACCCCGGAGGCGATGGACGTCGTCCGGATGGTGCTGGTCGGCCAGGTCGGCCGGGAACTGGTCGGGCTGATCAACGCGCACGGCCCGTTCGCGGTCGGCCTCTCCGGCGAGGACGCCGGGCTGTTCACCGCGGTGCGCCGGCCCGCGTACGTCGACGGCCAGCCGGTCGACGTCGGGCAGGTCGGCGACGTGGAGTCGGTCGACGTCTCGGCGGTCACCGACCTGATCGCGGCCGGCCGGATCCCGGTGATCTCGACCGTCGCCCCGGACGCCGATGGGGTGCTGCACAACCTCAACGCCGACACCGCCGCCGCCGCGCTCGCGGTCGCCCTGGCCGCGCGCAAGCTGGTCGTGCTCACCGACGTGCCCGGCCTCTACGCCGACTGGCCGGACACCGACAGCCTGGTCTCCGAGATCAGCACCGACGACCTGGCGAAGCTGCTGCCGCGCCTGGAATCGGGGATGGTCCCCAAGATGGAAGCCTGCCTGCGCGCGGTGCGCCAGGGTGTGCCCGCCGCGCACGTCGTCGACGGCCGGGTCGCCCACTCCACTCTGCTCGAGGTCTTCACCTCGGAGGGGTTCGGCACCATGGTCGTGAGCGCGCAGGGTGCGGAAGCGGAGCGGCCAGGCCCCGCAGTCGCCAACAAGGAAGGTTCCGTGCCGTCATGAGCACCCTCGTCGAGCGCTGGTCGCAGGCCATGATGGACAACTACGGCACGCCGCCGCTGGCCCTGGTCGCCGGCTCCGGCGCGGTCGTGGTCGACGAGGCCGGCCGGGAGTACGTCGACCTGGTCGGCGGGATCGCGGTGAACGCCCTCGGCCACGCCCACCCGGCCGTGGTGGCCGCCGTGTCCAAGCAGGTCGCGACGCTCGGGCACGTCTCCAACCTCTACGTCGCCGAGCCGCCGGTGGCCCTCGCGGAGCTGCTGCTGGCGCTCGCCGGCCGCCCCGGTCGGGTCTTCTTCGCCAACTCCGGGGCGGAGGCCAACGAGGCGGCGTTCAAGCTTTCCCGGCTGACCGGCCGCACCCACGTGGTCGCCACCCGGGGCGGTTTCCACGGCCGCACCATGGGCGCGCTGGCGCTCACCGGCCAGCCGGCCAAGGCCGACCCGTTCCGACCGCTGCCCGGCGAGGTCACCCACGTCGACTACGGCGACGTCGCCGCGCTGGAGGCGGCCGTCACCGACGCCACCGCGATGGTGATCCTGGAGCCGATCCAGGGCGAGAACGGCGTGGTCGTCCCCCCGGCCGGCTACCTGGCCGCCGCCCGGCGGATCACCGCCCGGCACGGCGCGCTGCTGGTCCTCGACGAGGTGCAGACCGGCATCGGGCGCACCGGGCACTGGTTCGCCCACCAGGCCGAGGGCGTCGACCCCGACGTGGTCACCCTGGCCAAGGGGCTCGGCGGCGGGCTGCCGCTGGGCGCCTGCCTGGCCTTCGGGCGGGCCGCCGAGCTGCTCCGCCCCGGCTCGCACGGCACCACCTTCGGCGGCAACCCGGTCAGCTGCGCGGCCGCGCTCGCGGTGGTGAGCACGATCGCCGGCGACGGGCTGCTCGACCACGTCAAGCGGGTCGGCGAGCGGCTGCGTCGGGGCATCGAGGCGCTCGGCCACCCGCTGGTGGGCGAGGTGCGCGGCGCCGGCCTGCTGCTCGGCGTGGTGCTCACCGCCCCGGTCTCGGCGGTGCTGGCCGAGGCGCTGCGGGAGACCGGCTTCCTGGTCAACCCGGTGCAACCCGGCGTGGTCCGGCTCGCCCCGCCGCTGATCCTCACCGCCGCCCAGGTCGACGCGTTCCTGGCCGCGCTGCCCGCCGCCCTGGCCGCCACGACGCCCGCCGCCGCCGGCGCGACCGCCCCGACCGCTCCCGCTCCTCCGACGGCGACCGCCCCGGCCGCTCCCGTCGCCAGCGCGGGCGCCCCGACGGCGATCGCTCCGACGGCCGGCGGCCCGACCGCCGCACCCACCCCGACCACCCCGGAGACGACCCCATGAGCCCCCGGCACTTCCTGCGCGACGACGACCTGACCCCCGCCGAGCAGTCGGCGGTGCTGGACCTGGCCGCGCGGATGAAGGCGGACCGGTTCGCCCACCGGCCGCTGGCCGGGCCACGGTCGGTGGCGGTGCTCTTCGACAAGCAGAGCCTGCGCACCCGGATCTCGTTCGACGCCGGCATCGCCGAGCTGGGCGGCCACCCGCTGGTGGTGGACACCCAGGTCACCCACTTCGGCCGGGGCGAGACCCTGGCCGACGCCGGGCGGGTGCTGTCCCGCTACGTCGCGGCGATCGTGCTGCGCACCCACGGCGACGACCGGATCGCCGAGGTGGCCGCCGGGGCGAGCGTGCCGGTGGTCAACGCGCTCACCGACGGCTTCCACCCCTGCCAGCTCCTGGCCGACCTGCTCACCGTCCGGGAGCGGTGCGGCGGCACCGCCGGGCGCACCCTGGCGTACCTGGGCGACGGGGCCAACAACATGGCCCACTCGTACCTGCTGGCCGGGGCGACCGCCGGGATGCACGTACGGGTGGCCGGCCCGGCCGGCTTCGCCCCCGACCCCGCGGTGGTGGGCCGGGCCGCCGAGATCGCCGCCGGCACCGGCGGTTCGGTGAACGTGCTGACCGACCCGGCCGAGGCGGTCAAGGGCGCCGACGTGGTGGCCACCGACACCTGGACCTCGATGGGCCAAGAGGACGACGGGCTGGACCGGATCACGCCGTTCCGGCCGTACCAGGTCAACGCCGACCTGCTCGGCCAGGCCGCGCCGGACGCGATCGTGCTGCACTGCCTGCCCGCGCACCGGGGCGAGGAGATCACCGACGAGGTGCTCGACGGCCCGTGCAGCGCTGTCTTCGACCAGGCGGAGAATCGGCTGCACGCCCAGAAGGCGCTGCTCACGTTCCTCCTCGAGGCCGCGACCGCGGCACCCGACGCGGCGGCGCCGGGCGCCACCGCGACCAGGGAGAACCGATGACCGCCCCGCTGACCCGCGCCGCCCGGCACGCCCGCATCGTCGAGTTGATCCGCGACAAGGCGATCCACTCGCAGACCGAACTGGCCGACCTGCTCGCCGGCGACGGCATCCAGGTCACCCAGGCCACCCTCTCCCGGGACCTGAAGGAACTGGGGGCGGTCACGGTCCGCGGCGGCGACGGACGGGCCGTCTACCTGATCCCCGAGGACGGCCAGCGGCCGCTGCGCGAGGCCGAGGCCGCTCCGGCCCGGCTGGTGCGGCTGCTGCGCGAGCTGCTCAACGGGGTCGACTCCAGCGGCAACATCGCCGTGCTGCGCACCCCGCCGGGCGCGGCGCACTACCTGGCCAGCGCGTTGGACCGAGCGGGCCTGCCCGAGGTCGTCGGCACCATCGCCGGCGACGACACCATCCTCGTCGTGGCCCGCGAGGCCGTCGGCGGGGCCGCGCTCGGCGAGAAGCTCGCCGGCTGGGCCCGCCGGGAAGAGAACGTTGAAGGGAGCACCACACCATGACCGAGCGGGTCGTCCTGGCGTACTCCGGAGGGCTGGACACCTCCGTCGCCATTCCGTACCTGGCCGAGCAGACCGGCGCCGAGGTGATCGCGGTGGCGGTCGACGTCGGGCAGGGCGGCGAGGACCTCGACGTCATCCGGCAGCGCGCGCTGGACTGCGGCGCCGTGGAGTCCGAGGTGGTCGACGCGCGCGACGAGTTCGCCGCCGAGTACTGCCTGCCGGCGATCCGGGCCAACGCCCTCTACATGGACCGCTACCCGCTGGTCTCCGCGCTGTCCCGGCCGCTGATCGTCAAGCACCTGGTCACGGCCGCGAAGAAGTACGGCGGCACGATCGTGTCGCACGGCTGCACCGGCAAGGGCAACGACCAGGTCCGCTTCGAGGTCGGTCTGAGCGCGCTCGCGCCCGACCTGAAGATCATCGCGCCGGCCCGGGACTTCGCCTGGACCCGGGACAAGGCGATCGCCTTCGCCGAGGAGAAGGGCCTGCCGATCGACGTGTCGGCGAAGTCGCCGTACTCGATCGACCAGAACCTGTGGGGCCGCGCGGTGGAGACCGGCTTCCTCGAGGACATCTGGAACGGCCCCATCGAGGACCTCTACTCGTACACCTCGGACCCGGCCCAGGAGCGCGACCCCGACCAGGTCGTGATCACCTTCGACGCCGGCGTGCCGGTCGCCGTGGACGGCGAGACGGTGACCCCGTACCAGGCGATCCTGGAGCTCAACCGGCGCGCCGGCGCCCAGGGCGTCGGCCGGCTCGACATGGTCGAGGACCGGCTGGTCGGCATCAAGAGCCGCGAGGTGTACGAGGCGCCGGGCGCCATCGCGCTGATCACCGCCCACCAGGAGTTGGAGGCGGTCACCGTCGAGCGCGACCTGGCCCGGTTCAAGCGCGGCGTGGACCAGCGCTGGGGCGAGCTGGTCTACGACGGCCTGTGGTTCTCGCCGCTGAAGCGGTCGCTGGACGCGTTCATCGACGACGCCCAGCAGCACGTCTCCGGCGAGGTGCGGCTGACCCTGCACGGCGGCCGGGCCACCGTGACCGGCCGGCGCTCCGAGGCCAGCCTCTACGACTTCGGCCTGGCCACCTACGACACCGGCGACACCTTCGACCAGTCCCTGGCCAAGGGCTTCGTGCAGCTGTGGGGCCTGCCGAGCAAGATGGCGGCGGCCCGGGACGCCCGGCTGGGTGGCGCCTGATCGTGAGCACCACAATGGGTGGGGTGGACGACAAGAGCCTGACCGAGAACAGTGCCGCCACCAACCGCACCAGCCTCTGGGGCGGCCGGTTCGCCGGTGGCCCCAGCGAGGCCCTGGCCCGGCTGTCGGTGAGCGTGCAGTTCGACTGGCGGCTGGCGCCGTACGACATCGCCGGCTCCCGGGCGCACGCCCGGGTCCTGGCCGGCGCCGGCCTGCTCGACCCGGAGGAACTGGGCCGGATCCTGGCCGCCCTGGACGACCTGGAGGCGGCCTGCGCCTCCGGGGAGTTCCGCCCCACGGTCGACGACGAGGACGTGCACACCGCGCTGGAGCGCGGCCTGCTGGAGCGGCTCGGCAGCCTCGGCGGCAAGCTGCGCGCCGGCCGGTCCCGCAACGACCAGGTCGCCACCGACCTGCGGCTCTACCTGCGTGACCACGCCCGGGGCGTGGCCGCCCGGCTGGTCGAACTGGCCGAGGCGCTGGTCGAGCAGGCCGAGCGGCACACCGACACCGCCGCCCCCGGCATGACCCACCTGCAGCACGCCCAGCCGGTCACCTTCGGGCACTGGCTGCTCGCGCACGTCCAGCCGCTGCTGCGGGATCTGCAACGGCTGCGCGACTGGGACCACCGCACGGCGGTCAGCCCGCTCGGCGCGGGTGCGCTGGCCGGCTCGGGCCTGCCGCTGGACCCGGTCGCCGTCGCCAAGGAGCTGGGGTTCCGCACGTCCTTCGCCAACTCGATGGACGCCGTGGCCGACCGGGACTTCGTCGCCGAGTTCCTCTTCGTCACCGCGATGATCGGGGTGCACCTGTCCCGCCTCGGCGAGGAGGTGGTGCTCTGGACCTCGCAGGAGTTCGGCTGGGTCGAGCTGGACGACGCCTTTGCCACCGGCTCGTCGATCATGCCGCAGAAGAAGAACGCGGACATCGCCGAGCTGGCCCGGGGCAAGTCCGGCCGGCTGGTCGGCGGGCTGATGAGCGTGCTCACCATGCTCAAGGGCCTGCCGATGACCTACGACCGGGACATGCAGGAGGACAAGGAGCCGGCCTTCGACGCGGTCGACACCCTCGAACTGCTGCTCCCGGCGCTCGCCGGCATGATCGCCACGATGACGGTCCGGGTGGACCGGCTGGTCGCCTCCGCGCCGGTCGGCTTCTCGCTGGCCACCGAGGTGGCCGACTGGCTGGTGCGCCGGGGCGTGCCGTTCCGCGACGCGCACGAGATCACCGGCAGGCTGGTGGCGCTCTGCGTGGCCCGGGACTGCGCGCTCGACGAGGTCTCCGACGCCGACCTGGCCGCGGTGAGCGAGCACCTCGACCCGTCGGTGCGCGACGTGCTCTCGGTCCGCTCCGCGCTCGCGGCCCGGACCACGCCCGGCTCCACCGGCCCCGGGCCGGTCGCCGACCAGCTCGCCGCCGCCGCGGACAAGCTGGCCGGCTGGCGGGAGTGGGCCGCCGAGAGCGTCGTCCCTCGCTGACTCCACGTCGGGGGAACTGCCGCCTCGGTGCTGACTCGCCGGGTGGCAGTTCCTCCGACGTGGGCGGCAAGGCCCGGCTCGGCGTGGCCCGGCACGGCGCCGACCCGGGTCAGGCCGTCGGCCGCTCCCGCTTCGGGAGCTTGGCCACCACCGCGTCGTACGACGCGTCGACCGCCTCGATCAGCTCCTCGTCGTCGATCCGGCCGTCCAGCCGCAGCGTGTTCCAGCCGGACCGGCCGATGTAGGGCATCACCCGGGCGTCGTCGGGGTGCCGGTGCAGCCACTCGTCGGCCACCTCCCGGCTCGGGCCGCACTTCACCCCGATCGTCGGCGGGTTGGCCGGCGAGCCGAGGAACGCGAAGATCCGGCTGCCGACCTTGACCACCTCGTCGCCCTCCCACGGCTGGTCCAGCCAGGCACCCGGCTTCGCCAGGCAGTACGCCAGCATCTCCGCCCGCTCCATCGCCCCTCCCGCCGATCGACCCCGGCACAGTCTGCCCCAGTCTCCCCGAACCACCGGCGCACCGCCGTACCCGCCGGCGACAGCCGCCACCCGGTCCGCAGCTGGCGGGTCACCCGGCTGCCCCCGCCGATCGGATGCTGCCCAGCAGGGCCGGAAGCACCGCCGGCCCCTGCTGTGCGACAGACGATCGATCAGTCGGCCGGGGCGGTGCGGGCGGAGAGGCGTTCGAAGCGTTGTTTCGCCGCCTGGGCGCTGCCGAGGCCGAGGCCGTAGGCGATCGCCTGCCAGGTCAGGCCACGGCCGCGGGCCAGGGTCAGCAGACCGGCCTCCAGCGCGTCGACCTCGGCGCGCAGGTGCGGGAGCAGGGTGAGCGCCGCGGTGAGGTCGTCGTCGTCGACCGGCTCCTCGCCGGGCTCCGGCTCGGCGCCGCCGGCCGCCAACGTGGTCACCAGCGCGATCGCCTCGTACGGGTCCGGCAGGTACGGGTTGGTGTGCCGCCGGCGGCGAGCCTCGGTGTCGGCGTGCCGCTCGGCGATCCGGTGCAGAGCGGCGTAGGTGCGCTCCGCGCGGGCGCGGCCGGCGTCGGGTGCGGTGAAGAGATCCTCGGTCATGCCCCGACCCCATCACATCAACGATACGTTTTCAACATCTTATTTAAACCGCCGGGGTGGACAGCGTCCCAGGGCGAGCCGGGGCCAGGCAGCGGCCCCGGCGGCCGGCGGGACGGCCGGATAGGGTCGGACCCGTGGTGGCGCACTCCGACCGACGGCCGGCGGACCTCGCCGAGCCGGCCGGCCGGGCCGAGCCGGCCGGGCTCGCCGACCTCGCCGACCTGCTCGCCGGCCCGGTGCTGCCGGCGGCCCGCGGGCTGCTCGGCTGTCGACTGACCGCCGGCGGGGTGACCGTTCGGATCACCGAGGTCGAGGCGTACGCGGGGACCGCCGGCGATCCCGCCTCGCACGCCCATCGCGGGCGAACCCCGCGCAACGCGGTCATGTTCGGCCCGGCCGGGCACGCCTACGTCTACTTCACCTACGGCATGCACTGGTGCGTGAACGTGGTCACCGGGCCGGCGGGAGAGGCGGCCGCCGTGCTGCTGCGCGCCGGCGAGGTGGTCGACGGGCTGGCGGTGGCCCGGGCCCGGCGCCCCGCCGTACGCCGGGACGTCGACCTGGCCCGGGGGCCGGCCCGGCTCTGCGCGGCGCTCGGTATCGACCGCTCGGCCTACGGCACCCACCTGCTCGGCGACGGGCCGGTCCGGCTGCGCCCGGGCGACGCTCCGGTGTCGGCCGACGCGGTGGCCGCGGGGCCCCGGGTCGGAGTCACCGGCGCGCACGACGTGCCGTGGCGGTTCTGGATCGCCGGCGACCCGACCGTGAGCGCCTACCGCCGGCACGTGCCGCGCACCCGCCGCTGAACTCCGCGAAGCCCGGCCGCGGCGCGCTCTGGCAATTCTGTCGGTGGGTGTGGTGATAATCACGCCGCACACGCTCGCCGAGAGACGGAGGACAGGGGCGATGGCCACACTGCTCGCGATCGGGACGGCGAAGGGGCTGTTCCTCGCCACCAGCACGGACGACCGGCGCAGCTGGGAGGTGAGCGGCCCGCACTTTCCGATGACCGGCGTCTACGCGGTCGCCATCGACACCCGGCGGGCCACGCCCCGGCTGCTGGCCGGCACCACCAGCTCGCACTTCGGCCCCAGCGTCGCCACCAGCGACGACTTCGGTGCCTCCTGGCTGGAGCCGGACGAGGCACCGGTGGCCTTCCCGGCCGACACCGGAGCCACCCTGGGCCGGGTCTGGCAGCTCACCCCGGCCGGCGCCGACCAGCCCGACGTCGTCTGGGCCGGCACCGAGCCGTCCGCGCTGTTCCGCTCCGACGACGGCGGGATCACCTACCAGCTGGTCCGCGCGCTCTGGGAGCACCCGCACCGGGAGCAGTGGGGCGCGGGCTTCGGCGGCCAGGCGGTGCACACCGTGCTGCCGCATCCCGCCGACGCCGACCGGCTCCTGGTAGCGATGTCCACCGGCGGTGTCTACCGGTCGACCGACGGCGGTGCCAGCTGGGCGCCGGGCAACACGGGCATCCGGGCCTATTTCCTGCCCGACGAGTGGCCCGAGTTCGGGCAGTGCGTGCACAAGGTCGCCCGGGACACCGGCAGCCCCGACCGGCTCTACGCGCAGAACCACCACGGCGTCTACCGCTCCGACGACGACGGGCGCACCTGGTCGTCGATCGCCGACGGCCTGCCCAGCGACTTCGGCTTCCCGATCGTGAGCCTGCCGGGCCGCCCCGACTCGGTCTTCACCTTCCCGCTCGCCGCCGACAGCGAGCGCTTCCCGGTCGACCGGCGCTGCCGGGTCTTCCGCTCGTCCGACGCCGGCGCCACCTGGCAGCCGGCGAGCACCGGCCTGCCGGAGGGGCCGTTCTACCCGGCGGTGCTGCGCGACGCCATGTGCGCCGACGACGCCACCCCCGGCGGCGTCTACTTCGGCACCCGCTCCGGCGAGGTCTACGCCAGCCGCGACGAGGGCGACTCCTGGTCCCGGGTGGCCGCGCACCTGCCCGACGTGCTCTGCGTCCGGGCCGCGGAGGTGTGACGTGGTCACCGTGCTGGTGCCCGGCCCGCTGCGCGGCGAGGCCGGGGGCGCGAGCCGGCTGACCGTGGCCGCCTCGGGCACCCTGCGGGCCGTTCTCGACGACCTGGCCGGCTCCTGGCCCCGGTTGGCCCGGCGGATCCGCGACGAGCGGGGCGAGCTGCGCCGCTACGTCAACGTCTACGTCGACGGGGAGGACTGCCGGCACCTCGGCGGGCTGGACGCCCCGGTGCCCGAGGCGGCCGAGGTGCAGGTGCTGCCCTCGGTCGCCGGTGGCTGACCGCCGGGGCGGTCAGCCACCGCTCCGGACCGGTGGGTGTCAGTCGAGCCGGTAGTCCAGCTGGTAGGTGTGGCCGCCGTCCGGGCCGACCACGATCTGCCCGCCGCCGCGCAGGCCGCGCAGCTCGTCGGTGGCCGAGTCGGGCACCACCGTCCAGGACAGCCGCGACCCGGTTTCGGTGTCGCTGCCCGCGGTGTGGTGCAGCACGAAGCTGCCCCGGCGCCCGGCCAGAGTGCCGGTGAACCGCTCAAACCCCACGTACGCGGCGGAGGACTCGACCGGCGTGCGGCACATCAGTATCCGAGTGACGCTCGTGCCGACCAGGTCGCCGGTGAACGACTTGGTGATCCGGGCCTCGGCGAGCGTGCCGCCGCCGCCCTCGTCGTACGGTTCCTCGTCCCAGCTGTCCAGCGTGAAGCCGCCCGTGGCGCGTTCGCTCATGCGGGTCATCGTGCCCGGAAAGGCTGACATCTTCCGTCAGGTACCTGGCGGTGGCTGCTGCCGGTCGTGCTCCGCATGGGATGTCGGCGTGACGCCCGACACCGTCGGCGCCACCGCCAGCGGAATAGTTGACTCGTCAAATATGTTGTGGGGTGCGTCCGGGTGCCGCGCCGGCCCCGGCGGACAACGCGAGGAGCTGGTCATGCAGTTCGGAGTCTTCACCGTCGGCGACGTCACGGTCGACCCGACCAACGGTCGCGAGCCGACCGAGCATGAGCGGATCAAGGCGATGGTGACCATCGCGCTCAAGGCCGAGGAGGTCGGCCTCGACGTCTTCGCCACCGGCGAGCACCACAACCCGCCGTTCGTGCCCTCGTCGCCCACCACCATGATGGGCTACATCGCGGCTCGGACGTCCCGGCTGCTGCTTTCCACCGCCACCACCCTGATCACCACCAACGACCCGGTGAAGATCGCCGAGGACTACGCGATGCTGCAGCACCTGGCCGACGGCCGGGTGGACCTGATGATGGGTCGGGGCAACACGGGCCCGGTCTACCCGTGGTTCGGGCAGGACATCCGCAACGGCATCCCGCTCGCGATCGAGAACTACGACCTGCTGCGCCGGCTCTGGCGCGAGGACGTGGTGGACTGGAAGGGTCGGTTCCGCACCCCGTTGCAGTCGTTCACCGCGACGCCGCGCCCGCTCGACGGGGTGCCGCCGTTCGTCTGGCACGGCTCGATCCGCAGCCCGGAGATCGCCGAGCAGGCCGCCTACTACGGGGACGGCTTCTTCGCCAACCACATCTTCTGGCCCAAGGAGCACACCCAGCGGATGGTCGGGCTCTACCGGCAGCGCTTCGAGCACTACGGCCACGGCTCCGCCGACCAGGCCATCGTCGGGCTCGGCGGGCAGGTGTTCATGCGCCGCAACTCCCAGGACGCGGTCCGCGAGTTCCGGCCGTACTTCGACAACGCGCCGGTCTACGGGCACGGCCCGTCGCTGGAGGAGTTCACCGCGCAGACCCCGCTGACCGTGGGCAGCCCGCAGCAGGTCATCGACCGGACCCTCGGCTTCCGCGACTACGTCGGGGACTACCAGCGGCAGCTGTTCCTGATCGACCACGCCGGCCTGCCGCTGAAGACGGTGCTGGAGCAGCTCGACCTCCTCGGCGAGGAGGTGGTCCCGGTGCTGCGCAAGGAGTTCGACACGCTGCGCCCGGCGCACGTGCCCGAGGCGCCCACGCACGCCTCGCTGGTCGCCGCGGCGGGCGGCGCCAAGGACAGCACCGTGCACGCCGTCGACGACGTCACCGGCAAGGCGCCCGGGGCCGCCCGATGAGCCGCACCCTCGCCGTCGTCTCGGCCGGCCTCAGCCAGCCGTCGTCGACCCGGCTCCTCGCCGACCAGCTCGCCGCGGCCACCCGCGACGGGCTGGCCGGGCGGGGCGAGCTGGTCGACGTGCACCCGGTCGACCTGCGCGAGCACGCCCACGACGTGGTGAACCACCTGCTCACCGGCTTCCCGTCGGAGTCGCTGCGGGCGACGCTGGACACGGTCACCGGCGCCGACGGCATCATCGCGGTCACGCCGATCTTCAACGCGTCGTACAACGGGCTGTTCAAGTCGTTCTTCGACCTGGTCGACGCCGAGGCCCTGGCCGACCGGCCGGTGCTGGTCGCCGCGACCGGTGGCACGGCCCGGCACTCGCTCGCCCTGGAGCACGCGCTCCGGCCGCTGTTCGCGTACCTGCACGCGGTGGTGGTGCCGACGGCGGTCTTCGCCGCGCCGGAGGACTGGTCCGGTGGCACGGCCGACGGGGCGCTGCGGCGCCGGATCGACCGGGCCGCCGCCGAACTGGCCGAGCAGATCCACCGGCGGCCGGTCTCCACCGGCCCGGCCGACCCGTTCGCCCTCACCACCAGCTTCGAGGACCTGCTCGGCCGCGCCGACGGCTGACCGACGACCACGGACCCCCGAGCCCACGCCGTCAGGGGCGGCGTGGCCCCGGGGGTCCCGTGCCTGGGTCAGCGGGCGTGGCCGTAGGGGTGGGCGACCAGCACCGGGCAGTGCGCGTGCTGCACCACGGCCTGGCTGACCGACCCGAGCAGCATCCCGGTGAACCCGCCGCGGCCCCGCGAGCCGACCACCACCAGGGCGGCGTCCCGGCTCGCGTCGACCAGGGCCTGCCCAGGGCCGGCCGCGCGCAGCACGCGTTCCTCGACGGCCACTCCGGGATGGCTGCCGCGTACCGCCGCGGCGGCGGTGGCCAGCAGGTCACCCAGCTCCGGCGGCGCGGTGGGGTCCCCGTCCGGCGCGATGTGCACCAGCACCAGGCCCGCCTGCCGGCGGGCCGCCTCGTCGGCGGCGTACCCGACGGCCAGCTCCGCCGACTCGGATCCGTCCACCCCGACCAGCACCGGCCCGGTGGTCGGCACCGGCTGCTCAGCGGGCCGGACCACCAGCACCGGGCAGTGCGCGTGCGCGGCGACCTGGCTGCCGACCGAGCCGAGCAGCAGCCCGGCGAAACCGCCGTGGCCGCGGCTGCCCACCACCACCAGTTCCGCCCGCTTCGACTCCTCGATCAGTGTGGCCCCCGGTCCGCCGGCGACCTGGCGTGCCTCGACGGTCAGCCCCGGCCAGCGCCCGACCAGATCGGTAGCGGTCTGCGTCAACATCTTCTGCGCCTCCTCGGTCGGCGCCGGGATGCCCACGTCGTACGGGTTGAGCGGCACGCCGTATCCGAGCGGGTGCAGGTAGCCGTGCACCAGGTGCAGCGGCCGGTCCCGGCCCACCGCCGCCTGCGCGGCGTGCTCCGCCGCGACCAGGCTCGACGGGGAGCCGTCCACTCCCACCACGACAGGACGGTTCATCTGCCCTCCAGGTCCTCGATCAGGTCATTGTCCGGGCGCGGCCCGCGGCCGGCCGAGGTTTCCCCGTACCCACCGCCGGGCGCGCCGCCGCGCCGGCCGGGGACCGGCCGGTGCGGACGTGCGGGGGATCAGGACCCGTCGGCGGTACGTCGCCGCCGCACGATCGCCAGCGGCGAGTGCGCGTGGTGCAACACCGCGTGGCTGACCGAACCGAGCAGCAACCCGGTCAGCGCACCCCGGCCGTACGCCCCGACGACCACCAGTTGCGCGGTCTTCGACTCCTCGACCAGCGCCCGGGCCGGTGAACCCCGCACCAGCCGGCGCTGCACCGGCACGTCCGGGTAGCGCTCGGACCAGCCGGCCAGCGACTCGGCCAGCACGCGCTCCTCCTCGTCGCCGAACGCCTCGACGTCGTAGACCAGCGGCAGGATCTCACCCGGACCGACCGGCGTCGGGTAGAGCCAGGCGTGCACCGCGACCAGCGGGGCACCCCGCCGGGACGCCTCCTCGAACGCGAACCCGACCGCCTCGGTGGACAGGTCGGAACCGTCCACACCCACCACCACCGGGCCGTCGGCCCGCGGCTCGCCCCGGACCACCAGCACCGGGCTCTGCGCCCGGGCGGAGACCTGCACGGTGACCGACCCGATCAGCAGACCGGCGAAACCGCCGAGCCCGCGGTGCCCGAGCACCACCAGGGCGGCGTCGCGGGACTCGTCCAGCAGCACCGGGGTGGCCGCGCCGTCGACCACGGCGCCGGTGACCCGTACCTCCGGGGCGACCTTGGCGGCCTCGGCCATCGCCTCGTCGACGTAGCGCTCGGCCTGGTTACGCAGCCCGCCGTCGGCCGGTCCACCCGGCACCGGTCCCAGCGGGGTGTTCATCAGCGGCCAGATGAACGCGTGCACGATCCGCAGCGGACGCTGCCGGTACTCCGCCTCCCGCGCGGCCACCCGCACCGCGTCCAGTGCGGCGGCGGAACCGTCCACACCCACCACGACGGGGGCACCGGATTCGATGGTCATGCCGTCCTCCTTCGTTCGGCTCCAGTCTGCCCGTACCCGCGGCGCCGGGTCAGTGCCGGTGGTCCCGTCCACCGGGCCGTTGGTCCCGGCGAGTTCGGCAGCCGGTCGATCCGGGGTCGGCCAAGCGATCAGGCGCCGACATCCGGCGGCCGTGCCGCCATCCTTTCCGGCCATCCAAGTGCGGCCCGGTCGCGCCCCGACGGGTGATCTCCGACACCTGGACGGACCATTGCCGCCAGCCGGGTCGGTGCCCCACGCAACGATCCGCACGGTTTCTGTTGTCGGCAACTGGACTTTGCGCCGGTAAAAGCGAAACTGTTCTGGCGAAGTGCGCCCGGATCACCCATCCTCAGGTTGGCCGGTATCGCACAGGCGCTTCCCGGACCGACCATTTCCGGCTGCGCTTCATTGCGCGTACCGCACCATTTCAAGCCGACGAGGGACGCACGGCGGACGGCTGGTCGACGAGCGATGGAGGCTGCGTGAACTCGGTGGAGGTTGCCCCGGTCGTCGACTCCGCCGCCGCCCTGGCGCCGATCTCGCCGGCTCCGGTCCGATCGGGTCGCGGTGGCTGGCAGTCCCGTTACGTCGCCACTCTGTGTCTGGTCGACCTGGCGGTGGGACTGCTTTCGGCGGCGGCGGCCATGGTCGGTCGGTTCGGCCAGGAAACGGCCGAGCCGGTTAACCGCGGCCATCTCTGGCTCACCATTACTCTGCCATTCGCATGGATACTCGTCCTGACCCTCAACCGAGCGTACGAAACACGTTATCTATTCGTCGGGAATGATGAGTACGCACGGGTGTTCCGCTCCGGTCTCGCGCTGATTGCCACGCTGGCCGTCGTTTCGCTCGCGTTCGATTTCCGGCTCGCCCGCGGCTACGTGCTGGTCGCGATGCCGTTGACCACCGTCGCCGGAGTCGCGATGCGGTACCTCCTCCGGCAGCGCCTGCACCGCTCGTGGGCGCGGGGCGAACGGCTGCACCGGGTGATCCTGGTCGGGCACGAGGCCGCGGTCGCCGAGATGGCCAGGCGGCTGCGCCGCGAGCGCTACCACGGGCTGGGGGTGGTCGGCGCCTGCCTGCCGTACGGAGTCGCCGATCCGCTGCCGCCGCGGGCGGCCGGCCCGCTGCTGCCGGTGCTCGGCACGTTCGAGGACGTGGCGACCGCCGTCGCCCGGTCCGGAGCGGACACCGTCGTGGTGCTGTCCTGCCCCGAGATGGCCGGAGCCGCCCTGCGCCGGCTGGGCTGGCAGCTGGAACGCGACGAGGTCGCCCTCATCGTGGCCAGCAGCCTGGTCGACGTGACCGGGGACCGCACCACCATCCGTCCGGTCGACGGACTGCCGATGCTGCACGTCGAGCACCCGCGGCTCAAGGGTGGCCCGCGGTTCGTCAAGGCGGTCACCGACCGGGTCTCGGCGCTGCTGTTGCTGGTGCTCGCCGCGCCGCTGCTGATCGCGATCGCCCTGTTGATCCGGTTGAGCCCGGACGCCGGTGGACCGGCGATCTTCCGTCAGGAGCGGGTGGGCCGCAACGGCCGCCTGTTCGTCATCTACAAGTTCCGGACGATGTACCTGGACGCCGAGGATCGGCTGGCGGACCTGTTGCACCGCAACGAGACCGACGGCGAGCTGTTCAAGATGCGCGACGACCCGCGGGTGACCCCGGTCGGGCGTTGGCTGCGCAGGCTGTCACTGGACGAACTGCCGCAGCTGGTCAACGTGGTCCGCGGGGACATGTCGCTGGTCGGGCCGCGGCCGCCGCTGCCCCGGGAGGTGGCCAACTACCCGCCGGACATGCGGCGGCGGCTGGTGGTCAAGCCCGGCCTGACCGGGCTGTGGCAGGTGTCCGGCCGGTCCGACCTGTCCTGGGAGGAGTCCATCCGGCTGGACCTGTCCTACGTGGAAAACTGGTCGTTGACGATGGACCTGGCGATCCTGGTCCGCACGCTGAGCGCCGTCATCCGCAGCTCCGGCGCGTACTGACCGGTCAGGCGGCGGCCGGAATGCGGACGGTCGGCCGACTGCCCCCGGTCAGCGAGGCCGGTTGAATGATCCTCGATCCCCGTCGTACCCGGCACAGGAGCGCCATGACCGACCACCGCGTGATCAACATCCTGTTCCACGGGATCGGTACGCCGCGCCGGGAGCTGGAGCCGGGGGAGGACCGCTACTGGGTGACCGTCGACCGGTTCCACGCGATCCTCGACGAGGTCGTCTCGTGGCCGCGGGTGCGACTCAGCTTCGACGACGGCAACGCCTCGGACCTGGAGGTGGGGCTGCCCGCCCTGCTCGAACGGCAGGCGAGCGCCACCTTCTTCCTCATCGCCGGGCGGCTGGGCGAGCCGGGCAGCGTGGGTGCCGACGGCGTCCAGGAACTGCGGCGGTACGGGATGCCGGTGGGCAGCCACGGCATGTGGCACCGGCCGTGGCGCGGTCTCACCCCGCGGCAGGCGACCGAGGAGTTCCACACCGCCCGGGACCGGCTCGCCGAGCTCACCGGTGAGCCGGTCGACCAGGCCGCCTGCCCCCTCGGCCGGTACGACCGGACCGTGCTGTCCCGGCTGCGGGCGGCCGGCTACGACCGGGTGTTCACCAGCGACCGGCGGCCGGCCCGCGCCGGCGCGTGGCTGCAACCGCGCTACAGCGTCCGGGCCGAGGACACGCCCGAGAGCCTGCGCGACATCGTCTTCGGGCAGGGGCTGCTCGGCCGGGCCCGCGCCAGCGCGGCCGGGCTGGTCAAGCGCTGGCGTTAGGGCCGGGTCGGCACGACCCATCGCGCCGGCACGTCGACTCAGGTCGTGGCGTCGACCGCGCCCCCGGTCGCCGGGCGGCCTCACCACGGTGGCCACCGAGCGCCCCGACGGCAGGGACCGTCAGACCGCGATGGCGATCAGTGACTTGGGTAGCCCCGCCAAGCGCTCCGTCCTGATGCGCGAGGCCGGAAACAAGTGCCGCATCTGGGTGTAGTCCAGCAGCTCCGTCCACAACACCTCAGCCACCGCGTCCTCGCGGCGGCTGGCGACGGTGTGCTGCAGTGGCCACCGACGGGCCAGCGCGACCCGGGCCCGCAGGGGCAGGAACTGCATGCCTGGCGCCAGCCAGTGCGGCTCGATCGGGAAGTAACGGTACGGGGTCTGCACCCAGTGCCGATCGGCGAGAGTGTGCACGAACTCGGCGAAGCGGAGCCGACGTTCGTGCCCGCCGACATGCTCCAGCACGGAGTTGGAGAAGACGAGATCGTAGCGGCGGGCCGCGATGTGGGCGGGGAGGTGGCACGCATCCCCGTGGTCCACCTCGGCCCAGTCCGGCACGTCGGAGGTCGGGCCTTCCAGATTGACCACGTGCACGTGCGCGGGGCGAACCAGCGCTCTGGTCCAGGTCTCCACGCGACCGCCCAGGTCGATGACGGACATGCTCGGGAGGTCCGGGAAGGTGTCGGACAGCCAGGCCGCCCGAGCGCGGCGCCGTCGGGCGCCCCAGGACTGTTCGCCGTCCACGAGGCGGTTGCGGACCCCGGCGGACACCCGGCGCAGCCCATTGGTGGACCGGGCCGGCAGGTGGTCGCCGGGTGGGCGATCGGTGGAAGCCGCCGCGTCGTCGGACGGGCCGGTGGCCGCGGCCGGGTCCGGGGGCCGCTGCGGTGAGGGGTTTCCGCGCATGGCGGGAGGTTACCGGCCGCAGGGCGTGGACCGGGGCCGATGACCAACCGTTTCTGGCGCCCCGAACGTCGGTGTCGGTCGGGTCGAACGGTTGTCGGGGGCCCCTGTACGGACCAGCGGGTGACGCGGTCCGGTCGCCGGTCGGACGTCGGTCCGACCACCGGGATCGGTCGTATGTCGAGAACCGCGTCTTCGGCCATGAACCTGGTGCTCCCGGTCCGTACGCTGAGCGTCGTCATCCAAGCTTGGGGCGTACCGACGGCGCCGCCCGGAACCCGGGGCACGGGCACGCCGGCCGGCAGGAATCCTCGTTGGACCTACCGTGCGGCACCCGTCCGCGTACCCGTCGACCAGATTGGTTTCCGCTCGATGTCCCAGACTCGTAGGCAGATCAGAATCAGCGGAAAGCGCCTCCTGGTAGCCGGAGGCGCTCTCCTGCTGGCGGTGACCGGGTCGGTGCTGTTCCTGCGCGACGACGGCGCCGCACCGGCCGCGGGGGCCGGCGACACGCCGGTCGTCGCCGAGCAGCCCGGTGCTGCCCCGTCCGGTTCCGGCGCCTCCGCCCGGCCCAGCGGTTCTGCGAGCCCCAGCACATCCGCGCGGACCCCCGCCACCCCGTCCGCCGGCCCCGGCGGCCAGCCGGGCGGAGGGACGGACGTGGTGTGGCCGAGCCCCGCCACCACCGGCGTCCCGGCGGGCTGGCGTCCGAAGGAGACGCGCACCACGGATCTGAAGATCACCCGCGCCGGGGCCGTCGTGAAGGACATCCGGCTCGTCAACGCGGATCTCATCGTCGCCGCCAGGAACGTCAAGGTGCAGCGGGTGGAGTTGCAGGGCGGCAGCATCATCAACGACTCCACGTCGTCGTGCGGCAACGGCCTGGTGGTGGAGAACGTCACCCTGACCCGCGCCCCGGGGCGGCTGACCCGTAACGAGGACCTGCCCGCCATCCAGGCCGGCGGTTACACCGCCCGCCGGGTCAAGATCGACGGTCGCCCGGAGGGCTTCCGCGTCGCCGGCAAGAGCTTGAACTGCGGCCGCGTCACCATCGAGAGCAGCTTCGCCAGGGTCGTCTCTCCCGATGTCTGCGGGGACTGGCACGGCGACGGCATCCAGGGGTACGACGGGCCGCCGCTGGTGGTCCGCACCGTCACGCTGGAACTGGTGCAGAGGTCATCCTGCGGCGGCACCGCTCCGTTCTTCTATCCGGCCGGCCAGGGCAACACGTCGGTGGACGTCGACGGCGTCCTGGTCAAGGGCGGCGGTTACCCGTTCCGGCTCGCCATGCCGGGGTCCGTCCGTAACCTGCGCGTCGTGGACCGGTCGTGGGAGTACGGCCCGATCGACGTGGACTGCTCCCTGGTGACCGCGTGGGACGCGACCGTCGTCACCGTCGGGCCGGACTACCAGCCGATCCGAACGGTGCGACAGCTGCCCTGCAACACAGGTTGATCAGGCCCGGACGGCTCACCGCAGCTTGCTCTCGACGAGCGCCGCGAGGCTGCCCAGCGTCTCGAAAACCTCGGCGGTGACGTCCTCGTCGTCGAACTCGATGCCGAACCGCTCCTGCAGCGCGGCGATCAACTCCACCACGGCCAGCGAGTCCAGCTCGGGCAGGCTGTCCAGCAGCGGCGTCGACGGCACGAGGGACTCGGCGCGGTCCTCGACACCGAGCGTGGTGACGACGACCGACCTGACGTCGTCGACCAGGGAATTGTTGGTCAGCTCCATGGCGGTTCCTCTCGTCAGACCAGGACCTCGGCGGGCACCGGGTGGCTCAGGAAGGCGGTGGGGCTCGCGGTGAGCCCGTAGGCGCCGGCCTGGAAGACGACGACGAGGTCGTCGACTTCCGCGGCCGGCAGTGACACGTTGTCGCCGAGCAGGTCGAGCGGGGTGCACAGGCAGCCCACGACGGTTGCCGTCTCGGTGGGCTCCTCGTCGATCCGGTTCCCGATGGCGATCGGGTAGTTGCGGCGGATGACCTGACCGAAGTTGCCGGACGCGGCGAGCTGGTGGTGCAGGCCGCCGTCGACCACGAGGAAGACCCTGCCACGGGACTCCTTCCGGTCCACGACGCGGGTCACGTACACGCCGCACTCGCCGACGAGGAAGCGGCCCAGCTCGACGACCACCCGGGCATCGGGCAGGTTCGGTCGGACCGAGTCGGTGAGCAACGCGGCCAGGTTTTCGCCGATCGGAGCCAGATCCAGCGGTACGTCCCGCTCGAAGTAGGGGATCCCGAAGCCGCCGCCGATGTTGAGGTAGCGGACGGGCGCCGGGGCGTACGCGGCCAGCCGCAGCGCGAGGTCGACCGTGTTGCGTTGTGCCGCGCAGAGGATGTCGGCCCGCAGGTTCTGCGATCCCGCGAAGATGTGGAAGCCCAGGACGTCCACGTCGACGTGGGCGAGTTCCTTGAGGAGCGCCGGCACCCGCTCGGCGTCGACGCCGAACTGCTGGGGGCCGCCGCCCATCCGCATGCCGGATCCCTTGATCGAGAAGTCGGGATTGACCCGGACAGCGACCTGAGGCCGGATGCCGAGCCGGTCCCCGACGGCGACCAGCCGGGCCGCTTCGGTCTCCGACTCCAGCTCGATCGTCACGCCGGCCGCGACCGCCTGGGTGAGCTCGGCGGCAGTCTTACCCGGCCCGGCGAAACTGATCCGGTCGGCTGGCAGCGGTGTGTCGAGCGCGGTACGCATCTCCAGGGCCGAGGCCACGTCGAGCGCGTCGACCAGCCCGCTCAGGTGCTGGACAACCGCCGGCATGGGGTTGGCCTTGACGGCGTACCCGAGTTCGACCCCCGCCGGCAGCGTCGAGCGGACGAGCGCGACCCGTTCGGTCAGCAACCGCCGGTCGTAGGCGAAGAACGGCGTTCCGCCCACCCGCTCCGCGAGACGGTCCACCGGGACGCCGCCGACGGTGAGGCGGCTCGACGTCCGACCGAACGCAGCGATCGTCGGGCTGGTCACGACGACTCCCCGGAACGCGCGGCGGGATCGGCGGGCAGACCCGGTGGTGCCGGGGCCAACTCCCGGCGCAGCAGGTTGCGATCGAACTTGCCGTTCGGTGAGCGGGGGATCTCCGCGCGCACGACGACCTCCTTCGGCACCATGTAGAGCGGCAGGCGCCGGCGCACGTCGGCGAGCAGCCCGGCCGGGTCCAGGTCGGCGCTGCCGGCGGGGCTCACGACCAGGACGATGCGTTGGCCGAGGCGGGGGTCGTCCACCCCGACCGCCACCGCGTCCCGGACCAGACCCGTGTCGTACACGACCTCTTCGACCTCCGTCGGGCTCACCCGGTACCCGGAGGTCTTGATCATGTCGTCCTGGCGGCCGACGAAGTACAGGAAGCCGTCCTCGTCGCGGACCACGATGTCACCCGACCAGACCGCGATCTCGGGGGTGCAGAGCCCGGCGGGGCGGCCTGGGGCCGGCCGGAAGCGCTCGGCGGTCCGTTCGGGATCGTTCCAGTAGCCCAGCGCGACGAGCGGACCGCGGTGCACCAACTCGCCGGGCTCACCCGGGTCGCACTCGGATCCGTCCGGCCGCACCACGAGGATCTCCGCGTTGGGGATGGCCTTGCCGATCGAGTCGGGCCGGCGGTCGGCCTCGGCCGGGTCGAGGTAGGTCGACCGGAACGCCTCGGTGAGTCCGTACATCAGGTAGGGCCGGGCGTCCGGGAACAGCCGCCGCAGCTTCTCCAATGTCGTCGTCGGCATCCGGCCCCCGGTGTTGGCGACATAGCGGATCGTCCGGGCCGCCGCCGGTGGCCACGCCTTGTCGACCAATTGGATCCACAGTGGTGGCACGCAGGTCAGCCCGGTCACACCGTGCTTCGCGCACGCCTTGACGACGTCGTTCGGCGTCAGGTAATTCACCAGCACGACGTGCGCGCCCGCCGAGAAGCCGGTGGTGAGCTGGCTGAAGCCCGCGTCGAAGCTCAGCGGTAGCACCGCGGCGATGACGTCGTCGGACGTGTTGCCCAGGTAGTGGCTGACACTCTCGGCGCCCGCGACGAGGTTGCGGTGCGACAGCACGACGCCCTTGGGTTTCCCGGTGCTGCCCGAGGTGTAGAGGATGGCCGCCATGTCGATGTCGACCCCGGTGGCCGCCGGGTCCCCGTCGTCGCCGGTCATCACGTCAGCCCAGCGACTGACCGCGTAGTGGGTGCCGCTGGCGACGACGGGTGCCGCGCCGACGACGACGACGTGCGCGAGCGACTTGCACTCGTCGAGGTCATCGCGGAGCAGGGGCAGCAGCTCACTCGTGGTGACCAGCACGCGGACGTCGCAGTCGGCCACGATGTAGGCCACCTGGCGAGCCCGCAGGAGCGGATTGACCGGCACGAACACGCCCCCGGCCGCCGACGCGCCGAACAGCGCGGCCACGGTCTCGGTCCGCTTGTCGAGGTGGACGGCCACCCGATCGCCGCGGCGCACACCGAGACGGCGCAGGCCAGCGGCCACGGCCGTGACCTCCCGCCACAGCTGCGCGTAGGTCAGAGTCGTGTCCCGGACCGTCACCGCCGGTGCGTCGCCCTGCCGGTGCGCCATCTCCGCTATCAGGTCGTGTACGTGCCTGCGCATTCCTGCTGCTCCTCCCACCGGCCCGGTGTCCGGTCGTCCGGTGCTCACCAGGCCACGCACACGAGCTCGCTGTACAGGTAGTCGATCTGGTCCGGCCGCAACCGCGCGCTTCGGAACATCTTCCGGCGCGGGGAGCGCAGGAGCACCGATGGCCATGGCCGGTGGCCGGTCACCCGTGTCTCCAGGAGGCTCACCGGAATCCGGTGGCGCAGCAGGAGGTGCCGGGCCAGCGGCCGGGCCATCCGACGGAACAGCTCGGGATCACTCACGTGCAGGATCGACGCGAACAGCGGGAGCCCTCTGCGGCGATCCCGACGGAAGACCACGTAACACCACTCGTCGCCGCTGAGCAGCACGAGGTGACGTGCGGCGGCCGTGTCGGCGTGGTCCCGGTACAGCTGCAACTCCCGGCCGGTAAGGGTGCTCTCGACGACCCGGGGGTCGGTGCTGACCCGATATCTGCCCGGCCGGGACGGCCAGGGCAGATTGGGCATGAGCGCGGTCGTGGTGTCCAGGAACCGGAACTTCAGCCGGGTGTTGATCGGAATCACGTTGCCGCTCGGCGACAGGTCGGTGAAGTGCAGATCAGGCTGATCGAGGAGCGCCTTCAACAGTCGCACGCCGTGCATGCGGTGATCGGGCAGGACGCACCACGCGCCGAGATTGCAGAACCGTTCAAGCCGACCGTCGAGCATCCGTTCGGAATAGAAGGCGAGGTAAACGCCGGCAAGGGCGTCGTCGCGTTCGGTGTCGACCAGCATGAATCCGTGATTGGGGGCGTCGACGGTCCACCGCACGTCGACTGATCGCTCCCACGCGGCAACGGACACCCGGCTGTTCAAGTGGGCGTGGAGGAACTCCGCCACGCGGCGCAGATCAGATTTCATGATCGGGGCGACCCGGACTGCCATCGCGGCTGCTGTCTCCCCATCTCACGCGCGAAAACCGTTGCTGGGCAACGTATCAGGCACCAGAACGGATCACAGGCGGACGTTCGGGCCGACCGGGCCGCCCGTTCGACGTGGCAGCGAACAGTTCCGCCGAGAGCATCCGACGCGGCGGCTGATTGCCGTCGACCGACGGCACAGCGTCGTGGCGGGACGGTTCCGCACGGCGGCGTCCGCCCGCAGAATGGACACCGGGTCGGTCCGGTCGGATTGACGCTGGCGACTCAGGAGCAGAAGGTGCGCGGTAGCCCGGAAACGATCGCGGTCGTGGTGGTCACGTACAACAGCGCGCGGCTCCTGCCGGATCTCATCGCGTCACTGGCGCCCGGCCTGGTCGGGTTGCACTGGCACCTCACGGTCGCGGACAACGCGTCGTCCGACGACACCGTCGAGGTGCTGCGACGGGAGGCGCCCTGGGCGCGGATCGTCGAGACCGGACGCAACGGTGGTTACGCCGCCGGCATCAACGCAGCGGTCGCCGTGGCCGGGCCGCACGACGCCGTGCTGGTGCTGAACCCCGACGTCCGCCTGGCGCCGAACTGCGTGCCGGAGCTGCTCGCGGTGCTGCGGCGGCGGAACGCGGGCATCACCGTGCCCCGGATCGTGCGCGCCAACGGTGACTTCAGCCCCAGCCTGCGCAGGGAGCCGACGATCCTGCGGGCCCTCGGCGACGCGGTGCTGGGTGCCGACCGGGTCGGCCGGATCGGCCGGCTGGGCGAGGTGATCACCGACCGGCGGTGGTACGCCCGGGAAACCACGGTCGACTGGGCCGAAGGGTCCATCATGCTCATCGACCGGGCCTGCTGGGCGGCGTGCGGCCGGTGGGACGAGTCGTTCTTCCTCTACTCCGAGGAGACGGAGTTCGCATTGCGCGCCCGTGACCGGGGCTTCGCCATGATCCTCGCGCCGCGCGCCGAGGCCCGTCACCTCGAGGGCGACTCGGCCACGTCGCCCCGCCTGTGGGCGCTGCTCACGCTCAACCGAGTCCGCCTCTACCGGCGGCGGCACCGTCTGCCCAGCGCTGTCGTTTACTGGGCGCTCGTCCTGTTGCGGGAGGTCAGCCGCGCCCTGGTCGGCAACCGCTGCAGCCGCTTGGCGGTGAAGTCCCTGGTCAGCGGACGCAGGCTGCGCGAGGCGCCCGGCCCCGCGAGCGTGCATCCGTCCGCCGCCGGTGCGATCAACGTGAGTGCTTGACCAGGCCCGACGGCGGCTGACCATCGCTCTCCGCGTCCGCCAGGGCCGGCTCCCGGCTCGACCCGTCGCGCCCCCAACCACCACCGCCGGCCCGCAGTTCCCGCCGCGCCCGCAACGCCGCCACGAGCGTGATTCCGACGTAGCAGGCGGCGGCGGGAGCCAGCCAGGGACGCGGCAACACGACATCGCGTAACCAGGACGAGCGGGCCGTGCGGCGCACGGCCACGGTGGCCACCGCGCCCCGCGCCGCCGCGGCCCGCAGCTCGGCGTTGCCGGCCCGCACCCGTACCAGGCGTCGGACCAGGTCACCGGTGCGACGTGGGGTGGCGAGGCGCGCGAGTACGCCGTCGAGCTCCCGCTTCTCGTACGGAGCGAACAGCCCGTCGAGGAAGAGATCGTCGGCCGTCATCGCCGGGAAGGTGTCGAAGCGGGCCCGGCCCGCCGCGGACAAGGCGATGGCGCCCCGGCCGAAGAGGCTGTGCCGGAAGGCGGGAAGCCTGGAGTTGATCGCGTAGTAGGCGCGGACGGGTGTCGGACGGCCGGTCAGGTCGAGCGAACGTCCCGGCACCACCGCGAGCGGTGGATCGCCGCCGCGGCCGTCGACGGGGCGGTCGAGCGCCGCGCCGAACGCCCGCAGGGCGCCGGGGGAGAGGACCACGTCAGCGTCCAGGTAGACGCGGGGGAAGCCCACGGCCGTCGCGTCGCCGGCGTTGAGGGCGGCCGCCTTTCCCGCCCCGGGTAGGTCGAGCACCCGTACGCCGGCGCGCTCGCGCGCCACGGCCGCGGTGGCGTCGGTGCAGCCGTTGGCCACGACGGTGATGTCGAGCGGGTCGGGCGGGGCGTCGGCGAGCAGCGCGTCGAGGCAGCGGCCGATCACCGCCTCCTCGTTGTACGCGGCGATGACGACGCTGGTCACCGGCGGGGCTCCGGCACACTTGTCCCTGGCGCCACCCGGGACGGGGACCCGCCGGTGACGGCCGGCGGCTGCCCGATCCGCGACTCGTCGGTGGTGGGGCGCGGGTGACCTGCCAACAGGCGGTGCCAAACGTCGATGTACGCCACGGTCTGGTGCTCCCAGGCGAGCTGGTCCGCGAAGCGGCTGCGGCCGATCTCGGCCATCCGGGCGCGGCGCGGTGCGTCGTCGAGCAGATCCCCGATCGCGTCCGCGAACTCCTCCGGGGTCCCGTGGGACACGTAGACCGCGGCGTCCCCCGCCGAGCGCCGGGTCTCGATCAGGTCCACGGCGACCACCGGGACACCGCGCGCGAGGTACTCCACGGTCTTGGCCATCGTCGACAGCTCGTTCATCCTGGTGGGCTCGTCGGGCTGGATCGCCACGGTGGCTGTCCGCAGCAGCTCGTCCACTGCGCGGCTCTCGAGCCAGCCGGTGAACTCGACGACATCCCCCAGGCCGAGATCGGCGACCAGTTTCCGCAGCACCGGCATGCTCTCACCGTCACCGGCGATCAACAGCCGCCAGTCCCGCCGCGAGCGCCGCCGGGTCAGCTCGTCGGCGGCGAGAACCGCGCCCTCCACGTTGTCCTGCGGACCGAGCACCCCGAGGTAGACGATCCGGTGCTCGCCGCTGGTCGGCGTCGGGTCGGACGGACGAATCTCGCCAGCGGCCGGCCCGTTGCGTACCACCGTCACCTTCTCCGGCGGGACGCCACGGCGTACCGCGATCTCGCGGAACGACTCGTTGGTGGCGAAGACCGCGCTCGCGCTCCGGAGGGTGAGCCACTCCATCATCGTGAGCAGTCGGAACACCAGGCGGTTGGGGGAGCCACCGGACCGTGTCGCGTAGATCTCGGGGCAGAGATCGTGGTGGTCGAACACCCACGGGCGCCCGAGGGCCCGCACGAGGAGTGCGAGCGGCCAGTAGACGTCGGGTGGGTTGCAGACCTGCACGGCGTGCGCCCTGCCGCGCAGGATCTCGCCGATCAGTCGTACCGCGATACACAGGAACGACCAGGCGAACTCCACCGCGAAGGAGAGCACCCCGGACCCGTAGACGAACACCGGATACGGGCGTAGCCGGGCGCCACGGCTCCCGGGCAGGATCTTCAGGTTCCGGTCTCCCCGCGGCGCGATGATCGTGACGTCGTATCCGTTGGCCTCCAAGGCGAGGGATTCCCGAATCACCCGCCGGTCACGCTCGGCAGGAAGGTTGGCGACAAGGATGGCGATGTGCGGGCGGGAACTTCTCATGTCACCTTCTTCGACCTCGGCGTCGGGCCGTGCGGCATGCCTCCCGTGCATTTCCGAGAACGATTCCGGATGGAAAGGTCTTCGGACAACTGGCCGCAAGGGCGCTCTCGTATCGCCGTTCCGGCGGATGATCGGCATGGATCCCCGATGTGGACGTAGCTGACCGGTCCTTGCGTTCGTGGCCCTGGCATGAACGCAACCCGGAATTGGCGAAAGTGCGGCGAACAGTTCCGATGGCCGATGCACCCGCCGGACGAGTGGAGAGTTTCGGTGGCGCGCCAGATGTCCATCCACGACGGGTGGACCGACTTTGTCGCCGAAAAGACCGGCTGCGCCGACCGATCAGACGTCCGGCGTAGATGGCTCACCGGTGGCCGGCCGGCGGGCGTCGAGGTGCCTTGCCAATACTTGAGCGGCGATCGGATACTTGCGCGAACGGCCTTCGGGTCCGCCTCGTCAGCTGTGCGCTGACTTGTTGGCCAACTGACGCCAAAGGATCAAAATGGACCTCTGGGACCTGACCCGCCTCTTGTTCCGGCGGTGGTACATCGCGCTTCCGATTCTGCTGGTGTCAGTACTCACCGCGGCCCTCGTCGGCCAGTCGATCAAGCCCGACTACCGGGCCACCGGCAATCTCGTGTTGATCCCCGCGCCCGGGCCGGCCGAGCCGGCCGACCCGAAACAGCGGACGGAGGAACGGCCGAAGAACCCGTGGGCGGATCTCGGCCTGGAGGCACTCGGCAATGCGGCGATTCTGAAGGTGCTCGACCAGAGGACGTTGAAGGGCCTGGCCGACGCCGGCTTCTCGGACAGCATCACCGTGCAGGTGACGCCCCGGACGCCGATCCTCTACGTGGAGGCGGTCGGCAACTCGCCGGAGCAGGCCACGGCGACGGTCCAGCAGGTCATCAAGTTGCTCGCGGCCGAGGTCGCGGAGCAGCAGAAGGGCTTCGGCGTACTGCCGCAGGACACCATCACGACGCTCACGTTGACCGACGGCGCCGACGTCGAGGCCGTCACCTCGAAGGTCAAGCGGGTGCTGGTCGTGATCGTCGGACTGGGTCTGCTGATCACCGCGGCCGGCACGATAGCGGTCGACGTGCTGCTGCGACGTCGGCAGCGGCGCCGCGGCCAGGCGGATGTCGACGAGGCGGACGAGGCACTCCGGCCCGACACCGCGAACCGGGAACCGGGCCAGCGTCTGGTCGACGTCTCGCCGTCGGCTGTCCCCGTTCCCGACATCGAGGCGGTCCGGCGAGCCCACCTCGGACCGGAGCCGTCCGGCGCGTACCGGCCGCGGGAGCAGCCCGGCGTGGGTGCCGAGCGGCGGGTCTCCGTCGAGCCGAAGCCGGTCCGGCACCCCCACGGCGTCGAGTACACCGCGCCGCGTACGCCGCCGGCCACGACGTCGGCGGACAGGACGGTGATCCTGCCGCCGGCCCGCAGCCAGCGGTCGGGCCATGAGGGTCGAAACGGTGGGCGGTGAGCGCCACCCTTCTGCACCCGGCGGACCTTGAACCGTCGTTGCTGGAGGTCCGCACGTACGCCAGCCGGCGGCGGCGGGCGCACATCGACGCGGCAGCGCTGCTCAGCTTCATGGTGGCCCTGCTGTACTGCCTGCCGGCCACCCTCATCGTGCCGGAGTTGACGTTCGCCGGGCGACCTGCCCTCCTGGTGGCGTTCGCGCTCATCTGCTGGTGGTCGTTGACCCGCCTGCACCCGCGGCTGGTGATGTCTGGGGCCCAGCCGATGCGCTGGGCGGCGTTCGCCTACCTGCTCTCCTTCGTGCTGTCGTATCTAGCCGGGACGATCCGAGGGCTGCCGCAGGTGGAGGCGAACGGGCAGGACTTCGCCATGATTGTCATGATCGAGTTCCTTGGCGTGGTCCTCATCGCCGCCGACGGGGTGCCGAACTGGCAGCGCTTCGCAGGCGTTCTGAAGGTGCTTGTCTGGTCCGCCGGGTTCGCCGCCGTGGTCGGGTTGGTCCAGTCGGTGACGGCGTTCGACATCACCCGGTACATGGTGCTGCCGGGCCTAGGCTTCCACGGCGAGGCGGCGGACTTCGCGGCCCGGGGCGACGGCGGTCTGTTCCGCGTAGCGAGCACGACCGCGCACTACATCGAGTTCAGCACCGTCATGGCGCTCGCCGTGCCCTTCGCTATCCACTTCGCACGGTTTGCGCCGTCGCGGGGCGGTCGCATCACCAGTGCGGTTCTCGCGCTGCTCATCACCTCGGTCATCCCTCTGACCGTGTCGCGGACCGGCGTGCTGGCGCTCGCCGTGACGATCGCGGTGGTGTTCGTGCTCGCCTGGAGCTGGCGCACGCGCTACCACATCCTGGTCTTCGGCGTCGCCACCGTCGCTGGGCTCATGCTGGTGAAACCGGGTCTGCTCGGCACGCTGGGGTCGCTGTTCGCGTCGGCGGCGGATGATCCGAGCATCCAGGGCCGCACCCAGGACTACGAGTATGTGGCGTACTGGTTCGCCCAGCGTCCCTGGCTCGGCCGCGGGCCGGGCACGCTGATTCCCGATCTCTACCTGATCCTCGACAACCAGTGGCTCGGCACGCTGGTCACCGGGGGGATCGTGGGCGTAGCGGCGTTCGCCGGCCTGCACATCACGGGCATCACGCTGGCGTCGATCGGGATGCGGCGGGCCCGACGTCCCGAGGAGCGTGACCTGTGCGCCGCACTCATCGCGGCCCAGGTCACGTCGATGCTGGTGTCCGGCACGTTCGACTCGCTGTCGTTCACCACGTTCTCCTTCACCCTCGCGCTGACATGTGGCCTCTCCGGTGCCGCCTGGCGTCTGACCCATCCACAACGGAGGATCCGCACCTCCACCGTGCGGTGGCTGGCTGACTGACTCCGCGGTCAGCCGGTGTGTCTCACCTCCGGCAACCAACGCGGCCGACCGGATGAGGTCGGTCATCCATGCGGCCAGGACGGGGGTCAGAACGTGTCGTCCGACCCGTCCGACCCGGAGGCCGGGACGACACGATGAGCAATTGTTGGGGCTCCCAGGAGGAACTACGGTCACCTTGGGTCGCTGGGGCGCTCCGCTTCGCTGCTACGTCAGGAGGGGACACGCTGTGGGTGGCGATCGCAAGGGTCGTGTGGGCAGCGCGCGGCGCGTAGCGAGGGCGGTGGCATCGTGGCCGGGCGACTCGGTGGCCCTCCGACGCCGGGTACGGAAGGCCAAGGCGGCGGCGGCACTCGCGGGCCTTGTCCTGGTGGGCACGGTGGTGGGCCGGCCAGCCATGGCGGCCGAGGACGCCTGCTCGGCGAACCCGATCGTCTGCGAGAACAGTGAGATCGGCAACCTGCCGACCGAGTGGGACGACATGTACGGGGCGGGCGACTGGCAGATCCAGGGCTTCGCCACCGACATGAGCGTCAACGCCGGGCAGACCATCTCATTCAAGATCTCCACGCCGGCCACCAGCTACCGCGTCGACATCTACCGGCTCGGCTACTACGGCGGCAGGGGAGCGCGGAAGGTCAAGACGATCTACCCGTCCGCCGCCCTGCCACAGCACCAGCCGGACTGCGTGACGAACGCCGCCACGGAGATCTACGACTGTGGCGTCTGGGCGGTGTCGGCGTCCTGGGCGGTTCCGGCCGACGCGGTCTCCGGCGTTTACGTGGCCAAGCCGGTGCGCACGGACGGCACCGCCGGTACGAGCCACATCCCGTTCGTCGTCCGCGACGACGCGCGCCACTCCGACATCATCTTCAAGACCTCGGACGCCACGTGGCAGGCGTACAACACGTACGGCGGCTCGAGCTTCTACTGGGGCGGTCCCAACGGTCGGGCCTTCAAACTGAGCTACAACCGGCCGTTCGCCACGCGGGGCCTGGAGAGCGGGCGCGACTACCTGTTCAGCAACGAGTACGCGATGATCCGCTTCCTCGAGCGGAACGGCTACGACGTCAGCTACACCACGGACGTTGACGCCGACCGCCGTGGCAACCTGCTGCGGAACCACAAGGTCTTCCTCTCCGTGGGCCACGACGAGTACTGGTCAGGCGCCGAGCGGGCGAACGTCGAGGCCGCCCGCGATGCCGGAGTGCACCTGGCCTTCTTCAGCGGCAACGAGGTCTACTGGAAAACCCGGTGGGAGTCCAGTGTCGACGGCTCCGGAACCCCGTACCGCACCCTCGTCTGCTACAAGGAGACCTGGGCGAACAGCAAGATCGACCCCTCGTCCGAGTGGACCGGCACCTGGCGGGATCCCCGGTTCAGCCCGCCGTCGGACGGGGGAAGGCCGGAGAACGGGCTCACCGGCACGATGTACATGTCGAACAACACGGACCTGGCCATCCAGGTGCCGGCCGAGCAGGGCCGCAACCGCTTCTGGCGAAACACGACGGTCGCCACCCTGGCGGCCGGACAGATCGCCACCCTGGCGCCGCACACGGTGGGCTACGAGTCGGACGAGGACCTCGACAACGGCTTCCGGCCAGCGGGCCTGATCCGCCTGTCCACCACGACCGGGCCGGCTCCCGAATACCTTCGCGACTTCGGCAGCACGACCTCGCCCGGCACCACCACGCACCACCTGACCCTCTACCGCGCGGCGAGCGGGGCGCTGGTGTTCGGCGCCGGCACCATCCAGTGGGCGTGGGGCCTGGATTCCGAGCACGACGGCCCCCAGGAACCGGCGGACCCGCGTATGCAGCAGGCGACCGTCAACCTCTTCGCCGACATGGGTGTGCAGCCGGCCACGCTGATGAGCGGCCTGGCGCCGGCGACGGCATCGACCGACCTGACCGCGCCGAGCGTGGCCATCACCGCACCGGCTCCGGCGACCTCCGTGGCCAACGGGTCCGAGGTGACCGTGAGCGGCACGGCCACCGACACCGGTGGGCGCGTCGCCGGCGTCGAGGTGTCGACCGACGGTGGGGAGACCTGGCATCCGGCCACCGGTACGACCTCGTGGAGTTACCGCTTCCACAGCAACGGCGTCGGCACCCAGGTCGTCAAGGCCCGGGCGGTCGACGACAGCAACAACGTCCAGCAGGTGCCGGCGTCGGTCACGCTCAAACTCACCGGCCCCAGCACGCTCTTCGGCACCCGGGTGCCCGCCAACCCGGCGGTGAGCGACACGGCGGGCGTCGAACTGGGCGTCAAGGTGGTCCCGCAGAGCGACGGCACGATCACCGGAATCCGCTTCTACAAGGGCACGGGCAACACCGGCACGCACACCGGCACGTTGTGGACCGCCGACGGAGAGCGCCTCGCCTCGGGCACGTTCTCGAACGAGACCGCGACGGGCTGGCAGACGCTCGTGTTCTCAAGACCGGTGCAGGTCGAGGGCGACGTCACCTACGTCGCGTCCTACTACGCGCCAAGCGGGCACTACGCGGCCGACCCGACCTACTTCTCCGCGGGTGACCACCGGGCGGTGCCGCTGGTGGCGCCCCGGTCGTACGGGTCGGGGGGTAATGGTGTCTACCGGTCCGGGCCAGGCTTCCCGGTCACCTCGTACAGCGACGCCAACTACTACGTGGACGTGCTCTTCTACGACGGCGACTCCGCCCTACCGGTCACCCTGTCGGTGTCGCCCACACCAGGGCAGTCCCACGTCGACCTCGTGGAGCGGCCGACCGTCAACTTCTCGAAGGACATCGACCCGGCCTCGATCGAGTTCTCGCTGACCGACGCCGCGAACGGCCCGGTCGCCGGACAGGTCTCATACGACGCGGCCGGCCGGACCGCGAGATTCACGCCGACGTCCCCGTTGGCCACTGCGCAGACCTACACCGCCCGGGTGTTCGCCCGCGACACCGGCGGACGGGCGATGGACGAGGCCACCACGTGGACGTTCACGACGACCGCGTACGACCAGCTGTCGACGTTGTTCCCGGTCGACGCCACGCCGGCGGTCGCCGCCTCGGCGGACTCGGAAGCCCTGACGCTCGGCGTCAAGATCGTCCCGCAGGTCAGCGGAAAGATCGTGGGCGTGCGGTACTACCAGGGCCCCGGCAACGAGGGGGAGCACACCGTGCGCCTCTACTCCGAGACGGGAACACCGCTGGGCGAGGGCCGCTCGACGAGTAGCGGCACCGGGTGGAAGAGCATCTACTTCGACAGTCCGGCGACCGTGACGGCCGGCGTCACGTACGTGGCGACCTACTTCACGGCCACCGGCCGGTACGCGTACGACACCGGCTTCTTCTCGTCGGCACACACGAGCCCGGATCTGGCCCTCGTGGCACCGGCAGGCAGCAACGGCCTCTACCGGTACGGCTCCGACGGGTTTCCGACCAACAGCTACAACAGCGCGAACTACTGGGTCGACCCGCTGTTCCTGACCGATGAGCCACCACCTGGTCCGCCCACCCAACCGGTACCGCCCGCTGGATCGGTGACACTCTTCGAGAACGCCGACACGCCGGATGTGCTGGCCGACCCGGACAATTCGTCGATCGAGCTGGGCGTGCGGTTCTCGAGCGACGTACCCGGGCGGGTGGCCGGGGTCCGGTTCTACAAGGGCAGCCAGAACAGCGGTGCGCACACCGCGACGCTGTGGTCGCCGGACGGCCAGCCGATGGCCAGTGGCCCGTTTGTCGCGGAAAGCGGCAGCGGGTGGCAGACGATGCTGTTTGCCGAGCCGGTGACGATCACGCCGGGCCAGACGTACACCGTCTCCTATCACACGGACGTCGGACGCTACTCGGTGACAGTGAACGGGTTCGCCGGTGGCAGGAACCAGGGGCCACTGCAGGTACCGACGGGTGGTGCCGTCTATCGGTACGGCTCGACCGCGTTCCCGTCAACGTCGTCCAACCACAACTATTGGGTGGACGTCGTGTTCCTGCCAGAAAACTAGGATCGGCGGTTACCGATGACCGCCGCTGTGGACGGAGCGCCTGCCTGGCGGGCGATGGCCCTGCGCGGGCCGTGGGGAGCTGTCCGGTGCGACCGCGCGCGTCGGGCGGTGGAGAGGGAGGCAGTGTGGTGAGAACGACCACCCCGGGTGAGCCGCGATGAGGCGGGTGTCGTCGAAGCCGTCGGGTTCCAGGCCGAGGGTGTCGGTCGTCGTTCCCTGCTACCGGTACGGGCACTTCCTGCCGGCCTGCGTGCGGAGCATCCTGGGTCAGGAGGGCGTGGACGTGGACGTCCTGATCATCGACGACGCGTCGCCCGACGACAGCGCGGCGGTCGCTCGTCGGTTGGCCGACGAGGATGCCCGGGTACGGGTGATGGTGCACGAGGTCAACCGGGGACACATCGCGACGTACAACGAGGGCCTGGCCGCTGTGCACGGCGAGTACGTCGTGCTGCTCTCCGCCGACGACCTGCTCGCTCCGCGCAGCCTGGCCAACGCGACCGCGCTGCTCGACGCCCAACCGGACGTGGGCCTGGTCTACGGGTTCACCCGGTCGTTCTCCACGGAGCCGCCGCCGGCGCGTACCACCCCCCGCTCCTGGTCCGTCTGGTCGGGCGAGGAGTGGCTGCGGCTGCTGTGTCTGCGGGCGAGCAACCCGATCTCCACCCCCGAGGTGGTGATGCGCGCCACGACGATGCGGGACCTCGTCGGCTACGACGCCCGGCTGCCGCACGCCGCCGACTTCCTCCTCTGGCTGCGGACCGCCAACCGCGCCGCGATCGGGCGGGTCAACGGGGTGGACCTGGCCTACTACCGGGTGCACGGCGCGAACATGCACATGGAGCGGTACCCGGGGGCGCTGCGCGACCTCACCGAGCGCAAGCGGGCGTTCGACATCCTCTTCGAGGAGGACGGCGCGCACCTGCCGGACGCGGCGGCGCTGCGAGAGGCGGCCGATCGCGGGGTGGCACGGGAGGCGCTGGTCGTGGCCTGCCGGGCGTACCGGCGCGGTCGTCCGAGCGACGAGGAGGCCGAGGTGCTGGCCCGTCTCGTGGAACTGGCGGAGCAGATCTGGCCGCCCTCGCGCGGCAGCCGGCTGCGGCGTTCCTACGACGCGCAGGTGGCCCGCGCCGACCGGGGCAAGGGCCCGCTGCTGCCGCGCCGGCTGGCGGAGCTGCGCGACCGCGGTATCGACCATCTCCGCTGGCGACGGTTCCGGCGGTCCGGCATCGACGGCGCTCTGGGGTGGCTGTGATCGACACGGAACGGGACCCGGACGACATCATCGTGCTCTCCGGGCTGACCAAGCTCTACGAGCCGACGCCGCGGTGGATGCGCGTCTTCGCCCGGTCGCACCTGCGCGAGACGGTTCGCGCGCTCGACGGCGTCGACCTCGTCGTCCGCGCCGGCGAGATCTGCGCCGTGGTGGGACCGAACGGCGCCGGGAAGACCACCATGTTCCGGATCATCGTGGGTCTGACGACGGCCACGGAGGGGCGCGGCAGCGTGCTCGGGCTCGACGTCGAACGCGACTCCGAGCAGGTTCGACAGGCGGTCGGCTGGATGCCGGCGGAGGACCGCAGCCTGCTCATGAGGGCGACGTCACGGGAGAATCTCCAACTCCACGGTCGGCTGCAGGGAATGTCGCGCAAGGGGCTGACGAAGCGCATCGAGCACGTGCTCGAGACGGTCAACCTGATGCCGCAGGCCGACACTGTGGTGGCGGGAATGTCGGCGGGGATGCGGGCCCGGTTGCGCCTGGCCCGGGCGTTGCTGCCCGGCCCACGGGCGCTGATCCTCGACGAGCCGACTGGGCCGGTCGACCCGATCGCGGCGTACGGGCTGCTGACACTGATCATGGATTTGGCCAAGCAGGAGCGGCTCGCCGTGCTGATCTCCTCGCACCGCCTTGAGGAGATCGAGGCACTGCAGTCGCAGGCACTGCTCCTCGACGGTGGCAAGGTCAGATACTCCGGTGACCTGGACCGGTTGCGTCGGGAATGGGAGAGGCCGGAGCTGGAGCTGGTGATGGCGACACACCAGGACGCCCTGGCGATCGCCGACGGCCTTCACGTCCAAGGCGTCGAGGCCCGCGTCGACGGCGGCACTGTCCGCTGCCAGCCGACAGGGCCGGGCGGCGTCGGCGCCCTTCTCACCGGGTTGGGTCCACTCACGAGCAGCATCCGGCACCTCCGGGAGATCCCCATGCCGCTGCGCGACCTGATCGCGCAGGTGTATGCGCGAGGCGCCGACCCCGAGGGAGCCGTCCGATGAGCCTCGCCTACCCGTCGGTCGTCGGGAAGCGCTCGTTCGGCCGCAAGGTCCTCAACACCGTAGAGGCGTACGTCCGCATCGACCTCGTCGAGGAACGCATGTTCCCCGCCACCAGCATCATGCGCTACATCGCGGCCGTCTTCCCGGTGCTGCTCTACTACTTTCAGGGCAGCTTCCTGGCCATTTCCGGCGAGATGTTCGTCGTGATGGTCGTCGGCACGGCCGTGGTCGCCGGGCTTCAGGACGCCCTCCTCGCTCTCACCAGCCGGCTGAACTTCGCCATGGAGCGCGGCACGCTGGAGACCTACCTGGTCGAACCGGTGCCGTGGGCGCTGATCCCGGTGGCGATGAACGTGTGGCGGAGCTGTACGGGAGCCCTGCTGGCCTGCTTCATGGTCGCAGCCGGTTGGCTACTGGGTGCTCCCATCCAGGGCTCGGGCGTGCCGGGGGCCCTGCTGGTGCTCTTCCTGGGGATCATCGCCTGCAACGCGCTCGGCACGTTCGCGGCCGCGTTCATCGTGCTGTTCAAACGTGGCGAGCCGGTGGTCATGCTGTTCAGCCTGGCTACCGCGGTGCTCGGCGGCGCGCTGTTCCCGATCAACGTCCTGCCGGAAGGGATCCGCTGGGCCAGCTACCTGATCCCGCACACGTACGTGATCAGCGCCGTCCGGCAGCTTCTCATCGAGGACGTCCCCCCGGACGGACTGTCGGTCGGCGTCTCCGTCGGTGTCCTGGCGGCCTTCGCGGTCGTGTCCTTCGCCGCGGGACTGTTCGTCTTCGACCGCGCCCTCCGGCTGGCCCGCCGGCTGGGGATCCTCAGTATCTGACCGCGTCGTCCGAAGGAACCACGATGACTGTGCCAAGCCCCGGCCCCGGTGGTCGGGTCCGATGATCCGGTGGGCAACCGGGTTGGCGCGGGGGGCCGCCCGGCGGTACGGCCGAGCGGCGGACCTGAGATGGCGCCAGCTCCCGCGCTTCACCGTCAGTCGCCGGTCAACCGGCCGGCCGACGGTGTACTACCTCGCGCCGGTCACGACGGGCATCTTCGGTGGGATCCGCAATCTGTACCGGCACGTGGACAACCTCAACGCGGTGGGGATCTCCGCCGCCGTGGTCCATCCCAGACCGGGGCACCGGTGCTCCTGGTTCGTCAACGACACGCGGGTCATGAGCGCCGCGGAGGTGATCCTCACCCCGGAGGACCTGCTGGTGATCCCGGAGTGCTACGGCCCCGGGCTCGGCGCCGTGCCGGACGGGGCGCGAGTGGTCATCTTCAACCAGGGGGCGTACATCACGTTCGATCACGTGCCGTTCGAGACGACCCGGGCCGGCGCACCGTACGCCGGCCTGCCGGGCCTGGTTGGCCTGCTGGCGGTGTCGCAGGACAACGCGGCCCTACTGCGGTACACGTTCCCGGATCTGCCGGTCGGCATCGCCCGACCGGTCATCGACCCGGCGCTCTTCCACCCGTCCACCGAGCCGCCGGCGCGTCGGATCGCCCACCTGACCCATCGCCGGCGCGAGGAGCGGGAGCAGCTCCGGCACATGCTGCGCGCCCGCGGTCTGTTCGAGCGGTGGCAGGAGGCGCCGATCGTGGGCCGGTCCGAGTCGGAGACCGCGGCGATCATGCGGGGCAGTGCGATCTTCTTGAGCTTCAGCCACCGGGAGGGTTTCGGGCTGCCGCCCGCCGAGGCCATGGCGAGCGGTTGCTTCGTCGTCGGATATCCGGGCCTCGGTGGCCGGGAGTACTTCGAGCCGCCGGAGTGCGCGCCCGTCCCCGACGGTGACCTGCTCGCGTTCGCCCGCGCCGTCGAGGCCGCCTGCGCGGCGCACGACGACGACCCGGAGACGTTCCGGAAGTCCGGTTTGGCGGCCTCGGAGCGGATCCTCGCGCGGTACTCCGTCGACGCGCTCCGGGCCGAGCTGCTGGCCTTCTACACACCGCTGCTCCGGGGAGTGGGCTGACCCGTTCCGCCCGCGCCCCAACCGTCGGTCCACGCCGTCTGGTACCGCCGCGCCGGGTACCCGGCGCGGATGAGCGATCTTCCGCCCGCCGGCTACCGGACGACGGCGGGGGACCAGGCGTCGGGAATCAGGACCCGGGGTTCGCCGGTGCCGTCGGCGGGAACGGACCACACGTCGTTCGACGCCGAGCCGTCCGTGTTGCGCGGCAGTCCGTACAGGACGGTGTCGTCGTCGAGCCACTCCGCCTGGTCGTCGACGCTGCGGGCTTCCGCGAGCGGCGTCTCCCGCCCGCTGGCCAGGTCCAGGACGGTGAGTCGCCATCTGCCCGCCGGCAGGTCGCCATGCTTCTTGAAGGCGATGCGGGTGCCGTCGGGCGAGAGCGAGGGGCATTCGACGTCCGCCCGCACCGCGGTCAGGCGCCGCCCGGACAGTGATCCCTCGACCAGCCAGGTCCTCCCGCCTGAGGCCGCCGTGGCGTAGAAGCGGTCGTCGTCGGCGAACGTCACACCCCAGACGTTCTTGTCGGCCGCGGTGACCGTCCTGCCCTCGACTCGCAGTTCGAACTGCTCGATGTCGACTGGATCACCACCTCCGGTCGGGCCGACGAGCGTGCGGGTGGAGAACTGCCCGGGGCTGGCGTACGAGTCGCCGTAGACGAACGTCGTGGTGGACGTCAACGCGCCGTCCGCCGACATCCTCGCCCGGCTGGGCAGGCCCGGCACCGGCCGCTCGGAGACCGCCGTCCACTGCGGCCCGAGAATCTTCACCTGGTACGTCGTGGCCAGGCCGCGCAGCGCCACCAGGCACACAGCGCTGCCGCGGGTGGCGTAGACCCGGTCGCAGGAGGCCGGCGTGACCGCGCGGGGACCACCAGCTGCCTCCAGCGGCACCACCGCCACCCGGCCGTACCCGTCGCCTGGCGCGGAGTTGCGGAAGACCACGTGCGGGCCGGCGACCACCGGCGCGACGTCGGCCCGGACCGGCACTCCGGCGGCCGGGGTCGCGTCCGCCCCGTTGGGCGTGACCTGCCGCAGGTAGACGAACACGCCGGCGAAGGCCAGCAACACGACGCCGGCGAAGACGCCGATCCGCAGCCGAAGGCCGGTCATCGTTCCTCCTCCACACCACGCAGCAACCAGCCAGCGGCCGGGATCGCGACGGCGAGCGCGACCGCGAAACCCAGCAGCGCCGGCTGCCGGCCCGCGGCGACCCACAGTGCGCCGAAGGCCACCGACGACGCGAACCGGGCCAGCACCACGACGGTCTGTGCGGCCGCGATCCCCGTGCCCGTCACCGGGGCGGGGACCAGCCGGCTCACCAGCGCGGCGAGCACCCCGTCCGACGCGGCGTAGAAGGCGCCGAGCAGGACCAGGGTGAGAACCGTCCACAGCGGTCCGCCGGACGAGCCCGCCGCGCAGAGGTACGCGAGGAGCAGCGCGCCGTGCCCGGCCACCAGCGTGCGGGCACGGCCGACGCGGTCGGCGAGCCGGCCCAGCGGCACGGCCAGCGCCAGGTACGCGACGTTCGTGCCGACGTAGAGCAGCGGGAACAGCAGTGCCGCGAAATCGTCGCGGTGCTGCAGCGACAGGTACAGGAAGCCGTCGCCGACGGTCAGCACCCCGAGCAGGCCGGCGGCGAGCAGGGTTCGGCGCAGCCGCGGCCCGGTCGCGGCGCGCAGTACCTCCCGTACGGGCGGGCGGGCCTGGCCGGCGCCGACCCGTCGGTCGGGTACGAAGAGCACGAGGACGGCGAGACCGACCAGCGCCACGGCGAAGGAGACCACGAAGACGGCGTCGTACGCCCGGGGGAGCGCTGCCAGCAGAGCGAACGCCGCGATCGGCCCGATCGCCGCGCCAAGCGTGTCGAGGGCGCGGTGCACGCCGAAGGACCGTCCCAGGTCGGCGGGTTCCGACGCGTCGGCGATCAGCGCGTCCCGTGGCGCGGTCCGCAGTCCCTTGCCGAGCCGGTCGGCCGTCACGACGGCGGTGACGGTGGCGATCCCAGTGGCGGCGAGCATCAGGACGCGGCTCACCGCGGAGACGCCGTAGCCGATCACCGCGACCCACTTGGGCCGACGTCCCCGGTCGCCGGCCAGTCCGCCGAGGATCCGGACGAAGGCGCTGACGCCCTGATAGATGCCGTCGACGAAGCCGAAAGCGATGAGCCCGAGGCCCAGCTCCGCGGTCAGGTACAGCGGGAGAACCGCGCTGACCATCTCGGAGGAGACATCGGTGAGGAGACTGACGACGCCGAGGAGCACCACCGTCGTCGCCACCCGCCGGTACTGCCGGCCGGCCCCTCCGTCGCGGGTGCCGGCCGGGCGGTCCCGGATCGAGACGTACACCGTGTGGTCAGTGCAGGGCTGAGATGAGGGCCGCCACCACGGCCTCCTGCTGGTCCGCCGTGAGCTGCGGATAGATCGGCAGCGAGAGCAGCTCGGACGCGATCCGCTCGGCCCGCGGGAACGCCCCCACCGGGTGCCCGAGGTCGGCGAACGCGGGCGTGCGGTGCACCGGCACCGGGTAGTGGATGCCCGCACCGACGCCGGCCGCGTTGAGCCGCGCCAGCACCCGGTCCCGCCGGGCCGGGGTTCCGTCGCCGGGGATCCGGACGCAGTAGATGTGCCAGACGTGCTCGTTGCCCGGCAGGGTCACCGGGCGGGTCACGTCCACGCCCGCCAGCAGCGCGTCGTACCGGGCGGCGGCGGCCCGCCGCGCCTCGTTCCAGGCCGCCAGCCGGGCGAGCTTGGCGCGGAGCACCACCGCCTGGAGCCCGTCCAGCCGGCTGTTCACCCCGACGATGTCGTGCGCGTACTTGGTCAGGCCGCCGTGGCTGCCGAGCGTGCGGACCGTGCGGGCGAGTTCGGCATCGGCGGTCACCACCGCGCCCGCGTCGCCGTACGCCCCCAGGTTCTTGCCCGGGTAGAAGCTGGTCGCGGCGATCCCGTCGGCGCCGGCCCCGCGCCCGTGCCGGGTGGCGCCCTGGCACTGCGCGGCGTCCTCGACCACGGCGACGTCGCGGCCGGCCAGGCCCTCCCGCAGCCGCTCCACCGGCGCCAGCTGGCCGTAGAGGTGCACCGGGACGACCGCCCGGGTGGCCGGGGTGACCGCGGCCAGCGCCGCCTCGACGTCGATCAGGTACGTCTCCGGGTCGCAGTCGACCAGCACCGGTCGGGCACCGGCGCGGGCGACCGCCTCGGCGGTGGCGATGAAGGTGTTCGTCGGCAGGATCACCTCGGCGCCGGGCCCGACCCCGACGGCGCGCAGCGCCAGTTCGAGCGCGTCGGTGCCGTTGGCCACCCCGACGCAGTGCGGCACGCCGCTGAACGCGGCGTACTCCTGCTCGAACGCGGCGACCTCGGCGCCGCCGATGAAGGCGGTGTCGGCGATGACCCGCTTGAAGCCGGCCTCCACCTCCTCCGCCACCTCCGCATGCGCGGCGGCGAGATCGACGAGCGGAATTCCCGGCATGTCAGCTCCCCACAACCCTCGGCACGGCCAGTTCCTCGATCGACGCCGCCGGCGTCGGCACACCCTCGGCGTCCGGCTCCGCCGGCGCTTGGACGGGGCGCAGCCGGCGGGCCGGATTGCCGGCCCAGACCTCGCCGGGCGGCACGTCACGCAGCAGCACGGAACCCATCCCGACCAGCGACCACTCGCCGACCGTGACGCCCTCACGCAGCAGGGCGCCGGCGCCGACGTACGCGCCGAGGCGCAGCACCGCGCCGCCGCCCAGGCGGACCCCGGAGGCGATGGTCACGTGGTCGTGCACCCGGTCGTCGTGGGTCAGCACGGCGTGCGGCATGACCGCGACGTGGGCGCCGACGGTGACGTCCGCGGTGAGCACCACACCGGCCAGCAGCACCGTGCCGGGGCCGAGGACGCTGCCGGCGCCGACCTCGGCGCTCGGGTGCACGATCGTGGCGTAGCGCCCCGCCGGCAGGCCGAGCCGCCGGACGATCCGCTGCCGCGCCCGGTAGTCGCGCGGGCTGCCGACGCAGACCACGACCGCCGCCTCCGGCAGGTCGGCCAGCCGGTCGGTGCCGCCGAGGATCGGCGCTCCGGCGCGGACGGTGCCGTGCAGCGCGGGGTCGTCGTCCAGGAAGCCGCGCAGCCGCCAGGTCGGGCGGGCGTCGTTGACGGCACTCACCGCCGCGGCGGTCTCCCGGGCGAACCCGCCCGCGCCGACGATGACCAGGTCACGCATCAGCCGGCCAGCTTGCGCAGCACGCCGACCACGTGGTCCTGGTCGGCCTCGGTCAGCGCGTGGTGCAACGGCAGGATCAGCGAGTCGCGGGTCAGCCGCTCGGTCACCGGCAGCGGCGCCGGCGTCACGTCGGCGTACGCCGGCTCCAGGTGGGCGGCCATGATGCCGCGCCGGGCCGACACGCCGGCCGTGGCCAGCTCGGCGAGGACCTCGTCGCGGCCCACGCCGTACGCCGGGTCGATGAGCACCCAGAACGACTGGTAGTTCGTCTCGCCGTAGGCCGGGTCGCGGACCGGCACCAGGCCGTCGATGTCGGCGAGCAGCTCGTGGTAGCGCGCGGCCAGCGTGCGCCGCTGCGCCACCAGCTCGGTGAGCCGGCCGAGCTGGACCAGCCCGATCGCCGCCTGGATGTCGGTCATCCGGTAGTTGAAGGCGGTCTCCAGGTACGCCTCCAGCACCGGTTGCGCGCTGGCGTGCCGGTCGGCGGCGGAGACGTTCATCCCGTGCTCGCGCAGCCGGCGCAGCCGGGCGGCCCACTCCGGATCGTCCACCGTGACCATCCCGCCCTCGCCGGTGGTCAACAGCTTCCTCGGGTGGAACGACCAGGCCGCGACGGTGGCGCCGGCGCCGACCGGCCGCCCGTACGCCGTGGCGCCGGCGGCGCAGGCAGCGTCCTCCACCAGTTTTAGCCCCCAGCGGGCGGCCGCCTCCCGCAGCGCGACGACGTCGAACGGCACGCCGCCCTGGTGGACCGCGATCACCGCCCGCGTCCGCGGCGTGCGTACGGCGTCGATCGTCGCCACGGTCAGGTTCCCGGTGGCGAGGTCCACGTCGGCGAAGACCGGCGTCGCCCGGACGTAGCGCACCGCGTTGGCCGTGGCGATGAAGGAGAACGACGGCACGATCACCTCGTCGCCCGGGCCGACCTCCAGCAGCACCAGCGCCAGGTGCAGCGCCGTGGTGCAGGAACTGACCGCGACCCCGTGGCCGGCGCCCACCCGCCCGGCGAACTCCCGCTCGAACCGGGCCACCCGCGGTCCCTGGGCCACCCAGCCCGAGCGGACCGCCTCGGCGGCGGCCTGCGCCTCCTCCTCGCCGAGCCGCGGGATCATCACCGGAATGCGCGGTCCGCTCACCGGGCCGGCGTCCGTTCGCGACTGCGGGGCTCGCGGGCCCGGCTCACTCCGCGCGCTCACTTCTCGGCCCGCCACCAGTCGACCAGCCCCTGGAGCCCCTCGTGCAGGCCGATCTCGGCGCGGAAGCCCAGCCGCCGCTCGGCGGCGGTGGTGTCGGCGAGCCGGCGGGTGACCCCGTTGACCGCGCGGGCCGGGCCGTGCTCCGGCGGCAGGTCGGACTTCATCACCTCGCTGAGCGCCCGGGCCAGCTCGACCAGGCTGGTCTCGGTGCCGCTGGCGATGTTGAACACCTCGTCGGTCACGTCCGCGCGGGCGGCCAGGATGTTGGCCCGGGCGATGTCCGCGACGTGCACGAAGTCCATCGTCTGCCGGCCGTCGCCGAGGATCAGCGGGGGAGTACCGGCCTCGATCCGCTCCATCCAGCGGATCAGCACCTCGGTGTAGAGCCCGTGGATGTCCATCCTCGGCCCGTAGACGTTGAAGTACCGCAGGGCGACGTAGTCCAGGCCGTACATGCTGTGGAAGCTGCGCAGCATGCCCTCGTTGAACGCCTTGGCGGCGCCGTAGAACGTGTCGTTGTGCCAGGGGTGGTGCCGCTCGGTGGTCGGGAACTCGTCGGCGAGCCCGTACACCGAGGCGGACGAGGAGAGGACCACCTTGCGCACCTTCGCGGCCGCCGCCGCCTCCAGCACGTTGAAGGTGCCGTCGACCAGCACCTCGTTGGCGAGCCGGGGTTCCTCCGCGCACTGCGTGATGCGGATGGCGGCGAGGTGGAAGACCAGGTCCTTGTCGCGGGCCAGCTCGTGCACCAGCGCGGCGTCGCGGATGTCCCCCTCGATTAGGCGGACGCTGCCGTGCGGCAGGGCGCGGGCCAGGTTCGCCCGCCGGCCCCGGACGAAGTTGTCCAGCACCACCACCTCGGCCGCGCCCCCGGCGACCAACTGATCGACGACATGCGAGCCGATGGTGCCCGCTCCACCGGTGACCAGGGCGCGCGCCCCGGTGATCTCCACGGCACTCATGCCGACACTCCGCTTCCGTCCGTGCCCCGCCGGGGCAGCGCGAGTGACCCGCCGCGCTGGTTCACGCGTCGGTCCACTCGGTGAGGTTGACCAATCTTCCGCCGTCGGCGAGGCTGCGCGAGGCGGCCTCCAGGATGGCGATCACCCGCAGTCCGGCCCGCCCGTCGGTCAGGGCCGGCGTGCCGCTGCGGATCGAGCGGGCGTACTCCTCGACCATGGTGCGCAGCGCCTCCCGTTCGGTCAGCGCCGGCGCGACCATGTCCCCGGAGCGGTACGACACCAGCATGTCCCGGCGCTGTTCGTCGCCGAGTTCCTCCGCCGAGGCCACGTCGACGCCTCGGTCGAAGATGGACAGTCGCTGGCCGGGGTTGAGGTCGTCCCAGACCAGGGTGCGCTTCGAGCCGCCGATGATGGTGGTCCGGATCTTCACCGGGGAGAGCCAGTTGACGTGGATGTGGGCGATCGCCCCGGTGTTCAGGTGCAGCGTCAGGTACGCCACGCAGGCGCGGCCCGCCCCGATCCGGTCTGCGCCGTGCGCGGCCACCGCCACCGGGGCCACGCCGGCCGGCAGGATGAAGTCCAGGATCGACAGATCGTGCGGGGCGAGGTCCCACATCACGTCGATGTCGCGCTGCACCAGCCCGAGGTTGATCCGCACCGAGTCGAGGTACTGCAGTTCGCCCAGGTCACCGGAGCGCAGCAGATCGCGGATGCGCAGCACCGCCGGCGTGTAGCAGTAGGTGTGGTCGCACATCAGCGACAGCCCACGCCGTTCCGCCTCCGCCACCAGCGTCTGCCCCTGCGCGAAACTCGCGGCCAGCGGCTTCTCCACGAGCACGTGCTTGCCGGCGCGCAGCGCCGCCGTCGCCACCTCCAGGTGGGTGCCGGCCGGGGTGGCGATGGCGACCGCCCGTACCGAGTCGTCGGCGAGCACCGCGGCGAGGTCGTCGGTGGCCCGGACGGTCGAGTAGCCGCCGAGCACCCGCTCCGCCCGGCTGACGTCGAGGTCGCAGAGCCAGCGCAGCCGGAACTCGGTGGATGCCTGGAAGTTGCGGACGAGGTTCGGCCCCCAGTAGCCGGCGCCGACGACGGCCACGCCGATCGGGTCGTCGACGGCAGGGTGCGATGAATTCACGAAGCATCCGTTTCGCTAGGCAGGACAGGGCGCGTTCGCGGAGGGGGAATCGTGGGCGACGTCCGTTCGGCAAGCTAGCCACACCGTCGCCGGGTACGCCATAGCGCTGCCGGAAATCCGGCGGTGCCGCCGGGGTCAACAGGTCCGTTCGGGTTGTCCGCCGTCCTCGGACGGTTCGTTCCCGATCGTGCGTCGGCTTGCTGACATCGGCTTTGTCGCCGAGCGTCTACCGTTCCCAGCCCGCATAGGATCACCGCGGCGGAAGGAAGCGGACATGACGGATGCCCACGGGGCGCAGCCCGACGGGGTGCGGATCGCCGCGACGGCCGACGTGGACGAACGGGCCACCATCCGTTCCGGCACCCGGGTCTGGCATCTCGCCCAGATCCGCGAGGACGCCTCGGTCGGCCGCGACTGCGTGATCGGTCGGGGCGCGTACGTGGGGCCGGGCGTCCGGCTCGGCGACAACGTCAAGCTGCAGAACCACGCCCTGGTGTACGAGCCGGCGGAGCTGGCCGACGGCGTTTTCGTCGGGCCGGCGGCGGTGCTCACCAACGACGAGTACCCGCGCGCGGTGACCCCGGAGGGGCGGCTCAAGGGCGGCGCGGACTGGACAGCGGTCGGGGTGGTGGTCGGCGAGGGCGCCGCGATCGGCGCCCGCGCCGTCTGCGTGGCGCCGGTCGCGATCGGCCGGTGGGCACTGATCGCGGCCGGCGCCGTGGTCACCCGGGACGTGCCCGACTTCGCGCTGATGGTCGGCGTCCCGGCCCGCCGGGTGGGCTGGGTGGGGCGGGCGGGCGAACCGCTGGCCGCCAAGGGCGACGGCCGGTACGTCTGCCCCCGCACCGCAACCGAGTACCACGAGCAGGCGGGCCGGCTGACCGAGCTGCCGCCTCCGGCCGGGTGAACCCCACCGGCCGGCCGCCGATCAGCGCGACCGGGCCGGCACGGGTTCGCCCTCGACCACCGGGTCACCGTCGAGGACCGGGTCACCGCCGCCCGGCGCGCCGGGCGCCGCGGCCCACGGCCGGCGGGCCAGCCACAGCACCAGCCCGGGCAGCACGCTCACCGCGGCGCAGGCGAGCAGCTCCGGCGCGCCGAGCGGCGCGGTGCCGAGCAGGTCGCGCAGCGGCGGCAGCAGCACCCCGGCCACCTGGAGCAGCGCCGACACCGCCACCGCGACCGGCAGGGCGCGGTTGCCGCGCCGGGCGCCACGCGGGCGGGGCGCGCGGACCGCCAGCGCCACCCCGAGCTGGGCCAGGCCGAGGACCACGAAGACCACCGACTGCCAGGGCCGGTCCCAGTGCCGGGCGAGCACCCCGGCGCCGAGCACCACGGCCGCGATCAGCGCCCCGGTGACCAGCACGTCCCGGCCGAGCCCGGCGCCGAGCACCGACTCCTGCGGGGAGCGTGGGGTCCGCCGCAGCGTGCCCGGCTCCGCCGGCTCCGCGCCGAGTGCCACCCCCGGCACCCCGTGGGTGAGCAGGTTCACCCAGAGGATCTGCGCCGGCAGCAGCGGTACGGCCAGCCCGAACAGCGGGCCCAGCAGCATCACCGCGATCTCGGCCACCCCGCCGGAGAGGGCGTAGCGCAGGAACCGGCGGATGTTGTCGTAGATCCGCCGGCCCTCGCCGATGGCGGCGGCCACGGTGGACAGGTCGTCGTCGACCAGCACCAGGTCGGCCGCCTGCCGGGCCACCTCGGTGCCGCCGCCCATGGCCACCCCGATGTCGGCGCGGCGCAGCGCCGGGGCGTCGTTGACGCCGTCGCCGGTCATCGCCACCACGTGCCCCCGGGACTGCAACCCGGCGATGATGTCGAGTTTCTGCTCGGGCTGGGTGCGGGCGTACACCCGGGTCTCCGGATGCGCGCGGGCCGGGTCCTCGTCGTCGCCGCGGACCAGCGGGTCGCCCTCCCGCCACAGCCCGAGCTGCCCGCCGATCGCCGCGGCGGTCGCCGGGTGGTCCCCGGTGACCAGCACCAGCCGGACGCCGGCGGTGTCGAAGCTGCCGGCGATGTCCGCCGCGCCGGCCCGCAGCGGGTCGCCGACGGCGACCAGCCCCACCGGCCGCAGCCCGGTCGGCCGGGCCGGGTCGGCCGGCGGCGCCCCCAGCAGGGCGGACGCGACCGCCAGCACCCGCAGCCCCTCGGCGGCCAGCCGGTGCGCGGTGCCGGTCAGCTCGGCGATCTCCTCGGCGGTGGCGTCCAGCAGGGACGTGGTCAGCACGTTCTCCGGCGCGCCCTTGCACACCACCAGGTACCGGCCGTCGCAGGAGCGGTGCACCGTGGTCATCCGGCGCAGCTCCTGGTCGAACGGGTGCTCGGCGACCCGTGGCCAGGCCGACCGGGTGGCCGACGGATCGAGGCCGCACCGGGCGGCGAAGGCGACCAGCGCCGCCTCCAGCGGGTCGCCGACGGCGGTCCACTCCGGCCGCTCCTCGGTCGGCGGCGCCAGCGTCGCGTCGTTGCAGAGCAGCCCGGCCCGGGCCAGCCGGCGCAGTTCCTCCGGCACGGCCACCGGCTCGCCCCGGTGGTGCACCGCGCCGTGCGGGGCGTAGCCGCGGCCGGTGACCGCGTACCGGGAGCCGTCGGTGGTGACCGCGTGCTGCACCGCCATCCGCCCCTCGGTGAGCGTCCCGGTCTTGTCGGAGGCGATCACCGTGACCGAGCCGAGCGTCTCCACGGCGTGCAGCCGGCGCGGGATGGCCCGGGCACCGGCCATCCGGCGGGCGCCCAGGGCGAGGGCGAGGGTGACCACCGCCGGCAGCGACTCGGGCACCGCCGCCACCACCAGGCTGACCGCGGTCACCGCCATGTCGACCACCGGCCGCCCGCCGACCACGCCGATGACGAAGACCAGACCGGAGAGCAGCACCGCGGCCAGGCCGAGGACGCGGCCCAGCGCGGCCAGCCGGCGCTGCAACGGCGTCGCGGCCGGCCGGGTGGCCGCCACCAGGGCGCTGATCCGGCCCAGCGCGCTGGCCGGCCCGGTGCGCACCACGGTGCCGGTGGCTCGGCCGGTGGTGACCACCGTGCCGGCGCTGGCCTCCTCGCCGGCGTCCCGGCCGACCGGCACCGACTCGCCGGTCAGCGCCGACTCGTCCAGGTGCAGCCGGCTGGCCTCGGTCAACCGCAGATCGGCGGGGACCACGTCGCCCGCCTCCACCCGCACCACGTCGCCGCGGACCAGCTCGGCGGCGGGCAGCACCACGTCCCGGCCGTCGCGCAACACCCGGGCGGTGGGCGCGGCGAGCTGGTCGAGCGCGGCGATGGCCCGGTCGGCGCGGACCTCCTGGACCACCCCGATCGCGGTGTTGACCAGCACGACCAGCACGATCACCGCGGTGTCCGGATAGTCGCGCAGCACGGTGGTGACCACCGCGGCGGCCAGCAGCAGGGCCACCAGCGGGTCGGTGAGCTGGTGCAGGATCCGGCTCGCGAGGTGCCGGCGGGGCGGTGGCGCCGCCGCGTTCGGCCCGTCCGCGCGCAGCCGCTCGGCCGCCTGCGCCGAGCTGAGCCCGCCGGCCGGCTCGACCGGGGTGTCCACTGCCACGTCCACGTCCACCCCGGTCGTCACATCGCCCTCCGCCGCTGTGGGCGTGCCCCGCCGGCACACCGCTCCGCCTCCACCATCGCGCCGGCGGCGCGGCGCCGGCAGGGGCGTTGCGCCCGCGCGCGGCGGGACCAACGGCCCTGCCGCCGGCCGCCCCGGATGCGGTCGAATGGGGCGACCGGCCGGTCTGGCACACCCACCAGAGAGGCGTACGCGATGACCACTCTCGACGTGCTCCGCGCGCACCCCTTCCTCGCCGGGCTCCCCGAGCCCTGGCTGCCCCGGCTGGCCGGGTACGCCCGCCCCGTGGTCTGGCACCCCGGGCACCGGCTGTTCCGCGCCGGCCAGCCGGCGCAGCGGTGCTGGTTGGTCCGCGACGGGCAGGTGGCGCTCGACTTCGCGGTGCCCGGCCGGGGCGACGTGGAGATCGAGGTGATCGGGCCGGGCGGGGTGCTCGGCTGGTCCTGGCTCTTCCCGCCGTACCGCTGGCAGTTCGGCGCGGTGGCGGTGCGGCGCAGCACCGCGGTGGAGTTCAACGCCGCCGGCCTGCGCCGGCTGATGGAGTCCGACGACGCGCTCGGCCGGCAGCTCACCACCCGGTTGATGAGCGTAGTGGTGGACCGCCTGCACGCCGCCCGGGGCCGGCTGATGGAGCTGTACGGCTACCCGACGCCGGAGCCGACCGCCGGCTGACCCGCGCGTCGGGTGCTGGGCCACCGTTCGACCGGAAGCAGGAGGATGCATGGCAGTGGGGCGGGTGCTGGTGGTCGGTCTCGATCCCGTCCGGATCCCGGGCTGGGACCCTGAACCGGTGGTGGCGGCGATAGCGCGCGGTCAGGCCCGTTTCGGCGAGCACGGCATCGACGCCGACCTATGCCTGGTCGTGCCCGACGAAGATGCCGAGGCCGTGATCGTCGAAGCGCTGACCCGGCAGGACTACGCCTGCGTCGTGGTCGGCGGCGGCATCCGCAAGCACGAGCCGTTGCTCGAGTTCTTCGAGAAGGTGGTCAACCTGGTCCGCCAGCACGCTCCCGGCGCGGCCATCGCCTTCAACAGCAGCCCCGAGGACACCGCCGACGCCGCACTGCGCTGGCTGCGGTAGTCGCGGGCGTGCGGCCTGAGATCACCCGAAAGCGGGCGGTCGTCCCTGCTCGTCGCTTGGGACGTCGACCCGGTGCCGGACGACCAGCTCGTCGACCTCCAGCCGCCCGATGCGCAGTTCCCGGATGACCGCCCGGCGGATCGCGAGCCGCCCGATGGCCAGCACCGCCACGGCACCTGCCCCGGTGGCCAGCGCACCGATCGCCAGCGCGCCGATGGACGCCGCCCCTCCGGCCCGCGCGCCGACGGCCGACGCCCCGGTCGCCGTTGCGCCGACCGCCCGCGTCCCACGTACACCGTTCCGGCTTCCGCCACGTACCAGCCTCGTCATCCGGCCATTGTCCGCCCGCCATGGCCGCCCGGTACGCCGTCTATCGCGACGGCATCCTCCGGGACGTCCTTCCGCGGAATTCAGATCGTGCGCCGTAGCGCGGTCTCGACGGCATCGATCAGGGGGTCACCGTCGGTCCGTGGGTGTCGTGCGAGACCGAGTTCGACGTCCGGCAGGGTGGGCAGGGCGTCCGCGTCGTGGCAGGCCATGACCGGTTCGAGGTTCGCGGGCATGAGCGCGGCGACGCCGAGCCCGGCCCGCAGCGCGGCGAGCACACCGACCAGGCTGTTGCTCTCGAACGCCACCCGCCAGCGCCGATCGGCACGGTCCAGCGTTTCCAGCACGGACGTGCGCCAGGAGCACGGGTTCGAGAACAGCACCACCGGCAGCGGGTCGGCAGCCACGTCCACGCCCTGGCCGATCGCCCAGACCAGCGGGCGGCGTACCGTCCAGCGCGGCGGCCCGGGAACGTCCGGCACCTCGTCGAGCACGAGGTCGACCCGGCCCGCGTCGTAGGCCTCGCGCATCGCGGCTCTGGAGACGCTGAGGACCTCCAGCGTCGCGCCGGGGTGCAGCCGGGCGAGGTCGGCGAGGGCCTGCGGAAGCTGGGACGCGGCGAGGTCTTCGAGCAACCCGATGCCGCAGTGGCCGGTGAGCGCGCGTCCGGCTTCGGTGAGTGCTTGAGTCGAGAGCGAGAGAATGCGTTCGGCGTACGGCAGAAGCTGCTCACCCGCCCGGGTCGGCGAGACGCCGGAGGGCGACCGGTAGAGCAGCGGACGGCCGACGGTGCTCTCGAGCTTGCGTAACTGCTGGCTGAGCGCGGGTTGGGTGTGCCCGAGCGTGGTCGCGGCGCGGCTGATGCTGCCCGCCCGCACGGCGGTGACGAACGACCGCAGCAACGCGGTCTCAAGATCCCGTGCCATAAGTATTCATTATGTCAGGTCCAACGAGTTAACCACTTCCTATGAGCTGACGGGTGACCTAGCGTCCCGCAGGTGATCAGATACCGGCAGGTGCTCGCCGTGCCAGGGATGGCGCCGCTGCTCGGCGTCTCGCTGCTCGCCCGTGCCGCGATCACGGCTGACGTGATGGCGCTGACGTTGTACGTCGTGCTGGGCCTGGACATGAGCTACGCGGCAGCGGGCGGCGTCGCGGCAGCTCTGACCGCCGGCGTGGCGCTGGGCGGGCCGCTGCTTGGCCGCGTGATCGACCGGCGGGGCCTGCGGACCGTGCTGCTGGCAACTGTCGTACCGCAGGTCGTGTTCTGGCTGAGCGTGCCGATCCTGCCGTACGGGATCCTGCTGGGCGCCGCCTTCGCGTTTGGTCTGCTGATGGTGCCGGTTCAGCAGGTGACCAGGCAGGCGATTGCCGCGATGACGACGGCGGGACAGCGCCGGGCCGCCTTCGCGCTAGAAGCGGTGCAGGGCGAACTGTCGTACATCGTGGGCCCGGCGGTGGTGATTCTGTGTGCGGCGAAGCTTTCCCCCAGTGCCGTCGTGTGGGGGGTCGGTGCCGTGATCGTGGCTGGCGGAGCCGGGATTGCCCTGCTCAACCCGCCGCTGTGCGCCGAGGGCGAGGCGGATCCCGGCGCGGCCGGACGGCCCCCGCGCCGGGAGTGGCTGGGTGCCGGCATGATCGCCGTACTGACGATGGCGTTCGGTGCCACGATGCTGCTCAGCGGCGTCGACCTCGCCATCGTCGCCATGCTCGAGGAAGCAGGCCAGGTCTCCTGGGCCGCCGTGGTCGTAGCCGTGTTCGGCATGGCCTCGGTCGCCGGCGGGCTGATCTATGGCGCGCTGCCCCGGCCGCTGCCCACATGGCTGCTGCTCGGCCTGCTCGGGCTCGTGACGACTCCCGTCGGGCTTGCCCACGACTGGCCCTGGTTGTGCGTGGCCGTTGTCGGCACCGGGCTTCTCACCGCGCCGACCCTCTCCGCGGTGGCCGACGCGGTCAGCCGGCTGGCGCCGGCCGGTGTGCGGGGTGAGGCGACAGGTCTGCAATCCTCGGCGCAGAGCGCGGGTTTCGCGTTCGGATCCCCGATCGTCGGGGTGGCGATCGACGTCTCCGTGCCAGCGGGCGGCTTCGCGGCGGCCGGGCTGGCCGCCATCGCCGCCGCGCTGATCGGACGCCTGCTCTCCCATCGCTCGCCCGACCGCGGTCTCCGCTCAGCGACCCCACTCGTGCCGGGGCACCGGACCTTGAGCCACATCGGGCCGACGCCCAGCGAAGGCGGGGAGCGCGGCTGAGTCCGCCTACTTGATCCAACGTCGGGCTCGAGTGCTCGCGATCGGCGCGGCCATGACCGGGACGAGGACGTCCTCTCGGGGCTGGGCTTCCTTCGCTTGGGGTGAGCGTTAGAGTGCCAACCGCAGTCCGGCCCATCGGTCGAGCCATCCCTTGACCTCCACGCGGCGCTGTACCGTCGCGCGGCCCGCTGCGCTGGCGAAAGCGGCGAGGGGCGGACGACCATTCCCACAAGGTCAGCCAGCCCATGGCAGGACACCAGGCGAACAGAGTCACCCCGCAGAGTAACCGCGACGCACGGTGCCGTTTCGGGCCAGCGCGAAATCGCGTCCGAGGTGGACGTGTAGGGCTCATCGCCATTGTGCAGATGCATCCGTGCCTGATTACGAATCTCCCACGGCACCCCGGGTAGGGACGCCATGGCTCGGGCTTCGACGCGTGCCTCCTCGCTCGGGTCCAGCTTCTCCGGGTCGAAGTAGGCGACATCCACGTCGCGCTCCGGCGAGACCGGGAGGTCGCTGATCGCGTCCCAGACGCGGTTGCGAACGAAGCCGGCACCGATCCACCAGTCCGGTAATCCAAGGTCGGCCGTGGCCCGAAGGACTCTCATCGCTACCGGGTCTGACTCGATCACGCCCACAACGTCCTGCGCGCTCATGACCACCCCAGCGACCCTAGACCAGCGGACATACGCACCGCCTGCGAGGCGTGGACCGAGGGTCCACCGCGGACATCTGCTCATTCCGCATGGCCGGCGTAGGCAGTGCCAGGATGTTCGGCATGTCTGGTCGCGCCATGAGCTTCGGACGGGTGGCGGAAGCATATGAACGGTTCCGGCCGGGATATCCCGTGGAACTTGTCGACCTGGTGATGACGTATGCGGGCAGGCCGGTTCGGGCTGCCCTCGAGATCGGCTCTGGGACAGGCAAAGCAACTCGTCTGTTCGCTCGACAGGGGATCGCGGTCACCGCGACCGAGCCGGACGGGGCCATGCTCGCCGAGCTGCGTAAGCACGTGCCAGCAAACGTCAAAGCCGTGCAAGCCTCGTTCGAGGACATACGACCGGGCGAACGCTACGACCTGGTTTATGCGGCAGCGGCGCTGCATTGGACTAGCGCGGAGCGGCGGTGGTCGCGCATGGCCGCGTTATTGAAGCCGGGCGGCGTGTTCGCCTCGTTCGGTGGGCCGATCCAGCTGGCCGACCCGGCTGTGCGGGAAGCGGTTCGGGTGGCCCGGACACCGTACTTGGAAAGCGACGAGATCCCGTCGCCCGACGGGACGCCTCCGGAACACGACATGCAATGGCCGGGTACGGAGCTCCAACGGTCCGAATGGTTCGTCGACGTTCAGCAGTCCGTGATCGAGCGCCGCCTGACGGTGAGCGCTGACGACTACGTCGGCCATCTCGCGACCATCTCGGCCTACCTCGAACTGCCGGCCGCGCAGCAAGAGCGGGTGTTCAGCCGGATCAGACGGGTCCTGCCGAAGACAGTCGAGATCGCCGCCGACATCACCGTCCATCTCGCATCTCGCGCGCTGGCGCGCGAGCGGTAACACGTCGGTCACGAGGGCGCTGTCCTGCCGACAGGAATCCGGAGGTAGCCGCTGTCCGGGTACATGGGCCGCCTCCGGGCCGGCCGAGAACGCCTCGAATGGCGTCCGGGCAGACCGGGCCGGGAGACGGGCCGTCCCGGGCCGGAGCGCCACCGGGGGGTGGGCGGCGCGTCCGGTCCGGGACGGCGGGGCCCCGCCAGTCGCCGGGGCCGGTGCGGGTCGGGGCCGGCGAACCGCCGACCTCGACCAGGTCAGCGCTGGACGACCAGCCGGTGCGCCCGCAGCAGCCGGGCCCACCAGGGGCGCGGCGGCCGGGCGGCGCGCGGGCCAGGCGCGGACAGGCCCTTCAGGCTCACCCAGCCACCCGGGCCCATGGTCACCGCGCCGATCGCCGGCGGGCGCCGCCGGCCGACCGCGACCACCCCGGCGGCGAGCAGGCCGGCGGCGATCACGCCGGCGCTGGCGGTGAGCAACCGGTCCGGGTCCAGCACCGGCCGGTAGCGCACCCGCCCACCGGACAGGACGAACGCGCCGACCGGGCGGCCCTGGTGGGTCACCGGCACCAGCGCGGCGCCGGGCGTGCCGGGCAGCTCCAGCACCGGGCCGACCGGCCCGCGTACTGCCGGCTGCCCGGCCTGGTCGGGCACCGGCCGGACCGGCGGGACCAGCGGGGCGGGTCCGGTGGGGTTGAAGATCGCGGTCATCGCGGGTACCTCCTAGCGGGAGTCGGATCCGGGACCGGTCAGCCGCACCGCGGCCCGGCCGGCGGCCAGCCGGGCGACCGGCACCCGGTACGGCGAGCAGGAGACGTAGTCCAGGCCGGCGTCGGCGAAGAAGGCCACCGAGTCCGGGTCGCCGCCGTGCTCCCCGCAGACACCCACGGTCAGCTCCGGGCGGGTGGCCCGGCCCTCGGCCACGGCCAGCCGGATCAGCCGGCCCACCCCGGTCGCGTCGATCGTCTCGAACGGTGAGACCGCGAAGATGCCCCGCTCCAGGTAGCCGCTGAAGAACGAGCCCTCCACGTCGTCCCGGGAGAACGCCCAGGTGGTCTGGGTCAGGTCGTTGGTGCCGAAGGAGAAGAAGTGGGCCTCGGCGGCGATGTCGCCGGCGGTCAGCGCGGCCCGCGGCGTCTCCACCATGGTGCCCACCGGGATCGGCGGCGCCCCCGGCACGGTGGCCAGCACGGCCTCCACCTCGGCCCGCACCGCGGCCAGCTCCCGCACGTCGGCGACCAGCGGCACCATGATCTCCGGCCGCGGGTCGCCGCCGGCGGCGACCCGCTGCGCCGTCGCCTCGGCGATCGCCCGCACCTGCATCCCGAAGAGGCCGGGCACCACCAGCCCCAGCCGTACGCCGCGCAGCCCGAGCATCGGGTTGGCCTCGTGCATCCGGCGTACCGCGGTCAGCAGGAGGCCGTCGCGTCCCGGGTCCTCGCCGAGCGCCTCCGCCCGGGCCACCCGGGCGGTCAGCTCGGCCAGCGGGGGCAGGAACTCGTGCAGCGGAGGGTCGATCAGCCGGATCGTCACCGGCAGCCCGTCCATCGCGGCGAGGATCCCCTCGATGTCGGCCCGCTGCAGGGGCAGCAGCGCGGCCAGCGCCTCGGCCAGCCGGTCCGGGTCGTCGGCCAGGATCAGCCGTTCCACCAGCTCCCGGCGGTCACCGAGGAACATGTGCTCGGTGCGGCACAGCCCGATCCCGGACGCCCCGAACCGGCGGGCCCGCTCGGCGTCGGCCGGGGTGTCCGCGTTGGCCCGGACGCCGAGCCGGCGCACCGCGTCGGCGTGCGAGAGCAGCCGGTGCACCGCGGCGACCAGCCGGTCTGCCTCCGGCTTCAGCTCGCCGGCGAGGTAGCGGGCCACGGGGGAGGGCTGCACCGGCACCTCGCCCGGGAAGACCCGGCCGGTGGTGCCGTCGATCGAGATCAGCTCCCCGGCGCGGACCACCCGGTCGCCGACGGTGAACTCGCCGCGCTCGGGGTCGATCCGCAGCGCCTCGGCGCCGCAGACGCAGGTACGGCCCATGCCCCGGGCCACCACGGCGGCGTGCGAGGTCTTGCCGCCCCGCGAGGTCAGCACCCCGCGTGCGGCGATCATGCCGGGCAGGTCGTCCGGATTGGTCTCCCGGCGCACCAGGATGACCGGTTCGGTGGCGGCGGCCGCGGCGGCCGAGTCGAACACCACCCGGCCCACGGCCGCGCCCGGCGAGGCGCCCACCGCGGTGGCGAGCGGCTCGGGCGCGGCGGCGAGGTCGAAGGCGGGGAACATCAGCTGCGCCAGCTGCCCGGCGGTCACCCGGTGCAGCGCCTCGTCGAGGCCGATCAGGCCCTCGTCGACCAGCTGGGCGGCGATCACGAACGCCGCCGCGGGGGTGCGCTTGCCGACCCGCGTCTGCAACATCCACAGCTTGCCGCGCTCGATGGTGAACTCGACGTCGCACAGGTCCCGGTAGTGCCGCTCCAACGTCGCCATGATCTCGGTCAGCTGCCGGAAGCTGGCCGGGTCGATCCGCTCCAGCTCGGCCAGGCCGACCGTGTTGCGGATGCCGGCCACCACGTCCTCACCCTGGGCGTCGGGCAGGTAGTCGCCGTACACGCCGGGGGCGCCGGTGGCCGGGTCACGGGTGAACGCGACCCCGGTGCCGGAGTCCGGGCCGAGGTTGCCGAAGACCATCGCCATCACGTTGACAGCGGTGCCGAGGTCGTCCGGGATGTGCTCCCGGCGCCGGTAGAGCACCGCCCGCTCGGCGTTCCAGGACTCGAACACCGCGCGGATCGCCAGGTAGAGCTGCTCGTGCGGGGCCTGCGGGAAGTCGTGCCCGACCTGCGCGGCGAACACCTTCTTGTACGTCCCGACCAGCCCGCGCAGCTGTTCGGCGTCCGGCCCGGCCGGCCCGGTCGTGGCGCGCAGGGCGGCCAGCTCCCGCTCGAACTCGTCGGCCGGTACGCCGTACACGGTCCGGCCGAACATCTGGATCAACCGCCGGTAGGAGTCCCAGGCGAAGCGCTCGTCGCCGCTCTGCGCGGCCAGCCCGGCCACCGTGGCGTCGTTGAGCCCGATGTCCAGGATCGTCTCCATCATGCCGGGCATGGAGTACCGCCCGCCCGAGCGGACGGCCAGCAGCAGCGGGTCGTGCGGGTCGCCGAAGCGCCGGCCGAGCCGGATCTCGATCTCCCGCAGGTGGCCGTTCACCTCGTCGAACAGGCCGGCCGGCGGCCGCCCGTCGGCCAGGTACGCCCGGCACGCCTCGGTGCTGACGGTGAACCCGGGCGGCACCGGCAGCCCGAGCCGGGTCATCTCCGCCAGGTTGGCGCCCTTGCCGCCGAGCAGGTCGGCCCGGCTCCGGTCGCCCTCGATGAAGTCGTAGACGTAAGTCGACATGCCGGCCTCCACTCCGCCGCCGCGGGAACGTCGTCCCATTCGTTGGTAGCAATGCCGGCGACGGCCGGGACAGGGCCGAACGGGGTACCTGACGGGCCGGAGGTCCCGGATGTCACAGCCCCGCCCTATCCTCGGGCGCGTGACCGCCGACCTGCAGCTGCGCCCCGTGCACGACGACGACCTGCCGGAGTTCTACCGGCACCAGCTGGATCCGGAGGCGATCCGGATGGCCGCCTTCACCGCCGACGACCCGGCCGACCGGGAGGGCTTCGCCGCCCACTGGAAGCGGGTGCGCACCGATCCGGCGATCGTGACCCGCACGGTGACCGTCGACGGCCAGGTGGTCGGGCATGTGCACGCCTTCCCCGTCGGCGAGCGCACCGAGGTCAGCTACTGGATCGACCGGCGACACTGGGGCCTCGGCTACGCCACCCGCGCCCTGGCCGCGCTGCTGCGCGAGGTGCCCCAGCGCCCGCTGCACGCCCGCGCCGCCAAGGACAACGTCGCCTCGCTCGCGGTGCTGCGCAAGTGCGGCTTCGTCATCTGCGGCGAGGACCGCGGCTACGCCGCCGGCCGCGGCCACGACGTCGAGGAGTACGTGCTGGAGCTCGCCGGCTGAGCCGGCCGGCCCCACCGACCCCGCCCCGCCCGGGCGTGGCCCCACCCTGGGCGGCCTGACCCCGCCCTGGGTTGGGCTGGCCGACCCCCACGCTGGGCTGGGCCGGCCCCACCCCGGGTCGCCGGTGCTCCCCGGCGGCGGCGTCGATCGGCGCGGGAACTACCCTCGCCGGGTGAACTGGCTGGATCTGATCGGCTGGGCCGGCTCCGCGCTGCTGGTCTGGTCGCTGTTGCAGGCGCGCATCCTGCGACTGCGCGCCCTCAACCTGGTCGGCTGCCTGGTGCTGATCGGCTACAACGCCGCCCTGGCGGTCTGGCCCATGGTCGGGCTGAACGTGGTGCTGGCCGTGATCAACATCTGGTACCTGCGGAAGATGCTGGCCACCCGGCACGACGAGGCGACCTACCAGGTGGTCGAGGTCGGCGTCGACGACCAGTTCCTCGCCCACACCCTGCGGGTGCACGGCGCCGACATCGCCCGGTTCAACCCCGGCTTCCGCTGGCCGCCCGGCACCGCCGCCGAGCGTTCGGCGTTCCTGGTGGTCCGCGCCGACGAGGTGGTCGGGGTGGTGCTCTCGCACGCCGAGCCCGGCGGCGTGGCCCAGATCGACCTCGACTACGTGACCCAGCGGTTCCGCGACTTCACCCCGGGCGAGTTCGTCTACCGGCGCAGCCGGCTCTTCACCGACCGGGGCTTCCGCCGGGTGGTCAGCCCGCCCGGCATGGTCGCCCCCTACTACCACCGGCTCGGCTTCCGCCCGGAGGGCGACGCGTACGTGCTGGACCTGCCGGCCCCATCGGTCGGCGGGCGGGCGTAGCGCGGGTCACCCGGACGGCGGAAGCAGGATTCACCGCCCGGTCCGCGGGGCACAGATGCGCGTACGCCGGCGGGGCCTCCGCCCGGCGGCGCCGGTCGGCGCGGTCCGTGCGAGGGAGAACCGGGCGTGCAGAGCTACGGGAGCCAACTGGCCCTGGTCGGTGTCCTGATCGTCCTGAACGCCCTGTTCGCTGGCAGCGAGATGGCGCTGGTCTCGTTGCGGGACAGCCAGGTCCAGCGGCTGGAACGCACCAGCCGGGCCGGCCGCGTGCTGGCCCGCCTCGCCACCGACCCGAACCGCTTCCTGGCCACCATCCAGATCGGCATCACGCTCGCCGGGTTCCTGGCCTCGGCCGCCGCCGCGGTCTCCCTGGCCCGGCCGCTGGTACCGCTGCTGGGCGCGCTCGGCGGCACCGCCGAGCCGGTCGCGATCGTGGCGGTCACCCTGGTGCTGACGTTCGTCACCCTGGTCTTCGGCGAACTGGCCCCGAAGCGGATCGCCATGCAGGTGCCCGAGCGCTGGGCGCTGCTCGTCGCCCGCCCGCTGGACCTGCTCGCCACCCTCACCCGGCCGGCCGTCTGGGCGCTCGGCGCCACCAGCGACCTGGTTGTCCGCCTGGTCGGGCTCAACCCGCAGCCGAAACGCGACGAGATCAGCCCCGACGAGCTGCGCGACATCGTCGCCGGCAACCACGGCTTCACCAAGGAGCAACAGACCATCATCGCCGGCGCGGTCGAGATCGCCGACCGGCAGCTGCGGGCGGTGCTGGTGCCCCGGCTGCAGGTCTTCACGCTGGACAGCGGGACCACCGCCGAGGCCGCCCGGCTGGTGCTCGCCGCGTCCGGGCACTCCCGCGCGCCCGTGGTACGCCACGGCGGCCTCGACGACGCGGTCGGCGTGATCCACCTGCGCGACCTGGTCGGCGTGCCGGACGACCGGCCGATCGACGACTGCGTCCGACCGCCGATGCTGCTACCGGACTCGCTGCCGGTGGTCGACGCGCTGCGCCAGTTCAAGGCGGAACGTCAGCACATCGCCCTGGTGGTGGACGAGCGGGGCGCCGTCGACGGGATCGTCACCCTGGAGGACATCCTCGAGGAGATCGTCGGCGAGATCTACGACGAGACCGACCGGGACCTGGGCGCGGTGCGCACCGAGCCGGACGGTGCGCTGCTGCTGCCCGGCACCTTCCCGGTGCACGACCTGCCGGACCTCGGCGTCGAACTGCCCGGCCGCCCCGAGGGCGACTACACCACTGTCGCCGGGCTGGTGCTCGCCTGCCTCGGCCACATCCCCACGGTGGCCGGCGAGAGCGTCACCGTCGACGGCTGGGACCTGGTGGTCACCCGGATCGCGCACCGCGCGATCGCCGAGGTGCGGCTGTGCCGGTCCGCACCCAGCGATGACGCCCCGGATCCGGACGCCGAGCCGATGCTGGACCGGGCAGGCAACTGACACCGCTGCCCGCACCCCGCACCCGACCCGCCCGCGTCCGGATCAACGCCCCCGGGATCGCCGCCGGAGCCGGACATCCCGCGCCGCGCGGCCCCGCGTCCATCCCGCCTGTGCTGGTGTGGGGGACGGTCAGGCGGGGGTGAGGTTCTGCAGCCGGACCTGGCCGCGGGCCACCAGCCGGGCGTCCGCGTCGGTGATCTCCACCTGCCAGAGCTGCTGGCTGCGGCCCCGGTGCACCGGGGTGCCGACCGCGGTCAGCTCCCCGTCGCGGACCGCGCGCAGGAAGTCGGTCTGGTTGGACACGCCGACGACCTGGCCGCGGTCGCCCAACCAGAGGGCGCCGCCCACGCTGGCCGCCGTCTCCACCACCGCGCAGTACACCCCGCCGTGCTGGATGCCGTACGGCTGGTGCAGGTCCGGGCGGACCTGCCAGCGGATGACGACCCGGTCGCCGCTCACCTCGTCGAACTTCAGGCCGAGCAGGGCCACGAAGCCGCCCGCCATCTCCGTCGTCTCCACGCAGCCCTCCTCGATCATGGAATCGCCAGCGTATCCGGCGTCGGCTCGGCAAACCCGGTACGGGTCACCGCCTCGGATGGGGGAGAATCGGTGACCGTGACCGACATCAGCCTTCCGCCGCCCGGGCGGGACTCCCTCACCGAAGACCTGCTGTGGCGTGGCCTGATCCAGGACTCCACCGGCATCGACGAGCTGCGCGCGCTGCTCGACGGCCCCAGGGCGGCCTTCTATGTGGGCTTCGACCCGACCGCGCCCAGCCTGCACGTCGGCCACCTCGTGCAGGTCGCCACGGCCCGCCGGCTCCAGCTCGCCGGGCACCGCCCGCTGCTGCTGGTGGGCGGGGCGACCGGGCAGATCGGTGATCCGAAGGAGAGCGCGGAGCGCACGCTCAACCCGCCGGAGGTGGTCGCCGGCTGGGTGGCCCGGATCCGCGACCAGCTCGCCCCGTTCGTCTCGTACACCGGGGAGAACGCCGCGCAACTGGTCAACAACCTGGACTGGACCGGCGAGATGTCGGTGGTCGAGTTCCTCCGCGACGTCGGCAAGCACTTCCCGGTCAACAAGATGCTCGCCCGGGAGGTGGTCAAGGCTCGGCTGGAGAGCGGCATCAGCTTCACCGAGTTCAGCTACCAGCTGCTGCAGGCGAACGACTTCTTCGAGCTGCACCGCCGGCACGGCTGCCAACTCCAGTTCGGCGGCTCCGACCAGTGGGGCAACATCACCGCCGGGGTCGACTACGTCCGCCGGCGGGGCGCCGGGCCGGTTCAGGCGTTCACCACCCCGCTGGTCACCAGGTCGGACGGGACGAAGTTCGGCAAGACCGAGGGTGGCGCGGTCTGGCTCGACCCCGAGATGACCAGCCCGTACGCCTTCTACCAGTTCTGGGTCAACGTCGAGGACCGGGACGTGAACCGCTACCTGCGCTTCTTCAGCTTCCGCTCCCGCGAGGAGCTGGAGGCGCTGGAGAAGGAGACCGCGGAGCGCCCGGCGGCGCGGCTGGCCCAGCGGGCGCTCGCCGAGGAACTCACCGCGCTGGTGCACGGCGAGCGGGAGATGGCCCAGGCGGTCGCCGCCAGCCAAGCGCTCTTCGGCCGGGGCTCGCTGACCGACCTCACCCCGGCGACGCTGCGGGCCGCGCTGACCGAGGCGGGCCTGGTCCACGTCGGCGGCGAACTGCCCGACGTGGCCGCGCTGCTGCGTGAGTCCGGGCTGGTGCCGAGCCACAAGGAGGCGCGACGGGTGATCGCGGAGGGCGGCGCCTACGTGAACAACAACCGGGTGACCGACGTCGACGCGCGGGTCTCTCCGGAGGACCTGCTGCACGGCCGGTACCTGGTGCTGCGCCGCGGCAAGCGGTCCTTCGCCGGTGTCGAGGTGGAGAGATAGCCGTACGTCGACGGTGTGACGCGGGACGCGCCCGGTGGATTTGACGATCAATCCGCCGGGCGCGTAACTTTCTCTCTGCCAGCGCGGAACGGACGAAAAGGGCGAAAGTCCTAGAGGCCGGAGCGCGGGAACAACCTCAGGGTTCGACGGGTTGACCTCGTCGGAGCCTGGTCCGGGTGGTGCCCCGGATTCGCCGAGGGGCGGATTTGGTGAGGCGGAACCGACCGGGTATGGTTGACGACCGGCAGGGCACCGGGCGAGCTTGCGGGAAACCGCGGCGGCCGGCCTGCTGAATTCCACGAA